>JBIQJE010000043.1:0-3441 GCA_044507625.1 Hyphomicrobiaceae bacterium | reverse complement strand
GCGCGGGCGCCGGTCACCTCCCGCGACGACCGGCGCCGGTACCAGGACGCCGCCCTCGGCAGGAAGGGACGGCCGGAGTGTACGACGGGGATGAGGGACGGGGATAAAGTGAGTGGGTGGATACAGTCGAAATGGCCGAAGGCGTATTGCGCCGGGGCGGTTGGCGAACGCGTGGGCTGGCGGATTACGCTCCACCAGTCCGCCCTACGCTTGCTCCTCGTCCCGCAGCCGGCAACTTCCCGATTCCGTGTCGGAACGTTCTCAGCTAAAAAAGGCGCTGCCGGCGTGATGTAATGTGCGGCACTGACAGGGGAACGGACATCTACAGCGCAGCGCAATTGTCAGCTTTGACGCGCCTGTTCTCCGCCACCGTTTTCCGTGAGATGGCGAAGAAAGGCCGGTCCGGGTTATTTCGCCGGTTGATCGAGCAGACCGATCTGATCGCGCGCAGCGACGCGCGCGTGACTGTCGGCGACACCTTCGACTCAGCGTTCAACATTTTGAAGGTCGCGGGGCATCGCGACGAATACATCTATCGCGCGGCGATCAGCCATAAGGTGCTGATGGGAAGGCACTCGCTCCGCACGGCCTCCATGCTCAATGAGTTTCGTGCCGGCAGCTGCAAGGCAGACCTCGTCATCCTCAACGGCACCGCAACCGTCTACGAGATCAAGTCGGAGCGGGATTCACTCGCGCGCCTCGCCAATCAGGTCGACAACTACAAGCGCGTCTTCGCCAAAGTGTACGTAGTCGCGAGCAAGGGTCATGTGGAGGGCGTGCTGGCAACGGTCCCGGATGACGTCGGGGTGATGTGCCTCTCCAAGCGCTACCGAATCACGACGGTACGCGAAGCGATTGACTGCCCGGCACGCATCTGCCCGGTGACCGTCTTTGAATCGCTGCGCACCCCAGAAGCGGCCGCAATCTTGCGGTCGATGGACGTGACGGTGCCGCAGGTTCCCAATACGCAGCGCTACGCCAAGATGCGCGGCCTTTTTGCCGCGCTCGACCCGGCTGTGCTCCATGTCGAGATGGTGCGGACGCTCAAGCGTACGCGCGACCTCGCACCGCTCGGCGACCTCGTCGATCGCCTGCCGGAGTCCCTGCAAGCTGCGGCGCTGTCGGTATCGGTGCGCCGTGCTGACCATCCGAGATTGATCGACGCCATCGCGACCCCGCTGCACGTGGCCATGGCCTGGAGCTGATCGGCGCATGTACTATCCATATTTCCGAGGAAAACAGTTCGAACTCATCACGGTCCGCGAGATGGCATCGCTGCTCGCCGAGAAGAACTTCGTGCCCGTGATCGAGCCGGTGCGCGAGGCGCTCGGCGGCCTCAAGAAGACCTTAAGCGCGGTGTGTGCCGCGGGCGGGCACGCGATCGTTATCGTGAACCCCTATCATGGGGACCATCAAGACGATGGGACGAGCATCACCGGATTGCTTCAAGAAGGCTTTATCGGCACCGACAACATTGCCGCCGGTATCCTGCTCCGCAGCGACATGACCGTCGACGAAGCGATTGCCTGCTACAGCCATCACGCCGATCATCATCCCATGCTGGTCCACGCTGGCTTCACCGCGCCCAAGGCGCTGGCGGCCGAGCTGGAGGATAGCATGTCGAGCCTCACTAACGTTTTTGTGGAGGACCATGCAAAGCTGCTCTACCGGAAACATTTCGACCAAAGCAGGCGCGTCCTGATACGCGACGGGTTCAAGCGCCAGCGCAATGCCGACTATACTCCCATGGAGGAATTTTCCGATCTCCATGTCACCTATGATGATCTCGGTATGGCGGGTTTCGGCGATTTTCTGATTGTCGGCGACGTCTATAGCGAGGGCGGCGGCCCGGCCTACGCTGTCGCGATCCACCTGACCTTCATCGATCCCAGCAAGGACGATGTCATGTACATCTATCACTTCGTCTCGGACACGAAGGACACGCCGACTGACCCCGCCGGCAAGTTCGCTCAGGCCCTGGCGAAGCTGATCGCGAAACTGAATAGCGGCACCTCCAACATTCTGGAAACGGAAGCGATCCAAGAGTTCCGCGACCTCCACGCCAAGGGCCATTTCCCCGGCCTCGGCTACGTCAAAAAGCTCTCGATGAAGCACCACATCGAGACGCTCGCCCACTATTTTGGTTGAGTGCTGTGGCACAGCGGTTCTGCTGTCCGGAATGCTTTGACGACCGCGGCCTGCGCGATCAGCTCTTCCCCTCACTCAATCCCGGCCATGGGACATGCAATTTCTGCGGGACCGTCGACACGCAGCTCGTCGAGCCCGGCAAGCTCGCGAACTATTTCGAGCTGCTGGTCAATGTCTATGAGCCGAACAAGGATGGGAAGTCCCTAGTCGAATGGATGAAGGATGATTGGCAGCTCTTCAGCCATCAGCGCATGGACGTCGCCCACGCCAAAGAGCTACTCAGCGAAATTCTCGATGATGGTGAAACCGTCCGGCGCAGCTTCGCCCCATCGGCGAGCTATATCAGCGAAGGCCTTGCGCGGTGGGATAAGCTGCGAGACGAAATGATGTATGCTAATCGCTGGTTTCTTGACGTCGCCATCGATCTGGATCGTCTCCGCCAGCTCCTCGACATGCTGCTGGCGCCGCCATTGCCCCGACAATGGTATCGCGCGCGTATTCGCACCGGGGATGAGGTCTTCCCGATTGACCAGATGGGTGCACCGCATAAGCGACGCTCGTCACATGGCCGGGCCAACCCGGCGGGCATCCCCTACCTCTATCTGGGGTCGCTCCCCGAGACGGCCGCGGCCGAGATCAGGCCGCATACCGGCGAGATTGCTTGCGTTGCGGATTTCACGATCCCCGAGATTAAGGCCGTGGACCTTCGCAATCCGCGCAAGCTGGTATCTCCCTTCATCCTGACCGACGCGAGCGAGATCGGCCAGCTGCGCGCCGACCTGCCGTTCCTCGAGCGCCTAGGCGAGGAACTAACGCGACCGGTTCAGCCGGCGGGCGCGGCGATCGATTATATTCCGAGCCAGTATCTATGCGAGTTCATCAAGAAGAGCGGCTTTGATGGCGTCGTCTACCGCAGCTCGGTCAGCGATGGCATCAACCTCGCGTTATTCGACCCCGCACAGGCGACGGGCGGCGCGGTAACACTTTATAGTATTGCCAAGGTGTCGGTGGAAGTCGTCGCTGCCTAAAAGAACGCCCGGTTGAGCCGGTTCACGCAGTGCCAGCATCGTTGGCCGCCAGTCGGTAAACTATCCGCCCAACAGGATGCTCCAGCCTTTGCGGGGACACGCGCCGCATCGCCAGTCGGGCGACGGCGAAACGAATCCGCGGTTGTCGCGTGCGCGCGGCTTGGGATAAAAGCCGATGATGCCGCGGGGGGCGGCATGAGGCGAGGACCCTGGCGATGGACGACGCGAAGTACGGGAAGCTGGATGCGCGCGGCGCCAACTGGGC
>JBIQJE010000013.1:0-107538 GCA_044507625.1 Hyphomicrobiaceae bacterium | reverse complement strand
CCTCGTGCATGCGCCGCTCCATGTCCTCGATGACGGCCGCGAGGTTGTGGCCCACGGTGGGCGCATCCGCCAGGCCGACGTCCACGGTGACGTGGTCCTGCTCGTAAACGGAGGCGAGCACGTCGGCGATGTTCTTCTTCACGCTTTCCGGCGTGATGCCGTGGGCGACGTTGTAGGCAACCTGCTTCTCGCGACGCCGGTCGGTCTCGGCGATGGCGCGCTCCATCGATCCGGTCATGGCGTCGGCATAGAGGATGACGCGGCCGTCGACGTTACGCGCGGCGCGGCCGATGGTCTGGATGAGCGAGGTTTCGGAGCGCAGGAAGCCTTCCTTGTCGGCATCCAGGATGGCGACGAGCCCGCATTCGGGGATGTCGAGGCCCTCGCGCAGAAGGTTGATGCCGATGAGCACGTCGAAGGCGCCGAGGCGCAGGTCGCGGATGATCTCGATGCGTTCCAGCGTCTCGATGTCGGAGTGCATGTAGCGCACGCGGATGCCGGCCTCGTGCATGTATTCGGTGAGGTCCTCGGCCATGCGCTTGGTGAGCGTCGTGACGAGGGTGCGGTAGCCACGCTTGGCCGTCTCGCGCGCGTCGTAGAGAAGGTCGTCGACCTGGGATTTCGCCGGGCGGATGATGACTTCCGGATCGGTGAGGCCGGTCGGGCGGATCACCTGCTCGACGAAGGCGCCGCCGGTTTCCTCCATTTCCCAGCCGCCGGGCGTCGCGGAGACGAACGCAGTCTGCGGACGCATGGCGTCCCATTCCTCGAAGCGGAGCGGGCGATTGTCCATGCACGAGGGCAGGCGGAATCCGTATTCGGCGAGTGTCGCCTTGCGCCGGTAGTCGCCGCGGAACATGGCGCCGATCTGCGGTACGGTGACGTGGCTTTCGTCGATGAAGACGAGGGCGTTATCGGGCAGATATTCGAACAGCGTGGGCGGGGGATCGCCGGGCTTGCGGCCGGTGAGGTAGCGCGAATAATTCTCGATGCCCGCGCACGAGCCCGTCGCTTCCATCATCTCCATGTCGAACAGCGTGCGCTGCTCCAGGCGCTGGGCCTCCAGCAGCTTGCCGTTGGCGTAGAGCTCGTCGAGGCGTTGCTTGAGCTCCGTCTTGATGGATTTGATGGCCTGCTGCAGCGTCGGCTTCGGCGTCACGTAGTGGGAGTTCGAATAGATCTTCACGAGCGACAGCTCGTCGGACTTCTGCCCGGTGAGCGGATCAAACTCGACGATGCTCTCCACGTCGTCGCCGAACAGCGAGATACGCCAGGCGCGGTCCTCCAAGTGGGCCGGGAACAGCTCGACGGTATCGCCGCGCACGCGGAAGGAGCCGCGCACGAAGTTGGCGTCGTTGCGCCGGTAGTGCAGGGCGACGAGGTCCGCGATGAGCTGGTCGCGGGGCAGCCGCTCCCCCACCTGAACGGTGAAGGTCATGGCGGTGTAGGTCTCGACCGAGCCGATACCGTAGATGCACGAAACGGATGCGACGATGATCACGTCGTCGCGTTCGAGCAGGGCGCGCGTTGCGGCATGGCGCATGCGGTCGATCTGCTCGTTTATCGAGGATTCCTTCTCGATGTAGGTGTCGGTGCGCGGCACGTACGCTTCCGGCTGGTAGTAGTCGTAGTACGAGACGAAGTACTCGACGGCATTGTCCGGGAAGAAGCTCTTGAACTCTCCATAGAGCTGCGCGGCCAGCGTCTTGTTCGGGGCGAGGATGAGCGCGGGGCGCTGGGTGCGCTCGATCACCTGCGCCATGGTGAAGGTTTTGCCCGAACCGGTGACGCCGAGCAGCACCTGGCTGCGCTCGTGGCGGTTCACGCCTTCGACGAGCTCGGCGATGGCGGTCGGCTGGTCGCCCTTGGGCTCATACTCGGAGACGATCTTGAAGGGCACGCCGCCTTCGGACTTGTCCGGGCGTGGCGGCCGGTGGGGCGTGAACGCTGGCTGATCGCCGGAGACGAGCGGATGCTCCGCCAGCATCGGCTGGCTGAGCAGGATCTCACGGGCCCGCTCGGACCGCTGCTCCGGCTTCGCGAGCAGCGCATCGAGGTATTGGCCGAGGGCTTCGCCGCCGAACGGCGGCCGCGGCCCCTGCTGGCGCAGGGCGGGCAGAGGCTTACGCTCGGCTTCGCCATCGTAGGACGGGCGGCCGGCGGCTTCCTCTCTGGCAGGCGCGGCAGGGAAGGCGATCGCGCGCAGCGTGTCGTAGGTGGACTGCGGCGCCTCGCCCATACCCGGCGTATCGGGCTCCCGTGCGGGCGCAGCCTCGACGGACCTGCGCTCAGCTTTTCCGCGCGCGCGCACCTGCGGCGTCCCGGCCGCGGTTTCGGGCGGCGGGGCCGTGGGCTTGCCCGACCTGACGCGCGAGGGGCGCGGCTTGGGGATGCGATCTGGATCCTTGGGGGGAGGAGACATGGGCGGAATATGGCGCTGGTCGCCCTCCCGCTCAAGCGGGGGGCTAAGCGCGCCCTGCGCAGAGAAAATCCGCCCGCCGATGGCACGGCCCGTTAACGGTCCAGGATCAGGCTGCCCCATCGGTGCCGCGTTTTAGGGCGAACACTGCCTATGCAAGGTAGCGAGGATTTCATATGCGTTGGAAGATATTAGCCGCTGCGGCCGCTGCGCTCGCCACGGTGCCTGCGCTGATCGCGGGAAGCGCCCAGGCCGCGCCCCGGGCAGTGCTCGAGCTGTTCACCAGCCCGTTCTGCTCCTCCTGCCCACCGGCGGATGCGCTGTTCACGAAGCTGGCCCAGCAGCCCGATCTCATCACGCTCGTCATGCCGGTCGATTCGTTCGATCGGCCGGGCCGCAAGGATACGCTCTCCAAGCCGGTGTTCTCGGACCGGCAGGCAGCCTACGCGGAGCGCCGCAATTCGGACGTGCTCTATACGCCGCAGGCGATGATCAACGGTGCGGCCGAGGCCCAGGGCTCGGACGCCCGCGAGATCCGCGACGGCATCGCGCAGACGATGAACGTGATTTCGGTGCCGGTGGAGGCGAAGGCCGAGGGCAAGCACATCAATCTGTCGGTTGGCGGGGTGGGCTCCGCCAACGCGAAGAGCGGGATCATCACGGTGCTGCCGTTCATGAAGGATCACACCGTGCCCATGCGCGGCGGCAGGAGCCTGCACTACGCGAACCTCGTGCGCGACATCATCCCCGTCGATACCTGGAGCGGTGTGCCGATCAAGGCGCGGCTCCTCGCCCAGGACTTCGCGCAGTACGATGGCATCGTGGTGCTGCTGCAGGCTGGCACGGCAGAGAGGCCGGGCGCCATCATCGGCGCGACGCGGATTTCGTTTGCGGATCGTCCGAAGACGTAACGGACCGCAGCGTTTTCTCCATGCCGGCGGTTCGCCAAGGCGGCGGGAGAACGCTGTTTCTCGCCGGGACTGTTCCCGCCGTAACGTGCGTTTCCCACCGATCCGCCGTAAAGCTTGGAACGTGCTGGGTGCTGCAAGACGACGTCGGCCGCGCGCTCGATAGCAGCCGGTCGCCGCCCGTGAGCGCGCCTTCGCGTGGCTGCTGACCGGACGGAGATTGGGATGGATGTGCTAGCGGTGGCGAGAGCGCTGCGCGATTGGCGCCGGACGCTGGGCTTCGTCGGGACAAGCTATAGGCGGCTTGCAGAAGATAGGCGTGGGCAAGACGCCGGCGCGTCGGCAGTCTCCCGTGAGTTGCTGAAGGAGGTACAGGCGCAAGACGTCGGGCCACCGAATCCCGCTCTGGTGCACATCGGGGCGGGGCTCGCGATCGTGCTCGGCATCGTCACGCAGGTCGCCCTGATCACCAGCTATCGTCAGGGCAAGCTCGATCTGCCCGCCGCTATCCTGATTTTCTCCCTCGGGGCCGGCCTCGCGGCGGCGGGGTTCTGGCACTACTATTCGTTCTTCGCGGTCGGCGCTGCGCGTCGGGCACAGCTGGCGAAGAAGCTCGAGCAGAACCCGGGCGCGCCGTGGCTGCTGGATGACGCCTGGGCAGAACGTAAGGTCGTGGACCGCTCCGGGGCGAGCACCTGCATCTTCCTGTGGGTTTGGACAATTGGATGGTGGGTTTTCTGCGGCTTTCTCTGGGACTTCAATCTACAGACGATCGCCGCCGCGGTGGGGCAATCGTGGCTGCAGTGTCTTCTGATCGTCTTTCTCGTGGCGGCGGGAATACTTGGGCTCGCAGCGGCCATCGCCACGACAGTCAGGTGGTTTCGCTACGGTGCATCGACGCTGCACATCGATTCATTGCCCGGCTATCTCGGGGATCGCTTCCGCGGCAGCGTCAGCGCGCGGATTCGTGACGATGCGCACCTCGAGGCGGAGGTGGCATGCGAGCGGGTGAGCGTTGTGTGGATCCCGGCCCCGAAGGGCGGGCGCTCGAAAAAGATGATCCGTACGCCGCTTTGGGCGCATCGCTGGCCCCTGGAAAGGGATCGCATGACGCGCATGAAGAACGGCGATGTGATCATTCCAATCGATGTTCCGCTCCCCGAGGATCAACCGCCATACGCGATCGATGCCGATGGCGCGGGGATCCGGTGGATGCTGCGGATCGGACGCGACCTGGCGGCGGCCAACCCATCGGATGCCCTCGTCATCAGCGCCCCGGGACTCGGCGGCTTCTCCGCGGAATACTCCATCCCCGTCTACGCCCGCCGATGATGCTCCGCGTCTTCGATATGAAGGGATGGTTGCAGGGAGCCTGATCGCCAAGTGCCGCTGATCGGCCAACCCTGCGGCGCGGACAAGCGGCAGAACAATGCCTAGCCGTTTGCGTTCAGCGCCCGGCGGACGGCAAGCTCGAGCGCTTCGAGAAAACGAGAGCGATCCTGCCGGGTGAAGGCGGCGTTGTAGCCCTTGCTTTCGCCCGTCTCGCGCAGGTGCGCGGAAAGCTCACGCATCGCCAGCGCCATGCCGATGCTCGCTTCAGTGAACGGTTTGCCGGTGGGTCCGATCGCCTGCGCGCCCTTCTTCAGGCAACGGGCCGCGAGGGGAATGTCGGCGGTGACGGCGATGTCGCGCGGACCGATGTGCTCGGCGATCCAGTCGTCGGCGGCATCCGGTCCCTCGGCGACGACAATGCGCTTCACGAGCGGGCTTTCGGGCAGCCGCATCCATGCATTGGAAACAAAGTGCAGGGTGAGGCCGTGCCGCTCGGCAACGCGCAGGGCCTCGTCCTTGACGGGGCAGGCGTCGGCATCGACGTAAATGGCGGATGGTGCTGCGGCGCTGTTCATGGGCGGCTTTTAGCGGTCCATCGCAGCGCACGCAAAGCGCGACCCCGGCGCCGTATCTATTGCGCAGCCGCATCCACGCGCATGGGCTCTGCGAGCATGGCGGCGAGCGCTTCGCCGTCGAGCACGCGGTCGTGCATCCCCGCGGCGGGGGTGCGGGGATCGGCATCCATGACGGGGCCCGGTGCGACCGCCGCAACGAGACGCTGCCAGACGCCGGGAATCATCGAGGCTTCTCCCCACGTCGCGGAAAGCAGATAGCGCATCTTGGCGTGCTTGCCGGCGGCCTCTTCGAGGGGCCCGATGACCTTGGCGCCGTGGCTCCTGAGCAGCGTCTCCAGCGCGCCGGCGCCAAGCAGCGCAACGTGCGCGCCGGTACGGCATTCGTCGAGCGCCGCAATGATGAACGCGACGGCCGCTTCGGGCGCGGTCTGGACCATCTCGTCGACGCAGTCGTAGGCGCGCATGCGCTCGCCGTTGCCCGTGAGCTCGGTGGCCGTCGCGATCTTGAGCAGCACGTCCGCCAGGCGCTTGAAATCGCATGTGCCGTCTGCGCTCAGGCATAGAGGCTCGGCGCCCTCGAACTGGCAATCGAGGCAACTCCAGCTGCGTTCCATGGGACACCCGGCTCGGATATCTTCAGTGCAGTGAATCATATCACAGGCGAAACGGCTGTGCCTTGGCGCCGGACGTTCTGGCGCGCGGGTGTTGAGCCTGTGCAATAGCGAATCGCGCAGGCGCGCTGCTGCCGCTCTCGATGCTGCCGCTCCGGACATCGGCGCGGGCGCACGGCGCGAAGAACGGACGTCGATGGGGCGACGCGGTGCCAATGCAAGCTGCGCGAAAGCCTAGAGCACGATCTCGCCTGCATCGCGATGATGTGGGGGAAGCGGTGCGTTCGCAGCCGGTTTCGAAGACTGCGCAGCCTGCCCGCGCGGCCGACGCGCGCAAATACGCTTCCGGCTCGCTGCATTTCTCAATCGAAAGACGACGCGGCGGTCCTTTTCCGCCTGGGGGTGCTATGTAGTTTGCATGATATGTCTGGACCTCGGAGGACCTAAGCCGTGTATGGTTTGCGGATCACGCCGTTTTGGGTCTGGGCGCAATACTGTTGGCGCTCGAGATGGCTCCGGGATTTTCGCGGAGGGACATATTAGAGATGGTCACGGATAAGCCCCCTGCCCTGGCCGGGAAGGCACCAATTGATATTGTTCGCCGATTCAACTCGGCATGGGTTGCGGGAGAGATCGATAGGGCCATCGCGGTCGTTGCCGAGGATGCCGTTTACGCGCTCCACCTCTCGGACGATCTGTTGCCCACGGGCGGAGAGACCGTTGGGCGGGCGAATATCGAGGCCGCGCTGCGCAAAGTGCGCCAGCAGTTCGATTATCTGCTCTACCGGCCGATGGGGATGCGCGCCGATGGCGATGCCGTCCGGTTCCAGGTCGAATTCATGTACCGGCATCGCCGCAGCGGGGAAATTCTCAGCGGTCGTTTCCGCATGATCATGCGCGTGGAAAACGGGCTCATCGTGCGTACGGAGGAATATCACGACCGCGCGAAGGTCGAGGCATTCCTGCGCCTGTTTTCGCAATAGGTGCGTCGCCAGACTGGAATGTCCCGCCGTAGGCCCCAGGGAGTTTCAGCGGCTCTATAGAGCACGCGCCGGCGTTAGTGCTTCGCCACGCGACGCTTGCGATGCACGCGCTTGCGCGGCGCGGCAGCCGCCGGCTCGACGGCGGCAACGGTTTCCAGGCGCTCCTTCGGCACGACGTGCACGACTTTGTAGCCGCGGGCTTTCAGCTCGGCGAGCACCGTCGGGATCGCCTTGGCGGTACGCTCGTGAATGTCGTGGAAGAGGATGATGCCGCCGCCCTTGCGGTCGAGGCCGGTGAGGACGTTCTGCACCACCTTTTCAGGGGTGCGTACGCGCCAGTCCCAGGAATCGACGTCGATGCCGAAGGTGGCGATGTTGCGCTTGGCGAGGTAGGCGCGCACGCGCTTGGGATCGCTGAGATAGGGGAAGCGGAAGAACGGCGCGACGCCGTCGGGCAGGGTCGCCTCGGCGATGTTGAAGGTGCTTTCGATCTGTTGCTCGGCCTGGCCCATGGAGGATGCGCCGAGATTGCGGTGGCTGTAGGTGTGGGTTCCGACGGTGTGGCCCTCGGCCTGCACCTGGCGGGCAACGTCGGGGTAATTCTTGAGCATGCTGCCGACGTAGAAGAAGGTCGCCTTGGTGCACTGGGCAGCGAGGGCGTCCAGGATCTCGCGTGTGACGGTCGGATGCGGGCCGTCATCGAAGGTGAGGATGACCTCACCCTTCTCGAGCAGCGGCCTCGGAGGATACTGGTCGCCATATTCGCCGCCGCCGACGGTGTCGAGCTCGACCGTGCGCGAGACGCCGAGCGTATCGGCGCAATGGGCTGCCTCGGGTTCTGTAACTGCGGCCGGTGCCTCGGGGTCCGACTTGACCTGGATGATGCCGGTTTCGGCTCTCGCAACGACGGCGGGCAGCGTGAGCGCGATCACGAGCAGCAGCTTCTTCATGTCGGTTTCCTCTTCCTTTCGCACCACGTCGCTTCCGCCGTACCACTTTGGCGGGTCCGTCCACAGAACATCCGAACATCGCTCCGCGCGGCTTAACCTCCAGTGAAGCAAGAATCGATTCGATGCACCTTTACGCGCAAAAAAACTCCGCGCTTCGGACGCATCAGCCTGAGACTCGGGTGGTGGTGCGTCAGCAACCTAACACTTCGGCGCACCGCGGGCGCGCATAAAACAGCAGCCCTCCTCCGGCTGGCGCCTCAGCCGGTGCGCTCCAGCGCAAGTGCCGGGTAACTGCAGGGCATCTGTGGAACGACCGAAAGGACCGCGCTCGAAATGCAAAGAGAGGCGCCGGGGGGCGGGGCGACCTCTCTTCGCGCCCCGGCGGTGGCAGTGCCGGAGCCTTGATGGGGAAGACGACCGGGTCACCAGAGCGGCCCGGTCGTGCCGATTGAAGCGGCAAAAAATGAAGTCCGCGTTTGATCCGCAGGAAGAATATCTGTCGCAATTTCGTAAATCGAATGCGCCCGGCTGTGTCTGGCGGGCATCGGGCGGAGGCTTTTCTACAGCGCTCGCGTATCCTAGCCGCGTCGGAGCAACCGCTAAGCGTTCGGGCGCCTTGTCAGGCGATTGCGCCCGCGGCTAAGTCCGGCGCTGCATCACCGGAGACCCGCGCCATGCCCTTTTCCCCGCTGTCGGCCTACGTCACGCCGATCGTGCTGCTATGCATCTCCAATGTTTTCATGACCTTCGCCTGGTACGGACACCTGCGCTTCAAGGATCAGCCGCTCCTTCTCGTGATCTTCGTCTCCTGGCTCATCGCCTTCGCCGAATACTGCTTCGCGGTGCCGGCCAACCGCTACGGCAGCGCCGTCTACTCGCCGGCACAGCTGAAAACGATCCAGGAGGTGATCACGTTGACGGTGTTCACCGTATTCTCGGCACTCTACCTGAAGGAGCCGCTCGGGATACATCAGGGCATTGGCTTCGCGTTCATAGCATTGGGTGCATACTTTATCTTCTCGGGGCGTCCCTGAAGCAGTTAAGGTCATCCCAGACATAGAAACGCACCGCGGCACTCGAGGGGAGAAATGGCAGAAACACGTATCGCAGTGGTCACGGGCGCCAATCGCGGAATCGGACTGGAGATCCTCAAGCAGCTGTCGCGGGCCGGCCTCATGACAGTGCTCTGCTCGCGCGACGTCGAAAAAGGCCGCGAGGCGGCCGCCAAGCTCGCCTCGGAAGGGCTGGAGCCGCCGGTGGTGGCTCTGGACGTCACGGACGGGGCGAGCATCAAAGCGGCGGTGGAGGAGATCGTCGGGCTGTTCGGGCGTATCGACGTGCTAGTCAATAACGCCGGTATCCTGCACGAGGGCTTCACCGCGGAGGAGGCGAGCGTGCTCGATGTCTCCGCGGAAGTCGCCATGGAGACCTATGCCACCAACGCGATCGGGCCATTGCGGATGATCCAGGCGGTGGTGCCGATCATGCGGCAGGGCGACTATGGCCGGGTGGTGAACATCTCCTCGGGTGCGGGGCAGCTTGCGGAAATGGGCGCCGGCTATCCCGCCTATCGCATGTCGAAGGCGGCGCTCAACGCGCTTACCCGCATCACGGCTGCCGAGCTTGGCCCGGCGCCGATCAAGATCAATGCGATGTGCCCGGGCTGGGTGCGCACCGACATGGGCGGCCCCAACGCGACCCGCTCGGTGGAGCAGGGTGCGGAAACGGCCGTATGGCTGGCGACGCTGCCGGACACGGGGCCGACCGGCGGATACTTCCGCGATAAGGCGCCGATCCCGTGGTAAGCGGCTGAAAGGGATAGGGCGGCGCCGATCCGTCGAGGCACCGCTTCGAGGATGGATCAGACGCCGCGCACCAGATTGCCGACCATCAGCGTGATATAGGCGGTGATCGCCAGCCAGAACTCCTGGTGCGGCAAGTAACGGGGCACGCCCACGAAGCCGAGCTTGGTGATGAGCGCCAGAAGGGCGAGCGTCAGCGAGATGAGAAAGATGGCGATGGTCGGCGGGTTGAGACGCATGGCGGTGGGCTTCCCCCTTCGGCGCGGCGGCCCCGGCAGCATTAGCCTGCGCGCATGACAGTTGTCCGTACGGCGCGCGATCTTACCAAGCCGGCAGCGGCGCAGCCACAGCATGTGCGGTCAATAGATAGAGACCGCCTAGCGCGAGCCGGAGCCGGAAAGGCTCGCGAGCGGCGCTGGAGTTTAATACATGCAGCTTCATAGACCGGCGGACACGCGGCGGGCGCGATTGAGGGAAGCCGCCTTAAAGGGTGCGTGCGGTCTTCACGGACGATAGCGCGGGGAAGTCGTCACCGGCCTCGATCAGGAAGCGGACCGGCCGGGCGCTCGGGTTCCCTTCATCCCGGCAGGTGACGAGCAGCAGGGGCGTCGGCCGGTCGGTCGAGACGGCGAGCACGTGGCTATCGAGCTTGTCGATGGTGACGACATTCAGCACGCGGTCGTGTCCGTTGGACGAGATGGTGATGCGGTCGCCCACCGAGACCGGCTTGGCGGAGAGGGCGCCCTGATCGCGCACCAGATGGGTGAGCCAGAATTCCTCGGTGCCGGCGACGACCGGCTGCCTGCTGGCCGGCGTGGGCGACTTGGCATCGAGATCGGCGATGGCGCGCTGGAAACCGCGCTCTACGACACCTTCGCCGTTGCCGACGCTCACCGCGGCGGCACCGAGACCGGCGGCGGCAAGCACCAAGACAGCAACCGGCAGGTTTTTGCGAATAGCGCCTGCGCCCATGGTTCAGCTCCGCTTTCGTTTGTTTCCCGCTTGTTTGGCCCGGCATCAGCCTAGTGCAAGACCGGCTTCGAGCCTATGCCGAGTACAGTAGCCCCATTACCGAAATGTTAGGAGTGGAGGAGAAGCCGTCAAGGGCCCCCAGCAGAGCCTGGCCTCTCCTCCACGGCTCCTCGCCGCGGGGAGGCGTACGCGCGGCGAAGATGGCGGAAAAACGCAAGGTTAAGAGCCACAATTGCCGAAAAAATGGCGGCCAGCAGCCCGAGCGCCATATCGGTCGGGACGGGAGGCGGCCCGGCGAAAATGGCGGACTGGGGCACCGGCACGGCCGTTGCGACGACGGCTGCGGCGATGACGGGGCTGTTGTCGATGGAGATCTTGAAGAAGTCGCCGGCACTGGCGCTTACCGGGAGCAGGTCGCTCAGGCGGTAGGTGGTGTCGATGTTGTGCTCATAGAGGCCCACGGCCGCGGCGAAGCCGGCAAAAAGGATGAGGCCGATGCATGCGTCGGCGACTGTCCTTGCGATCAACCTCAGGCGCGCCGTCCCGAACATCGCGAGGGATCCCTTCCTGGCCCTGCCGGGGTGAGCCCACCGGCGTTGTTCCGTATGGGAATGATGCTACCCGTGTTCATGGCGGGTGTGGGGTCACATTGTGGCGATAGCAGCGTATTCTTTCGATTAATGCGCTCTCGGTGCGCATGTTGCGCATCTGTCACGGGATGCGTGGCCGGCTAACGGCTTCTATCCACTTTTGCGACTCGAACGGCATGCTTCGGGCGCGGAGCAGCGTATTGAAGTCACCGCAGGGTACGGATAGTGTCCGCGCCGTTTCGATCCCGAACGATCATCCGAAAGGCTTCCGAAAATGGGCTTCATCGCCGACAGTTTGAACCGCATCCAGCCGTCGGCGACCATCGCGGTGTCGACGAAAGCGCGACAGCTCAAGGCGGCGGGGCGGGACGTGATCGGATTGTCTGCCGGCGAGCCGGACTTCGACACGCCGGACAACATCAAGCAGGCCGCCGTGAAGGCGCTTGCCGAGGGCAGGACCAAATATACCGATGTCGATGGCACGCCTGAGCTCAAGGCAGCGATCGTCCGCAAGTTCGCCCGCGAGAACGGCCTCGACTATAAGCCGAACCAGATTTCCGTCGGCACGGGCGGCAAGCAGGTCATCTATAACGCGCTACTGGCGACGCTGAACCCCGGCGATGAGGTGATTATTCCTGCGCCGTGCTGGGTCTCCTATGCCGACATCGTCATGCTCGCCGACGCCAAGCCGGTGTTCGTGCCGACGACGATCGAGGACGGCTACCGGCTGAAGCCCGCCGCGCTCGAAGCGGCGATCACGCCGAAGACGAAGTGGCTGATCTTCAACTCGCCGTCGAACCCGACGGGCGCGGCCTATTCGCGCGATGAGATCAAGGCGCTGACGGACGTGCTGCTGAAGCATCCGCATGTCTGGATCATGACGGACGATATCTATGAGCACCTGCTCTATGACGGACTGGAGTTTCATACCGTGGCGGCCGTCGAGCCGGGTCTTTTCGATCGCACTCTGACGATCAATGGCCTGTCGAAGGCCTACTGCATGACCGGCTGGCGACTTGGCTATGCGGGCGGGCCGGTGCAGCTCATTGACGCCATGCGCAAGCTGCAGTCGCAGTCGACGTCCAATCCGTGCTCGATCACGCAGGCCGCGGCCGTCGAGGCGCTGGACGGGCCGCAGGATTTCATCGCCGCCAACAACGCCAAGTTCGTCGAGCGGCGCGATCTCGTCGTGTCGATGCTGAACCAGGCGTCGGGTCTCAAGTGCCCGAAGCCGGAGGGGGCGTTCTATGTCTACCCCAGCTGTGCCGGCACGATCGGCAAGACGAGCGCTTCGGGCAAGGTGATCGCGAGCGATGAGGATTTCGCGACGGCGCTGCTGGAGGAGGAGGGCGTTGCCGTAGTGCATGGCGCCGCGTTCGCATCCTCGCCGGCCTTCCGCGTATCGTATGCGACCTCGAAGGACGTGCTCGAGGATGCGTGTCGCCGCATTCAGCGGTTCTGCGGGAACCTGCGCTGAGGGAACCGCCGAATGGGCGGGCCCGCGGATGCCCCTGGCGCACCATGCTCGACCTGCAGCTATTGGCGGGCTGCGCTGGCGGTGGCGCTGCTTGCGCTTCTGGTGAGCTGGCTCGTCGCGTAAC
Source organism: Hyphomicrobiaceae bacterium (assembly GCA_044507625.1). Lineage (GTDB taxonomy): Bacteria > Pseudomonadota > Alphaproteobacteria > Rhizobiales > Hyphomicrobiaceae > Hyphomicrobium_A. The sequence goes on along the minus strand of JBIQJE010000013.1, from coordinate 94,795 downwards.
GGCGAGAACGGTGCTGCGCGCTGGCCGTGGCTGGGTAACGGGCGCGAAAACCGACCTGAGCACGGCAGCACGGAAATACGGTGCGGCGCGTTGGCGCTATACTGTCAACGCCGGCATTCTCCCTTGCGGATGCGGTTCAGCATCGCGCGGAGCATCTCAGCATCGCGCGGGGCATCGTCAATTTTTGGATTTCACGCGATCGGAGGCCGGCCCAAGGTGTGGCCGGCCGTGTGTGCCCTCAGGCGGCCGCGCCGCGGTGGCTCCACGGATCAGCGAGCCATGCCCGCACCCACATACGGCGCAGCGAGCGGTGCGCACTCGCCAGCAGGCTACGCTGGACGGGCTGATGGACGACCAGGGCTGTCGATGGCACGCGTGCCGTCCGCGCCTCGACGATTTCCTCGGCTGCCATCTCTTCGGCTGCCATGGCATAGCCCGCCGCATGGGCTGCCGACATCAGGGATTTCATACCCATCGCACGCCTCGCTTCCTTCGGACCGCCAAAACCGGCGACCCAGTCCGCTATCAACAGGTTCAAGCGAACTTATTAATTCATAATGCTTCAATTGGGTTCCAGAGCAAGTATTTTCCATTGTGCTATTGCGAATTGGAAAGCACGAATTCTTTGCGCAAGTTGTGCGTCGCAATATTCAGGCAGTCGTCTTCGCACGACAACTTAGGCGATCGCGCTGGTCTCAATTGGGAGCGTTCGGCACGTCGGGCGTCGATGCGAGGCGCGTTTGCTTCCGGACAGGCGCTGCATCCTCGACCACGTCATAGGTGCATCCGTCGGCGCTGAAGCGCGTGGCGGCCGAGCAGGCTTTCTGCTTTGAGGCGTAGCGGCCAAGAACAAGTTGATCGTCGCGTCGCACCACCTTCCACCGGCGTGCGGGTGGGGACGCTGCGTGGCTTTCATCATCGTGTGCGGGCTGGTGGGCGGGGCGGGCGTAGACCAATCGCAACGGGTTGCTCATCTGGGCTTACCGATGATCCTTTGCTGTCAAATTTGAGGGGTCGCAGGTTTGCGCAAGCGCGAAGCCGCGAGCGCTTCAGAATCGCGAACACAGCTCTCTAATTTCAGGGCCTAGCGCTTGTTGCTGCCGTCGGAGCTGGCGGCGACGGCGCGCTTTTTATCTTTGTCGGAAAGCGCGCCGGCACTCGACTCGCCCTTCCGATCGGCGGAGAAAGTAGGGGCGCGCCTGGCCTCTTTGGCGCCGGGCGTATTTTCACGCGGACTGCTCGAGGGGCGCGTTGCGGGTTCGATACGTGGCATCTCGGTGGCACCGGCTTTGGATTTGAAGGGTGTCTCACGGCTCGCACGAAAACGCCTGCCGGCAAGGGCGCGGCAGGCGTCCGGTATCAGCGAGCCATCGGCGAGTTCCAGTAGGGCTCCACGCCGTAATGGCGGTGGGTCACTGTCTCCCAGTCGCGATCGCCCCAGCAGTCGTCGCTGAACGCCGGTGCGTCGCGGAGCTGCTCCTCGGTGATCGTGGTTCGGAAACCGCCGAGCGAGGTGTCATATTTCAGGGCGCCCCAGGGCACTGGGTAATGGCTGTGGCCAAGGCCCAGGAAGCCGCCGAAGCTCATGACCGCGTAGATGACGCGGCCCGACAGCTTGTCGATCATGAGGTGGTCGATCTCGCCGACTTTCTCCCTGCCGAGGCCGTAGACTACGGTGCCCTCGACATCTTCGCTCGAGATTAGTTGGTGATTGGGGTGTACTGTGGATGTCGCCATTGAAGCCTCCGAGCGATGTTCCTGTTTGTGCGGGAACAACGTGGAGGTATCGCGCGCGTTCCACCGTTCCGTCGCAGGTTTCATCACCCGGGGCAGCGCCTTACGATCGCTCCAAGGTGAGCCAAAGTCGCCGGTGCGGCCCAACGCCGAAGCCGAATAGTCGCCCTCCGCGAATTCCAGGCGACGCTGCCTCCTCGGCGTCTTGCGCCTTGCGGCGGCTCTGGTCAGTCGCGCAGCGATATCCCCGTGTCCGTATCTTCCATTCGGTGCTAGTCTTTCTGGGTCGCGCTCCTCCTGAGGCGCGGGGCGCGCGCGCAAGCAGGTGCGTGCGCCTCCAACCGAAGGAGGAAGCAGATGGCACACTCCGAAGTTTCCAGGACGGGAGCAAGTGGGAGCTCACGCTCCCGCTGCATCGCACTCGTCGGGCCCTATCTCAGCGGCAAAACCACTCTTCTCGAAGCGATCCTGGCGCGTACCGGCGCTATCCAGCGCGCGGGCACCGTGAACGATAAGACGTCCGTGGGCGACGCGAGCCCAGAAGCCCGCGAGCACGGCATGAGTGTTTCGCTAAACGTTGCCGACACGTCTTTCCTCGATGACAACTTCACCTTTCTCGACTGCCCCGGCTCGATCGAATTCCAGCACGAGGGGGCATTGGCGCTGACGGCCTGCGATGCCGCGGTCGTCGTGTGCGAAGCCGATGCCCGGCGCGTTCCCGCGCTGCAAGTGATCCTGAAGCAGCTCGAGGATCGGGGCATTCCGCACCTTCTGTTCCTGAACAAGATCGATGAATCCGCAATCCCGCTGCGGGAGCTGGTGCCGATGCTGCAGCCGGCGAGTGCGCGTCCGCTCGTTCTGCGGCAGATCCCGATCTGGGAAAATGGCGTTGCGACGGGGTTCGTCGATCTCGCTTCGGAACGTGCCTTCGTTTATCGCACCAATGCGCCGTCGGAGATCGTCGAGCTGCCCGCAACCCTTTCGGAGCGCGAGAAGGAAGCGCGCTTCCATATGCTGGAACAGCTTGCCGACCACGACGACGAGCTGATGGAGCAGCTCCTCACCGACGTGCCGACATCGCGCGACAAGATATTCCAGGATCTGACGCAGGAGTTTCGCGACGGATTGATCTGTCCGGTCCTGCTCGGGTCGGCGCGCAACAACCACGGCATCTTCCGTCTCCTCAAGGCCCTGCGCCACGAGACGCCTACGGTCGAGGTGACTGCGCGGCGGCTGAAGCTGGAGAACGCCAAGTCCGCGGCCTACGTTATGAAGTCGCTCTATACGGCGCACGGCGGTAAACTCTCGCTCGCGCGCGTGCTGACAGGTGAGTTCGGCGACGGGACCGTCGTGACGGGACCCGAGGGCCGCGACGAGCGGATCGCCGGCGTCTTTGCGCTGCGCGGGGAGGAGCCGGTCAAGCGAGGGCCGGCAAAGGCCGGTGAAACGGTTGCCTTCGGGCGCCTCGAAGGAATTCGCTCCGGCGATACGATCAGTGCGGAGAAGGGCGGAGCGGTGCAGGTGAAGGGTGCTCCCGCGCCGGAGCCCGTGTTCGCCATCGGCCTCGGCCTGAAGGACCGCAAAGACGAGGTGAAGCTGACGACCGCGCTCGGCAAGCTCCTGGAGGAGGATCCCTCGCTGAGCGTCGAGACGAACTCCGACACGCATCAGATGCTTCTGCTCGGGCAGGGCGAGATGCATTTGCGTGTCGCCCTGGAGCGGCTGCAGCGCAAGTATGGCGTAAGCGTCGAACGCCAGCCGCAGCAGGTGCCATATAAAGAAACCATCCGCTCCGGCACCCAGGTGCGCGGGCGGCATAAAAAGCAGTCCGGCGGCCATGGCCAGTTCGGCGACGTGGTGCTGGAGATCGAGCCGCGCCCGCGCGGAGCGGGGTTTGCATTCAACGACAAGATTACCGGCGGCGTCGTTCCGCGGCAGTTCATCCCATCGGTGGAGATCGGCGTGAAGGATTACCTGCAGCACGGCCCGCTCGGCTTCCCCGTGGTGGACGTGCAGGTCACCCTGCTCGACGGCTCCTATCACACGGTCGATTCCTCGGACATGGCGTTCCGCCAGGCGGCGCGTATCGGCATGACCGACGGGCTGCCAAAGTGCTCGCCAGTTCTGCTGGAGCCGGTGATGGCAGTGGAGATCGCGGTGCCGAGCGAGGCGACGGCGCGCATCAACGCGATCATCGCGCAGCGGCGCGGCCAGATCCTGGGCTTCGATGCCCGCGACGGCTGGAGCGGCTGGGACGTGGTGCAGGCACAGATGCCAGCTTCCGAGATGGCGAATCTCATCGTCGATCTGAGGTCGGCGACATCGGGCGTCGGCACCTACACGGCGCGCTTCAACCACCTTGCCGAACTCACGGGCCGCCTTGCCGACCAGGTGCTGGCGGAACACCGGCAGGCGGCCGAGTAGAGACAGCGCGGAGCACGGAAGACGGTTGCGGGCATGGCTGGTCCGCGGCCGTCTTGACCTGCGGTCATCGAGTTCATAGCGTATGGGTACGGGGATGGGGTTCCCCATAACCGCTCGCGGATGTCTGCGGGCTGATGACTCCTACCGCATGCGGCTGCTCAAGGCAGCGCGCTGAAGCGGTGGGTCGTGTTTCGGGCCACCGCTTCGGTGGCCCTTTTGCTGCGCGTGCGGATGGCTGAAGCTATCGAAGGGAGATGCGCGTGCAGACTTATCTCTGGATTGCGGCGGGAAGCGCCCTGGGCGGAATGGCCCGGTTCTGGTGCACCGGCCTGGGAAACCGCCTTTTTGGCGAGACGTTCCCGTGGGGCACGCTGCTGATTAACGTCATCGGCTCGCTGATCATCGGCTTCTTCGTGGCCCTGACCGGGCCACAGGGCCGATATGACGTCGATCCCGATATCCGCGCCTTCGTCGCCATAGGACTATGCGGGGGCTATACGACCTTTTCCGCCTTCAGCCTGCAGACGATGGTGCTGATGCAGGAAAGCCAGTGGCTGCATGCGGGCGCCTACATTCTCGCCTCGGTAACGGTGTGCATCGTTGCGGTCTGGATCGGCCATCTCATGGCTATGCACCTCAGCTCCGTCTAGCTCGAATTGAAGGAACGGATTGAGCCTTCCTTTGCGTTTCCCTGCGAGGATGGCTCGATGGGTGGCTCTGACAGGACAACATACGCTTGCGGCTTTGCCGGGCTCGATAGCGAGGTCGATGCGGCGTCGTTGGAGGTGCAGGGCGAATTTCCTACCTGGCTGAGGGGGACATTGCTGCGCACGGGGCCCGCGAAATTCGACATCGGCGGCAATAGCGTGAACCATTGGTTCGACGGGCTCGCCATGCTGCATCGCTTCAGTTTCGCCGACGGCGCGGTGTCCTATCGCAACCGCTTCCTGCGCTCCGACACGTACACCCGGTCGATGGAAAAGGGATCGCTCGCGGACGGCGGATTCGCGACCGACCCCTGCCGCACGCTTTTCCAGCGCGTCGCAGCGGTGTTCTCGCCGCATTTCACGGACAACGGCAACGTCAACGTCGAGACGTTCGGCGGTGAGCCGGTGGCGCTCACCGAGACGCTGCTGCCGGTACGCTTCGATCCGACGACGCTTGCCGCGCGCGGACACTATCCGATGGCGAAGGAAGTGGGCGGCATGGTTTCCATCGCCCATCCGCATCACGATGCGCAGCGCGGCTGCCGCTTTAGTTATGTGGTCGAATTTGCGCGCCGCTCGCAGTATCGGCTGTTCGCTACCCCGACGATGGATCTCCGCAACGCGTCGTTGCTACGATGGACGTCGACAAGCCGGCCTACATGCACTCGTTCGCGATGACGGAGCACCATCTGGTACTGACGGAATTTCCGCTCGTCGTCGATCCGCTGCGGATGATGCTCAATCTGTCGCCGTTCATTCGCAACTATCGCTGGCTGCCGGAGCGCGGGCTGCGGTTCCACGTGTTCGAAAAGGATACGGGCCGGCATGTCGCTTCGCGTGCGACCGAGGCGGCTTTCGCTTTCCATCACATCAACGCCTATGAGGCGGGCGAGGATCTCCTCATAGATGTCGCCGTCTATGACGACGCGAGCATCATCGATCAGCTCTATCTGTCACGCCTGCGGGCGGGTGAGCCGGTTTCGGCAACCGGCCGGCCAACGCGCTTCACGGTGCCACTCGCTGACGATGGTCAGGTGCGCATGACGATGCTCAGCGACGGCATGCTGGAGTTGCCGCGCATCGACTATGGGCGCGGTGCGGGACGCCCCTATCGCTATGTATGGGGTAACGGGCGGCGGCCTGACGGACTATTCCTCGACAGCATCGTGCGGGTGGATGTCGAAAGCGGCCATCAGCGCATGTGGTCGGCCGGTGGGTGCTTCCCCGGTGAGCCCGTGTTCATTGCCCGTCCCGGTGCAACAGAGGAGGGCGATGGCGTTCTCCTATCGGTGGTGCTCGATGCGCACCGCGGGATGTCATTTCTGCTGCTTCTCGATGCAATATCGCTTTCCGATATTGCCCGCGCGGAATGTCCGCATGCGATTCCGTTCGGGTTACACGGATGTTACTACCCGGACCAATGACGCCATCGTAGCCTTTCGGCGTGAGCGTCGCGGCGACGCTGTCACGAACAGGCCAGCCGTTGCGAATAGCTCACATCAAGGGGAGGGGCGCTGGGGCGCCGCCGAACGATGGAGCCATCAATGGGAATTTTTCGTGCACTAGGTGCCGGATCGGTAGCGCTCGGGCTATTGGGCACGCCGGTCTACGCCGAGCCGGCCACGGGCGAGCAGCTCGTCGACGCGCTGAACAAAATATTCGGAAAGCATGCGAAGGCGCGCGCTTCGCACGCAAAGGGCATCTGTGTCAAAGGCGAGTTTACACCGACCGCCGAAGCGGCAGCCTTGAGCAAGGCACCGCAATTTTCCGCCAAGGTGCCTCTCGTTGGGCGCTATTCGCTCGGCGGCGGCAATCTCGCTGCGCCGGACAATCAAAAGGACAATGTCCGGGGCATCGCACTCCACTTCCAGCTGCCCGACGGCAGCAACAGCGATCTTCTGATGATCACGGCGCCGGTTTTCGTCGCCAAGAATCCCGATCAGTTCCTCGAGCTTCTGACCGCGGTCGGCAGCAAGGACAAAGCGAAGATCGATGCGTATTTCGCGGCCAATCCGGAATCCACGCGTCAGAAGAAATGGCTCCTGGCACGCCAGACGCCCGCCAGCTACGCCACCGCCGACTATTTCGGCGTGCACACATTCTATCTGACGAATGCGAAGGGGGAACGACAGGCGGTGAAGTGGCGCGCCGAGCCGGTCGGCGGCTACGTCGGGCTCGACGATGAAGCTGCGAAGGCGAAGGGCGCCGATTTCTACAATCAGGATCTCGAGCAGCGTTTCGCGAAGGGACCCGTCGCCTATGATCTTTATGCGGTGCTGGGCCAGCCGGGCGATCAGGACGACGACCCGACCGCCGAATGGCCCGCGGACCGAAAGAGCGTAAAGGTCGGAACGATCTCGATCACGGGTCTCGAACCGGCGGTAACGTGCGACGGGGGAATATTCGATCCGAACCAGGTGGCGGATGGCATAGAGCCGTCGCCCAACGACAAGATCCTGCCGATGCGCACCGAGAGCTATGCGGTGTCGTCCGGGCGGCGCGCCGGCGACTGAGAGCAGCGGGGCATCCGGCGCAGGATGCCCCTCTTTTTTGTGGCGGCTTATCTGATGGTCTTCAGCTTATCGGACCGCGACCCAGATAGCGCAGGGCGAGAGCCGCGAGGACGAGCGACAACCCGATCCAGACCGCGACGATGACGATGGCAGCGCCTTTGCTTTTCTGGAGCGGCGCGTCGAGGGCTGTTGCGCGGTGCTCGGAGAGAATTTCCGGCGGGATGAGGCGCACCGCGAGAAGAATGCCTAGGGGCACGAGAATGATGTCGTCGAGGTAGCCGAGGATGGGGATGAAGTCGGGGATGAGGTCGATGGGGGACAACGCATAGGCGGCCACGGCGAGCGCGACCGCCTTTGCGTACCAGGGCACGCGCGGATCGCGCGCCGAAAGATAGAGCGCATGCACGTCGCGCTTGATAGCCTTGGCCCAGCGGCGCATGCGCGCGATCAGCGAGCCATCGGTCTCAAAAGATGGCATCAAGGCGCTGCTCCCATTCGCGCGGCTAGCCGGTGCCGGCGGGGACGAACTTCAGCGCAACCCCGTTCATGCAAAAGCGCAGGCCGGTTGGGGGCGGACCGTCCTTGAAGACGTGGCCGAGGTGTCCGCCGCAGCGGCGGCAATGGATTTCCGTGCGGGTCATGAAGTAGCTTTTGTCGGTGCTGTCGCCGACGGCGTTCGGCAGCGGGCGATAGAAGCTCGGCCAGCCCGTGCCGCTGTTGAACTTCGTCTCGGATGAAAACAACGGCAGCTCACAGCCGGCGCAGACGTAGGTGCCGGCGGCATAGTTCTTGTCGAGCGGGCTGCTGCCCGCACGCTCGGTGCCGTGCTCGCGCAGCACATTGAATTGCTCCGGTGTCAGGATCCGGTGCCACTCTTCGGGAGTGTGCTCGATCTCGTATTCGGATTTTGGTTTGGAGATGGACACGGCTTCCTCGTCGGCGCGTGGGCTTGCGATAGGCCAGCCCGCCGCGGCGACGGCGAAACTGGTGAGCGTGAACGCGCGGCGCGTGAGCATAGGCCACCACCTTTCGGGGTCCCAGTCATCGTCCGAAGCCTCAGGGGTCAGGGGCTCCGTCCTATATTCGCTGCGCCGCGCCCGGTGTTACAGAGGCAGCTTATCACAACGGGACTTGTGCTGAAGGATTTGGTGTCGGCGCAGCCTGGCGCGGCGTTTTTTTGGGGGCGGGTGCTAGCCGACAATGGGCACGCTCCGGTCGATGACGATTTCCTCGGTGCTGAGGCGGCAGCGGTAGGCCAGGGTCTCGACACCGGCCTTGCGGGCGGCATGGAAAGCCTCCGCGTAGGCGGGATCGAAGTCGTCGCAGATGGAGAACTGCTCCGCGTCCTGGCGCTGGATGAGGTAGAGCATCACGGCGCGGTGGCCCTGTGCCACCATCGCGCTGAGCTCGCGCAGGTGCTTGGCGCCGCGGGCGGTGGTGCAATCGGGGAACTCGGCGTGACCGGAGTTGCGCATCAAGTGCACATTCTTGATCTCGACGTAGCAGACGCCCTTGGCGGCATCCGCGAGCAGGAAATCGATGCGGCTCTTTTCACTGCCGTACCGCACCTCGGGGCGCACGGTCTCATATCCCGTCAGCTCGCCGATGGCGTCATTGGCGAGGGCTTCGGCGACGAGGCGGTTCGGAAACATCGGGTTGATGCCGACGAGCGTCGGGCCGTTGCCGAGATCGTTCTCGATCATCTCCCAGGTGTGGGGAAACTTGCGGGTCGCCACTTCGCTGCGGGACAGCCACACGACCGACCCGGGCGCCTGCAGGCCGAGCAGCGAGCCGGTATTCGGGCACGCGACGGTCGCGTGCGCGCCGCTGTCGAGGATGACATCGGCGAGGAAGCGCTTATAGCGCCGTTCGAGGCGCGCGCGGACGAGGGGGGAGGAGAATCGCATGGACTAAGCCTAAGATGCTATGGATGAGGCTTCCCATACCGGCGGAGAGAAGCATTGGGCGGAGAGGATATCGTCACGGCGGCGTTGCTGGTGATAGGCGATGAGATCCTGTCCGGCCGCACGCCCGATCGAAACATAAATTATATCGCCGCGCATCTCACCCGCATCGGCATCCGCCTTCTCGAGGTCCGTGTCGTCGCCGACGATGAGGATGCGATCGTCGCTGCGGTGAACGCGCTGCGCGCAACGCACACCTATCTCATCACGACGGGCGGCATCGGTCCCACCCACGACGACATCACCGCCGATGCGGTTGCGAAGGCCTTGGGAGTCAGCATCGATCACGATCCGCGCGCGGTTGCGCTGCTGGAAGCATACTTCGCGCGCAGGGGTGTTACACCGACGCCGGCACGCATGCGCATGGCGCGCATTCCGCATGGCTCAACGCTGATCACCAACGCCGTTTCGGTTGCGCCGGGCTTCATGATCGACAACGTCATCGTGCTCGCGGGCGTGCCCGATGTGATGCAAGTGATGCTCGATGATGTCAGCGCGAAATTGCGCACGGGCGCCAAAATGCTTACCGCCACGATCCAGCTCTACCGCCCTGAAGGCGATGTTGCTGACGTGTTCGCCACGCATCAAAAAACATTTCCTGATGTTGCAATGGGCAGCTATCCGTCCTTCGCGGATGGGCGCGTTTCCACGCAACTCGTTCTGCGTTCAACAGATTCAGCGATGCTGGAACGGGCGCGGGAGACGTTGCTGCAGGTGCTCAGCGCCCGTGGATTAATCTGAATCTTAGCGGCGATGCGTCGCAGCGGCTGCATTACGCAGTGATTCGCCGCTTTATCTCCGCTTCCTGCTGCTTCCTGCAAACCGCTCCGGGGGGTGTGGTTGCGGAACTCCTGTTCTGCACCCTGTTCTCGCGGTCGCTGATTACGAAACAATTACGGAGTTCTGCAAATGGCGTGGAGCACATCCACCTGGGCGAAGCGCGTTCGCCTGGTGTGCATCGCCCCGGTCGCACTGGCGATCGCCGCGGTGGCCATTCCGGCAGCCGTCAGTTCGCCCGCTGAGGCGAAGACGCCGGGGAAGACCTACTGCTTCGTGAAGAAGTGCCACCGCGTGAAGACGATCGCGGAGACCGAAGCACTCGTTGGCGTAGAGCAGGCCGTCGTCGCCTCGCACTACGATGATTGCAAGAAGGACCGCTTCAATCCGTGCGGTCTCACCTCGTCGGGCGAACGCTTCCATCCCGACCGTCCCGACAACACCGCAAGCCCAATCTACCCGGACGGCACGACGCTGCTCGTCTGGAACCCAGACAACAAGCGCGCGCTCGTCGTGCGCGTGAACAACGCAGGGCCCTACTGGGGGAATCGCACGCTCGATCTGTCGCGTGCCGCCGCAGAGAAACTGGGCTTTGCCGGCCGTGGCGTCGCCAAGCTGAAGATGCGCGTCGTGAAGGCGCCGGAGCCGGAAGAGGCGCGCTACAAGAAGAACCGCGAGTACGATCCGGTTGCCGGCGACATCGGCCAATACGCAAGCCTCGATGATGCGCAGCGCGGCATGGCCGTCGTCCTCGCGTTCAAGGCGACGACGGGGTCGCCCTTCGCTCCGGTGACGACCGCCAATGCCTTCTCCGGTCAGAGCATCGGCTCGGGGAGCATTCTCGTTGCCGAAGCGCCGCAGGCGATGGGCCGCGTGACGACGGTCGCCTACGTGCCGCCGTCAACGCCGCTCGCATTCGGCGGCTTCCGCACGCAGAGCCGCGCCACGGTTGCCGCTTCCCGCTCGCTCGGGGCACAGCATGCCGCGAACCAGACGGAGTGGGATGAGGACCGCGTCGTCGACGGCCCGGTCGTGCTCTCGTCCGTGACGGAGACTTCCTCGATCACCGCCGCTGCGGAGAAGCCGTCGGTGACGAAGAAGGACAAGGCGAAGGCAAAGCTCGCTGCGGCCGTCTATGACGGTGCTGAAAAGGGGGATGCCGGAAAGGCGGATGCGAGGAAGAAGAAGTCTTCCGAGAGCCGCGCTTCCGATAAGGCGGAGAAGTCCTCCAAGTCGGCAAAGTCTGGAAAGTCAGAGCGCCGCCGCTCGCGCCGGCAGACTGCGGACTACTATGAGGAGCGCGGCGGCCGCGGCTATCGCGAGCACCGTTCGCGCTATGCCTACTCGATCGAGCGCGAATATGCGCCCAGTCGCAGTGCCGGCCAGCTCATGTCTGACAATCTGCGACCGCTGTAGCGACGGCGGAGCGGAAAATCCCAGCTCAGCGCAGATAGACGGCGGGAACGCCTAAGGCTGACCCGCCGTCGTCATACTTGAAGAAGAGGTCATACTCAGCTTCGAGCGTGTCGAGGAACTGCGCAACGAGATCGAGCAGGGCGCCGAGCGGAATGCGGCGTGCCACGAGGAAATCCTCGCCGGCGACGAGCGGCGCGGTATCCGGCAGTACGGGTGCGTCGGGCGCGATCATGCCCCGGCTGCGCACGTAGGCGAGGAGACCGTCGCCGGCGTCGAAGTCAGCGGCGCTGACGTCGGCGCATTCTGCAACGGCGTCGAGCAGCACCGCGGTGCCGGCAAGGTAGAGCCGCGCCATCATGGCGAAGCGTTCCTCGCTTTCGGCAACCTCGGCCGCCCATTCACGCCCCTTGAGCACGCGGGAGATCAGCGCCAGCTCGAAGGTGCGGATGGTCTCGATGGCGTTGCGCTGTCCAGCGCGCAGCTCGGCGATGCCTTCCGGCTCGCGCGGGAGCGGCCCCGACCAGATGAACAGCACGCCCGTGAGATCCTCGCCGGCGGCCAGCGCCGCGTCGAGGTGCTCCGCCAGGAGATAGACGCTCGCAGGCGCTTCGAGCCGATGGGTCGTGTCGTCAGTCATTGCAGGTCCCGCGCAATATGCTCAGCCGGGATGGTGCCGCGATTCCCCTGTCGATGCACCGCTCGTCCCCCGTTGATCCCCAGCCTGTGGCTTCTGGATCCTTGTGTGCCGCCGCTGCAATGGCGCGGCGCTCACATCTGGTCCGTCGAAATGCAGTGAAGAGCGCAGGCTTTAGCCCGCGCTCTTCGAACAATAGTGCCTGCCGGCCGCGCAGATGCGCGGCGCCGGTAATCTGGATCGCGATCAGCTGCAGCCGCTCGTGCCGCCGCAGGTGTCGCACTTGAGGCAGGTGCCGTTGCGCACCAGGGTGAAGTTTCCGCACTCGCGGCAGGCTTCGCCCTCATAGCCGCGGATGCGTGCCTCGGCCCTCAGATCGGCGTCGCGCGACTTCACCGAAACTTCGGCGCGCGTCACGGTCCTGCGTGAATACATGACGGAGGTGTCGGCCTTCAGCGCGGTCGCGCCATCGCTCATGGGATAGAGCGCGGTGTCGGTCTCGACCGCGGGATAGCCGCTGCTGGCGACGACATCGGTCACTTCGTGGCCCGCCCCTTCGCCGTGGCCGCGCCCGCCGGAGGTGGCGAGCCGCAGGTTGCCGCGCGTAAAGCCCTTGGAGACGACGCGGGACACGCTGTCGGGCAGCTCCATCGCCAGCGTCTCGTCGGTTTCCTCGTCGGAGGAGCCGAGGCCCGTCTCGCCGACGATCTCCCGCGGGTCGACGTGCGCCAGATCGTGACGGCCGAGGTAGGAAACGGCGAGCTCGCGGAAGATGTAGTCCAGCACCGAGGTGGCGTTCTTGATCGTCTCGTTACCGGTGACGAGGCCCGCCGGCTCGAAGCGCGTGAAGGTGAAGGCCTCGACGAACTCCTCGAGCGGCACGCCGTATTGCAGGCCGAGCGAGATCGCGATGGCGAAGTTGTTCATCAGCGAGCGGAAGGCGGCACCTTCCTTGTGCATGTCGATGAAGATCTCGCCGAGGCGGCCATCTTCGTATTCGCCGGTGTGGAGATACACCTTGTGGCCGCCGACCGTGGCTTTCTGGGTGTAGCTCTTGCGGCGGTTCGGCATGCGCTCGCGCTCGCGAACACTGGCGGCATGGAGCGAGGTCTCAAGCTCCGCGACGCGCTTGGCGAGCTTCTCGGCGGCCGCAAGGGCACGCTGAAGCTGCGGCTTGTCGGCGAGCATCTGCTCGGCGGCATCCTCCTGCTCGTCGATGTCGTCGCCCAGGACCTGCGCGTTGAGCGGCTGGGAGAGCTTGGAGCCATCGCGGTAGAGGGCGTTGGCCTTCAGCGCCAGCTTCCATGAGAGCTTGTAGGCGGCCTTGCAGTCCTCGACCGTCGCCTCGTTCGGCATGTTGATGGTCTTGGAGATGGCGCCCGAGATGAACGGCTGGGAGGCGGCCATCATGTGGATGTGGCTGTCGACCGACAGGTAGCGCCTGCCCTTGCGGCCGCACGGATTGGCGCAGTCGAAGATCGGCAGATGCTCCGTCTTGAGGTGCGGCGCGCCTTCGAGGGTCATAGCACCGCAGACATGCTCGTTGGCAGCTTCGATCTCCTTCTTGGAGAAGCCGAGCGCGGTGAGCAGGTCGAATGCCGGATCCTGCACCTTCGCGGCGTCGATCTTCAGCGTCTCGACGATGAAAGCTTCGCCGAGCGTCCACTTGTTGAAGACGAACTTGATGTCGAAGGCGCTCTCGAGGCTCGCCTCGACCTTTGCCAGCGCTTCGTCGTCAAAGCCCTTGGCACGCAGCGTCGAAGGATTGATGGCGGGGGCCTGCGCGAGGGAGCCGTGGCCGACGGCGTAGGCCTCGATCTCGGCAATCTCGCTTTCGCGGTAGCCAAGCGTGCGCAGTGCCTCAGGCACGGCGCGGTTGATGATCTTGAAGTAGCCGCCGCCCGCGAGCTTCTTGAACTTTACGAGGGCGAAGTCGGGCTCGATGCCGGTGGTGTCGCAATCCATCACGAGGCCGATGGTGCCCGTCGGGGCAATCACGGTTGCCTGCGCGTTGCGGAAGCCGTGGCTCTTGCCGAGGGAAAGGGCGCGATCCCATGCGCGCTTGGCCGCCTCGATGAGCGAGACTTCCGGGCATGCGTCATGGTCGAGCGGCACCGGGAACGTGGCGAGACTCTCGTAGCCGTCTCTATGGCCATAGGCGGCGCGGCGATGGTTGCGGATGACGCGCAGCATGTCGGCGGCGTTGTCATGATAGCCGGCGAACGGGCCGAGCTCACGGGCCATCTCAGCTGAGGTCGCGTAGGCGACGCCGGTCATGACGGCGGAGATCGCGCCGCAGATCGCTCGTCCCTCGGCCGAGTCATAGCCGATGCCGCTCGCCATCAGCAGCCCGCCGATGTTCGCAAAGCCGAGGCCGAGCGTGCGGTAGCGATAGGAGAGCTCGGCGATCTGGCGCGAGGGGAACTGCGCCATCAGCACCGAGATCTCGAGCACGACGGTCCAGAGGCGGCAGGCGTGCTCGAAGCCGTCGACGTTGAACGAGCCATCCTTCTGGCGGAACATCATCAGGTTGACGGAGGCGAGGTTGCACGCCGTGTCGTCGAGGAACATGTATTCCGAGCACGGGTTCGATGCCCGGATCGGACCCGACTGCGGGCAGGTGTGCCAGTCGTTGATGGTGGTGTGGAACTGGATGCCCGGATCGGCGGATGCCCACGCGGCGTGGCCGATCTGCTCCCACAGGTCGCGCGCCTTCAGCACCTTGTGCGGCTTGCCGTTGAGGCGGCGCGTCAGCTCCCAATCGCCATCCTCTTCCACACGGCGGAGGAAATCGTCGGTGACGCGCACCGAGTTGTTTGAGTTCTGGCCCGAGACGGTGAGATAGGCTTCCGAATCCCAGTCGGTGTCGTAGGTGGCGAAGTCGATGCTGGTGTAGCCCTGGCGCGCGAACTGAATCACGCGGTGCACGTAGTTCATCGGCACTTCGTCGCGGCGCGCTTCGCGGATGGCGCGCTTCAGAGCCGGGTTCTTCGCGGGATCAAAACAAGCATCGCCGTCGGCGTCGCAGTTGACGCACGCTTTCAGCACGGCCTGCAGCCGCTTCTGGCAGATCTTCGAGCCGGTGACGAGGGCGGCGACCTTCTGCTCCTCCTTCACCTTCCAGTTGATGTATTCCTCGATGTCCGGGTGGTCGACGTCGACAACCACCATCTTCGCCGCGCGGCGCGTCGTGCCGCCGGACTTAATGGCGCCCGCAGCGCGGTCGCCGATCTTCAGGAAGCTCATCAGGCCCGACGACTTGCCGCCGCCGGACAGCTTTTCATTGGCGCCGCGCAGCTTGGAGAAATTGGAGCCGGTGCCGGAGCCATACTTGAAGAGGCGCGCCTCACGCACCCAGAGGTCCATGATGCCGTTCTCGTTGACGAGATCGTCCTCGATGGACTGGATGAAGCAGGCGTGCGGCTGGGGATGCTCGTAGGCCGAGGCCGAGAGGGTCAGCTCGCCCGTCTCGTGGTCGACGTACATGTGGCCCTGGCCGGGGCCATCGATTCCATAGGCCCAGTGCAGACCGGTGTTGAACCACTGCGGGCTGTTCGGCGCCGCCATCTGCATGGCGAGCATGTAGCGCATCTCGTCGAAGAAGGCGCGCGCGTCCTCCTCGGTCGTGAAGTAGCCGCCCTTGAGGCCCCAATAGGTCCACGTGCCGGCGAGACGGTCGAACACCTGGCGGGCGTCCGCTTCACCGCCGTAGCGCTCTTCCTTGGGGAGCTGGGCGAGGGCTTTTTCGTCGGGCACGGAGCGCCATGCCCAGGGTGGGATCTGCGTCTCCTCGACCTTCTTCAGGGCACGGGCGACGCCGGCCTTGCGGAAATATTTCTGGGCGAGGATGTCGGCGGCGACCTGGCTCCACTGGGCAGGCACCATGAAGCCTTCGAGGCGGAAGACGATCGAGCCGTCGGGGTTTTTGATCTCGCTCGTTGCGCGGCGGAACTCGATGAGGTCGTAGGGCGAGGTGCCAGCCGTGGTGAAGCGCCGCGTAATCTTCATAAGAGTCCCCCGAATGCATGGTGAGTTGACGGAACGCAACACGAACTCCCCCCGCACGCGCTTTCATGCGCTTGCTGTTTACTTTCGTTTTTCAGGGGGCGGGCCAACTGGGCCCCGACGCAGACACCGTGCCGGAGACAGCGGCAAGCAACCCTCCGAAGGGATTGCCGCTACGTCGCCTCAGCACCGCCACTAAGTTCGCTCGATTCGTGACGGAGGTCTACAGCTAGTAGTGTTGTCGCCACATCGGCATAGACAACATACAATATGTTGATTTTCAGCCGAACAAGCGCTGGAGAACCGGTGGATTTCCTGTGGGGGCTTGAACAGCGTCGCGAAATTGGCGCCGCAGAACGGGGCGCTCGGGGCCTGTGCAGCAAAATGCGTCGTCTGCATCCCGGCGAATCCAGCGTAGGGCGATTCCAGGAGCTAGGGGTGTTGCGGATCTGCCGCGCCCGGCGGAAGAGGTGGATTCCATTGCTGCGCAGGGCGATCTGGGCGATGGTGCAGGCGAAGCAGCGAGCAAGAGACATGGGCTTTTTCAGCGAGATCCTCTGTTGGTGGGGCGGCAATACGTGGGGCACGCGCCTCACGATCTGGCGTCAGGGACGCCTCGTCGGCACCGACGAGTTCGGCAACCGGTACTACGAGCAGAAAAAGGGCGTGGGGCCGCTCGGCCGTCCGCGCCGCTGGGTGACCTATAGGGATTTTGCCGAGGCTTCGAAGGTTCCGGCGGGGTGGTTTGGCTGGCTGCACTACACGGTCGACACGCCGCCCTCGCAGCAGAACTATGAGCCGCGCCCCTGGCAGCGTCCGCATCTCATGAATCAGACGGGAACGCCCGCCGCCTATCGCCCGCCGGGCTCGATCCTGGGACAGGGCAAGCGTCCTAAGGGTACCGCCGACTATAAGCCCTGGCGCCCCGACGCGTGAGGCGTGTCCGAAGCTGGTGCCAGGGCCGCGCTTCGAATGGAAACGATGAAGCGTCTCGCCGGCGGAATTTCCCTACTTCGGCCCAACTCGCGGCTCAGGGAGGCGACCGGAAGTATCGGGCTTGCCTATAAAATGGCGGAGGCGGTCGCTGAAGGGATGGTTGAGATCGGCATGGAGCAGGGGCGTGTGTGCGGACGGGGAGCGCGGGTTCCTCACAGGGGGGCGGCACTCCTTCTATGTGGTGCAATGTTGCTCATCGGCTCTCCCGTCCACGCCGACCGCATCGATAACTCGATCGCCGTTTTCTCTGCGCTCGACAAGGTGACGGCCCGCACCTCGAAGTTCGAGGTCCCTCTCAATTCAACGGTGCAGTTCGGCGCGCTCAAGGTTACTCCGCGTGCGTGCTACTCCCGGCCGCCGGAGGAGCAGCCGAAGACGACGTCTTTCGTCGAAGTCGACGAGATACAGCTCGATGGCGATGAAAGGCGCATCTTCACCGGCTGGATGTTCGCGGAAAGCCCCGGTCTCAATGCGGTGGAGCATCCCGTGTTCGACGTGTGGCTGACCGATTGCCAGAAGCCGCGGGGCTCGGTTGCGCAACGCAGCAGCGAGAGCGCGGCCCCGGAAGCGGGCGGCGACGCGCCGTCGGAGGAAGATTTTTTCCAGCCGCGCCGCCGCGTGCGCCGCTAACCCATCGTCTTTCACTCAAGTTTTCTGCGCATCATCGTCGCTACGATGACGGCATGCATACTGCTGCGCTGGGGTTTCCTAGTGGAGAGAACGCGCGGACGATAAGCAATCTTCCTGACCGGTAAAAGATGATCTGGAGATTGTGTGATGATTTCTCGAATTTTGCTCTCGGCTGCGATCGCGCTCGGTGCAACGGCGCTCGTCGCCATGCCCGCATCGGCCAAGGTGAAGATCGATACGGCCCTGATGAAGGTGCTCGATCCTGACAACGACGGTACGGTCGATCTTGCGGAGGCGAAGGCAGCCGGTGCCGACACGTTCAAGAAGCTCGATACCGACAACAGCGGCAAGCTCGATGCAACGAAGCTCGCCGGACGGGTCAAGGCCAAGGAGTTGAAGAAGGCGGATCCTGACAACGACGGCACGCTCGATCAGAGCGAGTACGAGGCGCTCGTCGAGAAGCGGTTCATCGCCGCCAACCGGCACCATGAGGGCGCGCTGAAGAAGAGCGAGCTGAAGTCCCGCGCGGGACAACGGCTCGTGAAGCTCATCCACTAGACCCATGATCGCTTCTGATCTCATCAGTCCGAAGCGTGAAGCAGTCCGGAGCCGTATCGCGATGCGAAGAAAGGCGATCGTGCTTTAAGAGCGACTGCCGTGACGAAGTGGTCACGATGGATGTTAGCGCTCCTCAAAGGTGCGTCCCGAGGAGCACGCCGCTGCGCCTGGCGAGCACGCGCTTCACTCACCCGCGGCGTGCAGAAACGGGATTCCTCAACACCCGGCGTTATGCGCATCGCAGGAAAGCACGGAACATCCTTTCCGACGATGCGTTGCCTGGGGAGACTGGCGCATTACGCCGGCACGAACGTCAACACAGGAGAGCGTGGCTATGGATGTTTCCATCAAACGGATTGTGCTCGTCGGACTGTTTTCAGCGGCATCGGCGATTGGCGCATATGCGCAAAATGACCCGCAAGGCACGATGAAAATGTCGGCGGCGGAATGCTCGTCACTGTGGAACTCGGCGAGCCCGGACGGCAAGCCGATCACGCAATCGCAGGCGGCTGCATACGTAACCGATTTCGCAGCGGCGAACCCGGATGGTGATAACACCCTCGAGAAAGACGAGTTCATGAAGGCGTGTAACACCGGCCTCGTGAAGAGCTCCGCTGCGAGCGGTGCGAGCTCGGGTGAGGCCGGGAGCGCAAAGGGCAATCGCAACATGGGCGATACGCCCCATCCGCCTACGAACCGGATGGATCAGTCGGTTCCGACGATGACGCCGGAAGGCAACAGCCGATAAGTGACGGCGCCAGAAGCATGGGCGCGGAAGCGACGTCTTCCGCGCCCTTCTTTGTCTGTGGGTATGGTCGCGCGACTTCGCGCCGATGCGGCGCGGGACATAGCACGAGCCCGAGCGCTCAGCGTGCGGCGTTCAACACCGCGGCCGCGCGCGGCGCAAAATAGGTGAGGATGCCGGCGGCGCCGGCGCGCTTGAAGGCGAGCAGGCTTTCCATCATCACAGCTTCCCCGTCGAGCCATCCTGCCTGCGATGCGGCCTGCAGCATCGCGTATTCCCCCGACACCTGATAGGCGAAGGTGGGAACGCGGAATGTCTCGGAAACCCTGCGCACGATGTCGAGGTAAGGCATTCCGGGCTTGACCATGACGAGGTCGGCGCCTTCGGCGAGATCGAGTGCGACCTCGCGCAGCGCTTCATCGGAGTTTGCCGGGTCCATCTGGTAGGAGCGCTTGTCGCGCTTGTCCGTGGAGGAGGCGAGCGTCACCGAGGAACCGACCGCATCGCGGAACGGACCATAGAAAGCGGACGCGTACTTCGCCGCGTACGCCATCAGCAGCGTGTTGACGTAACCGCTCTCCTCGAGCGCAGTGCGGATGGCGCCGATGCGCCCGTCCATCATGTCGGACGGGGCGAGGATGTCCGCGCCGGCTTCGGCCTGCACCATCGATTGGCGGACGAGGGCTTCCAGTGTCTCGTCGTTCGCGATCTCGGTGCCGCGCAGCAGACCGTCGTGGCCGTGGCTCGTATAGGGATCGAGGGCCACGTCGAGGACGACGCCGATCTCTATTCCCGCGGCCTTGATGGCGCGGGTTGCGCGGCAGACGAGGTTCTCGGGATTGAATGCCTCGCGTGCATCGTCCGAACGCAGTTTCGGCTCGGTGTTGGGGAACAGCGCGATCGCCGGGATGCCCAACTCGGCGGCCTGTCCGGCACTGGCGACGATGTTGTCGATCGAGAGGCGCTCGACGCCGGGCATCGAGGCGATGGGCACGCGCTTGTTCGTGCCTTCGATGACGAACAGCGGCCAGATGAGATCTTCAACGCCGAGCCGGTTCTCGGCCACGAGACGGCGCGACCAGCTCGTGGAGCGTGCCCGGCGCAGACGGATGCTCGGGTAGGCACCGATGGGAGAGAGCGGGCGCGCCGGCTCTGCGGCGGGCGCGGAGCGTGCCGTGGCGGGCAAGGGCAAGACTGGCGGGCGAGGCTTCATTGTGGGCGTCCAGGGTAAGGCTCGGCCACACTCATAGCAACGGGGCAGGTTTTGCAAGTCTGGGCGAAAGGCCCGCGACCAACCGGCTCACTTGCAGATATTTTTGATCTTCCGCTGCGCCATATCGACGTGGAAATGGTTGCGGTGCATCTCGTTGGCCTCGGGGCCGAGAGTGGTTCCGAAGATCTTGCAGGCGGAGGCATGGGCTTCGCGCAGGAAGCGCGCCTTGGGATCGGCCGGAGGCGGCGCCATCACGGGCTCGACGGGCAAGACAGTCGTGCTGCCGAATGCGGGATTGGCGCCGGCGCGGCGCGCGCTCTTGGTGTTGTCCGGCGGGCCGCCGAGGCGGGCTGCGGACTGCTTCTGCTTGTTCGCACCCGGCAAAATGGCATTGACCATGTCGACGCTTCCCGCGCGCATGATCTTGCTCGTGGCCGCACCCGCGGTTTCTTTGCCCTGGGCCGTCATTTGTGCTGGCGCAGCCTGACCGTGGGCCTTCGCTGCTTCCTGGGCGGCGGCCTTGATCTGTTCTTCCTTCGCCTTCGCCTTGGCGATGTCGCGCTCAGTCGATCCCCAGCCGTCGAGCACGTGCACGCGATCGCCCTTGTTGGTGATAAAGCCGCGGATATCAAGGGCGTCGAGGTAGGCGTGCTGGCTCAGCCGCTTGCCGACGCGCCCGAGGGCCGTGCGGCAGGAATAGTCGCTCATCACCTCGATGGTGTTGATGCGGGCGCCGAGCTGGCGCATGGCGGAACGCTGCAGGTTCTTGCTGATCCAGGCGTCGAGGGGGACGAGCATGCCGCAGTTGATCCGGGCGGCGGGCGTGAAGGTGACGTTGCCCAGCCGGGAGAGGCTGATCGGAGCGGGATCGCCACAGTCGCCGTCCTTTATCGGCTCTTCATATACGACGCTGGCGTTGAGGCGCTTGAGCGCCGCGGTGCAGCGGGCGCGCGCTTCGGCGATCTGCTCGGGGCTCCAGACATCGGGTGCAGGCGCGGGCGCCGCGATCGCTTCTCCGGTGTCGGGCTTGCGTTCGGGGAGCACGGGTGCCGCCGCGGGCGCGACGACGATGCCCGGCGGAATGCTGCCCTTCAGCTGAATCTGATGGGTGAATTGCGCGCCGGAGGCCTCGCCGCTATTGCGTATCGCCAGCGTCGACCAATCGGGCTCGGCCGCGGCGGAGCCCATCGCACAGACGACCGTCCCGAGCACCGCGGGGAATCGAAGGCCGGCTCGCAACATCGTTCGCGTCTCCACGTGTTTTTGGTGCTTTGCGCACGGGGGGCCTGCCAGCATTGGCGAATCGACCGCGCAAGTTTCCCTATAATCGGCCCGAGTGTATAGGGAATTCGGTCCGATTGATGATCCGGGCCGCATAGCGAGCAGGGAACGGGAACAAAGTTGTGCAAGAGAAGACCGCAGCACCGACGATGACGGAAGCGTCCACGCAGCCCGCCGGGGAAATCCTGATTGAAGCCCGCGGCTCCTGTGGCGTCGTCACGCTCAACCGCCCCCGCGCGCTCAACGCGCTGACGATCGCCATGCGCAGGCAACTCGCGGAGGCGCTGCCCCGGTTCGCCCGTGAGCCACAGACCTATTGTGTCGTCATGCAGTCGGCGAGCGAGAAGGCGTTCTCGGCGGGCGGGGATGTGCGCGAGATCGTGCGTCTCGCCGCCCAGGACGTCGGCGCGGCTCGGCAGGCGTTCAAGGACGAATATGCGCTGAACTGGCTACACGAGTGCTTTTCCAAGCCGACCATTTCATTGATCGACGGCGCGGTCATGGGGTCGGGGGTCGGCATCTCGCTGTTCGGCACGCACCGGGTGGCAGGGGAGCGCTACAAGTTCGCGATGCCCGAAACGGCGATCGGACTTTTTCCCGACGTGGGCGTTGCGTGGACGCTCTCGCGCATGCCCAACCACATCGGCATGTATCTCGGCCTGACGGGGCGCACCATCGGCGCGGCGGACGCCTTTGCGCTCGGACTTTTGACTCATTGCATTCCGGCGGCGCGCTTCGAGGAGATCAAGGCAGCGCTGGCCGACACGTGGCCCGTCGATCCGTTGCTCGATGAGCGGCACGTCGATCCGGGACCGGGCGAGCTCGCCGACGTGGAAGCGGTCATCGCGAAATGCTTCAGCGCGCCGACGGTCGAAGAAATCATTGCGCGTCTGCAAGCGGTGGAGGGCGATGAGCACGAATGGGCGGAAGGCGTCATTGCCGATCTCAATGCGCGCGCGCCGCTTTCTCTCAAGGTAACGCACCGTCACATCCGCGATGCGCGCGCGCTCGATCTGCGCCAGACGCTCAGCATCGACTATCGACTCGCGTGCCGCTTTCTCGAAGGAAATGATTTTCGTGAAGGCGTGCGCGCGGTGCTCATCGATAAAGACGGAAATCCGCGGTGGAATCCGCACACGCTAAAAGATGTCTCTACGGACATGGTTGACGACTACTTTGCGCCGACGGGCGCAGAGGAACTCGTACTGCCGACACGCCCGGAAATGCAGGCCGCACGCGTCTAATGCGCAATGCATAAATTACATTTTGGTGTGATGAACGAGGCGTTCCACGGGCACCCCGTTACTGTTCTTTTACTATGGCTATTTAGGTGACTTTTAGTTTTATGCCCTACCTGTTGGCATAATCCGGACAAACAAAAATATCCGGAACCGGCGTCAAACAGTGTGAGGCAGTTATGAGTGTTGCGCTCGATGTGGCGCGCCATCGTGCGCCAGTGCAGAATGAAAGCTTCAGTTCCGAATACCTGCAGGCGTTGCGTCTCGTTGAAAGACTGCACCGGCTCCTGCTCGACGTGATCAAGGACGAGTTCGATCGTCTCGGTGGAGCGGATCTCAACAGCGTCCAAGCGTTGCTGCTCTACAATATCGGTGACAGCGAGCTGACCGCGGGCGAGCTCAAAACGCGCGGCTATTATCTCGGCTCGAACGTTTCCTACAATCTCAAGAAGCTCGTCGACATGGGCTACCTGCACTACAAGCGCTCGGAGACCGACCGCCGCAGCGTGCGTGTGAGCCTCACCGACAAGGGCAAGGAAGCCTGCGAGGTCGTGCAGAAGCTCTACAATCGCCAGCTCGGCTCGGTGGAGACGGTGGGCGAAGTATCCGAGGAAGATTTCCGCGGGCTCAACAAGGCGCTGGTACGCCTGGAGCGCTTCTGGTCCGACCAGATCCGCTACCGTCTCTAAGTTCTGGATCATCTCTCTGCGGGCGAATTGCCCGACTGCCGGTCGCCAAGGAGCTGCGGGATCGCCCCGCAGCTCCTTTTTTATTGGGCCGGCGCGCGTTCGCTTCGCCGGTTTGCGGCCGATTCCAGGTAACGGCTTTGCGGGGACTGGCGGGCCGCCCGCTGGATCGGGACCGCCCGTCTGGAGCGGATTTCAGGTCCGGCGTATTTTTCACCTTTGCAAGTCCAACCGAAAATCCCGATATTCCGGTGGCTTGCCAGGGGATGGGCAGCACGGACCGAGGCCACGCTTCGAGGAAAGTGGGAGGAGCAGCTGTGAGCTCATCACCGGGGGGATGGTGGCGTGCGATGGCGCTGGGCGCCGTTGCGCTGTTGGCGGGGGCCGCTTCGGCGGCCGCGCAGGAACATCTGCGTTTCGGTCCGGTCGGGGAGGGACCTTCGCAGTACAGCGGCGGCTATGATCGCAGCTTCATCCGCGAGTGGCAGTCCAACCCGCCGAAGGGATACCCGACGCTTTCGAGGGCGAACATCGAGCCGACCAAAGCGGCGGTGGCGCGCTATGAGGATATCGTCGCGCGCGGCGGCTTTCCACTCGTGCCGGATGTCGAGCTCGAGCCTAGCATGACGGATCCCGCCGTCGGCATCCTGCGCCGGCGGCTGATGCGCTCGGGCGACCTGACGGGCGAGACGAGCTATCCCGATCACTTCGGTTCCGACCTCGACACCGCAGTGAAGCGCTTCCAGGCCTCGAACGGTCTCGCGCCGACCGGCGTCGTCGACAAGCGCACGATCGCAGCGCTCAACGTCCCGTCCGAGGTGCGCCTCGCCCAACTCAAGACCAACCTGACGCGCCTCACCGATCTCACCCGGATCGTCGCCAAGCGGTACGTGCTGGTGAACATTCCGGCCGCGCAGGTGGAGGCGGTGGAGAACAATGCCGTCGCCCTGCGGCACTCGGGTGTCGTCGGCAAGCCGGACCGGCCGACGCCGCTCCTGCGCTCCACCATCACCGACCTTGCCTTCAATCCGATGTGGACGCTGCCGCCGACGGTCATCAAGGAGGATCTGATCCCCAAGGGCCGCGATATGCAGAAGAAGGGCGAGAGCGTGCTCGTCAAATTCGGGATCGATGCGTACGAGGGGGGCAAGAAGCTCGAGCCGGAATCGATCGACTGGTCGAGCGGTCGGCCGCTGCAGCTCACCTACCGGCAGGCGGCGGGAAAGGAAAACCCTCTCGGTTTCCTAAAGATCAATTTTGCCAACTCGAGCTCTGTCTATATGCATGACAGCCCGAAAGAGTCTCTCTTTGGACGTAATTTCCGAGCGGCCAGCTCGGGATGCGTGCGGGTGCAAAACATCGCACAGCTCGCGACGTGGCTTCTGGCAGGACAGGGAACGGCGGAACAGGTGGATCACTTGCGGGAGACCGGACAGACGCGCACCGTGCGCTTGCGCAAGCCGGTTCCGCTCTATTTTGCGTACGTGACGGCTTGGGCGACGCCCGATGGCGTCATTCAATTCCGCCCCGATCTTTACTTAAAGGACGGGGTCGGGGAGGTGGCTGCGGCGTATTAGTCTTTGCCGCTCATGGTTGACCTACGTCAAGGTCGCTGCCACTTCCTTCGCGGAAACTGCGCATCCATGACGGCGGCGCGACAATAGTCACGTTGCTCGCCAGTGCCAAGCGAGCAATGATGAAGGAAAATAAAGCCAAAAACACTAGCCTGGGGAGTGAATTCGGCTGATGGACTACGCAAAGACATTTCGGGATGCGCTCGCTGCTGTTCACCGTGAGGGGCGCTATCGCGTCTTTGCCGATCTGAAGCGCAAGCGTGGCGCCTATCCCGAAGCCGATCACTTCAACAAATCCGAGCCCGCGCGCCCCATCACCGTCTGGTGCTCCAACGATTATCTCGGCATGGGCCAGCACCCGGCCGTTCTTGCTGCGATGCACGAAGCCATCGACACGGTCGGTGCAGGCTCCGGCGGCACGCGCAACATCGCAGGCACCACGCATTATCACGTCGAGCTCGAGCACGAGCTTGCGGACCTGCACGGCAAGGAAGCGTCGCTGCTCTTTACGTCCGCCTATGTCGCCAACGATTCCACCCTGGCAACGCTGGCCCAGCTGATGCCGGGCGCTGTGATCTTCTCCGACGAGAAGAACCACGCCTCCATGATCGCGGGCATCCGCCATGGCCGCGGGCCCAAGCGCATCTGGCGCCATAACGACATCGCCGATCTCGAGGCGCAGCTCAAGGAATACGACCGCGCGACGCCGAAGATCATCGCCTTCGAGAGCGTCTACTCGATGGACGGGCACATCGCCCCCATCGGCGCCATCTGCGATCTCGCCGAGAAATACGGCGCGCTGACCTACCTCGACGAGGTGCATGCCGTCGGTCTTTACGGCCCGCGCGGGGGCGGTATCGCCGAGCGTGACGGCGTGATGGACCGCGTCGACATCATCAACGGCACCCTCGCCAAGGGCTTCGGCATCATGGGCGGCTACATCGCGGCCTCCCGCGATTGCTGCGACGCCATCCGGTCGTACGCGGCGGGGTTCATCTTTACCACGTCGCTGGCCCCGGCCATTGCGGCCGGCGCGGTGGCGAGCATCCGCTACCTGAAGTCGAGCACGACCGAGCGCGAGCAGCTCCAGGAGCGTGCCGCCGAGGTGAAGCGCCGGCTGACCGACGCGGGCGTGCCGGCACACCAGACGCCGAGCCACATCGTGCCGGTGACCGTCGGCGATCCAGTGCACTGCAAGGCGGTTACCGACGCCCTGCTGGAGCATTACGGAATTTACGTCCAGCCGATCAACTATCCGACCGTGCCGCGGGGCACCGAGCGCATCCGGCTGACCCCCTCGCCGGTGCACACGCCCGAGCAGATCGACCATCTCGTCTCGGCCTTGAGGGAACTCTGGGAGGCCTGTCCGGTCTCGAAAGGCCAATACGTGCGGCTTGCGGCCGAATAGGCCGCTTGCTGCCGTTCGGCGCACCCCCCAAAAAGCACTGGTTGAAATCCCCGAGAAGCTATACGGCTTGAGCCCGAACCGGCGCCAACCTACTATGGCGGTGAACCAGATGGGGCGCCGGCGCGCCCAATCGGAAACCGCTGTTTATTGAGAACCAAGGAAAACGACCTATGTTTAACGCGAAGGCCGAGCCCTCCAAGAGCGGATTTTTCACCGCCAGCGTTGCCGAGAGCGACCCTGAAATCGCCGATGCCATCGGTAAGGAGCTTGGCCGCCAGCAGCACGAAATCGAGCTGATCGCGTCGGAGAACATCGTTTCCCGGGCCGTACTCGATGCTGCCGGCAGCGTGCTCACCAACAAGTACGCCGAAGGCTATCCGGGCCGCCGCTACTACGGCGGCTGCCAGTACGTGGACATCGTCGAGCAACTCGCCATCGACCGCGCCAAGAAGCTTTTCGGCTGCGAGTTCGCCAACGTGCAGCCGAACTCGGGCAGCCAAGCCAACCAGGGTGTCTTCAACGCGCTCGCCCAGCCGGGCGATACCATCCTTGGCCTCAGCCTCGCCCACGGCGGCCACCTCACGCACGGCTCGCCGGTCAACCAGTCCGGCAAGTGGTTCAAGCCGGTCTCCTACCAGGTGCGTCCCGATACGCACCGGATCGACATGGACGAGGTCTACAAGCTCGCCCTCGAGCACAAGCCGCGCATCATCATTGCCGGCGGTTCGGCCTATCCGCGCCACATCGAGTTCGCCGACTTCCGCGCCATCGCCAATGAAGTCGGTGCCTACCTCATGGTCGACATGGCTCACTTCGCGGGCCTCGTTGCCGGCGGTCTGCACCCGAGCCCGTTCCCGCACGCTCACGTCGTCACCACGACGACGCACAAGACGCTGCGCGGCCCGCGCGGCGGCATGATCCTTACCAACGACGGCGATATCGCGAAGAAGATCAACTCGGCCATCTTCCCCGGCATCCAGGGCGGCCCCCTGATGCACGTCATCGCCGGCAAGGCGGTCGCGTTCGGTGAGGCGCTGCGCCCCGAGTTCAAGGTCTATGCGCAGAGCGTCATCAACAACGCCAAGGCGATGGGCGAAGTGCTGGTCAACGCGGGCTTTGCGCTCGTGTCCGGCGGCACCGATACGCACCTCATCCTTGTCGACCTGCGCCCCAAGAAGCTGACCGGCAACATCTCCGAGAAGGCTCTGGAGCGCGCGCACATCACCTGCAACAAGAACGGCGTGCCGTTCGATCCCGAGAAGCCGATGGTCACGTCGGGCATCCGCCTCGGCGCACCTGCCGGCACCACGCGCGGCTTCGGCGTTGCGGAGTTCCAGGAGATCGGCCGTATGATCGCCGAGGTGCTGGAAGGTCTCGCGGCGAACGGCGAAGCCGGCAACGGCGCCGTCGAGGAGAAGGTGAAGGCGCAGGCCATCGACCTGTGCAACCGCTTCCCGATCTACTCCTGATAGCCCGTTCCAGGATTTACGAGGCGCGCTTGGGAAATCCCGGGCGCGCCTCGTTGCTTCCGGTATCCCGCTCCAGCTAATAATCGTCGTCCGCCGCGCGAGTGGGCACGGCGGCGAGGGAGGCCTTGCTATGCGCTGCCCCTATTGCGCCGGCGAGAACACGCAGGTGAAGGACAGCCGCCCCACGGAGGAGAACGCGGCCATCCGCCGTCGGCGTATCTGCCCCGACTGCGGCGGTCGCTTCACCACGTTCGAGCGCGTACAGCTGCGCGAGCTGCTGGTCGTGAAGCGCTCGGGCCGCAAGGTACCGTTCGAGCGGGACAAGCTGGTGCGCTCGGTCAACGTCGCGTTGCGCAAGCGTCCCATCGATTCCGAGCGTGTCGAGCGCATGGTGTCGGGCCTCGTGCGTCAGCTCGAAAGCTCCGGCGAGAGCGAGGTGCCATCCTCCGCCATCGGCCAGCTCGTCATGGAGGCGCTGCGGGGGCTCGATCCCGTCGCCTACGTGCGCTTTGCCTCCGTCTATCGTGATTTCCGCGAGGCCGCCGATTTCCACGAGGTCCTGGGGGAGATCGCCTCCGAGCCGGTGTCTGAGGCCGACCAGGACGATAGTCCGCACATTCCTTTCGAACGCACCGTTGCGGGAACGGCGCCGCTGAAGAAGCACTGAGCCGATGGATCGCGCGGACCGCGCCCGGTTTGACGCGCAGATGATGGGGATCGCGTTGCGCCTCGCTGCGCGCGGGCTCGGGCGAACCTCGCCCAACCCATCGGTCGGCGCCGTGATCGCCGATGAAGCGACCGGCGAGATCATATCGCGCGCCTGGACAGCGCCGGGCGGGCGCCCCCATGCCGAACCCCAGGCCATCGCCAAGGCGGGGGGGGGCGCGCGCGGTGCGACCCTCTACGTCACGCTCGAGCCCTGCTCGCACCACGGGGCCACGCCGCCGTGCGCCGATGCGATCGTCACGGCCGGCATAGGGCGCGTCGTGTGCGCGATCGAGGATCCCGATCCCCGCGTCGCGGGCAGCGGGCTCGCGCGCCTGCGCGCGGCGGGGATTGCGGTCGACCGCGGCATTGGCGCGGAGGAAGCCCATTGGGTGACGGCGGGGCACATCCTGCGGGTGACGGAGCGGCGTCCTTACGTCACCGCCAAGCTGGCCCTCGACGGCGAGGGTGGCGTGCCGCGCGGCGGGGACGGGCAGCCTACGTGGGTCACCGGGGAGGGCGCGCGGGCCCAAGGCCATCTGCTGCGGGCACGCGCCGATGCGATCCTCGTCGGCCGGCGCACCGTCATCGACGACGATCCTTTGCTGACCTGCCGCCTGCCGGGCCTCGAGGGCCGTTCGCCGATCCGGGTCGTGGTGGCACGGGATCCGGCTGGGCTCGAAATATCGCGCTTGGCCCGGACGGCGGACGGGCATCCGCTATGGGTGTTCTGCGCCGCGGGCGCCGATGTTACGGCGCTCACCTCCGCTGGCGCGCGCATTTTCTCCATGCCGCTGGTGGATGGCCAGCTCTGGTTGCCCGCCGTCATGGAAGCGCTCGCCGCTTCCGGCGTCACCCGGCTTCTGGTCGAAGGTGGACCGGCAACCTGGCGCAGCTTCTCGCGCGCAGGACTGATCGACGAAGTGGCCCTGTTCCATGCACGCGGCAGAGAGCAGGCCGCGCTTGCCGATGAAACGGCATTGCAGACCCTCGACCGCTACATATCGGCCGGCGGCCTCACCATTTACGATCGGCGAACCATCGGCGGCGACGATATGCTCGCCCTGCGCCGGCCCTGGCTCCGCGACGGGTCCCGTGTGGCCTGAAGCGGATTGAGACGAGACGCGAGGAAGAGAGCATGTTCACGGGCATCGTCACCGACGTCGGCGAGATCAGCGCGCGCGAGGGTGGCCGTTTCACCATCCGCACCGGGTACCCGGCGGCCAACCTCGAAATCGGCGCCTCGGTGGCCTGCGACGGCTGCTGTCTAACGATCACCTCCATCACCGCCGAGGCACAGGGCAGCACCTTCACGGTCGACGTTTCGAACGAGACCCTGAGCAAGGCGACCTTGAACGGGTGGCAGCCGGGGCGCCGCATCAATCTGGAGAAGGCGCTGAGCTTGGGTCAGGAGCTGGGCGGACACCTCGTCACAGGGCATGTCGACGGGATCGCCCGCATCATCGACATCGTCCCGGACGGAGAAAGCCGGCGCTTTGCGATTGAAGTGCCGGACCACTTGGCGCCCTATATCGCGCCGAAAGGCTCGGTCTGCCTCGACGGGGTTTCGCTCACGGTGAACGAGGTGAGCGACAACCGCTTCGGGGTCAACATCATCCCGCACACCTTGACGGTTACGACGTGGGGGGCGAAAACCCCCGGACAAATGGTCAACCTCGAAGTCGACCTTTTCGCGCGCTATATCGCGCGGCTCCTGGAGTTCCGAACTTGACGCACGACGCTGGCGCATCCGCTATATCGGAAGGCCGTGGCTGTCTGTCCTCGATCGCCGAGATCCTGGAGGATATGCGCAACGGCCGCATGGTGGTGCTGGTCGACGCGGAGGAACGGGAGAACGAAGGCGATCTCGTCATCCCCGCGCAGATGGCGACGCCCGATGCCATCAATTTCATGGCGCGCTACGGGCGCGGACTGATCTGTCTGACGCTCACCGGGGCGCGTGCGCGCGAGCTGCACCTCGAAGCGATGGTGGGGCGCAACCTTTCGCGCAATCGCACCGCGTTCACGCAATCGATCGAGGCACGCGAGGGGATCACCACGGGCATCTCCGCGGCCGATCGTGCGCGCACCATTGCGACCGCGATCGATGCCACGCGTGGCGCTGCGGATATCGTCTCGCCGGGGCATGTGTTTCCGCTGGTGGCCCGGGAGGGCGGCGTTCTGATCCGGGCCGGACATACCGAGGCTTCCGTCGATCTTGCGCGTCTTGCCGGGCTTTATCCCGCGGCGGTGATCTGCGAGATCATGAACGACGACGGCACCATGGCGCGTATGCCGGATCTCGTCGCGTTTGCGCAGCGGCATGGCCTCAAAATCGGTGCCATCGAGGATCTCATCGCTTACCGGATGCGCAATGAGCATCTCGTGCGCGCCACCGCGAAGACGAGCATCGACACCGTCGCGGGCCGCTTCGATCTGCGCGTCTACGAGACGACGGTGGAGCCGAACGAGCATGTGGCGCTCGTCAAAGGTGACCTGTCGGCGCCGGGTCCTGTGCTCGTGCGCGTGCATGCCGTCAACCTCATCGGCGACGTCATCGGCGGCGGCGAGGCGGATGACCGCGAGCAGATCAACTGCACGCTGCGGATGATCGAGCGTGAGGGGCGCGGCGTTGTCGTGCTCATCCGCGACCTGCGCCCGAACGCGCTCTCGCAGTGGGTGGCGGGCCATGCACAGCCGAAACGCTCCATCGAGGGCGCGCGCGAGCGCAGGCAAGTGGAGATCGGCGTCGGCTCGCAGATTCTCACCGATCTGGGCGTGCGCGACATGGTGTTGCTCACCAATTCGCCCGCGCACGTGTATGTCGGTCTGGAAGGATTTGGATTGCGCATAGTCGGCACGCGAAGGATCGAGTGAAAGATGATTGTGAAGGTTGACCGGCCGACACGCGGCGGCGCGCACCGGGGCGAGATGCGTGCACGCATCCTCATCATCGAGGGACGCTACTACGAGGAGATCGGCGATCTGCTCGTCGGTGCCGCCGTCGAGGCGCTCAACGAGCAGGGCGCCACCCACGAGCACATCGTGGTGCCCGGCGCGCTGGAGATCCCGCAGGTCCTCGTGCAGGCCGCGAGTGCAGGTCTGGTGCCGCGCCGCGCGGAAAACGGGCGTTTCGATGGTGTCGTCGCGCTGGGTTGCGTCATTCGCGGCGAGACCGCGCATTACGACATCGTCTGCAACAACGCCAATCACTGGCTGATGGAAACTGCGGTGCGTCACGCCGTGCCCGTGGGCAACGGTATCCTGACGGTCGACACGGAAGCGCAGGCGCTGGCTCGCGCCCGGGCAGGAAAGGGCGCCGATGCGGCACACGCCTGTCTGCGCATCCTCGAGCTCCAACGGACGTTCGAAGGGCAGAGCGCATGACATCCGCGGGCAACGTTACGCCGAAGCCGGACAAGATCGCCCTGCAGCCGCGCACGGGGGCTCGGGTGGCAGCGGTGCAGGGCCTCTACCAGATGGATCTCGCCGGCACCGACCTCAACGCGGTGATCGACGAGTTCGTGCGGCTGCGCTTTCCGCTTCCGCCCGGCGATGAAGCAGCGGCCGGGGCCGATGCGGCATTCTTCGCGGAGCTGATCCGCGGCGTCGTTCGGCGCCAGCGCGACATCGATCCGCTGGTCGACCGGCAGCTGGCGGAAGGCTGGCGGCTCGTGCGCATCGACGCCATCGTACGCGCGATCCTGCGCGCGGGCGTGTTCGAGCTGATGGAGCGCCCGGACGTTCCGACCCGCGTCGTCATCAACGAGTACATCAACGTCGCACACTCGTTCTTCTCGGAGGACGAGCCGAAGGTCGTCAACGGCGTGCTCGACAAGCTGGCGCGGCAACTGCGCACGGGCGAGTTCAACCGCAATGATACGCCAACCCGATGACGCTTCGCTCGGAGGGGAATTGACCGGCGGCGAAGAGGCGCTGATCGAAGAATTCTGGGCGCCTTTGGCCGTGGGTCATGCCGGTGCCCGGGGCCTGAAAGACGATGCGGCGACGATCGCGGTGCCGCCTGGCGACGAGCTGGTCGTCACCACCGATGCTCTCATTGCGGGCGTGCATTTTTTCCCTGACGAAGATCCGTTCTCGGTCGGATGGAAGGCGCTGGCCGTCAACGTTTCCGATCTCGTCGCCAAGGCTGCCGCTCCGCTCGCTTACGTCATGAATATCGCGTTGCCTGCGTCGGTGACACGCGAGTGGCTGAGCAGCTTCGCGCAGGGTCTCGAGGCGGCGCAGGGCGCATTCGGCTGCCGGCTGATCGGCGGCGACACCGATCGCATGCCGGGGCCGCTCAGCGTTTCGATCACTGCTTTCGGCACGACACCCGCCGGCGGAATGCTTTCGCGGAGCGGCGCGCGCGCGGGCGACCGCGTCTATGTTACGGGCACGATCGGTGATGCCACGCTCGGGCTGGCGCTCCGGCGCGATCCCCAGTCCGGCGCGCGCTGGGGGTGTACGCCCGAGGCAGCCACTTATCTCGCCGGGAGACTTTCCCGGCCACGGCCGCCGCTCGCCTTCGTTACCGCGCTGCGCGCGTGCGCGTCCGCCGGAATGGACATCTCCGATGGCCTGATGAAGGACTTCAGCCGCCTCTGCCGTGCGTCCGGCGCCGGCGGACGGATCGAGGCGGGGCGTGTGCCGCTCTCGGATGCCGCGCGCGCGGCCGTCGAAGCGGGCGCGATGCCAGCGGAACTCCTGGCTGGCGGGGAAGATTACGAGGTGTTGGCCTGCGTGCCGGGGCCGCGGGCCTCGACCTTCGAGGCCATGGCGGCGGAATCGGGAACACGCGTCACGTGCATCGGGAGCATCGAAGAGTGCGAGAGCGGGATCGGCGCTTTCGACAGCGACGGCGCGCGACTGCATTTTCCACGTATGGGGTGGGACCATTTCGCATAGCGATCGCTGCTCGAGCGGTTTCGATCCCGTGCGGCCAAAACACATCCATGTGGCCATTGCGCCCCAAGACCATCGTGCGGCACAGGAGTGTCTTGGTTTAGCCATATCATCGCGGCTATTGAGGCATTCGGCGTCGCGAAGGAAATTGGACGGAGCCGCTTCAGGTTTGGCGGTCATCGGTTGAAGGCAGATGCGCGCGGCGCGTCGGGCAGGACGGGACGACTTCATGCGGACATTTCGCGCGCGCGCGCGGCTCATCGGTTGGCCCTCCGACTCGCGGGGCACAGCTGCGCTTACCCTCAGCGCGAGCATTCTGTTCGGCCTCATGTGTGTGTTTCTCTCATCCGGTGCAGCCCATGCGCAGGGGGCGCAGGCGAACTGGTGGGAGAGCCTCACGGGATCGGGCACGCCCAATCTGACGGGCCGCCGGGAGGAGCGCCAGCAGGCGCGGCGCCCCGAACAGCTCGACGACCTGCGTCCCGACGCCGTGCCGCTGCGGTCCGACGAGATGATCTCGTTCCTCGAAGCGGCGATCGCCAAGTATCAGCAGATTGCTGCATCGGGCGGATGGCCCGTAGTGCCGCCGGGCCGCATGATGCGCGAAGGCGAGGACGATGAGCGCGTTGCCGTTCTGCGCCGCCGCCTGATCGCTACCGGCGATTTGAAGCCGCGCAGCAACTACTACAACTCATATACGTTCGACAGCGAGCTTACGGACGCGGTGCGCAACTTCCAGCGCCGTCACGGCCTGCGTCCTACGGGACGGGTTGAGCGCTCGACGTATCCGGTGCTGAACGTGAGCGTCGATGAGCGGATCGCGCAGTTGCGGCTCAACCTGGGCCGCGTCCACGAGCTGATGTCGATGCCGATGGACGAGCGCTACGTGCTCGTCAACGTGCCGGCCTTTCAGCTCGAAGCGGTCGAGAGGTACGAGGTGCAGCAGCGCCATCGCGTGATCGTCGGCCGCTCCGGGCGCGAGTCGCCGGCGGTGAAGGCGACGATCCGCGCTTTGAATTTCTTCCCCTATTGGCGCGTGCCCGACAGCGTTGCGCATCTCGATCTCATTCCGCGCCTGAAACAAGAGCCGGACTATCTCGACAACGAGAAAATCCGTGTCCTCGATCCGGCCGGCGTGCGCGAGATCGATCCGCACACCATCGACTGGAACTCACCCGAGGCGCGGCGGCTGAAGTTCCGGCAAGACCCGGGTCCGCAAAACGCGTTGGGCCTCGTGCGCATCGATATGCCGAACGAGCATACGGTCTATATGCACGACACGCCAATGAAGCAGCTCTTCAGCCAGCGGTCGCGCGCATTCAGTGCCGGGTGCGTGCGCGTCGAAGGCGTCTTCAATCTCGTCGATTGGATCGCGCGCTATGAGCCGGGCTGGGGCGAGCCGGGGCAGGCGCAGCGCATAGTGGAAGGTGGACAAGCAGTAGACGTGACGCTGACGCGCCCCATTCCTGTGTATTTCACCTACATCACGGCCTGGGCGGAGCGTGACGGCGAGGTGGAGTTCCGGCCGGATATCTACGGCCGCGACGGTGCCGTCGATCAGATTGCCGAGATGGATCGCGATCCCAACGAGCCGCCGCCTGCGGTGACCTTGGCGCCGTGAGCTCGGGTGTTTACTTCGAAGTCCACCGGTTTGCTCCTGCGGCGCCCTGTGCCCCGCTAGCCCTCTAACGGCGTGCACCTCGGCACGCGTTAGGGGGAGATGATCACCTTCAGCGCATGGGTCTCTGCCGCGCGTCCGAAGGTGTCGTAGGCGTCCATGATCTGATCGAGATTAAAGCGATGCGTGATGAGGCGCGTCGGATCGATCTTGCGGGACTGCACGGTCTTCAGCAGCATAGGCGTCGTCACCGTGTCCACCAGCCGCGTCGTGATGACAATGTTCTGCGACCATAGCCGCTCAAGGTGGAGGTCGACCTTGTGGCCGTGCACGCCTACGTTGGCGATGATGCCGCCCGGCGCGACGATGTCCTGGCAGAGGAGAAACGTCGCGGGGATGCCAACCGCTTCGATCGCGGTGTCGACACCGCGCCCATCGGTATACGCCTTGATGGCCTCCGCGGCATTCCCGTCGGCGCTGTTGATGGTGTGCGTGGCGCCGAACTGGCGCGCGAGGCCGAGCCGGTTGTCGTCCAGGTCGACCATGATGACCTCTGCGGGCGAATAGAACTGCGCCGTCAACAGCGCGGCGAGGCCGATGGGGCCGGCGCCGACGATGGCCACGCTCGATCCCGGCGCGACCTTACCGTTCAGGACGCCGCATTCGAAGCCCGTCGGGAGAATGTCGCTGAGCATCACCAGCGCCTCTTCGTCGGCGCCCTCGGGGATAGGATAGAGGCTGGTGTCCGCGTGCGGTGTGCGCACGTATTCGGCTTGCGTGCCGTCGATCTCGTTGCCGAGTATCCATCCGCCGGTCGTGCAGTGGGAATACATGCCGCGGCGGCAGTATTCGCATTTACCGCACGCGGAGATGCACGAGATCAGCACGCGGTCGCCGGGGGAAAACATGGTGACCGCATCGCCCACGCTATCGACGATGCCAACTCCCTCGTGACCGAGAATCCGGCCCGGTTCGCATGTGGCGACATCGCCTTTGAGGATATGCAAATCCGTGCCGCAGATCGTGGTCTTGACGACCCTCACGACAGCATCGCCCGGATCCTCGATCCGGGGCTTGGGACGATCCTCGACGGCCTTCACGCCGGGGCCGCGATAGACGAGAGCTTTCATGTTCGGCTCCGGTCGCTGGGCAGCCGGCACTGTCGCCAACAGGTGTTTACCGATCGATTGCGCGGCTCATCACCTTTGAGACGCATTTGGCGGGGATTGCGCGCGGGGGCTGTCGTGCGGCGCGGCCGTCAGAAGGGCCCGCGGCGGCGCAGTTCAACGGCAATGCTTTGGCGCCGGTGGCGGGCCGATGTTTCTGGAACGTGGCGAGAAGAGTTTGGCTCCGCGGGTAGGGCTCGAACCTACGACCGTCCGATTAACAGTCGGATGCTCTACCACTGAGCTACCGCGGAATAACCTAGCCTAAGGCGTCGCGCCTCTTAGCAAAAAGCTTCGGAGCGGGCCAGCGTCTTGAGCGCCGGGATCCGTTCCCGTGAGGCGGCCCCTCCACTCTCACAAACGGGCGGCTCAATCAAGGGGGTCGCGCCGGGTTGCGCGAAATTCTGGCCGCTGGCGGGGGAAAATCGGCGTCATTTCCCGCCCGGGCCGGTCCGGCGGTGCCATTCAGGCGCGGCGGGCTGCGCCTCGCGACGGCCGCTATCGGAAAATCCCTCTGCGGGGCCATGGAGCGCGGCATCTTCGGCCGCGGGGAGCGTTAGGGGGCCCTGAGTATGTTGCCCGCACCAGATATTGCCGCGGTTGGGCCAACGCTGGGCCAATCCTTCGTCGCGAAGGATGCGGCTCACATCGCGTCCATCGGGCAATTCGATATCGATGAGATTGCGGCCGTGGGGATCGGTGCGTCCGGTCGGGCGGATGCGATAGCCGCCCGCAAGGAGCTCTTGCAGGCGATTCCTTGCTGCAATTCCCAGCGTCCGCTCGCGCTCGCAGCCGGGCTCGGAGATCTCCGGGGCGTCGATCGCCACGAGACGCCATTTCTCGCCGCGGTCGCGTCCTGTATCGCCGTCGATGATGCAATTACGGTGCTCGTGGGCAGAGCATAACGCGATGGGGCCAGCGCGATCTTCGCCCGCGGGCTCGTTGAAATACCGCCACGCGGCGCCGGCGGCAGCGAATCCCACGGTGACAAGGAATAGCGCAATCCAGCGGCGCAGGCGGATGTGTCGCGCGCGCGCGATTCTGCTCGCGCGGCCGCCCCGGCGGCGTCCACGGCGTCTCGCGCCGCGATATGCCTGGGCGCGCCGCCTGCTGTGCGGAGTTCCGACAGGTGGGGTGGAGGGGGCCGTCAGCATCGAGTGGTTGTGGTCGTCCTGTGCGGCGGTCATGGCCGAATGCTAAGGCGCCGAGGCTCTAAGAAAGCGTTCGCGGCGCGAGCGGAAGCTTCGACGGTAGGGCAGCGCATCCGCGGGTGCGCATGCGCATCACCCATCCACTGTCCTGTTAGGGTTGTATTAAAATTTTGTTGCAACCGGAAGGTGAGCGTTGCTATCTGGGGTTGTGAGGTTGTCGGGTGGCGTTTCTTGGCTATCCGAAAGCCATACCCTTATCACCGCTGATTTCTGAGGGTGCCATTTGTGAAAGTAGTGTTTCGCATGTGATCGGACTCAGGTGGATTGCAACGCGCGAGCCAAATTCGGACTGGTGGTGTCTGGGATGCCGGCATCGCTAATTGCCGGTCGTTGCAGAGCCGGCGGTTTGCCGAAGTCTCTGCAGCAGCGCTTCCGTCATCGTCATTTTGTTTGCGACTGGGCGGCTGCGGTCTCCGCGGTCCGTGCAGGATTGTGCTGGAACCGGCTTTGGAGCGTCGATCAGTTCGTCATGCCGCGGCGCGAGATCGAGGATTACGGCCGGGGTGAAGCAGCAAAGCAGATTTGCGACATTCTTGCAGATTGGTGCGCCGTGAATCCCATCGATGTCGTCATGTTCGCAATGGACCGCCAGATGGACCGGCGCATTGTGCTTGCGGCGGAGACCTTGATGGGGGCGGGGTACACCGTGCGTGTTTTTGCGCCGGCGGACGGCGCTCCGCAGACCGAGCCCGCGTGGATCGAGCGGGTCAAAGGCGATGGTGCCGGGCTGCACGGTTCGGGATTGTCGCTCTACCGATTTGTCCGTGATCGGTTGCCGCGCATGCGCGGTGTGCTGCGCTGGGTCACGTGGCATCTAGAGCGAAAGCCGATATGGTGCGCCTGCTGGTTGCATCCGACATTGGACTTTGTACGCTCAGCAACGTGCCGCTGTTCGCGGGGGCGGTGCCGACCAAGCTGCTCGATTATCTCGCTGCGGGGCTTCCCGTCGTCGCTCCGGACTTCGAGGAGGTGAGCGGGATTATCACGGAGCAGAGCGCCGGCAGGCTCTATAGGGCAGGGGATGCACAGTCGCTCGCGCGGGCGATCCGTGAGGCTGCCGAAGCCCTGGGTCCGCAAGGCGTGCGCAACGAGAAGCCAGCGGCCGTTCTTCCCGTGGAATTCACGCAGAGCCACAGGAACGAGAAAATCGGCCGCTTCATTTGCGGTGGTCTGCCGGCGGGCCGCTGAGTGGCGGCCGCCTTCGCAGAACGTATGGCGCCTCGCGCGAGGCGACACATGCGACAGCATTGGACCTAGAAAGTCGTGTAGCGTCTCATTCTTCGCGGGCATGCGAGGTTAGGCCTCATTTGCTATGTGCTCCCCCGTCAACGAACGACGGGACGGTAGGAGCGACGCAGCGCACCCATGACGCGATCGTTGAGATTGAGCGTGCCCTTGACCATCTCGCGCGGCGTCAGTGCCATCCACTGATTGAGCGAGATGTCTTTGTATGCGGCGCTGTTGAAGATGTTGATGACCTGCAATGGCTCGCTGCCGGTATTCTCGATGTAGTGGCCGAGGGTCTTGGGTACGCAACCGACATCGCCGGCGTGAAAGTCGAAGGTGCGTGCCTTCGACGTGGCGTCGAAGACGGTCATCCGCCCTTGACCCCTGATGTAGTACTGCAGCTCGTCGGCATCGGGATGCCAATGTATCTCACGCATGGCGCCGGGCTCGAGATCTATGACGAGCGCAGAGAGCGTCGTTTCAGGAAAATGGCGGCGGTCGATAACCTTGGTGGATCCGCCGTCGAACTGGCTCGCCGGAAATTTCGACGCGTGGAACACGTAGGGCTGGGGCGGGGGATCGTCGGGCAGCTCCTTGCGCACGACATCGAGCGGCGCGGGAACGGCAAGCGGGAAAATATACCGCTGGCGCTTCGGCAGCGTCGCGAACTCCTCCTCCGGCAATCCAAAGTTCTTGGCAATCACGCTGGGCGGCAGGTGTGCCAGGAATTCGGTGATCAGCGGCGTCTGATTTTCGGAGAAGTATGGGTCGTCGAATACGAGGACAAACTCCGTTCCTTCCTCGAGCCCCTGGATGGAGTGCGGCACACCGGAGGGCACGAGCCACACATCGCCGGGTCCGAGATCGTCGACGACCGGATGGCGCGCGGCATCGACCACGGTGAGCCGTGCGCGGCCGGCGGTGATGTAGGCCCATTCCGCTTCCTTGTGCCAATGCAGCTCACGGACGACGCCGGGGCCGAGACGCATGTTCACGATCGCCATCGAGGAAAGTGCGGGCAACTCGCGCGCCGTGATCTCGCGGGCCCAGCCGCCTTCTTCCAAGCGATTGTGCGCGAAAGCGAACGGGAAGTGCATGTTGGGCAGGGAGCCGTTGTCGGTTTCGGGCGATGCGAGGATGTCGGGCACTTGACGTTCGAGCGCGACGTTTCGCGGCCCCGCGATGCTTGCGCCGCGCTTGCCCTTGATGGGTTCGGGGGTGCTTGCGTCTGTCCCTCGCTGTTGCATGACCGATCTGCTCCAGAGGCGGTTCGCGGCTCTGCCCGATGACCTCCCATAGGCCGCCGGCGCCGCCGCCGCTCCGTCCAGAGTGCAGACATTCGATGTGTGGAAGCTTTGCGGGCTTGGAGAAGTTTTATCGTGGGGATTCACTTCCCGCGCGTGCCCGGCTCGGGCCGAGGGTGGCGGCTCCCGGCAGTCCGGCGCCGGATTTGGGGAGGATCGAACGCCTGGGGCGAAGGGCGGGCGCGCGGGAATGGTTTCGGGGTTGTCGCCCGCCCGTCTTTATATCTTCGGCATATCTTCGGCCGCTGGAGGCCTTCTGCCGAACCTCAGCGATTAAGTCACGGGCGGCCTTTGCAGTCTGCGCGCCTTATGATACACGGCGCATTCCTTTCGAACTTCGGCACGTCCGGGTCGAACGGCCACGTGGCGGAGTGGTGACGCAGCGGACTGCAAATCCGCGCACCCCGGTTCGATTCCGGGCGTGGCCTCCATCGGATTTTGACGCCCGGTTTCCGCACCACGAAACCGTGGTGGCTGCAGAGGAAGGCGTGGGCTTCGCGCGCTGCGCAGCCCCCTCGGGCGAGCCGGTATCGGGAACCCGGTTTCAAGGAGGCTGCGGGAAGCGCATGGCCCTCCACATCTTCGGCGATAGTCACGCCAATTACCTTTTCGGCCGGGCCCGTGGAGCCAAAGTCCACTGGCTGCGTGGGCGCACCATGCACCGTATCGGCCGTGACGGTGTCGATTTCCTCGAGTCGCACGTGGGGAGCGGAGACACCGTCCTATGTGTCTTCGGCGAGGTCGACGTGCGCTGCCACATTGTGCGCTTGGCAAGTGAGCGTCACGGCGAAATCGAATCCATCGCTCGAGACCTGGCGCGGCGGTACATGGACGCGGTCCACAATGCCAGCATACGACTACCTGCATCCAGGTTCGCCGTCATGGGCGTGGTGCCACCGATCGATCCGATGAAGGCCAATGCGGCGCTACCCGTAGTCGGCTCGCTGGCCGAACGCATCAGGGCGCGTGAGGCGCTGAATGGGGCGCTGGACGAATATAGCGCGAGCCGCGTTACTTACGTTCCTGTCCCCAACGCCTACGAGGAGCCGGATGGCAGCCTCCAGCGGCATTTGAGTGATGGACATGCGCATATCGCGATGGACTGTGCCGGTCCTGCCTGCGAATTGGTAGAGCAAACACTCGGTGTGAGGCTCGACTTTCAGCGACCATCGACCATAGGCGGCGGGCTCAAGGCGGCCGGCCGGCGGCTTGCGATTGCCGGGCGGCACCACCTCGCTCTCTATAAGCTGGGAACCCTGTAAAAATGGCCCTGCTCCAGGCTGCGATACGGCCTAGGCCGTAGCTCGCGCCCGACCGGGGCGTGCAGACCATCGCGCCCGCTGCGCAACGTCAGACCCCGAGGCCACGCGCCCCGTCGCGCGCGCTGCCGGCTTCGGCTATGTTGCGCCGCAAGCGACAAGGGATGCCGGAGGAAAAGATGGTCGAGGCCGCAACGCAGCGCCTAAATATGGTCGAAAGCCAGGTTCTGCCCAGCGATGTCACCGACCGGCGCATCCTGCAGGCTATGCGGGAGCTGCCGCGCGAGCGTTTCGTCCCTGAGCCAATAGCGGGGCTCGCCTATATCGACGAGGCGCTGCCGCTGACGCCGCCGGGACCGGAGCGCCGCTGGCTCCTCGCCCCGCGCCTTACCGCCAAGCTGCTTCAACTCGCCGACATCGCCGACGGCGACCGCGTTCTGCACGTGGGCTGCGGGACAGGCTACGGTACGGCTATTCTTGCACGCATGGCGGGAAGCCTCATCGCGCTCGAGAGCGATGAAAAGCTCGCGGCGGCGGCGCGCGCGAATCTGGCCGACCTCGGCATCGCGAATGTCACCGTCAAAACGGGACCGTTGAATGCCGGATTGGCCGACGATGCACCGTTCGATGCGATCGTCATCGAGGGCGCAGTACTGGAAGCGCCCGACGTACTCCTCGACCAGTTGAAGGGTGGTGGCCGGCTCGTCGCAGTGGTTGCGGAAGACAGCGTCGGCACTGCCACGCAATGGCGTCGACTCGGCCGTTCGGTGAATTCCTGGGGCGCATTTGATGCCGCCGCGCCGGTGCTTCCCGGCTTTGAGAAGGCGCCTTCGTTCGTCTTCTAGTTCTTGTGGATGCAGTGCCGGACCCAATTGGTAGCGGATCCAATATCTACGCTGTATTCCCGTGAGTTACGCGCGTTGGCTGCGGCTGCATGCCGCTGCCGAGTGTGGGATTGACGCCACGCCATTCCATACCTTTTCCACCAGCGCTCCCCAGGCACTACACAAAGCGTCCACTAGCCCCCAGACTCTCGGCACGCTTGCGATTCCGAATTATCGCGAAGGACTTCGTGCGCCTTCGGGTGCGTGGCTGAGGGGTGTAATGCGGACGGCCATTCAAAAGAAAATCGAGCAACAGTGGGTTTGCAACTTGGGTAAGCCGTCAGCACGACGTAACGCCGGTTTGCACCGCGCCGCCTTTGCGGGCGGACTGGCTCTCGGCGTGGTGTTCGCTCTCGCGGGGCATAGTGCTCCAGCTTCAGCGGAGACCCTGAAGGAAGCGCTGTCAGCAGCCTACGGATACAATCCGCGTCTCGACGCACAGCGTGCTTTCCAGCGCGCGAGCGATGAAGATGTCGCCCGCGCCATGTCGGGCTACCGCCCCACGATCACAGGCAACGCGGACATCGGCATCGAGCGCACGGACCAGCGTCCGTCGAACCTGCTCGACGGCGTGACGAAGCCGCGCGGCTACGGCGTGCAGGCCGTGCAGCCGCTCTTCAGTGGATTTCGCACCTATAACGCCGTCAACGAGGCGGAAGCGAACGTCCGTGCCGAGCGCTCGGTGCTGCGCGACGTCGAGCGCAGCGTGCTCCTGCAGGCGGTGACGGCCTACATGGACGTGGTGCGCGACCAGGAGCTGGTGCGCCTCAACGAAAACAACGTCAACGTGCTCTCGCGCGAGTTGAAAGCGGCGCAGGACCGCTTCTCGGTGGGTGAGGTTACGCGCACGGACGTGGCGCAGGCGGAAGCCCGCCGCGCCGATGCCGTCTCGCGTCTCGACGCGGCGCGCGCCAACCTGCGCACCAGCCGCGGTTCCTATCAGCAGGTCATCGGCCATCCGCCGACGGGCCTCAAGTGGCCGGGCCCGCCGAACGAGCTG
Organism: Hyphomicrobiaceae bacterium; assembly: GCA_044507625.1. Lineage (GTDB taxonomy): Bacteria > Pseudomonadota > Alphaproteobacteria > Rhizobiales > Hyphomicrobiaceae > Hyphomicrobium_A. The sequence continues at coordinate 51,544 of JBIQJE010000013.1, read as the reverse complement.
TTGCCGCGCACGCTGCAGGATGCCATCGGCGTCAGCAACAATGAGGATCCGCTGGTCGTCGCGGCGCTCTTCCGCGAGCAGGCCGCCAAGTTCACGGTGGAGCGGATCCGGGGAGAGCTGCTGCCGACGGTTCAGCTGGAAGCGAGCTATAACGACCGCTTCGGATCATCGAAACTCACGGACGAGGTGGAGCAGAGTTCGCTCGTCGGCCGTGCGATCATCCCGATCTACGAAGCGGGCGACGTCTACGCGCGCGTGCGGCAGGCGAAGCAGAACCATATCGGCATCCTCCAGCAGATCGAGCAGGTTCGCACCGAGCAGACGCAGACCGTCGTTGCAGCATGGTCGCAGCTCGAGGCGGCGCGTGCCCAGCTCGAATCTGATCGCGTCGCGGTGGAATCGAACAGGGTCGCGCTGCAGGGCGTGCGCGAGGAAGAGAAGGTCGGCCAGCGCACCCTGCTCGACGTGCTCAACGCGGAACTGGAATACCTCAACTCGCAGGTCAATCTCGAAACCACCCGCCGCAATCTCGTCGTTGCGTCCTACGCGGTGCTCTCCGCCATGGGCCGCCTCGACGCCGAATGGATCGGCGCTGCCTCCTACGTCTACGACCCGAACGTCCACTATAAGGAAGTGCGCCGTAAGTGGATCGGGCTCAGCATCACCTATGGCGATGGGCGCACGGAGACCTTCGAGGCGCAGCCGGGGGCGGTCGAAGGCGGCTGGGAGCCGGTGAAATAACTGGGGACACCCGCGGAAATTAATCCGACGAGGCGCGCGCGCCACAGAGCTGCCAAGGATGACGGCTAACCGTCGTCCGGTGGACGCAGTGGCTTGCCGTCCGGGGCAGGGGTGCATTGCACCCCGAGGGTGTGTCTGGCTCCGGAATCTCTCGTTGCGCAACGCGCGTTTGGGGATGGCACAGCCGTTGCACGACCGGGGAGCGCCTCAAGGCCGCGGGTAGCGGTGCGTAGGCGCGTGGTGTAGAGGATTGCGCCTCATGAGTAAGCCGCAGCTGGCCGCCGAGCCCAGCATGGAGGAAATACTCGCTTCCATCCGCAAGTTGATCACCGACGATAAGCCGGACCCCGGTCCGACGCAGGATCCGTTCCTGTCTCGCACGCACGCCGGTTCACCGGGCCGCTCATCGATCCCGGGGACGAATGGTTTCTCCGCTCTGCACGAGGCCAAGCCGGCCGGCCCTGCGCCATTCAACAGTCTGGCGGATGCGCTGAAGGTTGCGACGACGTTGTCCGATCAGCGCCGGTCGCTGCAGCAGGATGTCATCAGCGCGCTCGACCGCAACGGCCATTCCGAAAGCCATGATGGCTTCGATGGGTTGCCCAATCGCGGCGCCTCGCGGCTAGACAACGTCCATCGCCTCCCTGAGACCGGCGGCACGCCTTCCGCCGCCGATGCAAGCGGCCCGCGCCTGCCAAGTTTCCCCCAGTGGCGTTCGGGCCCGGGCTCGACCGAGCTGTCGGCTGAAAGCCGCGATCTTCTTTCGTTCGATTTCGGGACAGTCGTTCCCAAGCACGAGCCGTCGACGGTGAAGTCTCCCACGGGCGGCTTCGAGGCCGGCAAGGCCGGGATAGGCAGGGCGATGGGTGGGCTGGGCCAGGATGCCATCGACGGTCCCGCCGCAAACGGCGGTCCCCTTGGCATGAATGGGCGCCCGGGCGATGTCGCCCTGGCCACAACGGTGCCTTTTGCCGACGCGCCGGGCGTCAGTGGTGCTGCTGCTTCAGCGCCGATCGTTGTTGGGGCGGAGCCGCGGATTTTCTCCATCCCGGCGCGCGTGCCGCTGACGGTGCGTGCCGAGACCGCTGCCAATACCAATGGCGCACGCAATGATGCATCGCCCAACGGATCGGCGGCGAACGGTGCGCCTCTCGACGGCACGCCGCAGGATGTCGTCACCTCGCTGACCGTCAATGGAAACACGGTCGCGCCGTTTCCGCGTCCGCTGCGCGAGGCGCTGAAGTCCGTCGAGCAGGCGGCCGTGCTGCAGCCGCTGTCGCGTTCGGCGGAGAACATCGTCGAGCTGCAGCCGGTGGCCAAGGAGCTGTCGTCTGACAAAACGGCGACTGCGCGCGGCGAGCCCATTTCGCCGCCTGCACAGTCCAAGGCCGAAACCGGACGCACCGGCGAGGAACCCGGCGTTGCGAAGGCCGATGCCCCGACGGCATCGGGTGCCGCATCCGCGCGGGCGGACGCACTGCTCGACGCGGTGGTCGATCTCGTGCAGCAGCAACCGGGTGCGCTTTCGGTATTCGCGTCCGGCTCCTCGTTCATCAGCGGCGTCGGCGCCAAGAAGATGCTGGAGGAGGCGGCCTCGACGGCCACCGCCACGGCTTCGGCCACGCCAACGGGCGCGCCGCCCAAGCTCGATCGCGCGGCAGCCGAACTACTGCGTCCGATGCTGCGTCAATGGCTTGCCGACAACATGCCGCGCATCGTGGAGGAGGCGCTGCGCAGCGAATTGACGGAGCAGACCGACGGCGCGGGCCCGGGTCCCGGCAAAGCCTGACGACTGTCATGAATTTTACATCCGCCTCTCACCGGCGCTGTCAATCGGCGGCCGCGCCGGCCCTATTGTTGACAGTGCGGGAAGGGAGAGCGTAGGACCGCAGGTCCCGCCCTGCTCCAGAGATTTCCGCCTCAATGCTCGACAAAATCTATCAGCCCGCCGAGATCGAGCCGCGCATCCGCGCGGAATGGGAACGCGCCGATGCCTTCAAGGCCGGCCGCCCCGACCGGCGCGATGCACAGCCCTATTGCATCGTCATTCCGCCGCCGAACGTCACCGGCTCGCTGCACATGGGGCATGCGCTCAACAACACGCTGCAGGACGTGCTCTGCCGCTTCGAGCGGCTGCGCGGCAAGGACGTGCTTTGGCAGCCGGGCACCGATCATGCCGGCATCGCGACGCAGATGGTCGTCGAGCGGCAAATGATGGAGCGGCAGGAGCCGGACCGTCGCACGCTCGGCCGCGAGAAGTTCATCGAGAAGGTCTGGGCCTGGAAGGAAGAGAGCGGCTCCACCATTCTCAATCAGTTGAAGCGGCTCGGCGCCTCGTGCGACTGGAGCCGTGAGCGCTTCACGATGGACGAAGGCCTGTCGAAGGCCGTCATCAAGGTGTTCGTCGAGCTCTACCAGGCCGGGTTGATCTACAAGGACAAGCGCCTCGTCAACTGGGATCCCAAATTCCAGACCGCCATCTCGGATCTCGAAGTGGTGCAGGTTGACGCGCGCGGCACATTCAACTGGGCTTTGCCGGAAGCAGGCCAGCCGAATGACGACGGCGAAGCGGAAAAGCCGTTCGATGTGGAGGCGCTCGGCAAGGCGCTGAAGCACAATCCATCCGGCCACATGTATCACTTCCGCTATCCCCTGGCGCAGAAGGTCGCCGGCTACGACAAGGATTACATCGTCGTTGCGACGACGCGGCCCGAGACGATGCTGGGCGATACCGGCGTTGCGGTGCATCCCGATGATGAACGTTATGCTGCGCTGCTGAAGGCGGGCGCGACAGTGCGTCTGCCGCTCGTCGGCCGCGAGATTCCGATCGTTGCCGACGAGCATTCCGATCCCGAGAAGGGAACGGGCGCGGTGAAGATCACACCCGCGCATGACTTCAACGACTTCGAGGTCGGCAAGCGGCACGGGCTAGAGCAGATCAACGTTCTCGACGACCACGCCCGCATCAACGAAACGGCGCCGGAAGCTTATCGCGGGCTCGACCGCTTCGAGGCGAGGAAGCGCGTCGTTGCCGATCTCGCTGCACTGGGCCTTTTGGAACGGATCGAGCCGACGAGCCACACGGTTCCGCATGGCGACCGCTCCGGCGTCGTCATCGAGCCGTGGCTGACGGACCAGTGGTACGTCAACGCCGCCGAGCTTGCGAAGCCCGCCATCGCCATGGTGGAGAGCGGCAAGACAAATTTCGTTCCGAAGAACTGGGAGAAGACCTACTTCGAGTGGATGCGCAACATCCAGCCCTGGTGCATTTCGCGCCAGCTGTGGTGGGGTCATCAGATCCCGGCCTGGTATGCGCCGGACGGCAAGGTGTTCGTTGCCGAGGACGAAGCGAAGGCCCAGGTCCTTGCGAAGACGCATTACGGCGCTGAAACGCCCCTCAAGCGCGACGACGACGTGCTCGACACGTGGTTCTCGTCGGGCCTGTGGCCGTTCTCCACACTCGGCTGGCCGGACAAGACGCCGGAGCTGAAGCGCTATTACCCGACGAGCGTGCTCGTCACGGGCTTCGACATCATCTTCTTCTGGATCGCCCGCATGATGATGCTGGGCCTGCACTTCATGGAGGAAGTGCCGTTCCGCGACATCTACATCCATGCCCTCGTCCGCGACGAGAAGGGGCAGAAGATGTCGAAGTCCAAGGGCAACGTCATGGATCCGTTGGTGATGATCGACACCTACGGGGCCGATGCGCTGCGCTTTACGCTGGCGGCGATGGCGGCGCAGGGCCGCGACATCAAGCTGTCGACCAGTCGCGTCGAGGGCTACCGCAACTTCGCGACCAAGCTCTGGAATGCGGCGCGCTTTGCCGAGATGAACGAGTGCGTTCGCCGGCGGGACTTCGAGCCGTCATCGGTGACGGAGCCGGTGAACCGCTGGATCGCGGGCGAGACCGAACGCGCGGCGCGCACCGTGACGGAAGCGCTGGAGGCGTACAAATTCAACGAGGCGGCCGGCGCAGTCTACGAGTTCGTGTGGGGCGTCTTCTGCGACTGGTACCTGGAGCTGATCAAGCCGATCCTCTCAGGCGATGACGAAGCCGCGATCGCGGAGACGCGCGCGATGGTCGCGTGGACGCTGGACCAGATCCTGAAGCTCCTGCATCCGTTCATGCCCTACATCACAGAGGAGCTGTGGGCGCATGCCGTGGAGCACGGCGAGAAGCGCGAGAACGTGCTGGCGCTGAGCCGCTGGCCGAGCATCTCCGGTCTCATCGATGCCGATGTGGACGAGGAGATCGGCTGGGTGGTGCGTCTCATCTCCGAGATACGCTCGGTGCGCACGGAGATGAACGTGCCGGCGGCGGCCAAGCTGCCGCTGATGCTTCCGAATACCAGCCCGGAGCTGCAGGAGCGCGCGCGGCGCCACGAGGAGACGATCAGCCGGCTCGCCCGCCTCGATGGTATCAGCTTCCCGGATGCGGCGCCGAAAGGGGCGGCCGTCATCGTCGCGGGCGATACGACCGCAGCGTTGCCGCTGGGCGGGGTCATCGATACCGCGGCCGAGATGAAGCGCCTCGGGCGGGAGATCGAGAAGGCGGAAAGCGACCTCGGGAAGATGGACGCCAAGCTCTCCAATCCCCAATTCATGGCCAAGGCCAAGGAAGAGGCGGTGGAAGAAGCGCGCGAGCGCAAGGCCGAGCTGGAAGACGCCATTCGGCGCCTGAAAGCGGCGGTCCGCCGGCTCGAGGCTGTAGCCTGATCGGGCGATCCTGCGGATTTCTCGAACGCTGTTAACAGTCCGTTGTGGCATGTGGCAATGATGCCACGAATTGGGCGCTCACTGCCTCCGTTGAGCCACAATACGGCGCCAGCTTGCGGCTACTAGGGAGCGAGGGAAACGCGCGGAAGGCGAGGGTGCCACAGTCGTCCGTCGCGCGCGGCTTTTCAGACCACGGGCTTGGGCAGCCTTCGTTTCATTGCGCGATGCCTCACACAGTGGGCTTCGCTACTTCTGCTTATCTGGGTGCACGGAAAAAACATTCGAATGACCGACAAAAAGTTCGACAAATCAAAGCTGCCTAGCCGACACGTGACTGAAGGGCCGACGCGCGCGCCGCATCGGTCCTACTATTACGCGATGGGTCTTACGGAAGAGCAGATCCATCGCCCGCTCGTGGGCGTGGTCTCGTGCTGGAACGAAGCTGCCCCCTGCAACATCGCGCTGATGCGCCAGGCTCAGTCCGCCAAGATGGGCGTCGACGAGGCGGGCGGCACGCCGCGTGAATTCTGCACCATTACGGTGACCGACGGCATTGCCATGGGCCACCAGGGAATGAAGGCCTCGCTCGTTTCGCGCGAGGTGATCGCCGATTCCATCGAGCTGACGATGCGCGGCCATTGCTACGATGCGCTCGTGGGCATTGCGGGCTGCGATAAGTCGCTGCCGGGCATCATGATGTCGATGCTGCGCCTCAACGTGCCTTCCGTTTTCATGTACGGCGGATCGATCCTGCCCGGCAAATTCAAGGGCAAGGACGTCACCGTCGTCGACGTGTTCGAAGGCGTCGGCATGCATGCGTCGGGTAAGATGTCGGACGAAGAGCTGCACGCGCTCGAGTGCGTGGCGTGTCCGTCCGCGGGTGCATGTGGCGGCCAATTCACCGCCAACACGATGGCGTGCGTGTCCGAAGCGATCGGCCTTGCGCTGCCGGGCTCTGCGGGCGCGCCCGCGCCGTTCGAAAACCGCGATTCCTTCGCGGTCGAGAGCGGCCGCGCGGTCATGAGCCTTCTGGAAAAGAATATCCGTCCGCGGGACATCTGCACGCGAGAGGCGTTCGAGAACGCGGCCGTTGTCGTGGCGGCGACGGGCGGCTCCACCAACGCCGCGCTGCATCTGCCTGCGATGGCACACGAGGTCGGCATCGACTTCGATCTCTTCGATGTCGCGGAAATCTTCAAGCGCACGCCCTACATCGCCGACCTCAAACCGGGCGGACAGTATGTGGCGAAGGATGTCTATGACATCGGCGGCGTGCCGCAGATCCTCAAGGCGCTGCTCGACGGCGGCCTTCTGCACGGCGACTGCCTGACGGTCACCGGCCGCACGCTGAAGGAAAACCTCGAGGGCGTGACCTTCAATACCAATCAGAAGGTCGTCTATCCGGTTTCGACGCCGATCACGCCGACGGGCGGCGTCGTGGGCCTCAAGGGCACGCTTGCTCCCGATGGCGCCATCGTGAAGGTTGCGGGCCTCAAGAAGCTGACGTTCCGCGGACCGGCGCGCGTGTTCAACTGCGAGGAGGATGCCTTCGCTGCGGTCGACGCCGGCAAGTACGAGGAAGGCGACGTCATCGTCATCCGCTATGAGGGCCCCAAGGGCGGCCCCGGCATGCGCGAGATGCTTTCGACGACGGCTGCACTCTACGGGCAGGGCGCAGGCGAGAAGGTTGCGCTCATCACTGATGGCCGCTTCTCCGGCGGCACGCGCGGCTTCTGCATCGGCCATGTCGGTCCGGAGGCAGCGGTCGGCGGTCCCATCGGCCTGCTCAAGGACGGCGACATCATCTCCATCGACGCCGTGAACGGCACGCTCGACCTCGAGGTCGACGAAGCCGAGCTGGCGGAGCGCCGCAAGAATTGGAAAGCGCCGAATAATCCCTACACGACCGGCGCGATACGCAAGTATGCCGAACAGGTCGGACCGGCTTCCAAGGGCGCTGTGACCCATGCTGGCGGCAAAGCGGAAGTGATCTGCTATGCGGATATTTGATCGGACAGTACGCGTATTTCTGGCCGGCCTCGCGCTCTGCCTCGGCGCCATCGGCGCTGGGGCTGCGCCGGGCAAATACAGCTCGCCTCAAGATGCGCTCGAACAGGGCATCGGCGCATTCAACGGCGGTTACTACGAGATCGCCATTCCGGCGCTCGAATACGCCGCCGATGCGCATCTGTTTCTTGCGCCCTATTACCTGGCTCGCATTTATGCCGACAATAACGGCTCGCGCACCGATCACGCGAAGGCCTACGAGCTCTACCTGAAGATCGCCGAGGAGCACACGGACGTCGATCCGGACGACGATCAGCGCGCGCCCTACGTGGCCAAGGCCATGACGCGCATCGCCGGCTATCTGCTCAATGGCCTGCCGGAGATCAACCTCAAGCCGAACTCCAGGATCGCGATGGAGTATCTGCGCGAGGCCGCGCAATTCTTCCGCGATGAAGACGCGCAATTCGAACTCGCCAAGCTCTACCTGCACGGCGATGGGATCGAGAGCGACGTGCCCTACGCCAAGCACTGGCTTTCGGTGCTGAGCCAGAAGGGGCATCCGGGCGCGCAGGCGTTTCTTGCGGATCTTCTCTGGCGCGGCAAATACATGAAGGCCGATCCGGTGCGCGCTCTCGCGCTCATCTCAGTTGCCGTCTCCAACTCGCCGACCTACGAGCGGGTCTGGATCGAGGACATCTACCAGAACATTTACTGCGGCGTGGCGCAGGGCGTGCGCAAGCAGGCGACGGGCCTCGTCGCAGACTGGCGCACGCGCTATGGTCGCAAGCCGGACACCCGCGATGACACCGGGCTGGGGCTTCTCAACATCCAGGCGACACGCACCTGCGGCAACGGCGAACCGGTTCTCTTCGATATGGGCGCCGAGGAAGACACGCAGCCGCCTGCCGCCTCCGTCGCGACACAGCCGGCGCCGCTGCCGCCGCCCTCGCTGCCTGCGGCCGCTTCCGCAAACAGCACCACATTCATGGGTGCGCCCGCGACGGGCAATGGTCTACGCGATGTCGGTGCCAGCGCGAGTGCCTCGCCGCCGGCGCACTGACTTTGCTCCGCCGCACTGGGGCGGCGCCTGCCAGCCAGCTCTTCGCCCGCTATTTTGCGGATGCGCGCTCTGCGGGCGTGAAGTGATGTTTCGCCGCCCGCACTGATCCGGGAAGCGGCCACCGGAGCGGCGAACGCTGCAGGATTCCTTCTCTGCAATCCTACCTACGTATGTGGCCGATATTGCCTGCGCGCAAAAAAGGCCGGTGCATGCCCTGGGCACGCTCCGGCCTTTGAATCCGATCTCGCGGCGATGGATCAGCGGCGCTTGAGATTGAGCTGAGCCGAAGCGCCATCGCCCGACAGGCTGACGCTCTGGCTTTTGCCGTTGACGTGCACTCTGATCGATCCGCGCACGTTGTATTCGCTGTTGAAGAAGCTGCCCTTATAGGAGGTTCCGCTCACGCGGTAGACTTTGGCCGTCTGCGAGGCCTTGCCTGACGCTGTCGCGCAGGTCGCGGTGACGGTGTAGCTGCCACCACCGCCGCTGTAGTGGGCGTTGCAACGGGCTTTCTCCTTCGCACCACTGGCGAAGGATACCCAGCCGCCGCCGCTCCACGAACCGGCGAGGCTGCTGCTCGACTCAGCCTCGCTGGGACCGATGAAGCCAACTACGGGGACGATCGCAAGCGAAAGAACGGCAGCGCGGCGCGCCAGGCGATTGACGATATTCGAGTTATTCATGAGCGGACCTTGCGCAATGAGCCTGAAATCCAAAGGACGCGTCTAAGCGATTGAAGCTTCACGGGTTGAGCGAAGCAACCGGTTCGGCACGGGAGATTGGCCGAGAAACGTAACAAGTCGCTGAACGGCAACAGCGGTTGTAGCGCTCCACAGCCGTTAGCTAAGCAATGTTTTTAATTCGGCAATGCCCGGCTGTTCCGCGGGGAACCGGGCAGCGGTGCGCTCGGTGGTAACGGTTGCGCATGCGCCGTTCCGTCGACGCGACTTCAGCGGATGGCTAAGGATCCGGAACCGGGGGACGCCAAAATGCTTCGCGGCTGTTTCGTATTGATTGGTGGAGTGTTGACGGGAGGTTTCCTCGCCATCGTGCTGCTAGCGACGCCGGCCTCGGCGGGCATGCAGAAGGATTTGTCGAATTGCACCGCAGCAAAAGATAGGGCGGGGGCGAAGGCCTGCACTCGCGTCATGGAGAGCGGCCGGCTGCCGAGCGCGCAAATGTATATCGGATTTTTCAACCGGGGCACCGCGCTGAGCCGCGCCGGGGACTATGAGGCGGCCATTGCCGACTTTGCCCGGGCGCTGGAGCGGCGCCCGCTGTTTGCGCGGGCATTCGAAGCCCGAGGCCTTGCGTATGCGGCGCAGGGCTCGTTCTCGAAGGCGGTCGCTGATCTTGATGCGTCGATCGCGCGCGAGCCGAGTGAATGGCGGTTTCTGTTCAGTCGCGCGGCCGTGTTGAGGGCGGACGGCCAGCGTGAGGCGGCGCTCGCCGATCTCGATGCGGCGCGTGTCCTGAAGAGCCGCGAGCCAAAAATTGCCTTGATGCGGGCGCTGCTCCTGGCCGACGGCGGCGACTATCGCGGTGCGGACAAAGAGATCGCATCCGCTCCGGACACGGGCGAGGCCGATGCGGCGGCAGAATTTGTTCGCGCGGCAATCGCCCTCGGGGAAGGGCGCGCGACGGAGGCGGAAGCTCAGGTGGAGAGGGCGCTCTCACTGCGTGAGGATTTCTCCGCCGCGCAGGCGCTCAAGGGACGCATTCTCGAAGCGCGCGGCGAGGCGGCGGCCGCCCGGGAGGCGTACGAGCGGGCCCTTGCGGCGGGCGGTGGCGGCTTCGATGCGCCGGCCGCGCGTCGCACCGCCCGCGAGCGTATCGATGCGCTGGATAAGAACGGCGACAAGCGCCGCACGGACGTGGCGGCTGCGCCGCCCGGCACTGCGCGTCAGCTCGACTGCAAGGTGTTCCTGCCCGCGACCGGCAGCGTCATCACCGCTACGTGCAGCGAATAGGCGTGCGAAAACGGACAGCGCGTAGTCGCCGCCGCCGTGTCAGAGATCGAGTTCGACCCACGCCGGCACGTGATCGGAGGGCTTTTCCCAGCCGCGGGTGAAGCGATCGACGCCCGCCGCCCGCAGCCGGTCCGTCGCCTGTGGCGACAGCAGCAGATGGTCGATGCGGATGCCGTCGTCCTTCTGGAAGGCGCCCGCCTGATAGTCCCAGAAGGTGTAGACGCCGGGTCCGGGATGGCAGAGGCGGATCGCGTCGGTGAGGCCGTCGCTCAGCATCCGGCGATAGGCAGCGCGGGATTCGGGCTGAAACAGCGCGTCCGAGGTCCATGCGGAGGGCCGCTTGGCGTCGATCGGCTCGGGGATGATGTTGTAATCGCCCGCCATCACGAACGGGATTTCTTCGGCCAGCAGATCGCGGAAGTGTGCGTGCAGGCGCTGCAGCCAGGCGAGCTTATAGGGAAACTTCTCGGTGGCGACCGGATTGCCATTGGGCGCGTAGATCGAAGCGACCTTCACGATGCCGGAGGGCACGGAAATGATCGCCTCGATGAAACGGGATTGCTCGTCCTCGTCGTTGCCCGCGAGTCCCGTGCGCACTTCCTCCAGCGGCAGCTTGGAGAGGATGGCAACGCCGTTGAAGCCCTTCTGGCCGTGCACCGCGCACTGGTACCCGAGGTCCTCGAAGGCTTCCTTGGGGAAGGCCTCGGTGATGCTCTTGATCTCCTGGAGGCAAATCACTTCGGGCGAAGCTTGCCGCAAGTAGGCGAGCGCCGATTCCAGGCGTGCCTTGACGCCGTTGATGTTCCAGGTGGTGACCTTCATGCGGGCAGGGGTAGTCGAGAATCGTGGCGAGCGCCAGGAAGCATCGCCACCGTGCGCGCTGCCGGGTTATCGCCGTCAGATGGAGAAACTGGTGCCGCAGCCGCAGGAGGCCGTTGCCTTGGGGTTAGTGATGCGGAACGAGGCGCCGATCAGGTCGTCGACGAAATCGATCTCCGAACCGGCGAGGAAGCCCAGGGAGACCTGATCGATGACGACCTTTGCGCCGGACCGCTCGAGCACGACATCGTCGTCGGCGGCGCCGGGAACGAGGTCGAACTTATATTGAAAGCCGGAGCAGCCGCCGCCCTCGACGCTGACGCGCAGGGCCTCGACCGCGGCCTCGTCGGCAACGATCTCGGCGATACGTTTGGCGGCGCGCTCGGTGACGGTGACGGACTGGTTCATCTGCTATCTCGACCGGCTATCTTCCGAAAGGTATTCGTGCGCCATCATATAGGGAAGCTGACGCACGCGACAGAGCGCGGGGTTGCTCTCGCGCTGGAATCTCCTGCTATCCAAGATAGGCGGGAAGCGCCTCTAATCAAACCCCGTGGAGGGGCCGGTGCAGGCATCGACAGCAGACAAATCGGGCGCACTGGGCGTCAACGCCGCACCCGGATCGGGGAATTATGGGGCTGAGCTGGCTCCAGGGGAGCGCTCGCCGGCTGCCTATGCGGCGAATGTGGTTCCAAGCCGCGGGCGGCTTTATGCCGAGCTGGAGTGCACGACGCGCAGCCCGTTCCAGCGCGACCGCGACCGTATTCTCCATTCCACCGCGTTCCGGCGGCTTACCTACAAGACGCAAGTGTTCCTGTTCCACGAGGGCGATCACTTCCGCACGCGGCTGACCCACTCGCTGGAGGTGGCGCAAATCGCGCGCACGGTGGCGCGGCAACTGCGGCTGGATGAAGACCTTGCCGAGGCCATCGCGCTTGCCCACGACTTGGGGCATCCGCCGTTCGGGCATGCGGGGGAGCGTGCGCTCGATGCCGTGATGCACGAGTTCGGCGGGTTCGACCACAACGCCCAGAGCTTGCGCGTGGTCACCGTGCTCGAGCGCAAGTATGCGCAGTTCGACGGGTTGAACCTCACCTGGGAAAGCCTCGAAGGGCTCGCGAAGCACAACGGCCCGGTGCCGGACGGTAGTGCCGTAGCCAAGGTTGCGGGCCGGCTCGAAGCCTGGCGCAGTCTCGACCTTGGATCCTGGCCGTCTGCGGAGGCGCAGGTGGCAGCGCTCGCAGACGATATCGCCTACGTCTCCCATGACATCGATGACGGCCTGAGGGCAGACCTCATCACAATGGCCGACCTCGCCGCGCAGCCCCTCTCGGGTCCGGCGATGGCGCGGGTGCGGGCGGGCGGGTGCACGGACGAGGGGCGCATCATGTACGAACTGACACGCCGCCTCATCACGGTGATGATCGCCGATCTCGTGGCCGAGACCCGGGCCCGGCTCACGGCGCTGGCGCCGGCTTCTCCGGATGCGATCCGGGCAAGCGCCGATGCAACCGTTGCCTTCTCCCCCGCGCTGGCAGACGAGATCGTGCAGCTGAAGCGCTTCCTGTTCGAGCGCGTCTATCGCCACGAGAAGGTGATGGGGGCGATGCGCGGGGCCGAGCGGATCGTCTCCGACCTCTTCGGGCGCTACATGGCCGAGCCCGCGGCCATGGGCGAGGCCTGGCACGCGGTGGCGCTGCGCCTCGAGGGCCGACGCCGCGCGCGTCTGATTGCCGATTTCGTCGCCGGAATGACGGACCGGTATGCGATCGAGGCCCATCGCCGACTGTTTGACGACACCCCGGATTTGCGTTAGGCGGCGGGCCACCTCTCAACATCATTTCCAGCGCCAGGACCAGCCACCGTGGACGTGTTCGCCGAGATCGAAAGCCGCGTTGCGGCGGCGCTCGAAGCTTTGAAGTCGGAGGGGGAGCTTCCCGCCGACCTGCCGATTGCCGGTATCGACGTGGAAACGCCGCGCGATCCGACCCACGGCGATCTTGCGACCAACGCGGCGATGGTGCTCGCCAAGCCGGCCCGCATGAAGCCGCGCGACATTGCCGAGAAGCTGCAGGCGAAGCTTGCCGCCGCCGATGGCATCGCCGCGGTGAGCGTTGCCGGTCCGGGCTTCATCAACCTCACGCTGAAGCCGGAAGTCTGGCAGCGGCTCGTACGTGCCATCCTCGATGCGGGCAGCGCTTACGGACGCTCGCAACTCGGGGCGGGGCGGACCGTGAACGTCGAGTACGTTTCCGCGAACCCGACGGGGCCGATGCACGTCGGCCATTGCCGCGGTGCGGTGTTCGGCGATGCTCTCGCCAACCTGCTCGCGTTCGTCGGCTATGACGTCACGCGGGAATACTACGTTAACGATGCGGGCGGGCAGGTGGACGTGCTCGCGCGGTCGGTGTTCCTGCGCTACCGCGAGGCGCTGGGCGAAGAGATCGGCGAGATCCCCGAAGGTCTTTATCCGGGCGAATATCTGAAGCCCGTGGGTGAAGCGCTGGCGAAGGAACACGGCCCTTCGCTGCTCAACATGCCCGAGGATCGCTGGCTGCCGATCGTGCGTGCGTTCGCGATCGCCGAGATCATGCCGATGATCAAGGACGATCTCGCCGCGCTCAACATCCAGCACGATGCGTTCTTCTCGGAGGCCTCACTTACGCAAGCCGGCACCGACAAGGTGAAGGCGGCGATCGACGTCTTGCGCGCCAAGGGCCTGATCTATGAGGGCCGGCTGCCGCGCCCGAAGGGCCACGAAGACGACGAGTGGGAAGACCGCGAGCAGACGCTTTTCAAGTCGACGGAATTCGGTGACGACGAAGACCGCGCACTGATGAAGTCGGACGGCAGCTACACCTATTTCGCCGGTGATGTCGCCTACCACTACGACAAGCTGCAGCGCGGCTATCGCCACCTCGTCAATGTCTTCGGCGCCGATCACATCGGCTACATTCCGCGGATGCTGGCGGTGATCGCGGCCCTTACGGGAGGCACGGTCGAGCGCGACGGGAAGGGCAAGCTGAAGGCGTGGCAGACGGACGGAGGGACGAGCGATCTTGCGATCAAGGTCGTCAACCTCGTGAAGCTGTTCAAGAACGGCGAGCCCTACAAGATGTCGAAGCGGGCGGGCACGTTCGTGACGCTGCGCGATGTGGTGGACGAAGTGGGGCGCGATCCGGTGCGCTTCATGATGCTCTACCGCAAGGAGCTGGAGCCGCTCGACTTCGACCTTGCCAAGGTGGTCGAGCAGTCGAAGGACAACCCCGTCTTCTACGTGCAGTATGCCCACGCCCGCGCGGCGTCCGTATTTCGCAATGCACAGGAAATCTTTCCGGAGCTCGCTCCGGGAAGCGACGCGGTGCGCGAGGCCGACCTTTCACGCCTTACCGATGCGGGCGAGATCGAGCTCATCAAAAAGCTCGCGCAGTTCCCCCGGCTCGTCGCGGGGGCGGCCTGCGCGGAGGAGCCGCATCGGCTCGCGTTTTACCTCTACGATCTCGCCTCGGCGCTCCACGGGCAGTGGACACGAGGCAACGATTCGCCACATTTGAGATTTATCCAAGCGGAAGACGGGGTTATGACCGCGGCGCGCCTAGCGATGATCGCCGCCGTCCAGCAGGTGATATCCTCGGGACTTTCGGTCCTTGGCGTCGAGGCCCCGGATTCTATGCGCTAGACTCCGATTCGACGCAGAGGCCCATTAAGCGCTTCGAGGGGATCACAGGATGTCTCGCTCCCAAGGTGCCGCAAATAGTGGTTGGCCGGCTACGCGCCATCCCGCGGGCGAGCCGGATCCCCGCAGCGGCGGACGACCCGCACAGCGCCCGCAGACCCAGCAGCAATACGCTGTGCCCGGTCAGCAGGCACCCAGCTATCCGCCTCAGCAGGCATACACCGACCAGCAGGGTGCCCCCGGCTACGGGAACCAGCAGGGCTACCATTACCCGCAGGGCCAGGCGCCTTCGCAGCCGCAGTATTCCCCGCCAGTCCAGCCCGCGGCTGCTCCTCCGCAGGCGCAGTACGGGCGACCCTCGCAGGCGGCGCCGCAGGCCTCTCAGCAGACGTCCGCCCCCGCTGCACCGCAGCGCCCGGCTCCCAATCGCCAGGGCCTGAGCAGCCTCGACAGCGCGCGCAATGCGCAGCCGACCCACGACTTTGAGAATTTCCCGCGCACCCAGCCGCCGCAATATGCGCCGCAGCAGCAGGCAGCGCCGCGTCCGGCCGCTCAGGTGCGCCAGCAGCAGCCCGCCCAACCGGTGTCGCCTCAGCGCCAGGCCTACGCCACTCCGGCGGCCGAAAATCCGATCTTCGCGGCGGCCGGTTATCGCCAGCCGCACGCGGCGCCACCCGGTCCGCAGTTCGACACGCGCGAGACGCATGCGCCGAACTATGATCAGTGGCCGCCCGCGCAGCCGATCCATGACCACTATGGCCACGACCTGGACAACGGCTACGGCGCGCACGAGCCAGCGTTCACCGCGCCTGGCAACCAGGGGTACGCCGATCCGCTGGAGCAGGCGGACTGGGCCATGCCCGCTGCCGGCTATATCGATCCGGCGCTCGATGAGCAGGGCTACGGCCATTACGACCAGCAGCATGCGGGCGCGCTCGAGCCGACCTACAACCAGGACGAGGCCGGCGCCTACGAGATGGAAGAGCCGCGCCGCGTGAGCTGGACGATGCGCATCGCGGGCGCCGTCGTGCTCGCCATCGGTCTCGGCTATGGCCTGGCGCAGGCATACAAGGCCGTGCTCGGCTCGCCCGTCGACACCGCGCCTCCTGTCATCGCCTCCGACAGCTCGCCGGCAAAGGAGCGTCCGACCGATCCGGGTGGCCGCCAATTCTCGCACACGGACAGCAAGGTTCTCGGCCGTCTCGGTGAGAACGACAGCTCCGGCCGTCACGCCGACTCCGGCCTTTACGAATCCGATTCCTCCTCCGACAACGGCACCAAGAAGGTGACGACCCTGGTCGTCGGGC
Organism: Hyphomicrobiaceae bacterium; assembly: GCA_044507625.1. Lineage (GTDB taxonomy): Bacteria > Pseudomonadota > Alphaproteobacteria > Rhizobiales > Hyphomicrobiaceae > Hyphomicrobium_A. The sequence continues at coordinate 35,245 of JBIQJE010000013.1, read as the reverse complement.
GTGACGGCTCTATCGCGCCGCCGAACGGCGAGCCTGTGAGCGGCGCGTCGGAACCGACGGTTTCCGTTCCCGGCCTGATGGTCGTCGACGCCTTCGGATCGGGATCCGGCGGCCCTCCCCCGCAGCGGCGCATGCCCGATCCCGAGCCGGTGGTGGTCAATACGCCGCCGCGGCCGACCGTCAACGTCAAGTCGACGAAGGTCATTCCTGCGACGACGGCAAGCATCGACCAGGAGGCGCCCCCCGCAGCGCCGCGCAAGCAGCCGCAACAGAGGGTCGCCGCGGCTCCTCCGGTGGGCAATGAAGGGGCGACGAGCGCCTCGGGCGCCAATGGCTACGTGGTGGTGCTCGGCTCGGTGCCGGCTTCCGGCACCAGCCGTCTCGATGCCCTGCGCAAATTTGCGGACATGCAGCAGCAGTACGGTGCGGTTCTGGCGAACAAGACGCCAGACGTGCGCGAGACGGTGCTGGCAGGGAAGGGGCCCTACCATCGCCTGCTCGTGGGCCCGCCGGGCTCGCGTTCCCAGGCCAACGAGCTGTGCATTCAACTCAAGGCGTCCGGCTATAAGGACTGCTGGGTTACCGCTTACTAAGCAGCCCGGACGCTATAGGGTCGACCGCGACCCTATGCGGTGCTACTCGGGCTCAACTGAAACTGCTTCGGTCAGCTGATGCGATCCGCTCTCATCGTCGGCGCTGCGGGCACTGAGTTGTCGCGCGCCGAGGCCGCGTTTTTGCGCTCCGCGCAGCCGGCCGGCTTCATTCTGTTTGCCCGCAATCTCGCCGATCATGCGCAGATCCGCGCGCTGATCTCCGATGTGCGCGAGGCGATCGGCGCTGAAGAGCTGCTCGTGCTGATCGATCAGGAGGGCGGGCGCGTGCAGCGTCTGCGCCCGCCGCTCGGCCGGACGTTGCCGCCGGCGGCCGCTTACGGCGGTCTTTACGCCGAGGACCGCGAAGGGGCGCTGAGCAGCGCCTTTCTGGCGGCGCGGCTGCTGGCCGCCGATCTTACGGACCTCGGCATCAACACCGACTGTGCGCCGGTTCTGGACGTGCCCGTAGAGGGCTCGCACGACATCATCGGTGACCGCGCTTACGGGCGCTCGGTTGCTCAGGTGGTGGCGCTGGCGGAAGCCGTCGCGGCCGGCTTCATGGCGGGCGGCGTGCTGCCGGTCATCAAGCACATTCCGGGGCATGGGCGCGCAACCGCCGACAGCCACCTCGCGCTGCCGGTCGTGGATGCGCCGCGCAGCGAGCTGGAGGCGAGCGACTTTGCGCCTTTCCGGGCCCTCAACCGGCTGCCGGCCGCAATGAGCGCCCATGTGGTGTTTTCCGCCATCGATCCCGACGCGCCGGCCAGCACATCGCCGACCGTGATCCAGGAGATCATTCGCGGCGCCATCGGCTTTGACGGCCTGCTGATGAGCGATGACCTTTCCATGCGCGCCCTTTCCGGCCCCATGCGCGAGCGTGCGGCAGCGGTGATGGCCGCGGGGTCGGACCTCGCGCTCCACTGTAATGGCAATCTTGAGGAAATGGTCGATGCTGCCGCCGGAGCCGGGCCGCTTGTGGGGCGGGCGCGAGAGCGGTTCGAGGCAGCGGTCGGGGTAACGCGGTCGGCGCAGCCCTATGATTCCGGTGCGGCCGAGGCGCAACTGGCCAAGGTTCTTGCGTTTGCAGCCCGCGGTGCTGAATCAGTCTAAACTCGACCCTATATGTTGCGGAATTCAATGGGGCGAGCGCTATGCTCCGCTCCCGGAATAGCAGTCGAGAGATATGGACGCGGAGCCGCAGGAAACCGGCGAGACCGAGACGGCGTGGGGGGAACCCACGGTCGAGGCGCGCCTCGACGATGACGAGGCGCTCATCGTCGACGTCGCGGGCTACGAGGGCCCGCTCGACCTGCTCTTGGCACTCGCCCGCACGCAGAAGGTCGACCTGTCGAAGATTTCCGTGCTTGCCCTCGCCGACCAGTACCTCGGCTTCATCGGCGAGGCGGAGCGCCTGCGGCTGGAGCTGGCGGCCGACTATCTCGTCATGGCGGCGTGGCTGACCTACCTCAAATCGCGCTTGCTGCTGCCGCGCGAAAAGGAGCAGGGCGAGGAGACGAGTGCGGAGGAGCTGGCGCGGAGGCTGTCGTTCCGCCTGATGCGGCTCGAAGCCATGCGCGAAGCCGGTGCGCAGCTTATGACGCGCATGCGCCTTGGCAAAGACGTGTTCGGCCGCGGCATGCCGGAAGGTACGCGTACTATCCGCGAGACCCAGTTCACCGCCAAGATCTACGACCTCTTGCACGCCTACGCCGATCAGCGCCGCCGCACGATCAAGGTCGGGCACGTGGTGAAGGTGCGCCCGGTCTGGTCGATCAAGGATGCGCGCGTGCGCCTTGAACGGATGCTTGGCGAGGTGCCTTCGCCCACCGAGTGGCTCGCGTTCGAGCGCTGCATGGTGGAGCTGGCGAACAGTCACGAGAACGGCAAGACGGTGATGGCGAGCTCGTTCGGCGCCACGCTCGAGATGGCGCGGGAAGGGCATATCGAGCTGCGCCAGGACGGCCCGTTCGCGCCCATCTACATGCGGCCGCGCCGGGCGGGCAGCGCGGCGAGCGACGGCGAATGGCAGCTCGTCGGGTAATCGGTGCAACAGCGTGTGCGTTTCGGACATCCAATGACGAAAGAAAAGCGCATGGAGCCGCCACGTCTGACCCTGGTGCCTTCTTCGAGCCAGGAGAGCCACGACGCTGTCCGTGACGACGCGCGCGACGAAGCCGGCGAAGAAGAGGCGGCGGCGCACGCGGGCGCGTTCCCGCGCAACGTCGCAGCGCTACCGTTCGCCGATCATCGTGCCAAGCTACGTATCCTGGAGGCCGTGCTGTTCGCCGCCTCAGAGCCTCTCGATGTCGCCCATCTGGGCACGCACTTTCCCGAGGGCGAAGACATTGATGCCCTGATCGAGGAACTGCGCGCGTTCTATGCGGGCCGCGGCGTCAATCTCGTCAAGGTCGCGGGCAAGTGGGCATTCCGCACCGCGGAGGATCTTTCCTACCTCCTGGAGCGGTATGCGACGCAGGAGCGGCGCCTCTCCAAGGCGGCACTGGAGACGCTGTCGATCATCGCCTACCACCAGCCGGTGACGCGTGCGGAGATCGAAGACATCCGCGGCGTAACAACCTCGGCCGGCACCATCGACATCCTGCTGGAGACCGGGTGGGTGCGCCTGCGCGGCCGCCGCCGTGCGCCGGGCCGCCCGGTGACGTACGGCACCACGGATAGCTTTCTCAGCCATTTCGGCCTCGAGAGCATCAAGGACCTGCCGGGGCTTGCGGAGCTGCGCGCTTCGGGTCTGCTCGACGGCAACCTGCCGCCCGATTTTGCGGTTCCGGAGCCGACCGACGTTGCTGCCCTGACGCCGGACGAACTCCCGCTCGATGCTGTGGACGACGAGGAAGAGGCGGACGAAGACGGCATCGACGGCGATGGGACGGCCGAGGGCGATGTGGCCGACTTGCCCGAGGGCGAGGAGCCCGATAAGTCCTGAGCTAACCGCCGCGTAGCTCAGGTACTTTCCGTTGCCGCAATCCAAGTCAGCTCCGCCCGCAGCGCCTGCCGCTGCTATCGACGCCGGGAACGGCAGCCGCGACGGGAAGGGCCGTGCCGCCGCGACCTTCGCCGCGCGCCTCACCTTCGAGAATGTCGAGCGGGCCTACGGCACGACGCGCGCCCTTGCCGGCGTAGACCTCGATATCGAACCCGGTGAGATCGTATGCCTGCTCGGACCCTCCGGCTGCGGAAAGACGACGTTGCTGCGCATCGCCGCCGGCATCGAGCGCCCGTCAGCGGGCCGCGTGCTCATCAACGGGCGCGAGGTTGCGGGACCATCGCGGTTTGTCGTTCCCGAGGGGCGCAGCGTCGGCCTGATGTTTCAGGATTTTGCGCTTTTTCCGCATCTTACGATCCTCGGTAACGTCGCTTTCGGTCTCAAGGGCCTGCCCAAGGCCGAGGCCAGGCGCGAAGCCATCGCAGCGCTCAAGAGAGTCGGCCTGGTGCACGTTGCCGACCAATACCCGCATATCCTTTCCGGGGGGCAGCAGCAGCGCGTGGCGCTCGCACGGGCGCTGGTGCCGCGCCCGGCCGTGATGCTGATGGACGAGCCGTTCTCCGGGCTCGACGTGCAGTTGCGCGAAGCCATGCAGGAGGAGACGCTGTCGCTGCTGCGCGAGACGCGCGCAACGTCAGTGATCGTGACCCACAATCCGGAAGAAGCCATGCGCATCGGCGACCGGATCGTCGTGATGCGGGCGGGCCGGCTGGTGCAGGCGGGGCGCGCCGAGGAACTCTACCATCGCCCCGCGGACCTCTTCGTGGCGCGCCTCTTTTCGGAGATCAACGAGATCGGCTACCGGGTCGGCCCAGCGGGCATCGATACCCCCATGGGCACGCTGTTCGCGCCGGCGCTCGGCGGGGGCGCGCAGGCAACGGTGTGCATCCGCGAGCGGGGCGTCCGGCTTGCCCGGGAGGGGGCAGGGCTACCGGGGCGGGTGCTGGACGTGAAGTTCCTCGGCGATGTCGCGCGGCTCGAGGTGGGCATCGAGGGCTTCGAGCAGCCGCTCAAGGTTCGCGTGAGGGAGAATGCCGGCTTCCAGCGCGGCGAGGATGTGCGCGCTCTGATCGACCCCGCGGGGGTGCTTGTATTTCCGGCGGAAAGCCAAAAGTAAAGTATTTGTAATGCTTAGCGTCAGGAAGTCGGGCCGTGGCGGCCTTGCGGCACTTTGGGCTTTCTGCGATAGAGGTTGCTAAATAGCAACGTAGCGTTGCGACCTTCGCAGCGTGAAGTCAGGGAGCGGACGACGATGGGCCTCAGTGGCTGGCATTTGCTCATCCTCGCACTTGTCGCTGTGCTCGTGTTCGGCGGCAGCGGGCGCATTTCGTCGATCATGGGCGACATGGCCAAGGGCATTAAGAGCTTCAAGAAGGGCCTGTCGGACGACGGTGACGACGAGCAGCAGGCCGAGGCGCGGCCGACCGATCCGCGCGTCATTGATCAGCGCCCGCTGAAGTCCACCGAGCGCAACACCACCAAGACCGGCTGAGCGGGCCGTACGATGATGCCTCGGCGCCGGCATTCCGCCGCGCCGTGAGCGCGTCGGCAATCGGAACGACGCATGTTCGACATCACCTCCAGCAAGCTTCTGATCCTCGCCGTCGTGGCACTGATCGTCGTCGGTCCGAAGGACCTGCCGATCCTCCTGCGCACCGTGGGCAAGTATCTCGGATTCGTGCGCCGGCAGGCGGCCGAGTTCCGCCAGCATTTCGACGAAGCCCTGAAGGAAGCCGAGCTCGATCAGTTGAAGAACGAGTTCGACAACGTTTCCCGCGAGGTCCGCGAAACGGTATCGGCCGGCTCTCGCGCCATCGACACGCAGATCGAGGCCGCCGCCGCAGAGGCCCGGGAAGTCCGCGAACGGTCGGGCGCGGAAACGCCGACGCTGCCTAGTAGCACGTCCGCCGCGCCGGAGGGCGAGACCGTCGGCGTTCCCGATCATATTCCCGATCACAACGGCGGGCCGGACAGGGGGGCCGCATGACCAACGGCGTTCCCACCCAGCAACCGCAGCGCTCCGGCCAGGAAGAGATCGATGCCTCCAAGGCGCCGCTGATGGATCATCTCGTCGAGCTGCGTCAGCGGCTGATCTATTCGATGATCGGCCTCGGCATCGCGTTCGTCATCTGCTTCGCTTTCGCCAAGCAGATCTACAACGTGCTGGTGCTGCCCTATCAGTGGGCGCACGGGGGCACCGAGCCGATCGAGATGATCTACACGGCGCCGCAGGAGTTCCTGTTCACGCAGATGAAGCTCGCCCTGTTCGGCGCGGCCTGCATCTCGTTCCCGATCGTCGCCAACCAGGTCTATAAGTTCGTGGCGCCCGGCCTCTACAAGAACGAGCGCCGCGCGTTCCTGCCGTATCTCATCGCAACGCCGCTGCTGTTCCTGCTCGGCGCGCTGATCGTCTATTTCCTCGTCATGCCGATGGCGATGCGGTTCTTCCTGTCGATGCAGCAAACGGGCGGGCCGGTGGAGATTCACCTGCAGGCGCGCGTTTCGGAATACCTGGCGCTCATCATGACCCTCATCATCGGGTTCGGGATCTGCTTCCAGCTCCCGGTGGTGTTGACGCTGCTCGCGCGCGCCGGGATCGTCACGGCTGAGGCCCTCAAAAAGGGGCGACGCTATGCGATCCTCGGCATCACGGCGGTGGCGGCGGTGCTGTCTCCCCCGGACCCGTTCAGCATGGTCGCTATGATGCTGCCGACGGTTGCGCTTTACGAGCTGTCTATCTGGGCGGTGGAGCGCGTCACCCGGCAGCAGGCCGCCAAGCAGGCATCCGGTGCGATTTGATCGCGGCTGGACCATCCTCTGCGCGCCCACTATACCGTCCAACGAATCGCCAACCATCGTCGACGAAGAAGTGAACGTCATGCCGGCGTGGCATCCACCCAAGTCGCCACACTTGCTTTTCGAGGTGTCGTGGATCCCGGCCTGCGCCAGGATGACGTGAAGACGGCGTTGACCAGATAGCAATTCGAGGCTCGACGTGTTCGACATCAAGTGGATCAGAGAAAATCCGGAAGCGTTCGACGCTGGCTTGAAGAAGCGTGGGCTTTCTCCGCAGTCCGCCGCGCTGATCGCCCTCGACGAAGCGCGGCGCGCGCACGTGACGAAGCTGCAGGAGGCGCAGGCGCGCCGCAACGCCGCCTCGAAGGAGATCGGCAAGGCCAAGGCCGCGAAGGACGAAGCCAAGGCGGCCGAGCTGATGGCCGAGGTGACGGCGCTGAAGGATCAGCTCGCGGCGGGCGAGGGCGAAGAGCGCGCGCTCGACGCCAAGCTGCGCGATGCCCTGTCGGTCATTCCCAACCTGCCGCTCGAAGAGGTTCCGCTCGGCAAGAACGAGAAGGACAACGTCGAGGTGCGCAAGGTCGGCGCACCGACCAAGTTCGACTTCGCGCCCAAGCAGCACTTCGAGATCGGCGAAGCGCTCGGCCTCATGGATTTTGCCACCGCGGCGAAAATATCCGGTGCGCGGTTCGTGGTGCTGAAGGGCGCGCTGGCGCGGCTGGAGCGGGCGCTGGGCGCCTTCATGCTCGATCTCCACACGTCCGAGTTCGGCTACACCGAGAACATCGTGCCGCTCATGGTGCGCGATGATGCGGCCTATGGCACGGGCAACCTGCCGAAGTTCGCCGAGGACCTGTTCCGGACGGAGAACGGCTTCTGGCTGATCCCCACGGCGGAAGTCTCACTCACGAACTTCGTGCGCGAGGAAATCGTCGACGAGGACAAGCTGCCGATGCGCCTCACCGCGTATACGCCGTGCTTCCGCTCGGAGGCGGGTGCCGCGGGGCGTGACACGCGCGGCATGATCCGCCAGCACCAGTTCACCAAGGTGGAGCTCGTCTCCATCACGACGCCGGAGGAGAGCCTTGCGGAGCACGAGCGCATGACATCGTGCGCCGAGGAAGTACTGAAGCGCCTCGGCCTTCCCTTCCGTACGATCCTCCTCTGCACGGGCGACATGGGCTTTGCCTCGCGCAAGACCTACGACATCGAGGTGTGGCTGCCGGGCGAGGATACCTATCGCGAGATTTCGTCGTGCTCGGTGTGCGGCGACTTCCAGGCGCGGCGCATGAATGCACGTTACCGTCCGAAGGGGGCGAAGGATACGCGCTTCGTGCATACGCTCAACGGCTCGGGCCTTGCCGTCGGACGTACGCTCATCGCCGTCATGGAGAACTATCAGCAGGCGGACGGCTCGATCCTCATCCCCGAGGCGTTGCGCCCGTACATGGGCGGCCTCGCACGCATCGAGAAGGCGGCCTGACGTGCGTATTCTCGTCACCAACGACGACGGATATCTGGCCGAGGGCCTCGATGTGCTGCGGCGCATCGCCGAGCAGGTCTCGTCTGACGTGTGGGTCGTGGCGCCGGAAAAGAACCAGTCGGGTGCCTCCCACTCGATGACGCTGCACGAGCCGTTGCGTGTGCGGCAAACGAACGAGCGTACGTTCGTTCTTCGCGGCACGCCGACGGATTGCGTGCTGATGGCGGTGCGCCACTTCCTCATCGACCATCCGCCGGACCTCGTGTTGTCGGGCGTCAATCACGGGTCGAACCTTGCTGAAGACGTGACCTATTCGGGCACGATCGCCGCGGCGAGCGAGGGGACCATTCTCGGCATCCGCTCCATCGCCATGAGCCAAGTGGGCGGCTCGCTCGAGGAGGGGAAGATCCACTGGGAAACGCCGTTGACGCACGGGCCGGGGCTCATCGCGCGCCTCTTGGAAACCGAGGCGCAGCCGGGCGTGGTGACCAACGTGAATTATCCCGCATGTCCTCCGGAGGCCGTCACCGGCATCGAGGTGACGCGGCAGGGGCGGCGCGACCAGGCGTCATTGCAAATCGACCAGCGCAGCGATCCGTGGGGCATGCCGTACTTCTGGTTCAACTTCCAGCGGCCCCCATCGACGCTCGTTCCAGGAACCGACCTTGCGGCCGTCGAAGCGCGGCGAATCTCGGTGACGCCACTGAGCCTCAACCTCACGCACGATGCGACGTGCCGCTCTTTGCAACGCGCGTTCGACATGCCGTCCGACCGGCGGCGGGCAAGCGGCGGCGATCTTTGAGCGGCAAGCGCTTGCCGCTCCGCGCGACTTGACTGCAGCGCCACTCGCCAGTGCTCAGATGCTGGTAAATGCCATCGCGCCGCCGCGATGTCGTCGCCGCTACGTCGTTAACAGCGCACAATGGCTAAGTAACTTTTCTCACAAGGCGGGAATGACCGGGTGCGTGTTTTTCGCTCCAGTTCGCCCATCGAAATTGCGGTTTTAGAAGGCGCATGCTGCCTCCGTTAAGCGTCCATTAACCTCTTAAGGATTAATGGAAGGTTGGCAGTAAAGGTGCGTATCATGATGCGTTTTATGCGTTTTAGATCTCGCGGAGCCATAGCCCTTCAGCCAGCGGGCCGCGCTGCAGCAGTATTACTGGCAACTCTCGCCGGCGGCTGCAGCGCATCGGTTTCGGGATTCGATTTTCCCAGTTTCAGTCTCAACGACGATCCGCCGCGGCAGACGGCTTCGGCGTCCAGTCGCGGCAACCCCAGCTACCTCGGCAACGACGGCTACGGCAGCGGGGGCTACAGCGCGCCACGCACCTATCGCGAGAGCAGCGTTTCGACGCAAGCCCTTCCCGACGCGACGCCGTCCTCGTCCGGCGCCTATTCCGGCGGCCGGTACGGCGATAACTACGCCGCCGCGAACCCGCGTGCCGATACGAACAACTACGGGCGCTCCGACGCCTATAGCCGACGTGGCACCGCGAGCAGCGACCGCGGTTCCTCGGCCAACAGCTATGGCCGTTCGCCGAGCCATAATTCCTATACCGACAGCGGCCGCTACGGCACCGTCGCGCCGGCTTCCACGGCTTCCACCAATCGTTACGATCCGCAGCCGACGCCCTCTCTGGCGAGCCCGGGCGATATGATCGAGGTGCAGTCCGGAGATACGCTGTACGGGCTTTCGCGCCGCTACAACGTCTCCGTCGCCGAGCTCATGCAGATCAACAACCTGACGAGCACGAACTTGGCGCTGGGTCAGCGCTTGTATCTGCCGCAGGGGGTTGCTTCGAACCGCTACGGAACGCCGCCGCCGACGCAGACCGCGAGCATCCAGCCTCCGCCGGCGCCGCCGTCAGCCGATTATAGCGGCCGGCACTCCGGCACCTATACGGTGCAACCGGGGGATTCCCTCTACGGGATCTCGCGCAACTTCGGTGTGCCCGTCGGCGAACTGCAGCGCGCCAACGGCATCACCGATGCACGCGGCGTGAAGGCCGGCACCGTGCTGCGCATTCCGAACGGCTCAGGCGGCTCTTCGCATGGCGGCGCCATGCAGCAAGTGGTGGTGACGCCGCCTGCGCAGCAACAGCAATATTCGACGCCGTCCTATTCGTCACCGCAACAGCCCGCTCCGCAGCAGGCGGTTGCGCAGTCGAACGGTGCGTCGAGCCAGCCGACGATCATCAACGGCAATGGCGGCGGCACGCAGTACACGCAGGTCGCGACCCGTAACACAAACAGCGTCGCTGCCGGTGGACCCCAACCGCCGCGCCAGTCCTCCGGTTCGGACAAGCTGCGCTGGCCCGTGAGCGGCCGCATCATCACCGGTTTCGGCCAGCGCGCCGACGGCACGCATAACGACGGCATCAATCTCTCCGTACCGCTCGGCACATCTGTACACGCCGCCGAGAGCGGCACCGTGGCCTATGCGGGCGCCGAGCTGAAGGGTTACGGCAACCTCGTCCTGCTGCGCCACGACAACGGCTGGGTGACGGCTTACGCGCACAACGATCAGCTGATGGTGAAGCGCGGTGACAAGGTGCAGCGCGGACAGGTGATCGCCACCGCGGGGCGTACCGGGTCCGTCGATCAGCCGCAGGTGCATTTCGAGCTGCGGCAAGGGTCCAAACCCGTCGATCCGGTACCGTTCCTGGAACGCCTGTGATCGGCGCCTAGCTCGATCGGAACAGCAAAGGTGCCGGACCGAACAGGTCCGGCACTTTTGCTATTTGCAACCGGCGGTGCCACCCGCACGTCGCATGGAGAGGGATTCTGTGCACAGCGCGTGATGAGCCGCATCAATCCTTGCCGAAGAGCTTGCGCAGCTCTTCCTTCGCGTTCTCGAGCACGCGTTTGCGCTTCTGCGAAAGCTGGCTTCCCGCGCGGTTGATGTAGAACGTCAGCATCGACATCGCGGAGCGGTAGGGCTCGGATTTGCGGCGATGGCTTTCTTCCGCCGAGCGCTTCAGGGACGCGGCGATCTTCTTGGGATCGTCGAGCTTGAACACGTCGTGCTCGAGTGTCAGAGCGTCGCTGTGCTCGGTGACGTTCTGGGACCACTTCCGCGGCGTCGTTTTACGGGCGCTGGACGTCGGCTTCTTCGTGCTGCGGCGCGCCGTCGAGGGCTTACGTTTTGCAGCTGTTTTCGCTTTTGCCTTGGGCTTGGTTGCGGCCATGACGGCCTCCATGTTCGGCCTGTGCGTCGGGGCACACGAAGCCAGAACGCGAAGGCGAGCCTAAGGTTCGCGTAGCGTTGTTCCGACGCGCGTGGAATCCGGGAATGACGCTGCGCCTTTTATGAGCATGCTGCTTATCGGACGTCGTTCCTGCATGGCTTCGCCATGACCCGGTTCCCACTTTTCCGGAAGCACCCACCGTTCGTCGTGCTTCTTATCGGAAAACCGGTTCCCACTTTTCCGGAAGCACTCTAGTCGCGGATGCGCTGCATGAGCGCCATCGCCGCGTGGGGGGCGCGTACTTTTCCTTCGTGGATGAAGTAAGCGAACACGTCGCGCGGTTTCTTGGCCGGGCGGTGCTTGGGGTCGACGGGAGGCAGATCTTCCGGCGCGCCGCCCGCAGCCCAGGTCTCGAAGCGCTTCGCCCAGGCGTCCAACGCCTTCGGGGCGTATCCCGTCTTTTCCGCGTCCTTGCCCTTCTGCAGACGCGCGTAGATGAAATCGCCGGTGATGTCGGGGATCGCCGGATAGGTGGCGTGCTCGGCGAAGACGATCGGCGTGCTGTGGTCACGCGCGAGCTTGATGAACTCGGGTACGCAGAAGCTCTCGTGACGCACCTCGATGACATGGCGCAGCTTTCGCCCGTCTACGGTTGCGGGCAGCAATTCCAGGAAGGCGCCGAAGTCCGATGCGTCGAACTTTTTCGTTGCCGCGAACTGCCAGAGCAGAGGGCCGAGCTTGTCGCCCAGCTCCAGCGGGCCCGAGTCGATGAAGCGCTGGATGCTATCGCCGGCTTCCGCCAACACACGCCGATTGACCGCGAAGCGCGGGCCCTTGAGCGAGAAAACGAAGCCTCCCGGCGCCTCGCTGGCCCATTTCGCATACGTCTTGGGCGTCTGCGTGCGATAGAACGTGCCGTTCACCTCGATCGTCGGCACGTGCTCGGCGGCGTAGCGCAATTCCTGCGCATGCGGGAGCTTTTCCGGATAGAAGGTGCCGCGCCACGGCTCGAACGTCCATCCGCCCATGCCGGCGCGGATTTTTCCATGCTTGGCCATCTCAACCCCATGCAGCAGCGAACGGCGCGACGTTGGCGCCGCCGTGTTTGGCGGTCAAGCGGGGATTCCATGCGTGTGTCTGGGAAGATAGACGCATTTCTAACCTAATGCGGCTGCGCCCCACAACGGCCCGACAAGGCGCATACGGAATGATGGTGCGTGCCATAGGTGCGTAAGCGCCCTCACAAAGAGGAGCGAGACCATGAACCTTCAACCCACATCCCGTGAGCATCTTCAGCAGAGGAGCCCCGTTTTCCGCAAGCCTGGCGGCAACGACCGGCCCGTCGTCGATTCCGCAACGCTGGAACGCGTAAGGGTCAGCAGTGTCGATGATCCGACGATCGACTGGCGCGCCTCGTTCGCAAGCTGTGGCGGCGACCACGCGGTGCAGTCGTCCACCATCGTCTACGAGATCGCGCCCGGCGGCCATCTCGGCTGGCACACGGATGCCACGGAGGAGACGCAGTATATCGTGGCCGGTGAGGGCGAGCTGCGGATGGTCGATGGCTCATATGCCGTCGGCCCGGGCAGCGTATTCGTGCTACCAACGAACGTGCGGCACGATCTTGTAAACACCGGCAATGAGCCGCTGCGGGCGGTCGCGTTCTTTTCCGCGGGGATGTTCACGCAGAATTTCGACAGTGTGATGCTGCCGTCGAAGTCGCATATTCTCGGCACACCAAATCGCAACGGGTAGCTAGCGCTGCAACATCGTCTGAAGCTCGAGGGCATCGGGAATAGCCGCGCCGGCGGCGGTGTTATCGAAAATGCACCACGCTGGAATGCCGGCAGCAGCTGCCTTGCGCAGCTTTTGCGCGATCGCCTCGAGGCGCTCGGTGCCGTAGCGGGAGTAATACATGCGCGGGCTGCCGTGCAGGCGGAAGTAGATAAGGCTTTTTGCTCCGCCGGGTTCGGCGGCGGCAGGAACGACAGCCGGATCGGCCGCTGCGCGTGCGATGTCGAAGGTGCGGAGCAAGCTGTCACCGCTTGCCGCGAACCAGCTGCGGTGGCGCGGCTCGCATACGACGCTTCCCGGGAAACGGTGGCGCAGCAGCGTGAAGAACGCTTCTGCCTCCGGCACCGACAGCGCCAGGCTGGGCGGCAGCTGCAGCAGAAGGGGGCCGAGCCTGTCTCCAAGCCCGGCGACCTCATCTAGGAAGGTGTCCAGCGCAGCTCCGCTTTCGCGGAGCCGGGAGGTATGGGTGATGGTCTTCGGCACCTTCACCGCAAACGCGAAGCCGGCCGGGACCGCATCTGCCCAACGGGCGTAGGTGCTGCGCCGGTGCGGCCGATAGAAGGACGAGTTGATCTCGACCGCGTTGAAGCGCTTTGCATAGCGACCAAGATGGGTGCCGGGCGGCGGAAACGTCTCGGCGTTTTCCTTGCGCAACGCCCAGCCTGCGCAGCCGATGTGGATCGCTGCACGCCTCATGGCGGTGCGGTGGGTCCCTGCACGAGCAGAAGGAAATTCAATCCGATCAGCGCCGCAAAGAGAATGATGGCGCGGGCGAGCCGGCGGTGAAACTGCTGGCCGCCAAGATATTCGCCGAAGAGATAGGCGGCAGTGACGATGCCGACGAATGCCCACTGGCCGGTGGCGCTCGACGATACAGGACCGCGGCCCGCGGTATCCGAGTGTCCGATCAGAAAGGCAAAGCAGATGGCGCCGAGGGAGATGAGGCTCCACCACGGCTGGCTCTCGCCATTCCAAAAGTTGCGATCGCGCAGGTTTGGCACTGGCTGGCCGGCAACCTGTGCCGCAAACCGGCCGCCGGTGGCGATCATCACCATGAACCAAGCGATGGCGATGGCGGCGGCGAGGCCCGGATCGATGGCAAGGCCGATGAGATCCAGAAGCGGCCGCCACACGCCCTCGGTGACGGCGCGCCAGTGTTCGATCACATAGGCCAGAGAAGGCGCCACGGTGAGCGCAGGGGAGAGCTCGGCGAACACAGTGAGCGCGGCGCCCAGCATGCCGGCAAGCGCGAGCGCTTCTCCTTTCAGCAGGCTGAAGCGCGGGGACGGTGCGCGCGGGCTGACGGAGTGGTTTGCGGGCATCTGACGCTCCGGACGTGCCGAAGAGAGAACAGGAGTGTGGAGGATAGTGCTCCGTTGGCCGATCGACCAGCGCGTTGATGGGGCCGCGAACACGCTGAGGCACCCGCTTGCCCGTGCTTCGCATGCCGATGCAAGGCGTGCCGGACCGCTAACGGGGCGTTACGGTTACGCGTGTTAGGCCTTCAGGGGGAGAGCGAGCATGACCGGGAACAGCGGCCCGTCGTCGGGTATTTTCGACATTGCCGAGATTGCGGCGACGCTTCCGGAAAGCGCGGCGACGCTGCTCGTCGACCGCTACCTCACGGATCGGCCGTCTGCGAGCGCGCGCGTGTTCCGCGTATATCGCCCGACCCCGCCACACTACCACGCCCAGTGCGACGAGTTTCTCTACGTGTTCTCCGGGCGTGGCACGTTCTGGATCGGCGAGGCTTCGAGTGAAGCGGAGTTTGGTCCGGGACAGCTTCTGCACTTCACGCGCAACACGGTTCACGCGCTGCCGAGGATCATCGTAGAACCGCTTGTGTTCCTTTCCATCGACACGCCGCGGCGCGACCCCAAGGATGTGATCTTCGTCGATCCTGCCGATGGAACGCCGGAGACCTTCGTCCGCCCGGCCGGTGGCTACTGAAGGGAGACGGGGAACCCTTGGGACTGATCATCCGCACCTTGCAGCGCGCCGCGATCTTTTCCATCGGCGCGCTCAGCATCTGGCTCATCGTTTTCGTCGTGTTCGATTTCGCGGACCAGCGCCTGCCGGTGGCCGTCGCGCTCGCGGTGACTTACGCTATCGGCGCATACGCCATCCTGCCCTACGCGGTGCGCATGGGACTCAAGTTCTCGCAGCTCCGCCACGTACCCAGCTTCACCGTCGCGGCGGATGGGTTGCCCGCCGATCCTGTCAACCTCGCGCTCTACGGCACCAAGGAACAACTGCGTGCCGCGTTCGCCGCCATCGGCTGGGTGGAGGCGGAGAAGCTCACGCTGGCGAGCTCGTGGCGAATGGTGAAGGCGTTCGTCTTCAACCGGCCCTACCCGACGGCTCCATTCTCGACCCTTTTTCTCTTCGGCCGCGGTCAGGACATCGGCTTTCAAAAGCCGATCGGGGATAGTCCGCGCCGGCGCCATCACGTGCGCTTCTGGGCGCGGAGCATCGGACAGGCGCAGGATTTCGACCTCGCCAGTTTCTGGCTCAACACCGACATTCCACCGGAGGACGCGAACGTGCCCTGGGTCGGTGCGGCGACGAAGGATACCGGCTTCGGCCTGACGAAGCTGACGTTTCAAATCACGCACGCGACGGATGCCGATGCCAATGCCGAGCGTGACTACGTCATCGGCGTGCTGCGCGACGCCGATGTCATCGGTCCCATCGCGTGGGAGAACACCGGCGACCGCATCGATGGCGAGCACGTGAACCGCTATATCACCGACGGCGATGTCGCGATCGCGGCGCTGGGCAAAGAGGCGAGGCTGCCAGGCCTTTGACGTCGCCACGAAGGGATGGCATCAACCCGAAACAGCCTTCACATCCTTGAAGGTGATATCGGGGTTGCGCTCCGCCACCCAGTTCAGGCTGAACTCGGACGGTGCCATGTAGACGTAGTCGCCATCGGAATCGGTGGCGATGGCGCTGCGGTTGGCCTCGATGAACTTGTCGAGCTTGGCGCGGTCGGGCGCCTCGATCCAGCGCACGACATCGCAGGGCGCGGTCTCGAAGCCGATCGGCAGGCCGTATTCGTGCGTGAGTCGGTCGCCGAGCACGTCGAGCTGCAACGCGCCGATGACGCCGACGATGGGCTGCGTGCCGTCGAGGGGAGAGAACAGCTGCACGACTCCTTCCTCGCCCATCTCCTTCAGCGCGTCCTTCAGCTTCTTGGCGCGGATGGCGTCCTCGAGGCGAATGCGACGCAGGATCTCGGGTGCGAACGAGGGGATGCCGAGGAACTGTACGTCCTCGCCCTCGGTCAAGGCGTCGCCGATGCGCAGCGTGCCGCGGTTCGGAATGCCGACGACGTCCCCAGCATAGGCTTCTTCAGCCAGCGAGCGGTCCTGCGCAAAGAAGAACTGCGGCGCCGTGAGCGCCATCGTCTTTTCGGTGCGGACGTGCTTCACCTTCATGCCGCGTGTCAGACGGCCGGAGCACAGGCGCATGAAGGCCATGCGGTCGCGGTGGTTCGGGTCCATGTTCGCCTGGATCTTGA
Source organism: Hyphomicrobiaceae bacterium (assembly GCA_044507625.1). GTDB lineage: Bacteria > Pseudomonadota > Alphaproteobacteria > Rhizobiales > Hyphomicrobiaceae > Hyphomicrobium_A. The sequence continues at coordinate 18,864 of JBIQJE010000013.1, read as the reverse complement.
ACACGACGCCGGTCATCGCGGGTTCGGTGGCCTCGATGGTACGCGTGGCGGCCTGACGGTCGAGCGGGGGCGGCGCGTAGGCGATCAGCGCATCGAGAATGTCGCGCACGCCGAAATTGCGCAGCGCGCTGCCGAAGTAGATCGGCGTCAGCGTGCCTTCGCGGAAAGCCGTGAGATCGAAGGTCCCGCAGGCGTCGCGGACGAGCTCGATATCCTCGCGCCACTTGGCGAGATCGATCGGGTCGAGCAGCGTCTCGAAGATCGGATCTTCCGGCCCCGAGACGTTCTCGCCTTCGGGGTTTTCATCGACACGGCGAATGCGCGGCTTTTGCAGATCGTACGTGCCGCGGAAGGTACGGCCCATGCCGATGGGCCAGACCATCGGCGCGGTGTCGAGCGCCAGCACCTGCTCGATCTCGTCGATCAGCTCGAGCGGCTCGCGGGATTCGCGGTCGAGCTTGTTGATGAAGGTGATGATCGGGATGTCACGCAGGCGGCAAACCTCGAACAGCTTGCGCGTACGTGACTCGATGCCCTTCGCCGCGTCGATGACCATGATGGCGCTGTCGACGGCGGTAAGCGTGCGATAAGTCTGATCGGCGAAATCTTCGTGGCCCGGAGTGTCGAGCAGGTTGAAGATGGTGTCGCGGTATTCGAACGTCATCACAGAAGTGACGACGGAGATGCCGCGGGCCTTCTCGATGGCCATCCAGTCCGAGCGCGTGTTACGCCCGTCCTTCTTTGCCTTCACCTGGCCGGCAAGCTGAATCGCGCCGCCGAAGAGCAGCAGCTTCTCGGTGAGGGTCGTCTTGCCGGCGTCCGGGTGGGCGATGATGGCGAAGGTGCGCCGCCGGCGGATTTCGCTGGCAAGCTTTCCGCCCGCGCCGGCTTGCGTTGTCGCCTGGGCAGGCGCGGCCGTGGCGGGCGCGGACTGTGCTGGCGCAGTGTCGTCGGACATTCTGGTTGTGGCGCCTGAGGTTGGGCGCACGCTCAAGAGGCGGCGCGAAAGGATTTCGAGGCAGCCCCTTACCACCCTTCGCCGGCCCAGTCGATGCCTCCGCCGCGCCTGCAAAACGCTGTGTCAGACAGTGCTCCGGCAGAAGCCCATAACTCGAGTGTTTCCAAGATTTTTCGCCGAGGGCCAACCGGCGGAGCGGCCTGCGAACATGGCTGTCCCCAGGGCGCGGGGGCCAGCTTCCGGATTCATTTCGCTTTTCAACGGAATGGCGCCATAAGGCGGGGGACATATCCGCCCTACGGGAGATTGCCTTTGATTCACTGGAAACAGATCGACGAGTACATCGAGCCCAACTGGGAAAAGGTCGACGCCGAGCGGAGCCCAGCGGTGCTTTTCTGGCGGGGCGCCAAGGGTGCCGTGTTCGGCCATATCCGCGACGGTGAGCTTTTCGACCACAAGTGGGTCTACATCTGCGACAGCAACAAGGTGACGCACTTCTCGGAGGTCAACGGTCCCGAAAGCAACGTCATCGAAATGTCCGCCTTCCGGCCCGACTAACCGGCCGGGGATCTAGGTGCCTTTGCACTCGGCCAGCAGGGCGGTGCGCTTGTCCTTCGCCTGCTTCACCTTTTCCTCGAAGGTCGCCACGGCCTTATCGTGCTCGTTCGTGGAGCCACCCGCCTCGGACATCTCCTTCTTCATCTCCGCAATCGCGGCCTCGCGCTTGGAGATGGAAATGTCGACCTCTTTCAGTGCGGTGGCGGTGCTCTGATCCTTGCAGTCATAATCGGCGGCCATCGCCGGTCCGCAGGATGCCAGGGCGATTGCCGCGAGGATTGCACGTTTCCGCATTTGTTTTTGACCTCTGTCCATGGATGGGAAGGCTAGCAGCTGGGACAGCCGCTGTGGGCGGGAAGAGGCGGCAATTTCGAGGGTGAAAGGAGCCCAGCCCCGTTGCGATGGTGCCGGCGCAATTTAAGAGGCGGTGGGTGAGCTTAGAGAGTGGCGCGCGTGTCTCTGGCGGTGGCGGCATCTGCGGACGTCAGCAGTGACGTGATGGCCGCTCCGGGCCCGGACATCCGGGACGGAGCGGCTTTACATTCGTGCGGCTGTCTCGTGCTTGACGTCGCTTGGCGTGGAACGCCGACGTCACTCTCCGCTGCCGGGCCCTTCCATGACTGGCACGTGTCCCGTCATGTTGTTCGTCGCCGGCAGCTTGCCCTTATCGCCCATGCGCTTCGGCGGCCCCTTGTGGCGGTAGGCGTGCGATCTTTTGCTGGTCGACGGCGAGTTCGCGCTGCGCGGGCCCGTCATGTCGGGAAGCTTCTTGCCCATTTGCTTGGTGGCGGGGAGCTTACCTTCGTCGCCCATCCGTTTCGTCGGCGCTTTTTGCATGCGCTCGGATGAATTCGTTTCTGCGTTGGCTGCAAGTCCGAGCGAACAGAGTGCGAGTGCTGTAGCTGCCGCAAATGCAAGTACGCTTCTCATGGGGTTTCACTCCTGGGGGTTGAGTGACCCACGCGTACAGGCATTCTGCTTGCGGGCAATTTACGGGAGACGCCCGTATTCGCGGCAACAAATATTAGAAATTGCGGGAGGGGCGGGAAAGGCATTGGTGAATGCCGTTCGCCGCTTCCCTGCCGTGTGAAATCAGTTGCTGAGTTTGATGTTCAGTGCTGCGCGGGCGACATCGATGTTGTCGAACGCGATGCGATCGCCAGGATCGACGCCCGGGAAGCCGAGCGGAAGCGATGAGCTGGCCCCGATGTCGTAGCGCAGATATTCCGCCCGCAGCGACACGCCGTAGAGCACCATCCATTCGACGCCGCCGCCGAAGACGACGCCGGAATCATGCAGGCGAACCTTGTCCTCGAACGCGATGCTGGGGACGTTCTCGGTGAACTCGTATTCGGCAAAGCCCCAGCCGACGGTGCCGTAGAGGAGCCAGTTGTTGATGGCCCAGCCGAGGCGGGCACGGATGCTGCTGAGATAGCTCATGTCGCCGGACAGCACGACGTTGGGGAGGGTCGGTACGCCCACGCTCTCGCCGCCGCCGGCGAGCGTCGAAGCATCGAACTCAACGCCGAGGAGGAAGCCGCCGCTCTGCCAGTTGTAGCCGACCTGGCCACCGATGACGGCGCCGTTGAGATCAATCGCGGAAAGATTGGTCGCGATGCCCGTGTTGTTGAACGTTCCCTTCAGGTCCTGCCAGCCGTAGCCGCCGTGCAGACCGACATAAAGCCCGTTCCATGGATTGTTCACCTGAGCCTGTGCCGGCGTCATGGTGACAAGAGCGGCCATCGCTGCAACCGCCAAAGAAAGCTTCTTCAAAGCCACGTACTCCCTCGCTCAATTTTCATTCCCCTCTACGCGGGCTACGCAACGAGCGACGGCTAACATGGACAGGCCCGCATCCATTGTTGCGGGGCGGTGTTGTGCACACGGAGGCCCGGTTTTTTCACAGCAGATGAATAACTTTCTGATCGCAGGCGGCACGCCGCCCGGCGAAGGCCTGCCCCGCGCGCGTACGGTGGGGGCTTATTTCTGGATGGTCTCGAGGTAGCGTTTCAGCGCCACCACGTTCTGGCGCGAGGTTGCCGCGCCGATCCTTCCGCGCCCACCTTCATCGCTGAATATCTTGCCCCAGATCGGCATCGGTCCGGTTCCGTGGGCGGCGATGTTGCCGCCGTACGTGATGATCTCGACGATGCGCGGCGCGGGGAAAGTGCCGCCGGCGCGCTGGGCGAGGGTGGTGAGATCGGGCGGCTGGACCGAAAGCGTCGCCGCGTCGGGACCGCCGCCTTTGCCATCCGCGCCATGGCAGCTCGCGCAACGCTCCTGGAAGAGTGCTTGCCCGAGTACGGTGCTGGCGGGGGCCGGACCGATGGCGAAGGATGCCGCGGGCAAGAGCAGCGAAGCAGAGAACGCGACGGCTCCCGTCGCGATGACCGTGCCGTAGCGTTTGGTGTTCATGCTCACCGTCGTCTTGGCCATGGCTTCGAAATCCCCCAAAGCGACCGCGTTCCTCTTTCGGTAGCGCAGAGCGTACGGGCGCATTTCTAACGGCGATTGAAACAGACCGCGCGGATTGTGCTGATCTGAATCACTACTCCGTACAACCAAGCTGAACAGTTCACTTGGGATGGCCGCTTTAGAGCTGATGGCGCTAGTTCAGCTGCGCGAGCTCTTCGGCCGTGATGCGCAGGGCTTCGTCGATTTGCTCCTGCGTGTGCGCGGCGGTGAGGAAGAAGCGCAGACGCGCCGCTTTGAGCGGCACGGCGGGATAGATGATCGGGAGCACATAGATGCCCCGTTTCAGCATGCGGTCCGTGATCCGGCCCGCGCGGACGATGTCGCCGACCATGACGGGGCAGACTGAAAATCCCTCGCACGTTGCTGTGTTGAGGCCCAGCTTGTGTGCCTGGCGCAGGAAGTGGCGGCCATTCTCCTGCAGGCGCTGAACGCGATGCGGCTCGGCGTGCGCCAGCTGCAGTGCGGCGAGCGCCGCGGCTGCAAGCGGGGGCGACATGCCCACGGAATAGACCTGGCCGGGTGCGCGGAACCGCAGCAGTTCGACGAGCGCATGCGAGCCGCATATGTAACCGCCGCAGGCCGACAGCGCCTTGCTGAGCGTGCCCATCCATATGTCGACCTCGCGCGGATCGACTCCCGTGGCCTCGGCAATCCCCTGTCCCGTTGCGCCGAGCACGCCAAAGGCATGGGCTTCGTCCACCATCAGCCACGCGCCATAGCGCTGCTTGAGGGCGATGAGACCGCGCAGATCCGGGGTGTCGCCGTCCATCGAGTAGAGCCCTTCGACCGCGATCAGTGCGTTCCGGTGGCGGTGGCGTTCGGACTCCAGATGCGCGCGCAGCGACGCAAGATTGTTGTGGCGGAAGGCAATGGTAGTTGCGCCTGAGAGACGCGCGCCGACGATGATGCTGTTGTGTGCGAACTCATCGTGGAGAATGAGATCGCCTGGCTCGGTGATGGCGGCAATGGTCGATACGTTCGTTGCGTGCCCGCTCACGAACGCAAGTGCCGCCTCGGTTCCGTAGTGCGCGGCGAGCGCGGCTTCGAGCTCGCGGTGAAGATCGATATCTCCCGCAACGATGCGGCTCGCCGAGACGGAAGTGCCGTGCTCGTCGATCGCGGCTTTCGCGGCGGCGGCGACCGCCGGATGACCATTGAGGCCGAGATAGTCGTAGGCGGAGAAGTTGATCAGCGTGCGTCCGTCAACGACGATATAGGGCGCGCGTGCGGACTGATGGCATTGGTAGAAAGGATCGCTGAAGCCGAAACGGCGAGCAACTTTGCGGTGTTTCTCCACTGCCGTATAGCCCGCCAGTTCATCGAAGGACTGCGAGCGGTACGTGCCCGACGCCACCGGCATTCGGGATATGCCTGGACGCGGCCTATTGCGCCAGTTTCGCCAAGCGCTCGCTGCGTCGTGCGCAAGCGAGGTCGCATCCAATCCCACGCGGGTCGCAAATCGGGCCAACCGACCATTCCGCGCGCGGCGGAGGTCCGTGGGATCGAGCTCGGTATCACGCACGTCCAAGCGAATAACCCCCACTAACTCTGTGTCGACAATCTTGTGTTGAGATGATCTCGATCGGGATTCCCGCCATGTTCTTGCGTCGACATGACCGCGTGTCTGAACGAGGCAGCGCGACGCCGCTTGCAGCGGGATCTTCGGATCGCGAAGACTGGAGAGTGTGTACGGAATCCTTTCTCCGTTTAATGGATGATGGAAGGAAAGGACTTCCGCATTGCTGCGGAAGTCCAAGTCTGTCGATCGTCAGCGCGCCGGATCGGAAGTTTGCGGCTTGGTCATTGCTGGATCGCTAGCGCTCCCAGCTTCACCCGTGCCTGCGCCGCTGGCACCGCTGTCATAGAGATCTTCCTGCTTCTGCGGAGCGGTAGGCACCTGGGAAGCGGAGCCAGGATTGCCGGCGGCCGGGTCGGCAGGGTTGTTCACGCTCGGCGCTGGAACCTGGTTCTTCGAAGCGTTCGGATCGTTGCCGAAGCCCGCTTCTTGCGCAAAGGCGACGCCGGCGGAAAGACCGAATGCGGTGATGGCCGCGATGGCGATCTTGGAAGCTTTCATTTTTCTAGTCTCCTAGGTCGCTGGTTCTTTTCCCTCCCCGGAAGCAAACGCGACCGCCCCGTGCCTGTTCCAATCGGCAAGAAACGAAGGATGCAGAAGCTTGGATGTTCTTCAAACGGGCATAACGGGAGAGCCGTTCCGCCGGGAACAGCGAAAGGGCAGCGGAATCCTAGACTGGGCTTCAAGCAAAACGATGAGCCGAAGGAGCGTCCCATGATCCGCAGCATTTTCACCATCGCCGCCGTTGCGCTTTCCAGCGCCGCGCTCGCCACTTCGGCTGAAGCATGCATCTCCTGCGAGTATGTTCCGGAGGTCGTTCGCCAGCATGCCACGGTGCCGGACGCGCCGGCATACCGCTCGCGCGGTTACGCCGATCGCAGCGCGCGGGGTGCACGGCAGCGGAAGGTTGCCAAGGAGAACCACCGGGACGCAAAGCCGCTGAAGACCGCCAAGGCGGAGAAATCCAGTAGAAGCGGTAAGGCCGACGGGCACGGCAAGACAGGTCAGCGGACGCTGGCGAGTAAGGCGTCGAGGCCGAGCGAAGAGATCAAGGTGCGCAGCGCACCTTCTCGGGGCGATCCGGTGGTCGCTCGCGTGGGCAACGGATTCAGCGCTGAAGCCGTCGCCGACACGCGTGCCGGCCCGAAGCGCATCGAGAGCGAAAGCTCTTCGATCGCGCTCAGCGCGGTGAAGGTGGCGCAGGAGCGTGTCTCCGCGGTTGCGATGTCACTCTATGAAAGCGCGGGTAAGCCCACAGATTGCAAAAAGTTTTTCCCATCGGTCGCGATGACGCTCACGGTGCCGTGCGAGTAGCGTCTTGCACGTAGGGGCCCCGCGTGCGCGGCATTTTTCTAAAGCCGGTGTGACGGCCTTGGTATTGTGTACATCATGCGGCAGCGCGTCGCTTCGGGATGATTGTCAGTGCGTTGTCAGGAATAAATGGTCAATATGATTGCCAGCCGGCGGATTTCGCCGGAATGCTGAAAAGGAGATTCCTGATGCGACTGGCGCTTATTTCTGCCCTTGCGCTCGGTATGTGCAGCGTTGCCGCTCTCGCGGATGAGAAGGTCACTGACGACGAAGCAGCGAAGCTGAAGGAGATTGTCGCGAACTGGGGCTGCGAAGGCGGCACCTTCGAAAAGGAAACCGAAGGTTCGGGCGTCTACGAGGCCGAGGACGTCAAGTGCAAGTCGGGCAACTACGACTTCCGCATCACCAAAGATTTCAAGGTCTTCGCGATCACGATGGACTAGTGGCGTTCTGCCTTCGCAGAGCGCTTGGACGTCTCCGTTAGATCGAGCTGCTTTTTGGAAAGCCGGATCCTACTTTCCTCAGGCACGCGCTTCACTCACGACATTCCCGATCGCCCGCCGTCTGTCGGCGGGCGATTTCGTTTGGGGATCTCTCGGCTTCTCGAGCGCGGGAGTTGGATGTCACTTGAAGAGTGAGGTGAGCGAGAAGGATGACCCTTCCACCACGGGAGGGGCTTCCGCAATCTGCGGATGTGGCTCGTCGATGTAGACATTGACGCCCGTTGCGCGGCCATCCTTGATCAGCGAGGCGACATAGGCCCAGCCCTTCGGCTCCATGCCTATGCAGGCTTCGGACATCTCGCCCTTGAGACGCATGTGGATCGCGATGTTGCCGCGGGCGAGAATGGCTTTCTTCTGCTGCGGCGTGTAGCGGTCCTGGTTCCAGAGCTTGCGCAGCCAGATTCCAGCGACGTTGCGCTTCGTCTTCGGGCCCCAGCTCACGCGGTGAGCCTTGTCCGATGCGAACGTGTATTCGCCGGGCGGCAACGGCCCGACCGCGCGCGCCGCGAGGCATTCGGGTTCGGGATTGTTGCGGCAGACATCGCGGCCCGACAGCGCCCACGCGATCGTACGGCCGTCGATCTTCGGATCGTCCGAAACGACGAAGAGGCGGCCGGTGCGGATGGTGTAACCCAGCTTGAAGCTCGAGCCCGTGGCCGGCACTTCGCGCACGACGTCCTGATAGGGATTGCAGATCTCGCCGCCGGTCAGCTTACGCTTGAAACCGTTGAGGCTGATGGTGACGTAATCGACGCTGGGCCCGCAGTCCCACTGCGGGAGCATTTTCCTGTCTTTGATAGACGCGAGTACGTTTTCCGATGCCGGGGTTTCGGCGCGGGACGGCTCCCCGGCCGTTCCCGGCTTCGCGGCAGGCTTGGCGCTCGGCTGCGGCCGGGCCGCAAGCTTCGGCTCGGCGGCTTTCGGTATGGGCGGCTCGACCTTCTGCGGCTTGGCTTCCGCTTCCAGCGTCGTCTCCCATGGCGAGGGCTCGACCGGCTCGGGGGGCTGCTGGCGGATTTGCTCGCAACCCGGCGAGAGCTTCGGAGGCTGGATCTGCTTCACGGCAAGCTGGCGCGCCAGCGTACTCGTCGCGCCCTGCTGGATGTACGCGGTGATGAGTGCATGCTGCACCTCGAGCTGCTCGGGAGATAGCTCGAAGATGCATTCCTCGTAGATCTGGTCGCCCACCTGGCTGAAGATGTCGGCGAGCTGCGCTGCGGCCGCGGAAGGGGCAGCGTCGGCGGCGAGATCGGCCGGTTGACCGCTGGCGGGGATGACGGGCAGCAGGCACGCGCCCGCCAGCGCGGCGATAGCCGACCTGCAGAAGCGAGCCGATAAAGCTTTCCCAGGCACGCGGTGCCCACCCGTTCCCGTTACCTGCATGTCCATGACCTAGCGCGAGAGTCGGGGCAAGAGAATGGCCGCACCAACCCGAGGTTCGGTTTGGCGCGGATCGGCGCGCAACGGTGGCAGGAATGTGCCGCAGACCTGCGTCTGATCGGCGTCGCACCGCGGGGCCATTCGCCGCAAACTGCGCCGCCGCTGCGAGGTCGTTCCTTTACCTTGGCATGCTATAGCGGACTCTCGCCAACTCTACTCCCGCGGAGCCCTACTACATGTCGCAGAACACTGAAAACAAAGACATCCACGCAGCCATCGAGCGCCTGACGCGCGAGAATGCCGAGCTCAACGGCATGGTGCTGGCGACCGGCGTCATCCTCACGCAGCTTTTGCAGGCGATCACCTTGCGTGAGCTCAATCCCTGGAACGCCGCCACCCGCATCGTGGACAACGCGGAAAAGGCGATCGCAGGCTTCCCCATCGAGGGCAACGATCCCCTTTCGCCCGTTATGAAAGAGCGTGCGCTGCGAGCCGTGAAGCAGTTCGAGGACCAGCTGCGCTCGGTGCTGCCGACCTGACGGGGCAACCGCCGCATGGGCCCAAAGCTCTACCTCGAAGATCTCTCGGTCGGGCAGCGCTTTGAAAGCGCCACCCACGAGATGACACCGGATGCGATCAGGCGCTTCGGCGCCGAATTCGATCCGCAACCTTTCCACCTCGACGAGGCCGCCGCGGTCGATTCGCTGTTCGGCGGTCTGGCGGCGAGCGGCTGGCATACGGCCTCCGTCACCATGCGGCTGCTCGTCGAGGGCGGCGCACCCATTGCCGGCGGCGTCATAGGTGCGGGTGGCGAGGTCACGTGGCCGCGCCCCACGCGACCTGGGGATGTGCTGCAGGTGACGAGCGAGATCCTGGAGATCAAGCCGTCGCGCTCGCGCCCAGACCGGGGAATGGTCACGGTGCGCTCCGAGACCCGCAACCAGAAGGGCGAGATCGTGCAGGTGATGGTCTCGAAGCTCGTTGTGCCGCGCCGACCGGCCGCCGCCTAGGGATCGGCCGGGCGCCTTTCGACTGTGCGAAATGGCGACTTGCGGGCTGCTCGCACCCTTGTGAAGGCACAACCGGCGGCGTCCCTTCTCCTGCCACACTGTTGGGGCACGCGTGATGGGGGAATTGCGACACGGCTCGAGGAAGATGAAAACGTTTGCGTATTCGGCACTCATGGGGGCGGCAGCCCTGCTGACCGCGATGGCCGGCATGGTCCGGCCCGCGAGCGCGCAGCTTTTCTGGGATTGGGACGGCGCCCGCGAGAAAGACGGCAGCGGCCGCAGCATCGTCCAGTTCAATGAGCGTTACACGCCGGGGCAGATCATCGTCAGCTTTGGCGACCGCAAGCTCTACTACATCCATGAGCGCGGGCGAGCCATAAGCTATCCCGTTGCCATTCCGCGCGAGCAGGACCGCTGGCAGGGCGTAACCAGCATCTCGGACAAACGCGTCAATCCTTCGTGGCGCCCCACGCCTTCGATGCTGAAGGAGAACCCGCGCTTGCCGAGCTGGGTGCCGGGCGGCCACCCGATGAATCCGCTGGGCGTGCGCGCGCTCTATCTCGGGTCCAGCACGTACCGGATCCACGGCACGGATGCGCCCTGGACGATCGGCACCGCGGCCTCGAAAGGCTGCATCCGCATGTACAACAAGGACGTGCTCGATCTTTATCCGCGCGTTCCCGTCGGCACGCGGGTGACCGTCACTTGGGAGCGCTTCCTCGGTGCGGACGTCTCGCAGTCTGGGGGCCCGTCCGGCAGGTCGGTCGCGCCGCGTCTGCGCAATATGCAGACGGACGATCTGCCTACCGAAGCCGTCGAGAGCTGGGCTAACTAATCGGATGCCTCGGCTGGCCGTACCACCGGCATGGAGGCCGCCAGCACTCACTCGGCGCGGATAAGCATCGGTGCGGTGTGTGCGGCGAGCCGATCTGCGATGCCTCAGCTCGCCTTGCCGTCCTTCAACTCGGCGTACTTGTCGCGCGCTTTCTCGAACTTGCTGTTGAACAGCCACATCGCGTCGAGGATCTCGCGGTAATTGGCGCTCGTTCTCGCGCGCTCCTTTTTGCCGAAGGCGAAGATCGAGTTGTTGCGCAGATATCCCATGATCCTCGGGCTCGTGACGCGGTAGCGCATGAAGTCACCCGACGCCAGCGCCTCCCGCGTGGGCGCCGGTACGATCTGGATGAGCTGGAAGAACTTCATCTGATCGATTTCGTCGGGCAGGATTTTCGTGATCTTCGGGAGCTGTGCGAAGAGATCGGCGTGGGCGTTCATCAGGCCGTTGCGGACCGCGACCCAGTGATTGTAACGCTCGTCGATGCCGCGTGCGCGTGCGGCTTCCTTTGCATCACGCGCGGCAACTTCGGGCGCGGCCTTCGCGATCCTCGCCTTGATGGCAGCCCACTTATGGGCGCCGCGGCGATTCTCCTGCGGACCGGTCTGCAGGCTTCCCTTGTAGGTCTTCGAGCGCCCGTTGCCGATATTCTGCTTGCCGTTCGTCTCGGCGAAGAAAATGCCAAGACTTATGCGCCCTGCGGCATCGGCCGCGCGCTCGTCGAGACCCTGTGCGAGCGCGATCGCGCGTCCCAGATCGTAGACGTCCTTGAAGGGCGTGGCGGACGCCTGGGCAAACTTCGGTGGCGCCTGCATCGAGGAAAAGAGCGCCGCGTATTCCTCGATAAGCGGCTCGATCGCCTTGTCGAAATAGGCGGGCGGAACGCTATAGCGGTTTGGCGGGCCAATGCGCTCGGGCATCAGATCGGTGAGGTCTTTGTAGGTGCTCATGACCTTCACGCGCGCCAGATAGACGTCCTGCCCCGGCCGTGCCGACAGCTTGCCGTTGCTGTCGATCTGGCGTCGCCGCTCGGCGAGAATTTTCTTGAAGCTGTCGAGTGCTTCCTCGTAGGCCGCGATAGCGTCGGCCTGCGCCTTCGTGATCGGCCGCGGCTGTTGCGCACGAAGCTGCTGCGCGTTGGCTGCTGTGATGGGGGAGAAGCTGTCGGAGCCGGGGAATGTCCAGGGCGCCGAAGCGGCGAGCGCGATGAGAAGCGCTGCGGAGTACGATGCCGGTTTCATGGGCGCACGGTTACGCTATCGAGGCGGGCTTTTCCACCGCGCTGACCGCTAAGGTAACCGTCCTGCGGCGCAATTGTGCGTGAGCGCCCGGGAAATTGGCGCTTTTCTCGCTGCGCCTGCGGCAGCCCGCCACGCCGGAACGCCTCAGCGCCCGCGACGTTCACCCCCCGCAACAGAACGGAGGAGAACTATGATCAGCCGCACAATTTTCGCCGCCGTCCTCATTGCCGGCACCGCAGGCGCCGCGCTCGCGGATGTCGAAGTGAACACGCCGGGGGCTAAAGTGCGCACGCCGAGCGGTGGCGTAAATCTCGACATCAAGGTCGATCGTGGCACCGCGGACCGTAGCATGATGCCGAAGCCGGAATGGGTTGGGCGTCCGCTCTTCTCGATCGATGGCGCGCGTCTGGGCGAAGTCGTGGCGGTGACGGACGGTAAAGTCTACGCCGACATTGGCGGCTTTCTCGGCCTCGGTGAATCCCGCGTCGTGCTGAACTCCACACAGATCGGCAGCGCGACGGAGGAGCGGGTCGTGGCGAAAGTGACCGAGGCTGAAGCCAAGGATCTGCCGAAGAGCGAAAAGAAATCTGCACGCTAGCCGCTGCGAAATTGCCGTGATCGAGATGACGCCGCCCGCACACGCCGTGCGGGCGGCGTCGATGTTTTGGTGTCGATATTTCTTTGATGATCGATGTTTCAGCGGAAAGTGCAGCGACGCGCCGCCAATCCGCGCGGAACGGGCGCTGGGGCCCTGCGTTACACCGACAATCTGATGGTCAACGGAGCGAACGGAGTTTTCCGATGACATGGAAATGCATTCTGGCAAGCGCTGCATTGGCGGTCATGCTGACGCCGACGGTAAGCCTTGCCGATTCAATCGGGGACGTCGAAGGCGCGCGCGCCAAGGAGCGGCAAGGACGGTGGCTCAACCGCCAGGATCGCGAGCAGCTGCGGCGCTGGGGCGGCAGCGACGACTATGGCTATCGCGGATACCGCTATTACCGGCCGTACGGCTACTATGACGACTACCGGTACGGTTATGGGCCGGGTATCGGCATCTATGTCGGCCCGTAGCTGACCTGCATTCGTAGGGAATAGAAAAACGGCGGCGCTCGCCAGAGTGCCGCCATCTTGCATTCAAGAACCGTGGGATCCGCCGAGCGGCGATCCTGCGAGCGCTCAGGCCTTCTCCGCCTTGTTGCGCTCTTTCTTGACGATCTTCGCTTCGCGCTTCTTGGCATTCTCGGCCTTGCGCTGGCGGGACTGGATCTTCTTGCGGCGCGAATCCGACATGGTGGGCATGGGGTCTCCTTTGGCGTCTTGGCGCCCTTCGGTGTGAATGTCCGCCGCTCTATCGCAGGACCGTTTCACCTATGCAAGACCGGAGAAGCGTCGCACCGCCGGGGCGGGGATCCGCGGCCACATCCTAGGGCGGTGGCTACGGCCTCTAGGGTGTTCCGAAGCGGCGGTGGAAGCCCGCAGTTTTCTCCAAAGGTCATTCCATCTTGCGCTTCACCGTGGATTGCTCCGTTAACGCATTTACGGCAGGCTGCGGCTCGCCTCGCGGCACGCGGGGCATGTTGTGATCGTCTCGACGGTGGGCACTGCGTAACTCGCGTATGAGGTCTCCCATGATAGGCAACCGTCTGTGCGTCGTCCTCGCTTCGGCCGCTTCCGCAATCATATGCGCCGCTGCGCCTGCAAGCGCCTCCAGGTACGACGGCAACTGGAGCATGACGGCCGTGACCACGCGCGGTCATTGCGGCACCATTCCCATGAGCATGGCTGTGAGCCGCGGGCGAATTTTCGCTACCGGCGGATCGTTTGCCTTCTATCCAATCCGGATGGGCGGCCGCGTCAACAACTCCGGCGGCGCACGCATCAAGGCCATTGCGGGGCCGCGGGTGGCCCACGGTTCGGGCCGCTTCACGCCGACGTCGGCGCGGGGAACGTGGAACGGAACCGGTCCATCCGGCCTGTGCTCGGGCTACTGGAGCGCGACGCGCTGAGACATTGCTCCGGCGGCGTGTGGCAGCCCGACGTCTCTGCGTGTGCTTCGCGTGTGCTGAAGGCGATAGGTGCGCGGCCGCGCCATGCGGCGGCGCACCTCCTCTAGAGAGCCCTGATACCAAATAGCTTGGCACGGCCTGCGGAACAAAACGCGGCGGGGGCGGTTTGTCCGTTTTTGGCTCAACCCATCAAAAGCGTACGCATATGCCCCTCAAAGCCATTGCCTTCAACTGCACTTTGAAACCCGGCGACAAGCCCTCGTCGACGGAGAAGCTGCTGAGAGAAGTGCTGGACGCGCTCGCTACCCATGATGTGAGCGGCGAGATCGTCCGCGTCGTCGATCACGACATCAAGCCCGGCGTCACGTCGGACGAAGGCGCGGGCGATGCGTGGCCGAAGCTGCGGGCGAAGATCATCGACGCGGACATCTTCGTCCTCGGAACGCCGATATGGCTGGGTCAACCGTCGAGCGTCGCGAAACGGGTGCTGGAGCGGCTCGATGCGTTCCTGTCGGAGACCGATGACCGCAAGCGCATGCCCTCCTTCGGCAAGGTGGCGGTCGTCGCTGTGGTGGGAAACGAGGACGGCGCGCACCATTGCCACGCGGCGATCTTTCAGGCGCTGGACGACGTCGGCTTCACCATTCCGGCAGGCGCGGGCACCTATTGGGTGGGCGAGGCGATGGGGTCGACGGATTACAAGGATCTGAAGCAGCCGTACGAGAAGACCGTCGCGACGACCCGCATGCTGGCGTCGAACGCGGCGCACCTCGCCAAGCTGCTCAAGGATGCGAACTATCCGGGGCTGGGTGAGTAGGCGGGGCATCGGATATCAATAATGATTTCCTTCAACCGTGCGTGCGCGGTATTTCTGGTGCCGAACAAAGGAGGGACCGGACCATGAAGATCGCCGCCCTGCTCGCCCTGGCGACGCTGGCGCTCTCGGCGACGGCGTGCCTTGCTGACCCGTTGACCGACAAAAGCAAAGCGCCGGACTGGGGCAAGGCCAGCCGCGCCGAGAAGGACGCCTGGATCGCATCGTTTGCGTTCGAGAAGGCGAACGCCGACAGGGCGGAGGTGGCCGGGTGCCTGGACCGGTACGCCGGCAAGCCTCTGTTCGAAACCAACGCCCTCGCCGGGGTGACGTCGATGTGCGAGGCGATCGCCGCGCTGCCAGACTAGGAGGCCAGGATGGATGTGCCGCCAAAAGCACTGGGGTCCGCCATGCGCCGGCTGCTCGCAGCCGTCACGCGCCGGCCTCTGAATTGGAAGCTGATCGACGCCTTCACGCGGCTGGAAGAGCGCGAGGAAGAGCTGCGCGAGCGCCAATCCAAGACCAAGCCGGACGAGCCCGGCGAGCGCTCCTGAACCGGCGCGCCGGGGCCCTAAGATTTTCTCGCATGCCCGTCGATTGGTGCGTTGCTGGCTTGCATTGGCGCAGCGCTGCGGCGTCCTCGGGCAGGCCGGCGCCCTCCGGGACAACGGCGGGGATCACGCCTTCCTTACGAATTCGGATTTGAGGCTCATGGGGCCGATGCCGTCGATCTTGCAGTCGATGTCGTGGTCGCTGTCGACCAAGCGGATGTTCTTCACCTTCGTGCCCATTTTCACGACCTTGCTGGAGCCCTTCAGCTTCAGATCTTTAATGACGGTGACCGTGTCGCCGTCCTGCAATTCGTTGCCCGCGGAGTCGCGGTAGACCTTGCCGTCGTCGTCATCTGCCGCGGCGGCCGGTTTCGCGCTCCATTCGTGCGCGCACTCGGGGCAGATCAGGAGACTGGCGTCCTCGTAGGTGTATTCGCTCTTGCACTGCGGGCAGGGTGGCAGCGTGCTCATCGATCTTCGTCCTTGCGTTTCGGCGCTTTGCGGCCTTTGACCGCATACGGCCCGCGCGCGCAACCTTTTGGGTCCCCCGCTTGCGCATTCTTTCGGCCGCGACGGGGCTTTTCGCAGCGCGCTGGCGCCGCATGGCTCCCCGCTTCGCGCGCCGGCACGAGACCGGCGGCCTCGGCTTCGGCGAGAAGCGATTTGAGCATGCGTCCCTCCTTCGGAAGGCGAAGGCTGCGCGGCTGTGCCGAGCTGCGGCGCATGTGGCGCAGCTTGCGGCGGATCACGAGCGCCAGCCCGTCGCGCATCTTGTGCTGGGCGGCGCGGAAATCGTCATCGTCGTGACTGGCGGACAAGGGGGAGGTTCCTCCGTGTGAGTGTTGTGGCTGGTTGGCCGGATGCCGGACGGCACGCACGCGCCCGCGGCCGGTTCCCTCACGGGGACCCGGTTGGCTGATGTCGAGGGGCTGCGGGGCGGGAAGCGCCGCTGGTTGATTGGTAATGAAGCGGCGTTTGCCGCCCCGCGCAGGATTTGGGGCATACCCGCGGCGTTTCAGGGGTTTCCCCCTCCCGGACTCTCACCGGGTGGGCGCGGCGAGCCTCGGATAGTCGCGCGCCGCGTGAGCGTGCGTGTACCCGACACTGCAGCCCGCCCTCGATGCCGGATGCCTCGAGCACGACCCCTCAGCGGGGCGGGATGGAGGCAGTATGCGGGGAGTGGGGCAGGGCGGGGAGAAGATTGACTAGTTTGACCGCAGGCTCAGCGAGAGGGCAACTGTTATGTTGCTATGACCGTTTTCGGCGCCCGGGGCACCTTCCCTTGGAAAGCAAGTGCATCCTCAATCTCAATAAGCCAATTGTCAGAACTCTCCGCGTCCCAACCCTTGATTAAAAGGGGCTTATTCGAGATTTCCATTTCATGTCGCCAAACTATTGAATTCTTCTGCAAACGGTGTTGAACTATGTTAAATTTTATTGCCTGACTAGGCCTATAGTCTTGGGCGCTTTTTACTTTTAAAGTTAGCGCATCTCCCACAAGTTGAAGCTCGGTGATGTAAGATCCCCGGCAGAAAAACAATTCGGCAGGCTTGGTGCTTACACGCAGTTTATCCTGCCAGGTAATTGCATTATTGCCCGAGAGACTAATCAGAGTTGTCGCGTCGAAAGAGGTGCGACAAACAACTGCCTCCAGTGTTCCTTCTAATGGCAGGTAATCAGGCACTAGTACTTCCGCCATGCGGCGATCGTTGATCTCAGCGCGTTGCATCGGGTCTGAAATAGCCCTGTCGTGATAGACTTTAGTGAAGTCAATAGCGTCGAAATAATCTTCGTCGAAGCCGGGTTGGATGCCGGCGTGTGCCATCTTTCTGTCGCAGAAACCCACGCCCCCGCGCGTGACGACTTTCTCAAATTTGAAGACAAACATAATCGGCACCGACATATGACAGTGCAGTCGGTATCGATCTGTCAGCAACTTGATGCCCTCTGTGCGGAGATGAAAGTGTGTGCGAGGGCGGAAATAGAGGCGAGCATAGTTATGAGCGTCGGGATTGGCTTCCAAGGCATCTTGATTGGCGACATCATGATCGATCGCACCAGCTAGATCTCGCCGGCAAGTCAATCGCCCGGATGCAAGGATACTTACGGCTGCCGTGACGTGAGCCGCGAAGAACAGACTTTTGGGCCACCAAACACGCGATGGCAGCCTCGGTTGCCAGTCTGTTATGTGCGTGGCCGCCCGCTTCAGAGAGATAGGCATCCCTGCGCTTCCTGCGTGGCCTGCAGCCGACGGCCGTCATAACCATCGGCGGCCTCGCGTAGGAATAAGCCCGCAGAAGTTCGCTTAGGATTTTGAGGGTCTAACTGGACGCGGGTTGTTTGGACGTACGGTAACGATGCTAGTACCGGGAATAAAAATCTGGCGTACCTCTCGACTTCACTGCCGAGTGTATAAGGAGTCAGCAAGCCAAGTTGTAATCCAGCCCAGGCGGTCGATATGACTTCTTCGGGAATAACGAGTGGGCGGTCGCGCGTAGCCTCAAGGTTCTCGCCGTCAAGGAATCTCACATGGTACGGCACGTGCGTAGCTAAGGTCGCGAACCTCCCGTTGCGCTCATCAACGAGAGCATGAAGGTCTGAAAGAAACTCGGAATACGCCACCGGCGGAACCCTGGCGGCGGGGTCAGCTTGTTCCGGCAGATTCGAGCCTTCGAACCATTCATGAATGTAAATCTGAATGTCCAGGTTCCAGAGGTGGTAGAGCATGAGTGGTTTTACCTCTTCCCAGTGCAACTGGCCGTTGCCGCAGCCAAGTGGGGGGAAGGATACTGACTGGATTCCCATGCGTTTGTAATTACGAACGAAAGTTTCAAGTCCTGCGTCTAGGTACTCCATGCGTGATGGCTTTTTCCACGTAGTCTTTGTTGGAAAGTTGAGAATCCAACGCGAGGGCCCTGGCCAACAATGAAGAGTGCCGATCTTCAACACATGGCGGTCACAAAGATGCTTGTATTCCCGGAACATAGCCGGATAGCGAGCTTTAAATTCTTTCGCGATGCCCTTCCCCATAACGCCCACAGTGTTAACCGTGTTAACGAGCGTCTGAGCCGGGGAATCGAAGATGCTGCTTTTGATGACGCTCAGCATTTTACCTCCCGGAATCGGTACCAAGCGTAGCTTACCCACGCTGGCTGCGAAAGTTGCTGCTGCGCCTTGTCCCCGGTGCGCAACGCGTTGGAGAGAGAATACCGTCCGTGGTTGCTGTCTTGCTGGATCGGTTACTCCGCCGCCTGCCGCTTCGCTTTTTTGTTGGCACCTTCGGACTCGCCTGCGGGGAGCCGGCCGCCCGGCGCGGGCGCGGGTTTGCGCGCCATGATCGGCTTCAGGTACTGCCCCGTGTAGCTTTCCTTTGTTGCGGCGATGTCCTCCGGCGTGCCTTCGGCCACCACGCGGCCGCCGCTGTCGCCGCCCGAGGGGCCCATGTCGATCACCCAGTCGGCGGTCTTGATCACTTCCAGGTTGTGCTCGATGACGACGACCGTATTGCCCGCGTCGGCCAGCTCGTGCAGCACCTCGAGCAGCTTCGCCACGTCATGGAAGTGCAAGCCCGTAGTAGGCTCGTCGAGAATGTACAGCGTGCGGCCCGTCGCGCGGCGCGACAGCTCCTTCGACAGCTTGATGC
>JBIQJE010000012.1:0-114808 GCA_044507625.1 Hyphomicrobiaceae bacterium | reverse complement strand
ATTCGCCGCCCGATGGGAATCCCTCCCGATTCAGCCAACCGTGAACACGCTCTAGCCGTTGGGTGCGGGTTGCTCCGCTTCCTTGGACTCGACGTCTTTCGCGCGGCCCTCCTGGAGGCGCTGGAAGACGACGTAGAGCATCGGGATCAGGAAAACGCCGAACACGGATGCCGCGAGCATGCCCGCCAGCACCGGTACACCGACGGCGATCATGCTGTCGGCGCCCGGGCCGTTCGCACGCACGAGGGGGATAAGACCCATGATGAAAGCGAAGCTC
This sequence comes from Hyphomicrobiaceae bacterium, assembly GCA_044507625.1. Lineage (GTDB taxonomy): Bacteria > Pseudomonadota > Alphaproteobacteria > Rhizobiales > Hyphomicrobiaceae > Hyphomicrobium_A. The sequence goes on along the minus strand of JBIQJE010000012.1, from coordinate 114,531 downwards.
GTCATCATCACCGGCCGGAACCGGAGCCGTGCACCGTCGACCGCCGATTGCAGGAGTGAGTCTCCCGCCGCGCGCCGTTCAATGGAGAAGGCCACGATGAGAATCGCGTTCTTGGCCGCGAGCGCAACAAGTACGACGAGCCCGATTTGCGCGTAGAGCGTAAAACTCATGCCGAGCAGCCATAGCGCGGCAACAGCGCCGAGAATGGACACGATCACCGACAGGAGCACGGGAACCGGCGTCATCCAGCTCTCATAGAGAGCTACGAGGAACAGGTATGCGAACACCATGGCGAGGCCGAGGACGATGAGCGTTTGCCCTGCGGATTCGATCTGTTCGCGCGCCTGTCCCGTCCACTCGTAAGTGAATCCCTGCGGCAGTGTCGCCGCCGAGACCTCCTGCATTGCCTCGATGGCATCGCCGGGGCCCCGCCCGGGCGCTGCGCCGCCGTTGATGGAGACGGCGCGGTAGTTGTTGTAGCGCGTCAGCGTGCGTGGACCCACGTCGAGGCGAACGTCGGCGATGGCCGACATCGGCGTCATCTCGCCAGAGCTGTTTCGCACGTAGATGGCGGAGATATCGTTGAGGTTGCTGCGGAACTGCTGCTCCGCCTGCATGCGTACGGTCCAGGTCCGTCCGTAGAGATTGAAGTCGTTGATGTAATAGCCGCCGAGCGTTGCCTGCAGGGCCGCGAAAACATCGGCGAGCGAGATGTTGAGCGCCCGTGTCTTGTCGCGGTCGATGTCGAGACGGATCTGCGGCGTTTCGGCCTCGAAGGTGGAGAACACGGCAGCGAGCTCGGGGCGCTGATTGGCGGCGACAACGAGGCCGCGCATCGCCGCGGCCATCTCGGCCGCGCTCTGTCCTCGCAGCGCCTCGAGCACGTACTCGAAGCCACCGACCTGGCCGAGGCCCGAGATCGACGGCGGATTGACCGCAATGATGCGCCCCTCCTGGATGGTGGACAGGGCGCCGACGAGACGTCCGGCCACCGCGGTCGAGTGCATGTCGGGCGAGGTGCGCTGTTCGTACGGCTTCAGGCGGATGAACATGACGCCACCGTTCGATGCGGCGCCGCCGCCGAGGAAGTCGAGGCCCAGCACGCTGGTGACGCCGTCGACGGCCGGGTCGTTACGCACGATGGCCTCGGCCTTGCTCGCGGCCTGGGATGTCCGGTTGAGCGAAGCGCCCGCCGGTAGCGTGATGACGCCGATGACGAAGCCCTTGTCCTCATCGGGAAGGAAGCCGGACGGCGTGCGCTGGAAAATCACCCAGGTCGCGCCTGCGATCGCCACCAGTGCGATGATGCTCAATATCGAAACAATGACCAGCCGGCGCACGATCGCGGCATAGCCGTGGGCGATGGCGTCGATGAAGCCCGTCACGTATTTCATGATGCCGCGCGGATGTCCGGGCGTCAGAAGGATCGAGCACAGGGCCGGGGACAGCGTCAGCGCGTTGATCGCGGAGATCACCATGGCCGCGGAGATGGTGACGGCGAATTGCCGGAAGAGGACGCCAGACGACCCGGCAAGAAAGGCGACGGGGACGAAGACGGAGAGCAGCACCAGGGTAATGGCGATCACCGGACCGGCGATCTCCGACATTGCCTTGTGCGTGGCCTCGGCGGGTGTCAGGTGCGGCTCCTCGTGCATCACGCGCTCGACGTTCTCCACCACGATGATGGCGTCGTCGACGACGATGCCGATGGCGAGCACGAGCGCGAGAAGCGAGATCGTATTTGCCGAGAACCCCGCGGCCAGAAGCACGGCGAATGTGCCGATGATCGCCACCGGCACGGCGATGAGCGGGATGAATGTTGGACGGAGACGGCCGAGGAAGACAAAGACGACGATGGCGACGAGCGCAAAGGCCTCGATCAGCGTGTGGATGACCTTGTCGATCATCGCCGACACGAACTCGGCGGTGTTGTAGACGTAGGCGAACTTCACGCCCGCCGGAAAGCGGTCGCGCAGCTCTTCGAGACGCTTTGAGACCGCAGTCGCCACGTTCACCGCGTTCGCGCCCGGCGACAGATAGATACCGACGGGCGCCGCCGGCTTGCCGTCATAGCGGGCTTCGGTGTCGAACGAGGCGGCTTGCAGCTCGATGCGCGCCACGTCGCGCACGCGTACGAATGAGCCATCGCCGCCCGACCGCACGATGATGTTGCCGAACTCGTCCGTCGTCGAAAGGCGCCCCTTGGTCGTCACCGTGAGCTGGAGCTGCTGATCGGCTGAAAGTGGCGCCGCGCCGATACGTCCTGCCGCCGCCTGAAGGTTCTGGGACTGGATGGCAAGGATGACGTCCTGGGCGGAAAGACCGAAGTTCGCGAGCTTCTGCGGATCGATCCAGATGCGCATGGCATAGTCGCGCGCGCCGAAGATGGAGGCGTCGCCGACGCCCGGAATACGCTTCAGCTCGTCGAGAATGTTGAGGGTGACGAAGTTCGACAGGAACAGCTGATCCTTGTCGCCCTGCGGCGAATAGAAGAGGAACACCTGCAACAGGTCGGTCGACACCTTGGAGATGGTGAGGCCGGTGCGTCGGACCTCCTCGGGCAGCTTTGCCGTTGCCAGATTGGCGCGGTTCTGGACGTTGACCGTATCGATGTCGGCGTCGGTGCCGAGCAGGAACGATACGGTGAGCGAATAGGAGCCGTCGTTCGCCGAGGTGGACTTCATGTAGCGCATGCCCGTCACGCCGTTGATGGCGTTTTCGAGCGGCTGGGCGATGCTCTCCTCGACCGTATTGGCGTCCGCGCCGGGATAGGAGGCACTGACGCGCACCGTGGGCGGCGCGATCTCGGGATACTGCGCGACGGGGATCGTCTGCGTAGCGATAAGACCCGCCAGGGTGATGACGATGGAAATCACCATCGCCAGCCGGGGCCGACGAATGAAAATATCAAAGATCATGATGCCGGCCTGCGCCCCTACTAGCCCTTGGTCGCTTCGAGATCGTCCTTGACCTCGCTCGGATCGACGGTCACGCCCGGACGCACTTTCTGATGCCCGCTGGTGATGACGCGGTCGCCTTCGGCAAGACCGCTCTTGACGACGATGAGCGGACCGCGCTGCTCACCGACCTCGATGCGGCGCGACTCGACCTTGTTGTCCGGCGTGACGCGCAGCACGTACGCACCCTGCTGGTCGAGCAGCAGCGCAGCCTGGGACATCATGAGCCTCAGCTCGGGCTTCTTCGACAGCACACTCACGCCGACGATCTGCTGATCGACGAGCAGGCGTTCGGGATTGGGAAACTCGGCCCGGACAGTGATGGTGTCGGTGCCGGCGTTGCCCTCGACTTCGGAAAACTTGATGGCGCCGTCGTGTGCGTAAGTGCTGCCGTCCGGCAGCTTCAGCCGTACCAGCACGTTCTCGGCCTTGCGCCCTTCGCGGCGGACCGACAGCAGCACGCGCTGGGGCACCGGAAAGGCCACATACATCGGGTCCTGGCGCACGAGCGTAACCAGCGGATTGCTGCTCGGGCCCACGTACTCGCCGACGGAGTAGGTGGCGCGCCCCGTGCGCCCTTCCATTGGCGCGCGAATTTCGGTGTAGCTGAGGTTGAGCTCCGCTTGCTTCAGGTTCGCCTGCTGCGCCTGGGCGGCTGCGCTCGCCTGGCCCAGCTTCGAACGGGCATCGTCCAGTGCGGCCTGGGAAGATGTTCCCCGCTCGGCCAACGGCTTGGTGCGGTTGTAGGTTGCCTGTGCCAGCTCCAGCGCGGCGTTCGCGCTGGCAAGGTTGGCTTTCGCCAGCTCCAACGCGGCTTCATACGGCGCCTTGTCGAGGGTGAAGAGGATCTGATCGCGCTTCACCTCACCGCCCTCGTTGAAACCGCGGGAGGCGATGAAGCCATCGACGCGCGCCCGGATCGTCACCTTGTCGATCGCCTGGACACGTCCGATGTAGCTTGCCTCATCAACGGCATCGCGCAGGCGTACGGGCTCGACGATGACGCTCGGAGGCGGCGCTCCTGCGGGTGGAGCTTGGGCGTGCGCGGATCCGCAAATTGCCGATGCGGCCAACGCAAGCGTCATCCAGCGTGTGGCTGCCGACGAGTTGTGCGGGCGTGCGGCCACCGCAAACAATCCTCTGTCTCGCGTCACGGACTATCCCCCGCCCAATCTGTGCATGAGTGCGGCCTATCCAACTCAGAGTAGCGATCTGCAGGCATTCTCCGACACATGGTCCTTGCCTGCGATGCGGCCGCGGTTTACTGAATTTAGAAACGGAGCCGTTTCATAATGTCAAGCAGATATGTGGACCAGCGCGCCGCAACGGCGCGGCCCGGACGCCCGCCGACGCTGACGAAAGCCGAGCGGCAGAGCCTAATTCTCGAGGCCGCCGAGCAGGTGTTTACCGAGATTGGCTATGGTGCTGCGACGATGGAAGAAATCGCGCGCCGGGCCGGGATGTCGAAGAAAACCCTCTATGCTCTTTATTCCGATAAGCGCTCCCTCTTTGCCGCGCTGATCAGCGATGTCGATTTTCCGTTTGCCGCTTTGCCCGCGGGCGCCGTCCCAAGCCGCGCCGAGCTGCGTAAGCAATTGCTGACACTCAGCGCCCTCGCCGTCGGAGAGCGGCAGGTGGAAATGACGCGCCTCGTCATCTCCGAGGCGAAGCAATGTCCCGAGCTGGCCGAGGAGTTTCACGACCGGGTCATCCGCCGGACCGAGCGCTATCTCGCCGACGCGCTGCACGCCTACGGAAAGAAGGATGACACCGCCGCGACGTTGGTGGGCGCCATTCTCGGCGACCAGCATCTGCGCATGCTGCTCGGCGTCAAGCCGCTGTCGCGCCAGCGGGTCGAGGCGCTGCTCGACAATGCTATCGACCTGATGCTCCCCAATCCGCGCAATTAGCGCCGAGGTCAGCTCATCGTCCGCGTCTTCGCCCATCGCCGCTGCGGCACAGCTTTAAATTTTGCGAGCTCCGACATGCCCTTCATTTCCTGGATCCTGCGGCCGATTTTGTTCGTTGCGGCGATTGTCGCGAGCTGGTTCGTCGCCGAAGACTCAGCCAACTTCGGCGTCGTGCAGATGGCGGTTTCTGTGCTGCTGATCACGCTCCTCGTTGCCATTGCAACGTTCTGGAGCGTCATCGTTGCTTGGATGAAGGCGTTGTTTCGCTGACACGGTTGCCGCGGGAAGCTCGAAGCGCGCCTTCTCGGGGCGTCGGCTGCGACATGGCGGGCACGTCGGCCTAACCGAAATCAAAGCGGCGGATGAAGGGGTTGCCAAAGTCCCGATCAAATGGAAGCGGGCGGAGATGCGCCTCATGGCATTCAATGTGCGTTCGTCCGGTTCCGCTGTCGCCGGAGCACTCCTGATCGCGTTCGCGGTGACGGGTTGGGCGTCCGGGACCAGCGCATCGGCGGCATCGCTTGGCGAAGCGTGCTGTGCAGATCTGGAGGACCGCATCGCTGAGCTTGAAGAGACGGCGGCGAGGAAAGGCAATCGCGCGGTCAGTCTGACGGTTACCGGATATATCGCCAAGCAGGTGATGTTCTGGGACGATGGCGCCGAGCGGAATGCCTACGTAACCGACATGGGGCCGACGCAGGCGTCCAACTTCCGCTTCATGGGCAATGCGAAGATCGCAGCGGGCTGGTCGGGCGGTTACATGATCCGCATCCAGGACCTATCGAGCAATCCCATGGCCCTCGATCAGTTCACGTCCGATGCGGGCACCGGCCCCAACGTGCAGATGACGTACTGGTATCTCGCCAGCGACGAACTCGGCAAAATCTCGGTCGGCAAGAATGCGATGGCCTCGAAGAGCGTCGCAATGTTCACCGACCTTTCCGGCACGCAGGTTATCGCCAACTACGTGCTGTTTGACGGCAATGCCTTTTTCCTGCGACAGGGGGGTGAGCTTCTCAAGCTACGCTGGGGCGACTTCGGCTACTGCTATTCGCAGCAGCGGCCGTGGGGCGGCGACTGCGATGGCATCGTGATGAACGGCGTGCGCTACGATAGCCCAGCCATCGCCGGGTTCTCCATATCGGCGAGCTACGGCGAAGATGACGATTGGGAAATTGCCGGCCGCTACCAGGGCGAAGTTGGAGGGTTCAAGGTCTCGCTTGGCGCCGGCTACTCGGTCAACACGGATGAGCTGATCCAGCCGCCCGCGGTTTCGTTCCACAAGGATTCCAGCTTCTTTCAAGCCGGAGGTTACCTGCAGCATCTTTCGACAGGGCTTTTCCTGCACGCCATCTATGGCGCCGAGAACAACCACGGCGCAGAAACCATCCGTGGCGGCCTGATCGAGCCCGATACCCATCAGTGGTACTTGAAGGGCGGCATCCGACGGCAATGGTCCCCGCTCGGGGCGACGATCGTTTTCGGCGAATATGGCGAATACATCGACCAGCTCTCGCCGGCAGCACTCAATGCGGGTGCGACCGGCAGTGAACTTTCGCGCTGGGGCCTGGGTGCCGTGCAAGAGATCGATGCCGCGGCGATGTCGGTCTGGGTCCGATACCGCAGGCAGGATGTCGATATCGAAGGCGCGCAGCTGGACGGCATCGGGGCGTTCCACTACCTGAGCGTCGGATCCCTCATCAATTTCTGAGGTCGGAGCGGGTCCGGGATACCGGCTGCTTTAACCGAAGGCAATTCATGGCGCCGGCCCATCGGGTTATGATCCGGCGGTGCGTGCGCGTGCGCCGCCGAGCGGTGTCGGAAGGTGCAGTCATGAAGATTGCGGCTATTCTCTACGATGGAACGCAAAGTCAGCGTGTCGATGAACTGATCGGCGAACTTGCAAGCAAGCTCAGGGCGAAAGGGTTCATGCTCGCCGGTGCCATCCAGTCGAACCCGGCAGCCGCCAACCGGAACCGTTGCGACATCGTGCTGGAGGACCTGGCGACACGCAGGGTGATCAAGGCATCGGAAAATCGCGGCGCGTTGGCAAGCGGATGCCGTCTCGACCAGAGTGCGCTGGAGCAGGCCGTCGGATTGGCGACATCCTCGGTCGGACCCACGACCGATTTCGTGATCGTCAACCGGTTCGGTAAGCAGGAAGCGGAAGGGAACGGATTTCGCAGCCTGATCGAACAGGCTGTCACGCTCGACGTTCCCGTCATCGTGGGGCTCAATCGCGCTCACGTCGATTCCTGGAGCGAATTTGTCGGCGGGGAACCACAGCTCCTGCCGATGCAGATCGATACGGTCGTTCATTGGTGCATGATGCAGATCTCGCTCCCCAACTGAGGCATCGGATCGGACTTCGATGTCGCATCATTGCCGACGCCGGTCATAACAAGTCCATTTCGCTGCATTGCGCCGCATTCGTTTGCGCCGTCGCGCGGCCGAAAATATTCGGCTAAGGCCATATGAATTGGCGGCGTCAAACTTTTTATGCGCCAGCAGCAAGTCCGATACGCATCACCCAATATGCCGCATCGCGCAGACATCTGAATTTGTTTCGCAACAAAGAGCGCGCGCTTCGTCCTCCTATAGTCAAAAGAATTCAGCGGGCACTTCCGGCTGAATGCAAAAGGAGGAAATGCAATGGGTGAGTGGACTGCAATGGCGCGCCGCCCCAGGTCGGACCGGGCGGCTATCGGGATGGCCTTGCTGCTCCTCGCCGGCGCGGCGTCGTTGCCGGCACAGGCGGCAGAGAGCAAGCCGGCGGATCTGTCCTCACTGACGCGTGTCAAGGTCGACCTGGTCAGTCCGCCCTTCGTCCACGCGCATACGCAGAAGGCAGAAGGTCCACCGAAAATCGTCGAATTCACCATGACGATCGAGGAGAAGAAGATCGTCATCGACGACAAAGGCACCGAGGTTCACGCCATGACGTTTAATGGCTCGGTCCCGGGGCCGCTGATGGTCGTGCACCAGGGCGACTACGTCGAGCTGACGCTCATCAACCCTGCGACCAGCACGATGCCGCACAATATCGATTTCCATGCCGCGACCGGTGCGCTGGGAGGCGCCTCGCTCACACTCGTCAATCCGGGGGAGCAAACCGTTCTGCGCTTCAAGGCGACGAAAGCCGGCGTTTTCGTATATCACTGCGCGCCTCCGGGCATGGTTCCCTGGCACGTCACGTCAGGCATGAACGGTGCGATCATGGTGCTGCCGCGCGAGGGTCTGACGGACGGCAAGGGAAAAGAGCTGCCCTACGACCGCGTCTATTACGTCGGAGAGCAGGACTTCTACATTCCGCGCGACGAGAAGGGGAATTTCAAAAAGTACGAAACTCCTGCCGAGGCCTACTCGGACACCGTTGAGGTGATGCGTACCCTGACCCCAACGCACGTGGTGTTCAACGGCGCCGTGGGCGCGCTCACCGGCAGCAATGCGCTAAAAGCTGCGGTGGGTGAGAGGGTGTTCATCGTGCACTCGCAGGCGAACCGCGACACCCGTCCGCATCTGATCGGCGGGCATGGGAACTATGTGTGGCCGACCGGAAAATTCTACACGCCTCCGGATGTCGATCAGGAGACCTGGTTCATTCCGGGCGGCACGGCGGGCGCTGCGTACTACACCTTCGAACAGCCGGGCATCTACGCCTACGTCAATCACAACTTGATCGAGGCGTTCGAGCTCGGAGCGGCCGCGCATTTCACCGTCACCGGCGACTGGAACAACGACCTGATGACCTCGGTGGTGCCGCCGGGCGGAAGCTGACCTCGGACGCGGCGCGCTGCGGGCGGCAAATCCGCAGCGCGTCCCATCCTGAGCCTTACCTTGGTTCCGGTACGGCCGGCGACGGAGCCGGGCTCCACAAGGCGATCACCAGAGAGGCTGATATGGCTTCGCTATCGGACTGGCCGCATGCATCGTTGACACTTCTCACAGGCCCGTCGGCGCTTGTTGTCGTCACTGCCGGCATGCTCGCGCTGGCGCCGGCCAAGACGGGGGGCGTTTCTGAGAGTGTCGCTGTCTCTGCGCCGCAAACGGTCGTCATCGAGCCCCGCGCCTACAGCTATCGGGCACCGGGCGAATACTCTCAGGGTGGCTACGCCGTCGATGCGCCCTTGCGCACCATCGAGGTGACGCGTCCGCTCACGATCATGAAATATCAGGTTTCGCGCGGAGATTACGCCCGCTGCGTGCAGGCTGGCGTCTGCCCGTCGCCGGAGCCGGAGTTCACGGCCGCCGTGGAAGACGCGGACATGCCGGCCACGGGCATCAGCTTCGATGACGCGAACATTTATGCGAAATGGCTGAGCGACCGGACGGGCGATGCATGGAGGCTGCCTACCGATGCGCAGCTCGCGTTCGCGGCCGGCGCACGCTTTCCCGACGACGCGATCAGCACCGTCAGCTCAAATCCCGCCGAGCGGTGGCTGGAAAAATACCGCCGCGAGATCGCGAGCAGTGCCGGCCGCGATCCGGTGCCGAAGCCGCGCGGGCATTTCGGCGAGAATGAATTCGGTCTTGCGGACTTCGGCGGCAACGTCTGGGAGTGGACCACGACGTGCTACCGGCGCGTTGCCGAATATGAGGTGGCGCGCACCGAGGCATTGCCATGCGGCGTGCAATTCGTCGCGGGCCGGCACCGGGCGGCCATGGTATCCTTCATTCGCAATCCGAAAGGCGGTGCGTGCGCAGTCGGAGCGCCGCCGGAAAATCTCGGATTTCGGCTCGTGAAGGACACGCGATGGTATGCGTCGCTGCTCAGGTTGATGCGCTAACGCCCGGCCCGTCCAGCTTGCGAGCCGACATGCCGGCATCCATTTTTGTTCGGTGCTTCTCTCCATGATAGCTTTTCAAGCCAGTTGCGGTGAGGCTGCTTGGTTGTGAAAATTGACGGGTCCGTCGTCGCGTCGCTTCCCCTGTTCCAGGACATGAGTGATGCTGACATCGACACGTTTCTCCGGCACGCTACGCCGCGGCGCGTGCCTCGCGGCGAGTCCGTCTTTAAGCAGGGCCAACAGGCGGACAGCTTCTACTTGCTCATCACGGGACGGCTCAAGGTCACGCAAGTCACGGGTGATGGGAAGCAGGTGATCGTGCGGGTCGTGCATCCGGGCGAACTGTTCGGCTTTGCCGTCGCGCTGCAGCGCCCGGACTATCCCGGCACGGCGCAGGCGGCATTGGATAGCGACGTTCTCTCTTGGCCCAGCGAGCTCTGGCCCCAGCTTATAGAGCGCAGCGGCCGGATCGCCGTCAGTGCAATTCAGACTATGGGCAAGCAGCTCGAGGAGGCGCATACGCGCATTCGCGAGATGTCGACACAGGAGGTCGAGCGCCGCGTCGCGCATGCGATCCTTCGGCTTTCCGTGCAGGCGGGCAGGCCCGAAGAGGGCGGGATCGAGATTTCCTTTCCGATCTCACGCCAGGACATTGCAGAAATGACGGGTACGACCCTGCATACCGTCTCGCGTATTCTCAGCGCCTGGGAAGCGCGGGGACTTGTCGAGTGCGGGCGCCAGAGGGTCGTCGTGCACGATTTCTCCCGACTGTCCTTGCTGGCGGAAGGCGCTCCCGATTGAGGTATGCGCGGCTTGCGGCGCCGGGCGCTTTACGGTGGATAAAGGTGCGCGCGACGAAAGCTCGGCTCGCGCTCCACGTCATTCACCTGAAATCGGTGTCGCCCGGGTGGGCATCGAGGCGCACAGGATTTTCATCCGCACCTGCAAGCGGCGGTCGCAGTGTCACGGCTAAGCGCTGGTAACGCTTATATTTTTTGGTGGGTGGTGCCCAGGAGAGGACTCGAACCTCCACGGTGTTACCCGCTAGTACCTGAAACTAGTGCGTCTACCAATTCCGCCACCTGGGCACGAGGCCGTTCAGTTAGAGAGCGCCGCGCCGCTTGTCAATTATATGCCGTGCGGCCGAGCGCGACCTTTGCACTCTTATCCGCTCCCGTATAATCCCGTGCTGGGCAAAAAGCGGTGCCCGCTGCAGGAGGGGACGATGGCGGATCGGCTCGATGATCAGGGTCTGGCGACGGTGTTCGGGGGCTCGGGGTTCGTCGGACGCTATGCGGTCGCGGCTCTCGCCAAGCAGGGCTGGCGCGTTCGCGCCGCGGTGCGCCGCCCGGACCTGGCGGGCTTTCTGCAAACGGCGGGCTTCGTCGGTCAGGTCGCTCCGGTGCAGGCAAACGTGCGCTACCCCCAGTCGGTGGAGCGTGCGCTCGTTGGCGCAAAGGTCGCCGTCAACTGCACCGGTGTGCTGACGAGCGGAGGCAAGCAGACCTTCAAGGCCCTGCATGTGGACGGGCCCCGTGCCATGGCCAAGGCGGCCCGCGCGGCTGGCGTGCGCCACTTCGTGCATATCTCGGCCATCGGCGCCGATCCCAATTCGACATCGGCCTATGCGCGCTCCAAGGCGGAGGGCGAGGCGGCGGTGCTGGAGGAATTCCCCGGCGCCATCATTATCCGGCCGTCGATCGTGTTCGGGCCGGAGGATCAGTTCTTCAATCGATTCGCGTCAATGGCGCGGATGTCGCCCGTTCTGCCGCTGATCGGCGGCGGGCGCACGCGCTTTCAGCCGGTGTTCGTGGGCGACATCGCGACCGCCATTACCACTTGCGCCGCCGGTGGCGGGACTCCCGGCATGATCTATGAAGCCGGCGGGCCGGAGGTGCTCACTTTCCGTGAGCTTCTCGATCTGACCCAGGAGTGGGCAGGCCGCGACCGCGGATACCTGCCGCTGCCGTTCTGGCTCGCAAAGCTACAGGCGTTTCTGACGTGGCCGCTTCCCGATTCGCTGCGGCCGATCACCGTCGATCAGGTGCGGATGCTGCAGCACGACAACGTCGTGAGTGCAGCGGCAAAAGCCGAGGGCCGCACGCTGGAGGCATTGGGCGTGCCGACGCCCCAGGGTGTGGCTGCGATCGTTCCGCGCTATCTGGAGCGGTTCCGGCCCCGTGGGCAGTTCGCCAGCTATCGTACCTAGGTCCTGGCCACGTCGCCGGTGGATAACAGAACGGCTCCGGAGGGTTCCGGAGCCGGTTAGGGCGTGTGGATGGGCTGCACGTTTGCCGGGCGCCCTCCGGCGCCTCGTCCACGCGGGTTCAGTGCACGCTGGCGATTTCCAGATCATCGTCGAGGGCATGCCCAATGGCGGCCTGCCGGGTGTCGGTCAGCGCCAGAGGTGTGCCGTCGGCGGCGTGCAGGGAGAACAGGTTGATGCCCTGCGGCAGCCCTTCGATGGCCGGAAACATGCGGCTCGCTTCGTCGGAGGTCAGCGTCTTGATGTAGGCGACGACGCCCCCGCCCAAGGTCGCGAGCTCATGCTCGGTCATGACATGACGCGGATTGAAGTTATTGAAGGTTTTGTCTGCTTCGGTCATGACGCAACTCCTTCTGCAAGCCGGTGCCCCGTAGGCCGCCGAACGGGCGGTGTGATCTGGGCGCTCCGGTACAGCTCCCACCGCCAGTCTAAGCGATCGGGCCGTCTCGATGTAACGTTCACGCACGCTATTTTCTGTCGCTGATTTCGATCGTCCGCACCAAACGCTCCGGTTCCAGGCGCTTCAGGTCGATGGCGAGCAGACCATCGGACAGATCCGCGGACTTTACTTCGATTCCATCCGCAAGGACGAACGTGCGGGTAAATTGTCGCGCTGCGATGCCCCGATAGAGATAGTTGCGCGCTTTTTCGTCGGCCTGCTTGCCGCGCACGATCAACTGGCTGTCGGCCAGCGTGATTTCGAGCTGGTCGCGAGTGAAACCGGCCACTGCAAGCGTAATGCGCAGCGTCTCGCCTTCGCCATCGACCGCTTCTATGCGTTCCACGTTGTAAGGGGGGTAGCCATCGCCCGACGCCTTGTTGGATCGGTCGATCAAGCGCTCGATCTCTTCAAATCCCAGAAGCAAGGGGCTCGACAGCAACGATATGCGCGACATCCAATGAAAGTCCTTCCTTAAGCGACCTTCGTGTTAACCCCGCCGGAGCCTTCAGCGTTGGCCTCCGATGGTCCGGCCCCTTCTGCTGGGCACCGGTCTTTCCGAAATGCATATGGGCGAGCAGGCAACGCCGTTCAAGCGCCCACCGGGTTTCGGCGAGTGGGCGGCCGGGAGGGTGAAAGGCCCGCCAGATGAACGCGATGTCATTTGACAAGGCAGGGGTGAGCCCGAAGATGGCGCCAAATGTACCCGTTCCGCCGAGCCGACTTGCGGGCGCGGTTTCACCTCCGTCCAACGCCATAGGTCCAATCGGGGATCATTCGATGCAAATGTTCGGCGTCAGCCGTCCTCTTTTCACATTGGTGGCCATCCTCATGCTCGCCTTCGCCCAACAGACCGCTTCCGCCGAGCCCCGTGCCAGCGAGTTCAAGCTTTCGAACGGCATGGAGGTGGTGGTCATTCCGGATCACCGTGCACCCGTCGTTACCCATATGGTCTGGTACAAGGTCGGCGCTGCGGACGAGCCTCGGGGCGTTTCCGGCATCGCGCACTTCCTCGAGCACCTGATGTTCAAGTCGACGGACAAGATCGCCGTCGGTGACTTCTCGAAGATCATTTCCCGCCTCGGCGGTCAGGACAACGCTTTCACGGGGCAGGATGTCACCGCCTACCACCAGCGCATCGCCAAAGAGCAGCTGAAGACGCTGATGGAGATGGAAGCCGACCGCATGGTCCATCTACGGCTGACCGACGATGAGGTGACGCCGGAGCGTCAGGTCATCATCGAGGAGCGCCGCTCGCGCATCGACAACAACCCCGGCGCGCTGCTCGATGAGCAGATGAATGCCGCGCTCTATCTTTCGCATCCCTACGGCATCCCGGTGATCGGCTGGGCGCACGAGATGGCGAAGCTGTCGCGCCAGGACGCGATGCGCTTCTACAAGCGCTACTATGCTCCGAACAACGCCATCCTGGTCGTTGCCGGCGATGTGACGGTCGACGAGGTAAAGAAGCTCGCCGAGGAGACCTACGGCAAGCTGCCGGCCAATCCGGAGGTGGAAACCCGCGAACGTCCGCAGGAGCCGCCGCAGATCGCAGAGCGGCGCCTGACCCTGAAGGATCCGCGTGCCGGCAATGCCTCTTTCCACCGCTACTACGTAGCGCCGAGCTACGTGACCGCGAAGCCCGGCGAGGCCGAGGCGCTGGATCTCCTGATGAAGATCGTCGCCGACGGCTCGACGAGCCGTCTCTACCGCAAGCTCGTCGTGGATGAGAAGGTGGCGGCCACCACGGGCGGCAGCTATTCGGGCTATGGGCTCGATTCGGGTTCGATCTCGATCTACGCGGTGGGCAAGAGCGGCGACCTCACACCGGTGGAGGAGGCGGTCAATGCTGTGCTCGACGACGTGCGCAAGAACGGCGTCACCGAGCTGGAGCTGGAGCGCGCCAAGAAGTCCCTGACCGCGGATTACATCTACGAGAGCGACAACCAGGCGAGCCTTGCGCGCCGCTACGGATGGGCTGTCGCCATCGGCCGGAAGATCTCCGATGTCGAGGGTTGGCCGGAAGCGCTGGCGAAGGTCAGCGTCGACGACGTAAAAAAGGCGGCCGACACCTATCTCGATGCGCGCCACTCCGTAACGGGGTGGCTGCTGCCGGAGCCGGACGATGCCCAGGGCACCGGTGACCGGGTCGAGCAACCCGTCACCCACACGCGCTCGTGAGTTCGCATTCGCTGATGAAATCTGGCATGCCGAGAGGCTATGACATGGACGCTGTCCGCTTCCTGCGTTTAAAGACTATTCGCACGGCATCTGCGCGGCTGGGGATCGGCATCCCGCTGCTCGCGCTCTTCGCCGCCTTCATCGTGACAATGAGCCAGCCCGCGAGCGCCATGAAGATCCAAACCGTGAAGAGCCCCGGCGGCATCGAAGCTTGGCTGGTCGAGGAGCACGCGGTGCCGATGATGGCGATGCGGTTCGCCTTCGACGGCGGCAGCTCGCAGGACCCCGAGGGTCAGGAGGGCGTGTCGAACTTCCTCACGGCGATGCTCGACGAGGGCGCCGGCGATCTCAACTCGCAGCAGTTCCAGGAGCGCATGGAGGACCTTTCCATGCGCATGAACTACGAGGATGCGAAGGACGCGTTCTACGGCAACTTCGAAACCTTGACCGAGAACCGCGACGAGGCGGCCAAGCTTCTTAAGCTCGCGCTGAACAAGCCGCGCTTCGACAAGGACGCCGTGGAGCGCATTCGCCAGCAGCTCTTGGCCTCGCTCGCCTACGCCGCGCGCGATCCGAACAAGGTGGCGCAGAACGAGTGGTACGCCGTCGCTTTTGCCGGCCATCCCTATGCGCGTCCCTCCAACGGTACGGAAGCGACGGTCGGCAAGATCAGCGGCGCCGATCTCGACGCCTACCGCAAGCGCGTCTTTGCGAAGGACACGCTGAAGGTAGTGGCCGTGGGCGACATCACGCCGGAACAGCTGGGCAAGCTGCTGGATGAGGTTTTTGGCGACCTGCCCGCCAGCGCTCAGCTGACCCCCGTTGCGACGACCGACCCGGTGAGCGGCGGCCGCCAGACCGTCGTCGACATGAATGTGCCTCAGTCGGTCGCGGTGTTCGGCATGGGGGCAATGCCGCGCAAGGATCCGGATTTCATTCCGGCCTTCGTGCTCAACCAGATCCTCGGCGGCGGCGGCTTCGCCTCCAAGCTGATGGAGGAGGTGCGCGAGAAGCGTGGCCTCGCCTATTCGGTCTACACCTACGTTTATCCCTTCCAGCACGCCTCGGTATTCTCCGGTGGCGTTGCAACCCGCAACGACATGATGGGCAAGTCGCTCGACATCATCCGCGAGGAGTTGAAGAAGGCCGGCGACCTGACGCAGGAAGATCTGGATAACGCCAAGAGCTACCTGATCGGGTCGTATCCGCTGCGTTTCGATACGAATGCGAAGATCGCCTCGCAGCTACTCGGACTGCGCATGGATGGCTTCGGGCCGGAATACATCGAGAACCGCAATGCTCTGATCGCGGCGGTGACGCTGGACGACCTCAAGCGCGTTGCCAAACGCATGCTCGATACCGACAACCTCATCGTGACCATCGTCGGCAAGCCGGAGCTGGAGCAGGCCAAGGCGGCTAAAGCGAGCGCGAAGGGCGGCTAGAGCCGTTCTGCAATTCGTCGAATTCCCATCATTCTACAAAGCAAAAGGCGTCCCTCGATTTATCGCGGGACGCCTTTTTGATTCCGAATAGGCGTGAAGCGGTGACCCGCATCCGCTGCGGAGCGCGCCGCCTCGGTCAGCGGTTGCTCTTTTTCGCGCGGTCGATCGCTTCGGTGATCAGCCGGCGCGCTTCCGCTGAATCGCCCCAGTGGTCGATCTTCGACCACTTGCCGGGCTCGAGATCCTTATAGTGAGCGAAGAAGTGCTCGATCTGCTGCGTCGTGATGTGCGGCAGGTCGGTGTAGTTCGCCACCTTGTCGTAGCGCATCGTCGTGCGGCTGCTCGGCACCGCGATGATCTTCTCATCGCCGCCGCCCTCGTCCTGCATCACCAGCACGCCCACCGGCCGGCAGTTGATGACCGCGCCGGGGACGATGGCGCGCGTGTTGCAAACGAGCACGTCGATGGGATCGCCGTCGGCTGAAAGCGTGTGCGGCACGAACCCGTAATTTCCAGGGTAGCGCATCGGCGTATAGAGGAAGCGGTCCACCACCAGCGTGCCCGATGCCTTGTCGAGCTCGTACTTGATGGGCTCACCCCCCACGGGCACCTCGACGACGACGTTGATGTCGAGGGGTGGGTTCAATCCGATCGCGATGGCGTCGAGGCGCATCAGTTCTCCACATGGTTGGCGGCCGTCCGTACGGCCCAGCTCACTGATGAACGAAGTGAGCGCGGCTGAACAGTCCCGCGCGCGTCGCAGCCGCGCGCAAATGGCCGCGCTTTCGGGGCTGCGCCCCCGGACTTTCGTCCAACGCCGGGGCGCCCGCCCGCGATCCACTGGGGATAGGCAACCTGGCCGCGCCCGGGATGGCGAATCGGGCGATACCCTAGCACCGGAACAGACCAAAGCACCGGCGGCCGTGGCCATCGCCGCCGGTTGCCGGGCGCTAAGCGTGCCGGCGAGGGGGGACGAATGGCGATCCGCCAACTTTCGCCACAGACGATCAATCGCATCGCCGCGGGCGAGGTGGTCGAGCGGCCGGCGAGCGTCGTAAAGGAACTGGTCGAAAACGCTCTCGACGCCGGCGCGCGCGAGATCGACGTGGTTACCGCGTCGGGCGGGCTGACGCTCATCCGCGTCGCCGACGACGGCTGCGGCATGCCGCCGGAGGATCTCGCCCTTGCGGTCGAGCGGCACGCCACCTCGAAGCTCTCCGAGGAAGACCTGTTCGCCATCAGCACGCTGGGGTTCCGGGGCGAGGCGCTGCCCTCCATCGGCTCGATTGCGCACCTCACGATCCTCTCGCGGGCGCGGGGGGCCGAGGACGCTTTCGCGTTGACGGTCGACCGCGGTGCGAAGGGGCCGGTGCGTCCGGCGGCCGGCAACACGGGAACCTGCATCGAGGTGCGCGATCTGTTCTCCAGCGTGCCCGCGCGCCTCAAATTCATGAAGTCGGAGCGGGCCGAGAACATGGCCGTGGGCGAGGTGGTGAAACGCCTCGCCATGGCGCATCCCACCGTCGGCTTCACATTGACGATGGGGGAGCGGGCGAGCCTGCGGCTGCCGCGCGAGGGGGAGGGTCCCGATGGGCTGCTGCAGCGCCTCGGCCGCATCATGGGACGGGCATTCATCGACGATGCGGTGCGCGTTGCGGGTGCGCGCGAGAACGTATCGCTGAGCGGCTTTGCGGGGCTGCCGACGCTGCACCGGCCGGATGCCGCGCAGCAGTTCCTGTTCGTCAACGGGCGCCCGGTGCGCGACAAGCTGCTGATCGGTGCGGTGCGCGCAGCCTATGGCGACCTCATTCCGCGCGGGCGCCAACCTCTGCTCGCGCTGTTTCTGGAGCTGCCGCCCGCGGAGGTGGACGTCAACGTGCATCCCGCGAAGACGGAGGTCCGCTTCCGCGATTCCGGCACGGTGCGCGCGCTGATCGTCAACGCTCTTGCCGCCGCGCTGCATGCCGAAGGGCATCGTGCATCGGCTGCCAACGGCGCGGCGACCCTGCACGAGCTGCGCCCCAATGTGGTGCCATTCAACGGGGGATTCCCGCCGCCGTCCGCGCGACCGGTTTATCCCGCGCGGAGCTATGCAGGCGCGGGCCTTGCAGAAGCGGTGCAGGCGCCGCTCGACGTAATGGACGGACCGAGCGCGGATGCGCGCGCCTTTAGCGCCCCCGCGCCCGAAACGCTGCAGGATCGCCCGCTCGGCGCGGCCCGCGCGCAACTGCACGAAAACTACATCGTGGCGCAGACGCGCGACGGCGTCGTCATCGTCGATCAGCATGCCGCGCACGAGCGCCTCGTCTATGAGCGCCTCAAGGGGATGCTGAGCGCGGGCGGCGTTTCGCGGCAAGGACTGCTCGTTCCGGTGGTCGTCGATCTCGATGCGGAGGAAGCGGCCGCGCTCGTCGAGAAGGCGGGCGAGCTGGAAGAGCTGGGGCTCGTTGTCGAAGCGTTCGGCGCGGGCGCGGTCATCGTACGCGAGGTTCCGGCGCTGCTGGGCGACGGCGATGTTGCGGGTCTCGTGCGCGATCTCGCCGCCGACATCGTGCGCGAAGGCATGAGCACGGCGCTGAAAGACAGGCTGCTCGCGGTGTGCGCCACGAGCGCGTGCCATGGCAGCGTGCGGTCGGGGCGGCGGCTGACGCCGGAGGAGATGAACGCGCTGCTGCGCGATATGGAGGCGACGCCCTATTCGGGACAGTGCAACCACGGACGTCCGACGTACGTGGAGTTGAAGCTCACCGACATCGAGCGGCTGTTCGGGCGGCGTTAGCTCGCGCGCGGTGGCCGGACATTGATCGCGCGGGTTCTCGGCTCCAAAGCGTCCAAAGAGTGGGGAGATGGGGCGTAAGGCATTGCGTCATTTATTTTCGTCGCCGCGCTTTCATCCCCGTCGCGCAGAACGGGGCGGCCGACCGATTGCGGGATGCCTTACTCCCGAACCGGCTGGGTTGCGGCTTCTGGCGGCTCGGCGGCTTCGGGGTTATCCCTCGGCAACCGGCTTGCTCACATCGCAGCCCGTTCCCAAACCTGAGATGGTCTCGAGCTGTCCGCCGTGAGGCGGGCGGGGTGAAGTTTAAGTGCGTGCGCAGGATCGCGTTCGGCTTTAGTTTCGTGGTGACGCCGGTGACCGGTGCCCGGAGGCCCGCGGTTTAGATTTCCTTTTAGGGTCTGCGGGCAATCATAGAGACTGCATACGGCACCTTTTGCGCTTCGGAGCCAATTATTGACCACGCCAACCTCGCAAACTGGATTGCCGCCCGTGTCGCAAGCGGTGATCGGCACATTGACCAAGTCGGCAATCTTTCTCGTCGCGACCATCAATGCCGGCCGGAATAGTTGCGCAGCGGTCCGAGCGCTTTGCGGCGACCTCCCAGCCCTGCTTCGCTCGGTCGGCTTTCGCGACATCGAGGGAGACCTATCGTGCGTCATGGGGATCGGCGCCGATGCCTGGGATCGCCTTTTCGGTACGCCGCGCCCGGCCGAGCTGCACCCGTTTCGGGAGATCCGCTCAGGCCCGCGGCACGCCGTCGCCACGCCGGGCGACCTGCTGTTTCACATCCGCGCCAGGCGCATGGATCTTTGCTTCGAGCTGGCGACGCAGATCACGGCGCGCGCGGGCGCGGCGATTACCGTCGTCGATGAGGTGCACGGATTTCGCTACTTCGACGACCGCGATCTCATCGGCTTCGTCGATGGGACGGAGAATCCAACGGCGCTGACGGCCGTCGAAGCCGTCTACATTGGCGCGGAGGATCCGGCGTTCGCCGGTGGCAGCTATGTCGTCGTGCAGAAGTACATGCACGACCTCGCTGGCTGGAATGCGCTCTCCACGGAAATGCAGGAGCGCATTATCGGGCGGCTGAAGCTCTCCGACATCGAGCTCGATGACGCGGTGAAGCCGACGAGCGCCCACAACGCGCTGACGACCATCGTGGAGAACGGCAAGGAAGTGAAGATCGTTCGGGACAACATGCCGTTCGGGCGTCCCGGCTCGCAGGAGTTCGGCACCTACTTCATCGGCTACGCGCGCTCGGCGCGCACCATCGAGCAGATGCTGGAGAACATGTTCGTCGGGCGGCCGCCGGGGAACTATGACCGGCTGCTGGATTTCAGTTTCGCCAAGACGGGCAATCTGTTTTTCGTGCCCTCGGCAACGTTTTTGGAACAGGTCGGGGACGATAGCTCGTCGCAGGACGCAGCCTCGTCCACGCCCGAACTGCTGCCGGCCGAACTACCGGTGGTGGCAGCGGCGCGGACGCCTGGCTCACTCGGCATTGGCTCGTTGAAAGGAGATCGCTCCAATGAATAATCTTCACCGCGAGCTTGCGCCGATTTCCGCCGCGGCGTGGTCGCAGATCGAAGCCGAGGCGACGCGCACGCTCAAGCGTTATCTCGCCGCCAGGCGCGTGGTCGACGTGGAGGGACCGAGCGGCGTCGCAACCTCTGCCATAGGCACGGGCCATGTGCATTCCATCGATCCTCCCGGCGAGGGGATCACTGCGCGACAGCGCGGGGTCAAGCCCTTGGTCGAACTGCGCGTGCCTTTCACCCTCAATCGGGAGCAGATCGACAACGTCGAGCGCGGGGCAAACGATTCCAACTGGCAGCCGGTGAAAGATGCGGCGCGGCAACTGGCGTTCGCCGAGAACCGGGCGGTTTTCGAAGGCTATGCAGCCGCCGGTATCGGCGGCATCCGCGAGGGCACCAGCAACCCCAAGCTGGTGCTGCCGGGCGAAATTACCGCCTATCCCGATGTCATCGCGAGTGCCCTCAATCAGTTGCGCCTCGTGGGCGTCGAGGGGCCCTATTCGGTGGTGCTAAGCGCAGACGCCTACCAGGCGCTCAGCGAGGCGAGCGATCATGGCTATCCGGTGCTGGAGCACATAAGGCGCATCGTCGACGGCGAAATCGTATGGGCTCCCGGCATCGCAGGGGCGTACGTGCTGACGACGCGCGGCGGCGATTTCGGGCTGTACATCGGCGAAGACGTGTCGATCGGCTACCTCGGGCACGACGACAACGCCGTGCGGCTCTATCTCGAGGAAAGCTTCACCTTCCTGCTGCTCACCACGGAGGCGTCGGTCGCGATCACGGCGAACGTCAGACCTTCTTAAATATCGACGTTGTCGTTGTGGGGGATCGGCCGGACCGTCGAGATCCGGCACGATCACCACGAGGACGCTCAAACCGGGCGCGGTACGCCCGGCCGGCCGAAAACACATTCGAGCGCAGATCGATCCCAGCTCGCGCATTCGGCGGCCGCCTCGTAGGTGCTTTGCAGAAATGCAAGCAACGCCGCGTCGGGATCGGAAGCGGTTCGGACGGCTTCGTACGGCAGCAGGAACTCACCGAGCGCTTCGCTGAATAACGCCTCCTTCGGCGCAACCGCACGGTCGCGAAATCCGGCGGGCTGGGGATAGGCATAGGAGTAGAAGGCCGGGTGGTCGATGCCACCCCCGCCCGGCCAAAAGCCCGCGCTGCTCAATTCGTGTGAGTACGCCTCGCGCATCACGGCGTCGGCAACGCCCGGTACGCCCCCCGGGTGAGGTGGCGCCCGCCGGCCGGAAAAGCGCGTCACCGCAAGGTCGAAGCTGCCCCAGAAGAAGTGAACGGGACTGCACTTTCCTATGAAACCGGTGCGGAAATGCTTGAACACGCGATCGGCTTGCAGAAGAAGCCGCCAGAAACGGTGGGCATAGTCCGGGTCATAGCTGCTGTGCGTCCGATCGCTGCCGAAGGGGATCGCGCCCGGTATCTCGCAGGGTAGCTCCGTGATCCGGACCGGGATGTCCATCTCGGCAAGTGCGGCGATGACCATCGCGTAGAAGTCGGCGACCGTTCGCGGCTCGAGGGCGATGTGCGTTCGCCGGCCGTCGCTCCTTGTTATGACGAGCTGATGCTCGATGAAATCGAACTCGATCTCGAACGGATGTGGCGTATGCGGGATCACGGACGTCGTCAGGCCCCGTGTCGTCAGATAGGACGTGACGTGCCAGGAATGATTGAGCCAGGGCGTGTACGCGAGGCGGATCTTGCCGATGATCTGCGTCCACAGATGGAGCGTCGCGCAGGTTTCCTGCCACGCGCCGTAGGGGAGATCGGGCCAGTGCCCAGCAGATCGGCTTCTTTCGCTGCCCATCGAACCCTTCCCGCCCTCGAGGGGCGCGGGTGCGCACATCCATAAAGAAGGTGTAGCGCGCCAATGGAGACCAACGTGTTTGAGAATTGGTCTGCTTCTTGTGTTTTTCTCTCCATGCGGTGTGGGCACGGAGACGCGCGTGGACGCCGGCCTTCGCCGGCACGACGCAGGATCAGGCGCGAGGCTCGATCAGCCTTTCTTGAGGATAAGTGTCAGTCCGCGGATGGAGCTGTTGAAGAACTGGATCTCGACGATCTGGCGGTCGCCGATGACGATGACGTCCATGTTCGCGCGCATGTCGCCGCCACGCACGACGATGCGGAAGCCGCGCTCCGTCACCTCGCCCGTCATCTCGCCGCCGAGGTTATAGACAAGCTCGTTCCATGTGCCGGTGAGCTTCCCGCCGCTGGCGACGACATTGCTCTTCACCTCGACCTTGCCGCCGGCGGAAGCGCAGCGGATGTTCTGGCGCAGCTCATTGCCCTTGTCGTTCACGAAGTAGGTGGCGCGGCACTTAACCGATTCCGGCTTGCTGTCTTTGACGCCGATGCGTCCCTCGCCCACCCAGCGGCCGGGCAAATCCTTGAAGGGCGCCGCCCTGTTGACGGGTGCGGGACGCGGCTTGTCCGGTACCGCTTCCTCGGCGGCCGGCGCGCCGCCATCGTTCTCGAGCGCGCCGTCGTCCTCGACGACGATCTCCATGTCGCTGGCAGCGGGGGCCGCGTGCGCATGGACGGCGCAGAACAGCAGGGCGAGGGCAAGGAGAACGCGCGTCATCTCATTCCATCGTCAATCGTGCCGAGCGTCATCGGCCATGGGATCGCCCGCGCTGGCGGGGCGAGCCGTCGTTGCGCGAAATGTCGGGGCGATTGTCGAGGATTCCTAGTGCGATACGGCCACACGGACGGTGGGAAGCGCATCGCAAGGCCATGGCCGGCGCATGGCTCAGCGGGATATTCGGGAGTGCGGCCTGCCGCGGTCCGTCTCAGGCGACACCGGCTGAAGCCATGGCCTCGGGGCCGCGCGGGGGCGGGCCGGCGCGATCCAGCGCGTCGAACTCGTCCTCGGTGAAAACGCGCGAGCGGGTGAGGAAGCGCAGGCCTTCGGGCGCTTCCAGCGAAAAGCCGGAGCCGCGCCCGGGCACCGCATCGATGATGAGGTGCGTGTGCTGCCAATATTCGAACTGCGGACCCGAGATGTAGACCGGCGTGCCGGCGATGGCGCCGAGGAAGACGTCGCGCTCGCCGATACGGAACTCGCCCCGCGGGTAGCACATGGGCGCGCTGCCATCGCAACAGCCGCCGGACTGGTGGAACAGCAGCGGGCCGTGCGTGGCGACGAGCTTGCCGATCAGCGCTTCGGCCGCCGGCGTCACAGAAACCCTATCGACCATCGACGTCCTCCTTTCGGGGTGGGACTACGTCGGGATTGCGTCCGGCGAGGGTACCACGATTGCGAAGAGGTCCGCCAATGCGGCGAGGGCACTGGTGTGCACTGCCTCGGCGGGAAGCGTGCCGCCCAGCGGGTTGGGAAGCGCGCGCGACGCGGTGGCGTTGCCGACGACGGTCGGGCGATAGCCGTGGTTGAACGCGGCGCGGGCGGTGGAGTTCACGCAAACGTGGGTCATGAAACCGGCGAGCACCAGGTCGGTGACGCCGTGCTTCTTCAGCTCGGCATCGAGGTTCGTCTGTTCGAAGGAGCTGGGATAGGCCTTAGTGATGACGGTCTCGCCGGCGATGGGCGCGACGATGTCAGAGATGGCGCCGATCCGCTCACGCACATCGTAGGGCGAGCCGGGACCGGCATCGTGCTGGATATGGATGACGGGGGTGCCGGCCGCGCGGGCGCGCTCCAGCAGTGCAGCGCATTCCTTCAGTGCAGGCTCGACGCCTTCGAGCTGCATCACGCCTTCGCGATAGGTGTTCTGGCAGTCGATCATCACCAGCGCCGACTTCGACAACGGAGCTGGCGTGACGGGCAGCGCCAGAAGCGAGCGCAAGGTGGGACGGGCGTCGGACATGATAAAATTCCTCGACAGTGGTGC
The DNA here is from genome assembly GCA_044507625.1 of Hyphomicrobiaceae bacterium. Classification (GTDB taxonomy): domain Bacteria; phylum Pseudomonadota; class Alphaproteobacteria; order Rhizobiales; family Hyphomicrobiaceae; genus Hyphomicrobium_A. The sequence continues at coordinate 90,357 of JBIQJE010000012.1, read as the reverse complement.
TGTTCTTTATGCCGGTGCCGCTGCGCCGTTATCATCGGTCGCGGCGCATCAAGGGGTTATCCGGAGGCAGCGGGGATGCGCGCCAAGGCACGATATCCCCGCCCGCAGCCGTTGCATGCTGGTCCCGGCCCTGCGGCCGCCAGGATCAGCTCGCATGGCTGGGATGCCCGGTTGGCGCCGGCGAAAACTCCCCGCGGGGAGATGCCGCCGGCGCTGTGCATGGGGGCGTGTGGCTTCGATCAGAAGAAGCCGAGCGCCTTCGGGCTGTAGCTCTGCAGAATGTTCTTCGTCTGCTGGTAGTGGTCGAGCATCATCTTGTGCGTCTCGCGGCCGACGCCGGACTGCTTGTAGCCACCGAACGCGGCATGGGCCGGGTAGAGGTGGTAGCAGTTGGTCCAGACGCGGCCGGCCTTGATGCCGCGGCCCATGCGGAAGCAGGTGTTCGCATCGCGCGACCACACGCCAGCGCCGAGGCCGTAGAGCGTGTCGTTGGCGATGGCGAGAGCTTCCGCCTCGGTCTTGAACTTCGTGACCGACAGAACCGGTCCGAAGATCTCCTCCTGGAAGATGCGCATCTTGTTGTGGCCTTCGAGCACGGTCGGCTCGACGTAAAAGCCTTCCTCGAGGCCGGAATGGCGGGCGCGGTTGCCGCCGGTCAGCACGCGGGCGCCTTCACCCCTGCCGATGTCGATGTAGGACAGGATCTTCTCGAGCTGATCGGACGAGGCCTGGGCGCCGATCATGGTGTTGGGATCGAGCGGGCTGCCCGTCACGATCTTCTTCACGCGCTCGACGGCACGCTCGATGAAGGCGTCGTAGATGCTCTCCTGCACCAGGGCGCGCGAGGGGCAGGTGCACACCTCGCCCTGGTTGAGGGCGAACATCGTGAAGCCTTCGAGCGCCTTGTCGAAGAACTCATCGTCCTCGTTGAAGACGTCGGCGAAGAAGACGTTCGGCGACTTGCCGCCCAGCTCCAGCGTGACCGGGATGATGTTCTCGGAGGCGTACTGCATGATGAGACGGCCGGTGGTCGTCTCGCCGGTGAAGGCGATCTTGGCGATGCGCGGGTTCTGCGCCAGCGGCTTGCCGGCCTCGACGCCGAAACCGTTGACGATGTTGAGCACGCCCGGCGGCAGCAGGTCGCCGATGAGCTCGGCGAGCACCATCACCGAGAACGGCGTCTGCTCGGCAGGCTTCAGCACGACGCAGTTGCCTGCGGCGAGGGCCGGAGCGAGCTTCCACACCGCCATGAGGATGGGGAAGTTCCACGGAATGATCTGGCCGACGACGCCGAGCGGCTCGTGGAAGTGGTAAGCGACGGTCGTCTCGTCGATCTCGGAGAGCGAGCCCTCCTGAGCGCGGATGCAGCTGGCGAAGTAGCGGAAGTGATCGACGGCCAGCGGCAGGTCGGCGGCCATGGTCTCGCGGATCGGCTTGCCGTTGTCGATGGTTTCGACGGTTGCGAGCGCGGGGAGGTTCGCCTCCATGCGGTCGGCGATCTTGAAGAGGACGGCGGCGCGCTGGGCCGGAGCGGCCTTGCCCCAGGCATCGGCGGCGGCGTGGGCGGCGTCGAGCGCCTTTTCGATGTCCTCGGCGGTGGAGCGGGCGATCTCGCAGACCACTTCACCGGAGATCGGGGTGCGGTTCTCGAAATACTGGCCCTTCGTCGGCGGCACCCACTGGCCACCGATGAAGTTGTCGTAGCGGTTGCGGATTTTCAGCGTGGAGCCGACGCGTGCGAGCGCCGCAGACGGTGTTTCAGGCTTTACGATCAACTGCATGTAATCCTCCCGGGGATCGAGCGGTGAAACCTTTTATTTGTGCGTGGGGCAAGTTACCCCAGTCATATGGCAACCCAAAGGTACCGGCGCATTGGAAATTAGTGCATAAGCGCCGCGCGCCAGATTTGATTTGCATCATAACAACCCGCCCTCTGGCCCTCAAAGCGGCAGCCCGCCAAGCTTACATCGCTTCCATGACACGCAAAGTCTCAGGCCCTGAAATAGAACGGATTGTGCGTCTCCTCGGGCGTCTGCCGGGGCTCGGCCCACGCTCTGCGCGGAAGGCGGCGCTCGCCCTCATCAAGCGCCGTAACGATCTGCTGGTGCCGCTCGCCGATGCGCTGGCCGAAGCGGTGGAAAAGATCGTCGAATGCCCCGATTGCGGCAACCTCGATACCCTGTCGCCGTGCAGCCTCTGCCAGGATCCGCGCCGCGACCGCTCGCTCATCGTGGTCGTAGAGGAGATCGGCGATCTTTGGGCACTGGAGCGGGCCGGGGTCGTCAACGGGCTCTATCATGTGCTCGGCGGCCACCTTTCTCCCCTCGACGGAATCGGTCCGGACCGGCTCAATATCGCGCGGCTGATCGAGCGCGCGGGGACGGGGGAGGCGCAGGAAATCGTGCTGGCGCTCAACGCCACGGTCGAAGGGCAATCGACCGCGCATTACCTCACTGAGCAGCTCGCTCCTACGGGTATCATCGTCTCGCGGCTTGCGCAGGGCGTGCCCGTCGGGGGCGAACTCGACTATCTCGACGAGGGCACCCTCGCTGCAGCGATCAAATCGCGCCGCCGCATGTAGCGATCGGTCATCGCGTGCGCCCAAAAACCCGGTGATAATTTTGCCAGTGCGGCGGGTTTGCTGCACTGCAACCGGACTTGCTCTGCTAGTCTTGCCCAATTCGGGAGCCGCCGGGCGGCCATAATTCCTGCTCGCCGGGACGGGCATCTAGGGGCACGATGAGGGAAGAGGGTTCGCATCATCCGGCTGCGGCCGAATGGCGGGCGCGGTTGCTTGAGCTTCCGCGGCTCAGCAAACGGCTGATCCTCATCGGCATCGATTTCGTGCTGCTGGCGCTGGCGCTGTGGATCGCCATTTCCATCCGCTACAACACGCCGTTTTTTCCATCCGACTGGTTCATGGCCCTGGTGCTGATCTCGGGACCGGTGATCACGACGGTCACTTTCGCGGTATCGGGCCTTTATCGCTTCGTCACGCGCTATCTCGGCTATCGCGGGCATACGCGCATCATCGGCTGCATATGGCTGTCGGTGCTGATCTGGTCACTCGTGGTGCTGATGTCCGGTCAACTGGGCATTCCCCGCTCCGTGGTGCTCGGCTACGGCCTTCTCGCCACGCTGCTCATCGCCGGCAGCCGCGAGGTTGCGGGCATGATGCTGGAAAGCGCGGGCATTCACCTCGCCGAGCTGCCCGCCAGCGTCGAACGCAAGCCCATCATCATCTTCGGCGCCGGACAGCTCGGGGTGCAGCTCCTGGAAGCGCTCCGCCGCGGCACCAGCCGCGAGGCGGTGGCGTTCGTCGATACCGAGCCGTCGCTCTGGCGCCAGTACATCGCCGGCATCAAGGTGCACCATCCCGACAAGCTGCCGCAGCTCATCGAGCGCCATCAGGCGAAGGAAGTGCTGGTGGCGCTGCCCGACGACCGGCGCCGCGAGCGCCGCCGCATCCTGAAGGATCTGCAGCATCAGCCGGTGGATGTGCTCATCCTGCCGGCCGTGGAAGACATCACGTCGGGGCGCGTGAGCGTCACCGATCTGCGCCCGGTGGAGGTCAACGATCTTCTGGGTCGCGACAAGGTTCCGCCCAACGCCGATCTCCTCGCGCGCAAGACGCGGGGCAAGTCGATCCTGGTGACGGGGGCAGGCGGCTCGATAGGATCGGAGCTGGTGCGCCAGCTCATGAAGAATGCGCCGCGCAGGATCGTGCTGTTCGATATATCGGAGGCGGCACTCTACCAGATCGAGGACGAGGTTGCCGAAGCGGTGAAGGCGATGCGGCCCAATGGACCGCGGCCAGAGGTCGTCGGCATACTGGGCTCGGTGCTGGACGCGGTGCAGGTGCGCGAGATGCTCGCGCGTTACGACATCGAGGTGATCTATCACGCGGCGGCCTACAAACACGTGCCGATCGTGGAGCAGAACCCGATCTACGGGCTCAGCAACAATACCTTCGGCACTGCGGTTCTGGTTGAAGCTGCGAAGGCGGCGGGCGTGGAGCTGTTCGTGCTCATCTCCACGGACAAGGCAGTGCGGCCCACCAATGTGATGGGGGCCAGCAAACGCCTTGCCGAAATGGTGCTGCAGGGCGCGGCGGCGGGCGACAGCTCGACGATCTTCACGATGGTCCGCTTCGGCAACGTGCTCGACAGCTCCGGGTCCGTCGTCAAGAAATTCCGCCGGCAGATCCGGGCGGGCGGGCCCGTTACGGTTACGCATCCTGAGATCATCCGCTATTTCATGTCGATCCCGGAGGCGGCGGAACTCGTCGTTCAGGCCGGTGCCATGGCCAAGGGCGGGGAAGTGTTCGTGCTCGACATGGGCGAGCCGGTGCGCATCGACGATCTCGCGCGGCTGATGGTGCGATTGTCGGGATTCGACGTGAGGAGCGCCGACAATCCCGATGGCGATATCGCCATCGCCTACACAGGGCTGCGCTCGGGCGAGAAGCTCTATGAGGAGCTTCTCATCGGCGCCAACACCAAGGCCACCGAACATCCGCGGATCTGGCGTTCGGACGAGCCCTTCCTGCCCTACGATGAGCTGCAGCGGGAGCTGGAAATTCTCAAAGCGGCAATGAACGTGCGCGACATCGACGCCATGAAGGCAGTGCTGCTCCGTAACGTCGAGGGCTTCGTCACGGACAATGCGCTGCCTCAGGGGGAGGAGGCAGCACAGGATACCGCCTGGATACCGGCGACGCGGACGCTGCACTGACATGACGATGCCGGCCACCACTGCACCGGAGCGAGCGGTGCAACGGATTGCTTTTGTGTGTCCCGGCGGGACAGCGCTGCGCCATTTGCGTGAGATGCTGGTCACAGAGCTGATGTCGCAGGGCCATCAAGTGCTCGTGGTCGCGCCATCGGTCAGCAGCGTGAACGCCCACGCGCTGAGCGTCATGGGGGCCGATCACGCGAGCTATGCGCCCGAAACCGGCAGCGGCCTCAAGCTGTTTGCCGACTGGAAATCCATCGGCGCGGTGCGTCATGCGCTCGCCGCCTGGTCGCCCGACGTGGTCGTTGCCTACGGCGGCCAGACGATGGTGTACGGCGCGCTTGCGGCCAAGGGCACGGGCGTTGCGCGCACCGTCGTCATTGTCGACGGCTTGCCTGAGCACCGGTTCTCGGGCCCGCTCGCGCCGGACGAGATGCCCGCGTGGCGTTACGGACAGGCGCTGCGCGCCGCGGACGCTGCGATCTTCCACAATGGTGAGGATCTGGCGCTTTTGAAGAAGCTCGGCGTCGTGCCCGCCACGCTGCCGGTTTCCATCACACCCGGCATCGGCGTCGATCTCGAACGCCAGGTGCTGCAGCCGCTGCCGGCGCTGGGTCAGGGGCTCGTGTTCCTGATGATCGCCGGCCTCGATAAGCGTCGCGGCGTGCTGGACTACTGCGCAGCGGCGCGGGCGTTGCGTCGGCGCGCGCCGACATCACGCTTTCTGCTTGCGGTGCTGCCGGATACGGGGGCGCACGGCATCGACCGCGCGGAGCTCGCAAACTGCCCCGATATCGAGTTCGTCGGCGTTGCGGAGGATCACACCGAGCTGCTGCAGGAGGCGCACGTTTTCGTCTATCCCTCGTGCGCAGAAGGCATGCCGCATCCGGTGCTGCAGGCGATGGCGGCAGGACGGCCGATTTTGACGACGGACGTTCCCGGCTGCCGCGAGACGGTCGATGAGCGCGTCAACGGATGCCTCGTTCCACCGCGCGAGGTGGAGGCGCTGGCGGAGGCGATGGAAAGCTATCTGCGGCGGCCGGATCTCATTCCCGCGATGGCGCGCGCGAGCCGCGCGAAGGTCGAGCGGTTCGCCAGCGCTGCTTCGGTGAAGCGCACGATGCTCGAAGTATTGGCCGTCGGCTGAGCGCAACAGGCTGCGCTGTTTCCGGGTGCAGGCTTCGCCGCTCAGGCCGGCCGGGCGCTTCCGTAAAGATCGTAGCTGAGACGCGGCTGGCGGAAGGAGGCCGCGCAATCGACGAGCATGCCGGAGCGGATCGCCTGACGTCCGAGGAGCATGCGATAGGTCATGTGCTCGCGATTGGCGAGGGTCACCTCGATGGGCCAGCGGCGCCCCGCGATGCATAGCGTCGTGCGTATGACATAGCGCAACTCGCGAACGCCGTTGGAGCTGATCACCTCGCGCCGGTCGAGCACGTCGGCGATGACGGGCACCTCCAGATCGTTCGCCCGGGGGCTGGGCCGCACGGCAAAGCGCACGCGCGGACGTTTCGCGGTGCCGAAGGGTTCGATGAAGTGCGTGTCGAGCGCGGACGTCTTGGCGCCAGTGTCGATTTTCGCCTTCAGCGCGGGCAAGCCGAGGTCGGGCAGGGAAATCCATTCCTGCCAGCCGAGGATCAGGCGCGATGCGTTCGACAGCATAGGTGCCTCCGGCAAAACTCCGGCGGGTGAACTATTGTTACCGATTATTGCATTCTTGCCCAGAGTCCAGCGTGCAATTGCTTGGCGGGCGGCAACGCGCCGGCCTCAAATCCGCTCGTTTCGCTGGCGTTGATCGCCTCGATTGGCGGCTCGGTGGCGCGGGCGTAGATTTATGGTCGATGTGGGCGCGCGAGGGAGAAAAGCAATGGGCAAGAAACTGCTGATTTTCACGTTTTTGGCGCTGCTGGCAGGCGCAGGCGTGCCGTCCGTGCACGCGGCCGAGCCGCCTGCGAACGATCCCGCTGCCGCTGGTCAGCAGGGTGCTGACCAGGGGCCTGCCGAACCGGGTGCGGTCGACGATGCACCCTATCCGCCGGACGGCGTTACCGACCCCGACGTCGTCTATCCGACCGATGGCACGGAGGGTACGGACCAGGGCGAGTTCGGCGCCGAACCGCCGAAGCCGGAGGGTGGCAGCAACGACGCGCCGGACTAATCCGCCCCAGTGCCAAGGCCTCTGCAACTGTCGATTTGAGCCGGGAAATGCTCCGCGGTCATCGCGTCGCGATTGACCGCCAAAGCGGACTTTCCTATTTCAGCACCATGGCCAAGCTGCCCATCGTCATTCTTCCCGACCCGATCCTGCGCAAGCCCTCGACGCCCATCGAGCAGGTGGATGCAGAGGTGCGTCAACTGGCCGACGACATGCTGGAGACGATGTACGCGGCTCCGGGGGTCGGCCTTGCCGCGGTGCAGGTGGGCGTGCCGCGCCGCCTGGTGGTGATCGACGTCGCCGATGCGGAGGATGGAGAAAAGCCGAACCCGCTGGTTCTGATCAACCCGAAGATCGTGGACCTCGGGTCGCACACGCGCCTGCATGAGGAAGGTTGCCTTTCGATCCCCGATTTCCGGGTCGAAATCGAGCGCCCCGCAACGCTGACGCTGGAATACATCGACCGCGAGGGTGAGGCACGGGTGCTGCACGCCGACGGCTTGCTGGCAACGGCCATCCAGCACGAGGTCGATCATCTCGACGGCAAGCTCATCATCGATTTCCTTTCCTCGCTGAGACGCGACATGGTGGTGCGCCGATTCAAGAAACAGGCGCGGGCCGCCAGCTAGCGCGATGCATTCCGTTTCCTCCAGCCAGCCGCCGGTCACATGTCATTGCGCATCGTCTTCATGGGCACACCCGATTTCGCCGTGCCGACGCTCGCTGAGATCGTCGGCGCAGGCCACGAGGTGGCTGCGGTTTATTCGCAGCCGCCGCGTGCGGCCGGGCGTGGCATGGCGGAGCGGAAGTCGCCGGTTCACATGTTCGCGGAAACCGCGGATATCCCGGTTTTCACGCCCGCGACCTTCAAGGACGCCGCGGAACAGGCGGCCTTTGCGGCGCATGGCGCGGATGCGGCCGTGGTCGTTGCATACGGGCTGCTGCTGCCCAACGGCGTGCTCGAAGCCCCGCGTCTTGGATGCTTCAACCTGCACGCTTCCGCCCTGCCGCGCTGGCGCGGTGCGGCGCCGATCCAGCGCGCCGTCATGGCGGGCGATGCCGAGACGGCCGTGATGGTGATGCGCATGGAGCAGGGGCTCGACACGGGACCCATTTGCCTCGGCGAGCACGTTGCCATCGGTGGCGATGAAACCGCCGGCGAGCTGCACGACGTGCTGGCGGCGCGGGGCGCCTCGCTCATGGTACGCGCGCTTTCAGCGCTGGAGCGCGGCTCGCTCGATTGTCAGCCGCAGCCGGAAGATGGGGTCAGCTACGCGCGCAAGATCGACAAGGCGGAAGCGCGCATCGACTTCACCCGTCCGGCGCACGAGGTGCATAATCTGATCCGCGGGTTGTCGCCCTTCCCCGGCGCCTGGTTCGAGGCGGGGCGGGAAGGGAAGCGGGAGCGCTTCAAGGTGCTGCGCGCGCGCCTCGCTGAAGGCGCGGGCGTGCCGGGCGAGGTGCTGAATGACGCACTGACGGTCGCCTGCGGCGCCGGTGCGGTGCGGCTGATCGAGCTGCAGCGGGCGGGGAAGCGGCCGATGCCAGCCGCCGAGGTTCTGCGCGGCTTTGCCATTCCGCCCGGAACGCGGCTCTAAGCCTCTTCAAACCCGCGAAGCGGCCCCGTAAGCACATCGGCCGCAACCATAAGCCGAAGCCAATGGTTGACGGTTCGTAAACGCGCGTTACGTTTCGACGTGTGTTTTCGGGATGTTGCAGGAGTTCGATGATGCGTTTTCCAGGGGCGTTCGTGTTGGTCGCCGCCGCCGCGCCGGCCGCTTTTGCGCAGCAGGCGCACACGACGCGCATCGAGACGCGCCCCTATTACGGCGCCGTGGTCACCATCGAGCACGGCGTGCGCGTCTATCGCCCCGTGCCGCCGACGACGCATCTTATTGTCAATCCCGACGGCGCTACGCCGCTCACGATCAACGTCGGGGACGGCGCTTCTGTGCAGCCCAGGGCTGGGGACACAGAGAGCGCCGATCGCTGAGCGACGGCGCCGGCTCGGTCGCGCTGTTCGGTTCCTGCGACGCGCCGCAGTCGCGCAGGTGCGCTGCGCCGCGTCCTTGATAGGACTTGATCCGAAAGGCGGCTTCTTCTCGCCCGAAGCAGACTTTGCCTGTCGTGCTTCCTATCGGAAAACCGGTTCCCACTTTTCCGGAAGCACTTTGCCTGTCGTGCTTCCTATCGGAAAACCGGTTCCCACTTTTCCGGAAGCACTTTAGGGATACGCGCAAGCGTGAGAGCGCCTTTCCTGTTCATCCATGGTCCGCTTCATGCCCCGATACCGCATCACCATCGAATACGACGGCACGCCCTTCCTCGGCTGGCAGCGGCAAGCGGACGGGCCGTCGGTGCAGGGTGCGCTCGAGGAGGCGTTGCAGCGCTTCACCGGGGAAGCGGCGGGCGTGCGCGGTGCGGGGCGTACCGATTCAGGCGTTCACGCGCTGGGGCAGGTTGCGCACTTCGATCTCGCCAAGGATTGGGATCCCTTTCGCGTGCGCGAGGCGATCAATTTCCATCTGCGGCCCGCCCCTGTATCGGTCATCGCATGTACGCTGGCGCCGGAGAGTTTCGATGCGCGCTACAGCGCTACGGCGCGGCACTACCGCTATCGGATCCTGTCGCGCCGCGCCCCGCCGGCACTGGACCGCAACCGCGTGTGGTGGCTGCCGATGGCGCTCGATGCGGAAGCGATGCATCGCGCAGCGCAGACGCTCGTCGGCAAGCACGACTTCACGACTTTTCGCGCCTCGCAATGCCAGGCGAACTCTCCCATCAAGACGCTCGATCGGCTGGACGTATCGCGCTATGCCGACGAAGTCGTCATCGAAGCCTCGGCGCGGTCGTTCCTACACAACCAAGTGCGGTCGATGGTCGGAAGCCTGAAGCTCGTCGGTGAGGGGAAGTGGCGGGCGCGCGATCTGGAAATGGCGCTCGCAGCCCGCGATCGCGCCGCATGCGGTCCGGTTGCCGCGGCGAGCGGGCTCTATCTTGCGCGTGTCGACTATGGCGACTCCGCCGGCGGTCCTGACGGCGATGAGGGGACCGGTGAAGAGTGAGGCAGCCTTGCTGAAGGGCGCACAGCGTAGCTGCGCCCTTCGTCCCGCGCTTGCTCGATGCCTCGCGCTTATTCGATGATCGACAGGAATTCCTGGCGCGTCACCGGGTTGTCGCGGAAGCACCCGAGCATGCGGGAGGTCACGAGGTCGGTGCCCGGCTTCATGATGCCGCGCGCGGTCATGCAGTGGTGCTCCGCCTTCAGCACCACGCCGACGCCCTGTGGCTGCAGCACGGTCTCGATCGCGTTGGCGATCTGCGCCGTCATCTTCTCCTGAATCTGGAGGCGCTTGGCGTAGACTTCGACGACGCGGGCGAGCTTGGAAATGCCCACGACGCGCCCGTTCGGGATGTACGCAACCCACGCGCGGCCGATGATGGGCGCCATGTGATGCTCGCAGTGGCTTTCAAAGCGGATGCCGCGCAGCACGATCATCTCGTCGTAGCCTTCGGTTTCCTCGAAGGTCTTCGACAGGATCGTTTCGGGATCCTCGCTGTAACCGCGGAAATATTCCTCGAACGCCTTCGCCATGCGCTTCGGCGTCTCCATCAGGCCGTCGCGGTCGGGGTTTTCGCCCGTCCAGCGGATGATGGTGCGGAAGGCCGCTTCGACTTCGGAGCGGCTCGGGCGGTCGGATTGGTCCATGGATACGGCTTCTTGCTTTTTCTGCAATTTTTGTCTCTCGACGCTGGCGGGTGTTATGCGGGCGCGGGGCGCGCTAGGCAAGCCGCACCGGCGCGGCAGCATAGCGCAATTATCGAGGCGATGGTGTCCTCAGTCGGCGGGCGGTCCGAATATGGGGGCTGCGGGCAGGCCGCCCAAGATGACGCGGGCGGTTTGCAGCCCGTCGCGTCTCGTTTGCAACGCTTCTCTGCTCGCCGGGCTCATTCATGACGCGGCACTCCAGGAGCCGCAGCCAAGCATCCAACCTAATGCCCTTGCGGGCGCTTGCGCCGCCCGTTCCTGGCAGCGGCGCGGCCGGCCGATCCTATGGCCTTTGAACGATGTCCAGAACTCCCTGTAAAACAAAGCGGAAATACGCATGAACTCGTTCCAATTTTCGAAGCTCAGCGAGCGGAACTTTAGGGGTTGAGGGATAGGATTTTTCCTGTCGGACGCTGGATCGTTCGGGGCGCTTGGAAGACAGGCGTTGGTTAGTGGAGCAATTTTTTTGTGGAGCTGAAGCGTAATGTCTACCTCTCGGATTATTGCCGTTCTCGCTGCCTCGGCCATGGTTGGCTTCTTCGCGACCTCCGCGATGGCCGAGCCGATTCCCCAGCAGGAAATCGACCAGTTCAGCGGCTCCTCGCACCCGGACGTCGATGCCGGCGCATCGCGCGGTTCGGATGAGTCGATCGTGAAGCAGGAGCAGAACCAGTTCGGTAACGAGCCTGCCCGCGACCTCGGCGGCGACCGCCAGGCCGGCGGCGGCGAGGATCTCCCGGCAATGGAGCAGGAAGGGGTTCCGGGCGGCGATCGCTAAGCACGTCGCTTTTCGAAAGCGACATGGTTTAGGCGGTCATCGTTTTTCTCTGGAGACGGTCGTGTGGCAGCGCTGCGCGGCCGTTTCGCTTGGTATCGGCTTCGCAGAGGCTCGATCTGGCTCGATCCGGCTCCCCGGTGAAATCGGGAACCGGGAGGCGGTACGACTTCCAGACGGGCTTGGTCCGGGTGTGTCTCGGGCCGGAATATGCGGCTTTTGCACACCCGTGCGCATCGCCTGCCGGTTTTCCCTGCCTTGGAGAGCCGTGGGGGCGCAAAGCTGTGATTTGCGCCTTGCCAGAGCGCGTTGCGCCCATTACACCGGCAGCGCTCTGCGTGATCCCGCTCCGGTGGGCCCAGGGCCACCCAGGCGCTGCGGTAGCTCAGTGGTAGAGCACTCCCTTGGTAAGGGAGAGGTCGAGAGTTCAATCCTCTCTCGCAGCACCATAAATCACCAGACAAACCATATACTTATGTGATGACGCTCTGAACTTACGCGAACGCGTAGAAGTAAGAGCCCTTGAGATACGGCAGTTCCCGCAGCAAACCGGCTGGCCCAGTAGGCAACTCGGTGACGCTCATGCGCCCACCTTGCTAACAAAATCTCCGGCTCCATGGCTGGGCGCGAGATCTGCGGTTAGCCCAGAATTAGTGAGCTAGTCTCTTGCTTTGCGCGAGATAAGCCCGGGCCAGATTGGAGACGCCGAAGCGCTGGAGCTGTCGGAACCGTCCTTCCAGATAACCCAAAGGTGCGGTGCGCCAGTAGAAGCGCTGCTTCTCCGCCTTAGGAATGGACGAGACGAATTTCCCACTCTGCGTTGCAAGCGGAGGGAAAACGCCATAGCCGATCAGGCCCATTTCCCAACCGTAGCGAATGTCAACATCGACCGGCCGCAGTCGCGCTCGCGTTGCGAGCAACTTTCGGGCCCCGGTATAGCTGAGCACGTAGGCTGCGGTTGTCTTCGGGAAGTGTAGATAGCGGACCAATCGATGCTCGCCGCCAAACGGACCGGCGACGCTGAGATGGGGATGCTGCTTAGCCCCCGATAAACTCAGTATGTCCCATTCACCGCGGATGGCCTCGACGGCCGACCTGACGATGCTGTGAAAATCGTGGGTAATATCAACATCATCTTCGAAAATGAGGGCGTAAGGAAGCTGACGCTCAGTTATCATCCTCGCCGCGATGAGATGACTAGCATAGCAGCCCACTTCCCCTGCCTGCAGCGGTGTAGCATCGGGAAAGTTAGCCGCGAGATGGCGAGGAACCGCGTCAGCAGTGACGGCGTCAATGCGCTCGAAATCTCTCCCAAGTTGACCACTCATATGGCGCAAGCGATCAACAGCAGTTTTGAGGTTGATGACGAATATCTTCATTTTTCGTGCGATTGGATGTTAAGGTTGTTGAGAGACACAGAAGCGTAAAAGCGATGACATTAGAAAATGTTTCAAGCCCAACTAAGCCCAACGATGGCATCTCGCACATCGTCTTAATGCTGTACCTCTTGCCGCTTTTTTTTTGAACGGCCCCATAGGAACTGTAGCCGCCATCTTGGCATTCGCAACTTCTTGGGTCGCAATTACTAGAGATTCCCACATAAAAATTCCGAGCGTGGGAGTAGTCGCACTAATCTTTGTCGGTGCGATTTCATTGCGCATGCTGCTTCCACCATACGGAACGGATCGCATAGCTCCGGACGTTACGCGCACACTTTTGATAGTGGGGGTGTTTGGCTTAGTATTTTTTGTATACGAGCGGATGGATTTTCAGCGTAGCTTGCTGGTCATTGTGGCGATGGGGCTCGCTTGCGCTTTCATTTCTATGCTCGTGTATTTCGCCCAGCAAAATTTTGGTGACGCCCGATTGGCGTTTTTTGGACGTTCGTCCCATCCGATTATGGGTGCAGGAGCGATTGCGTTGGCAACCCTTGCGGCGCTTTCAGTGGCTTCTTATCCTACTGGGGCTTCACGATCCCATGTGGTCACCGCAGGGCTCGGAGTTGCGATAGTTGTATTCGTAGCTTCCCTTGTTCTGACCGGCAGCCGCGGGCCGGCGATCGCTCTCGTCTTTGCCATCGCAACCACTCCCATTGTGATGGTCAGTCGATCCCCGCTAATGCCGGTAATCTTCGGCTTTGGTGCCTGGGCCGTCGTCACCTCAAGCGTGTTGTTGGAACCATACATCCATGGGGCCGTCTGCCAAACAATCCCCTCTGCTTGCCGAGAATCTGCGCGCCAGGAAATCTGGCACTTAGCCGGACAAATGGTGGCGCAGAATCCCATGTGGGGTTCCGGCTATGCGTTTCGATTCCCCGTCTGGCCACACCACGCGCACAATGCGTATTTCGGCATGGCGCTGAACTACGGCGTGCCGCTGGTTTTACTTTTCATCGGCCTCATGGCGACCGCGCTCTGGCGCACGGCGCAGATGAAGCATAGCGCGCAAAGGTTCTTCGTCGTTTCATCACTTATATTCGCGAACGGATTCATGGGATCGGATTTAAATGACCCGATGCGATTTTTGGGTACACACCATCTCTTTCTGTGGTTCCCGCTCTGCCTTGCATTGGTGAGCGAGAAAGGCGCCAGCGACGGCCGAACTTTTCAACCAGTAGCCGCGACTTAAAGCCGACTGGTCAAGGGCATGGGTGGCGCCTCAATGGTGTCCCACCCTCCGAGTTCATCTGCGGAACATGGTTTTACAGCCGAACGTTTTTCCGCCTCCGATCCGCCAGCATCTACCAGCAGAACCGGATACCTAGCCCTAGAAGGGCAGCGGCTGCCTACTTTGTTGAGACCAAAAGCGGAGAGCGTCGTGCCGGGTGTCCCGATTTCTGGTCCACGCCCCGCGCGATCGCCTGTTGGCGGCAACGTAGCCGCGGCGGCGCGTGGCGAGCACGGCTCAAGGCCGCCAGGCGGATCTCTCTAGAGGCGTGGCGGGCGGCTTAGGGGCATCATCCAGTGCGCTCGGGGATGATGCGGGGCTGCCATCGCCCTTCGGGATGACGCGAATGTGAACCGCGCCGCGGCGTGCAAATTTGCCGCTCCCGTCGGGTTTATTTCTCGCGTCGGGAATAAAGGGCAATGCGATGGGGTGATCATTGCCTCCGTGCCCGGGAATGCCTCCACTGGCATCGGCGCCTGGTCATTGTACCGTCGAGATGCCACGCTTTGCGGTCGGGCGCCGAGATAACCGTTCCCTTCGTTTTGGGTTTTCCCGGCGCCTGGCCGCATCTTTTTTGCCTCTCCGCCCGCGTTAAGGCGGCAAATTCCCGAAGCTGGGAAACGGCGCCGGCGGCGAGCTTCAAGAGATTGTGAAGAGGAAAAGATTGCCGGAGACGCCGGGAACTCATCCCCTATCTTCGGGCAAATCAGGCACCTAATGTCAAATCGCCGCGCTGCCTATGCGCACCGGATTTGACTGGGCTGAATTCCCGCTCCCGAAAATCCCGCGCATGTCAAAGCCGCTGCCATTTGGCAAGCGGATCGGGGTGGAGCCGCAGGACAAATCCGAATGGTGCAACGGGGCCCCATGGTCCCCGAGCGGTCGGACTCGTACTCGCGACAAGCTCCACAAGGGGCGCGCAAGAGCGTGGATACGGAGGAAGCGCAATGCAAATGACGAGAAAAGGGGCCATCCGCTTAGTCGGCGGGGTCATGGCTGCCTTGATCGGCCTTGCCGCACCCGGCATGGCGAACGACGAGATCGAGAAACGGGCAAAAGATCCCAATCAATGGGGCGCACCGGGTCGCGACAACAAGCTGACGCGGCATAGCCCGCTGAAGGACATCAACACCGGCAACGTCGGCAAGCTGCAAATGGTGTGGTCGCAGTCGACCGGCGCGCTGCGCGGTCACGAAGGCCAGCCGCTTGTCATCGAAGACGTCGGCGGCAAGCCGATGATGTTCTTCATCTCCGGCTGTCCCAACATGGCCCAGTGCAACATCGCGCAGGGTCTCGATCTGACGGATCCGGACAATCCCAAGCAGGTCTGGAACTATGTGAAGAAGGATGACCGCGACGAGTCAGCTGTGCCGCGCGCCTGCTGCGATACCGTCAACCGCGGCGCTTCCTATGCCGACGGCAAGCTCGTTTACGGCACGCTCGACGGCTATCTGATCGCTCTCGACGCGCAGACGGGCAAAGAGGTCTGGGTCGTCAAGCACGCGTGGCCGGAGAAGGGTGAGACGATCACCTCCGCGCCGGTGATTGCCGAGAACCTCGTCATCATCGGTTTCGGCGGCGACGAATTCGCGGCGCGCGGCCGTGTCACTGCCTACAACCTTGCCGACGGCAAAATGGTGTGGAACTGCCACTCCACCGGCTCCGACAAGGACGTGTGTCTGACGAAGGACACGAACAAGGCCAACCCGCACTACGGCACGGGTGATCAGGACCTCGGCATCAAGACGTTCCCCGGCGAAGACTGGAAGATCGGCGGCGGCGCGGCTTGGGGCTGGTACAGCTACGATCCCGAGCTGAAGCTCGTCTACTACTCGACCGGCAACCCCGGTCTGTGGAGCCCGAGCTATCGCTGCCCCGGCAAGACGCACGAAGAGTGCAACGACGGCAGCCACGACAACAAGTGGTCGATGACCATCTTCGCCCGCAAGGTCGACACCGGCGAGGCCGTCTGGGCTTACCAGATGACGCCCTTCGACCAGTGGGACTATGACGGCGTCAACGAGAACATCCTCGTCGACATGAAGGTGGACGGCAAGGACCGCAAGGCGCTCGTTCACTTCGATCGTAACGGCTTTGCCTACGTCCTCGATCGTGCTGACGGCACGCTGCTGCGCGCCAACAAGTACGTGACGACGGACTGGGCGGAGAAAGTCGACCTGAAGACCGGTCGTCCGATCAAGGTGCGCGAGAACTCGCCGCTCGAGCTTGGCCGCAACGTCACCACCTGTCCGTCTGCGATGGGCGGCAAGGACCAGCAGCCCTGCTCGGTCGATCCGGCGGATCCGAGCAAGTTCTACTGCCCCACTAACAACTGGTGCATGGAACTCGAACCCCAGGAGCGCACGCACACCCAGCAGGGCACGGTCTACGTGTTCGCCAACGTGTACATGTTCCCCGAGAAGCCTGGCACGACGGGCAAGATCAAGAAGTTCGACGTGCTGACGGGCGAGACGGCTTGGGAAATCCCCGATCCGTATCCGAACTGGGGTGGCACCATGGTCACCGACGGCGGTCTGATGTTCTACGGCTCGCTCGGTGGTGACTTCCGCGCCGTCGATCGCAAGTCGGGCAAGGTCCTCTGGCACCGCAAGCTCGCCTCGGGCATCATCGGCAACCCCATCACCTACAAGGTGGGCGGCAAGCAGTACGTCTCCATTCTCTCCGGTATCGGCGGATGGATCGGCGTGCCTGTGACGGCCGGTCTCGATCTCAACGACAAGTTCGGTGCGATCGGCGCCACCGCGATGACCAAGGCCGCCAACCTCGACAAGATCCCGCAGGCCGGCACGCTGTTCACCTTCCGCGTCTACGACTGACGGAGCGTGAATATGCGGCGGCGCCCGGTCTCTCAGGCTCCGGGCGCCGCTGTCGCCTCAAGGATCGGCGTCCTGCGCGCTTCGGTGCGCAGGACGAAGCAACAAGAGTTGAGTGCGCGAGAGATTGATCCGTTGAAATTCGGCTTAACCCACCTGCTGCTCGGTGTCCTTCTGCTTACGGGTGCTGCTGTTTCTGCGCACGCGGCGCGGGACATGCAGAAGACGTTCGACGAGCTCACCTCGGCGGAGAAAACGGCGGCCAAGCGCGCCGCCAAGAAGATGTTCGAGGAGAAGTCCCTCGACCGGCTCGTTGTGTGTGCGGACCCCGGCAACATGCCGCTGTCGGACATCAATCAGGCGGGCTACCAGAACAAGATCGCCGAGGTGCTCGCACGGAAGCTCGGTACGCGGCTTGAATATTTCTGGCGTCCGTACCTGGAGCGCGGACTCACGCGCGAGACGTTCGACACCAACATGTGCGACGTGCTGCTGGACCTGCCCGCGGTCTACGAGCCGGCGCTGACGACGATTCCGATTTATCGCTCGACCTACGTGCTCGCCTATCGCAGCGACCGCGGTCTTGCGTTCAAGGATTTCGACGATCCAGCGCTCAAGGGCTTGCGGATCGGCGTGTTTCAAACCTCGGCTATCCGCCAGGTGATGACCAAGAAGGGCTTGGCGCCTTACCTCAAGCTCAAGACGCTGAGCCACAACGCGGATCTCCATCCCGAGAACCAGCCCTGGCGGCAGGTGCAGGAAGTGCTCGACGGCACGCTGGACGTGGCGGGCGTCTGGGGGCCGTTCGCCGGCTGGCTGAAGACGATGAAGGGCGAGCCGATCAAGGTGCAGCCGGTCAACCTGTGGGAAGATCTCGTGCCGATGGAGTACGAGCTTGCCGCGGGCGTGCGCAAGACCGATGCGCGGCTGAAATATCTTCTCGACTACGCGCTGGAGGATTCCAAGGACGAGATCCAGAAGATCCTCACCGATTTCGGTGTTCCGCTGGTCGAATGCAGCACCTGTCTGGTGCAGGGCGATCTTCCCGCCCACGGCGCCTACATCAAGCCGGCAACGACGGCGTACCCGTCGAAGCCGGAAGCGGCGACGCCCGATCAGGTGGTAACGGAAGAGCGCCTCGAGACATGGCTCAAGGAAGGCGCGGATCTCACGCAGGAATTGTCCAACGCGGTGCTTGCGGGCGATGAGAAGCGCATACGGCTTCTGGTCGCGCGCGGTGCAGACGTCAACGCGCGGGACGCCCAGGGCTATGCGCCGGCCCACACCGCTGCGCGTAAACGCCACCCGGAACTCATCGTGCTCTTTGCCGGCTTCAACGCCGATCTGAATGCGCTCGACAAGGACGGGATGACGCCGCTGCAACACGCGGTGATGCGCAACCACGTGCCGACCGTGAAGATGCTGCTTGAGAAAGGCGCGGACATCGAGAAGAGCAACTCGGAGGGCTATTCTCCGCTTGCGCTCGCAATCGCCGAGGCGAAGTACGAGGTGGCGAAGGTGCTGCTCGATGCGGGCGCGCATATCGATACGACGGCCGGGCCCGACGCGCTCACGCCGCTGATGATCGCGTCGAGCCAGGTTTCGCCGGGTGAGGGGGCGATCTTCCTGCCGGGCAGCACGCGGCCCATCGATCTGGCGCGCGATCTCATCCAGCGCGGCGCCAACGTCAATGCGCAGTCGAAGTCGGGCGTTACGGCGCTAATGATCGCGGCGGCCCGGAACGTTGCGCCGATGATCGGCCTCCTGATGCAGGCGGGCGCCAAAGCCGATCTCACGTCGGCGCAGGGTAAAACCGCTGCGGACATCGCGGAGCAGAACGGCGCCGAGGCGGCCGCGAAAGCGCTGAAGCTGATCGGCAAGGTTTCCGACGGAGATGCCCACTAGTGCCGAGGTTGCGCACAGTGCTGGCGGTATCTGGGATGCTGGCGGCGGCCACGGTGGCCGGCGCTGCACCGAGGGAGCTTTCCGAGGACGATGTGACGGCGGCCCTCATGGCGCATATCGCCGGGCACACGCGCGAAGGTGTGTTTGCATTCGTCGATCCCCCGACGGGCGAATATCTGTCGCTCGTGCTCGATGGCGTCCGCGTCGTCCGCGGCCTGCCGGGTTACGGCTGGTTTCCGAACGTCAATTTCCACGATGCGAAGATGCCCGCCAAAAGGTACGCCCTCGATTTCTGGTTGCTGCCGGATGACGGCGGTGACGCGGTGCTCCTCGATACCCGCATCCACAAGGCGCCGCAGAGGGATGGCGATGGATGGATGAGCATCACGCGCCGGCCGATGGCGTGGTGGTGGCTCCCGACCATCGAGCGGTCGAGCGCGGTTGCAGGGAAGCCAGCGTGGCACGTGCTGGGCGACATTCACATGCACATCGCCAAAACGCGCGATGGGGGAGCGGTCGTGCTTCCCGATGAAACGGGCGCGGAGCTTTCGCTCCAGCTCATCGATGTCGAGCAGCCGGTGGGGCGGTCAAAGACCGACGGCCGGTACTTCGCCTGCGCGCTGCTGCGCAAACCTGAAAGTGAGCCGGCGCAGTTTTATTCGGCCACATACTGGCTCGACGACAAAACGAAGCGAATTACCGCCGGAAAAGCCGAGCGAACGGAAATGGCAAATACCGGCGATCGAAAAGCGGCGTCAGAACCGCGTTGCAATGTCGATGGCGTGGCTTTCGACATCGTCGACTAAAACCTGGGGAAATAGGAATAGGGAATGCCAATGCAAAAGGTATTTCGCAAGGTGGCTGCCGTTATCGCACTCGGCGCCGTCTTTGCTTACGTCAACCCGCTGCCTGCCGCCGATGGCGCCGCACCGCCGGCCGCGGACAGCGCAGCGCCCACCCCGCTCTCAATGGACGAGCTCAAAAAGAGCATGAAGCCGCTCGAGCGCGTGGAAATGGCGGCGAAGGGGACGCTCAAAAACCCCTACACGGACAACGCCGAGGCCATCGAGCAGGGCAAGAAGCTCTACTTCAACAAAAGCTGCAACGGCTGCCATGGCGGTGGCGGCGGTGGCGGCATGTGCCCGCCGCTGACCAACTCGGTCTGGGTTTACGGCAGCGACGACGACACGCTGTTCCGCCTGATTTCGATGGGCACCGACGATCTCAAGAAGCATGGCTACAGCCGCAAGGGCACGGAGGGCGTCGTCGGGCCCATGCCACCGTTTGGAACGCTGATCGATAGCGACCAGGACCTGTGGAAGATCATTGCCTGGATCCGCACGGTCTACTCCGGCCCGCCGGCGAAGCGGAACTGGTGATCCCAACGCCTCATGGGCCTGCGGGGCAACCCGCGGGCCCGTTCTGCGGAATGCCGGCCTCTGGGTCGGTCGGATCTAGGGCGATGGCAGCTGACAGGCCACGGATGAAAAGTTATAACGTAGCGTTATGATGATCCGAACCTCGCACCTTCTTCCGGTCCGCCGTGCCGCCGCGAGCTTCGCGGCTCGGCCCGTCGTGCTGGCCGCACTTTTTGTCATGCTGGCCGCACTTGTTACTGCAGCCTTTCCGGTGGCCGCCGCCTTTGCCCAGTCCAGGGGCGCCGCGGGCCCGGGCACTTCGCCCACCCTCAATGCGACGATCGTCTACCTGACGAAGGACTATCGGGAGCCGCCGCCGCTCTCCCTCGTCGACAAGGTCGTCACCGATAAGGGCATCCAGGGCGCGCGCATCGCGCTCGAAGAGAACAACCGCACGGGGCGGCTCATCGGGCAGCACTACGAGTTGCTCGAGGCGCTACTCGGCGCGGACGCCAGTCCCGCCGACAAGGCGAAGGAGCTGATCGCAGCGGGCCATCGTCTCATCGTCTCCGATCTGGAAGCCGCCGACCTTCTCGCGGTGTCGGATCTGCCGGAAGCGCGCGATGCGCTCATCTTCGATGTGCGAACGAGCGATGACGGGCTGCGTCAGGAACAGTGCCGCAACAACGTGTTCCATGTGCCGCCGAACTGGGCGATGCGCGCTGATGCACTGGCGCAGTACCTCATGTGGAAGCGCTGGCGGCGCTGGGTTCTCGTCGTCGGCAAATCACCGGCCGACGAAGGCTATGCCGCTGCCATGCGGCGCGCGGCAAAGCGCTTCGGCGCCAAGATCGTTGCGGAGCGGCCCTATACGTTCGAAGCGGGCTCGCGGCGAACCGATACGGGCCATCAGCAAATCCAGTCGCAGATGCCGATGCTGACGCAGGGCGTGCCCGACCACGACGTCATCGTCGTGGCGGACGAGGCGGACGTGTTCGGCGACTACTTGCTTTTCCGCACCTATGAGCCGCGGCCTGTTGCCGGCACGCATGGGCTCGTTGCGGTCGCCTGGCACCGCGCGTTCGAGGAATACGCCGGCACGCAGATGCAGAACCGCTTCGAGAAGAAGGCGGGACGCATCATGCTGGAGCGCGATTACACCGCGTGGCTCGCGGTGCGGATCATCGGCGAAGCGGTGACGCGTACGGGCAAGAACGACGCCGAGGCGCTGCGCGCCTACATCCTGTCCGACAAGTTCGAGGTCGCCGGTTTCAAGGGCCAAGGCATGAACTTCCGGCGCTGGGACCTGCAGCTTCGTCAGCCGGTTCTGATTGCAGGGCCGCGGGCGCTGGTTTCGATCTCGCCGCAGGAGGGCTACCTGCATCCGAAATTCCTCACCGATACGCTCGGCTTCGATGAACCGGAATCGAAGTGCCGGCTGTCTGCCTCAGTAAACGACGGGAGCAAATAATGCGTCGCCTTCTCGCCATGCTCGTTCTGCCTTGCCTCGCGTGGGGGCCGGCGGCAGCGGATACGATCTTCGTCACCAACGAGAAGGACAACACCGTCACGGTGCTCGATTCCGAGACGCTGAAGGTGGTGAAGACCATCCCCGTCGGCAAGCGCCCGCGCGGCATCGCCATTACACCGGACAAAAAGGAAGTGCTGGTGTGCGTCGGCGATGACGACCAGCTCGACGTGATCGACACCGAAACGCTCGAAGTGGTGCGGCGCATGGATACCGGCCCCGATCCGGAGCTGCTCGACATCGATCACAAGGGTGAGCGCGTTTACGTCGCGAACGAGGACGACGGCTACGTCACCGTGCTGGAGCGGGTCAGCGGCAAGGTGCTCGCGGAAATCGAGGTGGGCGTCGAGCCGGAGGGCATGTCCGTAAGCCCGGACGATAAGATCGTTGCCGCAACGTCGGAAGCGACGAGCATGGCGCACATCATCGATACGACCACGTTCGAGGTGCTGGCCAACATTCTCGTCGATACACGGCCGCGCGTTGCGATGTTCACGCAGGACGGCAAGCATGTGTGGGTGTCGGCGGAGATCGGGGGGACCGTCGCCATCATCGATGCGGTGACCTACAAGATCATCAGAAAGCTGAGCTTCGAAATTCCCGGGGTGCGCCCCGAGCTCATCCAGCCGATGGGCATCATCTTCTCGAAGGACGGTACGCGGGCGTTCGTCGCCATCGGCCGCGCCAATCGCATCGCTGTGATCGATACGGCAACGTATGAGACCACCAATTACATCCTCACCGGACAGCGTCCGTGGCACATGGCGCTGTCGGCCGATGGGACGAAGCTCTATTCGGCGAACGGTCTCACCAACGATCTCACAGTGATCGACGTTGCGACGCTGAAGGCGGAGAAGTCGGTGCCAGTGGGACGCCTGCCGTGGGGCGTGGTCGTGAAGCCGAAGTAAGTCCAGGCTTCGCTGCGCGCACTGTGCGGGCTGACCCGATAAAGACGAGGCTGGTGGCGCCGCGAGCATTGTGCGGCGCGTACGCGGGGCATGCGCGACTTAGCCGTACGGTGGGAGATTGTTCCGGTGCCGGCGGGGCCAATCAGCCTCACAGCGCGCTGGCTGCGAGGCATCGGGGCAGTGCCGCAGCAGGGTCGCTGCTACTGCACCATGATCTTGGCGCCGTCGGATCCCATAGCTTCACCCGCCTTCAGATCGCCGCAGGATTCGCCGAGGTAACGCCCCTCCTGCTCGATCACGCGTTTGATCGCCACGCTCTGTGAGTCCTGGAGCCCGGAGGTCGTGGAGGTGATCTTGACCGCGAAGGCGGACTGGAAGTCGCCGCTCATCTCGGTGCGGCTCTCCACGTCGCGGCCGTTCATCTTGCACGTTGCCTCGACGACGACTTTCTCGCCTTCCTTCTTGACCTCGTAGGCCGAGCAACTGCGCTTATGCTCGACATCGCTCGCGGCGGCCGTGTTGCGCTCCATGTCGGCGTCGATGCAGATCGTGAGGGACTGCGCGTGCTTCTGTCCGCCCTCGTCCATGGTGGTCTTCTGCTCCCACCGACCCGCCTTGCGTAGCGGCAGTGCAATGTCATCCGCCAGCGCCGCAATCGAGGTGGTTGCAACGCCTGCGATTGCGAGAAGAGCCAGAGCCGTTCGCTTCATGTTGTTTCGATCCCCACGTTACTATGTAACGGCCATTTTCTTCGATAGGGAACGATTGGCAAGCGCCTGCCGTCCGCTATTCGGTGGCCGCGCCACAGCTCACGGGATGTTGAAAGCAAATACAGCGCTATCGGATAATGGGAGGCGATCGAGCGGGAATAATTGGTGCTGTTTGCTGGGAAAAATGCCCGGCTGAAGTTACGTTCCGTGTTCGGGGCGGGACGCAACGGCGCGTGGTATCGGGAGCGCTAACGTGGTGAGGGGCCAATGGCTGATGGTGGAGAAAAATCGGCGCGTGCGGAGCGGCTGGCTGCGGAGCTGCGCGCCAATCTGAAGAAACGTAAGGAGCAGGCGCGTGTGCGGGCGCGTGCTGTCACGGCCGAAGCGAGCGGTGGCGAAGGCGCGGGCGAGCGCGAGGCAGGGAAGAAGGACGGGTAGACTCGCGATCGGTTCGAAGACGCAGCACGGACGGCGCGCACCACGCGATCCGCCTTTGACGGAGCGGCGCCTCCAAGTGAACGCCGGGGCAAGATCGTTTCGATCTCGCGCTCCCACTCTTCGATGTACCTGTTGGTTCGTGCTCGGGCCTAAGGTGCGCGAAGCGGTCTCGGGCGAAAGCGCGATCGCTTTTTTCGAGTTGCGATGGATATCCGGTCTCACGCTCCGGACTGATAGGGTCCGAAGCGATCTCATGGTCTTTTGCTTCGACCGATGATTCACGCTCCGGACGCATAGGGTCCGAAGCGATCATGGTCTAGTGCGTCTCCGTTTTCGGCTCCACCGGGCGGATCGATACGTTGACGGTTTCATCCGTTGAGCCGCTCACCTGGAGAGTCACCGGCGCAGCACCGATGTTGAACCTGATGCTCTTACGGACGCCATCGCAGCCCTTGGCGCCGGAATGGTCGACGGGTTTCAACGCTGCGCCATCCTGCACCAGCTCGATCCACGAATGGTTGGAGATGGTGATCTGATACGGGCCTGCCGCTGCCGGCGCCGCGAAGCTCAGCGTGCCGCCAAATGTGTTCGGCGGGTTCTTCTTGTCGGGCAGCGGAATAGGGAAGGCAATGTCCTTTGCCGGCTTGAGCTGAAGCGCGAACACCTGCTCGCCCCACGGCCCTTTCGACGTGCCGGAACTCAGCTTTTCAAGATCAGGGTTCTCGAATGCGGCCCGCTCCTTATCGATGGGCCATTTGAATGCCGCACAGGCCGCTATGTCCTTGGCCTCGGCGGCGGTGCCTGCGGCGTGATTGTGTTCGTGCGCGCTGGCACCGCCTGCGAAAGCGAACCCTGCGCCGATGGCGAACGCCAGCGCGATCGCGCGCGCGCCGCTAGTCGAGTGCAACCATGACATCCGATGACTTGATGACGGCGGAAGCCGTCATTCCCTCTTTCAATCCTAACTCATCCACCGATTCGTTCGTGATCGACGCCGTGACGACAGCGCCGCCCACATCGATCCGCACGTGAGCGGTGGTCTGCCCTTTGGTGACTTCGACGATCTTGCCTTTGAGGATGTTGCGCGCACTGATCCGCATTTCAATGGTCCTTCTGCAAGTGGTCCGTCCGCGCCGGGAGTTTAGCGCGGACGGGCCGGCAAGACATCAGAACTTCGCGCGCGCCGTGATGTAGAACTGGCGTCCCGCTTCGGGGAAGCCCTCGGCCAGCGAGTAATTCTGGTCGAAGAGGTTGGTCACGCCGACCGCCGTCGAGAAGCTCTCCGAGAAGTCGTAGTCGGCCCGGAAATTCACGAGCGCGTAGGAGCCGAGATTGACGTAGCTCGGCGTGCGGGTGCCCGCGGGCGAGGTCTTCGTGCAGGTGGTGTTGTTGTTCGTAGCGCCCGCGTTGACAAGGGTGGAGGCGCAACTCGTCACGAGTACCGTGCGGTCGCCGGCGAGCTCGAGGCTGGGCGTCAGCGTCAAAGCCGACGTTGCGCGCCACGAAGCATAGAGAAACGCTTTATGACGTGGGGTTCCCTCGGCCTCGCCCGATGCCACCGCGTGACGGGCGAAGTTCGTCTCGCTGGTGTTGACCGAGCCGTTGCTCGTCAGGATCGGATTGAGCGCGCGTGCCGCGGAGGCAAAGTCGAAGTCGCGCTCCAGGTAGGTGTAGTTGCCGCCGATGCGCAGTGTGGAGGTCGCATCCCAGTCGGCGGACAGCTCCAAGCCATAGGTTTCGCCGTCCGCATTGAAGCCGACGATGGACGTGTTGCCATTCGCGTTGAAGAAGATGTTCTGGATGCTGTCGTCGATGTCGGAATAGAAGACCGCCGACGACAGATGCAGATTGCCGAAGAAGGACTCGCTCCACCCGAGCTCGTAGTTCGTTGCGCGCTCCGGATCGAGTCCGGGATTTTCGCTGCGTGAGCCGAACCGCGTGCTGTAACGATCGAACAGGGTCGGGAAGCGGGTGCGGCTCGACACGTTGCCGTACACGCGCCCCGTATCGCTGTAGTTATAGATCGCGGCGGCCTGCCAGTTCCACGCGTCCTTCTTGGGGAGCGCTTCCTTGCTGCCGTAAGCTTCGAGCACCTCGTTGGTGTCGTACGAGAGACCTGTGACGATGTCGAAATAGCGCGTGGCGTGGAACGTGTTTTCGGCGGCGAACGACCACGTCTCTTCGGCGTCGCGCTCGTTAGGTGCGATGCTCTTGATGCTCCCGTCCAGATTATACTGGATCTCCGCCTCGTTATGGGTGTCGCGACGGTAATGGATCGCGCCCTTTAAGGTGTTCATCGGGATGAGGTCGGTGCCCATCTCGACGAAGCCGCCGTACGAGTTGTCGTCATACGGGCTGTCGACATAGGGCGTCGGGTGGGTTGCGGTCGGATAGAACGCGGTCGTGTTGTCGAACGTGTTGTAATAGGCGTTCGTCTTTACATACGACGAGCTTCCGAGCTGCGTCTTGGACATCCACGAGAGGGTGGAGGTGTCCCACTGCGGCCAATTCCAATAGCGCTGACCGTTGATGGTGGTGCCGGGAACGGTGGTGCTGGGGATGGCGCCCTGATAGCCGCCCACGACCTGGCGGCGGACGTGCAGGGGCGCGCCCTTCTCACCCTGCTGCACGGTGTAGTTGACGCTGTATTCGTCGGTGGCGTTGGGCGTGATGCCGATCTTGGCGTTGACGCGCCAGTCCTTGAAGTTGGAGCGATCGCGGCTGCCACCGTCCTCGTAGGGGAAGCTCGCGACGTAGCCGGGCTCGGACGCGTTCGAGGGGCGGAAATCATTCGACAGGTTGAAGTGGTCTTGGTCGATGATCGTGCCGCTGACCTGCGCGTAGTATCCCTTCTGGCGCGTGCCGGCGAAGGCGTAGCTGCTCCACTGATTCATGTCGTCGAGGTCGCCACTCATGACGAGACCGGCGCGGCCTTCCAGCTCGATCTCTTTCGTCGGCTTACGGCTCACGAGATTGATCGCGCCGCCCATGCCGCCGGGGCCGTTGAGCACCGACACATAGCCCTTCTGCACCTGGATCTCGGACAGGTCCGGGGTGAGGAAGCGGTTCATGTCGAGGCGATTGTCGTACGGCAGGTAGATGCGCACGCCGTCCATATAGAGCGGAACGCGGAAGCGATCGAAGCCGCGGACCTGGATGTCGCGCTCGTTACGGTGTCCGCCCGAATTCTGCATCGAGACGCCGGGCAGGATGCTGACGGCCTGATCGAGCGTGTTCTTGTTGAAGGTCCACATCGCCTCGTTGGTGATGGTGGAGCCGCCGATCATGTCGAGCTGGCCGAGCGTATAGATGCCAACGCCCGTGCCGGCGGTGCCGGCGCCCGTGGCCTCGCCTTGGGCGGGCGTGCCGGCGGCTGCCGTCGCCCCGGAGCCGGCCGCAGTCGCCTTCCGGACCTTCTTGCGGACGATAGGTTGAGAGGGTGCCTCTACGACGACCGGCGGGAGCGGCGTCACCTGTTCGGCGGAAACATCGCCACCGGCTGTTAAATTCGCCTCCTGTGCGTTAGAAGGCGAAGAGGCAAGGAGACTCATCGCGGCGCAACCGAGCGCCACGTACGTAAACTTGGACACGACAGACTTCCCCCAGTACGCGGTACGATGGGGTCGTTATATTCCATCTGATATAGCGGGCAATGCGATTCACGCGTTGCAGCCGACTCTCTCCGCGCGTGTGTGCTTAAATTGCCTCAATGGTGTGGAGCACGCTGGGAGGGCACGCGACGAATATTGCCGTCGCCCGGCTGAAATCATCGGACGTTCCAGGAGACGAGGCGCTTGGCCAATCGGAAAAAGGCGACGGCGGAGAAGGAAGAGGCCGCGGAAGATGCGCCGGCACGCAAGCTGCGTGGACGGGGCGCGCGCGCGTTCCCGCGCGTGCGCATCCTCATCGGCGACGGCATGGTGCTCGGCCCCGGCAAAGTGGATCTGCTGGAAGCGATCGGCCGCACCGGTTCCATTTCAGCGGCGGGGCGCGAACTCGGCATGTCATACCGACGGGCTTGGCTGCTGGTCGATGCGCTCAACCACATGTTTCCGAGCGCGCTCGTCACGGCATCCCCAGGCGGCTCCCGGGGCGGCGGGGCGAAGCTCACCGACTACGGCCGCGGCGTGGCCGCCGCTTACAGGCGGGTCGAGGCGCGCACGCGGGCGGTGATGCGGGAGGAGCTGGAGCCGTTCAACGTGCGGGTCGACAGCGACTAATGCCGTCGTCCTGGGTCGCAGGTCAGCAGTGGCGGTGACGCTCCTTTGCGCAGGGTGCGAAAAGTCGTCCTGGCACTGCGGACCGCCTCAGAAAGGCCGCGCTTTACGTTCCTGTCTCGCTTCGACCAAGAGGCCGATCATTAACCCTGCGGAGAGCACCGCGAGCTATTCTTCGCGCCCTCAACCGGCTGATTCGGCCCGAGGTTTTCCGTCACACTTGCTGGCAGCGCTGGGAAGCGCTTAATCATTTCTTCATGGTTGCCGGTGCTACCGGCGCGAGAGAGGCAAAGCATGGATCGTATCAGGATTGTCGGCGGCGGACGGCTCAACGGCACTATCCCGATTTCGGGTGCGAAGAACGCGGCGCTGCCCCTGATGATCGCCAGCCTGCTGACGCCGGACCGGCTGACCCTGAAGAACGTTCCCAATCTCGCCGACGTCAATCTCCTCGCCCGCATTCTGCGCAATCACGGCGTCGACCTGGCGGTCGACGGCAAGCGTTCGGGCCCGGCCCAGCACATCGGCGAAACGTTCCATCTCTCCGCGCGCGACATCGTCGATACGGTGGCGCCCTACGAGATGGTGAGCCGGATGCGCGCCAGCTTCTGGGTGCTGGGTCCGCTTCTTGCGCGCTGCGGACAGGCGAAGGTCTCGCTGCCGGGCGGCTGCGCCATCGGCACGCGCCCGGTGGACCTGCATCTCACGGGATTGAAGGAGCTCGGCGCCGAGATCGAGATCGAGGCCGGCTACGTGATCGCCAAGGCCAAGGGTGGATCGCTGCGCGGCGGGCGCGTGATCTTTCCGAAGGTGTCGGTGGGCGCGACGCATAACGTGCTGCTCGCGGCAGCGCTGGCGCGCGGCGAAACCGTCATCGAGAATGCTGCGCGCGAGCCCGAAATCGGCGACGTCGCGGAATGCCTCGTCAAGATGGGTGCGAAGATCGAGGGCATCGGCACCTCGACGCTGATGATCCAGGGCGCTGACCGCCTTGAGGGCGCCGTGCACTCGGTGCTCGCAGACCGCATCGAGACGGGCACGTTCGTCATGGCCGTGGCGGCGACCGGCGGTGACGTCACGCTGGAAGGCGCGCGACCGGAGCTTTTGAAAACGGCGCTCGACACGCTGAGCGAAGCGGGCGTCGAGGTGCAGACGACCAACAGCGGCATTCGCGTGGCGCGGAACGGTCACGGCATCGAGCCGGTCTCCGTCGAAACGCAGCCGTTCCCCGGCTTCCCCACCGATCTCCAGGCGCAGCTCATGGCGCTGATGACGCGCGCCAAGGGCACCAGCGTCATCCGCGAGACAATCTTCGAGAACCGCTTCATGCACGTGCAGGAGCTGGCGCGTCTCGGCGCCGATATCCAGCTCCACGGCGATACGGCAACCATCAGGGGCGTGAAAGGGCTTACCGGTGCGCCGGTGATGGCAACGGATCTGCGCGCTTCGGTGTCTCTCGTGATCGCCGCGCTGATGGCGGAGGGTGAGACGATGATCAACCGCGTCTATCACCTCGATCGCGGATTCGAGCAGCTCGAGCAGAAGCTCTCGCGCTGCGGCGCGCAGATCGAACGCCTGACGGGCTGAACCGGGACGCTGGCACCTACGCCGCGCTCCATCGAGAACCGGCTTCCTCTCAGTGCAGCGGATGCGCCGTTGTTCCGCCTGGAACAGCGCGCCGCTGTGTCTTTGCCTAGCGTCCATCGCATGCGTGGCCAATCCGGTGGCGCAGCAGCGATGGATGAGAGGCTATGAAACAAATCTATCTTGCGCGTGCGGTGCTCACGGCTGCCGTTGTGTGTTCTCTGTCGCAGGTTGCCTTCGCACGCGGTGGCAAGGAATTCTTTTCCCAGGACTACGCCTTCGATAGGCCGATGAAAGGCTACGAGGGACAGGCGGGCAACTATTATTGCTCCTATCAGCGGCATCCCAACCGCACGTGCGCGACCGATTCGCGCGGCAATCAAAAGTGTCAGGTCAAAGGCTGGACGTTGCGCCAATATTGCTACTGATCGCATACGCCACTTGGCAGCCCGAAACCTGCCGGATTTTCGTGATCGTCATGCGTCTGGCACAGCGGAGGCTGTGTCCGCACACACCGCGCTTCGTGCGGGACGTTGTTGTGAGGTCTAACGACATGCCGAAAATGGCGCTACCCGCTGCGATGCTTCTGTCGCTGCTCATCTGCGCCATCGGAGCGATCGCGTTCATTCGCGCGGCGCAGGACCATGCGCAGACGTCAGCGGGCAAGCGCGCGACGCAGGCGTCTCAGCCCATGCACTCCGATACGGTGAAAGTGCAGGGGAAGCCGAAGGACGTCTCGCACTGCAGGGTCGAGTGTTCGGCCGGCGGCTAACGATCGCTTTTCTTCCAATTACGGCGTGGTTCGCGTCTCTCGATAGATCCACGATTGAGGCGCGTCGAATCTCTGAGGTTCGCAGCGATCATCGTCCAGGTGTGGGGGGAGGAATGCTTCCGCCCGGCGCGATCATGCCACGGTGCGCTTCGCCGCGCGCTCGAGATAACCGCCGAGTGCCTCCACGGACAGCGGCTCGGCGTAGAGGTAGCCCTGGCCCTCGCTGCAACCGAACAGCCGCAGCGCTTCCGTCTGCGCTTCATCTTCGATGCCCTCGGCGGTGACGCCGAGCTCGAAGCACCGGCCGAGGTATACGATGGCCTGCACGATGGCAGCGTCTTCCTCCTCGGTGCACACGCCGCTCACGAATGAACGGTCGATCTTGAGACGCGTCACGGGAAAGCGCTTCAAAAGGCTGAGTGAGGCGAATCCGGTGCCGTAGTCGTCAAAGGCGATGCCGACGCCCCAGGCGCGCATCTCGCGCAGCGGCACGACGATCGCGTGCTCGCCGTGGAGCATGATGTTCTCGGTCACCTCCAGCTCCAGCGCCTCAGCGGGCAGGCCGTTGACGAGCAATGCCTCCTCCACCCTGTTGGGCAGATCACCGGCATCGAACTGCGCGCCGAAAAGGTTCACCGCGACGCGGAAATCCGGGTGCACCTTGCGCCACGCGGCCACCTGCGCGCAGGCGGTGCGCAGCGCCCAGTTGCCGACGTCTGCGGCAAGGGGGCTTTTCTCGAGACTATCGAGGAAGGCCGCGGGGCTCAGCAGGCCCCGTGTCGGGTGACGCCATCGCAGCAGCGCCTCGGCTCCGATGATGGATGCATCCTGCAGGCGCACCTGCGGCTGATAGAACAGCTCGAACTGGGAACTGGCGAGGGCCCGGCGCAGCTCGCCCTCGATCGTCCGGCGCGCGATCACGACCTGACGCATCTTGGGGATAAAGAACTCGAAACCGCGCCGCCCCGCCACCTTGGAGCGCTCGAGCGCGAGATCGGCATTGGCGGCGAGCTCGTCGGGATCGGTGCCGTCCTCGGGGAACATCACGATGCCGGCGTTGATGCCGAGGTAGATCGCTTCGGTGCCGACGACGTACGGCGCATCGAACGCGCCGACGATTTTTTCGGCAACTTTCGTCGCCTCGGCGGCCGAGAGCCCGGGCAGCAGCACGGCGAACTCGTCGGCCCCGAGGCGAGCGACCTTGCCGGTGCCGGCGATCAGCGCGGTGAGGCGCTCCCCCGACTGGCGCAGCAGCTGGTCGCCGGCGGCGTGGCCGAGGGAATCGTTGACGTCCTTGAAGCCGGCAAGGTCGAGCTGGAAAAGCGCTCCACTTCCCGCCGCCGCTTCACGCCGCAGGGCGGCGAGCAGGCGGCAGCGGTTGGGAAGGCCCGTGAGCGGATCGAGCTCGGCGCGCGCGAAAAGGCGCTGCTCGCCCTGCCGGGCGAGGCCGACCTCGCGCAGGATAGCGCCGAAGCCGGTATCGTTCTCGCGTGAAACCGAGAGCGTCATCTCGAGGCGCAGCTCGCCGCCATCGCGCTTCAGAACGGTGAACTCGGCGCGGGGAGCGGCAGGACCGGCGATGCGGCGCACCACGCGGGTCAGCCTGGCGGTTTGCGTGCGCCGCAGCCGCGGAGGGAATACGAAGCTCACGGGCTTGCCCATGGCCTCCTGGGCCGAGTAGCCCGTCATGGCCTCGGCGGCCTTGTTCCAGAAGATGATGCGGCCGAGTGCGTCCGTGCAGACGATGGCGTCGGCCGAGGTCGACGCGATGCGCTCGAAGCGCAGATCATCGCCGTGGCTGGCTTCCTTCACCCGCTGGATCTCGAGCCTGCTCATCACGAGGGCGGCGACATCCTCCAAAGCCCTGCGGTCGCTCGCGCCGAATTCGGGCCAGGGCTTCATATCGAGGAGACAGACCGCGCCGATGCTGTGGCCGGAGGGCGATTGCAGTGGAATGCCCGCGTAGAAGCGGACGTGCGGGGCGCCGGTCACAATGGGAAGGGCGGCAAAGCGCGGGTCGAGGCGAGCGTCGGGTACGTAGAAGAGGCTGCTGCCATTCTCGATGGCGTGCGCGCAGAACGTTTCGTCCCGCGGGAGCTCATGCTGCTCGATGCCGTGGCGAGATTTCAAATAGACGCGGTCGCGGCCGACGAGGGCGAGAGCGGCGGCGGGAGCGCGGCAGATGCGTGCCGCGAGTTCGATGATGCGATCTATGTCAGGATCGGGCGGCGCGTCGAGCGGCCGATATTCGTCGAGCGCGCGTAATCGCTCAATCTCTTGTCGGGGGAGGCTGGCCGCCGTGCCATCGCCGGCAATGAGCATAAGCCCTCGCAAAAGCTCGCGTAATCGCGGCAAGCTAGCGGTCGAAGCTTCACCGGTTGTGAAAACCAAGATTTGATTTTTGGGGGTCGCGGTAAGGGCTCGTTAAGCGTCGGTGGACCGCGTGCGGCTCCGCGCGGCCGCGGCCGGCCGCTTGGCTGATCTGGATCAGCGCGTTTCGATTTCGCCGTCGACCTCGTGATGCAGATCGGTTCCCTCGGCGGTGAGCACCATCCTCACGCGCAGTTTCGCGCCGTCCGGGGCGCCTTCGCGCACCAGGCGCTCGATCTCGCGCTGAGAGGTGATGCCCACCTCCTTGAGGAAGCGGCGTAGCGATAGATTGAAGCGTTCCTCGTCCATGGCGCACCCGATCAAGTCGATGTTTCTGCTGCCATCTACGACCCTTCGCGAACACGATACAAGTGCGATGCGGCTGATCGGCGCCAGCGGCGGTCCCGTATGACAGGTATGTTGCGCCGCCAGACCAGCACAGCTATCAAAGTTTTGTGGCTCGCGGCCATATGTCCGGCGGCGCATGGGACAGTACCCGTATGCAGGAATTGAAGCTCATTGCCCTCGATCCGGAGGATCTGCGCGTCCTGTCGTGCCACCTGCAGGATGCGGTGATGCGCGTGGGCGAGATGGCGTTCCTCGCCGGGGACATGCGTTTTGCGGCCATTGCCAACCGCTTCGACTGGGAGGGGGCCGTGAAGGAAGGGCCCGACGCTTACCGGCGGCGGCGGTCGGGGGTGCGCTTCGAGCGGGTGAAGGCGGCGCGGGTGCAGGGGTTCGATCCGCGCCAGAAGGACAGCGTGCTGTCGCTGCTCGCCGTGACGTTCGAGCCGGGCGAGGAGCCCTCGGGGGCGGTGATGCTGCATTTTGCCGGCGGTGCGGCGCTCCAGCTCGAGGTCGAGTGCATCGAGGCGGAGCTGCGCGACCTTGGCGCTGCGTGGCGCGCCAACGCGAAACCGGCGCACGCGAGTGACGAATAGCGCCCCGTAATTTCCCAAAGGAGACGGCCGAAGGGCCGATGACGAGATGCCCAAGCGGCTGAATACCCGCGATCCTCAATTCGAAACGGCGTTCGCGGCTTTCCTCGGTGAGAAGCGTGAATCGTCCGCCGATGTCGGCACTGCCGCGGCCGCCATCATCGAGGACGTGCGCGGGCGCGGGGATGCCGCGCTGATCGATCTTTCGCGCAAATTCGACCGCGTCGACCTCGGCGCCCTCGGCTTGCGCGTGTCGGCGGAGGAGATGGCTCGCGCGCGCGAAGCGTGCAGCGCGGAGACGCTGGAGGCGCTGGAGCTTGCGGCGGCGCGCATCGCCGAGCATCACGAGCGCCAGCTGCCGGTCAACGAGCGCTACACGGACGGGCTGGGCGTCGAGCTCGGCTGGCGCTGGACGGCGGTGGAATCGGCTGGCCTTTACGTGCCAGGCGGGCTCGCCTCCTATCCCAGCTCGGTTCTGATGAATGCCATCCCGGCGAAGGTCGCGGGCGTGCCGCGCATCGTCATGGTGGTGCCCTCGCCGGATGGCGAACTCAATCCGCTCGTGCTGGCGGCTGCCGAGCTGGCCGGCATCGAGGAGGTTTACCGCATCGGCGGCGCACAGGCGGTTGCCGCACTCGCTTACGGCACGCAGACGATCGCGCCGGTTGCGAAGATCGTCGGCCCGGGCAACGCCTATGTTGCCGCGGCGAAGCGGCTCGTTTTTGGCACCGTTGGCATCGACAGCATCGCGGGGCCTTCCGAGGTGCTGGTGATCGCCGACAGGCACAACGATCCCGATTGGATCGCGGCCGATCTTCTCGCCCAGGCCGAGCACGATACGGCCGCGCAGTCGATCCTGATGACGGACGACGTCGCGTTCGGCCGCGCGGTGGAAGCTGCGGTCGCGCGCCAGCTCGAGAAGCTGCCGCGCGCAAGCATCGCGAGCGAAAGCTGGAACGAATTCGGCGCCATTATCGAGCTTTCTTCGCTCGATGAGGCGCCCGCCCTCGCCGACCGTATCGCGGCGGAGCATCTGGAGATCGCCACTGCCGACGCGGAGGCGCTGAGCGAGCGCATCCGCAACGCGGGCGCTATCTTCATAGGCTCCCACACGCCGGAAATGATCGGCGACTACATCGCGGGCTCCAATCACGTGCTGCCGACTTCGCGCACGGCGCGCTTCTCCTCCGGCCTCGGGGTGCTGGACTTCATGAAGCGAACCTCGCTTCTGAAGCTGGACCGCGGCGCGCTGGCGGCGCTCGGGCCGGCAGCGATGGCGCTGGCGCGCGCCGAGGGGCTGGAAGCGCACCGGCTTTCCGCCGATATTCGCCTGCAACCTTCTACCGGGCATCAATCATGAGCGAGGAAGAGCCCCGCGCCGAGCTGCCGCGGGCGCGGCTGGTGGCCATCACGCTGGATGAGAAGTCGACGGCGACGACCAACTCGAACATCGAGCATGAGCGCGAGGTCGCCATCTTCGACATCCTGGAGGGTAACTCGTTCGCCCTCGATGGCCGCGACGACGGTCCATACAAGCTGAACCTCGGGATGCTGGAAGACCGCTTGGTGTTCGCGGTCAGCAACGAGGCCGACGAGACGCTCATCACCCACATGCTGTCGCTGACGCCGCTGAAGCGCATCATGAAGGACTATTTCCTC
Source organism: Hyphomicrobiaceae bacterium (assembly GCA_044507625.1). Classification (GTDB taxonomy): domain Bacteria; phylum Pseudomonadota; class Alphaproteobacteria; order Rhizobiales; family Hyphomicrobiaceae; genus Hyphomicrobium_A. The sequence continues at coordinate 55,036 of JBIQJE010000012.1, read as the reverse complement.
GTGTGCGAGAGCTACTACGAGGCGATCCGCACAGCGCCGCCCTCGCGCATCCAGGCGATCGACATGGGGCGGCGCGGCCTGCACGACGAGGGCAGCAGAACTCTGCTCGAACGCCTCGCCGGCAAGATCACCATCGATATCGATACCGCCCGCCGGCTGTTTACACTCATCTGCGCGCTACACTGGAAGGGGTAGCGGCCATGTCTCGCGACTTCGCGAGCGGCACAGCGGACCGTCCGGCTCTCGGGCCTGCGGCGGGTGAGGCAGCCTCCCGGGATCTGCCTGGCGCGGTGCTCTTCGCCTGCACGACGAACGCGGTGCGCTCGGTGATGGCAGCGGCAATCCTGCGCCATCTCGCCGGCAAACGCGCATACGTTGCGTCGGCGGGGGTGCGCGCTGGGGTCGCCGATTCGTTCGTCACCACCGTGATGGACGAGATCGGCATCGACGTCTCCGGCCATACGCCGAATACGCTGCGCGATCTGCACGACACGTCCTTCGATCTCATCGTCTCGCTGTCCCCCGAAGCGCACCACCAGGCGCTGGAGCTGACGCGCACCATGGCAGTCGATGTCGAATATTGGCCGACGTACGATGCCACCGTGATGGTGGGGCATGGCACGCGCGAGCAGACGCTTGCCGACTATCGCGGCGTGCGCGATCAGCTTTTCGAGCGCATCAAGTCGCGGTTCGGCTTCGAGGGCGGCCCTACGGTCTGATCTCGGACGCTGCGCCCGGACCCTCGTTCGGCTTCTCGCCGATGAGAAACCATGCCTCCTGGGCACCGATGCCCTTGATCTCGATAGGGCCGCGCGCCTCGTAGAGGAAATGATCGCCAAGCGCGGCGCGGCATCCGGGGCAAATGAGAATACGGCCGGGCGAAGATTGTCCTTCCAGGCGGCTGGCGAGGTTTACCGGATCGCCCCACACATCGTAGCTGAACTTGCGCGTGCCGATGACGCCCGCGGTCACCGGGCCCGAGGCCATTCCGATCCGCAACGCGATGGAAAGCCCGCTTTCGGCGCGAAGCCGGTCCACGGTCAACAGCATATCGAGCCCCATGCGCGCCAGCCGCGCCGTGTGGTCGGGGACGGGATCGGGCAATCCCGCAACCACCATGTACGCATCGCCGATGGTCTTGATTTTCTCAACGCCGTGCCGCACCGCCAGCTTGTCGAACTCCGAGACGATGCGGCTCAACAGGTCCACCGTCGCGTTGGCGCCGAGCCGGCGTGCAAGGGCGACGAAGCCGGAGATGTCGGCGAACATCACCGAGGCGTTGTCGATGTTGTCGGCGATGACGCCGCCCGGGTTCGCCTTCAGACGTTCCACGATGGGGTCGGGCAGAACGTTGCGCAGCACGGCGTCGGTTTCCGCCTTGGCCTGCTCGGCAAGGCTGAAGGCGTAATAGACGGAAGCGGCGATGAGCGCGAACGTGGTGATGGCACCCTGCGTGTAAAGGGAATCCATGATCGCCTGCTGATCCGCCGTGACGGGGCCGGTGACGGGGAAGTGGTACCAGACGTAAAGGTGCAGCACGACGGCGAGGACAATGACGCCGATCACCAGCCACAGACGCTGCAGGCCGAAAATGACGAACGCCGCGGCAGCGGCGATGAGGTATTGCAGGTGGCCCCCGCCCTCGCGGCTGAAGAAGCTGGCAAAGCCGATGAGCGCGGCATACTCGACCGCAACCAGCAGCAGCCCGCCGGCCATCTCGTTGATGCGGTGGGCAAAGGGGACGAGCAGCACGGCAGCGACGATGAAAAGATTGAGATGCACCATCGGTGCATACTGGGCGTAGTCGAGCGTCGCCTGCTGGATCGCGTAGAGCAGCGTCGTCGCCGCGATCAGGTAGCACATGACATTGAGGATCTTCAGCCGGCGGCGGACATCCGGCGGATAGGGAGCAGTGCCTGCGGCCGCCAGCTTGCGGGCAAGGGCCCGGAGCCGGCGCACGGGCGCGTTTTCGATCAGGGGGAGGAGCGAAGCCGCAAAGCGCGTCTTCAGACGCTGGAACGGTGAAGACGGGGCTGCGTGGCTCGCGCCGCACTGCTCCGGCCGGCGAGAGCTATCGAGATTTTTCTCGGACAGGGGCCAGCCCAAGGGGGATGCATCCTCACGCGGTGCCGGCAATCGCTTCCAGCTCTTCCAGATCGCAGACGATGCGCGAGCCTTTGCGTTCGAGCGCTCCGGTCGTCTCCAGCATCGACAGCGCCGTGTTGACCTTCGGCCGGCTCGCTCCGATGAGCAGCGCGAGCTCGCTCTGCGAAATCGGCAGATCGATCGTCACGCGGCCATCCTCGCTGTCGGGCTCCTTTGCGCGGGCAGCGGCCAGGAAGAACCGCGCGAGGCGGCCTTCGATCGGATAGAGCGCGATGGCCTCGAGCTGCTGGTCGGCTTCGCGAATGCGCGTGCACAGGAATCGCATGGCCGCCTCTGCAACGTGCGGCTGCGTTTCCATGAGGCGCTTGAATGCGGGCTTGGAGAGGCTGAGGGCGCTCACCTTGCCGACCGCTGTTGCGTCCGCCGAGCGAGGGCCGCCGTCGAGCATGGCGATCTCGCCGAAGATGGCGCCGGGCTCGGCATGGGCGAACGACAACTCGCGTCCCTCCGCGGTGAGAACCGAGATGCGCACGCGCCCCGATACGACGAGGTAGATCTCGCGGCCCGTGTCGCCGCGGGTGAAAATGACCTGGCTGGGGTCGAAGCTCACCTCGCGCATCTCGTCGGCGACGGCGCGGCGCTCGGATTCGTCCAGCGATCCGAAAAGCGACGTGCGTCCGAGAAGATCGACAATCGCGCTCTTGGCAAGCATGTTGGAAGCCCTTTTCGGCCCGGCCGCGGCGGTGATTTAGCCTGAAAAGGCCCGGCGATGGCAACGGGCGATTGCGGGGGTGCGCGGATCCGGCGATTGCCCCCTTGCTTTTCCATCGTCGCCTTTGCAATGTCGCAATGCCCCGTAGCAGTGCTTCGGCAACTGTCAACCGCCGAAGATCGGCCTTGCCGGCGCCCCTGGATCGATCCCGACGCGCGCAAAGGCAGGCTCAGTCCAGGCCGTTCGTCCATAAGCCGTCTTCAAGCCATCATGTCCTCTCCAAGGTGACGCTGCGATGTCCGCCAAGGCCGCATTTTTGACCGCGCTGAGCCGCACCGACCATCCGCGCCGCGATACGCTGCGCCGTGAGCTGGCCAAGGCAAAGGCCGCCAACCCCGGCGACGCTGCGCGCCCGACGCTGGTGCTCGCGAGCGCGAGTCCGCGGCGGCTGATGCTCCTGTCGCAGGTGGGTATCGAGCCGGATGCGCTGCGTCCATCCTCCATCGATGAATCGGCCCGCCGGGTGGAGATGCCCCGCGCCTATGCGGCGCGGATCGCGCGGATGAAGGCGGAGACCGCGCGCGACCAGATCGCCAACGACAAGGACATCGCCTCGGCTTACGTGCTGGCGGCGGATACGGTCGTCGCGGTCGGGCGGCGCATCCTCATGAAGCCGTCGAACATCGAGGAGGCGGCGAACTGCCTGCAGCTCCTTTCGGGGCGCGCGCACCGGGTGCTGACGAGCGTGTGCCTCATCACGCCCGATGACCGCCTGCGCCAGAAGATCGTCGATACCCGCGTGCGGTTCAAACATCTTTCACGGGAGGAGATCGAGGCCTATATCGCTTCAAGGGAGTGGCGCGGGAAAGCCGGCGGCTATGCCATCCAAGGGCTCGCCGGAAGCTTCGTGCAGAAGATCGTCGGCTCCTACACGAGCGTCGTCGGTCTGCCGCTCACCGAGGTGGTGGCGATGCTGGCGGGCGAGGGCTTTCCGATCCACTTCGCCTGGGTCCGTGCTGCAGAGCTCGACCCGACCTGATCTGACCCGATCTGACGGAAGGCGCACCCATGGCGCAAAAGTCGAAGGAAGCAGCAAAGGCTGCGGGCCGCCGCTGTCCCATTTGCGGGGAGCCGACGGAGGCCGCCTACCGGCCGTTTTGCTCGGCGCGGTGCCGTGACGTCGATCTCGGACGCTGGCTGGGCGGGGGGTACGTCATCGCCGGGGGGCAGGCGGATGCCGACGAGGACGGCGACGACGCCGTGGTATCGGGCGCGACCGGGGCCGAGGGGCGACGTTCGGGCGGCGATGGAGAGGAATAGGCATCAGGCCTCCGCGGAATAACGCGGCGCCCGGCCTCCAGCCCGCGCGACGCAGGCTTTCCCAAGGAGAATTAGGCGAAACGGCCGCCACGGCAGTTGCTTAGCGTGCATGGTGGACGGACCGGCTGGAAGCGCTGGACAGGTGCCGGTGCCGTCACTATAAGGGCCGAGCTTCGGCTCCGGCCAATCCGCCCGAAGCCACGCCCAGGTAGCTCAGTTGGTAGAGCACGTGACTGAAAATCACGGTGTCGCTGGTTCGATTCCGGCCCTGGGCACCATCGCCCGTGACTCCCCCTCAAAACCTGCAGCTTTCCCCTGAGGGAAATCTGTCCGTGCTCGTCCGACAGGCTTGGGACGCGGGTCCCTGGTCCGTGCCCCTGCTGGAGCTGGACTCTGCGTTGGCGAGCTGGCCTGATCACGCCCGCAGCGATCTCAATTTGGCGGTCTCAATCCACTCTGGTCACGCGCATTAATGCGGCGCATGCAGGCGTTTAATTTTCTTTTGAATTTATTTTATCGCGTCGTGTGACCCCGAAGGGTTTCGTTCGCAATCCCCCAGTTTCTGATTTTCGCGAAATGGCGCCGCACCTTCCGCCGCATCGATGGCGTGTTGAAGGTTTGCAGCACTATAGCCACGTCTCTTATCGGACTCTTCTGTCCTTAATGCCTCGGCACGATCGATAACGAGGCCAGGGAAACGCGCAGCGGGGCTTTTGGCAAACGCTTTTGAAATGGAGCGGTCCCATGAGGTCTCTCAAGTACGTCGCCCTCACGTTCGCACTTCTGGCAGGCATCAGCGTTGCTCACGCAGGCAACGGCGACGACTGTCACACCAAGACGGTGCACGGCATCTGGGATTGTCGCTGATGCCTGCAACGCGCGTGCCGCTGGTTCTTTAGCAGTGTAGCACGAGGGATTCGAAGCTCGCTTCGGATCCCCATTCTTTTGTCTCAACGCGCCGGGTTCCGGACGCCTTTGGAGACGGCCTATGGGCTTAGTTCGCTTCGCGCTGAGGTATCCGTACACCTTCTATGTGCTCGCGGCGTTCATCGTGTTTCTCGGCGGCATTGCTATCCGGACCATGCCGACGGACATCTTTCCGGAGATCGACATTCCAGTGGTGACGGTGATCTGGCAGTACACCGGCCTTTCGACGCCGGAGATGGAATCACGCGTCAGCACCTATAGCCAGTACGCCATAAGCTCGAACGTCTCGGGCATCAAAAATATGGAATCGCAGACCCTCAACGGTTTGTCGGTGCAAAAGATCTATTTCCAACCGGACGTCAATCTCGACCTCGCCATCTCACAGATCGTCGCCGGAACGAACGCCATCCGCGCGCTATTGCCGCCCGGCATCCAGCCGCCGATCATCGTGCAGTTCAACGCTTCGAGCGTCCCGGTGCTGCAGCTCGCGCTGACGTCCGACAAGTTGAATGAGCAGCAGCTCTACGACTTCGGCATCTACGACCTGCGCCAGCAGCTGGCGCCGGTGCATGGCGTGACGTTTCCGACGCCAGCCGGAGGCAAGTATCGCCAGATCATGGTCGATATAGACCCCGACAAGCTGCTCGCGCGCGGTCTGACGCCCAGCGATATCGTGAACGCGGTCAACGCACAGAACCTTACGCTGCCCTCCGGTACAGCCAAGATCGGCAACACGCAATACGTGGTGCATTCCAACGCCACGCCGCCGAGCATCGATCAGCTCAACAAAATCCCGATCCGGGTCGAGGGTGGAGCAACGGTATTCCTTCAGGATGTCGGGCACGTGCGCGATGGATCGGCCGTTCAGCAGAACATCGTGCGGCGGGACGGCAAACGCGCGGTGCTGCTCAGCGTCATCAAGAACGGCAACGCATCGACGCTCGAGGTCGTCAATGGCGTTCGTGCGGCGCTGAAGGTTGCGCGGGCCGCAGCGCCGCCCGGGCTCTCTATCGACGAGCTGTTCGATCAGTCGATCTTCGTGAAGGAATCGGTGGAGGGCGTGCTGAGAGAGGGCGCCATCGCTGCCGCGCTGACGGCGCTGATGATCCTTCTGTTCCTCGGATCCTGGCGCTCCACGCTCGTCGTGATGATCTCCATTCCGCTTGCGATCCTATCCTCGATCGTGTGTCTGTTCTTTCTCGGCGAAACACTGAATACCATGACGCTTGGCGGGCTGGCGCTCGCCATAGGCATACTCGTCGACGATTCGACGGTGACGATCGAGAACACGCACCGATTGTGGACGGAAGGCGGGATGCCGCTCTCCGAGGCGACGCTGCATGGCTCCGCCGAGATCGCGGTGCCGACCCTGGTCTCCACGCTCGCCATCGCCTCGGTTTTCACCTCGGTGGTGTTTCTCGAAGGACCGGCGCGCTACCTGTTCACGCCGCTTGGGCTTGCGGTGGTGTTTGCCATGCTGGCGTCCTATGCCCTTTCCCGTACGCTCACGCCGATCACGATCGGGCTGTTTCTGCAAAGCGAGCGGCATGTGGACGGGCCGCCGCGGTCCGTGCTCGGACGCTTCCATGCCGCGTTCGAGCGTGGGTTCGAGCACATGCGGCAGAGCTATGTCGCGCTGGTCGAAGTGCTGGTTGCACACCGCTTCATCGTGCCGATCGTCGCCGTTTTCATCCTCGGGCTCGGGGCGGCGATGTTCATGCTCGTTGGGCGCGACTTCTATCCGAACATCGATGCGGGCCGCATACAGCTGCATGTCCGCGCGCCGGCGGGAACGCGTATCGAGACGACGGAGCGGATCTTCCAGGCGATCGAGGACAAGATCCGGCAGGTGATTCCGGACAAAGACCGGGATCTCATCGTCGACAACATCGGACTTCCGTCGCGCGCGTATAACCTCGCCTTTTCCGATGGATCGACCATCGGCGTCAACGACGGCGTCATCATGGTCGCCTTGAAGGAAGGCCATGCGCCCACGAGCCAATACGTGCGCAAGCTGAGGCAGACGCTGGCGAAAACCTTCCCGAATATCCTGTTCTATTTCCAGCCGGCCGACATCGTTACGCAGATCCTGAATTTCGGCCTTCCGGCGCAGATCGACCTGCGCACCATCGGGTATGACCGCGCCAACAACCTGCGCGTGGCGAAGGAGCTGCGGCGGCGGATCTCGCAGATGCCCGGGATCGTGGACGCGCATCTGCAGCAGGAAACCGACGCGCCGGCGTTCCTGGCCGACATCGATCGCGTGCGCGCCGCGCAATTGGGACTGCGCGCAGGAGACATCATCAACAACATGAATGTCAGCCTCAGCTCGTCGGAGCAGGTTTCACCGAACTTCTGGAACGATCCGGTGACGGGGCGGCCGTACTACATCGTGGTGCAGACGCCGGAGCCCAAGATCAAGTCGCTGAACGATCTCAACAACACACCGGTTTCGGCGCGGCTCGCAACGACGGGTGATCCCGGCAACCCGATCCCTGGGCTTTTAAGCAATGTCGCCACGTTGCGCCGCGACAGTCAGCCGACCAACTCAAATCAGACGAACATCCAGCCGGTATATGACGTCTACGCCAGCGTGCAGGACCGCGATCTCGGCGGCGTCGAGCGTGACATCGGCAAGATCGTCACCGATCTGAAGAAGGAGCTGAAGCCCGGCAACACCATCCAGGTGCTAGGGCAGATCGAAAGCATGAGGAGCTCTTTTACCGATCTTGGCATCGGCATCCTCTTCGCCGCCGTCGTCGTTTATCTGCTTATGGTCGTGAACTACCAGAACTTCGGCGATCCGTTCGTCGTGATCCTGGCGCTGCCGGCGACGTTCTGCGGCATACTCACGATGCTGTTCATTACCGGCACAACGCTCAATGTGCCATCGCTCATGGGTGCCATCATGGCCGTGGGTGTCGCTTCGGCGAACTCGATCCTGCTCGTGACGTTCGCGCGCGAACAGCAGCTGAAAGGCGTTCCTGCCAGCAAAGCGGCGGTCGATGCCGGACACACCCGTATTCGTCCTGTGCTCATGACGGCTGCGGCGATGATCGTCGGCATGCTGCCCATGGCCATCGGCGGGCCGGGCGAAGAGCAGAACGCTGCGCTGGCGCGCGCCGTCATCGGCGGGTTGCTCTTTGCGACCCCTGCGACGCTGCTGATCGTTCCTTACCTCTTTGCGCTGCTTCGCAAGGGCAATGATGGAAAGACGGCGCACGGCGTATTTGGCGGAGACATCTGATGGCGGAGAACGGGAAACAGGAGACGATCCAATCCGCCGAGCCCCCGAAGATCGGCTGGCGCGCCGGCGTGCTCGGGGTTGTCGTGCTCGTGCTGCTGGCCGGCGCGCTCGGCATGGGCGCACGCAATGCCTATCGCCAGCAGCAAAGTGCGCAGGAGACGGTAAACCGCAACCGTACGTTCATCCCGACGGTGCAGGTGGCAGAGGTGCACAGCGCCGGGCACACCATCAGCATATCGCTGCCGGGAACGATGCAGGCACTGACGACTGCCAACATCTATGCGCGCGCCAGCGGCTACATCGATAAACGCCCAGTCGACATCGGCGACCGGGTGAAGGAGGGCGACCTGCTCGTGCAGATCACGGCGCCGGAGCTCGATCACGAGATCGAGCAGGCGAAGGCGACGCTCAATCTCGATCGCGCCAACCTGCAACAGCAGAAGGCGAACCGGGATCTCGCGCAGATCACATGGAACCGGGACCGTCCGCTGGTGGCGCAGGGCTGGACTACGCGGCAGCAGGGATCGGTCGATGAACAGAACCTCAAGGCGCTCGATGCGGCGGTCAACTCGGCGCAGCAGAGCATATCGGCGCAAGAGGCGCGCCTGCGCACGCTGGGCCAGCAGAAGGCCTATCAGACGGTAACAGCGCCGTTCGACGGGGTCGTGACGCAGCGGAACACGGATGTCGGCTCGCTGGTGCAGGCGGATGCTACGAGCGGCACCTTCCTGTTCACCGTGATGCAGACCGACGTGATCCGCACATTCGTTTACGTTCCGCAGTCGGCCGCGATCGGCGTGGCGCCGGGCGTGGAGGCCATCGTGCGAATTCCTGAGCTTCCGGGCGTTACGTTCCCCGGCACCGTGACGCGCGTCGCCGATGCGCTGCAGCCGGAGACGCGGACGCTGCTCACGGAGATCGACGTGCCAAATCCCGACGGTGTCCTGCGGCCCGGCAGCTACTGTACCGTCGAGCTGAAGATCCCGCGCAAGGATAACCTCGTCGTACTGCCGTCGGACGCGGTGGTGTTCGACAGCAATGGATTGCACGTCGCGGTGTTCGAGAACGGCGTGGTGCGGATGCGGCGGATCAACCTCGTGCACGACCTCGGCACCACGGTGCAGGTGGACCAAGGGTTGAAGGAGGGCGATCTCGTCGTCCGTGCACCGCCGATCAACCTCGCCGATGGCGCGCGCGTACAGGCGGCTCCCGTGAAGGAGGCGACGAAGTAGCACCGTCGTTAATAAAGGAGGCTGGCGAAAGGCGTGTCCATGCCGCCGCGATCGGCGAGGCGCGACGGCCTCTTTCGTTACCTGAAGCTTTCTTCCGCTGGGCGAATGGGAACAGTTTACCCGTTCGGTTAGCTGAAAAATGCAACGGGATGGGGGAATCCGCTGCATAGGAAAGTCCAGTTTAAGAAATGCCGGGTTCTAATCGACATATAGTTAGGGCCCGGAGCGTCAGCGTGCTGGCAAAATTGAAAGGTGCCTGGCGCGCGGTGCTGTCGGGCAATAGCGGAGGGGGAAACGGCCGGCTCGCCCCGGGGCTCGGCAGCGACAAGCTCGCGGGCTACAGACAGGCACTCGAAGAGCACTTCTGCATCACCGTGACGGACCCTTCCGGACGCTTGCTGGAGGTGAACGAGCGCTTCTGCAAGATGCTCGGCTATACCGAAGGGGAGCTGCTGGGCCAGCACTATGAGCTGCTCAGCTCCTCGGGCGTTCGTACGGGCACGAGCCTCGAGGGTATGTGGGAGACGGTGAAGTCGGGGCGCACGTGGCGGGGAGAGCTGTGCGACAAGGCGAAGAACGGCGCCCTCGTCTGCTTCGAATCGATCGTGATCCCGCGGTTTGGCGCTGACGGCGCGATTGAGCGCTTCATTACGATCAGCACGGACATCACGGCGATCCGCGAGCAGGCGCAAACGCTGCAGGCGATGATCGATCATTTCCCCGGCGGCATTGCGCTCATCGATCGCGATCTGGTGCTCGTCGCGAGCAACAAGCTCTATTGGCAGCTGCTCGATCTTCCGGAGGAACGGTTCGCGGGTGCGCCGCAGAAGCTCGAAACCCTCGTCCGGTTTCGTGCCGAGCGGGGCGACTATGGGCCCTCTCCGGTCGAGGAGGCGGTGCGCACGCGCATGGAGACACTGCTGAGCCCGGTGCCGATCACCAACGAGCGCAACGAGCTTTCAGGGCGCATCCTGGAGATCCGCTGTGTGCCCGTTCACGGCGGGGCGCATCTCAATACGTATGTCGACGTCACGGACAGGCGCCGGGCGGAAAACGAGCTGAAGCGCGCGAACTCCACTCTGCAGGCATTCGTGAAACATGCACCCGCGGCGGTGGCGATGTTCGATGTCGACATGCGCTATGTCGCCTACACCGACCGCTGGGTGCGCGACTACAACCTCGACGCCGACGCCTCGCTCATCGGCCGCAGTCACTACGATGTGTTTCCGGAGGTGCCAGAGCACTGGCGGCAGAAGCATCAGCGCATCTTGAAGGGTGCCACCGAGACGCGCTCGGAGGAGGCCTTCAAGCGCTCGGACGGCACGACTAATCTCATTCGCTGGGAAGTGCGGCCCTGGCACCTCGAGGATGCCAGCATCGGCGGCATGATGATGCTCACGGAGGATATCAGCGAACGCAAGCGCCTCGAGCAACAGCTCTGGAGCCTTGCCAAGCAGGATAGCCTCACGGGACTGCCGAACCGGCTGCTGTTCAACGAGCAACTGGAATCGATGCTGATCTCCGCGGCCGAAGCCGGCCAGCGTTTTGCGGTGGGACTATTGGATGTCGACCGCTTCAAGGAGACGAACGACATCCTCGGCCATGCGGCAGGCGATGAGCTGCTCAAGGAGGTGGGCTCGCGTCTGCAATCGGCGCTGGCTCAGTATGGATGGGTGGCGCGGATCGGCGGCGACGAGTTCGCGGTTTTGATTTCAATCGACAGCGACCCGCTCGGCCTCAACCGCGCCATCGACGCGATGTTCTCGGCGCTGAAGCCGCCCATTCTCGTCGGCGGGGTGCAGCACCGGTGTACGATCAGCTTGGGACTGAGCCTGTTTCCCTCCGACGCGAAGGGTGCCAGCGAGTTGCTCAAGAACGCGGACCTGGCGCTCTACCGGGCGAAGGACCTGGGCCGCGACCGTTATCAGTTCTATGTGCCGGAGATGCGCGCCTCGTTCGAGGCGGCCTATCAGCTGCATCGTAATATCCAGCGGGCGCTGGCGGAGGGCGAGCTGGCGCTGCTCTATCAGCCGATCGTGGGCTTCGGCAACGGACAGCGTACGTCTTTCGAAGCGCTGCTGCGCTGGAACGATCCCCATCGGGGGCAGCTCTCGCCGGCGGCCTTCGAAGAGATCTTCGACGATGCCAAGTCGGCGGCGGATGTTGGCAAATGGGTGATCGACAGGGCGTTGCGCCAAGCTGCGGCGTGGGAGCGGGGCGGCATCGAATTCGGGCGCGTTGCCATCAACGTCACCTCGGCGGATTTCGCGCTCGGGACGTTCGCCGAATATGTCAAGGGGAAGCTGCGCGAGATCGGCGTGCGTCCGGAGCGTTTGTGCATCGAGGTAACGGAGCGCGTATTCGTGGGACGGAATGCCCACGGCGTCGGCGCGGCCCTGCAGGAACTGCATGACATGGGCATCGAGATCGCCCTCGATGACTTCGGTACCGGTTTTGCCTCGCTGTCGCACCTCAAGAAGCTACCCATCGACCGGCTCAAGATAGACCGCTCGTTCGTGCGCGATATGGAAACGAACCCCGACAACATGGCCATCGTGCGTACCATCGCGCACCTGGGGCAGAGCCTCGGGATCAAGGTGACGGTGGAAGGTGTCGAGACGCGCTCGCAGCTGACGCTTTTGCGCGCGATGGGGTGCGACACGATGCAGGGTTTCCTGTTCGCACGCCCGATGGAGGGCTCGCAGGTCGACGCATTCCTCAACCGGGAACATGCGCTGATCGCCTGACAGTGCTGCCGGCAATCAGCCACACGCCGTCCTGTCCGTTCCCCCCGGGGCGCCGCGTTGCGCCCGCTTGACGTAGCGAAGCCAATCCCCATTGTGCGCTCCGGCCGGCCGGAACCGGCCCTAGGGGAGTGCGCCTGCGTGGATGTCGATGCAGACTGGATTACGTCGCAATGCCCTCAGCCGTCGGCAGAACACCGCGCGGCTGCGGAAGCGCGTCAGGGGCAACTGACGAAACCACCCGGCTCGCTCGGCGCGCTGGAGGCGCTCGCCGTGCGGCTTGCGGCATTGCAGGCAACGGATAGGCCGCGCGGTGACAACGCGCCCATCGTGCTGTTTGCCGCCGATCACGGGATCGCCGCGCAGGGCGTCTCCGCGTACCCTTCCGATGTGACCGTGCAGATGCTCCACAACTTCGCCAATGGCGGTGCGGCCATCGCGGTGCTGGCGAGCGAGCTGCGCGCTGGCCTCACGGTGATCGATGTCGGGACCCTGGCCGAGACCGAGATTGCCGGTGTCCTCGTCGACAAGCCGCGGCGCGGCACACGGGATTTTTCGCGCGAGCCGGCGATGAACGACGACGAGCTTGCCCATGCGCTCGCGGCGGGCCGACGCGTCGCCATGCGGGCGATTGGAGACGGTGCCGATCTCATCATCCTCGGGGAAATGGGCATCGGCAACACGACCGCGGCCGCTGCGATCGCTGCAGCGCTGCTGGGAGCCCGCGCGCAGGATATTGTCGGCGCCGGTACGGGCCTCGATGGGGACGCCATCATCCGCAAGGGCCGTATCATCGATGCCGCGCTCAGCCTGCATGCTCTCGACCGTAACGACCCATCGGCGCTCACCGTGCTGCGCTGCGTCGGTGGGTTTGAGATCGCGGCGCTCGCGGGCGCGATGATCGCGGCGGCGCAGGCGCGCGTTCCGGTGCTGGTCGATGGTTTCATCGTCACCGCAGCTGCGCTCGCGGCGGTGCGCATCAATCCATCCTGCGTGCCATGGCTCATCTATTCGCATCGCTCGGCGGAACGGGGCCATCGTCTCATTCTCGATGCGCTGGGCGCCGAGCCGATCCTCGACCTGAAGCTGCGGCTGGGCGAAGGCTCCGGCGCGGCGCTGGCGCTGCCGGTGTTGCGGCTCGCGTGCGCATTGCACTCAAAGATGGCGACCTTCGATGAGGCGAAGATTTCCGGCCCGGCGCCATGACCGTTCGGCTCGATCTCGTCCGCCACGGCGAAACGGTAACCCCCGGCCGCTTGATCGGGCGCACCGACCCGCCGCTTTCGGATCGCGGCCGCGCGCAATTCGCGCGGCAGGCCGCGGGCCGGAGTTGGGATGGGATCGTAGCTTCTCCCCTCCTGCGCACGCGCGCCTCAGCGGAGGCGCTCGCGGCGGAGCGCGGAATCCCGCTGCGCCTCGATGACGACTGGCGCGAAGCCGACTTCGGCGACTGGGATGGCAAGCCACTGGCGGAACTGCATGCCGACCGTGCAACCGCAGATGCCGTTGTTGCTTTCTATGGTGACGCCGACGCCCCCGGCGCGCCGGGCGGAGAAAGCTGGCGCATGCTCGAAGCGCGCGTTGCCCGCGCCCTCGATCGCCTCCTCACCCCTCCAACGCCACAATCGAGCCTGGTCGTCACGCACGGCGGGCCGATGCGCGCGGCCATCGCCATAACTTGCGCTCTTCCGTTCGCCAATCTGTGGACATTCCGGATCGAACCGGGAACGCGCATCACGCTGCGGATTGGCCGCAACGGACGCTCCGGTTTATGGGGGGAGATCGTCGAGGTGGTGCAGCCATGAGCGTCCGGGCGCAACTTCGCTCCTTCTCCCACGCGTTGCAGTTTCTCACGCGCCTGCCCGCGCCCCGTATCGACGTTTTCGATCCGGCGGATCTTTCGCGGTCTGCGCTCTGGTTTCCGGTGGTGGGCGCCGTGATCGGCGCGATCGTCGCCGCCGCGCTTTGGGCGGGCGTGCAGGCGTCCCCTTGGATCGGCGCGCTGCTCGGCCTCGTCGCCTGGGTCTGGGTAACGGGCGGCATCCATCTCGATGGCCTTGGCGATGTCGCCGACGGCCTTGCCGGGGCCCACCGCTCGCCCGAGCGGCTGTTGCAGATCATGCGCGACCCGCATGTCGGCGCGTTCGGCGTCATGGCGATCGCCCTGCAGCTGATCGCCAAGGTCGTGCTGCTGGCGGAGATAGCGGGTGCGGCCGGGTTCATCGCGTTGATGCTGATCGGCGCGTGGGCGCGGCTCGGCGCTGCGGTCTGGAGTTTGGCCGTGCCGCCGCTGGCCGCCGGCACGGGGGGGCGCTTTTCCTGGCAGATCGATCAGCGGGCCGTCGCGGCGGAGGCGGCGGTGCTGGTGCTGCTCAGCCTCTGGTTTGCGCCGGTGCTGCTCGGGGCGGTCGTCGTCATTCCCGCGATTGCGGCCTATTGGCGTTATCGTCTCGGCGGTATAACCGGCGATTGCCTCGGGGCCGGCGTGGAGGTGACCGAGACGATCTTGCTCCTTCTCATTGCCGTGCGGATGGCATAGTTTTCGCCCGGGAGCGCGCCGTAGAGCCGCACAATGACACGCGATAGGGGATCGGACGATGGAAACTTCCGCCAATGGCATGAAGCGCCTGCTTTGGATCGGCTTTTTGACGGCGGCGACGCTGCTGGCGACGGGCGTTTTCGCTTGCGCCATCCCGTTTGCCGCCCTGGCGGCGCTCGCCGCGCTCGATACCGAGCACAATGATGGCGTTTGGCTCGTCGGCGCCGTATGGCTCGCCAATCAGATCTATGGTTTCACCGTCCTCGGCTATCCGATGGAGATGCAGGCCTACGGCTGGGGCCTCTTCATGGGCATCGGCGCCATCGCGGCCTACTATGCTGCCCGCGCTGCCGTCTCCGTTGCCAAGCCTTACGGCCTGTTCGCGATGCTGCTCGCGTCGCTGCCGATCGCGTTCCTCGCCTACGAGGTGGCGCTGTTCGTCGGAACGCTGGCGCTGCCGCGCGGCGAAGGCGCCTTCAACTATGATGTCGTGCTCTATGTCAGCATCGTCGAAGTGGCTGCGTTTACCGCTCTGCTGATCGCTCACCGCCTTGCGGTTGCGACCGGCCTCGTGGATCGCAATGCAATCGAGCGCGCCGCCTGAAGCGCGCTCACTTGAGGTTGAGCGGCAGGCCGGCCGCCACGAACACGACGCGGCCGGCCACCGCAGCAACCCGCTGATTGAGCCGCCCTTGCGCATCGCGGAAGGCGCGGCCCAATGGGGTTTCGGGCACCAATCCCATACCCACCTCATTCGAGACGGCGACCAGCGGCACCGGCGTGTGCAGCATCGCCTGGAGAAGCCGCGCGGTTTCCTCTTCGACTTCGCGCCCGGCGAGCATAATATTGCTCAGCCAGAGGGTCAGGCAGTCGACCAGCGCCGGCGCCGTCAGGGCGGCAATCGTGCCGGCGAGGTCCAGCGGCGCATCGAGCGTCTCCCATCGACCCCGCCGGCGTGCCCGGTGCTGGGCGATGCGCTGGCGCATTTCCTCGTCGTGGGCCTCGGCGGTGGCGACATAGGTCCACGGCGGATCGGCGCAGGTCAGCAGTTCCTCGGCGTAGCGGCTTTTGCCCGAGCGGGCGCCGCCGAGAACGAGGGTGAGTTGGGGCAGCGGTGCATCGGTCATGGCGATGTGGGCAAATTCCGTTGAGGGGAAGGCTGGCGCTTTTTATCGAACCCGTGCCAGTGCGCCGCAAGGGGAATTTCAGCATTGCGTAATGGTCTCCGCTGCTTAGCCTCGCGAGGCGGCACTTTCGCGGCCCGGTCCCGACGGCGGGACTGCATCGCGATCCTTGACGTCGCGGGCGGCTTTGCGTGGGCCGAGGCGAAAGCCGCCGGTCCTTGGCTGATGCGCGCTCTGCGCCGACGGGGCATAATCGTGCCGCACCGTGCGGCAGCCCTTCATGCCTAGCCCGATCATCCCGACACTGCCTTGCACGCCGCCTGCGGAATGTACGCCTACCGGATAGATGCTGGGGCATGAGCCCGTACGAACACCATACGCCGCCTCGTTTCGATGACGCGTTCCGCACGCGCCTGCGGGATCTCGTGCTCTGGCGGCGGGACGTACGCCGTTTCCGGACCGATCCGGTGGATGGCGATCTCATCGCTTCGCTCATCGAGCTTGCCGCCTATGCGCCGTCGGTCGGGCTGAGCCAGCCGTGGCGCTTCGTGCTGGTCGATGGACCGGAGCGGCGCATGGCGGTGCGGGCCTCGTTCGCGCGGGCCAACGCGGAGGCGCTGCAGAGCTATGGCGAGGAGCGCCGGAGCCTTTATGCGCGCCTGAAGCTGGAAGGGCTCGATGCCGCGCCGGTGCAGCTTGCAGTATTCGCCGACGAAGGCACCGATGCGGGCGCGGGCCTCGGCACCCGCACCATGCCCGAAACGCTGCGCTATTCGGTGGTCGGCGCGGTGCAGACACTGTGGCTTGCCGCGCGCGCCCATGGACTCGGTGTCGGCTGGATTTCCATCCTGGAGCCCGATGTGGTGACGGCCGCCCTGGACGTGCCGCCGAAGTGGCGGCTGGTCGCCTACCTGTGCATCGGCTGGCCGGAGGAAGAGCACCCCGACCCGGAGCTGGAGCGCCACGGCTGGCAAGCGCGCCACGACGCCGCGCGCCTGATCGTGCGGCGCTGACGGTGCAAGGCTGAGCGTCGCGCTGGCGGGCGGCGACTATTCGGCGGGCGTGTGGGCGAGGGCTGCGCGGCGGCGGGCCCTGCGTTCCGACCAGCGCCGGATCACCACGTAGAAGACCGGCGTGAAGATGAGGCCGAACAGCGTGACGCCGATCATGCCCCAGAACACGCCCGTGCCGAGGGCAATGCGCATCTCCGCACCGGCGCCTGTGGCGATGTAGAGCGGCACGACGCCGAGCGTGAACGCGAGCGAGGTCATGAGGATGGGCCGCAGGCGCAAGCGGCATGCCTCGACGGCCGCGGACGCGGTGTCGTTGCCTTGTTCCTCGAGCTGGCGCGCGAACTCGACGATGAGGATCGCATTCTTGGCCGCCAGCCCCAGGAGCACGATGAAGCCGATCTGGGTGAGGATGTTGATGTCCTGGCCGTGCAGTCGCACGCCGAAGAGCGCGCTCAGCAGACACATCGGCACGATAAGGATGATGGCGAGGGGCAGCGACCAGCTCTCGAACTGGGCGGCGAGCGCAAGGAAGACGAACACCACCGACAGGACGAAGATGTAGTAGCCGGTGCTGCCGACCTTGACCTCCTGGTAGGAAAGGTCCGTCCATTCGTAGGTTATGCCCTCCGGCAGATTGCTCTTGGCGAGCTCGGCCATGAGGTGCAGGCCCTGGCCGGTGCTGATGCCGGGCTTCAGCGAGCCGTTCACTTCGACGGTCGGGAAGAGATTATAGCGCGGCACGCGGTCGGGGCCGGCGATGTTGCGGAAGGTGACGAGGTTGCCGAGCGGCACCATCTGGCCCGCGTCGTTGCGCACGCGGATGCGGGAGATGTTCTCCGGATCGGCGCGGTATTTGGCGTCGGCCTGCGCCGTGACGCGGAACGTGCGTCCGAACATGTTGAAGTCATTGACGTAGGCGGAGCCGAGATAAACGCGCAGCGCCTCGAAGACGGCCTCCAGCGGCACCTTCAGCATCTGCGCCTTGTCGCGATCGACATCCACATAGAGTTGCGGCGTGCCGGTGGAGTAGGATGTGAACACGCCGGTGATGCCGGGCACCTTGTTCGCCGCGGCGATGAAGTTGTCGGCGACCTCCTGGAACTCGGCCGGGGTCATGTTGGCGCGGTTCTGCAGGCGCATGGAGAAGCCGGTCTGGCCGCCCATGCCGCGGACAGGCGGGGGAATGAACACCGACGTTTTCGATTCCTCGATCTCGTTCAGGCGCGCCCGTATGTCGTTGGCGATCTTATCGATGTCGAGGCCGATCTTGGCGCGATCGCGCGCGTTTTCTACGATCGCGAAGATGGTTCCGGAGTTGCTGGCGTTGGATCCGGTCGATCCGGAACGGCCGGTGTAGGAGGAGGTATGGGCGACGCCGGGTGTCTCGAGGACCATGGCATTGGCGCGGCGGACCACCTCATCGGTGCGCGGGAGCGAGGCGCCCTGCGGAAGCTGAATAGAGACGATGATGATGCCGCGGTCCATCTTCGGGATGAAGCCGGTGGGTGTGTGGAACAGCATCCATCCGGCGACGCCGATCAGCGCGGCGTAGATGAGGAGCACGACCGCCGAGCCGCGGATCGCGAGCTTCACGAACGCGCCGTAGACGGCCGAGAGCTTGTCGAATGCGGCGTTGAATAGCCTGAAACCGGCGTGCACGGGGCGCATCAGGAGGCTATCGCCGGCGTGCGCGTCGTGCGTTTTCAGCAGAATGGCACAGAGCGCCGGGCTCAACGTGAGCGAGTTGAAGGCGGATATGATCGTGGCGGTCGCGACGGTCACCGCGAACTGCCGGTAGAATTGCCCGGTGATGCCGCCGATGAAGGCGGTGGGCACGAACACGGCGGTGAGGACAAGCGCAATGGCGATGAGCGCGGTTCCCACCTCGTCCATCGTCACGCGGGCCGCCTCGATAGGCGACAGCCCGTCCGCCAGTTTGCGCTCGACGTTCTCGACGACGACGATGGCGTCGTCCACCACGATGCCGACCGCCAGGACGAGCCCGAACAGGGTGAGCATGTTGATGGAGAACCCGAGGGACTCCATGATCGCGAAGGTGCCGATGAGCGAGACCGGAATCGCCACGAGGGGAATGATGGTGGCGCGCCAGGTTTGCAGGAACAGCAACACCACGATGATGACGAGAAGCACGGCTTCGGTGATGGTGCCGTAAAGCTCCGAGATCGATTCCTCGATGAACTCCGTCGGATTGTAGACGATCCGGTATTCGAGATCCTTGGGGAAGCGCTGGGCGAGGCGCTGCATCTCCGTCTTGATGGCGTGCGTGGTTTCGATGGCGTTCGAGCCGGGCTGCTGGGTTACGACAAGCACGGTTGCCGGATTGTCGTCCTGGTAGCCGTAAGTCGAATACTGAAGCGCGCCGAGCTCGACTCGGCCGACATCGCGCACCCGCACGACGCGGCCGTCCGTCCCCGTCTTGAGGACGATGTTTTCGAACTCCGAGGGCTGCAGCAGCCGTCCCTTCAATTGCAGCGAAACCTGGAATGCGCCGAGGTCCGCCTGGGGCGGTTGGCCGAGCGCGCCGCCGGCGACCTGGACGTTCTGCGCGCGCAGTGCCGATAGAACTTCCTCGGCGGTCATGCCGCGCTCGGCGATCCGCTCCGGGTCGAGCCAGATGCGCATGGAATATTCGCGCGAGCCGAAAAGAGTGACGTCGCCGACGCCCTTGATGCGGGCAAGCTCGTCGCGGACATTCAGCAGCGCGTAGTTGGAGATGTAGACCGCATCGTAGGTGTTCTGCGGCGAGATCATGTGGACGACGAGCAGGAGGTCGGGCGAGCGCTTGTTGACCGTCACGCCGTTGCGGCGCACCTCCTCGGGCAGGCGCGGCTCGGCGGCCGAGACGCGGTTCTGCACCAGCACCTGCGCCTTATCGACATCGGTGCCGATGTCGAAGGTCACGCTGAGGGACATCGCTCCGTCGTCGGTCGACTGCGAGTACATGTAGATCATGTCCTCGACGCCGTTCACCTCCTGCTCGATGACGGATGCGACCGTGTCGGCAACGGTGACGGCGTTTGCGCCGGGATAGGACGTGTTGACCGAGATGGTGGGCGGAACGATCTCGGGGAACTGCGCGACCGGCAGCGTGAGATAGGCGATCGATCCCACGATGAGGATGATCAGCGAGACGACCGATGCGAAGATGGGCCGATCTATGAAGAAGCGGGAAAATCGCATGGCCCGTCGCCGCTCACCGCTTTTTGGTCGGTAAGACGGTCGTGCCGCCGACCGCATCCGACACCGTGAGCGGCATGCGGCGGGGCTCGATCGGATCACCGGGGCGCACGCGCTGCTGGCCGCGCAGGATCACCCAGTCGTCGGGGTTGAGGCCCTTGCGGACGACGCGCAGGCCATCGTCCATGGGCCCCAGCTCCACGGTGCGGCGCACGGGGATGTTGTCGTCGCCGACGACGTATACGAACCGTGTGGCCTGATCGGTGCCGATGGCCTCATCGGGCAGGAGCAGGGCGGTGTATTCCGGCGATCCCTGCAGGCGCACGCGCGCGAACATCCCGGGCGAGAAAAAGCGGTCCTTGTTGGGCAGCACGGCGCGGGCGCGCAGGGTGCCGGTGCCGTGGTCGAGGCGATTTTCGAGGAAGTCGAGCTTGGCTGCGTGCGGGAAGCCGGTTTCATCGGGCAGCCCGACGCCGACGGTGGCGCCGATGAAACCTTGCGCGCCTTTGCCCTGCGCCTGGGAGAGGCGCTGATACTTCAGCGCATTGTTCTCGCTGACGTCAAAGTAGATATAGATCGGGTCCTGTTTCACGATCGTCGTCAGGATGGTGGAGCCGGTGTCGGAGCCCCCGCCGCTGACGAAATTTCCCGGGGTGACGAGCGTGCGGCTCATACGGCCGGAGATGGGCGCAGTGATGCGGCAGAAGCTGAGCTCCAGCTCGGCAGCCTTGACGCGCGCCTCGGCGATCTTCACCAACGCTTCGGCGTCGCGCTGGATGTTCTCGCGGTCGTCGAACGCTTTCTTGGAAATGTAGTCACGCTTCAGGAGCGGGCGTCCGCGCTCGACATCGAGCTTGGCGTTGCTGACGCTTACGGTTGCCTGATTGAGCTGAGCCTTGGCCTGATCGAGGGCACGCTCGAAGGGGCGAGGATCGATCGTAAAGAGGAGATCGCCTTCCTTCACGTCCTCGCCATCGGTGAACTTGACCTCTGTGAGATAGCCGGAGACGCGGGCACGCACATCGACCGCTTCGACCGCATCGAACCGGCCGGTGAACTCGTCCCATTCGATCACTTTGCGGCTGACAGGGTGGCTGACGGTGAGCACGGGCGGCTGCGCTTTTTCTGCGGCCTTCGCAGGCGTCGTTTCGCTGCCGCTGCCGAGATTGGCCAGGACGGCTTTGGTGCCCCTGTCGATATGGGCGAGGAGATCCTCGATGCCTTCCGGCACGGACTTGCCGCGCACGGGGCCGAACGTGGCTGCCGCAGCCGCGATCGCGCAGAGGATGATCAGGACGACGTAACTCGGACGCATTACCGCTCGCCAATCTGCTCTCGAGTGTCCGGTGGGCGACCGCTCGCGCCCCTCTCAGCTTATCCGGGGAAGGTAAACCTGCTGCCCCCCGGGTCGTTACGTCCAGGTTTGCGGACGCCCCAATCCGGGGCGCCCGAAATCTGAGGCGGCCAGTTTACCGCGCTGAGCCCGGTGGATGACCGGGCCCAGTCAAGAAACGGCCGCGGTGCCTATTTTCCGTCGCGGGCTCCATCGAGGCTGAAAGCGCCCGGGCCGGCGGCGGAGATGTACAGGAAGACGAAGCAGAAGAGGATGGCCGCGTCGCCGCCGTTGAGCACGGGGAACGGGTTCTGCGGGAAGTGCGCGATCCAGTAGGCGAAAGCCATCAGGCCGCTCAACACGAACGCGACAGGGCGCGTGAAGAGGCCTAGGAGAAGCAGCAAGCCGCCGAAGGTTTCGAGAATGCCAGCGTACCAGGTCAGCTGAAACATTTCCGGCTGCCCGCGAACCGCTTCGGGAAAGCCGAACAGCTTCTGCGTTCCGTGCTCAATAAAGAGGATGGCTGCCACGATGCGCAGCACACCCAGAAGGCGTGGCGCCCAAACCGTCTCCAGCTCGCTTCGTGTCATTGCCCTGTCTCCCTGTCGTTGTTTGTTGACAGGTAACAACGTAGCGTTGTTGACAGCCCGGCTCAACAATGCGGATGGCAGATGGACGCACTGCTACCAGCGCAGAACGCGCGAGCCGACGAGCGCCCCGACGATAGCTACGAGAGCTGTGGCGAGAATATACCATAGGCCGAGAAACAGCGGACTGTCGTCGCGGCAATACATGGCATAGAAGGTGGCGGCGATTCCCGCGGCGGCGAGCCCGGCAACCGCGCCTGCAAGGGCCGGGCGATCCGGTGCGCCGCGGCGCAGGGCCAGCATGATCGCACCGAGGGGCAGCGCCGAAAGCAGCGGAATCAGGACGATACAGCCGCTCGAGTTTACGCCGACCATCGTCGGCACCCACTGGGATGGGGGAAGGGTCATCAGCTCACCGGCGATGCCCATGAGAAGGAAGGCCGGGGCCACGAGAAGCAGAAGCAGCAGAGAACGGGGGATGCCCTGTGGGCGGGCCAGATGCACCGTCACGATGAGGGCAGTGGCAAAAAGAGATAGGGTGAATATCCATTTGCCGAGGAAACGCGGCTCGCCGATAGCCTCCTGAATATCGCTGCGCAAAGGCAGCACCGCGAAGAACATCGCGGCAGCGAGAGCGGCGGCGATGCTGGCGGCAAGCCATACCGTGAGCCCGATGGGCGCCGGGGGAGACTTCGCATCGGCGGCAAGGGCGTTGATCAGCTCATCGGTCTTCATTTCTGGTCATCTTCCCGGTGCAGGGCGCTGAGCGCTTTAAGACCGCGATGGAGCGCGACACGCACGGCGACCTCCTTCATCTTCAATCTTTTCGCCACTTCGCTGATCGACTGGCCTTCGAGGCTGAGCGCGCGGACGACCTCTCTCTGACGGCCGCGAAGGCCATCAACGAGGCGACGTGCGTCCTGACGGTCAACGCCACTGTGGTCCTCATCAATCGCCAGCGTCCCGATCACGCTTTCGATCGGTACCTGGATGCGGCGGCCGCGGCGGCGCAGCGCATCGATAAGCTTGTGTTTGGCGATGGCGCGCACCCATGGACCGAGCGGCTGCTCGGGATCCCATGTGTTGCGCTTGAGGTGCAGCGCCAGGAGCGTCTCCTGGACTACGTCCTCCACGTCGCCGAGGGGCGCACCGGCCTGCGAGAAGCCCCGGCGGACCACGGCGCGCAGGCTTAGCGTCAGCGAATGTAGCAGCTTGCGGTAGGCGTCTTCGTCGCCCGCTAGCGCCGCTCGCATCAGGCTCGCCCATTCTTCCTCGCGGTTCGTCTGAGCCACCAAGCCCCTCGTATCATGTTCGCAGTGCGGGTCGCATACGTTACAGGCCCGAAAGCAGGTTCGACGCATGACCAAAGGGCGGCCGGACCGTCCCTCCCGTATCAGGACAGCCGAAGCGCGGCAATCTGTACCGAATTCAGATGGAGGACGCCTTAAGGGACGGCGGCGGATGAGGCGGTGTGGCCCGGTTCCTCTGTATCCGCTTGGGCCTCCTCATAGGTGCTGGCCGGGGCGCTGCCGCCGAGGCGGCGGTGCATGCGATCGAGCAGCAGGTAGATGACGGGCGTGGTGTAGAGTGTGAGCATCTGCGAGACGAGCAGTCCGCCGATGATGGTGATGCCGAGCGGGCGACGAATCTCAGAGCCCGGACCCTCGGCGATGGCGAGGGGGATGGCGCCGAGCAGCGCCGCCATGGTGGTCATCAGGATGGGACGGAAACGGGTGAGGCAGGCCTCGTAGATCGCGACGGCCGGGGCGAGGCCGCGATGGCGTTCGCCGTCGAGAGCGAAGTCCACCATCATGATTCCGTTCTTCTTGACGATGCCGATGAGCAGGATGACGCCGATGAGCGCCGTCATCGACAGCTCCATGCCGGCGGCGTAGAGCGCGAGCAGCGCGCCCAGGCCCGCCGATGGCAAGGTGGAGATGATCGTCAGCGGGTGGGCGAGGCTCTCGTAGAGCACGCCGAGCACGATGTAGACGGCGATGAGGGCCGCGAGGATCAGCAGCGGCTGCTGCGAGGATTGGTCGGCGAATGCGCGCGCGTCGCCCGCGGTCTCCCCGCGCAGACCCGGCGGGGTATGCAACTCGGCCATCGCCCGGTCGATGTCGCGCAGGGCCTGGTCGAGGGTGTTGCCCGGCGCGATGTCGAAGCTCACCGTCACCGCGGGGAACGGACCCTGGTGGTTGACCTGCAGCGGCGCGGTGTTCTCGATGATGCGGATGAGACCCGTCAGCGGCACCTGTGCTCCGCTGCTGCTCGGGACATAGATCTGCTTCAGGTGCGCGGGATCGCGCTGCAGGCGGGGATCGACTTCGAGGATGACGCGGTATTGGTTGCGCTGGGCGTAAATGGTGGAGATCTGGCGCTGGGCGAAGGCGTTGTTCATCGCCGCGTCAATGTCGGAAATCTTGACGCCCATGCGCGCGGCGGCGTCGCGGTCGATCTTGATATCGAGCTGCAGGCCACCCGCCCGGCGGTCGCTCGAGACGTCGACGATACCGGGAATGGAACGCATGCGCTCGAACACCTTCGGCGCCCATTCGTTCAACTCGTCGATGTCGGGGTCCCAGAGCGTATATTGGTATTGGGAGTTGCCCTGGCGGGCGCCGACGCGGATGTCGCGCGATGCGAAGAGGCGCACCTCGACGCCTTTCACGGCGCTGAACTTGCCGCGCATGCGATTGATGACGCGCTGCGTCGGCACACCGTCGCGCTCTTCGAGCGGCTTCAGGTTGATGAACATGCGGCCGGTGTTCGAGCCGCCGCCGGGGCCAGATCCACCCAGCGATGAGCCGACGTGCTCGACGGCAGGGTCGGCGAGGACGATGTCCAGCGCCTGCATCTGCAGCTTGAGCATCGCCTCGTAGGAGATATCCGCCGAAGCCTCCGTCATGCCAATGACGAGGCCCGTATCATCCTCAGGGAACATGCCCTTCGGGATCTGGACGTAGAGGTGCATGGTGAGCACGACCACGCAGAGCAGGGAGAACAGGGTCACGACCTGGTGGCGCAGGGCGACGCGCAGGGTGCGTGCGTAGGCATCGACCATCCAGCCGAGGGTTGCCTCGACGATGCGGTCGAAGCGGTTGCGAACGCCGCTGCCGGAATCCTTGATGAAGTGCGCGCAGATCATCGGGGTGACCGAAAGTGAAATGACCACGGACACGGCAATGGCCACGACGAGCGTGACGGAGAATTCCCGCAGCATGCGGCCCATCACGCCCCCCATGAACAGCACGGGAATGAATGCGGCGACGAGAGAGACGCTGATCGAGATGACCGTGAAGCCGATCTGCCGCGCACCCACGAGCGCCGCCGTCATCGGCGTCATGCCTTTCTCGAGGTTGCGGAAGACGTTCTCGAGCATGACGATCGCATCGTCGACGACGAAGCCGACGGCGATTGCGAAGGCCATCAACGTCAGATTGTTGATCGAATAGCCGAGCGCCCACATCGCCGCGCATGTCCCGGCGAGGGACAGCGGCACGGTGATGCCGGCGGCCAATGTGGGCGTGGTGCGCCTCAAGAACACGAACACCACCAGCATCACCAGGGCAATGGAGAGCACCAGCGTGAACTGCATGTCGTGCACGCTGGCCCGGATCGTCTGCGTGCGGTCGGTGAGGACGTGAATGTCTATGCCCGCCGGTATCCAGTGTTGCACCTTGGGCAGCAGATCCTTCACGCCGTCGACGGTATCGAGGACGTTCGCATCGGGCTGCTTGCGCACGATCAGCAACACGGCGGAGCTGCGGTCGAACAGGGCGGTAGAGCGCGCATTGCGCGTGCCGTGCTCGATGCTGGCGACGCTCGACAGGCGGACGACATTGCCCTCATGCGTCTTGAGGACGATGGCGCCGTACTCCTTCGGGTCGCGCAACTGGGTGTTGACGTCGATGGTCATCGCCTGCTTGTCGCCGTCGACGATGCCCACGGGCTCGACAGCATTGGCGGCGGCGATGGCGCTGCGCACTTCATCCATGCTGAGTCCCATGGACGCCAGAAGCGTGGAATTGACCCGCACCCTTATCGCGGGCTGCTCGGCGCCGCTCACATCGACCTGCGCGACGCCCGGCACCTGCGAGATGCGCTGGGCGACGACCGTATCCGCTGCATCGTAGATATCGCTGGGGGACAGTCCCTCCGACGTCATGGCGAGGATCAGCACCGGCGCCGCAGAGGGGTTATATTTTCGGAACGTCGGGACGTCTGGGAGGTCGCCCGGCAGATCCGCCGTCGCGGCGTTCAGTGCCGCCTGCACGTCGCGCGCGGCGCTATCCACGTCTCGCGACAGATCGAACTGCACGGAAATGCTGGAGGAGCCCTGGGAGCTCACCGAGGTGAGCTCGGTGACGCCGGCGATTTCGCCGAGGCGCCGCTCGAGCGGCGCGGCGATCGTGGCGGCCATGGTTTGCGGATCGGCGCCCGGCCGGCTCGCCTGCACGCGGATGGTCGGGAAGTCGACGGCCGGGAGGCTGGCGACGGGGAGGTCATAGTAGGCCGTTGCGCCCAGGAGGAAGAGGCCGGCGGCGAGAAGCGCGGTGCCGATGGGACGCAGGATGAATGGGGCCGAGAAGTTCATGGCGCTACTCGGCCGCCACGGGGCCGGTGGCGCCCGGCTGCTGTGCCGCGGCGGTGTCGCCCGACAGGCGCGCCTTGAGGCGTTCCATGGCGAGGTAGATGACGGGCGTCGTGTAGAGCGTCAGAAGCTGGCTGAGCAGCAGGCCGCCGACGATGGTGATGCCGAGCGGGTTGCGCAGCTCCGAGCCGACGCCGTTCTCGATGGCGAGCGGCAGCGCGCCGAAGAGCGCGGCGAGCGTCGTCATCATGATGGGACGGAAACGCAGCAGCGCAGCCTCGACGATGGAATCGCGCGGATTGAGACCGCGTTCGCGTTCGGCGTCGAGCGCGAAGTCGATCATCATGATCGCGTTTTTCTTCACGATGCCCATCAGCAGCACGATGCCGATCAGCGCGACGAGCGACAGATCGAGGCCCGTCAACATCAGCGCGAGCAGAGCCCCGATGCCGGCGGAGGGAAGGGTCGTAAGAATCGTGAAGGGATGGACGAGGCTCTCATAGAGCACGCCCAGCACGATGTAGATGGTGACGACAGCGGCGAGGATCAGCCACGGCTGACTCGCCAACGACGATGCGAACTCGCTGGCGTCGCCGAAGAAGCTGCCGGTGACGGAGCTCGGCATGCCGATCGTGGCCTCGGCTGCCGAGATGATCTCCACCGCGTCGCTCAGTGCTGCACCTTCGACGAGGTTGAAGCTTATCGTTTCGGCGGGGAACTGGTCCTGGTGGCTCACGGCGAGCGGCGCCGTCGTGTGCGTGATCTTCGCGATGGCCGTGAGCGGCACCTGTGCGCCGTTGGAAGAGGGAACATACATCCGGTTGAGGCGCGAAGGATCGCTCCGGTATTGCGGCATCGCCTCCAGTACGACGCGGTACTGGTTCGCCTGTGCATAGATGGTGGAAACCTGCCGCTGGCCGAACGCATCGTTGAGCGCGTTCGCCACCGCCTGCACCGTTACGCCCAGCCGGCCCGCAACCTCGCGGTCGACGTCGACACGCGTGCGGAGGCCCGTGCTCATGGTTTCGAGATTGACGTCGCTCAGCGCGGGGGAGCGCGCGAGCTCGGCGCCGAGCTTCTGGGTCCACTCGGCAACCTCGGCGGCGCTCGTGCTGACGAGTGTGTATTGATATTGCGCGCGGCTGGCACGCGTCGCGATCTGGACGTCCTGCACCGGCTGGAAATAGACGGTGACGCCGGGAATGGTGGAGATGGCCTTCTGCAGGCGTTCGACGACACCCGGGACGAGAATGCCGCGTTCCGCCCGCGGCTTCAGGGTGATCTTGAGATGCGCGATGTTCGGCGTCGGGTTGAGCTGGCCGACGCCGGCAACGCCGACGACGCCTGCCACTGCCGGATCCTTGCGCACCGCTGCGGCGACCTCGCCCTGTAGGCGGCTCAGCTCGTTGAACGAGACCTGCGGCTCGGCTTCGAGCACCGCGGTGATGAGGCCGGTGTCCTGCGGCGGCAGGAAGCCCTTGGGAATGGCGATATACATCCAGACCGTGATGATCACGGTTGCGACCGTCGCCAGCAGGGTCAGCGTCTGATGGCGGAGCACCAGCTCGAGGCTGCGGCGGTAGCCTTCAACGACCGCATCGAGCATCCAGTTGAAGGCGCGGCCGATGAAATTGCCGCGGTCCTCGGGGTGCTGCTTCAACAGCTTCGCCGCCATCATGGGCGTCAGCGTGAGGGAGACGATCGCCGAGACGGTGACCGCGATCGTGAGGGTGAGCGCGAACTCGCGGAACATGCGCCCGACTAGGCCGGTCATGAAGAGAAGCGGAATGAAAACCGCGATGAGCGACACGGTCAGCGAGATGACCGTGAAGCCGATCTCCCGGGCGCCGTCGAGTGCGGCGCGCAGCGGCTTCTGTCCCTTCTCCAGATGGCGCACGATATTCTCGATCATCACGATCGCATCGTCGACGACGAAGCCGGTGCCGATCGTCAGCGCCATGAGGGACAGGTTGTCGAGGGAAAAGCCGCAGAAATACATCACCGCGAACGTGGTGATGAGGGAGACGGGCAGGGCAACGCCGGCGATCACCGTTGCGCGTCCAGAACGCAGGAACACCAGCACCACCATGACGATGAGCGCGACGCTGAGAACCAGCGTGAACTGCACGTCATGCACGGAGGCGCGGATGGTTTCGGTGCGGTCGTGGACGAGCGTCAGCTTCACGCTCTTCGGCAACGCGCGCTCGATGCGGGGCAGCTCGGCCTTCAGCCGCTCAACCGTTTCGATGACATTGGCGCCGGGCTGGCGCTGCACATCGATGATGACCGCGGGAATGCCCTGGTACCAGCCGCCGACACGGGCGTTCTCCAACCCTTCGGTGACGTCCGCCACGTCCTTGAGGCGCACTGGCGCGCCGTTGCGGTAGGCGATCACGACCTCGCGGTAGGCCTCGGCGGAGGCGAGCTGGTCGTTGGCGGCGATGGAATAGCTCTGGTGCGTACCATCGAGTGAGCCCTTGGGGCCCGATACGTTGGCCGAGGTGACGGCGCTGTTCACGTCGGAAATGCTGAGGCCGTAGGCGGCGAGGCGGGAGACATCCGCCTGGATGCGCACCGCGGGACGGATGCCGCCTTCGACCGAAACGTGGCCGACGCCACTCACGGTGGAGAGGCGCTGCGCGATCATGGTGTCGGCGAGGTCGCTCAGCTCGCGCATCGAGACGATGTCGGACGTGAGCGCAAGGGTGACGACGGCCGCGTCCGCCGGATTGACCTTCGAGTAGGTCGGCGGATAGGGCAGGTTGCGCGGCAGCGTCGAGCCGGCGGCATTGATCGCCGACTGCACGTCCTGCGCGGCGGCATCGATGTCGCGGTCGAGATTGAATTGCAGCGTGATCTGGCTCAACCCGAACGAACTCATCGAGTTCATCGTTTCGAGGTCGGGGATCTTGCCGAACTCGCGTTCGAGGGACGCGGTGACGAGCGTCGACATCGTCTGCGGATTGGCGCCGGGAAGCTGCGTCGATACCTGAATGGTCGGGAAGTCGACCTGCGGCAGCGAGGAAACCGGAAGCCAGAAATATCCGAGGGCGCCGCCGAGAACCGTTGCGAATGCGAGGAGCGAGGTCGCGATCGGCCGCAGGATGAATGGGGCCGAGACGTTCATCGCGTCATACCCGGCGCGCCGGAGGAGCCCGCTTCCTTCCGGCGGCGGCCTTCACCGCGGCGGCCCTTGCCGTTGTGCTCGCGTGCATTCGCAGGGCTCACGGCGGGCGGCGGAGCGAGGGTCTTGATGGAAGAGGTGTCGCTGGGCGGTACGGTATCGCTCGCCGATGCCTGCGGGGCCGGGTTATCGGCAGGGACGGTGTTGGGAGGCTCGCCGACGCTGACCTCGGCGCCTTCCTTGAGGCGGGCAAAGCCGGTGGTGACCACGCGATCGGCGGCCAGGACGCCCGCCGTGACGACGGCGAGACGCTCATCCTGCTGCGAGATGGCCACCTTGCGAACGCGCGCCTTGTTCTCCGCGTCGATCACATAGACGAACGCTCCCTCGGGGCCGCGCTGCACGGCGGACGTCGGCACCACGACGACCTGCTCCAGCGTATCGAGGAGCAGGCGCACGTTGACGAACTGGCCGGGCCAGAGCTGAAGGTCCTTGTTCGGGAAATCCGCCTTGAGGCGGATCGTACCCGTCTGCTGATCGACCTGGTTGTCGATCACCTGCAACTCGCCGGTATCGAGTACATTCTTGCTGTCGGTTTCGAGGGCCTCCACCTTCAGCGCGCGCTTGGCGATCGCGCGGTTGATGGCCGGCAGCTCCTGCTGAGGCAATGTGAATACGACCGAGATCGGCTGGACCTCGGTGATGACGACGATGCCGGCATCGGAGGCGCGCACGAGGTTGCCAACGTCGATCAGGCGCATGCCGGTGCGGCCGGAGATGGGAGCCACGACGGTGGCGTAGTTCAGGATCGCGCGTGCGTTCTCGATGGCGGCGTCGTCCTGCTTGATCTGCGCTTCGAGCTGGGCCACGAGCGCGCGCTGGGTATCGACCGTCTTGGCGGCGATGACGTTCGAGGAAAGCTGATTGTAGCGCTCGAGGTCGCGGCGGGCGTTGGCGAGCTGGCTCTCGTCCAGCGCTTTCTTGGCGATCGCCTGATCGAGCTGCGCCTTGTAGGTGACGGGGTCGATCTTGGCGAGGAGGTCGCCCTCCTTGACGTCCTGGCCTTCCTTGAAATGGATGGACAGGAACTTGCCGTCGACCTGCGGGCGCACCGTCACGAGGTTGCGGGCCTTCGCAGAGCCGACGCCTTCGAGCCATACGGGCACGTTCGCGAGCTTGGCCTCGGAGGCGACGACCGGCACGGCGCCTTCGGGCCGCGCCCAGCGGCGCGCGCGCTGCGCCTGATCACCGCCTTTGGTGTAGTAAAGGGCCGCCGCGGTTATGCCGGCGATAACGAGGATCGCGAACATCGATTTGAAGAATTTTTTCACTTGCGTCCCTGTCCCAGAGGCTGGCCCCAGACGAGGAGCCGCAAAACGGCAACACTGCGGCGCCCGAGGGTAAAAACGGACAACAGGGCTAAAACCGTCGCTGTCCGGCCCGGCGCGTACAACCCTTTTGTAGCAGAGGCATATTCGCCGCACCCTGGGGAAATCGGGCATCGGTGGGTTCGGCCACTGCGCGGTGGCCGCAGGGCTCGGGTGGCGTGACGGGCGCTGACACTCCGCAGGTTGCCCGTCGCTACGATTGGGCGTACTGAGCGGCACCGGCCATCATTTCATGTTACCTACGGTGCGCTGAGCCTTTTGCCGGCGCAGGCCGCTCTACCGTCGGGTCGTTTACATTTGTTTGGGCCGGGAGGCGATCCAGTCGCTGCCGGCCTTGAGAGGAGCAGGCGTGCGCAGGGGGTCCGACGTCAATTGGCATCCCGTTACCCGGGCGCGCGCGCGCATCGTCCGCTGGGCTGTCGGGCTCGCCTCGGTCGCGATTGCCGTCGGTGCCCTCGGCTTGGGACTGCGGACGCCGAAAGAAGAGCGCGGAAATCCGGCCTCGCCGGACGCGATGCAGACGGTGGGATCGGCCCAGCAGGCCGCGCCGCTGCGCATTCTCAATCCGGGAGCGGCGGAAGGTCGGCGAACGGGAGAGCGGCGCGTGCCGCGCCAGGATGCGGCCGTCGGCTATGAAAGCCCGCCGCCGAGGATGCAGCCGCCGCCACGCCGTGGCCCCGCCGATTATTAGCGCCCCCGATTATCAATTTGGGCTGCGCGCCGGTCTCGGCGTTCCGCGCCGCCTAGAGCAGCGCGAAGCGCAGCACGAACAGCAACGCCAATACGTTCACCGCGATCGGCAGCTGTGACCAGCGCCCCGTGAGCAGCTTCATGCCCGCGTAGGTGATGAAGCCGAAGGCTATGCCATCGGCGATCGAGAACGTCAGCGGCATGGCGATGATCGTGATGGCGGCGGGGATGTACTCGGTGGAATCCTCGAAATCGATGTCGCGGATGGCCGAAATCATCAGACACCCCACGAACACGAGTGCCGGAGCGGTGGCGAAGGCCGGAATCGATCCGGCAAGGGGCGCCAGAAACAATGTCGCGAGGAACAGCACCGCGACGGTGACGGCGGTGAGCCCCGTGCGCCCGCCGGCATTCACGCCGGCCACGCTTTCGATGTAGCTCGTTGTCGTCGAAGTGCCGAGCGCGGCGCCCGCCATGACCGACGTCGAATCGGCGATGAGCGCGCGCTGCAGACCGGGCACCGTTCCGTCGGGGCGCGTCATGCCGGCGGTGCGTGCAAGGCCGATCAGCGTCCCGGTATTGTCGAAGAGCACGACGAAAAAGAGCGTCAGCACCACGATGCCCATGCCGGCATCGAAGAGCGCCCCAAGATCCATCTGCATGAATACCGGGGCCAGCGATGGGGGCGCCGCTGCAATGCCGGTGAACTCCGCAAGGCCGAGCGTCAGCCCGGCGACATAGGCGGCCATGATGCCGATGAGAATGGCCGCGTGCACCTTGCGCGCATCGAGCGCGGCGGTGAGCACAAACGCGGCTGCCGCGATCGCAACGGCAGGCGTTTTGAGATCTCCGAGCTTCAGCAGCGTTGCCTGATCGGGCGCGATGAGGCCCGCACCCTTGAGGCCGATGACAACGAGAAAGAAGCCGATGCCGACCGTGATCGCGACTTTGAGCGAGGGTGAAAGGCTGTTGATGATCCAGCGGCGCAGCGGCGTTGCGCTGACGATGAGGAAGAGGACGCCGGAAGCCAACACAGCGGCAAGTGCCGCCTGCCATGGGATTCCCATTCCCTGTACGAGCGTGTAGGTGAAGTACGCGTTGAGGCCCATGCCGGGGGCGACGGCGACGGGGAAGTTGGCGTACAGGCCCATCATTGCCGAGCCGAAGGCGGCGGCAAGGCAGGTCGCAACGAACACCGCGCCTTTGTCCATGCCGGTATCGGCGAGCACCACCGGATTGACGAAGGCGATGTAGACCATCGTCAGGTAGGTGGTGAGGCCGGCAAGGAGTTCGGTGCGGATGTTCGTGCTGTTCTCGGCAAGCCTGAACATTAGCCCCCCTCGCGTGCTTCGGCGCACTTTTGTAGCGGCGAGGCGGCGGGGCGGAAAGAGCTTATGCACATTCCGCGCACTTCAGATGTGCTGTGGCGATGCGCGGAGGGCGATGCGCGATCACTCGCTGTGCGTGGGCGAGGTACCGGAATAGAACTCACGCGGCAAGCCCATGGGCGCCTGCGCCTGTGCCTGCTGCTGTGATTTGGCCTGGTTCTGCGCCATGGCGCGCTTCTGCTTTGCAGCGGCGGCTGCGGCTGCGCGACGGCGCATCTGCTCGGCGGCCTGGCTTTCGTTGCGATCAGGCTTGCGCTTCACGCAGTAGTGGGTCGTGCGCAACGACGTGCGCTTGCGCAAATCGCCGGCCACCTGATTGCACATGGCCATGGTGGGAAATTTCTGCGTGATCATCCGGTTAGGGCCGGACATCACCGATAAGACGGTATAGAGCGTCGCAGCATCCATGTTGCGTTCCCCTCGTAGGCTGCTCATAGGCTGGTGCCCGCCAACGGCGGTGGGTCGCTGCGGGTTTCCCCGCGCGTGTGGACCGGACCTTAACCGCAAGACGCAGGGATGGCCCTGCGTCTTTCCGGCGCCGCTGCGTCAGGCCGCGCTGTCGCGATAGCGACGCGTTGCATGCACCTTGGGCAGGTAATGTCCACGTTCTTCGAGCCAGTTGGCGTCGAGATCCTCTTCACCGCCACCTTCGGCGGCCGCCACTCTATTGCGTCCGGATTGTTTCGCAACATAGAGGGCGCCGTCTGCGCGGTGGAAAAGGGCGCTGATGTCACAATTGGGCCCTTCATGCGCCGCAATGCCGATGCTCACGGTGCCGCCGATCGGCAGCCCATCGATCACCGCAGCGACGTCGGCAAATGCGCTGCGCACGCGCTCCGCTTTTGTGTGCGCTGTTTCGAGGGCCGCGCCGGGAAGGATTGCCGCGAACTCCTCCCCGCCAAGACGGGCAACGATGCTGCCCTCGCCCGCCTGCGCGGCAAGCGTGTGCGAGAAGCGCTGCAGCACGCGGTCGCCAAGGCGATGACCGTAGGTGTCGTTAATTTTCTTGAAGTGGTCGAGGTCGAGCACCATCACGGAAAGACGCGAGTGGCGTCCGGCGCCGAAGAGCAGCGCATCGGCGGCCTCGAACAGCGCGCGGCGGTTCGGCAAGCCGGTGAGCGCATCGGTCAACGCGAACCGGCGCTGGCGCATTTCCTGGCGTTCCTTGACCATTGCGAGCACCACGAACGCGAGGGCGATGCGTCCCAGCGTGGCGATGAGAATGGCGGTGGGCAGCCAGCGGCTGGCGTCGGCGCGACTGACTTCGAGAATAGGCATCTGGAGCGCCAGCGGCATCCAGAAGATATATCCCGCCGCCATGACGAGGAGCAGCAGCACGGCGGGCCAGCGGCCGGCGAGCCGTTCGGACTTCTGACGGGCAAACTCGATCGCCGTGAAGACGTAGAGCAGCGCCATGATCGTGCATACGGTGATGAGCCGCTGGTCGAACGACTTCAGGATCGCGGCGGCTGCAATGATGAAGCCGCATGGCCAGATCCCGAGCCAAAGAGGATTGAGCGGACGGCCTGCGAACTCACGCGCTGCCATCCATATGATGGTGGAGGAAATAACCATAAGCGCCTGGCCGAAGGCCGCGAGCGCGCCGCTGTTGGAATAGGAAGCGGTCGCGGCGAAGGCGATGCCTGCTGCCATGACGAGCTGGGATACGCCCCACCAGCCGATCATCGGGCTCGATCGTTCCTGCAACCAGCCGAAACACAAAACCAGTCCGATGACCATCGTTGCGGCGCACGAGGTGACGGAAATGGTTGCCAGGTCGAGGATCATGAACTTCCCTACTCCGGCCCGTAGCTGGGCCATGCGGGGCGCATTCTCGGAGCGGGGCGTTGCCGGGTTGTCTAGAAATTCGGTGAAATTGCGCGCAATTGCGACCGTGTGCGCACGATAGGTGGGCAACGGTGGGCCGGGGCGAGGGAATTGCCCTTGCTGTATCGCGGGTTAGCGTCGGCGCGCGGTGCGCGATCAAGCTTTGTTGCACTTCTTCCGTGTGCCTAAGATGGCATTGAACTGACATTCATCCAGCATTCATCCGGCGGGCAAATCGCAGGCTCGGGGCGGCTCGCATTAAGACTGTTGCAGACCGCGAAGATCAGCGGGGATCGATGCGCCGCAGAGCTTCGGCGTGGGCGATGACGGCATCCACCTCATCGCCTGCGCGGCCGAGGTATCCCTCCGGCTCGAGGAGCGTATCGATCTTCCCGGGGGACAGCAGCTTGGCGACTTGCGGATTGGCCAGCAGCGCCGGGCGGAAAGGCATGTTCTTCTGCAGGGCGCCGTGGATGATGCCGTGCACGAGCTTGTCCGCCTCTGCCTTGCCGAGCGCGGCGGAGAGGGCAAATGCGACGCGCTGAGCCATGATGAAGCCGTGGGTGCGGTCGAGGTTTGCGCGCATCGCTGCGCGGTTGACCTCCAGCTCCTCCAGCAGCTCTCGGGCCACGACGAGGTTTCGCTCGGAGCGGACCGAGATCTCCTCCAGGGTGGCGTTCGGGCCCGAGGTGTTGTCGCGCTCGAAGAAGTTCACGACGTCGTCGAGCACGACCTCCGCCAGCCGTGGGATGATGCGTCCGTTCTGGATGAGAACCTCGGACTTGTTGGGGTTTACCTTCTGCGCCATCGACGAGCTGCTGACGGAGGCTGCATCCCGCGGCTCGTCCGTTTCGCCGATATCGGTCGATTGCAGAAGGAACAGCTCCTGGCCGATGTGCGCGAACAGCTTGCTGACGAGCGCCAGGGAGAGCGCGTAGTTCGCGTAGACGCCGCGCGTGCCGTGCCAGTCGTCGGGGTAGGGCGCCTGTAGCCCCAGCTCCTTGGCGAATGTGTGCTCGATCTCCAGGGCATGTTCGCCGAGCCCGGCGTAGGTGCCTACCGCGCCCTTGAGGATCGCCGACTGGTCGAGCTCCTTGAGGACCGACTTCAGCCGCTCGATGTTGCGGCGGTTCTCACCGATCCAGGTGCTGACCTTCTTGCCGAACGTGATCGGCAATGCATGCTGGCCAAGCGTGCGTCCGGCCATCACCGTATCCCGGTCGGCGCGTGCGCGTGCGATGAGGCTGCTCTCGATCTGGCGCAGATAGCCGATGAGTATCACGGTTGCGCGGCGCAGCTGCAGCGTGAGTGCTGTGTCGTAAATGTCGACGGTGGTGGCGCCGTAGTGGACGTACTGGCGCGCGTCCTCACTGAGCGCGGCGCGCCAGACGTTGAGCAGGGCCACCATGCGATGCTGCACGATCTTGCGCTCGTGTCTGATCTCATCGGGCGGCGCAAAGCGCACGTCGGCCTTGCGGGTGATCTCGTCGGCGGCGGATTGCGGGATCGCACCGTGGGCGGCCTGGGCGCGCGCAAGGGCTGCCTCGATGTCGAGCACGTATTGGTTCGTCTGCTCTGCTTCGAATACGTCGCGCACGGTTGCGCTTTCGATCTTCGTATTGGGCAGGTCCGCGCTGTGCGAAGCCGTCGCAAAGGCGCCGCCGGCGCTCATCAGTCCGCACAGCAACAGCGCGCGCAGCAGCCTGCCGCCTGCCGTCCTGCGGCCGACAGCTTTGCCCGGGAACCTGCGTATCGCCATCGGGGAGGTGATCCTAAGTTTCCTGGTCTTATGCCTTGCGGCTGGACGTTCCGCTCCGATCACGCATCCGGCAACGCGCGGCCGGCGAGGATCGCCGCGCCGGCGGGTGCCATGCGGCTGGCCTCGTGCCCCACGCCAGGCACCTCGCGCAGGTGCCAGTTAAACGGGACACCCATGCGTGCGGCGGTTGCATGGGAGCGGGTGAAATAGAATTGTCCGCGGGCGTAACGCGTCTTGCCTTGGGCGCGTGCCTCGGGGTCGTTGCGCAGTCCGCCGTAATTGATGTCGGCGGTGCCGAGCAGCAGCGTCTGGTTGCAGGCGAATCCGCGTGCGAGCGTGCGGTCCGGAATGGGGGCGCCGCGCAAGCCGAAGGGGTAGCGATATTCACTGTCGGGGAGCATGAACCAACCCGGGTTCGCTGCGACCGCACGGTCGATCATGCCGCATCCCGCGTGCAGTACGTAGCGCTGGATAAATTGCCCGCCCGCGCCGTGGCCGAAAATGCTGAACTTGCTGCGCGCGCTTCCAACGCTGCCCGCGGCCATGCGGAAAGCTTGCTCGACAACATAGAAGCTCGTCTCGTTCCAGCGTTTGGCCTGAAGGTGCTGGCTGCGGACGTTGCCGAAATTATAGGCCCACACGCCGGGCCACTTTTCGGCGGTGAACTCAGGGACAAGCAGGATGGCACCGTAGCGTTCCGCGAGCGGCTGCCAGGTATCGTAGTAGTCGAAGGCCAGGTGGCGGTGAGCGTCGCGGCGCATGCCGGGCATCACGACCCAGATCGGGCTGTTCGCGGACGCCGATGCAGGCCGGTAGGTGTAGATGGCGACGGGCCCACGCGGCACGGCCGCGACCTCGAATACGCCGTCGCCCACGGGCATTCGCTCCCCGCGGGCGGGGTCGAAGGCCCGCTCTGTGGCGTGGGAGACGACGCTTCCGCCAAACATCGCCGCGCCGAGGGCCGCCGCCCAGAGTGACATCGCGGAGAACAGGCGCCGCGGCCGGCGGCAATGCTGGGTGGATTTGGAAGCGCGCGTAATCATGGGCGTCAATGCCTCAGGGAAGGTCATGATCAGAACTTGATGCGGGTGCCGGCGTAGCCGATGGCGAGGTCGGTGAGCGGAACCGGGCTTGGACCGGTCGGCGTGTTGGAGCGCACCTGCACACCTTCGACGTCGAAGGAATAGAGGCGGAAGCCTGCATAGAGATCCATCCCCGCGTCCGTGATGTCCTGCGAGACGGCGGCGCCAACCATGGTGAGACGGCTCTTCGTCACCTCGCGCAGACCCGCTTCGCGCAGGCCCCGGATTGCGTCGTCGACTTGGGCGAACTCGCCATAGACGGAGGTATCGCCCATCGACCAGAAGCCGCGCCGCATGCCGGCGGCGGTATAGAGGTAGTCGATCGGCGGACGGTTGGTGCCGGGCGGCGTCACGATGCCGACAGTATTTTCGCCGAAGACGGCCTGGTTGGAGGTATCGAAGCCGTTGAATTCGCGGCGGACGTAGGCGGCGGTGCCGAACAGGCCGGTTGGAATGTGCAACAGGCTTGCCGAGCCCTTGTATTCCTGCCGGTCGCGGCTGCTGTTGGCGCGGCCGCTTTCGTCGGTGTCGTGCAGGTAACCCGCGCCGGCGCGGAATTTCCAATCATTGTAGTTGATGCCGTACTCGACAGCGAAGTCGGTGAAGTCGTCCTCGCCCCAGGCGGCCGAGAGGTCGATGTTGCCCCATTGGCTGGAGATGCGCGGAGCATCATAACGCACCACGTTGCGGCGCAACGTGTCGACGCTGGCGCCGGCGGAGAAATCGTTGAGCGTGGTGCGCATGTCGATGAGCGCGCCATCACCGATCTCGTAGGAATCCGCGCGGCGCACGGCAAAGCTGCCGCCAATGGTGGCGATGTTCTGCGCGCCGGGCATGATGCCACCGACGTCCTTCAGGATGATGTTGTCGGTGGCGGGCGAGGTATAGCCCATGGTCACCGTACCGAGCTGGCTGTTACGCACCCACCAGGCGGAATGGCGGACCTGTATCTGGTCGTCGCCTTGCGCGCTGATCTGGCTGACGTCGTTGGCAGCCCTGTCGTCGAGGCCCACCGATAGAAGATAGCCAGCGCTCCAGCCGCGCGCGATCTTCACGGCGCCGTTGAACTCGATACGGCTGCGGGCGGCGGTGTTGTCGACGATATAGACGTCCTTCTTGGCGCCGTCGTCCCACATCATGAACATGCGGTTGATGGAGCCGGAGATGCGCAGGGAAACCTTCCTGTTGCCTTTTTCCGCCGTCGATTCCTCAAGCGCCGCGATGCGGTCTTCTATGTCGGCGGAGTTTCCAGGGTACCAATCGTCGGCGGTGGCGATGGCGCCATAGGGGCTCGCCGGCGAGGATGGCGCGTCGAACAGAAACTTCAGGCCGAGCGAGCCGCCGTAAAAATACGTGCTGGCGTTCGCCCGCACATCGCGGTCGCCGTCGAGATCTTCGACGGTCCGGTAATGGGGCAGCGCGGTGCTGACGTTGTTGAGCCATAGAAAGGTGCCGGCCGCCGTCAGGTATACACTGTCGGACAGCTTGAACTCGACGCGCGGGTTGATCTCCACGGCCTGCGCGAAGACGTTGGCGTTGCGGGAATCCTCAAAGCTGCGCAGGTCCGGGCGGTTCTCGGACAGGAAGGTGCGGTTGCGGTCGACGTAGTTGTTATAGAGACCGCCCTTGATGCTGCCGCCGACGCTGAGGCCCTGGCCGAGATCGAACATGTGTTGCAGACCGAGCTGCACGCCGACGAGACGGTTGTCCGTGCGGACGCCGACGTGATCGCGGGCCGAGGAGGATCCGCCCGGCATGTCGTTGATCGTGTCGATGGTCGTCGAGGTGAAGTGCTCGCCAAAATAGATGGCACGGGCGCCGAGCGTCACGCCGGGAATCCCGAGCGGACGCACCATGTTGATCTCGGCGCCGAGGAGCTTCGTTTCGTGGTGGGCGACGAGGCCATAGATGTTGTCGGAGTTGACGGAACTGATGTCGGAGCCCGGCGCGTCGTCGTAGATCGTGTCGGTCTGCTTGCTGCCAGAACTCAGGCCGAGCTTCGTTTTCTCGATACCGATGGGGTTGAGGTAGAAGGCCGAAAACTCGAACGGCTGGTCGAACATGTCGGCCTGGAGGGTGCCGCGCATGCCGACGGTATAGTCCTCGCCCTCCATCTCGGTGCTCATGAAGGGCGTATAGGATTTGGCGGCCGCGTTGTTGCGGAGGGTCGTCAGCGGGAAGTTGCCGATCTTCTTGCGCGCGAAGACGAGGCCTTCGATCGAGAGGGCGCTGCTGTTGCCGGCGGCGGAGAAGTCGTCCAGGGACGAAACCGAGGTAACGTTCGCGGTGTCCGGTCCGGCATCGCCAGCGTCAGCCGCGTAGGTATCGACGTCCTGGACATCCGCGCCACCGCCGTCGCCGCCATCCGCGCGTGCAGGCAGCACGGCGAAGGACGTGGCGAACACCAGGGCCGCGATGCTGGCCCCTAGTCGCAGTCGGCAATACTTGACGGCAGTTGCGATCGCCGGACGCCCACGCGCGGCGCCGCGGTACACACTCAACATTACTCACTCCCCCATACGCACTTTTATAGTCGCCTCGCTTGGGCACGCGCGAGGCCGTTGGAGGGAGTGTGCGGTGAAGGGTCCGAATACAGGATACGAATTACCGCATGATCCGTTTCGATATACGCAACGGTCGAGATAAAAACGTTATTTATCAGTGCGTTATTCGATGTTGGTTAACGCGCCGATGGGGATGGTTTGTGACTGTGTGTGACAAGCACGCATCAGAAATCTCGCGGCTCGGTAGGTGAACGCGCGGACTACACTTTGTGCGGTGTGAGAACCTCTATCGAAGCCGCATGCGCTGCGCTCTCGTCGCGAAACGCTTCAATCGTGTGCAGCACGCAGTCGATGAGGAGCTGGGCGTTCTTTGCCGGCTTCTGGTCGCGATGGTGCACGTATCCGAACGAGATCCACCGCTCGGGCTCGAGCGGACGCAGAACGACATCGCGCATGTCGAGCCCACGGGCGCTCACGCGGTCGAACACAGCGATGCCGGCGCCGTCTATCGCGAGCTGACAAGCCATGAGCGATGACCGGGTTTCGACGGCATACTGCGCAGTTTCGCCGCTGGAACGCATGAAATCGTTCATCTGCTGACGCCAGAGCTGATCTTCCCAGAGACCCAGAAGGCTTTCGCCGGCGAGGTCGGCTGCGGTGATCCGTTCCCGGGCGGCGAGGGGATGGTCCTTGCGCATCACCGCTTCGAGACGAACCTTGAACAGCGGATGATTGTCGAGTTCGACGAGCGCATGGGTGACCGGGAGGGACGCGATCGCCAGATCGAAGCGGCGCAGCCCGGCGAGATTGTCTATGTCGAAGCGTGACAGCACGTCGACCGTGCAGCGCAGCTTCGGATTGAGGCGCAGGAGCCGCTCTATCGACGGCGACATCAAACCCTGCGCGATGCGCGGGGTCGTTATCACCTTGAGGTGCTTGTCACTGGTTTGAATGTCTTTTGCGATGCGAGGGATTTCGCCGAGGCCCTGGAGGATATGGCGCGTGGCGACATAGAACGCCGCGCCTTTGTCGGTGACGCGCAGGGTGCGGCCGGAGCGGCTGAAGAGCGTGAGCTTCAGCTCGTCCTCAAGCAGGGCCACGAGGCGGCTCACGGCCGGCTGGCTCAGTCCCAGGCTCTTCGACGCGGCGGTGAGGGAGCCACCTTCGACAATAAGCTGGAAGGCGCGCAGGGCTTTCAGGTTCATTCGATCACCGGCGCGTTTTCAGGGGAGGCGTTTTCTTCAGGCACATTTTCCGCGCACGGCTTCGGCAAAAGCCCAGGGGATCCCATCTCCGCGATTTGCCCGATCGCCATCGCCCCCGCAGCGTTAACCATCGAGAATTCGCTCGTACCGACGCGATGAAGCCCGGACTGCGCCGCCTAATCAAGCGGATCGTTCAATTCGGCTGCGCACAACGGGCGACCATTCCGGAATGCGCATCTACTCAGAAGCTCTACGCAACAGTCGTGCTGTCGTCTGTCCTTGAGGGCTACGGCGCACGCGGTGCACCCCGTGCAGCAGGCTCAGGAGGAGCACTCTTCAGGAATGTTGAAGCGATGCAAAGGCGCGCTGATCGATGGACCGCAATTCGCATTAAATCTTTATTGGCACATCAATTTGTGCTCCGTGCGTGCCGCGCGGATGACCTATAGTTTCAAAAAACCTAAGCAGTACCGGGGGAGTTCAAGGAGATGTTGCTGTCGGCGCCGCTTGGCGATGATGCGCCAGGTGCTACGGCCAAAAGGCCGTTCTACTCCCATCTGTATTTCCAGGTGCTGATGGCCATCGCGGTCGGCGTTCTGCTCGGCCACTACTATCCCGATCTCGGGGTGCAGATGCGGCCGCTCGCCGACGGCTTCATCAAGCTCATAAAG
Organism: Hyphomicrobiaceae bacterium; assembly: GCA_044507625.1. Taxonomy (GTDB): domain Bacteria; phylum Pseudomonadota; class Alphaproteobacteria; order Rhizobiales; family Hyphomicrobiaceae; genus Hyphomicrobium_A. Next base: position 12,722 of record JBIQJE010000012.1, on the reverse strand, counting down.
ATGATCATCGGACCGGTCATCTTCTGCACCGTCGTGCACGGCATCGCCTCGATGTCGAACCTCAAGGCGGTCGGCAGCGCGGGGGTGAAGGCGCTCATCTATTTCGAGGTGGTGACGACGCTCGCTCTCGCGCTCGGCCTCATCGTTTCCAACGTGCTGCGGCCCGGCCATGGCATGAATATCGATCCGAGCAAAATCGATGCGTCGGCGGTGGCGAGCTACGTGGACAAGGCGGACCACCAGAGCACCGTCGAATACCTGCTCGACATCATTCCACGCACGGCGACGAGCGCCTTCGTCGACGGGAACATCCTGCAGGTGCTGCTGTTCGCTCTGCTCTTCGCTTTCGCTCTGCAGGCTGCGGGGCAGCGCGGCAAGCTGGTGCTCGATCTCGTCGATCAGATTTCGCAGGTGCTGTTCGGGATCGTCGGGCTCATCATGAAGCTGGCGCCGATCGGTGCGTTCGGGGCCATGGCCTTCACCATCGGCCAATATGGCTTCTCCACGCTCGGCTCGCTCGCCGGGCTGATGGGTGCGTTCTATCTGACATGCATCCTGTTCATCGTGCTGGTGCTCGGGCCCATTGCGTGGATGGCCGGCTTCAGCATTTTCCGCTTCATCCGCTATATCAAGGACGAGCTGCTGATCGTGCTCGGCACATCGTCGTCGGAATCGGTGCTGCCGCGAATGATCATGCGGATGAAGAAGGTGGGGTGTGAAGAATCGATCGTCGGCCTCGTCATTCCCACCGGCTATTCGTTCAACCTCGACGGCACCTGCATCTACCTCACGATGGCGACGCTGTTCCTCGCCCAGGCGACGAACGTGGAGCTTTCGCTGGCGCAGCAACTCGGCATCCTCGGCGTGCTGCTGTTGACCTCCAAGGGTGCGGCTGGCGTTACGGGGTCGGGCTTCATCGTGCTCGCGGCGACGCTCGCCTCGACCCACACCATCGACGTCAACGCGATGGCCATCATTCTCGGTATCGACCGCTTCATGTCGGAAGCGCGCGCGCTGACGAACCTCGTCGGCAATGGCGTCGCGACCATCGTCGTCTCGCGGTGGGAGGGCGCGCTCGATGTCGAGCGCATGCGGGCGGAGCTGGGTGGGACCGGCGACCGCAAAGGCGCGAGCTGACCGGGCGTTGCGCGGTCAGCCGTCCGCGCGGTGGCGATTTGCCCATCGCGGGGGCGCAGCGCCGGCGGTCACTGATGATGCTACAACCGAGCTTGCGGCGCCGATTTGCGCGTAGGTGCGCGCACTCTCCCGTCGCGTCATCGCCATGGAGTGATTCGCGAGCGCATTCATGGCCTTTTGCCGCTCCGACAGGACCTCCGGCACTTGTCTTTGCCGGACAACTTATCCAAGGTGAGACACATCAGATTCGTAGGGTTGGCGGGCTCACGGCATCGCACGATGCTCAGGCGTCCCCGGCTATTGGACAGGCGGCCCGCGTATGGGTTCAGGCCAAGAAAGAAACGCTAGACGCAGGCTGCGAATTGCGATGTTCCCGCAAGATCGCCGGATGGCTGGGAGTGGCGGCTGTGCTCGCGTGCTCCGTGCCGCGGCCGGCCGCAGCCTTGGAGCTGTTCGGCGTTTCCATCCTTGAGGACGGTTCCGCGTCTGCCGAGGCGCTGGCCTATACGGTTTCCCTCGAGGTCGAGGGCGATGACGGCGCGCTGAAGGATGCGCTTTCCTCAGCATCGACGCTGGTCGAGCAATCGAAAAAAGGCGCGGCGGACACGTTCGCGCTCGTTTCGCGGGCGCGGAGCGACGTGGAGCGGCTGATTGCGGCCCTCTACGGCGAGGCCCGCTATGGCGGCGACGTTGCCATCACCATTGCGGGGCAGCCGCTCGGCGACGTGCAGCCGGCCGAGATCGCGACGGCCGAGGGCACGCCGGTGCCGGTGGTTATCCGCGTGCGCCCGGGACCGCTGTTCCACTTCGGCGCGATTTCGATCGAGCAGAGCGCCGCCACGGAAGCGCAGCCCTCCGCCGATCCGCAAGGATATGGCCTCACGGCCGGTGCGCCGGCAAAGTCTGGGCTCATCATCGCGGCGGCGGATCGCATCGTCGAAGCGTGGCGGTCGAGCGGCTATCCTTTTGCGCAGATCGCTGAAAAGGATGTGCGTGCAGATCACGCGCGGCAAGTCGTCGATGTACGCTTCGTCGTGGCGCCTGGCGACCCCGCCGTTTACGGCTGGATCAACGTAACGGGCTCGGTCGATCTCGATTCCCGCCGCATCGTCGAGCAGACCGCGTTGCAGCCTGGGCACCGGTTCAGCCCGCGGGAGCTGAAACAGAGCCGCGAGCGATTGCGCAAGTTCGAGAGCATCGAATCGGTGCGCGTCATCGAGGGTGAAGAGACCGACGAAAGCGGCGGCATTCCCATCACCGTGGAGGTCGTCGAGCGCAAACCGCGCTTTTTCGGCGCAACCGTCTCCGCCTCGACGATCGACGGCGCGGAGGTGCAAGCCTACTGGGGCCACCGCAATCTCTTTGGCGAGGGCGAACGATTGCGCGTCGATGCCACGGTTTCGCAGATCGGTGGCGATGGATTGGAAGGACTGCAGTTCGACGTCGGCGCGACCTTCACCAAGCCCGGCATCCTCGACATCGACACCGATCTCTTCAGCGAGATCCGGCTGGTGCGGGAGCGCCCCGACACCTATGAAAGCCTCGGCGGCAACGCGCGCATCGGCCTTGCACACCGGTTCGATCCCTATCTGTCAGGCTCGATAGCGGTAGAGGGATCGCAGTCGCGCATCGAGGACGCTTTCGGCACGACGAACTATACGCTGCTCGGGTTGCCCGGCGAGCTGGTCTATGACAGCCGCAACGATCGCATGGATCCGAGCCAGGGCGTGCATTCGATGGTGCGCCTCAACCCGGTGACGGAGCTTTCGCAGGGCGCGTTCTTCGGTGCTACCGAGCTATCGATGGCGAGCTATCTGTCACTCGATGCAGCGGACCGTGTAACGCTCGCGGGACGCGTTCTCTTCGGCAGCGACTTCGGCGCGTCGCTGTCGGAAGTGCCGGCCACGTACCGCTTCTTCGCGGGCGGCGGCGGGTCGGTGCGCGGCTATGAGTTCCGCAGCCTCGGCCCCACCTATGCGGGCCAAGTGGTGGGCGGCCTGTCGATGGTCGGCGGCTCGGCCGAGCTCAGATGGCGCGTGATGGACACGCTCGGTCTCGTTCCTTTCATCGACGCAGCGCTCGTTTCACCGGACAGCTTCCCCAGTTTCTCCGAGCCGGTTTATGTCGGCGCAGGTTTGGGGTTGCGCTACTACACGGCTTTCGGGCCGATCCGGCTCGATTTCGCCGCGCCCATGACGCATCGCGACGGGCAGCCGAAATTCGGCGTCTATGTCGGCCTGGGGCAGGCCTTCTGATGGGGCGCGCGGGCAAATACGCCGCCCGGGCTGCGCTGGCCGTTGCTGCAATCGCGTTGTTGGTCATGGTATCATCGGCGCTCGCGCTGATGACGACGGCGGGGCAGATGCTGGCGTTGCGGCTCGGCGCCTTTGTGGCCTCCGATGCAGACAGCACCATCACCATCGGCGCGCTCCAAGGGTCGCTGTTGTCGGACGGGCGTATCGAAGCCGTCACAGTGGCCGATCGCAACGGGACGTGGCTCACCGTTCGTGACATCCGCTTCTCCTGGTCGCCGATGCTGCTGCTCTCGGGCCAGATCGAGATCGCGTACCTCACGGTGGGGCGCATCGACGTGCTGCGTGTGCCGGTTGCTCCGGCGAAGGCGCAGCAGAAGAGCGGCGACGGCGGTGTGTCTCTCATCGCGCTCGTGGCGCGACGCTTCGAGATCGGCGTGCTGGCGCTGCATGAACCAATGCTTGGGGCGCCCGCCAATTTTACTGTTCGCGCGCACGCCGACCTTGCGCACCCCGATCAGGCACTCACCGCTGCACTCGATGTGACGCGTCTCGACGCACCGGGCGGGCAGTTGCGCTTCAACGGGACTTATCGCGCGGCGGACCGCTTGCTCGAGATCAGGCTTGCGGCAGCAGAGCCGGCGAACGGCGTGGTGGCGGGCCTCCTGCAATTGCCGGATACGCCGGCCATGTCGTTCGCGTTCAATGGCACCGGACCGATCGACCGCTGGCGCGGTGAATGGTCGATGGCGGCGGCGGAACAGACCTTCGTTGCGGGGGCGGCGCGTGTCGATCGTGACGGCGAGCGTCACCGGATCAGCGTCAATTCGGAAGGCTATCTGGGGCGCCTCGTCCCTGCCGTGCTGTCGGGCGTGCTCGCGGGGAAGACGACGGTTACCGCTTCCGGCGCGCTTTTCGGCGCCGAGATTTTGAACCTCGAGCAGCTTTCCGTTGCGGGCGATGCCCTGCGCATTACAGCGTCCGGCGGGGTCGATCTCGCGCAGGGCTACATGCACGGCGAGGCGGTTGCGCGTATTGCCGCTGCCGATGGCGAGACCGTGCCGTTCGCGCTCGCTTCGGGTGAAACGGTTTCGGTGGGCGCGCTAGATGTGCGCCTATCGCTGCCCGATCGGCGCACGCAACGGCAGCTCACGGCGAGCGTAGATGTGCGGGGCATTGGCAGTGACTTCGGTTCTGTCGGAAGTGTGCGGATTTCCGCGACCGCGCAGCAGGCGAGCCCGCTCGGGAGCGCCATGCTCGACGTGCAGGATGCAAAGTTCAGTGCCGTTGCGGATGGTGTGCAGCTGCGGGATTCGGCTGTCGCAGTGGCGCTCGGACCTAAAATCGAGATGAGCGCCACCGGTCAGCGTCAGGGCGGTGACTTCGAGGTGTCCAATGTGCGCGTTGCGGCACGCACAGGGATGCTCAGCGGCCGCGCTGCCGGCGTGTCGGGCAGCCTCTCGGCCACGGCGGAGCTGAACGTGCCAGATCTCGGCGCACTTGCTGCGTTGGCAGGTGAAGGTCTGGCCGGCCGCGCGATACTGCGTGTGACCGCAGAACGAAAGAAAGCCGCCGGGCCTCTGCAGATTTCACTCGAAGGTCTGGGCGAGGAACTGCGCTCGCGCATGCCAGCTTTGAACGGCGTCCTCGCGGGCACAACGCGCCTCACGGGTAACGCTGAGATCGGTGCTGCGGGAGGATACACACTGCGAGACGTCGCGCTTTCGAGCAGCAATCTTGACTTGCGCGCGAGCGGGCAAGTCCCTGGCGATCCCGGTGCGGGGCCGGTGCAGTTGGAGCTGCGCGGCAAGGTCGCCGATCTGTCGCGTCTCGACGCTGCGCTTTCCGGCGCTGGGTCTGTGGAAGCGCAGCTCGACGGGAAAGACGGCGCGGTTGCCTCGCGCCTGCGCGTGGCGGGCGAGGACTTCCGCATCAACGGGCGCGCCGTGCACTCGGCGGTGCTCGTGTTCAACGGCGCCGGGACATTGCCGGCCCACGGCGGCGCCTTCGAGCTGACCGGTAACATGGATGGCACGGCGATATCTGGAACAGGCCGCGTCGGCATGGACGCGGCCGGTGGCGCATTCGCCGAGAGCCTTCGCGTCGCCGTCGGTTCTGCGAGCGTCACCGGCGAGATCCGCCTTCCCAAGGGCGAGCGGATCGCAGGACGGTTGAATGTCGATGCGCCCAAGCTTTCCGTATTGGCGCCCCTTGCCGGCCAGCCGCTAGATGGTGCCGTGAAGGCGCGCGTGGACTTTTCCAAAGAGGGTGTACCCGCGGTAGTCGTCCGGGCGAACGCGCCGTCCATCGGCATTGGCACGACGCGTATTGGCGACGTTGCCGCGAACATAGATGTCATCGACTACATCGACGCGCTGCGTTTCAAGGGCAGGGCGAGCGTTGCGCGGATCGATGCTGGATCGTCGAAGGTGCGCAATCTGCGTATCGATGCGAACGATAGCGACACCGCAACGGCTTTCCGTATCGGCGCCGAGATCGACGAAGGTCAGCTATCGGCGAGCGGTAAGGTCGAGCAACAGGGCGAGGCCATAGCGCTCACGGTCACAGAGATGAAGGCGGCGCTCGGTGGCGTCACGACCTCGCTGGATGGCCCGGCAAAGGTCACCTTCGCGGACGGTAACGTAGAGATCGAACGCTTGCTGCTCAAGTCGGGCAGCGGGCGGCTTCGGGTTTCCGGCAACGTCGGCGCCGACGCCGTCGCGCTTTCGGTGTCTCTCCAGCGCCTGCCAACGGCGATCGCCAACGCGTTTGCGCCCGAGCTTGGTCTCGAAGGCCAGCTCGACGGCAATATCGAGATGCGCGGCACGCCGGAATCCCCCGCAGGGCAAGCGAAGGTGAAGTGGTCCGGTGCCGCTGCCGCCGCGTCGCGCGCGCAGTTCATCCCGCCGCTCGCGGTCGACATGCAGGCCCATCTCAAGGATGGCATCGTCACGGGTGCACTCAAGGCCGGGGGCGTCCCCGCGCTTTCCGTGGAAGCCAAAGGCTCGTTCCGTATCGGCGACCGGAGCGCCAAAGCGCGTCTCGACGGCACTATTCCGCTTTCGCTCGCTAACGCGTCGCTGGCTGAGCGCAATACCCGCGTTGCGGGCACGCTCCGCCTCGGAGCAGATATCTCTGGACCGGCGGAGATGCCCAATATCGATGGCGTGCTACGCATCGAGGGGGGTGAAGTCAGCGATCCCGCGAGCGGTTTGAAGCTACAGGGCGTTGCAGGGGCCGGGCAATTCTCGCGCACCGCGCTCGTTATCGAGCGTATCACAGGGACGGGCGCCAAGGGCGGGTCGGTCGCGATCGGCGGGCGCGTAACCCAGGCGGCTGACGGCCCGCGCGCGGTCAGCCTGCGGGTGGATATCGACGGGCTCAAGTTCGACGATCGGGAGCTTCTGGCCGGGGAAGTCGATGGCGATGTGAGCGTCGAGGGTACGCTCGCGGCGTTGCAGGCCAACGGGTCTGTCCGTATCAAGCGCCTCGATGTCATCGTGCCGAACCGCATGCCGCGTTCGGTCGCCGCGCTTCAACTACAGCATGTCAATGCGCCGGCAGATTCCTATGCCGGCCGCATCAGCGTGAAGACCGCTTCCGAACGCGCTTCGCCGCCGGTTGCGATCGGCATCAATATCGGTGTCGAAGCGGCGAGCCGGATATTCGTGCGCGGCCGCGGGCTCGATGTGCAGCTCGGCGGGGCGCTGCGCGTTGGCGGAACGGCGAGCCGTCCGGTGGCGAACGGAGGTTTCTCCATCGAGCGGGGACGGCTCGACATTCTCGGTCGGCAGCTTTCATTCAAGCGGGGTCAGTTGATCTTTGCGGGCGACATCGAGCCGAGCCTCGACATGGAAGCCATAACCGAGGCGGATGGCGTGACGATCTCGGTGTTCGTTACGGGGCCGGCGTCGGAGCCAAAATTCCGCTTCTCGTCCTCGCCGGCGCTGCCGGAGGACGAGGTCGTCGCGCGGCTGCTCTTCAACAAGTCGCTGGCGAAGCTTTCCGCGATGCAGCTTGCACAGCTGGCGAGCGAAGTGGACAAAATCGGCGGGCTGTCGAGCGGACCGAGCACGTTCGATCAGGTGAAGGGCGCACTCGGTGTCGACGTGCTCGACGTGACGACGGACGACAAGAACTCGCCCGAGGTCTCGGCGGGCAAGTATGTCAACGAGAGCACCTACGTCGGCGTCCGGCAGGGCAGCTCGGCAACTTCGAGCCGCGTGATCATCGACCACGATCTGAGCAAAAACCTGAAGGCGCGGGGCGAGCTCGGCGCGGACGGGAACAGCAAGATCGGCGTTGGTGTCGAGTGGGATTATTAAAGCGCAAAATGGCGGCTGAGACGGTCGCCGACGTGCGCGAGCTGATCAGCGACGGTTTGCGAGTATTTCGATCCTGATATAACCGCAGCCATTGCGCGCGGCGACGGCCAGCGCATTCAGGATTTAGAGCGAGCCTGTCGAGAGGCTGAAAAGCCATGCGTCGACACCTCTACCGTATCGTGACTCTGGGTGCGGCGGTTTGTCATCATCGGGAAGTGACCGGATCGATAGCGTACCGACTTTCATCTTCATGACACTGCGGACTCGGCCTTCCATAGTCGTTAAAGCTGATGAGACTGAAGATGCGTGAGTGCGTCGACGGTTATGATCCACGTGGCGAAGGGCCCGGCGAACACCCAGGATTTGCCTGACAACGGATTGCGGGCGGTGGCGGCATGACGGCACCTGGCCTTCCCCGTGCACGCATACCGACGTCGAGACCTGCGAACACGATTGCCCCATCCGAGGCTAACTGCATGTGGCGAAGGAAGCGCAGAGTTAGTCCGCGGGAGGCACAGCGGATCATTGAAGGGCACGGGCTGCTTCCTGCACGAGGGATCTGGCACCACTCGTGGCACATCGAGCGCCTCTGCCGTTCAGCCTGGATCGATCAGAGACGCGGGGAGACGCATGTCTATGCCGATCAGCCCCTGAACGAATGGTCGCCGATCGCGCATTTCACGGACGCACCTGACACTGTAGATCTGCGCACCAGCAAGTCTGAGCCGACGCCGTTCTGGACGGTTTGCCTCTCGACATTCGACACGTTCCTCGACCGACGGTCGGCGGCGAGCTCCAATCCTCAAGGCAGCTTCCCGTCACGGCAGACCTATGCGGCTGCCGCGCGTCATCTGAACTGCCGGCTCGAGAACTTTCCGCTCGCCGGCCACGAAGAGCGATTTGCTGCGTGGTATACGCAGCTAAAGAATCCGAAATACCGTCATTCCGGAGAGGCGTGCTGGCGGGGCGCGGTCGCCAGTAACCCGGGCGTGCCGCTGGACTGGTTCGTGGTGTCTACCCTCATCGATAACGGGACGGGTGCCTGCCGCGCAGTGCATCTGGGGATTGAGGACGACCGGTCGCGTACAGGCATCAACGCCGCTGCCGAGCGGCGCAACGGCGCTGGGTACGGCGCCATGCTCGAAACCGAGATCGTCCGTCACCTGTGCGCGCAGGGACGCGCATTCTACAATTGCGGGGTGAGCGGCGACTATGGCGGTTACAAGCGCCGCATCTTTATCGACGCGGTGCCGACGATCCCCTGCAGCCGCAAGCCCGATGAGGCCGTCTCTTTTGCGAGGCTTTTTCGGTCACGGGCCGGATCTTGTGCGAGATGACAAAAAATCAAATCGCTTGAGCAGCCGTTGTTTTATGGCACTTCTTAAGGCTGACGTTTGGCTGGGGGACTAGGATTCGAACCTAGACAGGCAGAGTCAGAGTCTGCAGTCCTACCATTAGACGATCCCCCAATGCCGGGATCGAACGGCACGTGGCCGCCGGAGCGGCGCATATAACAGGTGCTTCGCGAGCCTGCAACCCGGGTCGGGCACGCTCCCCGTACGATATTGGCAGCGGGTGCCTACGGGTGGCGGTTTCCATTGGCAGCGGACGTCCACGGGTGGCGGTTTCCCTCGATACGGGGGATCGACAGGCCCTCGGCGGGAAGCCTCTTCTCGCACCGCCTGGCGCGCCATCGGGATGGCGCGCCTCGATTTGCCGAGAGAGTGCGGTGAAATCGCCCAATCCGCCAGATCGCCGGAAAGCCTTTGCCGGCGAGGATGCCCACCGGCGGCCCGGCTACGTCGGCTTTCCCCACTACTCCGCCGCTGATCCGCTGACACCCACAAGCTCGGGACGGTATTCGAAATGCATGGTGTCGTAGTGATACCAGCGGCCGCCCCAGATGAATCCGTGTTTTTCGAAGATGCGGACGATCTCCATCGGGATCTCGTTCCGGTGGGCGGCCGCGCCGTCTGCGGCCGGTTTCCCATTGCGCCAATAGTGCGCGCGCTTCAGTGCGATATCGATAGCAATGGCGTGGCCGTGGGCGGAAACGCGGTCGGTGCCGGCGATGACGCGGCAATTGTAGGTGCCCGCCGACGGAATGAGGAACACGTCAATCGAACGGGGCAGCTCGTCGAGCTCGCGGCTCACGGCGGCGAGGGCGTCCGCGGCTCCGTTGCGCCTGTTGAATGGCAGCCGCTGCTTCGTTCGCCTGGGCAGCCAATCGACCATCGCCAGGTTCTTCTCGACCTCGCCTTTGCGGCAGTCGCTATAGAGCTTGTCGAAGAAGGCCGCCGTGCGGGCGCGACCGGGATCCGCGTTCTTTGCCGGTGGCGCCGCCTCGTCGCCTGCGGGATAGGGCAGCGCGAACATCTCGGCGATGTCGGGTCCGGCGAGCCATTGATCGAACGGCTTTTCGCCTTTGCCGTCGTCGAGCGGCATGCGGGTGCCGTCGCGCCAGAGAAGATGGCCGTCCGCTATGCGCTCGAGGGCTTGCGGATAGGCGGCAAGGAGGCGGGCGCGGTCGGTCTCCCTCAATTCGCCCGCTCCGGTGCGGACAGCGGCCAGAATCACGGCCAGCAACGCGGCGAGAATAGCCATCGGTACAACTCGGAAAGCGGTCATCGATTAAGTCTATTTCAGCCGCGAGGACACGAGGATAGCTGCAATCCGGCGTCCGCGCTTTACCGGCGGCCGATTGCTGTTACAGTGGGGGCAAGTGTCATCCAGGAAGACGCCTGATGACGCGGCTCACCGCGGTTGACGTGGCGGGCCGTATGCCAGGCGCTGGGGCTAAAAACTGTGCAGGGCCAACCCGACGAGGGCGCCACGGACGCGCCTCGGTTCTCGAGCGGTAGCGGCGATTTCTCCGCCGGCCTTGGCACACATTTTTCATCCGTCGAGCAATGCAACGGAAGCTCCAGGAACGGGGCATCGATGCCGCGCGCCGGCCAGGAGGCGCGGCCCGACGGGGTCTACGGCGCCCTCGATCTCGGCACCAACAATTGCCGGCTGCTGCTGGCGCGCCCCTCGCGGCGGGGCTTCCGCGTTGTCGATGCGTTCTCGCGGATCATTCGCCTCGGAGAGGGCGTGAGCCAGACTGGGCGCCTTTCCGAGCCGGCGATGGCGCGTACGCTCGAGGCGTTGAAAGTCTGTGCCGGCAAGCTTGGCCGCGCGCGCGTGCGCCGGTCGCGTCTCGTCGCCACCGAAGCCTGCCGCATCGCGGAAAACGGCGGCGAGTTTCTCGCGCGCGTGCACGACACGCTCGGGCTCGAGATCGAGATACTGACGCCGGAGGTGGAGGCGCGACTGGCGGTTTCCGGCTCGGCGGCATTGATCGATGCGAGCTGCGATTATGTGCTGGTGTTCGACATCGGCGGCGGGTCGTCCGAGCTCATTCTTGTCGATCTGACGCAGCGCAGCCGCCAGCGTGACCGGCGCTTTGCCGGCCGTCTCGATGCGCAGAACTGCATGGCCGCCTGGACGTCGCTGCCGATCGGCGTCGTGACCCTGGCGGAGCGCTTCGGCGGCCGGCATGTCACTGTGGCCGACTTCGAGGCGATGGTGGATGCGGCGGTGCATCTGCTCGCCAAGTTCGAGGCACGCCACAATCTGGCGAGCCGTCTCGCCGGCCGGCGCGTACACATGCTCGGGACATCGGGTACGGTAACGACCGTTGCCGGCATTCAGCTCGGGCTACAGCGGTACGACCGCAATCGCGTCGACGGGTGCTGGCTGAGGGTCGACGAGGTGCGCGCCGTCACGAACGATCTGATCGGGCGGAGCTATGAGCAGCGGGTGGCGGAACCTTGCATCGGGCGCGAGCGCGCCGACCTCGTGCTTGCAGGATGTGCTATCCTCGAAGCCATCCTGCGCATGTGGCCGTGCGAGCGGCTTCGCGTTGCCGATCGCGGCCTGCGCGAGGGCATCCTGACGACGCTGATGGTCGAGGACGGCGTGCTTACGCCACTGCGCCGTCGCCGCCGGCCCGTGTGAAAGACCGGTCAAAGGAACCACAATGACGACGAAGCGCAGCGGCCCGCAGAAGGGTCCCGGAGGCGGCCAGCGCCAGATGCACGTGCGTCTCAAGACCGCGCGCAAGCACCGGCCATCCTCGCAGCGGTGGCTGGAGCGCCAGCTCAACGATCCCTACGTCGCCGCCGCCAAGCGCGAGGGCATGCGGTCCCGCGCTGCTTACAAGCTGAAGGAGATCGACGACAAACATCGGCTGCTGAAGCCTGGCGCAGTCGTTGTCGATCTCGGCGCGGCGCCGGGAGGCTGGAGCCAGGTCGCGGCGGAAAAGGTGCAGTCGCTCGCGGGCAAGGGTCAGGTCGTCGCCATCGACTATCTCGCGATGGAAGCGCTGCCCGGCGTCGAGGCCATCCAACTCGATTTCACCGCCGAAGGCGCGGAGGAGAAGCTGCGCTCGATGCTGCGGGACGGGCAGGCAGACATCGTGCTGTCGGACATGGCCGCGCCGACCACGGGGCATACGCGCACGGACCATCTGCGGATCATGGGGCTTGCCGAGGCCGCGGCCCATTTCGCGTGCGATGTGCTGCGGCCGGGCGGGGCTTTTCTCGCCAAAGTGCTGCAGGGCGGCACGGAGCGTGAGTTGCTCGACCTGTTGAAGAAGCGGTTCGCGAAGGTGCACCACGTCAAGCCGCCGGCGAGCCGGTCGGACTCGGCGGAGCTCTACGTGCTGGCGACGGGCTTCCGGCCGGAATGAGCCTCAATGCTGTGCTGGCGCAAGCTCGCCCAGCGACCGGATCAGCGCCGCGTTGAAGCGCTGCGGGTCTTCCGCCTGCGGCGAATGCCCCAGCTCCGGGAACGTGACGAGCTTTGACCCTTTGATGCGCGCCGCGGCGGCCGGAGCAAGCTCGGGATAATTGCCGAGCTTCCTGGCATCCCCCGGCGAGGCGCGGTCCCTGCCGATGGCGGTCGTGTCCTTAGAGCGTGTTCACGGTTGGCTGAATCGGGAGGGATTCCCATCGGGCGGCGAATG
>JBIQJE010000011.1:0-117114 GCA_044507625.1 Hyphomicrobiaceae bacterium | reverse complement strand
ATTTCGGTGACGGCGATACCGACGTGCCGTCGATGGCCGTGACGCGCAAGAACGGCGGCCACGCGATCGCGGTGCACACGCCGGGCAAGTCGCGCAAGAAATGCGTGGAGCTGTTCAAGGCGGGCCGCTGCGATTTCTTCGCCCCCGCCGATTACCGCCGCGGCTCGGAGCTCTTCAAGCGCACGTGCTTGCTCTTGGATCGCATCCTCGCCGACATCCGGGTCCAGGAAGAAATCTGGCGGTTAGGTAGGGAAGTGAAATAGCTTTGGAATTTGCGCTAGGAGTTGCGAAACTGCTTGGCTTTGGACCACTCGGCGCATCGCCCCTCGGGGCAGGTACGCCAACGCGCTTTGATGTCGAACAGGAATTCAAGGGCCAATCTCTGATAACGATAGTGCCCTCGGTCGACAGGGCGCTCATTGAACGACTGAAAAAACACCCGAACGAGCTGCGTTATATCGATCGCCGGAAGTTCGAGGAGGTAGTCGCGGAGATCTTCAATGGCTTTGGGTATGAGGTCGAGCTAACAAAGCGGACCCGGGATGGCGGCAAGGACATCATCGCGATCAAGCGTCGCGAAGTGAACCTCAGATATTTAATCGAGTGCAAACGACCTAATCCCGGTAGTGCTATCGGCGTCGCTGCCGTTCGGCAGCTATGGGCCGTCAAAGATGATGAGGGCGCATCAAAGGCGGTCCTCGTGACGACCACGAGTTTCAGCCGTGATGCTAAGGCGTTTGTCGATCGGCATCTGTGGGAACTTGAAGCTCGCGATTTCGACGGTTTGCTGGCGTGGATTGACGACTATCTCCGCATCAAACTTTAGCACCCGCCGAGACTCACACCGTCATCCCGGCGCAGGCCGGGATCTACGCACATTCCCACGTCCGCCACTCACGATCTCTGTCGAACGGTATCGGCCGGGCCGGGCATGATCTCACCGGTTTCGGGATCGAATAGGTTCCTCCACTCCGGGTTCATGCTTTCGATCAGCCGCACCTTCCAAGCACGCTGCCATTCCTTCAATTGCTTCTCGCGCCGGATCGCGGCCGCCATGTCGTCGCAGAACTCGTAGTAGACGAGTTGCTTTATGCCGTAGCGCTTGGTGAAGCCTTCGATCAACCCTTGATCGTGCTCGGCCATGCGACCGTAAATCTCACCCGTTACGCCAATGTAGAGAACGCCGTTGCGTTTGCTGGCAAGAACGTAGACGCAAGGATGTTTCATACTCTGCATCATCCTGCGCTCGGGCAGTTTCGGCAAGCTGGCGTAGATCCCGCTCTGCAGCGGGATGACGTGGAGGACGCGGCACCACCCTCAACTCCGTCATGGCGATGAAGATCGCCATCCACGCCAGTAGCCGCGAACGCACCGCTGGAGCAATCATCGCTCACGCTAACGCGCCGCCTCTTAATCCCCGCGCCCCCGCCCGCGCCCATACTGCATTCATCCCGCCCCATGGGGGACAGGCTCGAGACCGTCTCAGGTTTGGGAGCGGGCTGCGATGTGAACAAGCCGGTTGGCGAGGGGTAACGTCCCGAAGCCGCCGGTGTACCGAGCCGTCAGGAGCCGGAACCCAACCGGTACGGGAGTAAGGCACCCGAAATCGGACGGCCGCGCCACTCTGCGCGACGGGGCGTGAAAGCGCCGCCACTAAAACAAACAGATGCGGTGCCTTTGCGCCCCGTCTCCCCCAGCTCTTTGAACACCTCGGCGCCAACGGCCCGCGAGGCGACACGCCGTATGCATAATCATCAGTGCGCAACCGTTTCACCGTTGTGGATATGCAGCGCACAGCCCATTTGCGGCGCGGCGTTTCGGCTAAGGTTGATGCAGCGAGTCTGCGTGACCACCGGCACTACGAAACATCGCAAGTGACATACGCGGCCGACGCCGCAAGCGCCGTGCTGCGTAGCCATTGCGTGCACACAAGGCGCCATCAGAACGCACCGGAGAAAAGCCGATGATCAAGCCCGCTCTACTCGTTCTCGCCGCGGCCGTCGCGCTGCCGTCCTATAGCGCCCCGGCCGCCGCAACGGATTACTGGGATTGGTCGATGGGCAGCGGCAGTCCGACCGCGCGGCAGAAGGCGCGCGCCAAGCACGTGAAGCGCTATCGCAACAAGTCGACGAGCACCGCGAGCAGCGCGCCCGCGCACAACAGCGCGACGAAAGTCATGGGCTATGTGAAGCGCGAGGACGAGTTCGCGGCGCGGCCCGAAGTGCAGTGTACCGAGAAGGTGCGCGGCCTCGGCACGCAGTGGATCGGCACCGAAGGCGCGCTCGACGCGGCGAAGAAGGATTGGATGGAGCGCGTGCGCTACGACTACGGCGAGTCGTTCCTCGACATGAACAACGCCCGCGACTTCGTCTCCCGCTGCGGCCGCGTCTCCATCGGCGAGACCATGGGACAGGTGATGTACCGCTGCGAGATCGTCGCCCGTCCCTGCAAGGGGCTGATGAACGAGACCAAGGCCGCCGCGAAATAGTTTTGCGCGTCTAATCATCCTGACGGGCAAGCAGGGCGACCTGCCTTGCCCGTTTGCGTTTCGGACACCGCCCGATGGCCGCGCGAACGGACGGACGCGTTTGACACCGCGCAATGTCGCGCCCGGCAATCCCGCTTGTGTCAAAACGTCAACACCGGGGGAACCATGACCAGCGCAGCTCAGAAGCGAACGGTGCCGAAAAGCTGGACGCCGATGCCGGCATGCGTGGCTGCATCGTTGTTCGCGCTCACTGCCGCACCCGCTTTGGCGGCGGGGGATATGGCGGCCTGTAGAACGGCGCAGATGCCGGAAGCACGCATCGAGGCTTGCGGCGCGGTCATTCATACTGCCACGGCTTCGATCGCAGACCGCGCCGAAGCCTTCCGCCGCCGTGGCGACGCCCACGCGGCCCGCGCCGCGCACCGGCAAGCCGCGGCCGATTACACCGAAGCGCTGCGGCTGGAACCCGCTTCGGTACCCGCCTTGACGGGACGCGCATCGGCGCGCCTGGCGACGGGCGACAACATAGGCGCGGTCTCCGATCTGACCGACGCCCTGCGCATCGACGGGGGCTCCGCCGGCCTCTTCGTTGCGCGCGGCTATGCGCGGCTGCTGCAGGGGAACGCCGACGAGGCCGTCGCCGATTTCACCGCGGCGCTCGCCAAGCAGCCGAACAACGCCTCGGCGCTCAACAACCGCGGCCTTGCCCACCGCAAGAAGGGTGACACGGCAGCGGCCATTGCCGATTACACCGCCGCCATCCGCGTCAATCCCTCGTTCGCGCAGGCCTATGCCAATCGCGGTTATGTCTACGAGGCACAGGGCGACAAGCTCGCGGCCACGGCCGACCTCGAGCGCGCGCTCTCCCTTGATCCGGCGCTCACCGGCGCTGCGAAGGGGCTGGAGCGCCTCGGCCACCATAACGACGCCACCGCGCGCAGCGACGCGCTCATCAGCCACGGCAAGGAGCTGGCGCAGAAGAATTGCGCCTGGTGCCACGCCATCGGCCATACCGGCGAGAGCCCCAATCCACGCGCGCCGCGTTGGATCGACATGGCGGGCCGTCACCCGATCCTGGCGCTGCGCGAGCCGCTTTCGCGCGGCATTGCGCGCCCGCACGACGAGATGCCGAAGTTCGAGCTCTCCGATGCGGAGGTCGACACCATCATCGCCTACATCAACAGCCTGGCGCCATGAAACTTATGGCGGTTATGAGCGTTTCCTGCGAAACACGATCTGCACCGTTCGCAATGGAGTTCTGACCGCATGTCCATGGACGATCCCCTCCGCCGGCCGCTGATGCGCGTGCGCCAAGGCAAAATTATCGCTGGCGTGTGCGGCGGTATCGCCAAGTGGCTGGACTGGGACCCGACGCTGGTGCGCCTCGGCTACGTCATCCTCAGCGTATTGTCGGTCGGGTTCCCCGGCATCCTCGTCTATATCCTGCTGTGGATTTTGATGCCGCAGGAACCGTACTAGAGCACGCCCGTTCTGTCTGCGCCCGAAGCGATCCTCGTCTATCCCGCAAACCGCGCGATCACGATCTGTGAATCGCCATACGTGCGCCGGTCGAGTTCGGTGAAGGCCTCCGGCAAGGTGACTTCGGCACCCGCGCGCTCCTCCGCAACGATGACCGCCCCGCGCGTCAGCCATCCGCCTTCCGCGAGCGAGAGAAGCGCACGCTCCGCTAGACCCTGATCGTAGGGCGGGTCGAGGAACGCGAGGGTGAACGGCGCCATGGTGCCGACGGGGCCGAGATCGGTCGCATCGCGCCGGAAGATGCGTGTTATGCCCGTCAGTCCGAACTTCTCTATGTTGGTGCGGATCAGAGCCCGCGCGTCGGCATCGCTGTCGATGAAAAGACAGAACGCCGCCCCGCGTGAAAGCGCTTCGATGCCGAGTGCGCCCGTGCCGGCAAAAAGATCGATCACGCGCGCGCCCTCGAGCTCCAGATCCGGCACGCCATGGGCGAGGATGTTGAAGACGCTCTCACGCACGCGGTCCGCCGTCGGACGCACACTCCCGTTCTGCGGGCCCGTAATTGGGCGCCCGCGCAGGGATCCGCCAACAATTCTCATGACTTCTCGTCCCGTCCCGCATTGCGGGTCTTGCGCTTCGCCCGCTCTTCCTCGGTGGGCTCGTTGAGGTTCAGTTCCGCGGCGAGGCGCGGACCCAGCTGGTCGACAAGAACGCGCCGCTTCACCGAATCGGCTTCGCCGGGCTTCAGGTCGAGAAGCTGGAATGGCCCGTAGGAGATGCGGATCAGCCGGTTCACCTCCAGGCCGAGGTGCGCGAGGATGCGGCGCACTTCGCGGTTCTTGCCCTCGCGCAGGCCGATCGTCAGCCACGTATTCGCACCCTGCACCGTGTCGAGCGTTGCTTCCACCGGGCCATAGCGCACGCCCTCGATCTCGATGCCATCCTTCAGCTTGTCGAGGTCGGCCTGTGCAACACGGCCGTGGGCCCTGGCGCGATAGCGGCGCAGCCAGCCCGTGGACGGCAGCTCCATGAAGCGCGCGAGCGCACCGTCGTTGGTGAGCAGCAGCAGTCCTTCGCTGTTGAAGTCGAGCCGGCCGACGGAAACGACGCGCGGCAGGTCCTCGGGCAGCGACTGGAACACGGTGGGGCGGCCCTGGGGGTCGTTGTGGGTCGTCACCAGCCCGCGCGGTTTGTAATAGCGCCACAGGCGCGGCGGTTCGGCGAGGGGCAGCGGCTGACCGTCGACGAGCACTTTGTCCTTGGGTGTCACCTCGAATGCCGGTGTCGTCAAAATGCGGCCGTTGACGCTCACGCGCCGTTGTTCGATCCACCGCTCCGCTTCGCGCCGCGAGCACAGGCCCGCGCGCGCCATGGCCTTGGCGATACGGAGGGGCTCGTCCGCGCCGGCCGGCCGCGCCGTGACGGCCTCGACGCGGCGGGGGCTGCGCTTCGGCTTGCCGGCACCGGCCGCGCCGGACTTTGCCTGCAGACGCGCAGGCGTCTTCGCCCGTGGCGCTCCGGATGCTTTCGGGTCCCCGAGCGCTTTGGGGCCCCCGGGCGCTCTCGGCTTCGGCGCGCCAAGCGCCCTCTTCACCCGCTGCGGCTTGCCGGCGGGCTTGCGATGTTGGCGGTTTGCTGGTTTGTCGGCGGGCATCTTGATGTGAAGCGGTTGGGATCGGAGCCCTTATGGCACCGGAGCGCGATCAGGGCCACATGTTGCGCGCCCTATCCGAAGCGAAGGCGGCGGGCGCCCGCGGAGAGGTGCCCGTCGGCGCAGCGGTGGCCGGACCCAATGGAATGCTTTTGGCTGCGGCGGGGAATCGCACCCGCGAGTTGTCCGACCCCACCGCCCACGCCGAGATCCTTGCCATCCGGTCCGCGTGCGCCCTGCTTGGCTCGGAGCGGTTGGTCGGCTGCGATCTTTACGTGACGCTGGAGCCCTGCCCGATGTGCGCGGCGGCCATCTCGTTCGCCCGCATCCGCCGGCTTTACTATGGCGCGGCGGATGCGAAGGGCGGCGGCGTCGAGCACGGTCCTCGCATCTTCAGCCAGCCGACGTGTCATCACGCGCCCGAGATCTATCCGGGCATCGGCGAGGACGATGCAAGCCGCCTGCTCAAGAGCTTCTTTGCGCAAAGACGCTAGATAAGACGACTGTAGCTTTCTGCAGCACTGCGCGAGCCGCTCCGGTTAGGACTTCCGCCCCCGCTTGCGCTTCAGAAGCGCCGGACGCCGCGGCGCGGCAAGCTCGGTAACCGGTTCGGCTGTATCGGCGACCGGCAAGGTCTCCGCCTCGAGCATACGCGCAAGTTGCGCCTTCGCGCGCTCCTTTGCCGGCGCCGCGGCGGCGAGGATCTCGTCGATCTTCAGAAAGTCGAGAATCTGGAAGCGGCTGGTGCCGGCGTCGAGATAGAGGTCCGGTTGCCGGCGCTTCAGCTTCTCGCGAATGATGGTGCGCTCGAAAATGAAGTTCGACGCGAACAGCGCCTCCCACGCCTTCGGCATCGTCTGTCCCGGACGACGCGTGGGCATACCGCTGACATCCACCGCAACGGTCAGGTCGGCCATTCCGGCCACCAGATCGAACGGCAGCGGATTGACGAGACCGCCGTCGATGAGCACGCGTCCCTCCAGTTCGACCGGATGAAAAATGACGGGAAGTGCCATGCTGGCGGCAACGGCCGGACGCAGCGGCCCCGAGGAAAAGATGACGGCCTCCTGCGCGTAGAAGTCCGACGCGACGATCTTGAGCGGCGTCGTCAGGTGAGCGAAATCGCGGGCGATCTGCGGCGGCAGGATGATGTCGAGCAGCTTCTCGGGCGAAAGAAAGGCCGGGCGCGGCGTCAGTGCGCCGAACAGGCCGCCCGCCATGCGCACCCGCGCCGAATAAAGATCGCGCACGAGATCGAGCCGCTTCGTCAGCACCTCGAATGCGTGTTTGCGGATCTGCTTGCCGCTGAGACCGGAGGCGTACGCTGCCGCGAACACCGCGCCGATCGATGTGCCGGCGATGATCTTCGGCCGCAAGCCCAGCTCGTCAAACGCTTCGAGGATCGGGATATGGGCAAGACCGCGCGCACCCCCGCCGCCCAGGGCCAATGCGATGCTCGGCGTTGCCGGGCGCGCCGCAGGCGTCGCAACGGGGCTGACGTGAACGGGCTTTCTGCTCATAGCGCACCCTAGCGGGCTTCGATTGGCATCGCGACGTATCGGCAGCTTAGGTGTGGATTTTATCGCCCGTTGGAAGATGGGCGCCCGAGCCTGGCTCGGAGAAGGTCAGGTTTCGGCTTTTTCGCGTGCCACTGCGCGCCAGCCGATGTCGCGCCGGTAAAAGCCACCCGGCCAATCGATGCGTGCGGCCGCTCCATAGGCCCGGGCCTGCGCCTCGGCGACGGTCGCCCCGAGCGCTGAGACATTCAGCACGCGTCCGCCATGGGCGAGTAGACGGTTTCCCTCCCGTCGCGTGCCCGCATGGAAGATTTCCACCCCTTCGACGGCACCTGCAGCGTCGAGCCCCTTGATCTCACTGCCGACCTCCGGCGGTCCCGGATATCCGTTCGCCGCCATGACGACCGTGAGCGCGGCCTCATCGCTCCAGCGCAAGTCGAAGCGGTCGAGCACACCATCTGCGCACGCGAGCAGCGCAGGCAGCAGATCCGATTTGAGGCGGAGCATCAGCACCTGCGTCTCCGGATCGCCGAAGCGCACGTTGTATTCGATGAGCTTCGGCCCATCCGCCGTGATCATCAGCCCCGCGAATAGCACGCCCTGGAAAGGTGTGCCGCGCTTTGCCATCGCATCGACCGTTGGCCGTATGATCTCGTCCATTATTCGCGCAGAGACGGCGGGCGTTATGACGGGCGCGGGGGAATAGGCGCCCATGCCGCCGGTATTCGGGCCCGTGTCGCCATCGCCGACACGCTTGTGGTCCTGCGCCGTTGCAAGGGCGAGCGCCGTCTTGCCGTCGCACAGCGCAAAGAAGCTCGCTTCCTCGCCATCGAGAAATTCCTCGACGACCACCTCGCTCCCGGCCTTGCCGAAGGCGCCTGCGAAGCACGCGTCGATTGCCGCGTCTGCCTCCGTGTGCGTCTCGGCAATCGTCACGCCCTTGCCCGCCGCGAGGCCATCTGCCTTGATCACGACCGGCAGCTTCTGCTGGGCAGCATAGTCCTTGGCGCGCGCCGCATCGGTAAAGCGGCCATAGGCCGCGGTTGGAATATTGAATTCGGCACACAGATCCTTGGTGAAGCCCTTCGAGCCTTCGAGCTGCGCCGCAGCTTGGGTGGGGCCGAAGCACTTGATCCCCGCCGTCGTGAGATCATCTACAAGGCCTGCAACGAGCGGCGCCTCGGGGCCGACGATCACGAGGTCGATGGCGTTATCGGTGCAAAAGCGGATCACGGCGGTATGGTCGGCAACGGCGAGCGGGATACACTCCGCCGCCTCCGCAATTCCGCCGTTCCCCGGCGCACAATAAAGCTTTGTCAGCAGCTGGCTGGCGCTGAGCTTCCACGCAAGGGCGTGCTCGCGGCCGCCGGAGCCGATGAGGAGAACGTTCATCGTCGCTTGATCTCTCGAATTTAGGGGGCTTTCGCCACCTTGTTCGCCGTCCGGGCGTTACCCGGGCGACTGATGTATCATTGAATCGGAACGCTACAAACGAGCACCCAGCGTGAGCCAACCAGCGCAGCAGCATGACGCCGGCGGCAATGCCGCCGAGTTCACCGTCTCCGAGCTTTCCGGTGCCATAAAGCGCGCTTTGGAGGAAGGCTTCGGCTACGTGCGCCTGCGCGGAGAAATATCGGGATTCCGCGGCCCCCACGCGTCGGGCCATTGCTATTTCGCGCTGAAGGACGACCGCGCCAAGATCGAAGCGGTCATCTGGAAGATGACCTATGGCCGCCTCAAGGTTAAGCCGGAGGAGGGCATGGAGGTCGTCGTTCAGGGCCGGGTGACGAGCTATCCCGGCTCGTCGAAATATCAGATCGTCATCGAGAGCCTGGAGCCCGCGGGACTCGGCGCGCTGATGGCGCTCCTGGAGGAGCGCAAGCGCCGCTTCACCGCTGAAGGGCTGTTCGCCGAGGAGCGCAAGCGTCCGCGTCCGTTCCTGCCGGGCATCGTCGGCATCGTGACTTCGCCCACCGGCGCCGTCATCCGCGATATGCTCCATGGCTTCAACGAGCGCTTTCCCACGCGCGTGATCGTGTGGCCCGTGCGCGTGCAGGGGGATACGTGCGCCGCCGAGGTCGCCGCCGCGATCGCCGGTTTCAACGCGCTCGCAATCGAAAGCCCGATCGGACGCCCGGACGTTCTCATCGTCGCCCGCGGCGGTGGCAGCCTCGAAGACCTGTGGGGCTTCAACGAGGAGATCGTCGTGCGCGCGGTGGCCGCAAGCGCCATCCCCGTCATCTCCGCGGTCGGCCATGAAACCGATTGGACGCTGATCGATCTCGTCGCCGATGCGCGGGCGCCGACGCCCACGAAGGCCGCCGAGTGGGCGGTGCCGAAGTTCGCCGAGCTCGCGGACTCGACACAGAAAAGCGGCGCTCGGCTCGCCAACGCGGCGCGGCGCATGCTGGAGCATTCGCGCGCGCACCTCAAGGCGGCATCGCGCGGCCTGCCCCGTCTTCAGGACGTTCTCGCGATGCCGCGCCAGCGCTTCGATGCTTGCGAGAAACGGCTCGGTCGCGCTCTGCTCGCCAATACGCGCGCGCACCACACGCAATTTGCGCGCGTCTCCTCGCGCCTCAACGCGAGCCCCATCAGGCATCGTATCCTCGTGTGCGGAGAGCGCATCGGTGCGCAGCACGGGCGCGCGGCCCAGGCGTTGCGCAATGGGATTCTGGCGCGCCGCCGCCAGCTCGAAGGCTACGATAAGCTTCTCGCCTCGCTGAGCTATCAGAGCGTCTTGCAGCGTGGATTT
Source organism: Hyphomicrobiaceae bacterium (assembly GCA_044507625.1). Classification (GTDB taxonomy): domain Bacteria; phylum Pseudomonadota; class Alphaproteobacteria; order Rhizobiales; family Hyphomicrobiaceae; genus Hyphomicrobium_A. The sequence continues at coordinate 107,224 of JBIQJE010000011.1, read as the reverse complement.
GCTCTCGTACGCGATGCGGAGGGCCGGGCTGTTCGCTCCGCGTCCACCGTGGCGGCCGGAGATAGGCTCGACGTGGAGCTGCACGACGGACGCATCGACGCGCAGGCGCAGGCGGTTCGGCTCGGCGCCACGGAACCCGCCGAAGGCAAGCCACCGTCGCCCGCACCGCCTGCGGCGACCGCAGCACCCGCAAACCCCGGCGTCCGCCGTCCGCGCAACCGCGGCAGCAGCGACCAGGGATCATTGTTTTAATTGTCCCGTTCCGGGGGCGCTTGACGTGCCCGGCGCGATTGGCATTGTGAACGCCTGACATCGGCAAGAGACGCGTATGAACCGGATCGATAGATTCTTCGGCCTCAGAGGCGAAGCGAAGGTGAAGTTCCTTAATGGGGAGTTTCAGGTGCTTTCGCCGGGCGACTTCGTCCGTTGCGCCGTCACCGGCGAGCCGATCATGCTGCCCGACCTGCGCTATTGGAGCGTCGAGCTTCAGGAAGCCTATTCGACGCCGGAAGCCTCGATGCAGCGCTTTTTGCAGATGCGCAAAACGGCTCCGGGCGATCAACCCTGATTTCGGCGCGATACTGCACGCCCTACGGAGCCGGCGGCCGCTGACGGCGTGACGTTCCTTTCACCGCTGCATCGACGAGCGAGGCGATGCGTCCCGCGTCGCTGTCGGCTATGCGCATCTCGATGGCTAGGGTGCGTGCCGCTTCCGCCAGCTCCGTAAGCGCGGCATCGCCTTTGAGACGCGCAAAATCCTTCTCCGTCGTCACGAGTTGAGAACCGGCCGCCCGCGCCGCGCCCAGAAGCTTCGCCGCGTCGGCGGGCGTGAACGGGTGATGGTCGGGGAATGAGACGGTGTCGGCGAGCTTGCCACCGAGCTTTTCGAGCAGGCGATAAAAGCGATGCGGATTGGCGATGCCCGCGAAGGCGAGTAACGGCCGTTGCGCGACCCATGCGGTATCTCCGCGCGCCGCGACATGCGCGATCATGACAGGGCCCAGGAAGCCGTTCCGCAGCACCGCATAGACGCTGTCGGGTCCACCGTCCGCTGGCGGATCGCGCACGACGATGGCGTCGGCCAGCCCGATCTGGAAATCGAATGGCCCGCGCAGCGGCCCGGCAGGTATCACCTCGCCGTTGCCGATGCCGCGCTTACCGTCGACGAGGGCGATCGCAAGATCCTTGGCTATGGCGGGGTTCTGCAACCCATCGTCCATGACGACGACCGTGTGCGGGCGCCGGTCCGCCTCGATGGCGATGACGCCCGCCCGCCGGTCGCGGGCAACCAGCGTCGGCGCCACGGCCGCGAGCAACAGCGGCTCATCGCCGTAGGCCCTCGCGGCGCCGGGACCATCCTCCACCCACGCCGGTCCGCGCGTTCGCCCGCCGTAGCCGCGCGTCAGGAAGACCGGGCGCTCGCCGCGGTCGATCAGCATGCGGGCAATGGCGATGGAGAGCGGAGTTTTGCCGGTGCCGCCCGCCGTGAAGTTTCCGACGCAGATCACCGGCAGGCGCGAGCGATACGGTTGGCGGCGGTAATAGCGGCGCTCGGCGACCCAGCCGTAGAGACGGCCCAGGGGGCGGAGGATCCGCCGGCGGACGTCGTCCCCCTCGCCGTACCACCAGGCGGGCTCGTCAAGATGCACGCTTCATTCTCCCGTCGGGGAGATAGTGCAATAGCGCCTCGACGGTCTTCTCGAGGGCGCCGGACAGCGTCGCGAGGGCTTCGTCTGCGCCCGTGTGCATGCGTTGCAGATCGGCAGGATTATCGAGGAGGTTGGTGACCGCCGCCGCGATATCGGCCGTGCCACTCACTTCGATCGCACCCCCGTGGCGCAATAGCGTGCGGTAGGCATCTCGGAAGTTCTGCCAGTGCGGACCGGTAAGAACCGCCGCACCGTGCCGCACAGCCTCGATCGGATTCTGTCCCCCCCGGTCGATGAGCGAGCCACCGATGAATGCCACGGGCGCCAGCGCATAGAGTGTGCCGAGCTCACCGATGGTATCGGCGATGTAAATATCGGTGCGCGGCCCCGGCAGCGCGCCGAGCGAGCGCTGCGCCACGGTGAAACCGAGATTCTTCAGCATCTCCGCCAGCGGTGTTCCGCGCTCGGGATGTCGCGGCGCAAGGATCGTGCAGAGATTTTCGAACCGTCGCGTCAGCGTGCGGTGCGCAGCGGCGATGGTTTCCTCTTCCCCGTCGTGCGTGCTCGCCGCGGCAAACACGGGCCGGTCGCCGAGCGCCTCCCTCAGGCGCTCCAGCTCCGCGACATCGATCGGCGGCGGTGGCGCGTCGATCTTGAGATTGCCGACCGAGATGACGTTACGTGCACCGAGGGCGGAGAAGCCCGTCGCCATGCGATCGTTTTGCGCCAGGATGACGGCGAAGCGGCTGAACAGCGGCAACGCCGTCCCCTTGTTTCGTTGCCAGCGGCGGCGGCTGCGCTGCGACAGGCGTCCATTGACGAGCGCCATCGGGATGTGCCGCGCGGACGTCTCGAGGATCAGCGAGGGCCAGATCTCCGATTCCGTGAATACGGCGAGATCGGGCTTCCAGTGCTCCAGGAAGCGCGCTGCATATTCCGGCGCGTCGAGCGGCACGTACTGATGTATCGCGTTAGGGCCCAGACGCCGGTCGGCAAGGCCCGCCGACGTGACCGTTCCCGTGGTGAGCACGAAATTCAGGCCGGGACGCGCGCGCCCGAGAGCTTCGATCAGCGGCAGCACCGCGTTCGTCTCGCCGACGCTTGCCGCATGCACCCAGCAGACGACGCCCGTGGGGCGTGCCGCCGAAGCATAGCCGAGCCGCTCGCCGCGCCGGCGCGCATCCTCCTTGCCGCCGCGCTCGCGCACTTTGAGCAGAACGGGCGCAAACGGTCGCATCAGGCTCATGGCCGTGCGGTAGGCCTTGAGGCGCATATCCGGGGGCGCAGGAGGAGCGGAAGGATCATTGCTCGGCGGCGAAGCGCGCGACAGGTCGGCGCCCGCCATCCCGTAGGCGCGTGCGGTGGCGGCGTTGAGCCCGCGCTCCACCTGCTGGCGTGCATATTCGAGTTCCGTCTCGCCGGCATCGGCCGGGACCCAGACCGGATCTCCCATAACGTAGACGATCTTTGAGGCCGGCAGGTTGATCGTCATCCGACTCCACGTGTTGAGCGCGAGGAAGCGCGAGGAAGCAACCGCGCATGGCACGATAGGCCGCCCGGAAAGGCGCGCCATCATGACGATGCCGATCCCCGCCTTGCGCGCCGGGCCCGGAGGCACGTCGGCGGTCATGACGATGGAATAGCCGTCCTTGAGCGCGCGCACGGACTGGCGCAGAGCATAAGCCCCGCCGCGATCTTTGCGCCGCGCGCCGGCGCCCGCGCCGCGGATCAGCTCCACGCCGAACCGGGCCATAGCCGAGCCGATGAGTTCGGCGTCGCCATGCCGGGCCACCATCGCGGCGACTTTCGTCTCCGGCGAGGGGCGAAAGCCCGAGGTCAGCATGAATTGACCGTGCCAGACGGCAACGATGAGCGGATGGTCCGCGGCAAGCCGGTCGAGCGCATCCGGGGGATCGTAGCTGATCCGCGAGGTGCCTCTGACCAGGGAAATCATGCCGGCGAGGGCGCTGCCGGCGAGGCGGTTGAGCTTGCGTTTGGTTTCAGGCGAACGAGCCATCCGCTAGTGTTCCGCTTCCGATGCTCGGCAGGGTTCGCGGCTAAAGTCTGGGACGAGCTTCGAAAGCATGAGGAACACTAGGGCCTTATGCTTGCTGGTGTGATTCGAATCGAGAAATGCGCTCGTCGCCGTGCCTCCCATGATGGCGAATATCTCGATCATCACAATAGGTGCCTCGGCGCCAGATCGCCCCATCGGGCAATGGTTCTGTGCGAACCACTTGCAGGTGGTTCCTATAGCGAATATTTAGCGATGGCAAACCGGGACGTGGGGCAGATGCCGTGATTTTTCGGTGCCTGTCCGGATGCGCCCCGCGCCCCCCAACCCTCAAATCAGCGGACTTTGATGGCAGGATTGGTGAAGCGGGCCAAACGCTCGTGGCGGCGCGCTGGACGTAGCCTGCGCCAACGGGTGGCAGATGCCCTTCCCCCTGGCGCCCGCCGGGTGGTGGCCGCACCCGCATCATACATCGGCATGCTTCTCGTCGACCACGGCATCTTCCGCCTCGTCTACCTGAACAGCCACCGGCTTTCCGATAAGGTCTGGCGCTCCGCGCAGCCGGCGCCGCACCAGATCCGCCGCTTTGCCAAAGCGGGCGTGCGGACGATCGTCAATCTGCGCGGTGAGCGCGATTGCGGCAGCTACTGGCTGGAGCGCCGCACCTGTAGGCGCCTGGGCATCAAACTCGTCAACTATCAGGTACGCTCGCGCGCCGCCCCGACACGGGAGGAACTGAGAGGAGCGGCGCGGCTATTCGAGGAGATCGAATATCCGGCCCTCATGCACTGCAAGTCGGGTGCCGACCGCGCGGGCTTGATGAGCGTGCTCTACCGCTATCTGCATGAAGGCGTGCCCCTCGAGGAGGCGAAGAAGGAGCTGTCGTTCAAATACGGTCACTTCCGCCAGGCGCACACCGGCATTCTCGACTATTTCTTCGAGCGCTATCTCGCGGACAATGAAAAGCGGCCCATGGAGTTTTTCGAGTGGGTCGATACGGTCTATGACCCCGACGAGCTGAAGCGCACGTTCCAATCCCATGGCTGGGCCAACCGGATCGTCGACGGCATTTTGCGCCGCGAATAGCGGCCCGGTTGCGCAACCGGACGCGACGGAGCTGCGCCCTGACCGTTAGTTACGCGCGCGTGGCGACCAGCGCTTGCGATCGCACCAGCCGTGCGTAATGGCCATCCGCCGCCAGCAATTCCATGTGCGTGCCGGTCTCGACGATCCGGCCGTCATCCATGACGCAGATCAGATCGGCGTTCTGCACCGTCGACAGCCGGTGAGCGATGACGAGCGTCGTCCGGTTGCGGGTGAAGCGCGCCAACGCCTCTTGCACCAGGCGCTCCGATTCGGTGTCGAGCGCGCTGGTCGCTTCGTCGAGCAGCAGGATGGGCGCGTCCTTGAGGATGGCGCGCGCGAGCGCGAGGCGCTGACGCTGCCCGCCCGACAGCCGCAACCCCCTGTCGCCGATTTCCGTATCGTAGCCGTCCGGCTGCGCGAGGATGAACTCGTGTGCGGCAGCCGCTTTTGCCGCCTCGATGATATCTGCCTGGGGAGCCCCGAGCCGCCCGAGCGCGACGTTGGCGGCGATCGTGTCGTCGAACAGCGTCACGTCCTGGGAGACGATGGAAATGGCGTCGCGTAGCGACGCGAGCGTGACATCGCGGATGTCCTGGCCATCGATGGCGATGCCGCCGGTTTCCACGTCGAACAGGCGCGGCACGAGATTGAGCACGGTCGACTTGCCGGCGCCGGAGCGGCCGACCAGCGCGACCGTTGAGCCGCCCGGTACGAGAAGCGAGAAGTCGGTGACGGCCTGCGCGCCGCTGCCGTCGTAGGAAAAGCCGACCCGGTCGAAGAGGATGGCGGCTTTGCCGACCGCGAGCGGCTTGGCGCCCGGCTTATCGACAATGAGCGGCTTCTCGTCGATGAGGCCGTAGAAGCTCTCGACCGCCGCAAGGCCCTCGTTGATGCGGCCCGAGAGCGTGCCGAGCGCGCGGATCGGCTGGGATGCCATCAGCAGCGCTGTGATGAAGCCCATGAAGTCGCCGACAGTCGATATGCCGCTCGCGATGCGCCAGTAGGCGAGGGCGATGACGCCAGCGATGGCGACGCCGCCGAGGGCTTCCAACAGCGGATCGATGCGCGCGCGGTTCTTAACCGCCTTCATACGCAGCCTGTAGACGTGCTCGAAGCTTTTGTTGAGGCGCTCCGAAGCATAGTCCTCGAGCCGGTATGACTTGATCAGCCGCGCCGCGGACAATTTCTCGGTGAGCAGCGAGGTCATGTCGCCAAGCTCGTTCTGGGTCTGCTTGGCGACACGCCGCAGCTTCTGCGAGAGGCTTGCAACCGGCAGCGCCGCGAGCGGATAGACGCACAGCACGATGAGCGACATGATCCAGTCGAGGTAGATCATCGACGCAACGAGCGCGATGATCGTCAGGGCATCGCGCACCGCGGTATTGATCGCCGCCTGCACGGCGGTCTGCACGAAGCCGATATCGTTCGTGAGCTTCGAGACGAGCCTGCCCGGCGTCTCGCGGGAAAGACGGCCGAAGTCGGACGTCATCAGATGCGCGAAGCCGACGCGCTGCATATCGGTCGTCATGCGCATGACGATGCGATTGGTCTGCACGTTCTGCATGTAGAGCAGCATGCTGCGCGCCATCGTCGCGCCGACGATGGCGATGAGCACGTAGAACAGCATACCGGACTGGTCGTTCATCAGGGTGTCGAACGATGCCTTGATGATCATCGGGTAGGCGCCGGTTATGGCGGCGAGCAGGCTGGTGAGGATGAAGGCGACGATCAGCTCGCGCCAGCGCGGATAGATCCATTCGCGCAGGAAGCGCACCAGCAGGCCGCGCTGGCGCTCGCTGAGCGCGATGGCGCCGGCAGCCGGCTTGACCGGCGCGGAGGTGGCAACCGTCACGATGAAACCTTGGCGTTCTTGTCCTCCGGCTCGAGCAGCCGGTGCATATGGACGACGAAGTAGCGCATCATGGCGTTGTCGACCGTGCGCTGGGCCGCGGCCTTCCAGGCGGCATGCGCCTCCGCGTAGTTCGGATAGATGCCGACGATATCGAGATCCTTGAGGTCCCGGAATTCCACGCCGTCGAGCGATGTGAGCTCGCCGCCGAAGACGAGATGGAGAAGTTGCTTCGGCGTTGTCGTCTTGTCGCTCATCGAGACAGGTCCCCTCGAAACAGGATTGGTGATCGGTGTCCGGTCGGAACGGGCCGTCCGGTTACGGCGAATTTACGCTATATTTTAAGCCGCTAGGAAGCCGGATGTGTCATTCTGCCTGCATGGTCGCGCTTAGACGGCTGCTCTGAAGACAACGGCGAGGCTCCTCAGTTTCGGCTTGGACCCCGGCACGGGCCCAGGCCGAAATTGCTTAACGGACAATCCTGATTAACGCCGCCGCCTCAGCTGAGGCCCGCCATGCGCGATATGACGAGATCGGCGACGAGGCCGAGGAATATCACGAGACCGACATCGCGGTTTGACCGGAAGCGGCGCAGGCAGTTGGCCGCGTCGGCGGTGTCGAGCGTCGTCACCTGCCAGGCCATCTGCAGCGAGGCGAGCACCACCGCCATGAAGAAGATGAGATGCGTGCCCGCAAGGAAGCCCGCAAGCAGCCACAGCACGATGGCGGCGGCATAGAACGAGCCGACCCACGTCATGGTGTTCTCGCCGAAGCGTATCGCCGTGGAGCGCAGGCCGAGCATCAGGTCGTCCTCGCGGTCCTGGTGCGCATAGATCGTATCGTAACCGATGGTCCACAGCACCGAGCCTGCATAGAGAAGCAGCGCCGGCAGTCCCACTGATCCCATCACGGCGCTCCAGCCGACGAGCGCGCCCCAATTGAACGCGAGCCCCAAGATGAGCTGCGGCCAATAGGTGAAGCGCTTCATGAAGGGATAGATCGCCACGAGCAGCAGCGAGGCGGCGCCGAGCTTGATGGTGAAGCTGTTGAACTGCACCAGCACCAGGAGCCCGCCGAGGCTGCACATGGCGGCGAAGGCGAGCGCCTCGGCCGGTGTCACTTGGCCCGAGGGTATCGGCCGGCTCGCCGCGCGCTCGGACTTCGCGTCGTAGTCGCGGTCGACGTAATCGTTATAGGCGCACCCCGCCGCACGCATGAGAAGCGCGCCGATGGCGAACAGCGCCAGCAGCCAGGGATTGGGATAGGGCTGGTTGAGCTTCACCTCGGCAAGGCCGACCGACCACCAGCAGGGGATCAGCAGCAGCCAGAACCCGATGGGGCGGTCTATCCGGGCCAGCCGCAGGTAGGGGCGCACCGATTCCGGCGCATACCGGTCCACCCAGTTGTCAGGCGGAGCATCTGCAACGCGGGAATCGTCGCCGGTAGAGGGGGTAGCGTGCATGGTGGCCCTTCGTAGCGGGAGGCCCGAACCTAGCGGTGCTGAGCGCCCGGATCAATTTTCGCCGGCCAAAGGCCCCGGATAGCCGCGCGAGCTCGGGCGGGTCCATCCGCCCGGGAATCGCCCCCACGGTGATCAATCCGAATGGCGGGCGATAATGGCCGTCACTTCCGCGACGAGGTCCGTCGCATCGACCGTAACCTGGGCCGGGCGCTGCTCCTTCCACTCCTCGTGATTTTTAATCGCGGCCGCGGCCTTCGCCCCCTCGATGAGATCCTTGAGCGTCACCTTTCCGGCGTCGCGCTCGTCCGAGCCTTGGATAACGACGCAGGGGCTGCCGCGCTTGTCGGCATATTCGAGCTGCTTGCCGAACTTCTTCGGATTGCCGAGATAGAGCTCCGCGCGGATGCCCGCCGAGCGGAGTTCCCGCACCATCTTCTGGTAGTCGGCAATCCGCTCCTTCTCCATCACCGTAACGATGACGGGACCATCGGCCGGGCTCCCCTTGTCCCTGTGGAGCGCGTTCAGCGCCGCCTGCAGGCGCGACACGCCGATGGAGAAACCGGTGGCCGGGACCTTCTGGCCGGTGAAGCGCGCCACGAGATCGTCGTAGCGCCCGCCCCCGCCGACCGAGCCGAACCGCACCGGGTTGCCCTTCTCGTCCTTCACTTCGAACGTCAGCTCCGCCTCGAAGACGGGCCCGGTGTAATATTCGAGGCCCCGGATGACAGAGGGATCGATGCGGATGCGGTCGGCGCCGTAACCCGCCGAGGCCGCAAGATTGGCGATCTCCGCCAGCTCCGCGACGCCTTCCGTATCGGTGATCGAACGCAGCTTCGCGAGGGTGTCGCCGTTGCTAGTGCCGAGCGCACCGGTGAACGAAAGGATTGCGTCGATGCCGCTCTCTTCCAGCTCGGCACCCTTGGTGAAGTCGCCACTCTCGTCCTTGCGTCCCTGGCCGAGCAGCTCACGCACGCCCTCGACACCGAGGCGGTCGAACTTGTCGATGGCCCGCAGCACCGTGAGACGCTTGCCCGCGTGCTCCTCTCCGCCGATGCCGATCGACGTCATCACCGCGTCGAGCACCTTGCGGTTGTTGACCTTGATCACATAGTCGCCGCGCTTGATGCCGAGGGCCTCCAGCGTGTCGGCGGCGAGCATGCACATCTCAGCGTCCGCCGCGACGCTCTCCGCGCCAACGGTATCGGCGTCGAACTGCATGAACTGGCGGAAGCGTCCGGGGCCGGGCTTCTCGTTCCGGAACACATAGCCGTTCGCATAGCGGCGGAAGGGCTTGGGAATGAATTGGAAGTGCTGGGCGACATAGCGGGCGAGCGGCGCGGTGAGATCGTACCGCAGGCTCATCCACTGCTCGTCGTCGTCCTGCAGCGAGAACACGCCTTCGTTGGGGCGGTCCTGGTCGGGCAGGAATTTGCCGAGCGCGTCGGTGTACTCGAGCGCTGGCGTCTCCAGCGGCTCGAAGCCGTAAAGCTCGTAGACGGTACGAATTTTCGCGAGCATCGCGTGCTGCTGGCGTAGTTCCGCCGCTTCGATGTCGCGAAGGCCGCGCGGCAGGCGCGGTGTCGGGCGCGCGTCTTTTTTCTGCTTGCTCATGGGAATACAAAGGATGGCGCGAAAGCGCGCTGCATATATCTGGGTTGTGGCCTTATAGCGGATCGACCGGACGGCGCAACGTCAGGCACCGGAGAACAAGCACCCGAGGTGAGGATGACCAATCCGCAAGTCAAACCCATGTTGATGTTCGAGGGCCGGGCCGAGGAGGCCATGGGCCTCTACATCGAGCTATTTGGTGGAGAGGTACTGGAAATCACGCGCTATGGCCCCGAAGGCCCGGGGGCCGAGGGGAGCATCGTCAAAGCCGAATTCCGCGTTCGCGATCTTGACCTCATGTGCATCGACAGCCCCGTGAAGCATCAGTTCGGCTTTACGCCCGCGGTTTCCCTATTCGTGACCTGTACGTCCGAGGCGGAGCTGCGCGGGCTGGCGGGGGCGCTGCTCGACGGCGGCACCGCCCTCATGCCGCTCGACAATTATGGTTTCAGCACCCTCTTCACCTGGGTCAACGACCGTTTCGGCGTCTCCTGGCAGCTCAATCTGCCCTAGAGCGCCCCGGGCTATTCCGCGCTTTCCGCGCGGTCCCGCGGGCGCGGCGGCGGCAGCCCGAAGCCGCGCTTCAGCTCCGCGAAGGCTTCCTTGGCCGGCACCGAAACGATCTCGCGTTCGGGCCAGCGCAACGCCGTCAGTGTGCCGCCGTAGACGCAGCCGGTATCGATGCAGAGCGTATTGTTCTGCCATTGCGGCGTGACGACGGGCGTGTGCCCGAATATGACGGGTACGGAGCCGCGATACTCCGCCGCCCAGTTGAACCGCTCGGGCAGGCCGTTGGCGTCGACATGGCCCGATGTTTCCCCGTAGAGGCCGAAGTCCCGCGCCCGGGGCGAGTTGCGTCCTAGCATGTTCTCGCGGATGCCGGCGTGCGCGATCGCCAGCGCACCGCCATCGAGCCAGGCGTGGCTCGGAAGCGTTTCGAGGAACGCGCGCGCCCGCGCCTTGATGCCTTCGCCCTCGCCTTCGAGCTGGGTGATGGTGCGTTCGAGCCCCATCCCGATCTTCACCTTGTTGCCCTTCAGCCAGCGCAGGAATTTGTCATCGTGATTGCCGAGCACCATCAGTGCTTGGCCGCTCTCGACCATATCCATCGCAATGCGCAGCGCATCCGGAGACGCGGGGCCGCGGTCGATCAGGTCGCCGACGAAAAACGCGCGCCGGCCTGCGGGCGCGCGCGTGATGGCGCGGCGGCTATCGCCCTTGCCTTCGAGGCGCACCGAATAGCCGAGCTTTTCCATGAGTGCGATCAGCTCGTCCGTGCAGCCGTGCACATCGCCAATGATGTCGAAAGGCCCGCGTTCGTGGCGCCAGTCGGTTGAAACCGGCTCGGGCCCCTGCGCTATGGCGTGCTGTTCTGACATGACTGTCCTAGGCTTCGGCGGTGTGGCATAGCGCGTAACCTCGGGAAACGCGTTGCGGTCGGAAATGGATGCGCCCCGCGCCCGGACCGTTTCCGGCTAGGCGTAGATGTAGTCGTCGGCCCGGCGCTTGGGCTCGGGAACGTTGGAGACGAAGCGCGCGAGCCCTTCTAGACCCAGCGGCACCGGCCCGCCATAGGCCCAGTCCAGCAGCTCCACCGTATGCACGACCGGTACGTCGAGCTGGCGCGAGAGCTGTGTGATGCAGCCGATGTTGCCCGTTGCGACGACATCCGGCTTCACACGCTTGATGTTCTTCGCCTTGCGCTCGCGCAGCTCGCCCGCGATCTCCGGCTGCAGGATGTTGTAGGTTCCGGCCGAGCCGCAGCAGATGTGCGATTCCGGAATGTCGACGACGCTGTACCCGGCCTTGACCAGCAGATCGCGCGGCACCTCCTTGATGCCTTGGCCATGCTGCAGCGAGCAGGCAGGGTGATAGGCAACCCGCAAGGACGACCAGCGCTTCGGCGGCCCGAGGTCGTACTTGCCGATGAACTCCGACACGTCGCGCGCAAGGCCCGAGATGCGCGCAGCACGTGCGGCATACTCCGGCTCGCGCTTGAGGAGATGACCGTAATCCTTCACCGTCGTGCCGCAACCCGACGCATTGACGATGACCGCATCGATCGGCTCCTTCGCCAGCTCGTGCGACCACGCATCGACATTACGCTTGGCGAACTCGATGGCGCCCGCCTCGTCGCCGAGGTGATAGGTGAGCGCGCCGCAGCATCCCGCTCCGGCGGCGACGACGACATCGACGCCGCGCCGGGCGAGCAGACGGATGGTGGAATCGTTGATGCCCGGGCGCAGCACCTGCTGAGCGCAGCCCGACAGCATGATCACACGCGCGCGCCGCTCGTGTTCCGTTGCGGCGACGCCCGCACCCTCGAACTTCGGTGACGGCGGCAGCACCGCCGGCGCCAGCTCGATCATCGCGGCGAACTGGTGGAAGCCGAGGCGGCGCAGCGTCTTGAGCCACGGGCGCCCCAGCGGCGCGAGCTTCAGTGCGAGGCGGAAACGGTCCGGATAGGGCAGCACCCGCGCGAGCGTCTGGCGCACCAGGCGCTCCCTCCACGGACGCGTCGCCGTTTGCTCGACGTAGCCGCGCGCCAGGTCGATCAGGTGCATGTAGTCAACGCCGCTCGGGCAGGTCGACATGCACGAAAGGCACGACAGGCAGCGGTCGAGGTGAAGCTGGACCTCCCCGCTCGCTGGAACGTTGTCCTCCAGCATGTCCTTGATGAGATAGATGCGCCCGCGCGGGCTGTCCCGCTCGTCGCCCTTCAGCACATAGGTGGGGCAGGTGGCCGTGCACAGCCCGCAGTGCACGCAGCGCCGCAGGATGGCGTCCGCTTCCGCAATGCGCTCGTTGCTCAACTGCTCGGGACTGAAATTCGTCTGCATGCGGTTGTGCCTAGTGTCCTGATCGCGAAATTCGTCGCCCCGTGCCGCAGATGTAGAACGAATTTCGCGATCTGAAGGACACTAGGAAAACAAAAAAGTTAGTGTGATTCAGATCGAGAAGTCCGCCTCTCGACCCAGCCGCACATGATACCGCGGACTTCTCGATCATCACACTAACCCTTCAGAGGTTGGCGTACATGCGGCCGGGGTTCAATATGCCCGCCGGATCGAATGCGCCCTTGAGACCGCGTGTGAGGCGCTCCAGGGCAGGGCTGAGCGGCTGGAACACCTCGACGGCGGCGCGCACCGCGGGTTCGGCGCGAATGAGCGTCGCGTGGCCGCCGTGTATCGCGGTGACGCGCCGGATCTCGGCCGTGCCCGCATCGGCCGCCGCAGGCACTTCCAGCCAGATGAGGCTGCCGCCCCAGTCGTAGAAGGCGTCGACATCCATGTAACGCTTGATGGCGGCGACGAGCTTGGGCGCCGTGGTCGGCTTGGTGGAGATGCGCCAGAGCAGCGTCTCTCGGTTCGGCATCACGGAAAGCCGTCGCAACTCGCCCCAGAAATCCAATGTCTCGCGGTGGTCTAGCTCCAGCGCCTTGCCGTAGACCTTCAGCGCTTCTTTCAGCCGTTGCTTGCGGCCCGCGACGGCGGTGGCGAAATTCTCCAGCCGCAGCGCGGTGACCGATTTGTTCATCGACCGCAAGCCCGGATGGTTGAGCCGTGCCGCGACTGATGCCTGCAAATGCACCGCGCCCGAGACCTCCACCGGCAGCGCCATGGCGGTCGAAAGCACCTCGATGGCGAGATTGTCCGGCAGCCCGAGGTAGATGACGGTAGCCGCAGTCTCCGGCCAGGGAATGACCTTGAACGTCACCTCTGTCATCACCGCGAGCGTGCCCCAGCTCCCCGAAAGGCCGCGCGCCACGTCATAGCCGGTGACGTTCTTCATCACGCGGCCGCCCGCCTGGAACAGCTCCGCGCGCCCGTTGACGCCCTTGATGCCGAGCAGGTGATCGCGCGCCGCTCCGGCATGGATGCGCCGCGCGCCCGACATGTTGGTGGCGAAGACGGCGCCGATGGTTTGCGCGCCCTGCGGCCCGCCCGTGGCCGGCGCAAGGTCGATCGGCTCGAAGGGCAGCATCTGCCCGCGCGCGGCGAGTTCGGCTTCGATCTGCGACAGCGGCGTGCCCGCCCGCGCCGACATCACCAGCTCGTTCGGCTCGTAGAGGGAGATGCCGCGCAGCGAGGCCGTCGTCACCGTGATCGCGCCGTCGACCGGACGGCCGATGCCGCGTTTGGACCCGGAGCCGACGATTTCGACCGGCAGGCGCCGCTCGAGGCATCCGGCGATGACGAACTGAAGCTCCCAGTCGGCGCCGGGGCGCTGCAAATCGCTCAATGTCTTCTCCTCAGGCCGCCTGTTCCGCCGCGGGTCGCTCGGCCGCTTCGAGGGCGCTCAGCGGAAAAACCTTACCCGGGTTCAGCAGCCAGTTGGGGTCGAAGATGCTCTTTATCCGCATCTGAACGGCAAGATCGGACGGGGAGTACTGCACGTCCATGAGGTCGCGTTTCTCGATGCCGACGCCGTGCTCGCCCGTGAGGCAGCCGCCTACGGCGACGCATAGCTTGAGGATCTCCGAGCCGGCGAGCTCCGCCCGGCGGGATTCGTCCGCATCGTTCGCATTGTAGAGAATGAGCGGGTGCAGATTTCCATCGCCGGCGTGGAACACGTTGGCCACCTTCAGGCGGTGCTGGGCGCAGATTTGCGTGATGCGCGCCAGCACTTCCGGCAGCTTCGCCAGCGGGATGGTGCCGTCCATGCAGTAGTAGTCGGAGATGCGGCCCATGGCGCCGAACGCGGCCTTGCGGCCTTTCCAGATGCGCGCGCTGTGCTCCGCCGAGGTGCTTGCTTCGATGACTTTCGGATTATAGCCGCGGGCAATGTCGACGATCGCCCGCATCAGTCGCTCGATCTCCTCCTCGAAGCCTTCGACCTCGACGATGAGAAGCGCCTCGACGTTGAGCGGATAGCCGGCCTTGGCATAGGCCTCCGCAACCTCGATCGCGGGCTTGTCCATATATTCGATGGCGACCGGAATGATCCCTGAGCCGATGATCGCGGCAACGCATTGCCCCGCCGCCTCGCAGGAATCGAACCCCAGCATGACGGGCCGTGCGGCCGGCATCGTCGGCACGATCTTCAGGATCGCCTCGGTCACGATGCCGAACTGTCCTTCCGAGCCGATCACGAGCGCCAGGAAGTCATAGCCTTCGGCATCGAGATAAGGCCCGCCGATCTCGACGACCTCCCCGTCCATCAGAACGATCTTGACGCCGAGCACGTTGTTGGTGGTCACGCCGTACTTGAGACAGTGCGCCCCGCCCGAATTCATCGCGAGATTGCCGCCGATGGTGCACGCGAGCTGGCTCGACGGATCGGGAGCGTAGAAAAATCCCTCCGCCGAGACGGCGTCCGTGATGGCAAGATTGGTGATGCCGCACTCGACCGTGATGGTGCGGTTGACGAAGTCGGTTTCCAGCACGCGGTTCATCCGCGAGGTGCCGAGCACGATCGAATCCGCCGCGGGCAGCGCACCGCCGCACAGGGACGTGCCCGCGCCGCGCGGCACCACCTTGAGATTGTTCTGGCGGCAATACTTGAGAACCTTGGAGACTTCCTCGGTGGAGCGGGGCAGCACGGCCGCGAGCGGCGCTTGCCGGTAGGATGTCAGCGCGTCGGCTTCGAACGCGCGCCGGCCGTCATCCTCGGAGATCACGCCATCGGCGCCGAGCAGCGCCTCGAGCTCCTTGATGATGGTGCCGCTCCGGTCGAGCACGGACCGGTCGGGTTCCGGCATCCTCGACAGCGTCATGCGGTTCTCCAGCTCTACAGTCCAGGGTTGCGGCGGGATCTACAATTTAAGTATCGCGGAAAAGCGCCTTGCTGGCATACTGACGATATTGGACGACAGTACTGCTTCCCGGCATTCCAGCCGACCCTTAATATTAGCGTCGCTGGCATTATTTCATTGCTTTGCCATCCGGCAGCGCGCTTGGAAAGCCGCGGGGCCAATGCGGACGGGGGAAAAGTGACTGCCATCAGCGACCTCGACATATTCGCACGCGTCGCACGCACCGGCAACATGTCGGCCGCCGGCCGGGAAATGGGCCTCTCCCCGGCCGTAGTTTCGAAGCGCATCAGCCAGCTCGAGGAGCGCCTGGGGGCCCGTCTTTTTCAGCGCACCACCCGCCATCTCAAGCTGACGGAGACGGGCACCGGGTATTTCAAGCGCGTCTCCGACATTCTCAGCCTGTGCGAGGAGGCGGAGGATTTCGTCAGCCGCCGCAACACGAGCCCGCGCGGCATTCTGAAGATCACCGTTCCGACGGCATTCAGCCGCCGCCACATCGCGCCGCACCTCGAAGGATTCTTCACGCGCTACCCGGAGATCGAGCTGCAGGTGAACGTGACCGACGAGGTGGTTGACGTCATCCGCGAAGGCTATGACCTCGCTATCCGCCTCGGGGATCCGCCCGATTCATCCGTCGTGTCCCGCCAGCTTGCCCCGGATACCCGCGTGCTCTGTGCCGCTCCCGCCTATATCGAGCGTAACGGCATGCCCGCCAACCTTGCCGAGCTGGAGCTGCACAATTGCCTCACGGCCGATCCGATCGAGGTGTGGCGGATCAGCGGTCCTGAGGGAGAGACGCAACTGCGTCCCTACGGCACCGTGCGCAGCAACTCCGGAGAGTTCATGCGCGAGCTTGTCCTCTCCGGCGTCGGCATCGGCATGCTGTCCCTCTGGGACGTTGGTGTGGAGCTGCGCGAGGGCCGGCTGCGACTCGTGCTGCCGAAGTTTCGCAGCGTCGCGACGAACGGCGTCTATGCGGTCTACCCCAGCCGCGAATTCATGCCCGCCAAGGTCGACGTTCTGATCGAGTATTTCGCCGGGCTCTATGGTCCTGTCCCCTACTGGGAGAAGGATATCAACCTCGACCAGGGGCAAGGCGCCCCGAGGCAGCGCGCGGGCGCCCGCAAGTCCGGCAGCGGCAAGCGTGCGAATGCGATACCGGCGCGTAGCTGAGCATCTGCCGTGGTGAGCGCGTCGTGGCCCGCTGCTCGCGCAGCATCGATGGTTCGCGCCGCTTGATCCCAGCCCGGCGATTTGCTGCTGTGCTCGCCAGTACCCCGGCCGCGTACGGCGCGGAGGGCAGACATGGACGGACAGGCAATGAACGAGGGCTATGCAAGACGGCCGCGGGTCGGGCTCTTCGTCACCTGTCTCGTCGACCTCATGCGTCCCTCGGTCGGATTTGCCGCCGCGCGCCTCATCGAGGCGGCAGGCTGCGAGGTCGTCGTCCCCGCTGAGCAGACCTGCTGCGGGCAGCCCGCTTACAACAGCGGCGACAGCGCGAGCGCGCGCACCCTCGTTCTGCAAACGATGACGGCGTTCGACGGGCTGGACTATGTCGTTGTGCCCTCCGGTTCGTGCGCGGCGATGCTCAAGCTGCACTATCCGCGGCTCATGGCCGGTGACGCGGAAGCCGAAGCCCGCGCGCGCGCGTTTGCCGAGCGCGTGCACGAGCTGTCGTCCTTCCTCGTCGATGTGCGTGGCATGACCGCGGTGCCCGGCTCGTTCGAGGGCCGCGTCACCTACCACGACGGCTGCTCGGGTTTGCGCGAGTTGAAGGTGCGGGCCCAGCCGCGCCGTCTCCTCTCCGCCGTGCCGGGTCTGGAGCTGGTCGAGATGGCCGGCACCGAGACGTGCTGCGGCTTCGGCGGGCTCTTCGCGGTGAAGTTTCCCGCTATCTCCGACGCGATGGTGACGGCCAAGTGCGCGAGCGCGGCGGCCGTCGAGCCGGACCTCGTGCTGGCGGGCGACCTGGGGTGCCTCCTGAACGTTGCGGGCAAGCTGTCGCGCGAGGGCTCGGCCATCCGTTGCCGCCACTTTGCGGAAGTCTTGGCGGGCGAGTTCGACGCCCCGCCCATCGGTGCCGGACGGGAAGGCGGCACGCCATGACGAACCCCGCCACGTTCGACGCCGCCGTCGCCGCCGCCCTCGCAGATGAGCCGCTGCAGCGCGCGCTCGCCGATGTCCCAGCCGGTTTCGTAGCCGGACGCCGGCGCGCCCGCGCCGAGCTGCCCGGGTTCGAGCGCCTACGCCGCACGGCGCGCGATATCCGCGACCACACCCTCGCACACCTCGACCTCTACCTCGAGGCCTTCGAGGCCAACGCAACAGGGGCGGGCTCGAAGGTGCATTGGGCCTCGAACGGCGAGGATGCGCGCCGCATCATTCTCGGCATCTGCCGTAATGCGAACGCGCGCACCGTCACCAAGAGCAAGTCCATGGTCTCCGAGGAGATCGAGCTCCGCGGGCACCTGGAGAATGCTTCGCTCGACGTCGTCGAGACGGACCTGGGCGAATACCTGGTGCAGATAAGAAACGAGCGGCCGAGCCACATCATTGCGCCCGCGATTCATTTGCGGGTGAGCGATGTTGCGGATGCGTTCCGCGTGCAGCACCCGCACCTGCCCGCCGACCGCGACCTCGCAACGCCGGAGGCCATGATTGCGGAGGCGCGCGAAGTCCTGCGCGAAAAGTTTCTCACCGCCGATGTCGGCATCACGGGCGCGAATTTTCTCGTCGCCGAAACGGGGTCGGCCATCGTCGTCACCAACGAAGGCAATGCCGACCTCACGATGTCGCTGCCGAAAGTGCACATCGTGCTGACGTCGATCGACAAGGTGGTACCGACGTTCGTCGATGCCTGGCCGCTGTTGCGGCTGTTGGCGCGCTCGGCGACAGGGCAAGCGCTGTCCGCCTATACGACCATCGTCACCGGCCCGCGCCGGCAGGACGACGGCGAAGGGCCCGAAGCCTGCCATATCGTCATTCTCGACAACGGACGCACAGAGCTGCTCGCCAGCGACCTGCGGCCGGTCCTGCGCTGCATCCGCTGCGGCGCGTGCATGAACCATTGCCCCGTCTATTGCTCCATCGGCGGCCACGCCTATGGGTCGGTTTATCCGGGGCCGATCGGCGCCGTGCTGTCGCCGGCCCTTGCGGGGCCGGGCGCAACCGCGCATCTCGCCGAAGCTTCGACCTTCTGCGGCCGCTGTGAGGAGGTCTGCCCCGTCGAAATTCCCCTGGTTTCGATGCTGCGCAAATGGCGGGGGCGGGATTTCTCGCGCCCGTCAGCGGACCAGGCTTCGCGCCGGCGCCGGGCGCTGCTCCGCGCCTGGGCATTCCTGGCCGCCCGCCCGCGCGCCTATCGCATGACTGCACGTCTCTGCGCACGCGTGCTCGCCGCGCTGGGGGGAAGCCGCGGCCGGTTGCGCCGTGCGCCCTTCGCATCCGCTTGGACGCGATATCGCGATCTCCCCGCGCCGCAGGGCCGGACGTTCCAGGAGCTATGGGCGCGCCGCGAGCAATTGGACCGGACGGACCAGCCATGAGCCGCGAGCACGTCTTGGCGCGCGTGCGTGAGGCGCTGTCCGTGCATGGCAAAGACCGCACGCGCCATCGGGCGGTCGCCGAGCGACTGGCGCAGCCGCCGCACCACCCATCGGGCGCCGACGCCACCCCCATGTCGCCCGATAGGCTGGCTGCGCGCTTCAAGGTCCAGCTGCAACGCGTCGGCGCCGATCTCGTCGAGGTCGCCCGGGAAGATGACATCCCATCCGCCATTGCGAACTATCTGGTGGCGCGGGGATTGCCGCTGTGCCTGCGGCGGGGGAGCACGGGGCCTCTCACCTCCCTGCCGTGGCAGGCTGCCCCCGCGCTGACCGTCTATACTGGGCCCGCTATGGTGGGCGACGCCGTTGGTCTTTCGCACGCCGTTGCCGGCGTCGCCGAAACCGGAACCCTCATACTCGCGTCGGGGCCCGAGAGCCCGGTGACGCTCGCCTTCCTGCCGGAAACCCACATCGTGGTGCTCAGCGCCCGCGCCATTGTCTCCCGGTACGAGGAAGCCCTGGAAATGGTCCTGGTTTCCTGCGGAGGCCGTCTTCCGCGCACGGTCAACCTCGTGACAGGCACCTCGCGCACCGGCGATATCGGCGGCAAGATCGTCATCGGAGCGCACGGGCCCCGCCGCCTTGCCGTGGTGATCTATGGGACGGACACGGCGTCTGTCGGCGCCCGTTAGAGTGCTTCCGGAAAAGTGGAAACCGGTTTTCCGATAAGAAGCACGACAGGTGGAGAGTGCTTCCGGAAAAGTGGAAACCGGCTTTCGGACACGGGAACGCGATCTGACAAAAAGATAGTGTTCTGCAATTCAGCTAAGGGCGGAGCGCTTTTAGCGCTTGATGCAGCTCTGCATGCATTTGGTGAAGGCGACCTCGCACGAGGGCGAGCCCTTGGTGGACATGCGGCACTGGTTGTAGGCGTTGCGGCAGCTCGCGCCGCACTGGCCCGCGGCAACACGGTCGAGCGACGCCAGACCGATGGCAAAAAGCACCGCCGTGAGGGCGATAGCGCACACCACCGCCCAGTTCAGCTTGCGTCCGAGCACGTCCGTTCTCCCGCCGCTTGCAGCATCCGTTCCGGCGCTCGAAACGAATGCCCTGTGGCCCCCCGTACCCTGGAGCCGGAGTTAACGGCGCCTAGGATGAACACAAGCTGAACCGAAGCGCCAGTGCCTCAGAACGCATATTCTTCAAAGACATGGTCGATCTCACCGCGCCAAGCGCCGTGATAGCGCTCGAGCAGGCGATCTGCCAGCGTGCGACCTGAATGTGCAACTTCGTCCACGTGGTCGAGGTAGATCGTTTCGTCCTGGCCGATCGCATTGAGGCGGCACCGCGCCTCTAGGCCTCTGCGGGCGATTGCGAGCACTTCCCGCGCGACGTGCTGCACGGTGGTATTGCGGAAGGGGGTTGCGAGCGCGGATTTCGGCACCCCGTTGCGCAGGGCTTCGCGCTCTTCCTCGGTCCAATCCTTCACGAGCTGCCAGGCGGCGTCGAGAGCATCGGCATCGTAGAGAAGGCCGGTCCACAACGCCGGCAGGGCGCATATCCGCTGCCATGGGCCGCTGTCCGCACCGCGCATCTCGAGGAAGCGCTTCAGCCGCACCTCGGGGAACAGCGTTGTGAGATGATCCGACCAGTCGTCGAGGGTGGGACGCTCGCCCGGAAGCTGCGGGAGTTTTCCCTCGAGGAAATCCTGGAACGAGGCGCCCGAGGCATCGATGTAGCGGCCGTTGCGGTAGACGAAGTACATCGGCACCGCGAGCGCGTAGTCGACATAGCGCTCGTATCCCATGCCGTCCTCGAAGGCGAACGGCAGCATGCCCGTGCGGCGGCGATCGGTATCGCGCCACACCTCCGAGCGCATCGACTTAAAGCCGTTGGGGCGCCCGTCGGTGAAAGGGGAGGCGGCGAACAGCGCGGTGGCGATCGGCTGCAGCGCCAGAGAGACCCGCAGCTTCTTGACCATGTCCGCCTCGTCGGAAAAGTCGAGGTTCACCTGAATGGTCGCCGTCCGGTACATCATGTCGAGCCCGCGCGAGCCGACCGTCGGCATGTAGCGCGTCATGATGGCGTAGCGCTCCTTCGGCATGTGGGGCGTTTCGGCCAGGGTCCACTTGGGCGAAAAGCCGAGGCCAATGAAGCCGATACCGAGGGGCTCGCCGACGCGTACCACCTCCCGGAGGTGCTGGTGCGTCTCGGCCGCCGTCTCATGCAGCGTCGCGACCGGTCCGCCGGAAAGCTCGAACTGCCCCCCGGGCTCCAGGCTGACGTTGCCGCAAAGCTCGCAGTTCTCGCGCTTCAGCGCGATGATGTTGTTCCCCTCGCGGATCGGATCCCACCCGAAGCGGGTGATGAGCGCCTCGAGCAGCGCACGGATGCTGCGCTCGCCCTCGTAGGGCACGGGTGTCAGGGTGTCCGTATGGAAGACAAACTTCTCGTGTTCGGTGCCGATCCGCCACTCGGTTTTGGGCTTTTCACCCGCGGCGATCCACGCAACGAGATCATCGCGCGAGCGAACGAGCCGGCCGGGCGCGCCATCTTGACGGGTCGACATGCAGCGGGCCTCGCGGGTTCGTGCGTGAAGTTCGTTGCCATATCCGGGGCTTGGCGTCGGGCCCGCCGGGCCGGTGGGGGGCGGGCACGATGCGGCCGGTAGTATGGCGAGCCTCTAAGCCCTCAGCGGCGGCCGCGCAAGCCATACCCCGTGCGAAGTCGGCAGAGCACCTGCACCATAAAAAAACACTATTGCTGAGCACCGATGCCCCGGGGAAGCTTCCAAGCGACCCGACGGTTTTGAAGGCTGACGGCCGTTGGACAGTTGGATATATGCACGGACCAAACGAACGACGCTCCATTGCAGTTACCTCGACCCTTATGCCGCTCGCCAAACTACGGGAGAATTCGATGAAGAAATATCTGGCCACCTGCGCCCTCTGCGGCCTTTTGGCCTCTCCGGCCTTCGCCGCTAGCGCGGCGGTGGACTCCGCCGTGAAGACTTTCGAGGCCGTCGCCAACGATGCCGCGAAGCTCAAGACCTACTGCGAGATGAGCAAGGTCATGTCGTCGGCCGATGCCGAGGATGACAGCAAAGCCGAAGAGCTGGACAAGCAGATGGACGGCTTCATGAAGGCGCTGGGCCCGGAATTCCAGAGTGCCTTTGAAGCCGGCGCCGACCTCGATCCGGAATCGGCGGACGGCAAGGTCTATGACGCGGCCATGGATAAGCTCGACGCGAAGTGCGCCAACTGAGCGGCGCAGCGTCCGGCACCTGAAGAAAGCGAATTGCGAACGGGGCTGCCTCCACGGCGGCCCCGTTTGCGTTTGCATTTTAGCGCCAGTCGCCCAGCGTGGCATTGACGAGCGCGAGCGCGGCGACCGCAGCGGTATCGGCGCGCATGATGCGCGGGCCGAGCGAAATGGCGGTCGCGAAGGGTTGAGCGCGCAGCAATTCGCGCTCGTTCCCATCGAAGCCGCCTTCGGGTCCGATGATGACCGCAAGCGGGTGCGCGCCGATTTGCGAAAGCGCGGCGATCGGGCTCGCGACGTCAGCCGCTTCGTCGCAGAAAATCAGGCTCCGCTCCCGCGGCCAGTGCGCGAGCAGCGCTTCGAGCTTCACTGGCTCGCCGACCGTCGGCACGCGCAGCACACCGCACTGCTCTGCAGCTTCGATCGCGTTCGCGCCCATGCGTTCCAGGTTGACGCGGGACGTCATAGTGCGCCGCGTCAGCACCGGCTGAAGATGTGCAACGCCGAGCTCGGTGGCCTTCTGCACCATGTAGTCGAGGCGCGCGTGCTTCAGCGGCGCGAAGATGTAATGCAGATCGGGACCATCGATCTGCGGCCGCGTCCTTCCAGTACATTCGAGCGTGCAGCGGCGCTTACCCGCTTCCGTGATCCGCGCGCGCCATTCGCCGTCGCGGCCGTTGAAGACCAGGATCTCATCGCCCGCATTGCGGCGCAGTACATTGCCGAGGTAGTTCGCCTGTTCCGGCGTGCACGGGATCATCGCGCCTTCGGTGAGAGGCGCGCCGACGAACAGCCGGATGCTGGGAAGGGAAGCCGAATCCATCCCGTTATTAGTCGGCATTTTGCCGTGCGCGCAACGTCCCCGCTGAAGTAAGAGGGCGCGCGCCGAGCGACGCCCGCCTGCCGTCTGCCGGATCGCCTGCCTAAAGCTCGACGGCGCCCTTGCGCTCGGCCTTGTGGTCGGGCTCGACGTGAATGATGACGTCCGTGTTCGCGAGTTCCTTCTCGATCGCGTCCTCGATCCGGTCGCAGATGTCGTGTGCGGCTTTCACCGTCATGCTACCCGGGACGACGAGGTGGAATTCGATGAAGGTTTGCGGCCCCGCCGTGCGCGTGCGGATGTCGTGAACCTGAAGGGCGCCATCGCCGTTTGCGCGGATGGCCTCCATGATCCGCGCCTGGATTTCGGGTGAGGCGGCCTGGTCCAACAGAGCGCTCATGGATTGGGCGGCCAGATTGTAGCCCATGCGCAGAATGTTGATCGCGACGACGCCCGCGATGATCGGGTCGAGAATATACCAGCCGGTGAGGGTGGCGAGCGTCAGACCGACGAGCACGCCCACCGAGGTGATGACGTCGGAGAAGAGGTGATACCCGTCCCCCTCCAGTGCCGGCGAACTCCAGGCGCGGCCGCGGTTCACCAGCACCAGAGCCCAGCCGGCGTTAATGGCCGTCGCCAGTCCGCTGATCAAAAGACCGATGACCGGCTGGTTCATTTCACGGGGCTTGAGGAAAGCCTGGTAGGCCTCATGGAAGATGAGCATCGCTGCGATGATGATCAGCGTGCCTTCGAGCACCGCGGCGAAATATTCCGCCTTGTGGTGGCCGAACGGGTGCCTTCGGTCAGGCGGCTGCGAGCCGACGCGAATGGCGATCAACGCCGCAATGGCGGTGAGGACGTTGACGATGCTCTCCAGCGCATCGGAGAACAGCGCCACGCTTCCCGTCATCAGGTAGGCGACGTATTTGATGCCCATTACCGCCAGCGCCACCGCAATGCTGGCGGCGGCGACGAAGTGGTGTGAGCGCTTGCTCGAGCGGACCGGATTATCCATGGGGCGGCAATAGGCATCTCCGGTGGCGGCGGCAAGGCCTGAGCCTTCCCGGCGACACTATGCTTCGATGATCCTTTTCCACATTGCAGTTGCCACTCGACCTCCCTTCCGACCGGCGAATCTGATGGGGAGATGGGCGGCGCGCCGAATGCGCCCAGCCGCGAGCGGGAGACACTGGCATGGCAAATTTCCCCACGCATATCGTCGTCGGCACCATCGTAGCAGGATCCCTCGCTACGCTGACGCTGGCGGCCGACGTCATAGCGCCGGAAAACCTCGTCGCGGTCACGATGGCCGGTTCGCTCGGCTCGGTGCTGCCCGATATCGACCTGAAGGATTCACGGCCCAGCAGGGCGCTATTCGCCGGCCTGGCCGTGTTCTTCTCGTTTGCGCTTCTGTTTCACTTCGCGCCGCGGCTATCGATTGCGGAGATGTGGATACTCTGGCTCGGCTCGCTGCTGTTCGTCCGCTACGGCCTGCATACGGTCTTCCATAGGCTGACGAACCACCGCGGCATCTGGCACTCGTGGATCGCCGGCCTCGCCTCTGCGTTCGCGACGGTGATCGTCTTCTACTATGTGTTCGACCGCCCCGACGGCGTCGCCTGGCTGGCCGGCGGCTTCCTTCTGATAGGCTTCCTCACCCACCTCATTCTCGACGAGATCTATTCGGTGGACGTGCTCGGAAATTACATCAAGCGTTCGTTCGGCACCGCCTTCAAGCCCTTCGACAAGCGCAATCCGGCGGGGTCTGCCGCAATGGCCGCGGCGGCTGTGGCGCTGCTCTTCCTGACGCCGTCGATCACGACGTTCTACGACGGCATCACCTCGAAGCCGATGTGGGCGTCCCTGCACCAGCGTCTCCTGCCGGAGGCCGACTGGTTCGGCGTCATTATCAAGCGCCACCAGCTCGCCACGTCGCCGGCAGCACACGCGCCGGATACCAGCACGGGCTCTATTCCTGCAGCACCAGGCGGTGCGAGCAATGCGCCGCCCGCGGAGGCCACGGAACCGGGTTCAGCCCCCGTAACGACGCCCTGACACCATCGAGACATGGGCACACGGCTGCGATGGCGCGACTGCACGCGGGTTTGCGTTTGAATAAGCTTCAGTAGCTCCGCGCAAGAAGAGGCAGAGCGCGCGCGTGGAGCCACCCGACGAGTGCCGGAGACTAATCTCTCGCGGCGATCCCATGCTCGGCGGGGTGCTCCAGCCCCGCCAGATAGATCGATAGGAGATCATCGATCAGCGACGGCCCGGCGTGGCCCGTGATGGCCGCCAGCTTATCCGCCGTCGACATCGAGGTCATGCCGTGAACGCTCGCCCAAAGGGCACGCGCGTGGCGCTTCTGGCTCACCGCATCTCCCTCATCGAACATCGGCGTCAGCACCTCTTCGAACGGCGTCAGCAAGCGCTCGATCTTCGCCTGGTACCAGTCCGGCACCTCACGCCCGTTCGGCATGCGGTGTTCGTTGAGCAGGTTCCAAAGTTTCGGCCGTTCTTGCGTGAAGCTGAAGTAGGTGCCAACGAGCCGCCGCAGCCGTTCATTCGGCGGCCCTGTATCACCGGCGTTTGCCAGGCGTCCGCCGAGTTCATCGAGCAGGCGCGCTTCTATGATGAGAAGCAGATCGTCGAGGTTCTCAAAAACATTATAGAGCGTGCCCGGTGAATATCCGATGCGCTTGGCGATCTCGCGGGCGGATAGCCCCTCGAGACCTGCCTGCTCCACAATGGATGTGGTGGCTTCGATGATGAGCTCGCGTAGCTGATCGGGGGTATGTATTGAGCGTCTGCCCATGTGTCAGTTTCCGAACGTCTACTAATTTGACGACTGACGATGGAGGACAAGATAGGCCTGCTACCGCCCGGGGCAAAGGCGAATTAGCTGCTATAGGAGTTTTTATTCCTCATACGTGAGTACGGTTGTACGCTGCCGCACACACGATCGCGCGCAATCGCACGTTTTTTAAGCAGATGCGGAACTCAGCAGCGGTTGAGACCGTTATCACCCTTCACGTATTCAACGGTGCTGTTGCGCGGGCTGTGATACGATTTGTCGGTGAACCGGGTTAGCGCGCCGAATCCGGGCACATAGCGGCCGAAAATAGAGTCGAACTTATACTCCGCATCGACCACGATCACGCTTCCGCCCTTCTCCACCAGATGACTGGGAAGCGAATAATTCGAGCATTCTCCCGGAACCGACTTTTTGTCTTTGTAGGAATAATTCCAGGTGACCTTCGTGTCGGCCGCGTCCTTTGGCGAGGCTTGCACGGAGAAAATGCCGATCGCCAGCTCATCGCTGCTGTACGGCTGCATCAGATGTCGGATAGACTGCATCATTGCGTCGAGGTTGATCTTCGCGCCCCCCTTTGAGGTGCCGAGGAACTCTTCACGAGCCACGAGATCGCCCGCCGTCTGCACGGCGGTGGTGAACTGGCGGTTGATGTTGATCGCGCGCCCCGCCTCGATCGTCCCCAGCAGCATCAGCATCAATATGGGCGCAAGCAGCCCGAACTCGATGGCCGAGTTGCCGCTCGCGTCCCGCCATAGTCGCGAGATGAGGTGCGCCGCCTGCCGAAGCAGGCGGTCGCTCGAGCGCGAATCTGTTGAATGGCGCTGCATCAATTGTATGGCTCGCTCTTGAAAGCCGTTGCCGCCTGGATGATCGCCGGTCCTGACCCGTTCGCGCCGCTGCCGAGCTTCAGGAACTTGAAATTGTTGGCGAGATCCCAGCGGTAGCACAGCGTGACGAGGACGACTTCCGAAGCAGCGCCGGAATATTTGGAGATCGCCTCGCTCGCCTTGCCCGTCGACCCGGTCATGTTGTTGTTCTTGTCGAGGCACGGCTCGGGCGTCAGCTCGCTCCAGGTCTTCTTCGATTGAACGATGATGCTGAGCTTCGAGCAATCGATGGCCGGGCCGACGTTCTGACACACGAGATTGCGGAATTGCCCCACGGTCACCGCGTTGCTCTCGACCTGGCCGGTGCGGATCTTCCGCGACGCGGCCTCCGCGCCATGTTCCAGCGAGACGCTGACAAGGAAATAGAGTCCCATGCCCAGGATCGCGAGCACGAACAGCATGAACGGAAGGGCTATCAGGCCGAACTCGATAGCCGTGGAGCCGTCCTCGTTACGCAGGAAGGAAAGCGGGCGAGCGCAGCGGGCGGATCGCAGACGTCGAATGTTACGCATCGGAATGATCTCGCGAAAACCGCGCAGACGTTATCGATGCGTCCCTGAATTATGTATTACTTCGCTCACAATTGAAGGAAATCGGTAACCGACCCCTTAACCCGCTCACCGATGCGATCGCTCCCGGCATGGGACAGTTTGCCCGCTACTCCTGCGAAGGCTGGTTCGTCGCCTGGGAGGCGCTCACTTTTGCTTGCGCGGCCTTGGTGACGGCGTCGAAGTACTGCGGATCGTCTCCGATGACGAGCGCAGGTGAGCAGGTCGGCGCACACGTGTAAGTGTGCCGCTGCGGTCCGCGATAGACCACGACGGTCCGTCGGTCGTCCTGATCGACGACGACCCGCTGATCCTGAATCACGTTCCGCTCCGCGTCGAGCGCGATGATGTTGGTGATGCCGAACGTCTTACCCGTCACCACGAGAAGATTTCCACCTTGTACCGTGACGTCGGCGATCGACGGGTTTCCGATGATGACCTCCGCGACCGGCCGCGGCAGGCGCAGGAGCTGCGACTGGTCATAGCGGACGATGAGATCGGCGGCCGCTGCCCCCATGCTCGGCAGGGCCGCGCCGAGCGCAGCGACAATGGCCACGGGGGTGCTGCGTAGATACATCGATGGCCGGTTGTGAATGGTCATTGCTGAGACGCGCCCTCACGAGTTAACCCGCATTACCTCAGCAAATGGTGAAAAAAGCGGAAACTGCCGTACGCGGATTAGCCTTCATCCGCCGCCACCGCCGCATCGGCGTCCGTGCGCGGAAGCGGGGGCCAGTCTGCAGCGGGGCAACCACAGAGAAAACCCAAGTATAAATACATGGCGCAGCAATATCTGCACCATATTCGATATGCACGAGCACGCGTAATCCGGTGCGAATGCGCTTTTAGCTGCGAATGGGCCGGAAAGTTGCTTCGAGAAAATCCTGATGTTACTGAAATGAGCGGTGAAAAATAGGATTTCTATTAAATGCCATCAGTCTAAGTAAGAAAATTTTAGGAGGTATTTACGAGCAAATTAGTGCGTTTTACTTAGGTTTAAGAGGTGGAGGTTCATATCAGCACCAGCCCGCCGGCGCCTCGGCTCCGGGAAAGGGTCTCGCACTACGCGACCAAAAAACTGGGAGATGCTGTCATGTCGAATTTCCTTTCCCGTTTCGCCAAGGACGAGTCCGGCGCAACGGCCATTGAATACGGCCTCATCGCCGCCCTGATCGGCGTCATGATTGTTGGAGGCGCGAGAGCTATTGGCACTAACCTTGATACCCTATTCCAGGGCATCGCGACGGACCTGACGAAGAAGAACTAAAGCGATCCTCACAATGGGGCTGTCCGGTACAGTTGCCGGGCAGCCCACCCTCTTTTCTTCCCTCTCCTGGCGCGCTTGGGAGACCAGTTCGCGTGATCGCGCAGCTTCTATTGTTGGTGTTTCCGTTCGCCATGCTCTATGCGGCGACGATGGACGTGCTGACGATGCGCATCGCCAACCGCGTATCGCTCGGGCTCATTGCGGCCTTTCCCGTCGTCGCCTTGATCGCCGGAATGCCGGCGCAACAGATGTTGATGCACTTCGGCGTCGGCGCGGCGGTCCTTCTTGCCAACATGCTCCTGTTCCAGCTGCGCCTCGTGGGCGGGGGAGACGCGAAGCTCATCGCAGCCGCCGCGCTTTGGATCGGGTATGAGCAACTCGTGCCGTTCCTGGTCTACGTGACGATTTTCGGCGGCGCGCTGGCGCTGCTGCTCCTTGCTTATCGGCGCGTACCGGCAGGCGCTCTGCCGCTTCCCGAATGGGCAATGCGCCTTCACAAACCGCGCGAGGGCATGCCCTACGGCGTCGCGATCGCCGCCGGCGCCCTCGTCGTCTACCCGATGACCACGCTGCCATCCCTCCTTGCTGGATAGGCGATGCCGGAGCGGAAGCCCCAATCTGCGACGGCGGTTAACCTTGCGTTGACGTTTGTCCTGCACTGTCGGGAGGTCACTTATTCAGGGGCCGGTTGAAAGGACCCATAGGCTGTGAAGCGCGCTCAATTGATCGGCGTTACGATTGCGGGTGGAGCCGGGCTCCTCGCGTTCGTTCTTATGCGCTCGATCGTGAGCGCGCCGACTGCACCGACGCAAATCGCGGTGCCCATCAACGCGACCGAGGTCCTGGTCGCGCGCCGCAACATCCCCGTGGGCGAGATCACGAAGCCGGCCGACTTCCGCTGGCAGACCTGGCCGGCCGATGCCGTCACCCCGTCGTTCATCACTAAGAACGACGGTGACGATCTCGTTGCAAATGCAATCGCGCGCGCGCCGCTGCTGGAAGGTGAGCCGGTCACCCGCCAGAAGGTGATCAAGGCAGGCGAGGGCGGCGTCCTCGCCGCGATCCTGCCGAGCGGCATGCGGGCCATCTCGACGAAGATCAAGGAGGAGACGTCCGCCGGGCGTCTCATTCTTCCGAACGATCGCGTCGACGTCATTCTTACGCGTCGGGAGCGGACCCATGGTGGTCAGGACGAGTACGTGTCCGACACGCTCTTCTACAACGTGCGTGTTCTCGCCGTCGGTCAGGACTTGGCAAGTAAAGATGGTGCCAAGGCCGCCGAGGGCAGCCCGAACACCGCCACCTTGGAACTGACGCCGCGCCAGGCCGAGCTGCTGGCGCGCGCCAATTCCACCGGTGAGATCAGCCTGGCGCTGCGTAGCGTCGCCGATGGCGATCCCAAGGGCAAAGGGCCGACCGCGGCCATGAACGATCAACGCGGCACCACCGTGCGTGTACTCCGCTACGGCGTGCCATCGCGTGCGTACGGCGTGAACTGAGTTGCGTCATTCAGTTTCGGCTGTCGAAAAGGTTATCGATCATGC
Source organism: Hyphomicrobiaceae bacterium (assembly GCA_044507625.1). Taxonomy (GTDB): domain Bacteria; phylum Pseudomonadota; class Alphaproteobacteria; order Rhizobiales; family Hyphomicrobiaceae; genus Hyphomicrobium_A. The sequence continues at coordinate 77,114 of JBIQJE010000011.1, read as the reverse complement.
GAACGACCCAAATGTGGGCGCGCGCCACCGTGGCTGCCGTATTGCTCGTCGCGACGTGCGTCGCCGGCGTGCAAGCTGCTGACATGCGCGGCAATAATTACCAGGGGCAGGCAGGCAACAACGACTCGATCCTTCGCATTCCTGGCAATGCGGCGTTCCCGCTGTCCAAGCGAATCGATCTGGGTGTTGGTCGCTCCCTCATCGTGCAGTTTCCTGTTCCTCTGAAGGACGTGCTGGTTTCAGACCCCGCCGTGCTCGATGCCGTCGTGCAATCCTCCGACCGCGTGTTCCTGATCGCCAAGGGAACAGGGCAGACGAATGCCTTCTTCTTCGACGAATACGGCCAGCAGATCCTTTCGCTCGAGGTCGCGATCGGCGCCGATCTGTCGGCGCTCGATCAGCTTCTTACGCGCCTCATTCCAGGCTCCAACATCCGCAGCGAGATTGCCGGCCGGGCGATCGTGCTGACCGGAAGCGTGCGCACGCCCATCGATTCCAACCGCGCCGCGCAGATTGCGGGCCAGTTCGCTGCGGCCAATGCCAACGTCGGCAGCATCAGCAACACCGGCCAGCAGTCTTCCAGCAACTCCAGCACCTCCAGCACGACCAACATCGGCCTCGGCTATCAGGCTGCGTCCGATGCGGGCGGCGGCACATCCTCCGATGCCGCCGACATCTACGGTCCGAAGCCCGTCATCAATCTCCTGACCGTCGAAGGCGAGGAGCAGGTGATGCTGCGCGTCAGTGTCGCCGAGGTGCAGCGCACGACGCTGAAGCAATTCGGCATCAACATCGGCGCGCTGGTGAACTCCGGCAACTTCAGCACGTCCGTCCTCTCGTCGAACGGCCTGCCGTTGACCGCTGCCGCACTCGGCACCATGCCGACGCCGGGCATTGCCACCACCGGAGCGGCCGCCGGCATGCTGCAGCTGTTCAATCAGGGACCGATTGGACCGGGCAATCCCTTCGGCAACTCCGGCGTCACGACCGGCTGGTATTCCGGCAATCAGGCCGTCACCGGCGCCCTGCGCGCGCTCGAGCGGGACGGGTTGATCCGCACGCTCGCCGAACCGAACCTCACCGCCGTTTCCGGCGAGCCGGCAAAGTTTCTCGCCGGTGGCGAATATCCCGTCCCGGTCGTCGACAGCCTTGGCCAGGTGAGCGTCACCTACAAGGAGTTCGGTATCGGCCTGGCGTTCACCCCCGTTGTTCTCTCCGAGGGCCGCATCAGCCTCAAGATCGAGAGCGAGGTGAGCGAGCTCACGCTCGAGGGCGCCGTCGTTCTGTCGGGCATCCAGATCCCGGCCTTGAAGAAGCGTCAGGCGAACTCGACGGTCGAGCTGCCCTCCGGCGGCTCGATCGCCATCGCGGGCCTGCTTTCGGAGGACTCCCGGCGCAACATCGATGGCTTCCCGGGCCTCAAGGATCTGCCGATCCTCGGTACGCTCTTCCGGAGCAATGACTACCAGAAGCACGAGACCGAGCTCGTTGTGATCGTCACGCCCTACATGGTGCGTCCGGTGGCCCGCCAGGAGCTTGCCCGTCCGCTCGATGGATTGGCCGATCCGACCGATCGCAAGGCGAACTTCCTTGGCCACATCAACCGCGTCTACGGCGGCGGCCGGCCGGCTCCGGTCGGCGACCTCAAGGGCGACTACGGTTTCATCGTCGAATAGCGGATGGGTTGGAGACGTATCATGATTGGCTTCGCAACGATGCGCTCTGACCATCGGCCGCGCCGCGCCCTCGCCGCGAAAGTGATGGTGGCTTCAGCGATGGTCTTTGCTCTGGCCGGCTGCAAGACGACCGAGGATCCGACACGCGTCGCCGGCTGGACGCTCGTCGATTCCTCGCAGCGCCACCCGATCCTTGTTTCCCAGGAACCGACGACCCATCTCATCCGCGTGCGCAATGGCGCCAGCGGATTGACGTCTTCGCAGCGTGCCCAGCTCGTGAACTTCATCAACCATTATCGAGCGACCGATGCCGGCAACAGCCGTCTTATCGTGTCCGTTCCGAGCGGAGCAGCGAACGAGGTCGGCGCCATGCACGCCGTTGGCGAGGTGCGCACGCTGCTGAACGATCACGGTTTCGATCAGGCTTCGATTTCGGTTGAAGCCTACAACGCAGAGGGCGCCGGCGATCCGCCGATCCGCGTCTCCTATATGCGTTACATCGCCGAGCCGCCGCAGTGCGGAGACTGGTCGACAAATCTCGCCTATGAGCCGACGAACCTGCCCTATCCCAATCTCGGCTGCGCCCAGCAGCGCAACCTTGCCGTGATGGTCGCCAATCCGGCCGATCTGCTCGGTCCGCGCAGCGAGACGCCGCGCTCCGGCGAGCGGCGCGACCAGGTCTGGGGCAAGTACGTCACCGGCCAGCCGACGGGCGCGCGCAAGAGCACCGACGAGCGCGTGAACAAGGACACCAGCAGGTAAACGGTCACGGGTCTAGTAAGGGTCGCAGAAGATATGTCCAATCAAGCCAAGTCCATTCCCGCCGACGAGCCGCTGGGCATCGGCGAGCCCCTGGCCGAGTTGGAAGATGCTTTCCTCGCGCCGGCCGCCGAGCGTGCGCGGCCCATCCCGCGCATCTCGATTCAGGCGTTTTGCGAGAACGGCGCCACGGCGGAGATCATTCAGATCGCCTCGGAGGATCGCCGCCTCGCCAAGGCGCACGTCAGTGTGCACATGGGCGGCGTCGAGGCCGCCGTCGCGCACTACCAGCAGAACCCCACGCCGAACCTCATCATCATCGAGAGCAGCCTTCCGCGCGATCACATCCTCGCCGAGCTCGACCGCCTGGCGGAGAACTGCGATCCCGGCACGAAGGTCGTCGTCATCGGGCACGTCAACGACGTGATGCTGTACCGCGAGCTGTTGAAGCGGGGCGTGAGCGAATACCTCGTTGAGCCGATAGCTCCGCTGGAGCTCATGGAGGCGGTCTCCAACCTCTACAACAACCCGCAGGCCGAACCCGTCGGACATGTCTATGCCTTCATCGGGGCCAAGGGCGGCGTCGGCTCCTCGACGGTCTGCCACAACATGGCATTCGCGCTGTCGGAGACCGTCAAGTCGGATGTCGTCATTGCCGACCTCGACCTCGCCTTCGGCACCACCGGTCTCGATTTCAACCAGGACCCGATGCAGGGCATCGCCGATGCGCTGGCGAGCCCAGAGCGCCTCGATGAGGTGCTGCTCGACCGGCTGCTGACCAAGTGTTCCGAGCACCTGTCGATCTTCGCCGCCCCCGTGATGCTCGACCGCGACTACGAGATTTCCGCCGACGGCTGCGATCAGGTGATCGACGTCGTCCGCCAGAACGTGCCCTACGTCTGCGTCGACCTTCCCCATGCCTGGACCAACTGGGTGAAGAGCGTGCTGCTGCAGGCCGACGAGGTCGTCATCACCGCCGCGCCCGATCTCGCCAACCTGCGCAACGCCAAGAATATCGTCGACCTGCTGGCGACGACGCGACGCAACGATTCCAAGCCGCGCCTCGTCATGAACATGGTCAACATGCCCAAGCGCCCGGAGATCAGCGTGAAGGAGTTCGAGCAGGCGATTGGCCTCAAGGCCGTCAGCGTGATCGACTTCGATAGCGAGACCTTCGGCCAGGCGGCGAACAATGGCCAGATGATCGAGGAGCTAAACGCCAAGGCGCGTGCAACGGCTGCCTTCCGCGATATCGCGATGGCGATCAGCAATCGGCGCGACATGCAGACCGCAAAGAAGGTTTCAGGGCTCGCGCCGCTGCTCGAGAAATTCAAGCTCAAGCGTTAGGAGTGTTAGATGTTCGGTAAGCGTAGCAGTGACGCCCCGCGCCGCGTTGCGCAGCCGGTGCCGGCCGCGCCGCCGTCAGCAGCGCCATCCCCGAGTGAGAAGCAGCCCGTCGCGAAGTCGACACCGGCGGCTGCCGCTCACGCCGGCCAGCAGCAGCGCCGCCATTCGGAAGAGTACTATGACGTCAAGACGACGGTCTTCAACGCGCTGATCGACACGATCGACCTGACGCAGCTCGCCAAGCTCGACGCGGCGTCGGCGCGCGAAGAGATCCGCGACATCGTCAGCGAGATCATCCAGATCAAGAACGTCGTGATGTCCATCGCCGAGCAGGAGGAGCTGCTCGAGGACATCTGCAACGACGTGCTCGGTTATGGACCGCTCGAGCCCTTGCTCGCCCGCGACGACATCGCGGACATCATGGTCAACGGCGCGAACACCACCTATATCGAAGTCGCCGGCAAGGTGCAGCGTACGGGCGTGCGCTTCGCCGACAACCTGCAGCTCATGAACATCTGCCAGCGCATCGTGAGCCAGGTGGGCCGCCGCGTCGATGAATCGAGCCCGATATGCGACGCGCGCCTTCCCGACGGCTCGCGTGTCAACGTGATCGCGCCCCCGCTGGCCATCGACGGGCCTGCCCTCACCATACGTAAGTTCAAGCGCGACCGCCTCAACCTCGAGCAGCTCGCCAAGCTCGGCACCATCACCCGCGACGCGAAGACGATCCTCGAGATCATCGGCCGCGTGCGGTGCAACGTGCTTATCTCCGGCGGCACCGGCTCGGGCAAGACGACGCTGCTCAATTGCCTCACCGGCTCGATCGACGACGATGAGCGCATCATCACGTGCGAAGATTCCGCCGAGCTTCAGCTCCAGCAGCCGCACGTGGTCCGGCTCGAAACCCGCCCCCCGAATCTCGAAGGTGAGGGCGAGATCAAGATGCGCGATCTCGTCCGCAACTGTCTGCGTATGCGCCCTGAGCGCATCATCGTGGGCGAGGTGCGCGGCCCTGAAGCCTTCGACCTGTTGCAGGCGATGAACACGGGCCATGACGGCTCGATGGGCACGCTGCACTCCAACTCGCCGCGTGAAGCCATCAGCCGTCTCGAATCGATGATCATGATGGGCGGCTATCAGCTTCCCGTGCGCACGATCCGCGAGATGATCACCGGCTCGGTCGACGTGATCGTGCAGGTCGCCCGTTTGCGCGATGGCTCGCGCAAGGTAACGCACGTCACCGAGGTTCTCGGTATGGAAGGCGACGTCGTCACGCTGCAGAACCTCTTCGTGTACGACATCACCGGAGAGGATCAGAACGGACGCATCATCGGCCGTCACCGGTCGACCGGCATTGCGCGGCCGCGCTTCTGGGACCGGGCACGCTATTACAACGAGGAAGGCAGGCTGGCGGAGGCACTCGCAGCGTCCGAGGTCCTAGACGAGCACGGCAATCCGCTGGGAGATATCAATGTCTAGCGCGGAGCTGCTCTCGATAGGCCCCGCTGCTCTTGGCGCACTGGCTGTCGCCGCGCTGGCCTACGCATTCCTCTATCCCTACATTTTCGGCGAGCGCGAGAAGGAAGCGCGCATGCGCAGCGTTGTCGATGCGCGCACCGATGTGCTGAGGCCGATCGACCAGACAGCGGCCGCTCGCCGCAAGTCCGTGGCCGACACGCTGAAGGAAATGGAGAGCCGCCAGAAGGCCGCCGAGCGGGTCTCCCTGCGCCTGCGGCTCGAACGCGCCGGTATCGACATCACACCGCGCGTCTATTGGCTTGCGAGCCTCGTATGCGGGGCGGTCATGGCCTTCCTCGTGACGGTCCTGTTGCCGCCGAGCGCAACTCGCATGTTTCTCACGCTCGTGGTCGGCCTCGTCGGCGTTTTTGGTGTTCCGCGCTGGTTCGTCAACAAGATGACCAAGCGCCGGCAGTTCAAGTTCACGGCCGAGCTGCCGAACGCCATCGACATCATCGTGCGCGGCATGAAGTCGGGCCTGCCGTTGAACGAGTGTCTCGCCATCGTCGGCCGCGAGAGCGAGGAGCCGCTGGCGACCGAGTTTCGCGATGTGATCGAGCAGCAGCGGATTGGTGTTTCCCTCGGCGAAGCGCTGGAGCGCCTGACGCAGCGCATGCCGCTGCCCGAGGTGAAGTTCCTCTCCATCGTCGTCGCCATTCAGCAGCAGGCCGGCGGCAACCTCTCCGAGGCGCTCAGCAATCTGTCGGGCGTGCTGCGTGACCGGTTCCGTCTGCAGATGAAGGTGAAGGCGCTCAGCGCCGAGGCGAAGGCATCCGCCATCGTCCTCGCGTCGCTGCCCCCTGTCGTCACCTTCATGCTTTACCTTTCGGCGCGCGATTACATCAGCGTGCTCTTCAATACGCGCACCGGCAACTTCGCGCTGCTGTTCTGCGGTCTGTGGATGCTGATGGGTGTCTTGATGATGCGCAAGATGATCAACTTCAAGTTCTGACGCCGCGAGAAAGCGTTGCGCCCGCAAAGATAGAAAGCCGGAGTCTCGGCCATGGATTTCATCGATACGTTCACCGATCCGACGTTCATCGTCACGATCCTCGCGGCGATCTGCGCCTTCGCGACGGTGCTGACGGTCGCCATGCCGATGCTCGCCCAGGACCGCATGAACCACCGCATGCGCACGATGGCGGTCGAGCGCGATAAGATGCGGGCCGAGCGCCTTGCGGAGATGGCGGCGCGCGAGCGCCAGGGCCGGTTACGCAGAACGCCGACCGGGTTCATGCAGCAGATCGTCAATGCGCTGAACCTTCGCCAGATCCTCGACACGGCCGAGCTGCGCGACCGTCTCAAGCGTGCGGGGCTGCGCGGTCAGGCGCCGCTCGTCACCTATATGTTCTTCCGCGTCGTGGCGCCGCTCATCTTCTTCGTAGCGGTGCTGCTCTATCTCTTCGTCCTCGACGACATAGACTATCCCCCGCTCATCAAGCTGATGATGGCCATCGCGGCGGCGTTCATCGGTTCCTACGTGCCCAACCTCTTCGTGGAAAATCTGATCCAGAAGCGCGCGCAGTCGATCAAGATCGCATTTCCCGATGCGCTCGACATGCTGCTCATCTGCGTGCAGTCCGGCATGTCGGTGGAGGCGGCCTTCGGCAAGGTGTCGAAGGAGGTGGCCGGCCAGTCGCTCGAGCTCGCCGAGGAGCTGAGCCTCACGACCGCCGAGCTGTCATACTTGCAGGATCGCCGCCAGGCCTTCGACAACCTCGGCAAGCGCACCGGCATCCCCGGCGTCAAAGCCGTAACGACGGCGCTCATCCAGGCCGAGCGCTACGGCACGCCCGTAGGCCAGGCGCTGCGCGTCATGGCCAAGGAGAACCGCGACATCCGCCAGTCCGAAGCGGAGAAGAAGGCAGCGGCATTGCCGCCCAAGCTCACCGTGCCGATGGTGATCTTTTTCCTGCCGGTGCTGTTCGTCATCATCCTGTTCCCCGCCGCCATCGGCTACTGGGGATGGGGCTGAGGCCGGACACCGCGCGGCCGCCGGCGTTCGGGTAATGCCCTCCGTCGATCTTGGCGTCATCGCAATCGCGGCGGGCAACACGCGGCGCTCGAAACTGCAACGCCGCCCGGTGCGGGGCGGCGTGCACGGTTCCGGTAGGCTCGAGCCTTGGCGAATGGCGGGATCAGCGCCGCGCCTCGGCGACGTGTGACGACCACCCTCCGCTTTCCGCCGCGGCCGGCTGCTGCGAGCGGGGCACGTCCGTGTCGACGACCCACGCGGTATCCCCCGCTGCCGCCGGATCGGCGTCCGGAAGCTGTCCGCCGTGGGCCACCGTCACAACCGGCGCCGCACGCGCCTTGGCTGATTTGGGAGCAGGGCCCTTGGCGATCTTGGTGCCGGAATCCCACTCGGCCGGTCCGGGCGCCGCGCCGGGCGCAGGCTTGGGTTCGAGCTTCACCACCTGGCGGAGATAATCGGCATTCTCGGTCGCCCGGCTCATGGGGATGTCGCGGGACGCCACGACCTTCGCTTCATCGTATTTGCCCTGCAACCCGAGCACGAGCGCGAGGTTCTGGCGGATGCGCGGTGAATCGGCGTCACCCGCCGCCGCCTGCCGCAGCAGCGTTTCGGCACGGCCCGATTCGCCATTCATGGCGTGAGCCAGCGCGAGGTTGCTCAACACTGATGGCTGGTCCGGCGAGATGGCCAGCGCGCGCTCAAAATAGGGAATGGCGCTTTCGTAGTCGCCTTCTTTCGCCAGCGCCGCGCCGCGCGCCGAGACGACGCGCCAGTCCGGCCTCACCGGATCGTCGGCAATGGTAAGCAGCTGCTTGGCGAGACCGATCTGATCGAGATCGAGCGCGAGACGACCGTATTCGCTGGCGAGTTCGCGGTCCTGGCCATGGTAGAGCGAGGCCTGCTGAAGCACGGCGAGCGCCCGGCGCTTCTCGCCCATGGCCTTGAGGTTGCGCGCATAGCTGAGCGCGGGGGCGAGTTCGCGCGGGTGCTCGGCATAGGCTTTGCCCCAGTAGTCGGTGGCCTTCAGAAGCTCCTCGCTGATGCCGCCGGTCGCTGCCGTGGCAGAGGCGGCCTGGGGCGCGGGCTTTCCGGTGGACGCCGGCGCCGACTGGGCAACACGCGTTTCGGTGCCGTTGTCGGAGAGGAGGCTGCCGGAGTTCTGCAGCGTCTGCCCGCAGGCCCCGAGCATGAGCGAGGCGGTGAGCGCAGCCATCGTACCGCCGTGCCGAAGTCTGCGTGGCGATTGCCGATGCAAAGCGGACGCCATTAATCGTCTCCCTGATCACTTGCTGGCGGCACACGAGGTGTTTGCCTTCGCGAATCGCCGCCCTTTGAGCGTCAGGTTGTGAGACACTTCTCAATAAACGATTAAGCCTCCCTAAGAGGGCGTTAAACGCCTTGCGAGCTACCTTGCAGCGTCTTGCCCGGCCGCCGCTTCCTGCGCCGCGCCGGCCAGCCATTCCGCCATTTCGGGCATGGCGAAGATTGTCGCCACATAGTCGCGCGCCGTGCCGTCGTCGCCATAGCGCGCGAGGTCGGGAATGTAGGTGCGAAAGCGCGAAGCGACCGGCGCATACATCGCGTCCGTCGCGGTAAAAGCGCCGAAAAGGAAATCGCCCGCACCGGCCGACGCGCGGCGGCATGCCTGCCAGATACTGATGACGCGCCGGATGTCCGTCTCCGCGGCTTCGGGAACCGGATCGAGCGGCGCGATCGCCAGGATGTCCATGGGACATGCGCTGCGCAGCGCGGCAAAGCCGGAATGCATTTCGGCCGCGGCGCAGCGGGCGAGCGCGCGCCTGTGCCGGTCCGCGGGCCACAGGCCCGCCTGTGGATGCGCGTCGGCGAGATATTCCAGGATCGCGAGACTATCCCAGACCGAAAAATCTCCATCAATGAGCAGCGGCACGAGTCCCGACGGGCTGTAGCGGCGAATCTCCGCCTTCGTTTCCGGCCGGCGCAGAGGAATGTTAATCTCGTCAAAGGGTAGCTTGGCGGCGCGCATGGCAAGCCAGGGGCGCAAGCTCCAGCTCGACCAGCTTTTATTGCCGATCACGAGCCGATATCGATTTCTGGCCATGCTCTTGCCTTGCCCCGCGTGATCCTGTCTTGTGCCCGCGCACGTCCGCTGGACGGGCATTCATGCCCGATCCCACGGCGGCTTGCCAGCAGCGAGCCCGTACATGAACGATGAAACGATGAAGTGCGCCGTCCCTGGCGTCGACGAGATCCTGATCAGCGGGGGGGAGGCCGGAAACGAGACTCCCATCTGGATGGCGAAGAAGGGGGACTCCCTCGACGAGTTGCCACTCTCGCCCGAGCAGAGGACCTGGATAGGGGCCGTCGGCTTCAAGGGTAACGCGAAGCAGGTGACGCTCGTCCCCGGTACCGACGGCCGGATTGCCGGCGTCCTCTTCGGGCTCGGAGATGGCGCGGCCGGAGAGCCCAGCGGCTCCAGCGAGTTGCTTCTCGGGCAACTCGCACAGACGCTTCCCGCCGGCACGTACCGCCTCGCCGGCGAGACAGCCGATCCGACGCTCGCGGCCATCGCCTGGGGCCTCGGGGGCTATCGCTTCAATCGCTACAAGACGCGGGCCAACGGAGCGACGCCAGCGGCCAGCTTGCGCCTGCCCGAAGGCGCCGACCGTCACCTCGCCGTCAACACCATCGAGGCGGTGCGTCTCGGCCGCGACCTCATCAATACGCCCGCCTCCGACCTCGGCCCGGCCGAGATCGAAGCGGCGGCACGTGACCTTGCCTCGCGCCACGGCGCCGCGATCGACGTGATTGTCGGCGAGGAGCTGCTCGCCCAGAACTTCCCGATGATCCACGCGGTCGGCCGCGCCAGTCCGCGCGCGCCGCGTCTCATCGACATCACCTGGGGACGCGAGGATGCCCGCAAAGTAACGCTCGTGGGCAAGGGCATCACCTTCGATACCGGCGGCCTCGACGTGAAGCCGGCGAGCGCCATGCTTCTGATGAAGAAGGACATGGGCGGAGCGGCGGCGGCGCTGACGCTCGCGCACATGATCATGGGCCAGAAGCTCGATGTGCGCCTGCGTGTCCTGATCCCGACCGCCGAGAACAGCATCTCGGGCGATGCGTTCCGGCCCGGCGACGTGCTGACCTCGCGCGCGGGAACAACCGTCGAGATCGGCAACACCGACGCCGAGGGACGCCTCGTGCTGGCTGACGCGATCGCGCTCGCCGATGAGGAGGCGCCGCAGGGCATCTACGTGTTCGCAACGCTCACCGGCGCGGCGCGCGTGGCCCTCGGCCCGGACCTCCCGGCCATGTTCACCGACGACGACGACTTCGCCGCCCAAATGGTCGCGACCTCGTCCCGCCTCGGCGATCCCGTCTGGAGGCTGCCGCTCTGGCGCGGCTATGACGGCAAGCTCGACAGTCCCGTCGCCGATATGAACAACGTATGGGAGGCGCCCTTCGCCGGCTCCATCACCGCGGCGCTCTTCCTCAAGCGCTTTGCCGCAAAGGCGGAGCGCTTTGCGCACTTCGACCTTTTCGGCTGGCGCCCCACCGCGAATGCGCTCGGCCCCCGCGGCGGCGATCCGCAGACGGCGCGCGCGGTGTGCGCCGTGCTCGCAAGGGAGCTGTGCCGATGAGCGACGGGCCCAAGACCGGTGCGGCAGCGGCCGGGGCTGCGCCGCTCGATTTCCGTCGTAACGTGTTCCGGCCCGACCTCGCGGCCGAGAGCCTTTATGGACGGGTGAGCGCGCCACGCTATGTGGAGGGCTATCCCGCCCAGGTCATTCGCGCCTCGGTGCCGCTGCGCATCCGGCCTTCGCCGACGAACGGCTTCGAGACGGAAGCGCTGTTCGGTGAAACCGTCACCGTTTACGAGAACCGCGAGGGCTGGGCCTGGGTGCAGCTCGACCGCGATCGCTACGTCGGCTACGTGCCGGCCGAGACGCTGTCGGAGGAGATCCTGAAACCGACGCACAAGGTGCGTGCCCTCGGCACCTTCGTTTATCCCGTGCCCGACATCAAATCCCCGCCGATCATGCTGCTCAGCATGAATGCCGGCCTGAGCATCGCCGAGGGCGATGATCGCTTCATGATGCTGGAGGGCGGCGGCTTTGTCGTCTCCCGCCACGTGACCGAGATCGGCCGCTACGCCGCGGACTTTGTCGAACTGGCCGAGCGCTTCATCGGCACGCCCTATCTGTGGGGCGGACGCTCCCGTCTCGGTATCGACTGCTCGGGGCTCGTGCAGGTGACGCTGGAAGCATCGGGCTTCGCCGCGCCGCGCGACACCGACATGCAGCAGGCCGAGCTTGGCACCGAAGTCTCGATCCCGGACGTGCTGGACGGCGTGCAGCGCGGCGATCTCATTTATTGGAAGGGTCACGTCGGCATCATGGCTGACAGCATCACCCTGGTACACGCCAACGCCCATCACATGCAGGTGGCCGCCGAAACGCTGCCCGAGGCGATTGAACGCATCGCCAAGTTGGGCGCCGAGATCGCCGCCGTGAAGCGCATGCCCGCGCTATCCCGCAAGGATGCCGTGTAGCGCGCCCGGTTATCTATGACGGTTGCGGGCACTCAGCACCCTTTCGACGAATGCATCCTTGGCGGCTCTATAAGCTGCCATGTCGGCGCCGTCGTATGAGCGTTTGAGCGCGTTGTATTCTTCTACAAGCTGGGACGATCGCTGTAGTTCCTCGGCAAACTGATGGAAAAAATCAAACGGTCCATCGATAACGGTAAGCTGAATGCCTAGATGGTGCTGGCTGGATGCTTCCTCGAAGGCCGAGAACGTTTCTGTTCGGATCGAGCCCTCGTTCCTTGCATAGCGCGAGGCGAGCGCTGCATCGGCATTTGAAAAATCCTGTGCCGGAACACGCACAACGATATCCAGATCGCCCTTCGTCAAGCAGCCATGCACGGCCGTTGCTCCGACATGGCGGATGTCAGTGGGCCGCGGCAGTATCGCTGCAAGTGACCGGCTCGTCGCCATGAAAAGCCGCTGGGCCGCTTCGCGCGCCCTTTCCGTATCGACCAGGGTGAACGGTGGCTCGCTGCTCATGTGAAAACAGAAGAACGACAACACCAGCTCAGTCAAGCCAAACCGCTGCCGCAACGACCATGGATTGCATGCTTCCGGGCCATCGCGACGAAGCCTGTTATGCAGGTTCCATGCCTGCGTCTAATACTCGTCGGGCACGTACATATCGCGCGGCACGGGATTGCGCTGATAATCCGGATGATGCGTGCGCGCCGGCAGCACCACCGGCTGGTGTTGCACCTCGCCGTACGGGATCTGATCCAGGAGATGCCGGATGCAGTTGAGCCGCGCGCGCTTCTTGTCGTCCGCCTCGACCACCCACCAGCGCGCCTCGGCAATGTTGGTGCGCTCCAGCATTTCCTCCTTGGCGCGCGTATAATCCTCCCAGCGGACGCGCGATTCCAGGTCCATCGGGCTGAGCTTCCACTGCTTCAACGGATCCTCGATGCGCATCGTGAAGCGGAAGTGCTGCTCCTCGTCGGTGATCGAAAACCAGTATTTGATGAGGATGATGCCGGAGCGGACGAGCATCTTCTCGAACTCCGGCACCGAGCGGAAAAACTCCTCCACCTCGTCCTCGGTGCAAAAGCCCATGACCCGTTCGACGCCCGCGCGATTGTACCAGCTGCGGTCGAACAGCACGATCTCCCCGCCGGCGGGGAGATGCGAGGTATAGCGCTGGAAATACCACTGCGTACGCTCGCGCTCGTTGGGCGCCGGCAATGCCGCGACGCGGCAGACGCGCGGATTGAGCCGCTGCGTGATGCGCTTGATGGCGCCGCCCTTGCCCGCCGCATCGCGTCCCTCGAAGAGGACGACGATCTTGAGCTTATTGGCGACCACGTAATCCTGCAGTTTGACGAGCTCGCCCTGGAGCCGGAACAGCTCCTTGAAATAGAACGTGCGGTCGAGATCATTGCCGTCCTCGGCACCGCCGCTCACCTCGGCCAGGCGCTCGAGCCGCGCGTCGTCGAGCTCCATCTCCAGCTCTTCATCGAGGCTGTCGATCAGGTCCGCGCGCTTCCGGGCGGCAAGGTTCTGGGGGCTGCTGGTCACGGGATGGCTTCTCCGGTCTGCAAGGGCGCATGCGCCCAGCCAGGAATGTGGAAGCCCTTATATGGTGCTCTCGATGACAGTTATGCGACACCGCCCGCCCGCGAGGCGTGCAGGGCTAGCGGCGATAGGGCAGGAAACGGCGCTCGTAGAGTTCCGTTCCGTCGTCGTCGAGCGACGGGGTGCGTTGAAGCGCGCCGCGTCCTTCGCTCCACACATCGCCATTGTGGAGCGCGACGAGCGTCTCCATCGAGCGTTCGAGCCCGGTGAGGCGGCTGACGCGCTGGCGCTGGACCACGCGCCCGTCTGCAACCGCCTCGGCGAACGGCAGGAACCAGTCGAAGGTGTCGATGGGACGGCCCTCGTACGTCTCGCCGCCGATCGAAACGTCATAGCGCTGGTCGGTATAGAGGACGATCGTGAACGGGCAGGCGCTCGCAACCGCGGGCGCGACGGAGACGCGCCAGAAATCACCGTTCTCGGTCTCCTCAACGTGCGCGGAATCCGCGATCGATGGCGCCCAATATCGCAGCGCCGTGATCGTTGACTGGAGCCGTGAGCGAAAGACGTCGTCGGGGAGCATCTTTGATCATTGGCTATGGACGATGCGATTACGATGCCGCGTCGTGGCGATTATTCAAGAAAGAAAATCCGTTATCGCGCCATCTGCCGTGCATAGCTCTCCTCGATGGCCTTTTGCCGCTGTAAAGCGGGCCGCTCGTCGAAGCGTTCGACGTATGTGACGAACTCCGGCAATTCCGGAATGAGCTTGAAGCCCATGCCGAAGCGCAGCCCGGAGCCGATCGAGACATCCGCCGTCGTGAAGCGGTCACCCAGTATGTAGGGCGCCGCCTTGCCGACCGCGTCGCGCAGCGTCTCGATGACGAGATCGTAGCTGCCCCAGCCGGTCATGGCGCGCGGTGTTGGCGGGCGGTCGGCGGCCTTGTCGATCATCGCCGGTTCGATGCAGGCCGACGAGTAGAACAGCCATTTGAGATACGGGCCCCGCCGCGGGTCGCCGATCGCCGGCGCCAGCCCCGCCTGCGGGAAGGCGTCGGCCAGGTAGCAGAGGATCGCAGCGGTTTCGCTGACGGCGACGCCGTTGTGGCAAATGGCAGGCACTTTCCCCATCGGGTTTATGGCGAGGTAGTCCGGTGAATGCTGCGCGTCGGCCCGCAGGTCGATCAACGCGATCTCGTAAGGAACGCCCAGCTCCTCCAGCATCCACAGCACGACGGCAGATCGGGTGCGCGGCGCATAATAGAATTTCAAGCTCTGGGGTTGAGCTTCTGCCATTGTCTGGTCCTTTGACGTTCAATGCGAGCAGCGCACGTCAACCGGCGAGGACGTTCTCGTGTTCCACCGCGAGGTTGAAGGCCGCTGCGAGCAGCGCTTTCGTATAGTCCTCGCGCGGATGAGTGAACACCTCCGCGGCCGGACCCTCTTCGACCACCTTGCCGTTGCGCATCACGATCACGTAATTGCACAGCGCGCGGATGACCTTGAGGTCGTGGCTGATGAAGAGATAGGCGAGGTCGCGCTTTTTCTGCAGGTCGCGCAACAGGTCGACGATCTGCGCCTGCACCGACATGTCGAGGGCGCTCGTCGGCTCGTCCAGCATGATGAACTTCGGCTGCAGGACCGTGGCGCGCGCAATCGCGATGCGCTGACGCTGGCCGCCGGAGAATTCGTGCGGATAGCGATCCTGCGCTTCCGGATCGAGTCCCACCTCCTTCAGCGCGGCGGAAACGCGCGCGCGCCGCTCGTCGTAGGTGAGCTCGGGGTTCTGGATGACGAGCCCTTCCTCGATGATCTGACCCACCGAAAGGCGCGGCGACAGTGCGCCGTAAGGATCCTGGAAGACGATCTGCATCTCTTTGCGCAGCGGGCGCATCTCGCGCGTCGTCAGCGCGTCGATGCGCTTGCCCATATAGACGATGGGTCCCTGCGAGGAGATGAGGCGCAGAACGGCGAGGCCGAGAGTGGTTTTGCCCGAACCCGATTCCCCGACGACGCCCAGCGTCTGCCCCTTGCGCAGCTTGAGCGATAGCCCGTCCACTGCCTTCACGTAGTCGACGGTGCGCCGCATGAGGCCGCGCTTGATCGGAAACCACACCTTCAGGTCGTCGGTCTCGAGAACGACCGGTGCCGTGTCGTCGGCTGGCGGTGGCGAACCCTTCGGCTCGGCGGCGAGAAGCTGCTTCGTATACGCGTGGTGAGGATCGGTGAAGATGCGCTCGGTCGGCCCGTCTTCGACGATCTTGCCCTGGCGCATGATGTAAACGCGCTCGGCCATTTTGCGCACGATGCCGAGATCGTGGGTGATGAGCAGCATCGCCATGCCCATCTCGCGCTGCAGATCGCGCAGCAGCTCCAGAATCTGCGCCTGGATGGTGACGTCGAGCGCCGTCGTCGGCTCGTCGGCGATCAGAAGGTCGGGCTCGTTGGCGAGCGCCATCGCGATCATCACGCGCTGGCGCTGGCCGCCGGAGAGCTGATGCGGGTACGCATCGAGCCGCTTTTCCGGCTCGCGAATGCCGACCTTGTGCAGAAGCTCCAGCACCCGGACGCGCACGGCCTTGTCGTTCATGCGCCGGTGAACACGCAGCACCTCCCCGACCTGCCGCTCGATCGTATGCAGCGGGTTGAGCGAGGTCATCGGCTCCTGGAAGATCATCGAGATGCGGTCGCCGCGCACCGTGCGCAGCTGCGACGGTTTGAGTTTCAGCAGATCGCGGCCTTCGAACCAGACTTCACCCGAAGGATGCGAGGCGGCGGGATACTGGAGCAGGCGCAGGATCGACAGCGCAGACACCGTCTTGCCGGAGCCGGACTCGCCGACGAGCGCCACCGTCTCGCCCTTGCCGATACGGAAGCTCACCCTGTCGGCAGCGATCATCTTGCCGCCGCTGAATGCGACCGACAGATCCCTGACATCGAGCAGCGCGCGGGATTTCTTATCCGACATCGCCAGCCCCTATCGGAACGTCTTGCGCGGGTCGAGCGCATCGCGCACGGCCTCGCCGATGAAGATGAGCAGCGACAGCATGATCGCCACGGTGAAGAAGCCGGTAAGACCGAGCCACGGAGCTTCGAGGTGCCGCTTGCCCTGCAGCAGCAGTTCGCCGAGCGACGGCGAGCCGGGCGGCAGGCCGAGGCCGAGGAAGTCGAGCGCCGTGAGCGCCGCGATGCTGCCCGACAGCTGGAATGGCAGGAAGGTGAGCGTCGCGACCATCGCGTTCGGCAGCAGGTGCTTCATCATGATCTTGCGATGCGAAAGCCCGAGCGCGCGCGCCGCGTTCACGTATTCGAAGTTGCGCGCCCGCAGGAACTCGGCCCGCACCACGCCGACGAGGTTCACCCACTCGAACAGCAGGAGCACGCCAAGCAGCGTCCAGAAACCCGGGATGAGCACCGAGGAGATGATGATGAGGACGAACAGCGACGGGACCGACGACCAGACCTCCAGGAAGCGCTGGAAGATGAGATCCGTCTTGCCGCCGAAGTATCCCTGCACCGCGCCCGCCGTGATGCCGATCGATGCGGACAGCAGCGCGAGGATCAGGCCGAACAGCACCGATATGCGGAAGCCGTAGATCACGCGCGCGACGACATCGCGCCCCTGGTTGTCGAGCCCCAGCCAGTTGGTGTTGCCGAGCGCGTGGAAACGCGCAAGCTGCTCGGGCGGCGCGTCGCAAAGCGGCGCACTCGAAGCCCAGGGGGGCGGCGCGGGATAGCCGAGGCAGAGGCCATCCGGCCCCTTCCGGCCCGGGTAATCCTTGTTGATGGTGTCGTACGAGTAGCGGATCGGCGGCCAGATCACCCAGCCGTTGCTTTTGATCTCGTCGAGGATCACCGGGTCTTTGTAATCGGTGACCGCCAGGAAGCCGCCGAACTTCGATTCGGGATAATCGGTCAGCACGGGCGAGAGGATCTCGCCTTTGTAGCTCATCAGCAGCGGCCGGTCGTTGGCGATGAATTCGGCGAACAGCGAGACGGCGAAGAGCGTCAGAAAGATTCGCAGCGCCCAGTAGCCGCGGCGGTTGGCATTGAAGTTGGCAAGACGGCGCTGATTGATGGGGCTGAGCCGGTTGCCCGAAGGCAAGCGGCGCAAGCGGCGCGTGAGCCAGTCGGGCAGTCGCCCGTGCTCCTCGCGGGGCGGGGGCTGTGACTGTGGCAGCGGTGATTCCAGCGCGCGCAGGTCGGTCATCGCGTCAGACCTCCCTGCTCTCGAAGTCGATCCGCGGGTCGACCATCGTGTAGACGAAGTCCGAGGCGAGGTTCAGCAACAGCCCGACCAGCGAGAAGATCCACAGCGTGGCGAAGATCACCGGATAATCGCGCTTCTCGATGGATTCGAACGATAGGAGCCCGAGACCGTCGAGCGAGAAGATGGTCTCGATCAGCAGCGCGCCGGCGAAGAAGGCGCTGATGAACGCGCCCGGGAAGCCGGCGATGATGAGCAGCATCGCGTTGCGGAAGACGTGACCGTAGAGCACTTGGTTCTCGCTCAGCCCCTTGGCCCGCGCCGTCATCACGTATTGCTTGCGGATCTCATCGAGAAACGAGTTCTTCGTGAGGAACGTCATCGTCGTGAAAGCGGTGAGCGACATCGCGATCAGCGGCAGTGTCAGATGCCAGAAATAGTCGGCGATGCGCCCGAAGAACGAAAGCTGTTCCCAGTTGTCGGAGGTGAGACCGCGCGAGGGGAAGATCTGCAGGAACGACGATCCGGCGAAGAGGATCAGCAGCAGCACGGCGAACAGGAAGCCCGGGATCGCGTAGGCGACGACGAGCGCCGTGCTCGTCCACGCGTCGAAAGGCTCCCCGTCCTGCACCGCCTTGCGGATGCCGAGCGGGATGGAGATCATGTAGCCGATCAGCATCATCCACAGGCCGAGCGAGATCGAGACGGGCAGCTTCTCCTTGATCAGCTGCAACACGGAGACGTCGCGGAAATAGCTCTTGCCGAAGTCGAAGGTGAGGAAGCTCTTCATCATGATGAAGAAGCGTTCGTAGGCCGGCTTGTCGAAGCCGAACTGCTTCTCGAGGCTCTTGATGAACTCAGGATCGAGGCCCTGCGCGCCGCGATATTTGGATGTCACCGCCTCGGCCGAGCCCTGGCCGAGCTGCGCCTGGCTGCCGCTCGAGAGCGTATCGCTGCCGCCGCCGCCGATGCGCGAGACGATCGACGAATCGCGCCCCTGAAGCTGCGCGATGATCCGGTCGACAGGGCCACCCGGTGCAAACTGGATGATCGCGAAGCTGATCAGCATGATGCCGAACAGCGTCGGTATGATCAGCAGCAGGCGCTTTAGGAGATAGGCTGCCATCGGGCTCCGCTCGGGCTCACGGTCTCTTTAGTTTTGCGGCTTTGTCGGCGTCATACCACCAGGTCTCGATCACGCCGTCGTCATAGGTCGGCTTCACCTCGGGACGCCCGTACATATCCCAGAAAGCGGCATTATGTGACGCCTTATACCACTGGGGAACCCAATAATGGCCCGCTCTCAGCACGCGATCGAGGGCGCGCGCGGCAACGGTGAGATCGGCACGGGACTTCGCCTCCACCATTTTCGTCATCAGCGCGTCGACCACCGGATCCTTGATACCCGCGAGATTGAAGCTGCCGTCGATGTCCGCCGCTTCCGATCCCCAATAGCTCTTGACCTCGACGCCCGGTGTCAGACGCAGCGCATAGCGCTGGATCGCCATGTCGAAGTCGAACGACTTTATGCGCCGCTCGTACTGTGCCGGATCGACTTGGCGCAGCGAGGCCTTGATGCCGATGCGCTTCAGGTTGTCGACGTAGGGGTTGATGATGCGATTGAACCCTTCTTCGAATGACAGGATCTCGACGTTGAGCGGTTTGCCGCCGGGGCCATAGCCCGCCTCGGTGAGTAGCTTGTTCGCCCGTTGTAGGTTTTCGCGATTGCGCCCCGTGCCGTCGGTGACGGGCGGCGTGTAGGGCTCACCGAACACTTCGGGGGGCAGCTGGTCCTTGAACGGCTCGAGCAGCTTCAGCTCTTCCGCGCTCGGCAGGCCCGTAGCCTTGAGATCGGAATTTTCAAAGAAACTCTGCGTGCGTTTGTAGAGATTGTAGAACAGCTTGTTGTTCGACCATTCGAAATCGAACGCGAGATCGAGCGCCTGGCGGACGCGCTTGTCCTTGAACTGGTCGCGCCGTGTATTGATGAAGAAGCCCTGCGCGCCTGAAGGACGCCCATCCGGCGTCACGAGCCGTTGCAGCCGTCCCTCTCTCACGGCCGGAATGTCGTAGGCGGTGGCCCAGTCGACCGACGTGAATTCCTCGCGGTAGTCGAATGCGGCGGCCTTCAGGCCTTCGAGCTCGAGCGTACGATCGCGATAGTATTCGTACCGGATCTCATCGAAGTTGAAGCGACCGGCGTTGACCGGCAGATCCTTCGCCCAATAATCGGGCCGGCGCTTGTAGGACACGAACGTGCCGGGTTTGTAGTCGCCGATCACATAGGGACCCGAGCCGAGCGGCTTCTTGAGGGAAGACTGATCGAACGGCTGCTCGGTATAGAACGCCTTCGACAGGATCGGCAGCTCGGCAACGGTTAGCGGCAGGTCGCGGATGAGGTCGCCTTTGAACTCGTAGCGCACGGTGTGCGGGTCCAGCGCTTCCGCTTTCACCACATCGCGCAGGGAGAGGGAGTACATCGGGTGGCCCTTCTCCTTCAGCGCGTTGAAGGAGAACACCACATCATCGGCCGTGACAGGCGTGCCGTCGGCGAATTTCGCTTCGGGCCGCATCTTGAAGACGACCGACCGGCCGTCGGGCGCGATGTCGCCGCTGGCGGCGACGAGGCTGTAGACCGCGTCCGGCTCGTCGAGGGCGCGCGTCATCAGGCTGTCGAACAGGTAGCCGAGACCTTGCGCGGCATCGCCCTTCAGAATGAAGCTGTTGAAACTGTCGAACGTCTTGGTGCCGCCGGTGCCGGTCGACGACAGACGGCCGCCCTTCGGCGCGTTCGGATTGACGTAGTCGAAATGTTTGAAATCGGGCCCGTACTTCAGCTCGCCGAATGCCGATAGCCCGTGACGCGGCTCCGCCGCGGCCGGCGAAAGGAACGCCGCGGCGGCAAGAAGAAGCATCGAGACGCGGCAGGCGGGCCACTGCATGTGCCGCGCCGTCTTTGCTGCGATCCGGTCTGACATCACCGCCCCCGCGCGGCGTCGAGCGCCTTCTTCTTGGCGGCATCGATCCACCAGGTCTGCGACAGGGCCGACGTCTGCGAAGGGAGCTTTTCCGGACGGCCGAAGATGTCCCAGTAGGCGATGCGCTCATAGGGATAGTGCCACTGCGGCACGACGTAGTAGTTCCACAGCAGCACCCGGTCGAGCGCGTGCGTCGCGGCAAGCAGCTCGTCGCGATCCTTGGCGAAGACGACCTTGTCGACCAGCTTGTCGACCGCCGGATTGTGGATGCCCGCGGTGTTGCGCGATCCGTCCCGCTCCGCAGCCGCCGAGCCCCAGAAGTCGCGCTGCTCGTTGCCTGGCGATTCCGACTGGGCGAAGTTGTCGACGATGATGTCGTAGTCGCGCGAATCCTCGCGGCGCTTGTATTGCGCGCCATCGACCACGCGCACCGACGCCTTGATGCCGAGCTTCTGCAGATCCTGGATGTAGGGCAGAACGATCTTCTGGAACTCGGGGGATTCGAGCAGGAACTCCGCGTCCAGCGTCTGGCCCTGCGCATTCCGGAGAAGATTCGCCTTGGGTTTGGAAGAGAGCCCGACCGAGCGCATGATTGAGCAGAACGTGCCGCAGCTGCCGTCGTCGACTTCAACCTCGTGCAGCGTCCAGCCCGCGTCCTTGAGGAGCTGCGAGGCCTCGCGCAGGTGGTTGCGGAAGTCTTCGGGGTTCTTGTTCACCGGGTTCTTCCACTCCGTGGTGAAGACCTCCGGAGGCACTTCGTCTTTCACTTCGTTGAGGATCTCGAGTTCGCGCCCCGTGGGCAAGCCCTTCGCAGCAAGCTCGGAGTTGTCGAAGTAGCTGCCGACGCGCACGTAAGAATCGTAGAACAGCTTCCTGTTCGCTTCCTCGAAGTTGAATGCGAGGCCGAACGCGCGCCGCACGCGCGGATCCTGGAACTGCTTGCGCCGCTGGTTGAAGACGAACGCCTGCATGGGCGCAACGCGCCGTACGGGTATCGCGTCCTTCTTCACCTGGCCGTTGCGAACGGCGGGGAAGTCGTAGGCGGTGGCCCACTGACTGGCGGAGGATTCCGGCCAGTAATCGATCTTGCCCGATTTGAACTCCTCGAATGCCGGCGTGCGATCGAGGAAGTAGGTCAGCTTGAATTCGTCGAAATTCCACTGGCCCTTCGCGACCGGCAGGTCCTTGGCCCAGTAATCTTTCACGCGCTCGAAGGTGATCGAGCGGCCGGCATCGAAGCTCTTCACGCGGTAGGCGCCCGAGCCCAGCGGAATCTCCAGCGTCGATTTGGTGATGTCGCGCTTTTCTCCGTTGGGCCGGGTGCCTTCCCAGAACGCCTTCGGCAGGATGCTGAGCTGGCCCACGATCTGCGGCAGCTCGCGGTTGCCTTTGACGTCGAACGTGAAGGTGACCTGCTTGTCGCCGGTCTTCTCGGCCTTGACGACGTTCTTGTAATAGAAGGCCGAGCGCGGGTGCGCCGCCTTCTGGCCCTCGAACGAGAAGATGACGTCTTCGGGCGTGATCGGCGTCCCGTCATGGAACCGCGCCTTGGGATTGATGCCGAACGTCACCGACGAGAAGTCGGGCGGATAGGAAACCCACTCGGCGATGAGCCCGTACTCCGTCGAAGGCTCGTCCGGGCTGCCGGCCATCAGCGAATCATAGACGAGGCCGAGGCCGCCCGCCGAATCGCCCTTGACCGAGAACGGATTGAGGCTGTCGAACGAGCCCTGCGCATAGCCCCGCAGTGTGCCGCCCTTCGGGGCGTCGGGATTGACCCAGTTGAAGTGGGTAAAGCCCGCGGGGTAGGCGGGCTCGCCCACGAGCGAAAGGGCATGGTGGCGCGGATATTCCTGCTGGCCCGCTGGAGCCGCTTCCGCGGTCGATGAAGCCGAAGGGGTGGCCGGGTTTGCATCCGCGGCCGGTGCGGCGCCGCCGGGATCCGTCGCGGTCTGGCCCGCGCCCGGAGCTGCGGAATTGCCCGCATCCGTCGGCGGGGAAGCCGGTTGAGGTGCCTCGGCCGCGGCGGCTTCGGGCTGCGTCGCCGTCCCGGAGGCTGCAGGCGGGGAGGTCTCCTGCGCGAGCACCGGCATGGCAGCGGTGAGAAGCAGCAGGGTTGCGAGGCAGGCGGCGGGGGCGTCGAGACGCAGGCGGTGCACCAGGCGATTTCCCTTATCAGTCATGGACGGGAGGTCGATGGCGCCGCCTTTGCCGGAAAATACGCATGGCTTGGCGCCAGATAGACCATAGGACACGCGAACGGCCGGAGCCTCGCAAAATCCGGGCCTCGGCGCGAGTTAACTTGCTGTCATTTTAACGCTGGGTAGCGGGGCTTGAGGCCCGCGGCAGGCGGTAGCGGCGACGCCGCTACTTCGCGGTGCTGAGATACGCGAGGAGATCGGAGAGGTCGCCGCTGTCGGGAACGCCCGGGAAGAGCATCTTGGTACCCGGCACGAAGCCTTTGGGATTATGAATAAAAGAGGCGAGATCCTCGAGCGTCCAGTTGCCGCCCTTGGCCTTCATCGCGTCCGAATAGTTAAAGCCCTCATGGCTGGCCTTGGGCCGGCCGACGACACCGAAGAGGTCGGGTCCCACCTTGTTGGGGCCGCCCCGCTCGATCGAGTGGCACGCCATGCACTTCTTGAATATCGCCGCACCGGCTTCAGCATTGCCGCCCGCCGCCGCTTGAGCCACGGCGGCCGGATCGAACGCGGGAGCAGCCGGCGCCGCCTTGCCGGCGGGAGCTGCGGCTCCGCCATCGGCGCTTGGCATCGGCAACACGTAGCCGGGCTTCTCCGCAGTTTCGCTGTGCTCGCCTATTTCGAGTGCCACGCGGAAGCCGACGATGACGAGAAGGGTGCAAAGAAAAGCACCGGCGATCTTCGAAAACTCGAAGGAATCGAATCGCATTCCATGCTCCGCGGCAGTGCTTTCGGCCCGGCGCCGAAGCGTGGCGCGACTATAGAAATTCCGCATCGGCTTGCAACCAACGCAACGCCCGTTCTATGTGCACCCCGGCGGGACCAATTGCCTCGCCTTTGCCTCCAGAGCCGCCCGGGGTACCCATTTGCCCAACACGCTGATTCTCATCCCTGCCCGCCTGCAGGCGACCCGTCTGCCCGGCAAGCCAATGGTGGACATCGCCGGCGCGCCCATGATCGTGCAGGTGTGGCGGCGCGCGGTCGCAGCCGATGCGGGGCGCGTCGTGGTGGCGACCGATGCCGCGGAGGTGCTCGATGCCGTGCAGGCCGCCGGCGGCGAGGCGGTGATGACCCGCGCGGACCACGCGTCTGGCTCGGACCGCATCTTCGAAGCGATCGAACGCATAGACCCCGAAGGCCGCATCGACACGATCGTCAATTTGCAGGGCGACCTGCCGACGCTGGAGCCGCACCTCGTCGCCGCCTGCCTTGCCCCCCTCGAAGAGCCCGCGGTCGATATCGCGACCCTCGCCGCCGAGATCGTGGAAGCGGAGGAGCGCACCAATCCGAATGTGGTGAAGGTTGTCGGCTCGCCCCTTGCCGCGCCGCAACGCCTGCGCGCCCTTTATTTCACGCGCGCCACCGCGCCCTACGGCGATGGCCCGCTTTACCATCACATCGGCATCTACGCCTACCGCCGTGCGGCCTTGGCCCGCTTCGTGTCGCTGCAACCCTCGCCGCTGGAAACGCGCGAGAAGCTGGAGCAGCTCCGCGCCCTGGAAGCGGGCATGCGCATCGACGTGAGCGTCGTTGACACTGTTCCGCTCGGTGTCGATACTCCCGCCGACCTCGAGCGGGCGCGCCGCCTCCTGGGGGCCGTCTGAACCCTCCGCGAGCCGAGCGCGCCTAGCTGCCGCGGACGCCGCGGGGCCTTTTTATTTGCCTGCGACCCATGTCCCAATCACCTCGCGACCTCGAAGCGGCCGGACCATCGACCGGTAACTCGGCTGCCATGCGCATCGTCTACCAGGGCGAGCCCGGCGCCAATTCCCATCTCGCCTGCCGTGAGGCCTTCCCCGAGATGGAGGCCGTCGCCTGTCCCACCTTCGAGGATGCGCTGCAGGCCGTGAAGTCGGGCGAAGCGCGCCTGGCGATGATTCCCATCGAGAATTCCGTCGCGGGACGCGTCGCCGACATCCATCACCTCTTGCCCAACGCCGACCTCTACATCGTCGGCGAGCACTTCCTGCGCGTGCGCCATCAGTTGATGGCCATCCCCGGCGCGACGCTGCAGACGGTGAAGAAGGTTTTTTCCCACACCCAGGCGCTGGGCCAGTGCCGCCGCAAGCTGATGGAGCTGGGGCTGAAGCCCGTACCGGAAGCGGATACGGCGGGCTCCGCGCGTCTCGTCAGCGAAGCGAAGGATCCCGCGCTCGCGGCCATTGCATCGACGCTCGCCGCCGAGATCTACGGGCTCGATATCCTGATGGGTGACGTTGAGGACGAGGTGCACAACACCACGCGCTTCGTGGTGCTCGCGGCGGACGCGGACGATGCCGACCCGGAGGACGGGCCCGTCGTCACCACTTTCATCTTCCGCGTGCGCAACGTCCCGGCCGCGCTCTACAAGGCGCTGGGCGGCTTCGCCACCAACGGCGTCAACATGACGAAGCTGGAAAGCTACCAGCTCGAGGGCACGTTCAACGCCACCATGTTCTATGCCGACATCGAGGGTCACCCATCGGATCGGATGGTGCGGCTCGCGCTGGAGGAGCTGTCGTTCTTCTCCTCTGAGAAGCGCGTGCTCGGGACCTATCGCGCAAGCCCCTACCGCGCCGAGGCCGCGCGCCTCGCCGCCGAAGGAAAAATCCCGGTGCAGCTTCGCTGACGGGCGCCGCCAGACAGTCGGAAAAGGTGGAGTGACATGAAGCTCGCAGGCAAAGTTGCGATCGTCACCGGTGCCGCCTCCGGCTTCGGACGCGCCATCGCCGAGCGCTTCGTGCTCGAAGGCGCGAGCGTCATCGCCGCCGACATCAACGGCGAAGGCGTGCGCGCGCTGGCCTCCGGCTTCGGCGAGAAGATGGTCCCTGTACAGGCCGACGTATCGGAGAAGCACGACGTCGACGTGATGGTACGCGCCGCCACCGAAGCGTTCGGCGGCATCGACATCGTCGTCAACAATGCCGGCGTCACGCACCGCAACCGGCCGCTGCTCGAAGTGGAGGAGGCCGAGTTCGACCGCATCTACGCTGTGAACGTGAAGTCGGTCTACCTGTCGACCATAGCCACAGTGCCGAAGATGGAACGGCGCGGCGGCGGCATCATCATCAACGTCGCCTCCACGGCTGGCGTGCGCCCGCGTCCCGGTCTCACCTGGTACAACGGCTCCAAGGGCGCGGTGATCACGCTGACCAAATCGATGGCGGCGGAGCTGGCGGCGAAGAACATCCGCGTCAACGCCATCAATCCGGTGATGGGCGAGACGGGGATGCTGGAGCAGTTCATGGGGCTCCCCGATACGCCGGAGAACCGCGCCAAGTTCCTGGCCGGCATCCCGCTGGGACGGCTATCGCGGCCCCACGACATCGCGAATGCGGCGATGTTCCTCGCCGATCCGGCCTCGGCGTTCATCACAGGCGTCGCCATCGAGGTCGACGGCGGACGCTGCATCTGACGCGCGTCTTATCGGAAAACCGGTGCCCACTTTTCCGGAAGCACTTTCTACCTGTCGTGCTTCTCACCGGAAAACCGGTACCCACTTTTCCGGAAGCACTCTAGGGCGTCGCGCCGGTCGCGCTGGGCTGCTCTGCCGGATGCTCAGTGGCCGGTGCGCGCGAGGTCGTCGGCTCTTGCGCCGGCGGTGCTGCGGGCGCCTTCGCGGGCGCCGGCCGCTCGCCGGGTTTCTTGCGGTCGAGCCCTTCCTTCACCGCTTCCTTCGCGTCGGCGAGCACACCCTCCGGCAGGGTCACCCAATACTTCTTCCCCGCGATGCCCTTGTAGGGGAGCGCCTTGAACTTCGTGCCTTCAGGGTCGCGCTGGCTTGGATCGCCGGACGGCTTGCCGGTGATGACGGTCTGGATGTCGTTGAGGATGACGTTGTCGTCCACGTAGTCCGAGTGCGTGTAGGTGAAGAACTTCCAGAAGTCGTATTCGGGCGGCGTCTTGTCGATGACGTAGACGTTGCTGGCATTGACATACAGCGGCTCGCCCCACGGCGTGTGGCCGCCCGCGCGGTCGTTGAAGCCCCGTAGGAACGACGACAGCCACAGCACCCAGTCCCCGCCCGACGTGTAGATCGTCACGCGCTGGGCAAGCTTCGCCCAGGTGGAGATCTTTGTGTTGAACACCGCCGCCGAGACGTCCGGCGCCGCAAAGATCACCTGGCCGAGGCGCAGCGTGCCTTCGTCGTGCCGGCGTCCGTCGAGGATGCTGCGGATCGAGCTCATGACGCGCATGAGCTGCTGCGAGCCCATCGAATGGGCCACGATATCGAGCGTGCGGATGTTGTTGTCGCGCAGGACCGCGGCGAGAAACGCCTGCAGCGAGCCCTCGGCCTCCTCGGCGTTGTCGGCATCCTGCAGGTAGCGCAGCGGGCTGCGCACGCTCGGCCAGGAGAACATGTAGACCCGGCCCTTGTAGTCGGCGCCGCCCGCGATCCGCGCCGTTGCCTGCAGCGCTTCGTGGAACGAGTTATTGTAGCCGTGAATGACGAGTAGCGCGTGGGTCGCGTCTTCGGAGGCGGCCGTATCGACGATGCGGATATAGTTCTCGGTGCTGCGGTCGATCGGATCGGTCAGCAGCTTGATGCGCGCGTTTGCAGCGCGTGCACCGCCGCGCCATGCGCCCCGGTAGCTGTTGTCGCCGCGCGTGAGAGAAACGCGCGGATTGACCTGCACGCAGCCGATCGAGATTTTTTCGCTCGGCGCGTTGGCGAACATGGTGGTCATGTCGCCCTTGGGGTCCGCAATGGCGCGCGTCGTGGCGAACACGATGCGGACGCCGCCGCGCCGTGCACGGCGCTGCGGGCCGAAGACGCAATTCTTGGTCGTCAGCTCCTGCCAGCCGTTCTGATCGTAGAAGTCCGAGGCGACGATGTTGAAAACGGCGCGCGCGATGAGCGACCACGCGACCTCATTCACGTTCGGAGCCACCGCGTCGCCGCCTGTGTAAAGCTTGGCGATCTGCTTCTGGATCTTCTCCAGCCGCGCCGCCGGCAGAATCTCCGGCGGAGGTGCGAATCCCTCCGGCGGGCGCATATCGAAGCGGATATAGATGCCGCGCTGCCCGCCCTGGTACTCGAAGTTCATGTTGTGGAAGTAGTAGCGGGTGCCCCAGCGGTTGCCGGCGCCCTCTGCGATCACCTCCGAGCCGGAATTGTGCACGTAGGTGAGGGTGAGCGCGTTGTACGACTGATAGCCGCGCGAGAAGGATGTGGCGGAAGATTCCCGTCCCGACACCCGGAACACGTCGATACCGACCCGGCTCACCTTGGGGTTGTCGTATTCCTGCCAGCTGAGGTCTGAGGGCTTCGCCTCGGGCGGCAGCAGGCCCGCCGGGAAGGTCATCTTCAGCTGGTTGACCGGGTTGACCACCTGCTTGAAGCCGATGAAGGCGTAGATCGCATCGTTGTTGTGCTTCAGCGATTCGCATTCCGCCTCGGTGAGCACCGCCTCGCCCTCGCCGGGAAGGCCGTTCGCCGCGCGGAAATCGGTAATGGCCGTCCGCAGCATCTTTTCGTTGGCCCGGCCGATCTCGGCAGCCAGGAACCCCGAAAGAATGAGATGGCGCTGCAGCTCCTTGTCGCGGAGCTGGATGTCTATGTCATCGCCCGCGGGGCACGCGGACAGGGCTGGCGAAGCGGCGGCGAAGAAAGCCAGAAGAACGGCAAGCAGTGACGCAAAGGGCTTCATACGCAATTGTTCCCCCCGGATAATCGCGCGCCGAGCCTACGGGGGCTGCGCGCAGGGTGTCAATTCGGCTGGCAAGGCGGCAACGCACTTGCCGGAGCCATTTGTGGGCAAACCCTAAAGCGGAAAAATGACAGCCCTTGCGAAGGTGTTGGCGCCTGGGCAGGGGAGGGTTGTAAGCTGCGGCCTCACCCCCCATAATCGGCTTCGGGAGGTTGGCGGCGGACGCATCCCTCGCCAACCGGGTCAGGTCCGGAAGGAAGCAGCCCTAACGATCAGGACGCGGGTCGTTCGTCAGCCTCCTCTATTTTTTCTGCTCACGGGCCGATCGCTCGCCGCCGCGCGACGAGCTGCCCTCCGCGAGGGCGCGACCGGTCTACCGGGCTGAACTCGGCTCTGCCGGGATACCGAGCTGAGCTCGGCTCCGCCAAGACCGTCGCCTTGCTCCCTGGCCCCGCCGGGCCGAAGGTAGAGACATGGCCGTAAAATCGCCCGAGACGATCGACGCCGGCAACGCGGGGGCACCCGGCAAGCCCTACGTCGTGCTGGCGCGCAAGTACCGCCCCCAGAGCTTCGACGACCTCATCGGCCAGGAAGCGATGGTGCGGACCCTGCGCAACGCCTTCGCGTCGGGACGCATTGCCCAGGCCTATATGCTCACGGGCGTGCGCGGGGTCGGCAAGACGACGACGGCACGCATCATCGCCCGCGCGTTGAATTACGAGACCGACACGGTCACCGTTCCCACCATCGACATGCCGGTGCCGGGCAGGCACTGCGCCGAAATCATGGAGAGCCGCCATCCCGACGTGATCGAGATGGACGCCGCCTCCAATACGGGCGTCGACAACATCCGCGAGCTGATCGAGAGCGCGCGCTACAAGCCGATCATCGCGCGCATCAAGGTCTTCATCATCGACGAGGTCCACATGCTCTCGAAGGGCGCGTTCAACGCCCTTCTGAAGACGCTCGAGGAGCCGCCGGAGCATGTGAAGTTCATCTTTGCCACCACCGAGATCCGCAAGGTTCCGGTGACCGTGCTGTCGCGCACGCAGCGCTTCGATCTGCGCCGGGTGGACGTACCCGAGCTGAGCGCACACTTTGCCGGCATTGTCGGCAAGGAAGGTGCCACCGCAGACGACGACGCCCTGGCGCTCATCTCCCGCGCGGCGGGGGGATCGGTGCGCGATGGCTTGTCGCTGCTCGATCAGGCCATCGCCATGGGCGAGGGGCATGTGGGCGCCGAAACGGTGCAGGCGATGCTGGGCCTTGCGGACCGGGGACGCGTCTTCGATTTGCTCGAGCACGTCTTCCGCGGCGACGCCAAGGCGGCGCTGCTCTCGCTCGATGAATTGCATCGCGCAGGCGCCGAGCCGGTGCAGCTCATCGCCGACCTTGCCGAGGCCGTTCACGCGGCCGCGCGCATCAAGGCCGTGGGATCCGATGCCGGCGGAGCGGGCATGAGCGCGGAGGAACGCCGCCGCGCCGGAGCCATCGCCGACCGCCTGTCGACACCGCTCCTGTCGCGCGCCTGGCAGATGCTGCTGCAGGGCGGCGAGGAGACGGGCAAGGCCGCGAACCCGCGCGCCGCCGCCGAGATGGTGCTGATCCGCCTCGCCTACACCGCCGATCTTCCATCGCCCGACGAAGTCATCCGCATGCTCGGTGGCGAGGGTGCGCTCGCCCGCAACGGAAAGCCCGCGCCCGCGGGAGGCGGAGCCGGCCGCGATGCGCCGCTGAACAGCGCCGAAAACGTCGAGCGCACCGCGGCCGCGCCGTCGGCGTTTGTGTCCGCATCTGCGTCAGCGCCTGAAGCGAGCACTCTACCCGCTGCCATGAGCGATCGGCCCATTCCCTTCGCGGACGATGGCGGCGCTTACGGTGCCTATGCCGACGACGACGGCTTCGGCTTCGATGCGGAATATGATGCATCCCTCGACGAGTTGACCGGCGCTGCGCCGAGCGCGGCACCGGCCGCAGTGGCCGATCCGCGCTCGTTCGCGGAAGTGATCGCCCTCGTCGGCGAGCGCCGGGACATGATGCTGAAAATGCACCTGGAGGACCGTGTCAGCCTCGTGAAGTTCGACGCGGCAGCGGGCGCCATCGATCTGTTCCTGTTGCCGGGTGCGCCTCCCCAGCTCGCCAACGAGCTGCGCGAGAAGCTGAATAGCTGGACCGGCCGCAAGTGGGTCGTCGTGCTTTCGAAGGAGAAGGGTGAGCGGCCTTTCGGCGAGATGCGCCGCGAACGCGAGGCCGCCGAGATCGAAGCGCTCAAATCCCATCCGGCGGTGAAGGCGCTGCTGGAGCAGTTCCCCGACGCCAAGATCGCCGATATTCGTCCGCTCGCCGGACCCGACCGCGGCAAGACCGGGACCGGCTGAGTGCTTCCGGAAAAGTGGGCACCGATTTTCCGGTGGGAAGCACGGGTAACATTGGCCACTCTGCGATTGATGAGGCGCTGAGCCGCCGGCAGAGCCATTCAACGGAGGCACGTACCGCATGAAAGACCTGATGGGCATGATGAAGCAGGTGGGCCAGATGCAGGCCCGCGTGCAGCAGATGCAGGAAGAGCTGGCCGGCATGGAGATCGACGGACAATCCGGCGGCGGGCTCGTCAAGGTTACGCTCACCGGCAAAGGCGATGTGAAACGCGTGCATATCGATCCGAGCCTTGCCAAGGGCGACGAGGTCGAGATTCTCGAAGACCTGATCGTCGCCGCGGCCGCCGACGCGAAGGGCAAGCTCGACACCACGCTGCAGGCGAAGATGCAGGAGATGGCCGGAGGCCTGCCGCTGCCGCCGGGCCTCAAGCTGTTCTAGACCATGATCGCCTCGGAGCCGACCAGTCCGAAGCGTGAGTCATCGGTCTCATCAAAAGGCCAGACCATTATCGCTTCGGACTCTATTAGTCCGAAGCGTGAATCATCGGTCTCATCAAAAGACGAGAGCTGCATCGCGATTCGAAGAAAAGCGATCGTGTTCGAGGAGCGCGCCATGACCTTGCGCATATCATCACCGGTATTCACGGACGGTGGCGAGATTCCCGCGAGCTTCACCTGCGAAGGTCGTGATCTTTCCCCGGAGCTTTTATTCGAAGGCGCGCCGGAAGGAACGCAAAGCCTCGCCTTGATCGTCGATGATCCGGACGCGCCCGACCCGGCGGCACCGAAGATGACCTGGGTGCATTGGGTGCTCTTCGATCTGCCACCCGATACGGCAGGTTTGCCCGAGGGCGTGACGGCGCTGCCCGCCGGCACCGGGAAAGGTCTCAACGATTGGAAGCGTACCGGCTATGGCGGCCCGTGCCCGCCCATCGGCCGCCACCGCTACTTTTTCAAGCTTTACGCGCTCGACACGAAACTCTCGCACCTCGAACAGCCGACGAAGGCGAAGCTTCGCCAGGCCATGGAGGGGCACATCCTCGCCGACGCGCAGATCATCGGCACCTATCAGAAGGCTGGATGAAGGTTTCCCGAACACCGCAATCGGTGGGCCGATGCCCCGAGAGGAGGACGATGACGCGGGCTCGCTTCGATCGCAGCTCGGCAGGGGCGGTCCGGCGCGCAGCCGCGACAGTGGTTGGATTGCTCGCGCTTGCGTCCGGCGCCAGCGCCGAGCCGCCGAAGTCCTTCGTAGACGTCAAAACGCAGATCCCGGATCTCGTCGTGGAGATGCGCTACGCGACGGCGCAGAACTTCATCGGCCGGCCCATTCCGGGCTACAACGGTGCGCGCTGCTTGCTGACACGCGCCGCGGCCAGAGGCCTGCAATGCGTCGCCGACGCCGTGCGCCCGCGCGGCTACGCGATCAAGGTCTACGACTGCTACCGGCCGCAGCGCGCGGTGAATGCATTCGTCTCCTGGGGCCGCAATCTGCGCGACCAGAAGATGAAGTCCGCCTACTACCCGCAGGTCGATAAGCGGAACCTTTTCCGCGACAGCTACATTGCCTCACGCTCTGGCCACAGCCGCGGCAGCACCGTGGACCTCACCCTCATTCCGCTGGAGCATAAGACCGCGGCAACCGACAAAGGGGAGAAAACCGTGCGCGCCTGCGATTCCGCCGAAGGGTCCCGCACCGACGACGGCAGCGCCGACATGGGCACGGGCTTCGACTGCTTCTCCACCCTTTCGCATACGTCCTCGCGCAAGGTGAGCGCAGCTCAGCAGGCCAACCGCGAGTTGCTCCGCGGCACCATGCGTGCGTGCGGCTTCTACAACAATCCCAGTGAGTGGTGGCATTACACCCTGCGCGCGGAGCCCTATCCGGAAACCTATTTCGATTTCCCCGTGGAGTAGTCGGTAACCAGCCCCATATACAATCCTAGGCAACCACGAAGCTTCAACAGCGAGGAACGGCACATGGCATTCGACGACGTCAAGGCAGAGTTGGGCATCCTGCTGACGCGCATGCAGAACGAGCCGCAGGACCGCCACGAGCTTTATCTCCAGCTCATGGAGAAGCTGAACGAGCTGAAGGCCTTCGGCATGCCGCTCCCCCAGGACCTCGTCGAGCTGGAAAAGGGATTGGGCGAGGAGTTCGCAGCCGAGCAGCGCGAGGCCGAGTAGGCTTCCCGGAACGCCTCTCCCCACTTGGCGTTTGCCTGAAGCGTCCCGGCAATGGCCGGGCCCCAGTGCGGCTGACACGTTGGTGGTGAGGCGTTCGAATAATGAAACGCAAGCGGCTCAGTTTTCGGCGCGGCTTCCGCGTGGCGATCGATGATCGGCGCGCCCAGGCCGCGGAGATGACCATCGCGCCCGGCGGCAAGGAGGGTGGCGAGGACAATCGCCACCGCGGCGCAGACCAGTGGCTCTACGTCGTGTCGGGAAGCGGTGAGGCGCGCATAGAAGGAAGCAAGCTCCGGCTTGGACCTGGCACCCTGCTGCTGATCGAACGTGGCGAAAAGCACGAGATCCGCAACACGGGGGACGAGGCCTTGAAGACGCTGAACTTCTACGTGCCGCCGGCCTACACCAAAGCGGGAAACGAGAAAGCCGCGGGAAAGTCCTGATCCCCTGTCGCAGCGTCACTGTGGACGCGCGGCAGCCTTCGCAGGCCGCGCGAGCTTGCGCGCCGCGCGCACGTGTGCCTCTCCGTTGAGGCATGCCCCGGTGATGTTGGCGAGGAACAGCTTCGCGGCATATTCCCAGCTGTATTCGGCCGCCTTCGCGCGGACGGTGTCGCGGTCGAGCGCACGCGCAGCAAGGGCTGCTGAACGCAAATCCTCCGAGAGAATGCCCGTTACGCCATCGGTGACGACATCGCGCGGACCGCAAACGGGCAGCGCCGCCACCGGCAGACCCGACGCCATCGCTTCGAGCAGCACGATGCCGAACGTATCGGTGCGGCTCGGGAAGACGAACACGTCCGCCGAGGCATAGCAGGCGGCGAGTTCCTCGCCCGTGCGCCTGCCCGCGAACAGCACCTGCGGATAACGCGCCTTCAGCTCGTCGAGCTGCGGACCCGAGCCGACCACCACCTTGCGGCCAGGAAGATCGAGATCGAGAAAGCCCGCGATGTTCTTTTCCGCCGCGATGCGCCCGACATAGAGAAACACGGTTTCTTCGCCGAAGAGCCGCACCGCCCGCGGCCGGAAAAGCTCGGTGTCGACGCCGCGCGTCCACGGCAATACGCGCTCGAACCCGTGCCCTTCGAGCTCTCGGCTGAGCGAGGGTGTCGCCACCATCAATCCCGCGCCCGCGTTGTGAAAGCGCCGCAGCAGCGCCAGCGTCCAGCTTTGCGGAATGGCGAAACGCTGGCTGAGATATTCCGGGAAGCGTGTGTGAAAGCTCGTCGTGAAGCGGATGCGCCGGGCGAGGCAATAGCGCCGCGCCATCCAGCCGATGGGCCCCTCGGTGGCGATATGCACCGCATCGGGCTTCACCGCATCGAAGCGCTCCGCGATCCGGCCCGCGTCCGGCAGGGCGAGGCGGATTTCCGGATAGGTGGGGCAGGGCAGCGTGCGGAATTCGTGCGGGGCGAGCACCGGCATATCAACACCGAGCGCCGCCAGCTCGATGGCGAGCCGCTCGTATGTGCGCACCACGCCGTTCACCTGGGGGTACCAAGCGTCCGACGTGACGAGAATACGCATCACGCGACCTGGAGCGTTTCGGCAAGCTTGGCGGAAATGGCGCGCTGGCGCGCCTGCACCACATCGTGCCAGCGGATCAGCTCGAGCGCGCCATCGCCGGTTTCTCCGATGGCCGTGCAGCTCTCCACCCAGTCGCCCGTGTTGAGATAATGCACGCCCTCGATGTGCCGCGAGGCCGCGTGGTGGATGTGCCCGCAGATCACGCCGTCGACGCCGTGCCGGCGCGCTTCGTCGGAAAGCGATTTCTCGAACTCTCCGATGAAGTTGACGGCCGTCTTCACCCGCAGCTTCAGGTGTGCGGAGAGCGACCAGTAGCCGAGGCCGAAGCGCCGGCGGATGAAGTTCAGCGGATGGTTCATCCACAGCGCCAGCTCGTAGCCGCGATCCCCCAGGAACGCGAGCCATTTCGCATAGCGCACGACGACGTCGAACTCATCCCCGTGCAGCACCAGATACCGCTTGCCGTCCGCGGTGGCGTGCACCGTCTGGTGTTCGATCTCGATGCCGCCGAAATGCTGGCCGCAGTATTGGCGCAGGCCCTCGTCGTGATTGCCGGGGATGAAGATGACGCGCGTGCCCTTGCGCACCTTGCGCAGGAGCTTTTGCAGCACGTCGTTGTGTGACTGGGGCCAGATAGCGCCACGCCGGATGCGCCAGAAATCGATCATGTCGCCCACCAGGTAGATCGTGTCCGCCTCCGTCTCCCGCAGGAAGTCGAGCAGCATATCGGCCTGGGCGGATCGCGTCCCAAGGTGGACGTCGGAGATGAAGAGCGTGCGGTAGTGGACCATGTCCATCCTCTTGAGCAGCAAGCTTCCTTGCGCTTTGGATGAGGCCCCAATGACCGGATTCAGTTTGCAGTATTGTGACAGCCGCGCCGATCATGGTTAACCGCCGCGAGAAAGCGGCTTCCCTCCGGGCGCGTGCACTCCCTGGGCGGGGTCGCGGGATGCGTCCGCATACCGCGCCGGGACGCCTCAGTAGATCTTCACCGGGAAATAGCGCTCGACGAGCTCGTCCAGCCGGCCATTGGCCCGCAGCCGCGCAAGCGCGCCGTTGAGCAGCGTCTTGATCTGCGAGTCCGTCTTCGGAACGGCAATGGCGATGCCGTCGCCGAAGAATTTGGGCTCCAGGTATGCGCCGCCCTTCAATTCGCAGCACCGTTTCGAGGCCGTGCCGTGCAGCCAGAACACGAGGCTGATGCCGTCATCGAAGATATAGTCGACCTGACCCTGGATGAGCGCATCGCGCGCAAGATCGGGGTTTTCGTATGTGCGGATGGCGCTGGAGCGGAAGAAGGTGCGCAAGAACGCCTCGTGCGGTGAGTTCTTGGCAACGCCGATGCGCTTGCTCTCCAGCGTTTCCGGGCTGATCGCGAGATTCTCGCCGTCGCGCTTGCCCGCAAAGCGGCCCGGCGTCTGGAAATAGCGGTCGGTGAAATCGACCTCGGCGAGCGCCTGCGGCGTCACCGCATGGGAGGCGATCACCGCATCGGCCTCGCCTCGCCGCAGCGCCAGCAGCAGCTCGCCCCACGGGCGCACCTTGATATCGCAGGCCGTATTGAGCTCCATGCAGATGGCGCGCGCCAGATCGACGTTGAGCCCGACCAGCGTGCCGTCCTCGTCGTAGAAGTTGAACGGCGGGAAATCCCCCTCGGTGAGGAAGCGCACCACGACGCGCCGCGAAGGCTCGCCTGTCTCTTCGCTTGCCGACGGGACATCTTCGCTGGCGCCCTCCTGAGCCACCGTGCCCTGCGGCAGCCAAATCAGAAGCGCAGCGAGCGCGACGAGGCCGAGCGCCAGGCGGCGGAAGGCAGCGAGCGGTGAGAGTGCCGGACGGTTTGGGATCATGGCCGGTCGAATCCGCGCAGCGGGCAGGCTGAATCGCGCCCACTATGGTCAAACCCAATACTATGGCAAGATGATCCTCGGCTCGCCGGGGGGAGGGCCATCGTGCTGGGGCATTCGCTATCCAAAAGGGCGGACACGACCGCCCGCAAAAATCAACGTTTATCGTCCGGCACCCTGGACGAGGCCGCCCGTACCCGCTCCCTTCTGGAAGCCGTAGGCGGCCTGCGCACCCGCAATCCCGAGCTTTCCGCGTCCGTCGGCCTGTGGGCCTGGCAGCGGCGCGTTCTGATCGGTGCGGCTCTGCTCCTGGCCGGCGGGCTGATGCTCGCCACCGAGGCGACGATCATCGCCCTCCTGGCGCTGCTGGCGTTTCCGTTCCTCTGCGTCGTGCTTCTCCGCAGCATTGCCCTGTGGCAGTTGCGCTTTCCACCTCCGCGTGTGTCTGCGCCGCCGTCCGCCGGCGCCGATGACGCCGCGCTTCCGCTCTATACGATCCTGGTGCCGCTGTTCCGCGAGGCGGCCGTGGTGCCGCAACTCGTCGACTCCCTGCGCGCGCTCGACTATCCGCCCGAGCGTCTCGAGGTCATGCTCATCGTTGAAGAGGTCGACCGCGAAACGAAAGCAGCGCTGGAGGTCGCGGGCCTCGATCCGCACATGCAGGTCATCGTGGTGCCGGATGGCCAGCCCCGCACCAAGCCGCGCGCCACGCAGTACGCGATGCAATTGGCCAAGGGCGAGTATGTCGTCGTCTACGATGCCGAGGACGTCCCCGAGCCGGACCAGCTCCGCCGCGCGCTCGCGGGCCTCGAGGCGGGCGGTGGGCGTCTCGGCTGTCTGCAGGCGCAGCTCAACATCGACAACTCCGACGTGAGCTGGTTCACGCGCCAATTCACCATCGAATACACCGCGCTGTTCGATTGCATCCTGCCCGCCCTGGAGCGGCTGCAGCTCCCGGTGCCGCTGGGTGGAACATCGAACCACTTTCCGCGCCGGGTGCTCGATGCCGTCGGCGGCTGGGATCCCTACAACGTTACCGAGGACGCCGATCTCGGCATGCGCCTTGCGCGGCAGGGATGGCACGTCGGCGTCATCCCCTCCACCACCTGGGAGGAGGCGCCGCAGACGTTCGGTGTCTGGAAAGGGCAGCGCACGCGCTGGCTCAAGGGCTGGATGCAGACCTACCTCGTGCACATGCGCCAGCCGGGCCGCTTGTGGCGCGAGCTGGGCGCGCGCCGTTTCATCGGGTTTCAGGTGCTGATGGGCGGCATGATCCTGTCCGTGCTGGTGCACCCGTGGTTCTACCTGCTCATCGCGTTCGATCTCTGGCAGGACCGCATGTTGAGCACCCCCCAGAATGTCTTCGGACAGTGGCTCCTCAGCATCGGCATTTTCAATCTCGTGGCGGGATATGTGAGCGCCATCGCGCTCGGAACGGTTGCGGCGGCGCGCCGTGGGCGGCTGAGGCTGGCCGCCCACGCGCTGATGATGCCGGCCTACTGGCTGGCGATATCCTTCGCGGCGCACCGCGCGCTGTTCCAGCTTGTATCGGCGCCGTTCTATTGGGAGAAGACCGAGCATTTCGGACGGCGGCCAATGCCGTCCGCCGCGGCGAACTCCGAGGCGTCAGGCGAAAAATCGCAAAGCCTTGTCTGAGATGCGCTGGCGGGTCTGGCTGTAATCCGCCCACGGGTCGGCCTTGCGCCGAAGTCGCTGCAACACGAGCGGGATCGTGAACGCGTTCGCCGCCTTGATGCGCGACAGCTCCGTCCATGTCACCGGTGTGGCAACGCTTGCCCCGGGCCTGGCGCGCGGTGAATAGGGCGCAACCGCCGTTGCGCCGCGCTCATTGCGCAGCCAGTCGATGAAGATGCGTCCGCGCCGTTTCGCCTTCGACATCGTGGCCGTGAAGCGCTCGGGCTCGTTCTGTGCGAGCTTCTCGGCGACACCGCGCGCAAATCCCTTCACGGTTTCCCACCCCTGGCGCGCATCGAGCGGCGCGATCACATGGATGCCCTTGCCGCCGGTCACCAGCGCGAAGCTTTCCAGCCCCGCCGCCTCGAGCAGCTTGCGCACGTCGCGCGCCGCCTCGCGCACGGCCGCGAAATCGACGCTCGGATCCGGATCGAGATCGAAGATGAGACGGTCGGGACGCTCCAGATTCCCCGCCCGTGCCCCCCAGGGGTGGATTTCGAGGCCGCCGATCTGCGCCACCGAGACGATGCCGGCCGCATCATCGACCATGAGATATTGCGCGACCTTGCCATCGCCTTCGCGCACGGGCGCCGACTTGAGCGCGCTGGGAAGGCCCTTCTTCGCGTGCTTCTGATAGAAGCAGGTCTTCGCCGCGCCCTCCGGGCAGCGCACGATGCTCAGCGGCCGTTCATCGACATAGGGGAGCATGTGCTCGCTCACGGTCAGCAGATACCGCGCCAGCTCGAGCTTGGTGATGCCCGCGCCGGGGAACAGCATCCGGTCCGGGTTCGAGATTGCAACGCCCCCGACCGTGTTCGCGTCCTGCGCTTTGTCAATCGGCTTTGGCATCTGCGTCTGCACCTGTCTTGCCGGTTTGTCACCCCGTAGCCCGAGGAATGCCGGATGACGCAGTATGCCGTCCTCCGTGCGCTCCGTGTAGGCGATCTGCGCCACGAGCCGTGGCTCCACCCAGCGGGCATCGCGCAGTATCGCGCGCGGCGCATCGACGAACGGGCTCGTCTTGCGCGCGCAGCTCGCGAGCTTGGCGCCGAGATCCTCCAGCATAGCGGTATCGAAGCCGGTGCCGACACGGCCGCGATAGTGCAGCTTGCCGCCGGCGTATTCCCCCAAGAGCAGGGAGGCGAAGGGACGGCCCTTCTTGTCCGAAAGGCGGTAGCCGCCGATCACGAACTCGTCGCTCCCCAGGCACTTGCTCTTCAGCCAGCCCATCGAGCGCCGCGACACGTAGGGCTTGTTCGCCTGCTTGGAGACGATGCCTTCCAGTCCGAGATTGCACGCCTTGGCGAGCATCTCGCCACCGTGCCCGGCAACGTCCTCGCTGTAGCGGATCGCATCCGGCGCGCCGTTCAGCACCTTGCGCAGGATTTCCTTGCGTCGCTCCAGCGGCTTGGCGCGCACATCGCGCCCGTCGAGTTCGAGAATGTCGAACACGTAGTAGATGAGTGGCGCGCGCTCATTGCGCAGCGCGTTCTGCAGGCGCTGGAAGCTCGAGCGGCCTTCGGGATCGAGGGCCACGATCTCCCCGTCGAGCAGCGCGCTGGCGACCTTCAAGTCCTTCAGCGCGTTCGCGATAGAAGAAAATTTCGCCGTCCAGTCCTGGCTCGAGCGCGTGTAGATGCGCACTTTGCCCGCCGCGATCGCGGCGATGGCCCTGTAGCCATCGTACTTGATCTCGTGCACCCACCCATCGCCTTCGGGCGGCGATGTGACCAGCGTGGCGAGCTGCGGAGCAACGAATTCGGGAAGCGCGAGGGACGCCGTGCGCGCAGGCTTCGCTGCCTTCCGTTGAGGCACCGCCGGTGACTGCGAGCGGCCCAATGCCATCGGCTGACCCTGAGGTGTGCGCACCAAGCTTATGGTCGGCATACGTCGCACGCTGAGCTTAAGGCTCCCTTTAAGGCGCCCGCCCGCGCTCTGCGCAGGCCGGAAGGTGAGCCCGCGGATCGGCCACCTCCCGCACGAGGCGCAACAGCGTCGAAGCTTTCACCGGCTTGGTCAGGAAGCGCACACCGCCGGGCAGATGCCCGCCGTCCGGCAAATGGCCCCCATCGGGGATAGTGACGCCGGACACCAAAACGATGCCCGTGCGCGGCGATTCCGTGCGCACCCGTCGCGCCAGCTCGAAACCATCCACCGCGCCGGGCATGGCGACGTCACTGACGACGGCACATACGCCACCTTCGGCGAGCCGCCGCAGCGCCTCCTCGCCGGTCCCGGCCTCGACCACATCGAAGCCCGACTGGCCCAATATGCCCGACACGTAATCCCGGATCAGCGGCTCGTCCTCGACCACGAGGATCGAGCCCTTACTGGAAGTCCACCTGTTCATGGAATTTCAACGGGCGGGCGGCGGGCGCTGTTCCCACGCGCACCTGCCATGCGGCATCGAAGGCGCCCGGTTCCCGGCCCGTTCTCCGGGCAGCGTGACGTTAGACCCCCATCGGGTCTAACCGGAGGCTTGCCCCGCGCGCGCCCCTGTTGGTAGCGGCCTACTCCCTCAGGCCGCACGCGGCCCC
Source organism: Hyphomicrobiaceae bacterium (assembly GCA_044507625.1). GTDB lineage: Bacteria > Pseudomonadota > Alphaproteobacteria > Rhizobiales > Hyphomicrobiaceae > Hyphomicrobium_A. The sequence continues at coordinate 36,571 of JBIQJE010000011.1, read as the reverse complement.
GGATCGTCATCGTCGGGCGGCAGCCCGTCGCCCGTGACAGCGGAAACGGGCTTACGCCATGCCGGGAAGGCAATCACCGAGCCGCCGCTGGGTGAGGCGCGATCCTGCCCGGCGTGCGCCGCCATCCGGTCGAGCAGGCGCTCTTTCCGGTCCGCCTCCGGCTGGAAGGCAACCCTTTCGAGATACAGCTCCTCCACGCCGCCTTCAGGCCGCGCGACGGTGACCGTATCGCCGGCCAGCAACCCGAGCAGTGCAAGACCGCGCAGCGTGGTGATCGGGAGAGCAAGACAAGACTGCGCGGTCTCGCCGCCGAGGACGAGGATGCGGCTGTCGCTTTGACGGCCGTCGATCACATAGTCGATGCGGCTGTCGAGGGTCGCGATATCGGGCCCCATGTCCTCTTGCAGCATGACCGTCGCGGTCGAAAGTTTGTTGCGCAGCAGACGCAGGAATGCGTCCTCGCGATAGGCCTCCTGGTCCAGCAGCGTTTCGAGGGCCGTGAAATCCTTGGTCGATAGGAAGCAATGGGCAAGCTTGGGCATGGCAATTCTCCGCCGCACCGGGCTTCGGTGCACCGAGACAGAACGGGTGGCTTTGAGGATCTCCCCTGGCCCCGGCGTTGCGTTTTGAAGCGCGGCGCCAGGGGCTAGACGCCTGAGATGGAAGGCCTCTGGCGGAGAAGTGGCATGCTGCTGATAACCAAGGGGCACCTCCCATTCACCATTGCGTCCACGCCGCGCGTTGCCTTCGCGCTCTGCGCGTTAGTCGGCGAGAACCGAGCTCGGCTGCTCGACACTGAGAACCGTCAGCGCGTGCCGCTGGCCATCGCGCGTGACCCACGTGATGGACTGGCCCTTCGAAAGCCCGATGAGCGCGGTGCCGATCGGCGTGAGAATGGAGATGCGGTTCGCGGCGATGTCCGCTTCGCCCGGATAGACCAGTGTCACGCGGCGCTCCTGGCCGGAATCGGCGCGGTAGGCGATCGTCGAATGCATCTGCGCCACGCCCGGCGGAATGAGGGCGGCAGAGACCACCTGCGCCCGGTCCATTTCCGCGAGCAGCTCCTCGGCGACGGCGGGGAAGCGATCGAGCGCACCCGTGGCGAGGTCGCTGAGGCGCTTGTAGTCGACGTCGCTGACAACGATGGCAGGCTTGGTGCTGTTGGCTTTCGTGAGCTCGGTCATGGGATAGGTATACTCCTCCGCGGTGCGCAAACGTGACCAGCGCAGAGCTGCACCGGCTGAATCTGTCTATGTTGAATGGTTTGGCGCCGGGGTGGCGATGCAATCATATGCAGCCCGAATGCACCCCTGGAGCTCGGGGCGCACAATGGCCGAGCCTCAGGGCTAGATTTCCGCGATCGGATGAATCCGGAACGTGCTCGTGTGCATTTTCGCCATCCCGTGAATCTGGCGTGTTCTCACGTTTTGTCAATGGTGCGATTGACGGGGCGCGATCGGCGCGGCGAGCACCATTGGAGACCGGCAATCTCGGCGGGCTTATGGCGGTCCCGCGCAACGGGCGCGCTGCTACAAATTGCGAAGCATTTATGGCGACCTGGACACGGCGCGCGGCGAACCCTCACCCGTGACGATCCAGTCCATCGGAATGTCATAGGCCTGCGGGAAGATGTTGGCGATGGCTGTGTTGGGATGGCCCACTCCGATTGCCATCGGGCGCGGCGTGAGGCTCGCGAGCGTGCGGTCGAAATATCCTCCACCGTAGCCGAGGCGGTAGCCGCGGGCATCGAAGCCCACCAGCGGCGCGATGACGACGGTCGGCGCGACGAGCGCGCCGTCGGCCGGATAGGGAATGTTCCAGACGCCCCGTTCCAGGCGCGCTCCCGGCCACCATTCGCGAAAGACGAGCGGCTGGCCTTTGCCGAGCACGATCGGCAGTGCCGTCCGCAGCCCGGCCGTTGCAGCCCGCGCCATCCAGGGCCGCAAGTCCGGCTCGCCGCGGAACGGCCAGTAGAGGCTGACAATCGTCCCGTCCGTGCGCGGGATGATGGTGTCGAGCTCGCACGCAACGCGCTTGGCGTGCGCCTCTCGCTCGGCAACCGTAAGCGCCATGCGCGCCGCAATGAGCCGCTTACGTTCGCTATAGCGCCAGCGCGTGAGGTTTTCGCCCGCGCGTTCATGGCTCAAGCCGGCAAAATCCGTCTCGATCTCGTGCATGGCACACGGCGGCGATGCCGGCGCATCGAACTGGCGGTCTTCCTCATCCACGTGTCGCTCCGCCGTCATCCTTGTTGTCCCTTGCTTGTTGTCCCTTGCAATAACGCCCGCGCGGCATCTTGCGTTTCCACGCGCCGAAGCTTAGCCGCGCCTCGACATGAATATCGTAGGGCGATAAAAACGGAGATGGCAATTCACTTTCCGTGGGGGTCCCCATGCGCAGGATAGGCCTGATCGGAGGGCTGAGCCCGGAATCGACGGTTCACTACTACCAGCGGCTCTGCACTGAATATAACCGCATATACGGCGGCCTGAACTTCCCGCCAATTACGCTCGAGAGCCTCAACCTGCAGATCCTCGTCGATCTCTTTGCAAAGAACGATTGGGACGGCGTTGCGGAAATTCTGCTCGGCGCTTTGCGGCGGCTCAAGGCGGCCGGAGCGGACTTCGCCGCCATTCTCGCCAACACACCCCACAATGCCTACGCGCAGATCCGCGACACCTCTCCATTGCAGATCGTCACCATCATGGACGCCACCGCCGCCGCGCTGAGCCGCGACGGACGGCGCAAGGTGGCGCTCCTAGGAACGAGAGCCACGATGGAGTTCGGTTTCTTCCAGGATCATTTCAGCGCCCGCGGCATCGGGACGTGCGTGCCGGGCGCGGCCGAGCGCCGGACGCTCGACCGCGTTATCTGGGAGGAGCTCTCCCACGGGATAGTAAGGCCGGAATCGACCGCCGCCGCCCGCGCGATTGTCGCCGATCTCGAGGCGCGAGGGGCAGAGGCGGTCATTCTCGGGTGCACGGAGCTCGGCCTGCTGATCTCCGAAAAGGATACCGCGCTCCCGCTGTACGACACCTTGAAGCTCCATGCCGATGCGATCCTCGACCATGCCGCGGAAGCCCCTTCGGATGCGGCCGGGACACATCGGGCCTACGCGTCCGCAAAATAGTGCCCGGGGGGTACGCACGCGGCGCGCAGGTGTGGTAAGGGGGCCGGAGGAAGTGTGCTGGGGAGGCACTTCCTCCGCGGCGCTGCGATGGCGGGCGCCGCTGGGCGGGGCCGGCGACCATCCAGCGCCGGCGCCCGCCTCCGATAATTCCATGATCCCGGCTCGGCTGCTTCAGTCGAACTGCTCCAAGAGCTGGTCGAGCACCGGCCGGATGCCGCGCAGCTCCCTGAGGTGGGCGGCGGCAAGCTTATCCATCACCCGTTCCGTCTTCGCGGTGAGGCGAACCTGCACGCGCCGCAGGTCCTCCTTGTCCTTCGCCCGTGTGACGAACCCGTTCTTTTCGAGGCGGTCGACCAGCTCTACCGCCGTGTGGTGCCGTATCAAGAGACGGTCGGCGATGTCCTGGATGCCCAGATCCGTCTTGCTGCGGGAGCCCTTGATCGCCAGCAGCGCCTGGTATTGCTGCGGGCTGAGGCCGGCGTCGTCCGCCGCCTTTTCGCTGAACGCGAGAAACTGACGCAGCGCATACCGGAAATCGGCGAGCGCTTCGTAGCTGTGCTTGGGAAACTTGCGGCGGGTAGCGGGCTTCGACATAGGAAGATCTCTTGTGTATATCGTGAGGCGATATATCATCCATGCCCGGCCGGAGCCGGCACGGACTTTCAACTCGAAGGTATAGCGGACTCCTTCCCATCTGTGACCCGCTCTCGCATGGATTTTCGCATGGCCAAGCATAGGCATCCACGAACCGTTGCCGCCTCGCACGGCGTGGCGACGGATGCAGCGTTCGGGGCCGTGACCCCGCCCTTGTACTTGACGACCACCTTCGAGTTTGCAGGATTCGAGAAAAGCCGGGCCCACGACTATTCCCGCACGTCCAATCCCACCCGCAACATGCTGGCCGAGACCCTGGCCGAGCTTGAGGGCGGAATGGGTGCTGTGGTCGTCTCATCGGGGATGGCGGCCGTCGACCTCGTGCTTAGCCGCCTGCGGCCTGGCGACGTCGTCGTTGCGCCCCACGATTGCTATGGCGGCACGCAGCGGCTGTTGCTGGCGCGACGGGCGCGCGGGCACTTCGACGTGATCTTCGTCGACCAGGGAGATCAGGCCGCGTTCGCCAAGGCGATGGTGGTCGAGCCCGCGCTCGTCTTCGTCGAGACGCCGAGCAATCCCTTGATGCGGGTTGTCGACATCCGCGCGATTGCTGCGCGTGCCCGCAAAGCCGGCGCGAAGGTCGTCGTCGACAACACGTTCCTGTCTCCGGCCTTGCAGCGACCGCTGCGCCTCGGCGCTGACTTCGTCGTGCATTCGACGACGAAATTCCTCAATGGGCATTCCGACGTCCTGGGCGGGGCCGTCATCGCCGCGGAGAAGGCGGATGCCGAAGAGCTCGCCGAATGGTCGAACACGGCGGGGCTCATTGGGTCGCCCTTCGATGCTTACCTGACGCTGCGTGGTATCCGGACGCTGTTTCCACGTATGAGCCAGCAGCAGGAAACCGCGCAGGCGATCGCCGAGCACCTGGAGCGCCATCCGTTCGTCGAGGCAGTGCACTATCCGGGGCTTCCCTCCCACCCCGGGCACACGCTGGCAAAGCTGCAGCAGTCCGGCTTCGGTGCCATGCTGAGCATGGAGCTGCGCGGCGGCGCCGACGCGGTGCGCCGCTTCGTCGAGCGCCTGGAGGTTTTCACGCTGGCCGAATCCCTCGGCGGCGTCGAAAGCCTCATCGCCCACCCCTCGACCATGACTCATGCGAGCATGGATCCCGAGGCACGCCGCAACGCGGGGATCACCGACGGGCTCCTGCGGCTGTCGGTGGGTCTGGAGGCGGAAAGCGATCTCATCAGCGATCTCGACCATGCGCTCGCCGCGGTCGCGAGCGCCGCGCAGTTGCCGCGCGTTGCGAGGGTGTGAGCCCTCCGGCCTCCGGCGCGGGCATAGGCTGCGGCATCGCACGCAATTAGTTCAACTGCGCGGCATTTTCCGGAGGATTGAGCGTGCGCCGGTTAGCGGGCGTTTACCTTCGCGCACCAGGCATCGATTGCGCCCCCGTCGGGCGGGAGAACGGCGGAGTTGGGTGCGAACGTGCGCCACGCGGCGCGATGCTTTTCCGCTACCGTGGTCAGAATGGGTTTGCCCGCGTCCGCAGCTGCGCGGAATGCGCCGAAGAGGCCGCTTTCCCCGGCCTCCAGCTTGCCGAACTTGCTGAGCACGAGGACATCGCACGCGTTGATCTGGTCGACGATGCCCGCGCCCGCGTTTTCGGCGCCCTTCGCATCGATGTGACACGTTTTGCCCGCGGGCAGCGTTTCGAGAAAGATGGAATGGGGCGCGCCGGAGGCGATGTCGCGCAAGACGCCGGCGGTGCAGACCCGTCCTTCCAGGCCGTGGGTCTCCTCGACGACACCCGCGACCCGAACACCCGCGGCGCGCCATCGCGCGATTGCTTCGGAGAAGAGACGCTGGACCGTTGCGCTATCGGTGCCTTCCACAGTGGCGATGCGATCGGAATTAGCCATGGCCATGCCTCATGCGCTCAATTCTGCAGTTTTTACCGCGGGCGAGCTAACCCAGCGGACCGTCAGGCATCCAGAACCTATGCTGACCGCAGGCCTTGCAAACAGCGGTCATTTCCCATGTCGATAAATATCGTGTAACGATATAATGGCGACGTATCGCGAAAGCAGGTGTGTCCATATTCCACCCATCCTAGCGAGGTGAAGAAATGGCCGACGAGCCAGACGAACAATCGGACGATAGCCGTGAGGACCCCGTCGACACGATCATTTTTCTGACCGTGCTGATCAGCGGTTTCCTGATCATCCACTTCGCCATTGCGCGCCTCTGGTAAGGCAGCGGGCGAAGACTGCCGGACGCGAGGCCCGTGAGCTCCGATCTGCCAATGCCGTCACCGGCTCCGATTGAGGAGCCCCTGCAAGACGATCGCGTTGTTGTGCTCGACATCGCGCGCGCCGTAGACGAGGGTGACGTGACCGCGGCGGGCCAGGTCCTTCAGTTCCGCAACCGCGTCGGCATTCTTCGAAAGCTCCGAGCGGTAGCGGGTGCGGAATTCGGCCCATCGTTCCGGGTCGTGGTGGAACCAGTCCCGCAGCTCCGTGCTTGGAGCGATCGCTTTCAGCCAGACGTCCACCTTGGCCTTGTCCTTGCTCAGGCCGCGCGGCCACAGAGCGTCAACCAATACGCGCGTCCCATCCCCCCGCGCGGGCGCATCGTAGACGCGCTTGACGCTGACCTTCTTGTCAACACCGTCGCCATTTTTCGATTTGGTCGCCATCGTCATTCTCCTATGCGGGCCAACGTGCGGAAATCTTTCGGTCGCAAGGCGATGCTTTCCAGCGTCGTCCGGTCGAGAACGCTGAGAAAAGCGCCCAGGGCCTCGTTGAGAACGCCGCGCAGCCGGCAGCAGTTCGTGATGACGCACCGGTTGCCGGTGGAGAGGCATTCCACGAGCGCGAAATCGGGTTCGGTGGTGCGCACCACATCACCCAGCACGATCTCGTCCGCCGGACGCGCGAGCCTGAGGCCGCCGGATCGCCCGCGCACAGCCTGCAGATATCCCGAGCGGGTGAGGGCGTTAACGACCTTCGTGAGGTGCGTGCGCGAGATGGCGTACGATTCGGCGATCTCATCGATGGTGACGAGACGGTCACCGGCCGCGTGCGTGAACATGAGCACGCGCAACGCCAGATCTGAGAACAGGGTGAGCTGCATGATGTCTCACGGCTATTTGATGCACTTCTGATGCATCATTATGGACTCGCGCTTTGAAACATGTATTATAGATGCATGTTAACGGCTTGTGAAGCCGACGCGCATGCAACGGCGCACAGGTCAACTCCGCTACGCCACCGCCGCCCGCTTGTTTTCATCGGAGACGGGACGTCCGCTGGTCAAATGGAGGACGATATGAGTCTGGAACTCAAATCTTCGCACGCCGCAGCCGTTGCCCGCAGCGCGGACGATCACGCCGCAAAACCCAACCCGCGCCCCGATATTGAACTCGACGAGCCGGGTGAATATGACGACGGGCTGCTGTCCGTTGCCGGCCCCATCATCATCACCTGCTATACGCTGTTGTTCGCCGTCGCCGCGGCAACGTTCTTCTCCACCGGCGCGGCGCTCTTCGCGGTGATCGTCAGCATCGCCTTTGCCGTGGTCTTCTTCGCAATCCCGCTCACATTTTTCCGCCTGCGCGCGTCCACCGACAAGCGCTGGCGCAGGGATGCTGCGCATTCGCGAAGCGAGTTCGTCGAGACGCGGACAGGGCCAATGCGGCGCTGGGAAGCGGTTGTGCAGATCGTCACGATACCCGTTGTCATTCTCCTGGCCTTCACGGCCCTCTCCGTTCGCTGGGCGTTGCTATGACGGAAACGAGCACGACCACAAGCCAGCCGGCTATCGATCCGCGCGCACCGGGCTATGCCGCTGGCATCGACGAGCAGATGATCCATGGCCTCGTGCATGGTTTCTATGCTCGGGTGCGCGCCGACGCCGTGCTCGGACCGATCTTCGATGCCGAAATCGACGACTGGCCGGTTCACCTCGAGAAGATGTGCGCCTTCTGGTCGTCGGTCACACTGATGAGCGGCCGCTATAAGGGCCGCCCCATGGCTGCACACGCGAAGATTCCCGGCATTTCGCGCCCGCACTTCGAGCGCTGGCTGGAGTTGTTCCGCGAAGCCGCCAGGGAATTTTGTAGCGCGCCCGCCGCGTGGCTGTTCGTCGATCGCGCCGAGCACATCGCGGAGTCGCTTCAACTCGGCATCGCGCTCCATCGCTCTGCGATGGAGGAAGCGAACGATCCCAATTGCCCCGTTTGAATTATTCCATTCAGGAGAACGTTACATGACACCGAGGCCCCTCCTCTCCTTCGCAGCCGCTGCCGCATTCGCGATCGTTGCGCCGGCCGGCTCTTTCGCTGCGGAAAAGTTCGTGGCGCACCTGCAGCCGCTGAACGCCGCGAAGATCGGTACGGCTGCGAAGGGGACGGCAAAGCTATCCATCGCGGACGGGAAGCTGGTCACCGTCATCGATTTGGAGGGGCTGCCGCCCGGCATCATGCACCTGCAGCACTACCATGGCTTCCCCGACGGTAAGCAGGCCGCATGCCCCACCGCCGACGCCGACACGAATGGCGACGGCTACATCGATCTCATCGAGACGGAACCGGTCGCAGGCACGACGATGGTGCCGTTCCATGCGCATCCCGCGACATTGGAAATACCCAACGACACCTATCCCACCGCTGACAAGAACGGAGCCGCGCACTACACTAATACCGAGTCCGTCGCCGACATCGAAAACGCCCTCAAGGATAAGTTCAAATCACCCGTCCTCGCGCTCGATAAGCGGGTGATCTTCGTGCATGGCGTGAGCGAAAAGCCAGCCTTGCCCGATACTGTGAAATCGCTTCCTGGTGTGCCCGCGCACGTGACCCTTCCCATCGCCTGCGGCACGATCCAAGCGGAGAAATAGCTGGCAGAGAGCCATGACCTACGTAGTCACTGAGAACTGCATCAAGTGTAAGTATACCGACTGTGTCGAGGTGTGCCCCGTGGACTGCTTCTACGAGGGCGAGAACATGCTCGTCATCCATCCGGATGAGTGCATCGACTGCGGGGTTTGCGTACCGGAATGTCCCGCGCAGGCGATCTTTTCCGACACCGAGCGGGAGGCGACGCCGCAGTGGCTGGAGCTCAACCGTAAATACGCGGATCTCTGGCCCAACCTCACGGGCAAGAAGCCGGCGTTGCCCGGCGCCGACGAAGAGAACGGCCGGCCGGGAAAACTGGCCGAGCTCTCGCCGGAGCCCGCCTCTGAAACGGTCGCCTGAAATCGACACCCATCGGCGCGCCACCCACCGGAGGCAATTCGGCGCGCCCCCTGTCGGATCGGGGAACGCGCTCCCCGGTCCGACGGGGTGACAAACCCGTTTGCTTCGGTCATCCCGCGCGCGGCTCGCTCAAGGCGAGCGCATGGCCGTCGCTATCCCGGCAGGCGCGCGCGCGAAGTCTTGTTTCACCACCCGTTTCGCCAAATCTGGCAGATCTGGATTGTCACATGAGAACGCGCGTTACCGCGTGGCGCGCTTCGGCTTCGTTGTGCGCGATCCCACCTGCGTCGCGGCCTTCGTAACGGCGCCGTTGCCGTTTCCGTTGCTGTCGGCGAGGAACGACCGATAGGCTGGGTTCTCCGTCTCGTCCCAGTAGGGGTAGGAGAGACTTTCAAGACTGGCCTTGAGGTCGGCGCGCTCCTCCAGCGGCACGTCGATGCCGGCGAGCACGCGCCCATAGTCGGCGCCGTGATTGCGGTAGTGGAACAGCGAGATGTTCCAGCGGTCGGAGAGGCTGTCGAGGAACTGGATCAGCGCGCCGGGCCGCTCGGGAAACTGGAACCGCAGCACTACCTCGTTGTCGAGCCCCGCCACGCGCCCGCCCACCATGTAGCGCACGTGCAGCTTCGCCATCTCGTTGTTGCTCATGTCGATGACGGCGTAGCCGTTGTCTTGCAGCATCGAGATGATTTGCTGCTTCTCCGTCTCTCCGCCCGAGAGCCGCACGCCGACGAAGATATGCGCCGCACGGTTGTCCGCGTACCGGTAGTTGAATTCGGTGATCGAGCGCCGGCCCAGGAGCTGGATGAACCGGCGATAGCTGCCCGGGTGCTCGGGGATGGTCACAGCGAGCAGCGCTTCGCGGTGCTCGCCGATTTCAGCGCGCTCCGAGATGTGGCGCAGCCGGTCGAAGTCCATGTTGGCGCCGCTGTTGATCGCAACGAACGTGCGCCCGCTGAGCCGATGCTCCTCGGCGTATTTCTTCAGGCCCGCGAGAGACAGCGCGCCGGCCGGCTCCGGGATGGCGCGTGTATCCTCGAAGATGTCCTTGATGGCAGAGCACACTTCGTCGGTCGAAACCGTGATGATGTCATCGAGGTATTGGCGGCACAGGCGAAAAGTTTCTTCTCCGGCCTGGCGCACGGCGGCTCCGTCGGCAAAGAAGCCGACCTGGTCGAGCACGACCCGCTTGCCGGAGCGCATGGCGGCCTGCATGCAGGCCGCTTCCTCCGGTTCGACGCCGATGACCTTCACCTGCGGACGCAGGAACTTTGTGTAGACCGCAATGCCCGCGGCTAGGCCGCCGCCGCCGACGGGAATGAAGATGGCATCGATCGAGTCCGGGTGCCGGCTGAGAATCTCCATGCCGATCGTACCCTGGCCGGCAATGACCTCGGGATCGTCATAGGGATGGATGAAAACGAGGCTCTGCTCGGCCTCCAGCTTGCGCGCGTGCGCATAGGCTTCATCGAAGTTGTCGCCGTGCAGAACGACATTGCCGCCGCGCGCGCGCACTGCCTCGACCTTGATCTCCGGCGTTGCGCAGGGCATCACGATGGTGGCCTGCGTATTCAATCGGCGCGCGGAGAGCGCAACGCCCTGTGCATGATTGCCGGCCGACGCGCAGATCACGCCGCGATCGAGCAGCTCGCGCGAAAGCCCCGACATCTTGTTATAGGCGCCGCGCAGCTTGAACGAGAAAACCGGCTGCAGATCCTCGCGCTTCAGCAGAATGCTGTTGCCGAGACGCTTGGAAAGCCGCGGCATGGAATCGAGGGGACTGTCGACCGCCACGTCGTAGACGCGGGCGCCGAGGATCTTTCTGACGTAGTCGTGCACGGTGTGCCCCGAGGGGAATGAGGAATGGATCGGGGGCGGCCGGTTGGCCCGCGCCCGCTGGCCGCCTCAATTCCCAGGCGAGGGGCCCGCAGTCAACCCGCCGGAGGGATTGGCGTTCACGTTTTCTTGCCGCGCCGGCTTGGCGCAGCCTCGAGGACGCAGGGTCCGGGGCGAGACGGCGCGTCCAGATGGCTTGTCCAGCTCAGCCGCGCGGTGAAAGCCGCGCAGGGGATCAGCTATCTTTGTTCATCGCCTTTTCTTCGTCCGAGTCGGTGCCCGCGGCATCGGCATCCGCCTCGGGCAGAGCATCGGCCACGGCCCGCAGCCGCTTCCACTCGGCGACCGGCTGGGGCTTCTCAGCCTTGGGCACGAACACCGATTCCTCGACGAGCTGCATCTTGTGCACGTACCGCGGACAGTTCGAGAACACGGATTCGACGTGCACGCGGACGATCATCTGCGCGCCGGGATAGCGCTTCAGCAGGCGGTCCGACGCCGACACTTCGGCGCGGCCCAGCACCCGCAGACGCGACTGACGTTCGAAGTCGACGAACAGCATGCCCACCCGCGACGTCTCGGTGATGTTGCCCGTCGACAGGTGCATGCCGTTGCCGTTGTAGTCCGGGAAAGCAATCGTCCGGTCATCGATCACGGTCACGAACCCGCGATTGCCGCCCTTGTAGGAGCAGTTGGGTTGGCCGTAGGGGTCGGTGGTGGCGATGAAGAACATGTTCTGCCGCGTGATGAATGCGGCGTCGGCGGCTTTGAGCTGGTCATGCACAGTGAGATCGTCGAGACGGTCCGCAATCCGCCGCGTGCCGAACTGATCTTGCAGTTTGCGGTGTCCGTCCGAGAAGAAGTCCCGCGGCTGCTCACCTGCGGGGGGCTTCTGCCGCACCTCCCCGCAGGTGTCCTCGAGCTTGTCGAGACAGGATTTCCAGTTCACGCGGTTGAGACCGGCAACCTCGCGATTGGGGTTCTTCTCGTGCGTTAAGGTGAGCTCGGTCAGCGCCGGGCCGAGGGCGCGCAACTCCGCGGAAACCAGCGTCGCCCGCGTGCGAAGCGCCGCTACCGGCCCATCGTAGTTCCAGGTCATGACCACGCGCTCGTCCTCGACGAGCTCGACATAGACACCGTTGATCGAATAGGGCCGCCCATGGGTGTCGACCGCGTCGACGCGGTATTTGCCGCCCTCGCGCAGCTCCGTCTCTATGCCGGTGACCATGTCGCCGCCGGGGGCGAGCCAGCGCACGAGCGTCCTGGGTTGCGTCCAGGCCGAGAATACTTTGCCGGGCGTAGCTTTCAGCCTGCGGACGATGGTGACCGCGATCGCCGGGGGCGGCTTTTTACCTGCCAAAATACGCACCTATTCGTCTTCGGAGAGCATCCTCTCGAGAGCATCGAGCCTCGCGCTCCAGTACTGCTCGTAGCCGCTGAGCCAGGCATGGGCCCTGCTCAAGGCGTTGGGCTTCAGCGTGCAGAAGTGATCGCGCCCTTTCACCTGCCGGTCGATCAGGCCCGCCCGCTCCAAAAGCTGCACGTGCTTCGAGACGGCCGCGAGCGAGATGTCGAACTTGGGCGCGAGTTCCGTAATGCGGTAGGGACGGCGGGCGAGCAGGCGCACCATCTTCCGCCGCGTGTCATTCGACAGCGCGAAGAATATGGAGCCAAGCCTGTCGTCATGTTCAACCATCGGATTAAGTATCTAGACGGTTCGGCCCCTGTCAAACAACTCCCATCTTATGGCCCGCGCCAAATAAAAAGACCGGCGCTGGTGAGGCGCCGGTCAAGTAGCTCGCAAGCGTGTGCGCAATGGAGGTAGCGCAGAACTGTGCGAGTGGGATTTGTGTGTTCAATCCTAGGCTTATGGCAGCGTCCACACGGTCAGCGAGCCACCGAGAGCGGTGTAGCTGCTGAGGCCGGCGTAGCCACCCACAGCACCCAGACCGTCGGTCGGGTTGGTCAGACCAGCAGCCAGACCGATGCCGGCCCAACCACCGACGCCCGAGAAGACGCCGACGTACTGCTTGCCCTTATGGCCGTAGGTGAAGACGTTACCGATGATGCCGGAAGGCGTACGGTTCTTGTACAGCTCCTTGCCGTCCTTCTGATCGACGCACTTGAAGTAGCCCTCGAGGGTGCCGACGCAGGCGATGCCGCCAGCGGTGGTGAGAACACCCGACCACACCGAGAACTGCTCCTTGTTCGACCAGACGATCTTACCGTTGGCAGCATCCCACGCGATGAAGTTGCCCATGTGGCTCTCGCCCTTCGGCGGATACATGGAGAGCGTGGCGCCGACGTACGGCTGACCGGCGGTGTACTCGACCTTGAAGGGCTCATAATCCATGCAGACGTGGTTCGTCGGCACGTAGAAGAGACCCGTCAGCGGAGAGTAGGAAGCCGGCTGCTGGTCCTTCGTTCCAAGAGCGGCCGGGCAGACGTCGGTGGTGTTGACGTCGGGACCGTTCAGGAACGTCGACTTGGAAGCGACGACCGACGGGCGACCGTAGGTCGGGCTCTTGGGGTCGAGATCGACGCCAGTCGTCCAGTTGACGGCGGGGTCGTACTTTTCGACGACCAGCGGGATGCCGGTCTTGCGGTCGACGGTGTAGGCGAGACCGTTGCGATCGAAGTGCACGAGCACATTGTGCTTCTTGCCCTTGATCTCCATGTCGTCGACGAGAATGTTCTCGTTGACGCCGTCATAGTCCCACTCGTCGAACGGGGTCATCTGGTAGGCCCAGGCAGCGACACCGGTCTCGGGGTTGCGGGCGATGAGGGACATCGTCCACTTCTGGTCGATCGGCTTGCCGTCCGGTCCAGCGCGCTGAGCCGGGTTCCACGTCGAAGGGTTGGCGGAACCGTAGTAGACGAGGTTCAGGTCCGGATCATAGGAGAACCAGCCCCAAACCGTGCCGCCGCCGATCTTCCACTGGTCACCGGTCCAGGTCTTGATCGAGGAGTCTTTGCCCACCGGCTTGCCGAGGGACATTGTCTTCTCGGGGTCGAACAGGAGCTGATCGTCCGTGCCGACGTTATAGCCGCGCCACAGGCGCTTGCCAGTCTTGCGGTCATACGCGGTCACGTGGCCCTGCACGCCGAATTCGGCGCCCGAGATACCAACGATCACTGCGTCCTTGATGACGGTCGGCGCCATGGTGCCCGACTCGCCCTTCTTCGGATCGCCGTTCACCGACTTCCACTTCTCCTTGCCGTTCGTGGCGTCGAGAGCGACCACCGACGTATCGGCCTGGTAGAGGTAGATGGTGTTGTCGGCATAGGCGAGGCCGCGGTTCACCGTATCGCAGCACATGATCGGCACGACCGACGGGTCCTGCTTCGGCTCGTACTTCCAGACGATCTTGTTCTCGTCATCGAGGTTGAGAGCGTAGACGATGTTCGGGAACGGCGTGTGGAGATACATCATGTTGCCGATGACGAGGGGAGAGCCCTCGTGACCGCGCAGCACGCCCGTCGAGAACGTCCAGGCGACCTTAAGGTCTTTGACGTTCTTCGTGTTGATCTGGTCGAGCTTCGAATAGCGGGTGTTGGCGTAGTTGCCTTCCTGTTGCGCCCAGTTCTTCGGGTCTGCGGTGTTCTTCATGACGTCGTCATTTGCCACCGCGGGCATTGACAGTGCGCAAACGAGCGCGGCTGTCGCTGCTGCGTACACAACCTTCCCCATAGGGTGCTTCCTCCTTAATTTTTGCAACTTTGGCGAGGATCGCGCCGGGGATCGCCGATAGTCCGTCACTATCCTCAACCACTACGTTGAATATTGGTCGCGGGAAATAAAGTCAACCGAAGGGTTGAATATTCCCGTTGTGCGTTGCCATCGGAGGGAAGCTGCTCTTTGCGGTCGCCAGCGCTAGCCCGCCGCAATAATCCCTTTGATTTATGGGTTTTGCGTGCAGGTCATGCCTGCCTCGGCATCGCGGCGCGGACGCCGCCGATGCGGCGGTGGCCGGGGCACGCCGCCCGATGGACGAGCCTGCGCCGCTGTTTCAGCGGCACCCGCCCACAGCATCGGCTTGGCAAAAAATGCCGGGCCGATGCGCGCCATGGGGCGACATCCGTGCCCCATGCTTTGAGCACGGAACCCACTCCGACAGGGAAGGTTCCGCAACTCTGCGCAGGGTTTCAAAGCGGTAGCCGCGCCGGTGCATCGTCGGCCGTATCCGAAGGCGAGTTCTCGCGGGTCGGCTAGCGGAAGAAAAATCTCTCGCGCGCAGCGGGAACAAGTCCCTGCGTGCTTTTCACTGCAACGTACATTGTTCGAACATCGCTAGGTCGCCGCGGCGTTGCCCTCGCATCGAAACGGAAACTCTGAAGGGCCGTACGCGCTGGGCTCGAAACGCCAACCGGCTGAAGCCCGCAGGTTCTTCACGCGTCGGCGGATGGCGATCAGGGTGGGGAGATCCACGGGAATCGCGACACGTCCGCGTGTTTCGAGACGACGGAACGGTCGCGCTAAGAATGTCCGGAACTCCCTTAGTCCCGTTGTCCGTTTGTTCCCTTGGCGCTCCGCACGCAGAGCCGAAAATGTGCTGAAATCAGAGGAGTACTGGAGCGGGCGATCGGGATCGAACCGACGACATTCAGCTTGGGAAGCTGACGTTCTACCACTGAACTACGCCCGCGAACTCGAGGAGACAGGCTTTTAGCCCATCCCGTGCCCCGGTCAATCGGACAAAATTGGACTAAGCGGGCAAACCCGACAAGAGGGTCCTGGAATTGTCCCGAAGCGATTGAGGAGGCGATTCCACGGGCGTACCGCCGAGCCTTTGCAAAGCGCCGCGAGGCGAGCATACGCCGACGCATGCTCCCCGCGCGCAACCGACACGACAATCGCGCCACCAGCGAAACAAAGCGAAGCCGGAGCGTTGCCATACGTCCCGGCTCTGCGCTTGCTCGCTGGCTTCAGTTCTTGCCCTTCACCAGCGCGTCGCGAATCTCGCGAAGATAGACCTCGGACGGGGGCGGCGGCGGTGGAGCAGCCTCCGGCGCGGGCTTGCGCATCATGTTGATGCCCTTGATGAGGAAGAACAGTGCGATGGCCGTGATGAGGAACTGCACGATCGCGTTGAGGAACAGGCCGTACTTTATTTCCACGCCCTCGATGGGCGTGACGGCGAGCGAGGAGAAATCGACCCCGGCCGTGATGTAGCCGATGATCGGCATCATGACGTTCTGGACGAGGGTCGACACGATCGGAGAGAACGCCGCCCCGATGATGACGCCGATGGCGAGATCGAGCGCGTTCCCCTTCATCGCGAAATTCTTGAATTCTTCCCACATCTGCTTCATGGACGTTTCCCTCGTCTAGGCGCGGCTTCTGGGCCCCGTGCGGGCCGGCCCGGAAGCTTATGCGAAAAATGCGCGCAAAGAACCTCGACTTGGGGCTATCGAGGTGGGAATCCCGCCATATATGCGTCGCAGTGTTGGCGTGTACGTGCTGGGTTGGGCCAGGCCGGCTCGCGGGTAGGGCAGGGGGAGCTTACGGACATGATGGAGCGCAAGGAGCGCAAGCCCTATTGGCGGCACACGAAGTGGCAGATGCTGGCCAGCCTCGTACCGTTTCTGGTGCTCATCATCGTGCTGCCGCTCTATGCCGAGAGCCTCAACGCCAAGCGCTTCCTAGGCTTTCCGCTTGGGTATTTCCTGAGCGCCCACGGCATTGCGGCCATCGCCATTTTCACCGTGGTCAGCTTCGTCAATCGCCAGGATGCCATCGACCGATGGCACGGAGCGCACGAGGACACGTGAGCGCCGCCAGGTCCGGGTAGAGAGCCATGTCCGTCACCTCGCGCGCCCGCTTCGTCAATCCGCGCCTCGGAACCTATTTTGGCATTTTCGTCAGCTCCCTCGCCGGGCTGGTGATTCTGCTCCTCATCTTCGAGGAGCTCGGCACCGCGAGCGGCCCGCTGCGCTGGGCCATGCTGCTGGGCCCGCTGGCCCTTTATGCTGCGATCGGATTGTGCGCGCCGACTCAGGAGCCGCTGGAATTTTTCGCGGCCGGCCGGCGCGTGCCGGCGGGATACACGGGGCTCGGCATCGGCGTCGCCAGCATGGGCGCAACGGGCATCGCCGCGCTCACGGGTGCGTTCTTCCTCATCGGCTTTGACGCTCTGTGTCTCACCATCGGCGGCCTCGCCGGGTTCGTCATCATGTCGGTGATGCTCGCTCCTTTCTTCCGCAAGTTCGGCACTTTTACCGTTCCGAGCTACCTGGGGCGCCGCTTCGAGAGCAAGCCCGTGCGCGTGTTGTCCGCTGCGCTGCTCGCCATTCCTGCCCTGTTGATGATCGCCGCGGAGCTGCGCATGGGCGCCTTCGCAGCGGGCTGGCTCGTCGGTCAGTCCCAGAGCCTCATGATCGTCCTGCTCTCCGTCGTGTTTGTCGTCACCGGTGTGGTGGGCGGAATGCGCTCGCTCACATGGTCTGGCAGCGCCGCCGCCATCGCTGCCGTCCTGGCGCTCCTGGTGCCGGTGACGATCGTTGCGGTGATGGTGAGCAATTTCCCGCTGCCCCAGTTGACGAACGGTCCGCTGCTGCGCGCGCTGATGCACCTCGAAGGCGCGCAGGGGTTGGCGATTACCGATGCCACCCCGCTCGCCTTTGCAATGCCGGGAGAAGGCATCTCCCACATCGCCAAGCGTTTCACCGCGCCCTTCGGTGCCATCGGACCCACGGCGTTCGTCGTCGCGATGCTCACCGTGATGGCGGGTATTGCTTCCTCGCCCTGGCTCATCCCCCGCGTGACGATGACACCGGGCGTCTACGAAACACGTAAGTCGCTCGGCTGGGCGACTGTCTACTATGCGCTCATCACCCTCACCGCTGCCGCCGTCGCCGTCTACATGCGCGATTACGTGATGGACATGGTGCGCGAGCAGCCCCCATCGCTGCCCGATTGGGTGCGCCAGCTCGTCGAGTTCGGGCTCGTCAGCGCGGCGAATGCATCCGCGCCCACGTATGCCGGGCTCGGCTTCGCCCGCGACGGCGTGTTGCTGGCGCTTCCCGTGGCTGCGGAAATGCCGAGGGTCGTCCTGTATTTCGCCGCGACGGGCATTGTCGCGGCGGCGGTCGTCGGCGCCGGCGCAGCCGCCAGCGCGCTGGGCAACGTCGCCGCTGAAGACGGCGTCAACGGACTTTCCTGGGAGCCATTGGCGCGCCAGGCTCGCGTGCAATTCGGGCGTCTCGCGATTGCCGCCGTCGCGGTTGTCGGTGGGCTTTTCACACTCCTGGCACCCACCGATCCGCTGCGGCTGATGCTGTGGTCGCTGGCACTCAGCGCCTCCGCGTTCTTCCCCGTGCTCGTGCTTTCGATCTGGTGGAAGCGCATGAATGCCTTCGGCGCGATTGCGGGTATGAGCTGCGGTTTCGGCGTTGCCCTCCTCACCATTCTCGCCGCCGAGGCGGGGATCGTCGGGCTCGACGGTGCGTTGGCCGGGATGTTCGGCTTGCCGGCCGGTGTGCTCGGCGCCACGCTCGCCAGCATCACGACGCCGGGGCCGAGCCGGAGCATGCTCGAGCTGGTGCGGGAGATCCGCATCCCGGGCGGGGAAGTGATCTACGACCGCGAAATGCGCCTTTTGCGGCTCAAGAACCGCGAACGGGCGTAGCCCGCCGAAGCCCGCGCGCGCCGGGGTTGCCGCGACGCTCGAGAGTAACGCGCCGGCGCTACGGCCTCGTCGCCCCGGAACCGGACGCTTCACGGAGATCGATACAACTAACCGGCGAACGTCCCGAGATAGTGCATGACGACTTCCCGCCGGTGCGGCCGGTCGCGGTGCTCCGCGACGTAGATCCCCTGCCACGTACCCAGCAGCATCCGCCCGGCCTGCACCGGAACCGCGAGGGAGGTTGCCGTCAGTGCCGACTTGATGTGCGCCGGCATGTCGTCGGGGCCCTCGACCGCATGCACGTAGTGGGCACCGCGCGGTGCCAGCCTCTCGAAGGCGGCCAGCAGGTCGCTGTGAACATCCGGATCGGCATTTTCCTGAATGAGCAGCGACGCCGAGGTGTGGCGGATGAAGAGCGTCAGGAGCCCTTCTTCGGCGCCGATTGCGGCGAGCCAGGCCCGCACGGCGGCGGTCTCGTCGTAGAGCGCCGGGCCTCTTGTCTCAACGTGGAGGATATCGAGGGCCTGGCCGAGCGGGCCCTCGGACCGGCCGCCTGTCGTCGATCTCGCCATCGTCTCTCCAATCCGCTGCCTGCGCGCACCTCGCCGCGCTGCACCGCCTTCAAACGCGCATTTTGCCGCTAATTGCACCCCCCAGTACAATTTTTACGCGCCGCTTAACCTCACGTTTACCGAGACTGGCGAAGCCTGGGGACGAGCGGACTTTTGTTTTGCGCGTCCCGATTCGGCAACCGCACCCAGCACAGCCAGCAGCCCCGGCAGGGCACAGCGACCAGCGCCAAGGGATTGAAATGTCTAATCAAGCCTACAACGGAATCTATGGCGCGCACGCCGATGCCGCTGCCATGGCCGCACATGAATCCTCCCAGGCGGTGATGTTGGACCAGATGCGCGACAGGCTCGCCGCGCTGAGCGATGAGGCACGCTCGATAAGAGCGCAGGTGCCCCATGAGCTCGGGCCCGATGTGGAGCGCATCCAGCAGCAGATGCAGCGCCTCGGCGAGCGCCTTGCCGATCTCGGCCGCGGCGTGCTGGTGCCGTACAACGCGGCCAACCCCGAGCACCGCGCGACCGCCGCGCGCTTCAAGGCCATCCGCTACGTCACCGAGGACGATGTGCGCGTCGCCCGCGTCACCCCCGACGAGGTGATCGCGCTCGGCCATCACCATGGCGTGCAGCGCGCCGCTGCCGAAGCAAATCCGTGGGACGAGGCATCCGCCAGCGCCCTCGTGCGGATCTATGAATCGGGCGAGGCGTTCGCCGCCGGCGCCCGCCGCGAGATTCCCGCTGCGCCGCGCGCCCAATCCGCGCCCCCCCGCGCTGCCGCGCAGCAGACCGTCCCCGCACGCAATCCCGTTGGCGCCTCGACAGCCCCCATGGGCATGGCGGGCGACGTCGCGCAGTCCGCCACCCCCCGCGGCTGCGCGATCGATTCCGGCCTGCTCGACCAGCGCTTCGCGGAGATTGCCGCGCGCATCGAGCAGTCGCTGGCGCAGATCCGCCCCGAGAACGCTCTTGCCTCCCTCGGCCGCCGGTTCGATGACCTCGAGGCGCAGCTCAACTCCATGCTCGGCCAGATCGCGACCCGCGCCGACATCGACGAGCTGCGTGCCGCCGAAAGCCAGATCGAGGAGATCGCGGGCCAGCTCGAGCAGTTCCGCCGTCAGCTCGCGCGCCTCGACATGATCGACGCGCACCTCGGCACGCTCACCTCGCAGCTGTCCGACGAGCGCCTCACGCGCCTCTTCAATGAGGGCGTCGCGGTCTCGGCCGACGTCGGCCGCCTCGATGCCATCGACGCGCAGCTGCGCATGATCGCCGTGCAGCTCTCCGACGAGCGCCTGTGCGGTCTCGTCAGCCGCAGCTCGGCCCACGAGATCAGCTACGAGGATCTCGCCAACGCCGCCGCGCAGCGCGTCGCCGCCGACTTCGCCGAGTCCGGCATGGGCAAGTCCCGTGCAAACGAGATCGGCGAGATGCGCGGCATGATCGAGAACCTGATCAACGAGCGCCGCAACAGCGACGAGAACAACGCCAGCATGCTGGATACCATGCAGCAGGCGATCGTCCGCGTGCTGGACCGCATCGACGCGCTGGAGGAGCTCGCCCGCGACCAGCACCAGACCTGGCAGCAGGCCGCCCAGGCCCCGCAGTATCAGCAGGCTCCGCAGTACCAGGAGGCCCCGCAATACCAGCCGGCCCCGCAGTATCAGAAAGACCCCACGCCCGCCGTCGCCGCCGCTGAGGCATTCGCCGCGGCGCACACGCCCCCAATCGCCGAGCAAGCCGCTCCTGCTTCCGCTACGCACACGCCCCCGGCGCCGCCCGCCCTCGCGCAGGATCCCGACGACCTGATCCCCGCGACGGCGACGGTCTACGCCGAGATGGCATCGAACGACGCCGACCAGTCGGACTTTCTCCCGATGGAAGAGCTGGTCGATGCCAACGTGCGCGCCTACCGGGAGGATACCGAAGCCGAGAAAGCCCCGCGTGTGCCGGTCTACACCACCGCGGGCTTCGATCTCGACACCGCTTTCTCCCGTTCGCGCGACGAGGAGGCCGCCGTTTTCGACGAGCCCCAGCAGCAGCCCAAGCGCTCGATGGAGGTTCTGCGCCACGATTTCATCGCCGACGCGCACCGCGCCAAGCTGAAAGCCGCCGCCCGCCCCGAGAGCGCGCCCGACAGCGACCTGCGCGCTGGCACGCTCCTGGCCGGCACGCGCGAAGAGCCGGCAAAACCACGCACGCGCCGCTCGATCTTCAGCTTTCGTTCGCAAAGGGTGGCGATGAGCCTGCTCGTGCTGCTGGCTGCAATTCCGGCGGCGATCTTCTTCATGCCGCGCACCACCGCGCCGGTCGACGCGCACACCGCGCCGGCCATCGCCCCGGTCGCTGCGCCGGCCCATGCGGCCCCCGCAGCCCAGCCTTCGGCCGCTGAAGCTCCCGCTGCTCCGATGATGGCGCCGGATGCCGGGGCGCCCGCGACGTCGCCCGCGCCGCGCCAGACCAAGCAGTTCGTGCCGCCGATCGAGCAGGGCGCCATCGAATACGAGGACGTGCAGGTCAACGGCTCCGCGATCGACACCGCCTCGCTTCCGAACGGCATCGCAATGCAGACGAACGGCGCCACCGCCGCCGAGATCGCCCAGATGAGCGAGCAGGCGCGCATGGCCCACCTTTCCGGCCAGCTCGGCCTCGCCGCAGCCTATGCAACCCCCGCCGCGCTGATGGAGCAGCACGTTCTTCAGCACAACGGCGGCGCCGCCACGGCCCAGATCGAGGATGAGGCGATCGAAGCCGCTCCGGGCGCTTCGAAGCTTCCGCCCGCCACCGTCGGTCCGTTCTCCATGCGTCTCGCCGCTGCCCAGGGCGATGCCTCGGCCCAGTTCGAGGTGGCCTCCCGTCTCGCAGAGGGTAAAGGCACCGACCAGGACCTTCGCGAAGCTGCCCAGTGGTATCAGCGCGCCGCCGCCAACGGCTTTGCCCTTGCCCAGTTCCGCCTCGCAACGCTCTACGAGCGCGGCCTCGGCGTGAAGCAGGACCGCCAGCGCGCGCAGGTCTGGTACGAGCGCGCGGCCGCCCAGGGCAACGTGAAGGCGATGCACAATCTCGCCGTCATCGCGGCTTCCCGCAGCCCGACCGGCGACTACGAGACGGCCGCCCGCTGGTTCCAGGCCGCGAGCGAGCACGGCCTCGCCGACAGCCAGTTCAATCTTGCGGTGCTGTATGAGAACGGCATGGGCGTGTCGAAGGATCTGCAGCAGGCCTATAAGTGGCTGGTTCTCGCCGCTAAATCCGGTGACGCCGACGCCGCCGCCCGTCGCGATGAGATGAAGGCCAAGCTCGACCCGGGCGCAGCCGCAGCCGTTGAGGCGGAGATCGCCGCCTGGCGCGCGAAGCCGGTGCAGGGTCTCGTCAACGATGCCCGGCTCGCCGGTCAGGCCTGGAAGGGCACCAGCCGCCGCGGCTGATCTGCCACGCAGGTGTGAGGAATGTGAATGCGCCGCGTATCCCGCGGCGCATTTTGTTACGTGCGTCGCCTATCTTTACTTCCCGCGCGTATGCTAGTCGGCAGGCTGCCGCCGCCTTGACGCTACCCGCAATGTCAGAGCTTCAGGCGGCGTCGCCGTATGCGTCCAGGCGTGCAGGGGCGCTGCAAGGGTAAGTGCGCAAGCGAAGCTGATGAACATCTACCTGCCCATTGCCGAGATGTCCGTCAACGTTGTGCTCTTCCTCGGCATGGGCTCGGCCGTCGGCTTCCTTTCCGGCCTTTTCGGCATCGGCGGCGGCTTTCTGCTCACCCCGCTTTTGATGTTCATGGGTGTGCCGACGGCGGTCGCGGTCGGCACCGGCTCGATGCAGATTCTCGCCTCGTCGGTTTCCGGCGCCATCGCGCAGTACCGGCGCAACAACGTCGACGTTAAGATGGGCGTTGTGCTGGTGGCCGGCGGCGTCATCGGATCGGTCATCGGCGTGCAGTTGATGAAAATCCTGCGCCAGATCGGCCAGTTCGACCTGTTCGTATCGCTGAGCTACGTGACATTCCTCGGCGCGGTCGGCGCGCTGATGCTGATCGAAAGCATCGGTACCATTCAGCGCCAGCGCACCGGGCAGGTCGCGCCGGTGCGCAAAACCGGCCAGCACAGCTGGGTGCACGGCCTGCCGCTCAAGATGCGCTTCCACCGCTCGAAACTCTATATCAGTGCGCTTCCGCCCGCGATGATCGGCGCATTCGTCGGCTTCATGGCCGCCATCATGGGTGTGGGCGGCGGCTTCGTCATGGTGCCGGCCATGATCTACCTGCTCCGGGTGCCGACGAGCATCGTCATCGGCACCTCGCTGTTCCAGATCGTATTCGTGATGGCGGCGACGACGCTGCTGCAGGCGATGGAGAACAAGGCGGTCGATGTGGTGTTGGCGCTGCTGCTCATCGTCGGCGGCGTGATCGGCGCGCAGTTCGGCGCCGCCGCGGGCGCGCGGCTCAAGGGCGAGCAGCTCCGCTTCATGCTGGCCGCGCTCGTGCTTCTGGTCTGCGTGCGCATCGGCTGGGATCTGATGGTGAAGCCGACCGAGCTCTTCTCCATCGGGCCCGTCATCGGGGGAGGCAGCTGATGCGGAAAAGCCTGCTCGCCTGCTGTCTCGCCATCGCTTTTGCACTGCCGGCGTCTGCCCAGGAGGCCGAAGCGCCGCCTCCCGGTGTGCCCGCGCCGACGGTCGTCCCGCCGCCGCCCCAGCCGAAGGAAACGGTCGAGGCGGATATTTCAACGCGCGAGCTGGCGGTCACGACCGGCTTTACGGGCCATGAGATTGTCGTCTTCGGCGCCATCGACAACAGCCAGGCGCCCAAAGAGGACGCGACCGGCTATTACGATGTCGTCATCGTCGTCGAAGGAACGCCGTTTCCGGTCGTCGTACGCCGCAAGAGCGACGTCGCGGGCGTATGGATCAACACCTCCTCGATCACGTTCAAATCGGTGCCGAGCTACTATGCGATCGCATCCACGCGGCCGATCGAGGAGATCGCCGGCCCGCTCGTGCTCGAACGCCACGCCATCGGTCTGCACCACATCAAGATGACGCCCGCGGGGAATACCGGCGCGGGATTGAAGGATTATGAGCTCGCGGCCTTCAAATCGGGTATCATCCGCCTGAAGAAGAAAGAGAACCTCTACGTTCTCGACCCCCACGGCGTCACCTTTGCCGGCCGCAGCCTTTTCCGCAGCACTATTGCGCTGCCGGCCAACGTGCCGGTCGGGCCCCTGGTTGCGCGCACCTACCTGTTCCGTAACGGCGAGGTGGTGAGCGCACACATCGGCCGCGTGACGTTGCACCGGGCGGGGATCGAGCGTGTCGTGCACAACTTCGCGTTCGTCTACCCGACGACCTACGGCATCGTGGCCGTGCTCATCGCGGTCCTGTGCGGGATGATCGCGTCGACGTTCTTCCGCCGCAAGACGGCATGATCGGCAGAGCTGTGCGGTGTAGGGAAGGGCCCCGGGCGGGGGTGAGGAGGCCGCTCAGTCGTCCTTCAAGAGACGCGTCGCGACGGGGTAGAGCCCCTCCTGGCCGAGCATCCACACCTGCATGCCCTCGAGCCCGAACAACGGCTCGAACGGCTCGGCGAGAATGTTGAGACCGCCCGTATATGTGCCGAAGGCGGGTAGCACGAGCCTGCGGCCATTGCCCACGAAGCAGGGCCGGCGCAGCGTGTAGCCGTACATGGAAAGTTTGGCCGCCGGGTGCAGATGCCCAGCGATCTCGTGCGTCATGTGTCCGGGGTGCGGTTCGTGGCGCAGGGTGAGGCCGTCGATTTCGATGTCGCCCACCACCGTGCCGCCCAGACGCTCGCCGATCTCCGGGTCGTGATTGCCCGTCACCCAGATCCACTCGCGGTCCTCCTGCATGATCTGCAGGATTTCCAGCTCCTCGATGCCGATGCGCGCGGAGGCATCGACATCGTGCAGGCTGTCGCCGAGCGCGATCACCGTCCCAGCGTCATAGCGGTCGATGACGGCGGCGAGCTTGTTGAGTGTCTCGCGGGTATCGTAGGGAGGCACGAGCTGGCCGCGCCGGGCATAGGAGGAGCCCTTTTCCAGGTGCAAGTCGGCGACGATCAGCGCATCGACCGCGGGCCAATAGAGTGCGCCCGCCATGTCTGCGCGGAACAGCTTCCCGCAGATCGCGACCTCCTGATCGCGGTAATCGTCGAAGGCGAGGCGCTCAGGTTTCAGCTCGAGCATTTCGTTCCCTTCTGCTCCGCATCCCGCAACGTCATCGCCGCCGCCTCGCGCAGCAGCTCCTCGCGGGCGAAACCGGCCACCGTCTCGCGGCCGATCTCCAGCAGAATAGGCACGGAAAGCGGCGACACCCTGTCCAATGGTTGATGCCTGATTCTGCCCTCGATGCGGCGCAGAAAATCGCCGAGGCGCGCAATGTCGAGAAGGCCCGTTGCCGCATCGGCCCAGGCGGCCTCCAGAAGGACGTGGTGGGGATCGTGCCGGCGCAGCACGTCATAGATGAGGTTTGTCGATACGGCCACCTGCCGCCCCGTCTTCTCGCGGCCGGGGTGCCGGCGTTCGACGAGCCCCGCGATCAGCGCCACATGGCGGAATGTGCGCTTCATGAGGTTCGATTCCGCCAGCCAGGCAT
This sequence comes from Hyphomicrobiaceae bacterium, assembly GCA_044507625.1. Lineage (GTDB taxonomy): Bacteria > Pseudomonadota > Alphaproteobacteria > Rhizobiales > Hyphomicrobiaceae > Hyphomicrobium_A. Next base: position 10,954 of record JBIQJE010000011.1, on the reverse strand, counting down.
CGAGATCGTCCCCCAGCATGTCCTGGTCGAGAAGGTCGTCGAGGTCGAGCCGGCCCTGCGCGACGAGGTCCGAAAGGTCGCCCATGGTCCAGAGCGCCATGCCGTAATCGTTGGCGACGAAGCCCAGCGGACCGGCGCCGATGCGGTCGAGCCGGCGCGTCAGCAGCATCCCCAGCGTCTGATGCGCCAGCCGGCCCTCGAAGGGATAGGCGACGAGGTAATGGCAGTTGCGCCGCGCGAAGGTTTCGATGAGGAGCTCCTCGCGCCCCGGAATGGCGGAACGCTCCTGCTGCAGGCGCAGCCAGTCCGCCACCGTAGAAGGCAGTCGCGACCAGGCATGATCGTCGGCCAGCATGGCGCGCACGCGCTCGGCGAGGTGCGTAGAGAGCGGAAACTTGCCACTGTTGTAGCTCGGGATGATGGGATCGCGGGCTTTCGCACGGGTCACATAGGCTTCGTTCTCGCCCATTCCCTCGAAGCGCAGCACCTCGCCCGCGAGCACGAAGGCCTCGCCCGGGCGCAGCTGCTCGATGAAGTATTCATCCACTTCGCCCATCACACGGCCCCCCACGAGCGACCTGCGCGAAGCCGCCGCCCGTTGCCCCACCAGCCGAACCTTGATGAGCGGCGCGGCGACGATGGTGCCCGCGTTCATGCGATAGCCTTGCACGAACCGCGGATGGGCGATGCGCCATTGCCCCTCGGGCGTCTGCTTCAGCTTCGCGAAGCGGTCGTAGGTTTTGAGCGCGTAGCCGCCGTCCGCGACGAAACCGAGTACGCGGTCGAAGGTGGCACGCGTCAAGGGAGCATATGGCGCCGCGGACGTCACCTCCGCATAGAGCTTCGCGGCATCGAAGGTCCCTGCACATGCCGTGCCGAGGATGTGCTGCGCCAGCACGTCGAGCGCGCCCTGCCGCGAGAAGGTGACATCCTGCGCGCCCGCCTCGGCGGCATCGACGGCGGCGCGGCATTCCAATACCTCGAAGCGGTTCGACGGCACGAGCACCGCTTTCGACGGCTCATCGAACCGGTGATTGGAGCGCCCGATGCGCTGGATGAAGCGGCTGGCGCCCTTCGGCGCCCCCACGTGGATGACGAGATCGACGTCGCCCCAGTCGATGCCGAGGTCGAGCGTCGACGTCGCGACCACCGCCCGCAGGGTGCCCGCCGCCATCGCCGCTTCCACCTTGCGCCGCTGGTTGGCATCGAGCGAGCCATGGTGCAGTCCGATCGGCAGGCCGAGGTCGTTGTTCCGCCACAGGTCCTGGAACAGCAGTTCGGCTTGCATGCGGGTGTTGACGAACAGCAGGCTCAGCCGATGCGCCTCGATGGCATTGTAGATTTCGCCGATGGCGTAGCGGCTCGTGTGCCCGACCGCCGGCACCGTCTCGTCGAGCTCAAGGATATCGATCCGCGGCCTCGCGCCGCCGCCGACCAGAACGAGGTCTGCCAGATCGATCTGCGACTGCGGCGCGTGCTGCGGCACGAGATAGGCGCGCAGCTCGGACGGCCGCGCCACCGTTGCCGATAGGCCAACTGTGCGCATACCGGGCGCGAGCGAGCGCAGGCGCGCAAGGTCGAGCGCCAGCAGGTCGCCGCGTTTGGTCGCGGCGAGCGCATGCACCTCATCGAGGATCACCGTATCGAGATCGGCGAACAGCTCGGCACTGTCCGCGTGGCTGAGGAGCAGCGTGAGCTGCTCCGGCGTCGTCATCAGGATGTGCGGCGGCGAGCGGCGCTGGCGCGCCCGGCGCGCCACGGACGTATCGCCGGTACGCGTCTCGGTCCGGATGGGCAGCGCCATCTCGGTAATCGGTGCCAGAAGATTTCGGGCGACATCCACTGCCAGCGCTTTCAGCGGCGATATATAAAGGGTGTGCAGCCCGCGCCCGCGGTTGGTGCGCTTCGCTGGCGCCAGATCGATGAGGCTCGGCAGGAAGCCGGCGAGCGTCTTGCCCGCTCCGGTCGGCGCGATGAGCAGGCTGGAGCGCCGCTCCCGGGCCGCCTCGATCAGCGCGAGCTGGTGCGGACGCGGCGTCCAGCCGCGCGCCGCGAACCAGCCGGCGAATGGCTCCGGCAGCGTCTCGGCGACACTCTGCTCCCTTCCCCGCCGGCGGCGGACCCCATTTCGTGGAGAGCGCACGGGGGCGCCTCGGGCTGGCTTCGTCTGGGTCATCGGATACGCACGTACGCTGTCGAAACGGCTCGGCAACTATGCTAATGGCCCTAGGTCGCCGCCAAGTCCCGACCAGGGCCCATACGTTCCGGGCCAGGGTCTAGATGGTGGCTTCCGGCCCGCGCCGCCATGCCCTGCAGGAGATCAGCTCGATGGATCGTAACACCTTCCTTGGCGGAAGCGTCGCCGGCGTCATCATACGCCTCGTCGTGCTGTCCATCGTCGTGGGCGTGGTGCTCTCCGCCCTCGGGATCACGCCGGACAACATCTTCGACCGCATCAACATGATGCTGCGGCGAATCTACGACCTCGGCTTCGGCGCCATAGATTCCCTGCTCGGCTATTTCATTCTCGGCGCCATGGTGGTGGTGCCGATCTGGTTTATCTCGAGGCTCCTGCGCACCGTGAAGGGCTCGGATAACCCGCCGCCCCCGCGCCCCTGATCGGTTCAGAGCATCAGCCCTCCAGCGACTTGGCGGCCCACTCGGCGGCGCGCCGCCCAACAAGCTCGCTGAGCGAGGCAGCACCCGATCGGCGCACGGCCGCCGTAAGCGCGTGCTTGATCTCGGTGATGAGGCTCGGCCCGGCGTAGATGAGCCCGGTATAGAGCTGCACGAGCGTGGCGCCGGCCTCGATCTTGGAGAGAGCCGCGGCGCCGCTGTCGATGCCGCCGATGCCGATCAGCGGAATTTTTCCCTCCGTCGCCCGATAGACGCGCGCGAGCATGACAGTGGCGCGGTGGAAAAGGGGACGGCCCGAGAGCCCGCCCGCCTGCCGCGCATTGGGATCCGACAGTCCTGCACGTGACAGGGTCGTGTTGGAGACGGCAATGCCGTCGACACCCTGCGCAATGAGCGGCTGAAGAACGGCGTCAAGATCATGCTCGGCAATATCCGGTGCCAGTTTGACGATGAGCGGACGGCGCGGTTTGCCGGAACGCATCTGTTCATCGCGGGCCGCCATGACACGCTGGACGAGATCGGTCAGCGCCGCTGGATCCTGCAGGTCGCGCAAGCCCGGCGTGTTGGGTGAAGAAATGTTGATCGTAAAGTAGCTGGCAACGTCATAGAATGCTTCGATGCCGCGCACGTAGTCGGCAATGCGGTCGCTCGAGTCCTTGTTGGCGCCGATGTTGACGCCGACGACTCCCGCATGGGGCCAGCGCTTCAGCCGCGCGAGCGCCGCGGCGTGACCACCGTTATTGAATCCCAACCGATTGATAACTGCGCCGTCTTGCAACAAGCGGAAGATGCGCGGCGTCGGATTTCCCGATTGCGGCAGCGGCGTCACCGTACCGATTTCGGCGAATCCGCAGCCGAGCCGCAGGATGGCATCCGGCACGCGCGCGTCCTTGTCGAAACCCGCAGCGATGCCGACGGGATTGGGCACCGACAGCCCTGCGAATTGCATGGCGAGCGTCGGGTCGTCCCGCTCGCGAGCGGCGGGAAATGCGCCAAGCTCCAGCGACTTGAGCGTCACCTCGTGCGCTTCCTCCGGCGGCAGCAGGCGCAGTGCGCGCGGCGCGAGATCGAACAAGCGTTTCAGCATGCGGAGAATTCCTTGGGCAGCGCGGGCACGTCGTCGATGAGCTGAAGATCGTGCACGGCGATGGCGCTATCCGTCGGCAGCGGCGCATAAAGATGCGGGAAGAGGGCGCCGCCGCGCGAGGCTTCCCACCGTAGAGCAGCCCCAAGGGTGTCTGTCACGAGCTGAACCAGCACCAGATCTCCTTGGCCGCGGAAGTGCTTGGCGAGCGTTCCGGACAATTGCTCAAGCAGCGACAAATGAATGAAGCCGTCGCGTCGATCGTCGGCTGAGCCAGCATAGGAGCCGGCGCGACACGCGTCATGCCAATCGCTGCGGGGCAGCACCTTGTACACGAATTGTCGAGCGTCACTCATTGCTTACTCCGCTTTGGCGCGCGTTGAAAAAAACGGTTCCGGAACAAGCGCGCCGTTTGCGCGCGCGGCGCCCCGTCGCGTTGCTGTCTCCGCCGGTCAACACCGAACTCACGACCCTCGAAAGAGGAATGTCTTTTCTGATATCGCGTCTGTCACGGCTAACGCACTCATGATACCTTCTTCAGTCTTGTTCCCCTTGCTCCCCGGCGCTCGCGAACATCATCCATGCGCGACAGCAAAACAAAAAAGTAGTTCGATGTTCCCCGGTCTTCCTACAGCGTCTCTGACCCTGACGAACCTGTTTTCCTCGCCGTTCCACTTTTCCGTGCCTGCTTTCCAGCGGCCGTACTCGTGGTCGACAGCTGAGGCGGGTCAGTTGCTTGAGGACATCCTCGGCGCCGCTGGCCTCGGCGGGAAGGTGGGAGCGGAGGAGCCGGACTACTTCCTCGGCACGATCCTGCTGCTGGACAACGCTAATGGCGGCCTGCCCAAAGCGCCTGAGCGCGAGCGCGAGCCGCGTCTGTTCGACATCATTGACGGACAGCAGCGGCTTGTCACCCTCGCCATCCTCGTTGCGGTGCTGCGCGATCTCGGCACCGAGCGCTGGCGCTGGGGCGCGCGCAATCGCCTCGATCATCTCATCCTGGCCGATAGCACGGCATCGCGCCAGTTCGGCGGGAAATTCCGCATCGAGGTGAGCGCGCGGGAGCAATCCTTCCTTGAAAGCTATGTCCAGGCCCGCGGCGCCTGCACGTCCGCCCCTATCGCGGAGGAGCTCAGCGAAGCGGAAGAGCGGATGCTCGCCGTCCGCGACTATTTCTTTCGTGAAGTCTCCGGCCTCGACGAAGCTGATCGCCGTAAGCTTGCCGATTATCTCTGCGAGCAGTGTCACTTCGTGGTTGTTCTGACACGCGACATAGACCGTGCGCACCGGCTCTTCACGGTGCTGAACGAGCGTGGGCGCGCCCTGCAGCGTAACGACATCCTCAAAGCGGAAATTCTAAAGAATGTGCCGAAGGAGCGCGTCGGCGCGGCCTTGGAGAAGTGGGATGCGGCATCCCAGCTTCTGGGGCCGAACTTCGAAACCTTCTTCAGCCATATCTTTACGATCCATGGCCGCGAAGACACCAAGATCATCGCTGGCGTGCGCCGCGCGATCCGTGACCTCGGCGGCCCCGAAGCCTTCCTCAACGATGTGTTCGAGCCCCTGTCGAAGGCGTACGATACGGTCTTGCGCGCAGCCGATGTCAATCTCGCCCTCGACCCCGAGGTGCGCCGCTATCTCGTCTATCTCGGGCGCCTCCCCGAAGGCGACTGGGCGCCCGCTGCAATTCTCGCCGTGCACCAGTACGCCGACGATCCTGAACGCGCGCGGCTGCTGCTGAAGGAGATCGACCGCCTCGTGCATCTTCTCCGCGTGCTCTGTCTCGGCACAGGCAAGCGCGTGCGTCGCATGGCGGCAGTCGTGCAACTGGTGAAGTCCGGGGCGCCCGTTCGCCCCGGTGAGGGGCCGTTCGCGTTCAGCCGCGATGAGATGCGCAATATCGGTTACCATCTGCGCTCGATGTATCGCCGCGACGCGCAGGTATGCAAACAACTGCTTCTGCGCCTCAACGACGAGCTGACCCACAGTGCGACGGTGCTCGATCCGAAGGACTACAGCGTCGAGCATGTCCTTCCCCAGCGGCCCGGCGCCACGAGCGAATGGCGACGATGGTTCGCCGACGCCGAGGAGCGCGAGGTGTGCACTGAAAGCCTCGGCAATCTCGTCGCCGTCACGCAGCGTCAGAATGACCGCGCCCGCAATCAGGACTTCCACCGTAAGCGCGAAATCTATCGCGGCACCGAGGACGATCCGCCCGTTCTCGCGATCACCCGCGACGTGGCCGAGGCGGCCGTATGGCGCGCACCCGAGATCAGAGAGCGGGAAGCCAAGCTCCTCGCGCTCATGCGCGAGATCTGGGGCATTGAGGCCGTCGGCATGCAGGGCACACGCAGCGACGTCGCCTGACGGCAGCCGCAGCGTTTTCCAGCAGCAGTTTCCGCTCGAAATGGCCCCGCTCGGGGTGCTGACGCTGAGTGCTACGCAGCCTTGGTCAACTCACCGCTCAGCGCCCGGTCGATCAGCGCGCGCGTTTCGTTGATGCCATAGAGCTGCACGAAGCTGCCGAAGCGCGGCCCCTTCTCCTCGCCCAGCAGCACCTGATAGATGGCGCCAAACCACGCATTCGAAACGCCCGGACGCTCCGGCGTTGCCCCTTTGGCATTGGGATCCTGATAGCGCGGGATCGAGCGCCCGACGTCATAGATCAGGGCCTGCAGATCCTCCGCCGAGGCGTCCGCATCGGCGCCGGCCAAGGTGTCGGAAAGCGCGCGCAGCGCCGCCGCCTCGACCTCATCGGCCGCGCGATACTTCTTCTGCGGCTTCACGAAATCCGCGTAGTAGCGAACCGCGTAGCCTGCGAGTTCATCGAGCAGCGGATGCGTTTTCGGGCTCACGCCCTTCACGTGGCGGCGGATGAAGCCCCACAGCACGTCCTTGTCGTCCGCATTGGAAGCGGCGACCAGGTTGAGCAGAAGCGCAAACGTGATCGGCATCTCGGCGGCCGGCGGATTGCCGGCATGGATGTGCCATACCGCATTGTCGAGCCGGGCCTTGCCGTCTTGGCGCGAATATGCCGCGAGGAGCTGCACGTATTCGTCAACCGCGCGCGGGATCACGTCGAAATAGAGCCGCTTCGCCGACTTCGGCTTCTGGTACATGAAGAGCGACAGGCTCTCCGGGCTCGCATAGCGCAGCCACTCGTCGATGGTGAGGCCGTTGCCCTTCGACTTGGAAATCTTCTCGCCCCGATCATCGAGGAACAGCTCGTAGTTGAAACCCTCAGGGGGCGTGCCGCCGAGCGCCTTGCAGATGCGCGAAGAGAGCTGGACGCTCTCGATGAGATCCTTGCCTGCCATTTCATAATCGACGCCGAGCGCCGTCCAGCGCAGCGCCCAGTCCGCCTTCCACTGGCACTTCACCGCGCCGCCGGTAACCGTCGTCTCGACCCTCTCGCCCGTGTCGGGATCGATGTAGACGATGGTGCCCTTCTTCGGGTGCCGCTCGATCATCGGCACCTGCAGCACCTTGCCGGACGTTGGCGACACCGGCAGGAACGGGGAATAGGTCGCGCGCCGCTCCGGCCCGAGGGTCGGCAGAATGATCTCCATGACCTTGTCGTAGGCGTGGAGCATCTTCAGCAGCGTCTCGTCGAAGCGGCCGGACTTGTATGCCTCCGTCGCCGACATGAATTCGTACGAGAAGCCGAAACGGTCGAGGAAGTCGCGCAGCATCGCATTGTTATGGTGTGCGAAGCTCTCGAACTTGCCGAAAGGATCGGGCACGCTCGTCAGCGGCTTTTCCAGGGCCGCGTGCAGCAGCGCCTGGTTCGGCACGTTGGAAGGCACCTTGCGCAGCCCGTCCATGTCATCCGAGAAGCAGATGAGCCGCGTTGCGCGCTTGCCCCCCGTCAGCAGCTCGAACGCGTGCCGCACCATGCTCGTGCGGGCCACCTCGCCGAACGTGCCGATATGCGGCAGCCCCGACGGGCCGTAGCCCGTCTCGAAGATCACCGTTTTCTCCGCCCCGCCCTTCAGCTTGTCGAGGCGCGCGATGAGCCGGCGGGCTTCCTCGAAGGGCCATGCCCTGGCGTCGGATAGGGCGGACGTGATGACGGCGTCGGAAGGGGACATCTAAAGCGGTCTTCTATGTTGAGATGATTGGGGGCCGTGGAAACGGCGTGCGGGCGAACCTATGTTCCGCGCGGCCTTGGCGTCAACGCCCAGCATCCGCTGGGACGCGGGGTCGTGCGGCGCTTTTGCCGCGGATGGAGGGAAGCACGTGCAACGGGACGAACAACGCAGCCTCACCCCGCAGGAGGCCCTCATCTATACGATGGTGGCCGTCGCCGCGTCCGATCGCGCCATCTCCGAGAAGGAGCTTGCGCGCATCAACTCGATGGTGGTCCAGCTCCCGGTCTTCCGCGACATCGACGGCGAATGGCTGAGCCGCGAGGCGCAGGATTGCGGTCGCATTCTCGCCCGGCCCGAGGGGATGACGAAGGTCGTGCGCCTGATCTCCGAAGCACTCCGCGAGACCGCCTACGCGCTGGCCGCCGAGGTCGCCGTGAGCGATCTCGCTATAAAAGCGAGCGAGAAAGACTTTCTGTCCCTTTTGGCCGAGGGGCTGCAGCTCGACGAGCTCGTCCGCGCCGCGCTGGAGCGTGCCGCAGCAGTGCGGCATCGCCAAATATAGCGTTCTTCGAATAAATTTCCCCCGATTGACGAGGATCAGACGGCAGACAATCTTGGGGCGGATGTCCAGTGATGTGACACCGGTTTAGGTGAATTGACCTTATTGTGGCTATCGGGGAGCAGGACGCAGGATCTCTGTAACCCATTTTTTATGGGAATTCGTGATTGAATCCGGTGGTCGCGATGTTTGCGCATCGCAAGTTATCCACCGGGGCGCCTAGCCGGATGCCAGTGCGCGATTATTCAGTCGAGATAGAATATGCGCCCCACGCGCCCGTCGCTCTTTTCAACGAGCGCGGGAAGTTGTGCGGCTGGTCTCCCGCGTTCGCCGACCATTACGCCCATGCTGCGCTCCAATTGCGGGACTGCCTCGCCGGCGATGTATGGCCGGAGCTGGATGGCGCCCGCTGGGAAGAGGTGTGGCACAAGGCCCAGAAGAACGGCACCGCCTCAGTATTCCAGGTCCGCGGTCTCACGCGGACGGGCGAGGTCGGCGACGTCGTCGAACTGGAGATCGGCCGCTTCCTGAGCCGGGAAATCCCCCTTGCCAAGGTCGAGGTGCGCCGCACTGCGGTACGGCGCCTTCACCTCCTTCAGCAGGAAATACTGCAGAGCATGGCCAACGGCGTGCCGCTCCAGGACATCATGGAAACCCTGTGCCGCCGGGTCGAGGCGCTGGCGCCGTCGGTCATCTGCTCGGTGCTCGCCGTCGACCGTGAGCACCGGCTCCGGCACGTCGCCAGCCCGAGCCTGCCCCCCAATTTCCAGCGCGCGATCGACGGCTCGCTCATCGGCCCGTGCAGGGGCTCCTGCGGCACGGCGGCGTTCCGCTGCGAGCCGGTCGAGGTCACGGACATCGCAACCGACCCGCTCTGGGAAAACTACAGGCACCTCGCCCTGCCGCTTGGCCTGCGCGCCTGCTGGTCGAGCCCCATCAAAGGCCATGACGGGCGCGTCATCGGCGTTTTCGCCTTCTATTATCCGCGCTCCCGCGGCCCGACCCTCTTCGAGCGCCAGATCGTGGCGACCTGCCTGTACCTGTGCATGATCGCGCTGGAGCAGGAGGAGACCCGCGCCAGGGCCTACGAGCATGCGTTCACCGATCCCCTGACGCAGCTGCCCAACCGGGCCCGATTCCAGCAGCGCCTCACCGAGACGATGTCCATCGTCAGCGAGACGGGCCAGAGCGTCGCCGTGCAGTACATCGGGCTCGACCGCTTCCAATCGATCAACGAGACGCTGGGCTATGCGGCTGGCGACGAGCTGATGCGCCTCGTCGCCACGCGCCTGCGCGGGCTGCTGCGCGACCACGATGCGGCGGCGCGCATCGGCGGCGACGAATTCGCCGTGATCCAGGTGGGCGACTTCAAGGCTGAAGACATCGCCAAGCGCGCGCACCGTCTCATCGAGACCATCGGCGCCCCGGTCATTTCCAGCGGCCGGCATGTGCAGCTCGGCGCCAGCATCGGGATCGCCATCGCCGATGATGCCTGCAGCGCCGATGAGCTCATTCAGGATGCCGCTCTTGCCATGCGGCGGGTGAAGGAGACCGGCCGCGGCAGCTACGTCTTCTACGAAAAAGAGCTCAACGCGCGCATGCAGGCGCGCTATCGCGCCGAATCCGATCTGCGCGTGGCCTTGGAGAAAGGCCAGTTCGAGCTGTATTTCCAGCCCATCTTCTGCATGGAGCGCTGCGCGGTCGTCGGCGCCGAGGCGCTGCTGCGCTGGCATCATCCCGAACGCGGAATGGTGCCGCCGGACGAGTTCATACCGCTCGCTGAGCAGAGCGGCGTCATCGACCAGCTCGGCGTCTGGGTCATTCGCGAGGCCTGCCGCGTCGCCGCGACATGGGACAACGACTTCAAAATTTCGGTCAATCTCTCACCCGTGCAGTTTGAAAAGCCCGGCCTCGTGGCTGCCGTCGTGGAGCCACTGGAGGAATTCGGTCTCGCCCCGCGCCGGCTGGAACTCGAGGTGACCGAGTCCGTCCTGCTGCGGGACAACGCCGTCAACATCGCCGTGCTCGATGAGCTGAGCGACCTCGGCGTCTCCATCGCCCTCGACGATTTCGGCACCGGCTATTCCTCGCTCAGCTACCTCCACCGCTTCTCGTTCGACCGCATCAAGATCGACCATTCCTTCATCCGCGACATCACCCGCAACCGCGACTCCCTGAAGATCGTGCGCGCCATCGTCATGCTGGCACATAGCCTCGGATTGGAGGTAACGGCAGAGGGCGTCGAAACCGACGAGCAGCTCGCTGCGGTTCGCGGCGAAGGCTGCGATTTCGTGCAGGGCTACTACATCGGCGCGCCCATGCCCGTTGCGACCTTCCTGGAGCAGGCGGGTATTCCCGGCCGCGGTTGCGTCTCTCCCACGCCGGCTGCTCAAATCCCCTCGCGCTTTTGCCATTCGAAGGTTACAATGTAGCACTTCGCCGTGCAGCAAAGCCGCACAAAAACGCTAAAGGGGACCCCGTGCCCGTCTGGGAGAGAATGATGAGATTGCCGATTACTGCATTAGTGTTTTCCTCCTTCGCGCTGCTGCCTTTGGCCGGCGCCGCCCATGCGGCGAGCCTCAC
>JBIQJE010000004.1:0-320974 GCA_044507625.1 Hyphomicrobiaceae bacterium | reverse complement strand
CAGAAACTACTTCGCCGATGCCGGCTACGAGGCCGTATGATCAGAATCTGCTCTAACCGGAACCGCAGCCGCGGCCGCGTCGCTCCTATCAGCCACAGCCAGTTTTGCCGAGGTGCCGATGAGCAAGCCAAATCTCGCTCAGCCAACGACCGATGAAGACCGCGCTTTCATGGCGATGGCACTGGAGAAGATGCGCCAGGCCGGCGTCGTCGATAAGACCGGCGGCCCGTTCGGCGCGGTCGTCGTCTTGAACGGCCAAGTCCTCGCAGTCGCCGGCAACAGCGTGATGAGCGACAACGATCCATCCGCGCATGCCGAGGTGAACGCGCTACGTGCAGCCTGCCGCAAGGTCGGCAATCCGCACCTCACGGGCGCGATCATCTATTCGAGCTGCGAGCCCTGTCCGATGTGTTTCTCGACCGCCTATTGGGCGCGTGTCGCCAAGATCTTCTATGCGGCTTCCTATGCGGACTATGCCGATCTCTTCGACGACGCGAACATCGCCAGGGATCTCACCCTTCCCTACGAAAAGCGGCAAGTGGCAATGCAGCAGATCATGCGTCCCGATGCGCAAAAGGTCTGGGACGAGTTCCGCCGCACGCCCGGCGGTGCACGCTACTGAACTGAATCGGTGGCGCGCCGCTGCGCAACTGCGCAAAGAGTGCGGCGTGCATTCACATCACAGCGCGTCTCCTTTCGGCGCCGTGACGCGCCTCTTCCTCATTTCCGGCCCGGTCGGATGGCTCAATCGGATTTGCAATTCGATTCGCCAATAACGTCAGGGGGCATAAAATGCGGAAGCTGCTTGAGCAACTCGAAGATATGCACATCAGGGTTGCGGAGGCTGCCACCCACGAGGAGGCCCTGATTAAAGCGCTGGGTGACGCGCTCGAGCGGCTCGATCAGCAGCTGCTCTCGGATGTGCAGACCATCGCCAGCGAGCATCAGGCACGGCGCACCGCCATTCTGGGCGAGCTGCACGGACTGGCCTCGAGCATCGGCATGTTCCAGGCGCCGCCGGCGCAACACGCCGCGATCGAAGCCGAGCCTGCGAATTATCTGCCGAGCGCGGGCGACTGGCGTCAGGCAACGAACAACATCGCCGAGGAATACGATGGCGCCGCAGCACAGCCCGCAAACGCGCACGCGGTGCATCCCCACGAAGTCCATCAGCACCATCAGCAGCATCAGCAGAGGCCGGCCCGCGTGCCGTTGAGCATCGTCGATCGCAACAGGCGCCGCGCGGTCGGCTGAGCGTCCGCGCGCCGCCCGCTGAGACGGCTACGGATCAGCGGTCGGTAGGCGGCGCGTATCTCCAGTCGTTGCGGCTCTCTTGAATGGCGCCCTCCGGAATGACGCCCTTGGCGCCGCTGGAGGGCAGCCCCGGCGTCGGTTCGGAACTGACGCGCAGAGGCTTCGGCACGATACGAAGCTGATCCCGTACCGTCTCGACGTTCTGCCCCGGAACCGGAGGCGTGTCCTGGCGGAGGTCGTGTGGCAGGTTCTGTGCCTGTACGGTGCCGGCGCATAGCGCAACGGCCGCGATCAATGCAGGAAAGCGCATGTCATGGCCTCGTTGTTCTTTTCTGACTAACCATACAACGCAGGATTAGCGCCGATCGTTCAGCCGGGCTCTCGATCGAGGCGCTCCTTTGCCACGCCGCCTTGCATTCGCCACGGTGGCGTGCCATATCGCCCCCATCGCTCGGGACCCACTCGAGCGGACATCGGTGCTCCAGCCGCGTGAACGGACGATGTTTCAAGGCCCTCGGCTTGATTTGCCGGCGGCGGTCCCTGTCGTCCTCCTGTTGAGCGCCTCTGATACTCCCTCCATTCGATAGCCCAGGCCACGCGGGGCTCTCTTCGTACCGCCGCGTTGGCGCGCGGTCCCGGTCGGCGTGCGCGCCGCCGTGGCCGTCGTCCGGCCTGCACATGAAAGATATCCATTTGACGACCGAAACGACGACCCCTTCCTTCACCGAGCTCGCTCTCGATCCGGCCCTGCTGAAGGCGCTGGAGGCTGAAGGCTATACGAACCCGACGCCGATCCAGGCGCAGGCCATTCCCGGCGTGATGGCGGGGCGTGACCTCATGGGCATCGCCCAGACCGGCACCGGCAAGACGGCCGCCTTCGCGCTGCCGATCCTTCACCGGCTCGCGGCCGACCGCCGCCCGCCACTGCGGTGCGGTGCGCGCGCGCTCATTCTTTCGCCGACGCGCGAGCTTGCGACGCAGATCGCCGAAAGCTTCCGCACCTATGGCCGCCACACGGGCCTCAGCGTCGCCGTGATGTTCGGCGGCATGCCATTCCGCCCGCAGGTGAATGCGATGGCGCGTGGTGTCGACATCCTCGTCGCAACGCCCGGCCGCCTCATCGATCACCTCGATCAGCGCAGCGTGAACCTCTCGGGCACCGAGATCCTCGTGCTGGACGAAGCCGACCAGATGCTCGACATGGGCTTCATCGCGCCCATCCGGCAGATCCTCTCGAGGCTTTCCCAGCGCCGCCAGAGCCTGTTCTTCTCCGCGACCATGCCGCGCGAGATCAATGCGCTCGCAAATGAGATGCTGCGTGATCCGCTGCGCGTTGCCGTGACGCCGGTATCCAAAACCGCCGATCGCGTCGCGCAGAGCGTCATCCACATCGAGCCGCAGAAGAAGCAGGCGCTACTCGTCGAGCTGTTCGGCAATCCGGCCCTGAAGCGCACGCTCGTCTTCACGCGCACCAAGCGCGGCGCCGACAAGGTCGCCCGCCACCTCGGTGCGGCGGGCATTCCCGTCGCCGCCATCCACGGTAACAAGAGCCAGCGTCAGCGCGAGAGCGCGCTCGCCGATTTCCGCAACGGGCGCATTCGCGGTCTTATCGCGACCGACATCGCGGCCCGCGGCATCGACATCGACGAGGTGAGCCACGTCGTCAACTACGAGCTGCCGAACATTCCGGAGAGCTACGTGCATCGGATCGGCCGCACGGCGCGCGCCGGCGCAGAAGGTATCGCCATCTCGCTGTGTGCGGGTGAAGAGAATGCCTTTCTGCGGGACATCGAGCGCGTGACGCGTCAGCAGATCCCGGCCTCCGACCGCCGGGGTGATGCAACTCTGATCGTGACGCACGTTCCGGCCGGAGAGAAGCCGGAGCGCGAGCGGGGTGCTGGCCGCGGCCGCATGGGTGCCTCGGTTGGCGAGCGTCCGTTCGCCGGAGGCCGTGACGCCGACGGCAAAGGACGCGGACGTGTCCGGCGCCGGCCCGACCGTCAAGGCGAGGGCTTTGCAGCCCGCGGACCGCGCCGCCACGGCGAGCACAGCGCCGATGGTGACGTGTCGTCGGGTGAAGCACATCAGCGGCACAGGCCTGAGCGTCAGGATCGCAGCCCCGAAGCGCGCGGGGAGTTCCGCCGCGACGGGCAAGGTGCTGGCGAGCGCCGGACGGCAGAGGGCGCACCGCGCGATGCACGGCGCTCCGAAGGGCGCCGGCCGGAATCTCGTAACCGCGACGGCGAGCGCAACGAAGCCCGCCGCAGCGACAATCGTAACGTCGAAGGCCGTCGCGGCGGTCCCCGTCAGGACGATCGCCGCAACGAAGCACGATCCAGTGAGCCGCGTCATCGGGATGATCGGCGCAGCGAGGGTCGCAATGGCGAACAGCGCCGTGGCGATGGCCGCCGTACCGAACAGCGTCAGGCCGACGGCCAACGCGCCGATGGTCCGCGTAACGAGACGCGAAGCGCAGGCGCACGCCATCACGAAGGACGCCGCAAGGATGCGGGCGGCGGCCAGAAGCATGGCATGCAGCCCCGCCAGCGCTCCAAGCGGCGCGATGGCGGCGGGTTCTCCGGCCAGCCACGCAATACGGCCGCAAGTCACTGATATCGCCTTCACCTGAGAAACGCATCGGCGCAGCGCTGCTTTTCTAGGCAGCGCTGCGTTTGCATTGAGGGCGCGCTCCCCGAGAACCGTCCATACTCCCTCGACCGCGGTTGACCGCGGCACGCCCGGGCGGCCACACTCGCTCCCTGGCAAAGGGAGCATGATGGTCGAGATCAGACAGCCGGATCAGCCGCAGGGCAGGGACGAGCCTTCGCTCGTGCGCGTGATGGGGCCGTGGCTGCTCCTCCTCTTCATCGTCGGGGACATCCTCGGCACAGGCATCTACGCGTTGACCGGCCAGGTCGCCAAGCACGTCGGCGGCGCGGTGTGGCTACCGTTCCTGACCGCCTTCGTCGTCGCACTGCTGACGGCCTTCAGCTACCTCGAGCTCGTCACCAAGTATCCGCGCGCCGCGGGCGCCGCGCTCTATGTGCACCGCGCATTCCGCATGCACTTCTTCACCTTTCTCATCGCCTTCGCCGTCATGTGCTCGGGGATTACCTCGGCATCGACCGCCTCGCGCGCCTTCGCCGCGAATTTCTCCGACGCTTTGGGACTCGGCTTGTCCGGCACTATCGGCATCACCGTCATCGGGCTTCTCTTCATGGCCACGGTTGCGGTGATTAATCTGCGCGGCGTCGGCGAGAGCGTGAAGCTCAACGTGCTTCTGACGTGCGTGGAGCTGACAGGCCTGCTGATCATCATCGCCATCGGCATATGGGCCATTGCCGGCGGCACGGGCGACCTCGCACGGGCGTTCGAGTTCAACACCAGCGCGGACGGCAGCATCATCTGGGGCGTGATCGGAGGCACGACGCTCGCCTTCTTCGCCATGGTCGGCTTCGAAGATTCGGTGAACATGGCCGAGGAAACGAAAGACCCCAGCCGCATCTTTCCCAAGGTGCTGCTCGCGGGGCTCGTCGTCACGGGCCTCATCTATGTACTGGTCTCCATCTCCGCCATCGCGCTGGTCCCGCCCGACGAATTGGGGCAGGGCGAGACGCCGCTTCTGAAGGTCGTCGAGGCGGGCGCGCCCTCGTTCCCGATCGGCGTGTTCGGCTTCATCACCATGTTCGCGGTGGCGAACAGCGCGCTCATCAACATGCTGATGGCGAGCCGTCTCATCTACGGCATGAGCCGCGAGCATGTGCTGCCGCCCGTATTGGGCCGGGTCCACCACCGCCGGCGCACGCCTTATGTCGCTATCGCGTTCACGACGCTCCTGGCCTTCGCGCTCATCACGTTCGTGGGCGAGGTGCCCGCGCTCGGCGGCACGACGGCGCTGCTGCTGCTCGGCGTCTTCGCGGTGGTGAATGTCGCGGTGCTGGTGCTGCGCAAGGACAAGGTCGCGCACCCGCATTTCCGCACGCCCACCGCCGTGGCGGTGCTCGGCGCGCTCACCTGCGCTTTCCTCGTCGGGCCCTGGACAGGGCGCGATCCGCAGCAATACGTCATCGCCGCCGTCCTGCTCGGGATCGGCATCGCGCTGTGGGGCGTGACGATGCTCATCAACCGCGCCACGGGCGAGCATGTCGGCGCGCCTATGGGATCGGATCTTACCGACGATGGATTGCAGAGCTGAGCCGCGCACCGGGCCGGCGCAGTAGGGTGCGTCTATTTTTTCTCGGCGGCCTTGGCTTCGTTCCACAGCTCGTCCATCTCGCTGAGCGTCGAGCGGTCGGGAGAGCGGCCCTCTTCGGCGAGCCGGGCCTCGATATGGCGGAAGCGGCGTACGAACTTGCCGTTGGCCGCCCGCAACGCCGTTTCGGGATCGATCTCGAGGTGCCGCGCGACATTGGCCATCACGAAGAGGAGATCGCCGAACTCCTCCTCGATCTGCGCGCGCCCGCCGCTGCCGGGCTCCTGTGCCCTGTCGGAGATCGCCGCTTCCAGTTCGCCAACTTCCTCGTGCAGCTTGGCGAACACGGGCGCGAGCGAAGGCCAGTCGAAGCCCACCTTCGCGGCTTTGTTCTGCAACTTGATGGCACGGGTGAGCGCGGGCAGCGTCACGGGCACGTCGTCCAGCACACCGGCCGGCGCCTCGCGCTGCCCCGCGCTTTTCTCCTGCGCCTTGACGCGATCCCAGAACCCCGGCTCGGCGCCGGCCGCGCGCTCCTCTTCGGTGCCGAACACGTGCGGATGGCGCCGGATCATCTTCGCGGTGATCGCCTCGACGACGTCGCCGAAGGCGAACGCGTCCTGCTCCTCGGCGATGCGCGCATGGTAGACGACCTGGAGCAACAGATCGCCCAATTCGCTCCTGAGCTCGTCGAGATCGCCGCGGCCGATCGCGTCGGCGACCTCGTAAGCTTCCTCGATCGTGTAGGGGGCGATGGAGGCGAAGGTCTGCTCCTTGTCCCACGGGCAGCCGGTCGCGGGATCGCGCAGCGCTTCCATGATCTCGATGAGGCGGGAGATGTCTTTGGATGGCTTCATGGCGCGCACCCTAGTCGATGGCGCGCGCGGCCGCGAGCGTCAGCGCGGTCGCGGCGCCCAGGGAGTGGGCAGCAGCACCACCGCCGCCAGCGGCACCATCCAACCCAGCCAGGCCGCACAGCTGTAAACCGTATCGAACGGCAGATCGTAGGCAGTGGCCACGGTTGTGGTGAGCCGCACCCAGAGCGCCCCAGAGGAAACCGCGGCCATGGCCAGCATGAGCCGCGCATGGGCCGCAAAGCGGCGCCGGCGCGCTGCAATGACGCCGAGCACGATCAGCGCCACCCACACGATGCCCTGCGCGAGGAAACCGGCCCGGGTGGCGTCGGCGGAATGACTGTAGGCCGCCACCGGCAGCGAAGTCAGCGCGCCCGCGAGCACGAACGCCGCCGCCGCGTATCCGAGGGGGCGATGCCACGCGCGATCCCGGCGTACGGCGATCGCCAGAGGGATCAGTACGAGCGCCGCGCCCGATGTCAGCATGTGGAGCTTGAAAATCCCCGGCAGGCGCTGATCGACGAGAAAGAGATTGTGCGGAAGCTGAATCGCGCCCATGCCTTGCACCATCGCGACGATGCCGGTGGGCACCGCAAGCAGCAAGACGGCGCAAATGACGGCAAGGCGTGGAGCGCGTCCGGCAATAACGCGCATGGCCGACATAAATTCGCCGGCGGGTGAAGCTGTCGTCGCTGTGTTGAGCATCATTGTCCGCGAGGGTCGAAGCACGCCATGCTGAAAGTGATATTGAGTGTCCTTTGTGTTCTGGCAGCGACGGCGTCGCTCAATGCAACACCGACGGCGGCAGACATCGCGGGGCGTTGGCAGGGTGACAGTTGGGCCCCCGAAAAGAACGCGCCGCTGGTGCTCGACATCGTCGCCTGCGGCCGCGGATGGTGCGGAATACGCGTCGACGCAAGCGACAAGTGCGCCGGGACCGCGTTGAAGATCGACACGGGCGAGCCGCAGGCCGATACGGTGCAATTCAAAGGAACGCTCGAACTTGCGGCGGGTACCGAGCCCTACGTGGTCAAGACATCCCTCTATCGCGAGGTGGCGGACGGCGGGGCCGCCGGCTCGGCACGGCTGCATATCATCGGCGACACCGGCGGCTCGTTCCGGGTCTTCCGCCGCTCCTTCCCGTTCGAGGCGCAGCTTGCCCGCGTGGGGGATGCCGTCTGCCAGGCGCCGCACCCCGTTTCCTAGAGGACCGGCGGCGGACCGATTGGTGATCGTTCCGCCGTGCCGCTCAGGCCGAGAGTGTCTTGCGATCCGATTGAACCGGATCGCACGCTAGGTTTGGGATCGGTGGCATTTCTCGCGACGAACAGGCATCCCCTTCGCCGGGAAATGCTCTAGCATCGAAACGGGGAGGGGCGTGCCGGCGGGCGGCCGCCCGGCGGACGGCACCGGCATGATCATCCTGCGCATCCTGGGGAATGGCGCCATCATCGCGGCGGAAGTTTCAGCCGTGGTGGGCCTCGCGGCATTCGCTTTTTATTATCCATTCATCTTCGCCGCCGTGACCATGGGCTTGAGTTTCATCCTCGGCATGCAGCTCGAGGTGGCACGACTGCGCTATGAGCTGCCGTTCTATTTCGGCGCCGGCGTGCCGCGAAGCCTGTTCCTCACTGGATGCGTCGGTTTCGTCGAAGCGGCCTTCAAGGCGCTGGTCGCCGGCGTTGCGACGCTCTTCACGTTCTCCGGCACGAACGCGGACCGGCTGTTCTGGGTGGCCGTGCTCTTCGGCGTGTGCGTCTACGCGGGCGCCAACCTGCTGCGGTATATCTCCATCAAGGCCGAGGCGCTGCCGATCCGCTGGGGTTACTTCCGGCTGGCCCCGCTGCTCGGCCTGGCTTTCTCGGCTGGGATGGCACTGCTCGCCGCGGCCGACGTTCTGCCCCAGCAGAGCGTCACCGGCCTCGGTTGGAAGATCATCTTCGAGACGCCGCAGAACCCTTCGGTCGAACAGGTGAGCGAGTTGCTCTTCCAGCTCAAGCAGGCGTTCGACCAATTCATCGTGAGCGTGCTGAGCCAGGTGATGTCGGCCGACTGGGCGCGGCTCGTGGCGATCGTCGTGAGCGTCAACGTGCTGTCGGGGTTCGTCAGCGCCGTCTATGCAGCACTGATCGCGTCGGGTGTGCGCCGGGCGGAGCGGATGCTTCCGCAGGACTGAGGCGCCGAGGTGTCTCCTGGGTGGCGGGCCTCCGTCCCAAGTGACGAGCGTGGCTGACCTGGCCGCTGAGCCCTTCGCGAGGCCGCTTCAGCGCGTACGGCGGCTCCGTGCCAAGCTGCCAGTATCATTCGCATAATATATATTATGGAAAATAGCTGCGATCAGCTTGGTATCTAACAGAGTGTTATCGGCATCAATATGGGTGGTGTAACCCGGCATCGACTGATCGACGCCGGGCATGATCGGGTCGCTCGGCAGGTGGGGCGCCAAGCCGCCTTCCACTTACTTCTCGGTCTTCTCGTAATTGTCCGCGACGAAGCGGTCGAGCAGTCGCACGCCCCAGCCCGCGCCCCAGCTCGGGCTGATCTCGGACTTAGGCGCATCCATGGCCGTGCCGGCGAGGTCGATGTGCGCCCAGGGCATGTCCTTGTGGACGAAATACTTGATGAACGCCGCCGCGGTGCAGGAGCCCGCCCAGCGCCCGCCGATGTTCTTGATGTCGCAATTCTTGGACTCGAGCATCTTGTCGTAGGCCTTGTCGAGCGGCATCCGCCACAGCTTCTCTCCCGTCTCGGCGGAGGCTTCGAGCAGATCGGCGGCAAGCTTGTCGTCGTTGGCGAAGAGACCCGCGTACTCCTTGCCGAGGGCGACCATGATGGCGCCCGTGAGGGTCGCGAGGTCGATCATCAGGCGCGGCTTGAAGCGCTCCTGCACGTAGGAGATGAGGTCCACCAGCACCAGGCGGCCTTCGGCGTCGGTGTTGAGCACCTCGACGGTGTTGCCCGAGTGCGCGCGCACGATGTCGCCCGGACGCGTCGCCGCGCCCGACGGCATGTTCTCGACGAGGCCGATGATGCCGATGGCGTTAACATTGGCTTTACGCTCGGCGAGCGCCTGCATGGTGCCGACGACCGCTGCAGCGCCGCCCATGTCGCCCTTCATGTCCTCCATGCCGGCGGCCGGCTTGATGGAGATGCCGCCGGTGTCGAATACGACACCCTTGCCAATGAAGCAGACCGGCTTGGCGCGCTTCGTCTTGGCGCCGTGCCACTGCATGATGGCGACGCGCGCCGGCCGCACGCTGCCCTGGGCGACCGCAAGCAGCGCGCCCATTTTGAGCTCCGCCAGCTGGTTGGCATCGAGGATCTCGACCTCCAGGCCGGAGGCCTCCAGCTCCTTTACGCGGTCGGCGAACTCCACCGGGCCAAGCGCATTCGCAGGCTCGTTGACGAGGTCGCGCGCGGTGACGATGCCATTGGCGAGCGCGGCGTAACGGGCGTAGGAGGCGCGCGCCTTGTCGGGGTCCGCGCAATGGATGACGAGCTTTTGCAAGCCGTCGCGCTCACCGTTACCCTCCTCCTCGGAATTCTTCTTCGTCAGGTATTTGCTGAACTCGTAGCTGCGCAGACTGGCGCCGAAGGCGAGCAGCGCGGCGAGCGTATCGGCCTTGATGCCGGCACCGTCAGGCGCTTCGGCGATGATGCTGGCGGACTTCGTCTTGCGTCCTGCGATGGCACCCGCAGCCGAGCCGCCCAGCAGTACCCAGTCGTTCTCGTTCATCTCACCGCCCTTGCCCGTGCCGAGCAGGATGATGCGGTTGACGCCGCCGAGCTTCGGCGGGGCGAGCACTTCGAGGCTCGCCTTTCGCCGGCCTTTGTATTGGCCCGCTTCCGCAGCCTTTGTCAGCGCGCCGCCAGCACGCTGGTCGAGCTCGCGCCCGCGGGCACTCAGCGCCGCACCGTCGCCGGCCAGCACAAGAACCGTCGGCTCGAGGTCGGCGGAGAGCGATTGAAAATCGATTTCGGGGCGGGTGGTCATCGGGGCGGAGCTCCCAGGAATGGTTGCAGGTGGGGTTTCCCGCCCGTCATGCGCAGCGAAACGCGCGGGGCCGCCGCCAACCGGCAGCAACCCAAGCCATGCATAGAAGGCAGGAAGTCAGAAACATAAGATCCATCCGAGCTACCCCGCGAGCGCCGCGCTTGCAAGCGAGCCAGGGCGCAAATGGGAACGCCAGATCGATCAAGCCCTTGTGTTCGATGGCCCGTTCATGCTGTGTTCGCGAGCGCGGGGGCTGGCCGCAGGACGCGGCGGCCAAGGCGGGCCTAGCCTCGCAGGCGGTTGGGAACGGGCCGAATTTCCGCCACGCTGGGATGGAACGAAGCTCGAATGGGACGGGCCCGGGTGTCGGCTAAGCGCCGGCCCCGGAGGCATGGCACTCGGTCAGCATGAAGATTTTCGAAAGGTATGTCTTTCGGCAGGCCGGTTCCGCTCTGCTCATCATTCTATTGTCGCTCTCCAGCATCGTCTGGGTGGCGCTGGCCCTGCGTCAGCTCAACGTCGTGACCAGCCAGGGTCAGGACGTCTGGATGCTCATCAAGATGACGACGCTGGCGCTTCCCAACCTCATGGCGATCATCGCGCCCTTCTCCCTTCTGATCGCATCGATTCACACGCTCAACCGGCTGAACGGCGACAGCGAGCTCATCGTGCTGACGGCGTCGGGCGCCACCATCTGGCGCGCTGCGCGCCCTCTTCTGCTCCTCGGTCTGCTGGTCGCGGTGGGCGTCGCTTTCGTCAATCACATCGGCATGCCCTGGAGTCTCAAGCTCCTGCGCCAGTATATCGTCGAGGTGCGGGCCAATATCCTGACGCAGGTGATCCAGCCGGGCGCGTTCTCGAGCCCAGAGCAAGGGCTCACCTTCCACATCCGCGAGCGCGCCCCCAACGGCGAGCTCCTCGGCCTCATCGTGCACGACACCCGCAATCCGGCGCTCAACCAGTCCTACCTCGCCGAGCGCGGCGTCATCGTGGAGCGGAAGCCCTCGAACTATCTTTTCATGAGCAACGGGCACATCGTCCGCCGCACGGACAAGGATGAGCCCGCGCAGATCATTGTGTTCGAGAAGTATGCGGTCGATCTCGATCAGTTCGAGAAGGAGCTGAACGAGGATAGCGATCTGAAACCGCGCGAGCGCTACCTCAGCGAGCTCCTCTACCCCGAGCCGACGAGCGGCAATTACCGGGCCGGACCCGGCAAGTTCCGTGCCGAGTTGCATGAGCGTTTCTCCAACCCACTTTATCCGCTGGCCTTTGCCTTCATTGCGCTCGCGGCGGTGGGGCAGGCGCATTCGACCCGGCAGAATCGCGTGCAGCAGGTGGCGATCGCCTTCGTCCTCGCGGCCGCGCTGCGCCTCGGAGGGCTCGCGCTCAACAACTTCGTCGTGATGGATGCGGCCGCCACGCCCTTCCTCTACGCGCTGCCGCTCTCGGCCATCTTCGGATCGATCTTCCTGATGGAGCGGGCCCGGCGCCGCCTGTCGACATCACGATTCCCCGGCATCGTCCTCGATCCGGTCGCCGACGCGTTCGCCCACCTCGCCGGTCTCGTCGGCCGCTGGCGGGGTGGCGTGCGCGCCCTCGCCGCCCCTGGACGCAGGTGACGGCCATGTTCCGAACCCGCACCCTCGGCCGCTACGTCGCCGGCAAGTTCCTCACCGGGATCCTGGCGACCTTCCTTCTCTGCTCGGTCCTGATCTATCTCATTGATTTCGTGGAGCTGCTGCGCCAGTCGGGCAAGCAGGGCGACGTCGCTTTGTCGACGCTCGCCGCCATCGCTTTCCTGCGGCTGCCCGCCTACTCCGAGTTTCTCATCTCGTTCGCGGTGCTCGTCGGATCGATCACCGCCCTCCTCCAGCTGAGCCGCAAGAGCGAGCTCACGGTGATGCGCGCCGGCGGCATGTCGGTCTGGCAGTTCCTGCGGCCGGGCATCTTCGTCGCCTTCATGGTCGGCGTCCTCACCGTGACCGTCTTCAACCCGCTGGCGGCGGCGAGCCGCGATGCGGCAGAAGATATGTTCGCGGAGGCTTTCGGCCGGGAAACGAATCTGTTGCGATCGCGCTCAGGCACGTCCTGGCTGCGCCAGAACGGCGCCGACGGCCAATCGGTGATGAGCGCCGTCATGGCGACGAACCGCGGCCTCACGCTCCATGGGGTCTCGGTCTTCATTTTCGACACCCAGGGCCGGTTCGTGGAGCGAGTCGACGGCAAGCGGGCGGACCTGCATGAGGGCTACTGGGAGATCAAAGAAGCCTGGGTCGTGCGCATCGGCCGGGAGCCGGAAAAATTCGATATCTACCTCGTCTCCACATACCTTACACCGGATCGCGTCAGCGATGCCCTCGGCACCCTCTTTTCCGTGTCGTTCTGGGAGATGCCTGCCCTGATTGAAGTCGCTGAAAAGGCTCAGCTTTCATCCAGCCGTCTGCGGGTGCAGTACGAGGCGCTGATGTCAAGGCCATTGTTGTGCGCGGCAATGGTCCTTTTGGCCGCCACTGTGTCGTTGCGGTCATTCCGCGGCGGAGGCATCCAGACTATGGTCATCACCGGACTGGTGGGGGGGTTCGGCTTCTTTCTTCTTTCGGAGGTCTCCCGACAAGTCGGTGTGGCTGGATTGACGCCTCCTTGGGCGGCGATCTGGTTGCCCGTGGTCCTCGTGATGATTGTCTCGGCTGCGGTACTGTTGCACCAGGAGGATGGCTGAGTGATGCGTGAAACGCGGGCACCGCAAGAGGGTTGCGGATCGTCACGCGTCACCTGCCGGCACCGTAAGGCTGCTGGCTGGGTGCGTTTGGCTGTGCTCGCGCTGTTCGCTGCTCCGCTCTTCGCCACACCCCAAGCCCTCGCCCAGGATCCTTCGACGCTGGCGCCCGACGTCCAGCCCAAGAGCTCGTTCCCGAAACAGAGCCTCGTCGGTCCTTCGCGCAACATCGACAAGTCGCAGCCGCTCTATCTGCAGGGCGACGAACTGGTCTACGACACCGGCGGCAACCGCGTGATCGCGCGCGGCAACGTCGAAATCTACTACAACAACTACATCCTCACTGCTGACCAAGTCGTTTACGACCAGTCCGCGAACACGCTGACGGCCGTGGGCAACGTCATGCTGAAGGAGCCGAACGGCAACGTGGTGCGGGCCGACCGCTACACGCTGACCGACGATTTCCGCGACGGCTTCGTCTCGCAGCTTTCTGTCGTCGCCGCCGACGACACGCGCATCGCCGCCGAGCGGGCGACGCGCCGCGGCGGCAACACGACCGTATTCACGAACGGCCGCTTCACGCCCTGCCGCTCCGACGGTGGCATGCCGCCGCTCTGGTGTCTCAGCGCCGCAACCGTCGTCCACGATCAGGCCGCAGCGACGATTACCTACCAGGACGCCCAGTTCGAGCTGTTCGGCGTGCCGATCCTCTACACGCCCTACTTCGAGCACGCCGACCCGTCGGTGAAGCGCAAGTCCGGCTTCCTGATGCCGCAGCCGTCGATCTCCGAGACCCTCGGCTACAGCACCACGATCCCCTACTACTTCGCGCTCGCGCCGAACTACGACTTCACCTTCTATCCGATGGTCTCATCCCGGCAGGGCGTCCTCTGGCAGGGCGAGTGGCGCCATCGCACCGAGAACGGCCAGTATTTCATCCGCGGCACGGGTATCGACCAGGACGCTTCGACCCTCCCGTCCTCGATCGCAAATCGCGATCAGTACGACGGCTGGCGCGGCAGCCTCGACACCAAGGGCCTCTTCTCGCTATCGAGCTGGTGGAAGTTCGGCTGGGACGTCACCGTCGAAAGCGACGACGAGTTCCGCCGCTTCTACAAGCTGGACAACATCCTGCTCACGGACCGGGTGAACAAGATCTTCCTAGAAGGCATTGGCGACCGGAACTACTTCGGCCTCTCCGCCTATCAGTTCACCAGCCTGCAGTACTCCACGACGCCCCAGTCGGGCGCGCAGTCGTGGGCCTATCCGATCATGGACTACAACTACGTCTTCGCCGATCCGGTGCTCGGCGGCGAGCTGACGTGGAACACGAACGCGCTCGCCTTCTCCAGCGACCAGAACAATCTCGTGTTCCCCAACATCACGGGGAACGAGCAGATGAACCGCGTCGTGACCGAGGTGAACTGGCGCCGCCGCCTGACCGACCCGATCGGCATCACCTACACGCCCTTCGCGCAGCTCCGCGGCGACCTTTACCAGCTCAACAATTACGTCGATCCGCAGAACCCCAACGGCGTGCACGACACCTCCGTCGCGCGCGGCCTCGCCGCTGCCGGCGTGACCGTCGCCTACCCGTGGGTGGCCAACACGCAGCGCGGTTCGCACGTGATCGAGCCGATCGGCCAGATCATCGCCCGTCAGGCCTACATCGAGCAGGACAATCTGCCGAACGAGGACGCCCAGAGCCTCGTGTTCGACGATACGAACCTGTTCGAGATCACCAAGTTCTCGGGCTACGACCGCATCGAGACCGGAACGCGCGCCAACGTCGGCCTGCAGTATACGTTCCAGGGCAACAACGGCGGCTATGCGCGCATCCTCGCGGGCGAAAGCTATCACATCGCCGGCTTCAACCCCTATGCCGACCCGGGCCTCGATCCGAGCGGCAATCCGACCTTCACGCCCTATAGCGGCCTGCAGACGGACCGGTCCGACTACGTGCTCGGCGCCTACATCGCGCCCTGGAGCTTCCTGCAGTTCATCTCGCAGTCGCGCTTCGACCAGTCGGACTTCTCCCTCGCGCGCCAGGACGCTGGCGCACAGGTGGTGTTCGGGCCCGTGGCCGCGAACGCGGTCTACGCCTACCTCAACACCGATCCGACGAACTCCATCAACTCGGCCCAGGAGGATCTCTACGCGAGCCTCAGCCTGCGCCTGACCGACCGTTGGACCGTCGCCGCCGCCATGCGCTACGACATCGACGACGACCAGCTCGCGTCCGACATGTTCCAGGTGCGCTACGCCGACGAGTGCTTCGTGCTGACCGCGACGTACACTGACAACTACTACCACAACCCCAATCTCGTCGACGGCCAGACCCTCATGCTGCGCTTCGAGCTGAAGCACCTCGGCGAGTTCGGCTATTCGACCGATGCGCTGAGCTCGCGCTTCAGCGAGCAGCAGTCGGCCGCCCGTTAACCGCTGCGCCCGGGATCGGACGCACTTGGTTGAGCTGGGTCAGCGACCCGTTCACCGCTCTGGCACCCGCCACGGGACGGCCAATGTTTGCGTCGATAGATTGCCGCGTAGGGACGCGCTGCGGCCACCCGCGGACGCATGAAGATGCACCCGTCGGGCTGGCCGGGACGGCGAAGTCCGCTTAAGAAAACAGGCAGCGGAGGCGCTCGTGGCGGACCGGAGCGCCGACGCCCAAGCCGATCGCATGACTGGAAGACTTGAGCACATGGTCAATCTCCGTACCTACCGGCCACAGCCTCCCCCGTGGCGCGGAGCCGAAGCCGACACGGCGGTGATCGACACGCGGCCTGCGCGCTCATCGGCCGAGGCACCGCACCGCGCCCGATCGCTGCGCAGTGTCCGGTCCCTCGCCGGATATCGCGTCGAGAAATCACAGCGGCAGGTCGCCGGCCTCTGCGTGCTCGCATTGCCCGTCGTTGCAGCCGCGGCTTTCGCCTGCGTCTCCTCAACCGTCCGCGCCGAGGGCGCCCGCGCCAAGCCGACGGTGGTTGCGCGCGTCACCCAGGCCGATGCCAACGCCGACCGGCCCATCCAATCCATCGTCGCGCTCGTCAACGACGAGCCGATCACCGGCTATGAGATCGAGCAGCGCGTCGCGCTGGCCATGCTCGGCGCCCCCGAAATTCAGCGCAAGCTGCAGGCGCGGCTCAAGTCGCCCGCGATGAACGACCAGTTCAAGGCCTTCGCCATGAAGCGCCTCCAGGCCAATCCGCCCAAGAGCGAGGCCGAGCAGCAGTCCCGCGTGCGCCAGCTCCAGGGTGAGTTCGTCGCCAGCCTCAAGAAGCAGGTCGAGCGCGAATATGTGCCCGAGGCGCGCAAGGCCGCCCTCGACGAGCTCATCGACGAGCGCCTGAAGCTGCAGGAAGCCAAGCGTCTCTCCATCGTCACCCCCGACGAGGAAGTCGACCGGATCATCGCCGGCATGGCCGAGCGCAACAAGATGAACCTCGCCCAGTTCGGCGAGCATCTCGCGAAGATGGGCGCCAACATCTCGGTCATGCGCGAGCGCATCCGCGCAACGCTTTCCTGGCAGGATGTCATCCGCCGCAAGTTCGGCCACCAGATCACCGTCACGAACCGCGACGTCGACCGCATCGTCGCCACCACCGAGGGCCAGGACGACGTGGAGTTGCGCATCCATCGCATCCTGCTCACCGTGCCGACGAACCAGGACCAGAAGCGCCTCGCCCAGCGCATGAGCGACGCCGAGCAGCTCCGCACGCGCTTCAACGGCTGCAAGAGCATGGAGGCCATGGCGCGCGGCGTGCCGGGCGTCCGCTTCGACAACCTCGGCGACCGCCGCCCGAGCAGTCTGCCCGAGCCGACCCGCAGTCTCCTGCTCAACGCGCACGATGATGAGCTGCTTCCCGCGACCATCGGCGAAAACGGGGTGGAGCTCTGGGCCGTATGCGGGCGCAAGGTCATCAAGGCCGCGGAGACGAAGCGCGAGACGGCGCAGAACGAGCTGCGGCAGAAGGAGTTCGAGATCATCTCCCGCAAGCACCTCAAGGACCTGCGCACGGACGCCCACATCGAGTACCGCTGATGGGGATTGGAGCCGAGCCGCGCCGGCGGCGCCCGCTTGCAGTATCGATGGGCGATCCGGCGGGCATCGGGCCGGAGATCACGCTGCGCGCCTGGCTGGAGCGCTCCGATCGGGGCCTGGAGCCCTTCGTCGTCTTCGGCGATGCCGACACGTTCACCGACCGCGCCCGGCATATTGGCCTGACGGTTCCGATCGCGCGCTTTACCGGCCTGCGTGAAGCCGCGGACGCCTTCGGCAAGGCGCTTCCGGTGATCGATCAGCCGCTCGCCGCGCGTGCACGGCCCGGCGCCCCCGATGCGGCCAACGCCGCCGGCATCGTCGGCGCGATTGCGGCGGCCACCGAGGCGGTGATGCGCGGCGACGCGGCGGCTGTCGTCACGAACCCCATCGCAAAGCACGTGGTGCGGAGCGCCGACTTCCCGTTCCCCGGCCACACGGAGTTTCTCGCAGCCCTCTGCGAGCGCCGCACGGGCAAGTCCCAGCGCCCGGTTATGATGCTGGCCTCGCGCGAGTTGCGCGTCGTACCGCTCACCGTCCACTGCGCGCTGCGCGAGGTGCCGGACGCCATCACGCGCCCGCTGATCTACGAGACCGTGCGCATCACCTATGCCGCCCTCAAACGTGATTTCGGAATTGGCGCGCCGCGCATCGCCATCGCCGGCCTCAACCCGCACGCGGGCGAGGAAGGCACCATGGGCCGCGAGGAGATCGTCACGATCGGCCCCGCCATCGCCGATCTGCGCGCGGAGGGACTTTCGGTCACGGGCCCTCACTCGGCCGATACGCTGTTCCATGCCGCTGCGCGCCGCGGCTACGACGCGGTGATCGCCATGTATCACGACCAGGCGCTGATCCCGCTGAAGACGATCGGGTTCGATGAGGGCGTCAACGTCACCCTCGGGCTGCCGTTCATACGGACCTCGCCCGACCATGGCACGGCGTTCGACATTGCCGCCGAGGGACGGGCCTCCGCAACGAGCCTCATCGAGGCGCTGCGCCTGGCCTCGTCCATCGCCGCATCGCGCGCTGCAACCTCTCCATGAGCCGCAACCCCGGCATGCCGATGGGTGACGGAGCGGGCCCCACGCCGGACGGCTTGCCGCCGCTGCGCGAGGTGATCAAGGCATTCGACCTCGCCGCCAAAAAGAGCCTCGGGCAGAACTTCATTCTCGATCTCAACCTCACGCGGCGCATCGCGCGGACGGCAGGCTCCCTCGAAGGACGTACGGTGGTCGAGGTCGGCCCCGGTCCCGGCGGCCTCACGCGCGCGCTTTTCCTCGAAGGCGCACAGCGCGTCGTTGCCGTGGAGCGGGATGAGCGCACCCGCGGCGCCCTCGATATGATCGCGGCCCGTTACGATGGCCGGCTCGAAGTGCATTTCGCCGACGCGCTCGGCGTCGACTGGTGCAAGCTGCTCGGGCCATCGGCGGGAAAGGCGATCATCATCGCCAATCTGCCCTACGGCGTTGCAACGCTCCTGCTCACCGGCTGGCTCGACGCCGAGCCATGGCCGCCCTGGTATGCGCGCATGGTGCTCATGTTCCAGAAGGAGGTCGCCGAGCGTATCGTTGCGCAGCCGGGAACGAAAGCCTACGGGCGCCTTTCCGTGCTGGCGCAGTGGCGGGCTTCGGCGCGCATCGTGCTCAATCTCCCGCGCGAAGCTTTCACACCGCCGCCGAAGGTTGCTTCCGCTGTGGTGGATCTCGTCCCCCATCCCGATCCCTCGCCGCCTTGTAAGCCGGCCGTGCTCGCGCAGGTCACAGCCGCGGCGTTCGGTCAGCGGCGAAAGATGCTGCGGGCCAGCCTCAAGCAGCTGAAGGCCGAGCCGGAAGCTCTGCTCGAAGCGGCGGGCATCGCGGGCAACCTGCGCGCTGAGGACATCCCGGTGAAGGACTTCGCGCGCCTTGCCCTCGTTTACGAGCGCGCTTTTCTGCGGGGCGGCGGCGCGCCCTGAGCGCGTTCGGCGCCTATCTCCTTCAGGTCTTCTCGGACCCGGCAGCCGTCGTTTCGTTCTTCTCCGGCGGCCGATGCTCCGCTTCGAACATGAAGAGCCGCAACGTGGCCGCGAGCAGCAGGATCGAGATGGGCTTCACCAGCATCTCCCAGGTCACGGTTTGGCCGGTCTCCGCCCAGTCGGTGGCGAAATCGACGACGAGATAGACGAGAATGACGCTCACCAGCGTCATCTTGAGCTCGTGCATCCCCGTGGGCCGCATCCAGTTGGGCAGCGAGCGCCGCTCTTTAGGCGCCAGCTCGAACACGAAGCCGAACGTGATCGCGTACGCGAAAATCACGAGCACGACCCCGAACAGGAAAACGTCGGTCGCGCCCATCACCGTCGCGGTGACGAGCTTCGGCTCTTCGCCCGCGTAGAGATCGAGCGCGGCCCGCAAGATCAGCGCGCTCCCCTGCCAGAACATGATGGCGGCGCCCATCGCCGTGCCGGCGGCGGCAACGAGCATGATCAGGCGGAGCGAGATGACGTAGCGCAGCATGGGCGGAAATCGGACCGGATGGCTGGACCTGGGTGAACGCTGCGGCCCCTTCGACCGTGCAAGCGATCGCATGGGGCACGCCCAAGCTCCCTAGCATCGACCCGTTACGAAGCCCTCACCATGGGAAGAGCGCACCGGTCCCGAGTTGCAGATGGCGCGCACGTTCAGCGCGGGCAATCGTTCGGCGGCTTGGCGCCCGCGAAGCGCTTGCCGATCCACGTGACGGCCGCATAGGCGCTCTGCTCGGCAACGAAGCTGTGAGAGGTACCCTTCAGCATCTTGAGCGTGACCGGCGTCCCCTTGGCGCAGAGCGCCTTGGCGTAGCGCACTGTCAGGCTCGGGTTTACGGTTTTGTCCGCCGTTCCCTGCGCGATGAATACCGGCACCTTGATCGGCCGGTGCCCCGGCGAGTTGCGCTCCATGAGCGAGCGCCATGCGGGGAGCGATGTGGGGTCCGCCCTGAGAAAGTTCTCCTTCAGGGGCCGGGCGAGCGAGAGCGTCTTCAGCATCTGCGAGATGGACTGCAGACAGCTTTCCGCAACCTTCTCGAAACGCGCCTCGACACCGTCTTCCAGCAGATCGCGCAGCGGCAGATTGTAGGTTCGTGCCCATGACAGCAGCGCCATGGCGGTGAGGCTGTCGCCCGCGATCGAGTTTTTCTGCGACTTGAAAAGTTCGACGAGATTGGTCGCGGGCGCGGCCGCCGCGATGCCGACGAGCTTCAGTTCCGGTGCATATTCCGGCGCAAGCTCGCCGGAAAAGAGCGCCGCATGGCCACCCTGCGAATGTCCCCACACGGCGAAGCGGTTCGTGGCATGCGCGCCGGAGAGCCTGCGCGCGGCGCGCACCGAATCGAGCACCGAGCGCGCTTCGCTGACGCCGACGAGATAAGCGTGCACGCCGGCTGTCCCGAGGCCCTCGTAGTCGGTGGCGACGACGACATAGCCGCGCGAGAGCATCGTTTCGAGACCCGGAATGGTGCCGGAAAGATTTGGCAGCAGTGTCGGCGCGCAGCGTGCGGAAACGCCCGTTGTGTAGTGGGCCCACGCGATCACGTCGCGGCCTTCCTTGGGCGCGGGGCCGGCGGGGTAAATGACCGTGCCCGAGACGGCGATCGGCTCGCCGTTGACGCCCGTCGACCGGTAGATGATGCGGAAGGCCTTCGCGTTGGCGGGCGCGCCCCCGATCTGCGGGTAGATGTTGAACAGATACCCCGGCGGCGCTTTGCGCAGCTCTGCGGGCGGGACTTGGTACGGCGCGGCGGGCGCAGCGGACGCACCCGTGCCCGCGACGACAGCAGCCGCCATCGCGCTGAGCACCAGCGCGAGCAGGCGAACCGCAGACCAGGAGAAACGGCGAACACGCATACGGGGATTCCGGGGGCTGATATTCCGGGTCGTGCTTCTTAGCGGGTAGGCGCGCCTGTGTCTTTATCGAGCCGCAACAGGGTATACGCCCCATCCGTGGGCGCCCGTATGACGCAACTCCTCCTAACTCCCGCGAAAGCACGAGACACGGCGATCTTAGGCGGCCGGGGCGATGGAGCACGTTGTCCGGAGCGCGCCGCCGCCGGCCCTGCACGGCGCGGCAATCGGCCCCGGAAGCGCCGCCCTGAACTTACGCAGCGCCTGCGCCGGCGCTTTAGAGCTGGCTTTGCATGTCGCGCACGAACGCGGTGAGCCCATTGAGGCGGTCGCGTCGCAGCCGCTCCGCGGCGAGAATGGCGCCAAGGCCGTGCATCGATTTCTTGAGATCGGTGTTGACGATGACGTAGTCGTATTCCGGCCAGTGGCTGATCTCGGCCGCCGCTTCGTCCATGCGCCGGCGCACCACTTCGTCCGGGTCCTGCGCCCGCGCGCGCAACCGCTGCTCCAGCGAGGAGACGGACGGCGGCAGGATGAACACGCGCACCACGTCGTGCTTCATCTTCTCGGAGAGCTGCTGTGCCCCCTGCCAGTCGATGTCGAACAGGATGTCACGGCCTTGGGCAATGGCCGCCTCCACGGGCGCACGCGGCGTGCCGTAGTAGTTGTCGAACACGCGGGCCCATTCCAGCAGCTCACCCGCGTCAGCCATGCGCTTGAACGCCGGCTCGTCAACGAATGTGTAGTCCTTACCGTCGACCTCGCCGGGGCGTGGACGCCGCGTCGTCACTGATACCGACATCGAGATGCCGGGATCGGTCTCCATCAGGTGCCGCGCGAGCGTCGTCTTGCCCGCGCCCGATGGGGAGGAAAGAACAAGAAGCAGCCCGCGCCGCTCTATCGTTGAGCTGTCTGACATATCCCATCCGCTGGCGGTTGCGCCGCTCGCCTTTCGCTTCCCGTTATTCGATGTTCTGCACCTGCTCGCGCAGCTGGTCGATGATCGATTTCAGCGCGAGACCGGCGCGGGAGATTTCGATGTCGTTCGCCTTCGAGCACAGCGTGTTGGCCTCGCGGTTGAATTCCTGCGTGAGGAAATCGAGCTTACGCCCCACGGCGGCGTTGTCGGCAAGGAGCTCGCGCGCGGCACCGATATGCGAATTTAGGCGCTGCAGCTCTTCTTCCACATCGGCGCGCGTTGCAAGCAGAACCGCTTCCTGGTGGAGCCGCGCCGGGTCGAAGCTGGCGCCCGTCTCCATGAGACGCGCCACCTGCTCCCTGAGGCGCGCGGCAATGGCTTCCGGTGACCTCCCCGGCGCTACGCGCACCGTTTCGACCAGGCGCTCAATCTCGTCGAGTTGCGCAGCGAGCGTCGAGGAAAGGCGCGCGCCCTCCGCGGCGCGGGAAGCAACGAGTGCGGCCAGCGCGGTCTCCAGAGAGGCGAGCAGCGCATCGGCGCGTGCTGCCGTCTGCTCGGGGTCCTCCTGTGCTTCGACGACGTCGAGTACGCCCTTGATGGCGATGAGTGTATCGACCCGCGCCGGCTCGGCATTCGTCAGGTCGCGGATACGGTCGGCGGCCAGCAGCACCTGCGCCAGCGCGCGCTCGTTGAGGCGCAGCTCGTGGGTTTCGGTTGCGCTCTCGCACGAAAGGCTGACGTTGACGCTTCCGCGGGTCAGATGCCGCGCAATCGCCTCGCGTATCTTCGGCTCGAGCGGCTCGAAACCTGACGGCAGACGCAGACGCACGTCGAGGCCACGTCCGTTGACGCTGCGGATCTCCCAATGCCAGCTCGTACCCGCGAATGCGCCTTCCGCGCGCGCAAAGCCGGTCATGCTCTTGATCGTCATTGCCGCTCCGTTGGGCTGGGTGAGCGCCGGGGCGCCCAACGCATGTCAAAATCTAGAGTGCTTCCGGAAAAGTGGGAACCGGTTTTCCGATAAGAAGCACGGTGGGTAGCGCGTGCTTCCGGACTAAGCAAACGCCGAGCACCGCGTCGCGATGCAGCGAAAGGCGATCGTGCTTGCGAGGGCCGGGCGAGGCAACAGGCTGCACAAACACGCCGGGCGTCCGCTGCGATTGCTTATTCAAAAGCCCAGCGATTGTAGTGGCGCGTCACGGCAATGGCGGGCGGGCCCGTTGCGCGCGGCAATTGCGGACCGCGCCACGCTGCGGTCCCAACCTATCAATGCCGTGGCTTGCGCACCGGCAGCGGAATCGAAGCGCCCGCCGTAGCGCCCGCGGCCTTTGCCGGCGCCGTGGAATTGATGACGCGCATCTCCCCGTTGCCTTCCGAGCCGGTGGTGGGGATGGCATCGTCCCCCGCGTCCGCGGCGCCGCCCGCCGCTGCATTCGACGCCTCCGCCGTATCCTTCTTGCGCTCACGCTCCACCTTGCGCCAGACGCTCACCGCGGCGTTGTGGTTCTTGAGGCTGTCGGAGAACGTATGTCCTCCGGTGCCATCGGCGACGAAATAGAGGTCGTTCGTTTTCGGCGGATCGAGGCTCGCTTCGATAGCCGAACGGCCCGGGTTGCAGATCGGCGTCGGAGGCAGCCCGCCGATCTGATAAGTGTTGTGTGCGGTCTTCTGGTCGAGATCGGCCCGCGTGATGGAGCGTCCGAGGCTGCCTTGCCCGCCGACGATCCCATAGATCACCGTCGGATCGGATTGCAGGCGCATTCCCTTGCGCAGCCGGTTCATGAAGACGGAGGCGACGCGGCCGCGCTCGTCGGCCCGCCCCGTCTCCTTCTCGACGATCGATGCGAATACCAGCGCCTCCTCCGGCGTCGCAATCGGCAGGCTCGGCTGACGGCGCTCCCACGCAGCGGCGAGGAAGCGCTGCATTTCGCTCTGCATGCGCTCCAGCAGCTCGCGGCGATCCATGCCCTTCGAATAGCGATAGGTGTCGGGCAGGAGCGAGCCTTCGGGCGGTATCTCGGTGACCTCGCCGGCGAGCTCCTCCTCCTCGCGCAGCCGCTGCACGATCTGCAGGCTCGTCCACCCCTCGGGAATGGTGATCTTGGAGAGCACGCCGCGGCCGAGCGCGAGCGTCTCCATGATCTCGGCCATGCTCGCGTGCTTCTTGATCTCGTAGTCGCCCGCCTTCAGCTCGGTCTGCTTGGGACCGATGGCATTGCGCAGCAGGTAATTGGCGATGAACGCCCACCGGTTGGAGATCGCCCCTTCCTTTTCGAGCCGCGTTGCGATCTCGATGCGGCCTTCTCCACGCGGAATGGTAACGACGCGGGATTGGACCAGCGGACCCGGCGCTTCGAATTGATGATAGAGCAGCGCCAGCATTCCGCCGGCCGCGAGCATCATGAAGAGGAGCAGCGTGAAGGCGCCGCTCAGGATGCGCACGGCGACAGAGCCGCGGCGTGAGGCATGCGGGGGCAGGGCCCCGCGCGGCGGACCGGGCGGCCGCGACGGCTCCAGCATCTCGGCGGGCGAGCGCGGACGATTAGCGCCACGGCGTAAAGTCGGCTCGTGCCTTGGTGGAGGCAGGGTGCTCAAGGTGCGCTCCGGCTACGCCATTCCATGACGGCATCGCAGTTAATACCGCCCTGAACCTAGAGCGAATTATGGCAAAAGCGCGAGAGGAAAACGTTACCCGTCCCCGGTTCGGGCGCCGTGGCGATACTACCTCAGCGGAGCCGAATCTACGCCGAACCTAGTCCAGCCGGCGCAGAATGAGCGAAGCGTTCGTACCCCCGAACCCGAACGAGTTCGACAGCACGGTGTTGATTTCGCGCTTCTTCGCCGTATGCGGCACCAGGTCGATCGCCGTCTCGACCGACGGGTTGTCGAGATTGAGCGTCGGCGGCGCGATGTTGTCCCGGATGGCGAGGGTGGAGAAGATCGCCTCGATCGCGCCCGCCGCCCCGAGCAGGTGGCCCGTCGCCGACTTGGTCGACGACATCGCAAGCTTGCCCGCCGCATTTCCGAACAGGCGCTCGACCGCACCGAGCTCGATCTCGTCGCCCATGGGCGTCGAGGTGCCATGCGCGTTGACGTAGTCGATATCGCTGACCTCGATGTCGGCCCGCTTCAGTGCGGCACGCATGCACCGGTAGGCGCCATCGCCGTTCTCGGCGGGGGCTGTGATGTGATAGGCATCGCCCGACATGCCGTAGCCGATGACCTCGGCATAGATCTTGGCGCCGCGCGCCTTGGCGTGCTCCAGCTCCTCGAGCACGACGATGCCCGCGCCCTCGCCCATGACGAAGCCGTCGCGATCCCTGTCATAGGGCCGCGAGGCCGCCGTCGGCCGGTCATTGAAGCCGGTTGAGAGTGCGCGGCAGGCGGCAAAGCCCGCGACCGCGATGCGGCAGATGGGAGATTCGCTTCCGCCGGCCACCATGATGTCGGCATCGCCCAAGGCGACGATGCGGCTCGCATCGCCGATGGCGTGCGCGCCCGTCGAGCACGCGGTGACGACGGCGTGGTTGGGACCCTTCAGCTTGTGCCGGATGGACACGTAGCCGGAGGCGAGATTGATAAGGCGGCCCGGGATGAAGAACGGCGACACCCGGCGCGGGCCCTTCTCCTTCAGGAGAATCGAGGTGTCCGCAATGCCCGAAAGGCCGCCGATGCCGGAACCGATCAGAACGCCGGCCCGCTCCTGCTTGTCTTCCGTATCGGCAACGAAGCCGGAATCCGCCAGAGCCTGCTCGGCCGCCGCCATCGCGTAGACGATGAAGTCGTCGACCTTGCGCTGCTCCTTGGGCTCCATCCAATCGTCGGGATTGAACTTGCCGTCTTCCTTGGCGCCGCGGGGAATGAAGCAGGCGATCTGACAGGTCAGATCATCGACTTGAAATTCCTCGATGCGTCGGGCGCCATTGGCGCCAGCCAGCAGTGCCTTCCACGACGCCTCGACCCCGCAGCCGACGGGGGAGACGATGCCAAGTCCTGTAATGACGACGCGACGCATCCTGATCCTTCGAAGCGGGAATTAATGGCCGGCGCGAAAGCTTGCGGTCCGGTCAAGCCTCGAAGTCAAGCCTCGAGGTGCTTGGACAGCCTCGCGCAAGCACCGCGGTGTTGCCGCTCCCGTATCGCCGGAGCGAAACGGGAGCCGACAAAAAGTTTAGGCGGCGGAGGCGTTCTTCTCGAGGAACTTGACCGCATCGCCAACGGTCAGAATGTGCTCGGCTGCATCGTCCGGGATTTCGCAGCCGAACTCCTCTTCGAATGCCATCACGAGCTCTACAGTGTCCAGACTGTCAGCGCCCAGGTCGTCGATGAAGCTGGCATTCTCGGTGACCTTTTCGGCCTCCACGCCAAGATGCTCCACGACAATCTTCTTCACGCGCTCAGCGACATCGCTCATCGTCTTCCCTCGCGTCGGTTTGCTTTTAGCAGTTCGTAAATTTGGCTTGTTGGACTTACCCGTAACCGGCTGCGGGCCCCATATCTCTATAGAGGCGCCCGCCGCCGATGGGTATCGAAACGACGCGGCTTTCCCACTTGTTCGCACTCCGTGCGCCGGTCGGACTTCGGCCCTTCGTTTACTCGCGCGGACGCGCCGAGGGTCGAAAAACCGTTCGGCTCGTTAACACACTTCCCTGAGCTTGGCCAGCGGCCCGCAGGTGCTAACGGTCCTGTCGGTTGCGACCAAATTCCCCCGGATACACGGCCCGTTAGCGCCCTTCGATAGAAATCGGCCATGGCCCTAGACCATCGCCATTCCACCGTTGATGTGCAAGGTCTGGCCCGTGATGTAGCCGGCCTCGTTGCTGGCGAGGTAAACGACGCCGGCGGCCACCTCTTCGGGGGCGCCGAAGCGCTGCTGAGGGATCATCTTGGCGATCTCATCAGTCTGTTTCTCGTTCAGTGCCGCCGTCATCGGGGTGCTGATGAAGCCCGGGGCGATGCAGTTGGCGGTGATACCGCGCGGGGCGACCTCGCGGGCGAGCGACTTGGTCATGCCGATCATGCCGGCCTTGGATGCTGCGTAATTGCCCTGGCCGGGATTGCCAAACACGCCTGACACCGAGGCGATGTTGATGATCCGCCCGAAGTTCGGCTTGGCGCGGAGCATGGCCCGCGCTGCGGCGCGGCAAAGCATGAACGTGGAAGTGAGGTTGACGGCGATCACCTCGTCCCACTGCTCGTCCTTCATCACCATGAAGAGGTTGTCGCGCGTGAGACCCGCGTTGTTCACGAGGATATCGAGACGGCCCAGCGCCCCGACGGCCTGCTCGATCAGCTTGCCGACCTGCTCGCGGTTGCCGAGATCGCACGGCAGCACGTGAACGCGATCGCCGAGCGAGGCAGCAAGCTCTTCGAGCTTTTCAACCTGCCGTCCCGATACGGCGACGGTGGCACCCTGCCCATGGAGCGCGCGGGCGGTGGCTCCGCCGATGCCCCCGGTGGCGCCGGTGACGAGAGCGGTTTTGCCGGTAAGATCGAACATAGTGGATCCCCTAGGGGTTGAGACGCGCAAGCGCTGCATCGATGTCGGCGGGCGTGCCGACGCTGATGGCGTTGAGCGAGTTTTCGATGCGCTTTGCAAGCCCCGCAAGCACTTTGCCGGTGCCGATTTCATAGATGTCGGTGACGCCGTTGGCGGTCATGTAGCCGACGCATTCGCGCCAGCGCACGGTTCCCGTCACCTGCTCGACGAGGCGCTTCTTGATTTCTTCCGGATCGGAGATCGCAGCAGCGAGCACGTTGGCGACGACGGGCACGGCCGGCGCATTCACCTGAACCTTTGCGAGCGCTTCCGCCATCGCTTCGGCCGCCGGCTGCATCAGCGCGCAATGGAAAGGCGCGGACACCGGCAGCGGCACCGCGCGGCGAACGCCGTGCGCCTTGCCGATTTCCGGCACGCGGTCGAGGGCGGTCTTCGCGCCCGATAGCACCACCTGCGTCGGCTCGTTGTCGTTGGCGACCTGGCAAACCTCGCCCTGGGCGGCTTCCTCGGCGACTTTGCGCGCAACGTCGATACCGACGCCCAGCAGCGCGCTCATGGCACCCTGCCCGACCGGCACGGCGGCCTGCATCGCCTGACCGCGCAATTTCAACAGCTTCGCCGTATCAGCGAGCGAGAACGCACCCGCGGCAGCAAGGGCGGAATATTCGCCCAGCGAATGACCGGCCACGAAGCGCACGCGGTCGGCCAGCTTGAGACCATGCTCCCGCTCCAGAACCCGCATCACCGCCATCGAAACCGCCATCAGCGCCGGCTGCGCGTTCTCGGTGAGCGTCAGGGTTTCCTTGGGGCCCTCCCACATGATCTGCGAGAGGTTCTGCCCGAGGGCCGAATCGACCTCCTCGAAGACTTCGCGGGCGCTGGCATAGGTCTGGGCCAGCTCGCGGCCCATGCCGACTTCCTGGCTGCCCTGCCCGGGAAATACGAATGCGATCGTCATCTGGAGATTTCGTCTGCTCTAGCGGCGGCGGAATTTCGGGTGGCAAGAGCACGGCCCGAGCGCCGCTGTCAAGCGAGCCAATGGCGCGCCGGTGTCGGCAGTGGCCAGCTCAGCGAAACGGGGACGATGCCCGTTTTGCCGTGATATGGATGGCGGGAACGTCGGAGCACAGACCATGCCGAAAGTCAGGCGCACGGCCTATGGCGTCGCCCTCCTTATCTTTATGGCCATCGCCCCGCAGTCGGCCCTCGCCTGCGAAAGCGGAGAACGGGTACGGCTCGATGCGCCGGCAAAGCTGAGCGGCATCCTCAAGGAAGGCAAAGGCGAGCACGAGGCCCAAGGCCCGTTCCGCTACGTCTATCTCGAGCTCGATGCCCCGCTTTGCGTGGAGATCCCCGTCGACGAGGCCGAAGAGCAGCCGCAGAGCGAGGAGAGCACGGTCCGCCGCATCCAGATCGCAGGCGAGGCAGCCAACGGTGATTTGCCAGTCGGGTCACGCGTTTCGGTCGAGGGCACCCTCTATGGCGCCCACACCATGTGGCATGCCGAGGACGTGCTGATCGATGCCGACAGCGTGAAGCCGACATCGGGCAACTGAAACCCCGTCCATCGGCACTTGCGCAGCGCCTCCCGCGATCAGGAACGCAAGGAAGCCGTTTTACTTTCTGCGCGCTGCGGCCGCGCCGTGCGCTGTTCCCTTGCGTCCGCCTTTGCCGGCGCCATTGGTACGGGATTTGGCCGATGCGCGCCTCGCCTTGTGCTTGGCCGGCCGCGCCCGCTCGGTCGCCACCGCCGATGGAAACGCCTCTTCCGCAACCCCTTTCCAGAACGCCGCCTGCTGATGCACGAGAAGCCGCGCCGGAGACCACGCCAACATGGTCCCCAGCAACTCGAGCTGGCTGTCGAGCATCGAGCGGGGCAGCTCGCCGCGCAGCACGGAATCGGAAACGGCGAGCGCCTTCGTGCCGGTGCGGCGGGGCCGTGAGGCCGGCTTGCGGCTGGAATGCTGATGGCGGGCGGATTGGACGCGCAGGGGCATGGGCTTATCCTCATGTGACGGAGCCGCAGCTCCTTGACACCGGTGCCGCGAAGTCCCCCCATTCGCACCCGCTAGCTTACATTCCATCGTCAGCCGGCAGCAAACCGGCCGCGATGGCGTGTCGCTGAAAGGCGCACATCGAACACCGTTCAGTGGAACGTCAGGCCCCCGTGCCCGTTCACAATCTCGATTGGCGGGCAAATACACGATATGGCGAACCAAAAACAGCGAGATGTGCTCCGGGTCATCGGTAAGCATCTCAAGTCCCAGCTGGAAAAAGATGTCCCGGAGCCGCAGCCCGACATCGAGCGCGCTCTCCGGCGCCTCCTGGAACGGGACGTGGCGCAGCGTCGCCGCCCCAATCGGCGCTGGGCCGGGCGCGACGGCTAGCGAACCACGTGCTGCCTGGGTTGCAACAGCTTCCATCGGGTCGCTCTCGGGCTCCTGTGAGCGGCTGGCGCCCGGCCGCGTCTCCGCCATCCAGCGCCGACCGCGTTTGGGCCCTTGCCGCACCGCGATAATCCGCTATAAAGCGCCCCTTGCTCGCTTCGGCTGGAGGCTGAACGGGGAGCCGCGCTCGGGGTTATTCCCCGGCGGCAGGACCTGAAACGGTCCGGTTCCCGGTGTCTTCGCTCTCATGGGTGACCTGCTTGGGCCTTTCCAGGTCCATAAGGGGCTTTGCGCCGGGGCAGCACAACAGCAGGAAAGGCCATCAGCATGGCTCTCTACGAGCATGTCTTCCTGGCACGCCAGGACGTCTCGAACGCACAGGTCGAGGCGCTCACGAAAGAATTCACCGATCTCATCGAGCAGGGTGGCGGCAAGGTCACCAAGTCCGAGTACTGGGGCGTCAAGGGCCTCGCGTACAAGATCAAGAAGAGCCGCAAGGCCCACTTTTCGCTCCTCAACATCGATGCTCCGCCGGCCGCTGTCGCCGAGATGGAGCGCCGCATGGGCCTCTCGACCGAGATCCTGCGCTTCCTCACCGTGAAGGTGGAAGAGCACGAGACCGAGCCGTCGGTCATGATGCGCAAGAGCGACCGCGACGACCGCGACCGTGATCGCGGCGGCTTCGGTGGCCGCGGCGGCGGTGGCTTCCGCGGCGGCGGTGGCGGCTTCCGCGGCGGCGATGATCGCCGTGGTGGCGGTGGCGGCGGATTCCGCGGCGGCGACCGCGAAGGCCCCACCTTCCGGCCCCGTCCTCCGCGCGATGGCGACCGTCCCCCGCGCGATGGCGATCGTGCTCCCCGCCCGCCCCGCGAGGGCGGCTCTACCGGTTCGGAGGAATAATCCATGGCCGAGGCTGCATCTTCCGGCGCACCGCGCCGGCCGTTCCACCGCCGTCGCAAGACCTGCCCGTTC
The DNA here is from genome assembly GCA_044507625.1 of Hyphomicrobiaceae bacterium. Taxonomy (GTDB): domain Bacteria; phylum Pseudomonadota; class Alphaproteobacteria; order Rhizobiales; family Hyphomicrobiaceae; genus Hyphomicrobium_A. Next base: position 290,279 of record JBIQJE010000004.1, on the reverse strand, counting down.
TCCGGTCAGCATGCGCCGAAGATCGACTACAAGGACGTGCGCCTTCTGGGCCGCTACGTCTCCGAGCGCGGCAAGATCGTGCCGAGCCGCATCACGGCCGTTTCCGCCAAGAAGCAGCGCGAGCTGGCCCGTGCCATCAAGCGCGCCCGCTTCCTGGGTCTGCTGCCGTACGTACTGAAGTAAGATCGCGACCCGGCGCCGGCCCTCGAACGGCCGGCGCCGGATTTCCAAAATAAGTGCGCGGCCGCTGGGGCCCTGCACGAGGTTGGGACGACCAGGGCATCGAGCGCTCCGTCTCTAACCGCGCGAACCGCGGGACAGCTGTCTTGAACTACCGCTTGCTCATAGCGCTGGGAGCCGGGCTCATCTCGGCGGTCGTGTTCGCCTCGGCGACCACGGGACCGCTGCTGATTCGCATGGTCCTGTTCCTGCTGACGGCACTGCCGCTGTTTCTTGCGGGCCTCGGCCTTGGACCCTTCGCCGCCCTCATTGCCGGTGTTGCCGGCACCGGCCTGGTGCTCGTCGCGGGCAGCCCCCTCGCCGCTGCGGTCTTCGCCGTCAGCCAGGCGTTTCCCGTCATCGTTCTCGTGCACCTCGCCAGCCTCAACCGCGAGAGCCCCGACGGGGCTATCGAATGGTATCCCGCCGGCCGGCTGATCATTGCCGCCGCGCTGCTCGCCGGCGCGCTCTCCGCCGCGACGCTCGTCCTGCTCGGCGGCGATATGGAGACGCTGCGTGCCACGATGCGCGAGATGCTGCAGGCCTTCGTCGATACCGAGCTGGCCAAGATGCCGGATGCGCCAGCGCTCGGCCCAGCAGAGATCGACGAGGCCACGACCCTGGTGATCGCCCTGCTGCCGGCGGCTTCGGCGATCTCCAGCATGTGCAGCCTGCTTTTCAATTTCTGGCTGGCGGGACGCATCACCCTCGCCTCGGGGCGGCTGATGCGGCCCTGGCCGGATCTCGCCGCGATCGAATACCCGCCGATGACGCCGCTACTGCTGGCCGGCGCAACTGCAGCATCGTTCCTCGTCGACATCCCGGGCCTCGTCGCGCGCAGCTTCGCCGGGCCGCTGTTCGTTGCCTATGTGCTGCTCGGCCTCGCGGTCATGCACTACGTAACGCGCGGCAAGCCCTGGCGGCCGTTCGCCCTCTGGGGGCTCTACACCGCGCTCTTCGTCATGAATTCGATCGCCTCCCTGGCGATCGCCCTTCTCGGACTTGCCGAGGCGATCTGGCCGATGCGCCGCAACGCCCCGCCGCCCGACAAACCGCCAGCGAATTGAAGCGCCGGCGAACCTGAAGAACTCAACACACAGACAGAAAGCCAGAAGGAGTTACTCACATGCAGGTCATTCTGCTCCAGCGCATCGGCCGCCTCGGCCAGATGGGCGATGTCGTCAACGTCAAGGACGGCTATGCCCGCAACTTCCTCCTGCCGCAGAAGAAGGCCCTGCGCGCCACGGAAGACAACCGCAAGCATTTCGAATCCCAGCGCGCGCAGCTCGAAGCCAACAACCTCGAGCTGAAGAAGGAAGCCGAGGCCGTTGCCGAGAAGCTCGACAAGAAGATCTTCGTCGCCATCCGCTCGGCGGGCGACACCGGCCAGCTCTACGGCTCGGTCGCCACGCGCGACATCGCCGAGGTCGTCACCGAGGGCGGCTTCACCATCGACCGCCGCCAGGTCATCCTCGAGCGTCCGATCAAGACCCTGGGCCTCCACCCGGTGCGCGTTGCGCTCCATCCGGAAGTGATCGTCACCGTTTCGCTGAACGTTGCCCGCTCCGAGGATGAAGCCGACCGCCAGGCCCGCGGCGAGGACGTTACCGTGGTCAAGGACGAGAAGATCGAGCTCGAGACCTTCAACCCCGACGAGGTGTTCGAAGAGGGCGCCCACGCCGAGGAAGGCGACGCGGAACAGCAGGCCGAGTAAGCGATCGGCTGATTCGCACCTCGCAAGCGAAATCCCGTCCCCGTGTTGATAGCGGGGACGGGCCTTGCGCTCCGCTCGACGGCGAGCCGATTGAATCGGATACCGTCGGGCCATGGCACAGAACGCTCTCCAGATCTCCGATCGGATCGCCGCCCTCGGCGTTCCCGACGATTCCCTCCCCTTCCGCCAGGCCCCCCACAACCTCGAGGCGGAACAGGCGCTGCTCGGCGCCATCCTCGTCAACAACGAGGCGATGGACCGCGTCTCGGGCTTCCTCGACCCCCAGCATTTCTATGATCCGCTGCACCAGCAGATCTACGAGACCGCGGGCAAGCTGATCCACGCGGGCAAGCAGGCGACTCCGATCACGCTGCGCACGTTCTTCGAATCGGCGCAGCCGATCTCCCCGACGCTCACCGTGCCGCAGTATCTCGGCACGCTCGCCGCCAACGCGACGACGATCATCAACGCTGAGGACTACGGCCGCACGGTTTACGACCTCGCCACGCGCCGGGCGCTGATCATCATCGGCGAGGACATGGTCAACGCGGCGTACGATAGCCCCGTCGATCTGCCCCCGCAGAAGCAGATCGAGGAATCGGAAACGCGCCTCTACGACCTCGCCGAGCAGCGCAAGTATGGCTCGGGCTTCCTCTCGTTCGGTTCCGCGCTCACGACGGCCATCGAGATGGCGGGCGCTGCCTACCAGCGCGCCGGTCACCTCTCCGGGCTTTCCACCGGCCTTCTGGACCTCGACAACAAGCTCGGCGGCCTGCAGTCGTCCGACCTCATCATCCTGGCGGGTCGCCCTTCCATGGGCAAAACGGCGCTCGCAACCAACATCGCCTACAACGTCGCCAAGGCGCACAGGTCGGAGCAGCAGCCGGACGGCACCATGAAGTCCGTCGACGGCGGCATCGTCGGCTTCTTCTCGCTCGAAATGTCGGCCGAACAGCTCGCAACGCGTATTCTGTCGGAGCAGGCAGAGGTGGGCTCGGAGAAGATCCGCCGCGGCATGATCAACGAGGACGAGTTCCGCAAGCTCGTCGAAGTGAGCCGCGTGATGAGCGAAAGCCCGCTCTACATCGATCAGACCGGCGGCATCTCGATAGCCCAGCTCGCCGCGCGCGCCCGTAAGCTGAAGCGCCAGAAGGGTCTCGATCTCCTGATCGTCGACTACCTGCAGCTGCTCACCGGCTCTTCGAAGCGCGGCGACAACCGCGTGCAGGAGATCACGGAGATCACCACGGGCCTCAAGGCGCTGGCGAAAGAGCTGAACGTTCCGATCATCGCGCTCTCCCAGCTCTCCCGTCAGGTCGAGCAGCGCGACGACAAGCGCCCGCAACTTTCCGACCTCAGAGAATCGGGCTCGATCGAGCAGGATGCCGACGTCGTGATGTTCGTGTTCCGAGAGGAGTACTACGTAGAGCGCACGAAGCCTTCCGAAGGCACTCCGGAGTTTGCCGACTGGATGACGAAGATGCAGCAGGTGTCCGGCAAGGCCGAGGTGATTATCGGCAAGCAGCGCCACGGTCCCGTCGGCACGGTGGAGCTCGCGTTCGAAAGCCACCTCACCCGCTTCGGCAATCTTGCGCGCGAATATCAATCGGTTGGCTACGAGCGCTGAGGCAACGCCAGCGGCGACTATTCAAATCCCGTCAGAGCAACTCGGCGGCCGGCATCGCCCGGCCGCCTTTTTGTTTGCGGAATGAGGGGAGAATGGCGGTCAGGATTCGGTGTTCGCGATCTGCTCGAGCCGCTGGATCGGCGCGGCATCGAGCGCCCGCGCGTTCAGCGCCACCACCTCGGCGATCCGCGCCATGGCATTGAGTTTCGCCGGACTTGCGGGCGCCGCCACCTGCTGCAGTGCCGCCTTCACCGACGTGGGATAGGCCCCCTGAGAGCCACCGCCGGTTTCGCCGGCCGCGGGAATGCGGGTGGTGATCGAGGCGCCGTTCGGCAGCACCGTGCGAATTGAAAATTCGCCGGGCGGGAATGCATCCCGGTTCGCGCCGATCGTTTCTACGAGCGCGATGTGGCGCGCGTTATCGTCATGGATCAGCGGGATCTGGCGCGCGGTTTGATAGTACGCATCGTATTGCGCTTTGATATCCCGATCGCCGGAGAGGACGTCCTTGATCGCGTCGAAGATCCCGGCCGCATTCGTACTGCGCGCAGCGATGGACGGAACGGCCGTGGGCGCCGCCGTCTTGGCGCTGGCTGCCGAGCGGAGCAGGCTCAGGGCCGAATTGATGGCGCTGACAGCGGCCATTGGAGTCCATTCCCTCATTGCGCAGCCGTGCAACAAGCGCGTATCCCCGCCCGTCGCCGGAACTGATCCCGGAATTCTCGGCCCAGAACGCCGATGATCGGATGTCGGATGTAAACAGGGGCCTAATCGCGCCCCGGCCCCCGTGTGGTGATCCACCGCCGCGCTGTTTTTGCCCATGATTTGCAGCCTGGACGCCTCGTTTGCGGCCGGATTCGGCGTTAGAAGCTTTGACCGAGCTTCGAGGCTTCCAGGGGATTCCCGTGTCCGACAGGAATGCGCGCACCGCCATGGCGCCATCAGATCCTCCCCGCGATGCTCCCCCTCACCGCAGGGACTCAGGCCCGGCGTTGTCTTCCGCGGATCTGCGCCATGTCGAGCCGGACGCCCCGGCGTGCGCGACCGGCGTCATCACCATCGATCTTCCCCAGATCCGCGCCAACTGGCGCGCGCTGGCGCAGCGGGTCGCCCCGGCGGGATGTGCCGCCGTCGTGAAGGCGGACGCGTACGGCCTCGGCGCCGCCCGTATCATTCCAGCGCTCTATCGGGCCGGCTGCCGCAACTTCTTCGTCGCCACCATCGACGAGGCACGCAAGGCGCAAGGCTACACTCCGGGTGCCACCATCTATCTGCTCGACGGCATCCTTCCGGGCTCCGCTGCCGATATCGCCGCGATCGGTGCGCGCCCGGTGATGACGGGCATCGAGGAAGCCCGATCCTGGGCAGCGCTCGCCACCGGCGACGTCACCGCTCCACCGGCCGCGTTGCATGTCGATACCGGCCTGCATCGCCTCGGCATCGGCGAGGCCGAACTCGATTCCCTTCTCGCCGATGACGGCCTTGTGCGCCGTCTCGATATCGCGCTCGTCATGAGCCACCTCGCCTGTGCCGACGAGGCGGGTCACCCCATGAACCGCACGCAGCTCGAAGCTTTCCGCCGCCTGCGGGCGAAGGTGCCGAAGGCGCGCGCAAGCCTCGCGGCGTCCGACGGGCTGATGCTGGGGCGCGATTATCATTTCGATCTCGTACGGCCCGGCTATGCGCTCTACGGTGGCCAGGCGAGCCCCAACCGCACGACGCCGGTCGGCCCCGTCGTGCGTGTTTCGGTTCGCATCCTCCAGGTCCACGAGGTGCCGGCCGGGGGAACCATTGGCTATTCGGCGAGCTACCGCACGCTCACGCCGCGCCGTATCGCCACCATCGCCGCGGGCTACGCGGACGGCGTCTTCCGCCACGCGAGCGCCGGCAACGGAGAGGCGGGAGGCGCGGTTTCCATCCGCGGCCAGCTCGCGCCCATCGTCGGCCGCGTATCGATGGACCTCGTCACCGTCGATATCACCGAGATCGAGGGGCCGCTTCCCGGGCGTGGCGATTTCGTCGACCTCGTCGGCCCCGGCCTTCCGCTCGAAACAGTGGGTTCCGGTGCTGGCAGTATCGGCTATGAGGTGCTGACGCGTCTTGGAGCGCGATTCCACCGCAACTACGTCGACGCCGGCGATTGATCGATGGCCAAACCCAGCAAGACGATCTTCGTATGCCAGAACTGCGGTTCGACTTCGCCGCGCTGGCAGGGCAAGTGTCCCGCCTGCGGAGAATGGAACACGCTCGCCGAGGAAGCCGACGCCGCCGGGCCGCCGGGCACCGGCCTGGGGCGCCGAAACTCTGGCCGCGTGATCGTTCTCGAAGGGCTCAAAGGGTCGACACAGGAGGCGCCCCGCTTCTCGACCGGCATCGGTGAGCTGGACCGTGTGACGGGCGGCGGCATCGTTCCCGGATCGGCTCTGCTCATCGGCGGCGAGCCCGGCATCGGAAAGTCGACGTTGCTGTTGCAGCTCGCCGCAGCGCTCGCGCGTTCAGGCCGGCGTGCGGTTTATTTCTCGGGCGAAGAGGCCGCCGCGCAGGTGCGCCTCAGGGCCGCCCGCCTCGGCCTCGACGACGCCCCCGTCGCTCTCGCATGCGAGACATCCCTCGCCACCATTCTCGCAACCCTCGAGGCCGGCCCGCCGCCCGACCTCATCGTCATCGATTCCATCCAGACCCTCTGGGCCGAGGCGATCGAGGCAGCGCCCGGCACCGTGAGCCAGGTGCGCGCCGCGGCCCAGGCTCTGATCCGCCACGCCAAGACGGTCGGCAGCGCACTCCTGCTCGTGGGGCACGTCACCAAGGATGGCCAGATCGCCGGCCCCAAGGTGATCGAGCACATGGTCGACACCGTGTTGTATTTCGAAGGGGACCGCGGCCACACGTTCCGCATCCTGCGCGCGGTGAAGAACCGCTTCGGGGCCACCGACGAGATCGGCGTCTTCGAGATGGCGAGCGAAGGGTTGCGGGAGGTGAGCAACCCATCCGAGCTGTTCCTCGGCGACCGCGCGGCTTCGAGTCCCGGCGCGGCGGTCTTTGCCGGCGTCGAAGGCACCCGTCCCATTCTGGTGGAGATCCAGGCGCTGGTCGCCCCCTCCTCCCTCGGTACACCCCGCCGCGCGGTGGTCGGCTGGGATTCGGGGCGGCTCTCCATGCTGCTGGCGGTGCTGGAGGCCCGGGCCGGCCTCTCGTTCGCCGGGCAGGACGTCTACCTGAATGTCGCCGGAGGCCTCAGAATTAACGAGCCCGCCGCCGATCTCGCCGCCGCCGCCGCGCTGGTGTCCTCCCTGTCCGGCGTCGCCATACCCCGCCACCGGGTGCACTTCGGCGAAGTCTCGCTTTCAGGCGCCATCAATGCCACCCCGCTCATGGGGCCGCGCCTGAAGGAGGCGCAGAAGCTCGGCTTCCGGGAAGCGGTCCTTCCCGCCCAGGGGGAGCTAGATGCCGCAGGTTTGAAAATGCGCACAATGAGGCTTGCGCACCTGAGGGCGCTTGCCGACGACGCGCCGCCATGCGACTGACAGGCGGCGCCGGGCGCCGAACCGCCCCGAACCGCCGTGTAACGGAGCTTTCTAGACCATGCTCGGGCCGATCACATATCTCGATGCCGCCGTGCTCGCCGTGTGCTTCATCTCCGGCCTGCTCGCCATGTATCGCGGCTTTGCCCGCGAGATGCTCTCGATCGTCTCCTGGGCCGTGGCCGCCGCCGCGGTTCTCTATTTCGTGATCTTTCACAAACCCTTCGCGGAAGACATGGCAGCCCAGATGGGCACCCAGAGGACCGTCGCCCAGATCGTCGTCGGCGCGGTGATCTTCCTCATCGTACTCATCGTCGTGCACCTCATTACCGCGCGCCTTTCGGACGCGATCCTCGACAGCCGCATCGGCATGGTCGACCGCGTACTCGGCTTCATCTTCGGGGTGGTGCGCGGATTTATCCTGATCGTCATCCCCTACATGTTCTACGAGGCCTTCTTCCCCGATCAGAACCAGCATTTCCCCTGGGTGCGGGAAGCCAAGACCCTCCCGTACATCAAGGGCACCGGGGATTCGATCCGCTACGTTCTGGAGGCTTATATGCCCTCCTCGCTGACGGCCCCTCCGGGCCAGGAGGAGCAGCCGGCGCAGCCTCAGCAACAGGGTTCACTGGAAATTCGCCGAAGCGACGAATTGGCGCTTGAAGCGGCGGGAAGATATCATATTTCTGTCACGTGGCGGGTGCACGCGAGCTGATCCAGCGGCATTGGCCGGCGTTAATGTGCGTTCACATCGGGCAGCGGAGCGGCACCAGCGGGAGGTGACGATGAACCAGGAGCTCGAGGACACTCGATGCTTTGGCGAGGATGCCAAACTGCGGGGGCCTGGATATCTGCGCTACGGTGACGACAGACTCCGCGAGGAATGCGGGGTCTTCGGTGTTTTTGGGCACCCCGACGCAGGCGCCCTCACCGCCCTCGGCCTCCATGCTCTGCAGCACCGTGGCCAGGAAGCCTGCGGCATCGTCTCCTATGACGGCCAGCAGTTCCACTCCGAGCGCCGCATGGGCCTCGTCGGCGACAACTTCTCCCGCGCCAACGTGATCGAGCGCCTCGCCGGCCACATCGCCATCGGGCACAACCGCTATTCGACCTGCGGCGATGCCGTGCTCCGCAACGTGCAGCCGCTCTTCGCCGACATCGACACGGGCGGCTTCGCCGTCGCCCACAACGGCAATCTCACCAACGCCCTGACGGTACGCCAGGAGCTGATCTCCACCGGCGCCATCTGTCAGTCGACCTCCGACACGGAGGTCATCCTGCATCTTCTCTCCCGCTCCAATAAGCGCCGGATCGTCGAGCGCTTCGTGGATGCGATCCGCCAGATCGAAGGCGCCTATGCCCTCGTCGGCCTCACCAACGACATGCTGATCGGCGCGCGTGACCCCGTCGGCATTCGCCCGCTCGTCCTCGGCCGTCTCGGCTCCGCCTACGTGCTCGCATCGGAGACGTGCGCGCTCGACATGGTGGGCGCGGAGTTCATCCGCGAGGTCGACAACGGCGAAGTGGTGGTCATCACCAAGGACGGCATCGAGAGCCATCGGCCCTTCCCGATTCGCCCCGCCCGCCCCTGCATCTTCGAATACATTTACTTCGCCCGCCCGGACAGCGTGATCGGCGGGCGAACTGTTTATGACATCCGCAAGCAGATGGGCGTGCAGCTCGCGCAGGAAGCACCCGCCGACGTGGACGTCATCGTGCCGATCCCGGACTCCGGCGTTCCCGCCGCCATCGGCTTCGCGCAGGCCTCCAATGTGCCGTTCGAGCTCGGCATCATCCGCAACCACTACGTCGGCCGCACCTTCATCGCCCCCGAGCAGCGCATCCGCGATCTCGGCGTGAAGCTGAAACACTCGGCCAACGCCAGCATCATTCGCGGCAAACGCATCGTGCTCGTCGACGACAGCGTTGTGCGCGGCACCACCTCCAAGAAGATCGCCCAGCTCATGTACGAATCGGGCGCGCGCGAAGTGCACATGCGCATCTCCTCGCCCCCGATCACCCACCCCGATTATTACGGCATCGATACGCCCGACAGCGCCGACCTTCTCGCCGCGCAGAAGGATCTCGCCGGCATGCGCGAGTTTCTCGGCGTCGACAGCCTCGCGTTCCTTTCCGTCGATGGCATTTACCGCGCCGTCGGGTTCGACGGCCGCGACAACCGCAGCCCGCAGTTCACCGATCACTGCTTTACCGGCGAATACCCAACGCCGCTCACCGACAAGAGCGGCCACGCCATTCCACGGCAGTTGTCGTTGCTCGCCGAGGTGGGCTGAGCCCCGCGCCCATCAACGCCAAAAGGCTGAGTTTCCGGCACATTCCTGAGCAGACGGTTCAGCCGTTGGATCGGTAGGCTCCGAAGCGGCGCCGGTCCGGGGTTGCCCCGTCCGCCCTTGGTCTATTAGCTCTTCTCGATCGGCTTCCGGTAAAACGCGGGGGCCGATTGTCGAGGCAGCGCAAAACAAAGCTCATGACGCAGAAAAAACCCCTCAAGGATCGTCTCGCCCTCGTCACCGGTGCTTCGCGCGGCATCGGCCGCGCCGTAGCACTCGGGCTGGCCAAGGCAGGTGCCCATCTCATCCTCGTGGCGCGCACCGTCGGCGCCCTCGAAGAGCTCGACGACGAGATCCGGCGCCGTGGCGGCAAGGCGACGCTGCTGCAGCTCGATCTCGGCAACGGTGACAAGATCGATCAGCTGGGCCCGACGATCTATCAGCGCTGGGGTAAGCTCGACATCTTCATCGGCAATGCGGGCGTGCTCGGTCCGCTGTCACCGTTGCAGCATGTCACCGAGGACGCCTGGAGCCAGGTGCTCGACATCAACCTGTCCGCCAACTGGCGGCTGATTCGCACGCTCGACCCGGTGCTGAAGCGCTCGGATGCGGGCCGCGTGGTGTTCGTCACGTCGGGTGCAGCGAGCGGCAAGTATGCCTACTGGGGTCCCTATGCTGTGTCGAAGGCCGGGCTCGAAGCGCTGGCGAAAACCTACGCCAATGAGGTCGAGAGCTCCGACCTGTGCGTGAACCTCGTCAATCCCGGTCCCATCCGCACGGCGATGCGCGCGAAGGCGTTTCCGGGAGAGGATCCGCAGAAGTTGCATGCGCCGGAAGAGCTGGTGCCGCTATTCCTCGAACTCGCTTCGCCGTCGTGCGACTTCACCGGACGCGTCGTCGATTTCGCCGATTGGCTCAAGCAGCAGCAGGCGACGTCCGGCGCTTAGGCGCCGCGTGAGGGATCAGCGGAACTCGACCGCCATGCCGTCGTAGGCCGGCTCGACGTTGTCCGGCAGTTCGCGCCGCAGCGCCTCGTAATCGAGGTCGGTCGTCATGTGCGTGAGGATCGCGCGTTTCGGCTTCAGGCGCTCGATCCATGCCAACGCCTGCTTCACGCTGAAATGGCTCGGATGCGCAATGTAGCGGAGCGCATCGACGATCCACACATCGAGGCCTTCGAGCTGGGCCGCCGAGGCATCGGAGATGTCGCTCACGTCCGGCGAATAGGCCAGCCCGCCGATGCGGAACGCAAGCGTGCTCATATCGCCATGCGCCTGCGGGATCGGAATCGCCTCGATCGCGCCCGACGGTCCATCGACGCGAATGGGCGTCGGCACCTCGATCGCATGCGCGGTGAGGATCGGAGGATAGTTCGATCCTGCGGGCTTCTCGAAGCAATAGCCGAAGCGGTCGGTGATGCTGCGCCCGGTCTCGGCGTCCATCCACACGTCGAGCCGCTTTTTCATCGCATAGGCGACCATGCGCAGATCATCGATGCCGTGCGTGTGATCGGCGTGATCGTGCGTGTAGAGCACGCCGTCCAGCGCTTCGCAGCGCACGCTGAGAAGTTGCTCGCGCAGATCGGGCGAGGTATCGATCAGCACCGTCGTGTGGCGCGGCTTGCCGATGCGCTCCACCAGCATGCTGCATCGCCAGCGCCGGTTCTTCGGGTTCTGCGGATCGCACGCGCCCCACATGGTTCCGATCCGGGGCACGCCGCCGGATGAGCCGCAGCCGAGGATCGTGGCGCGGTAGGTCATGCGGCGGCGCTACCGGCGTCGGCGGGACGCTTCACCTTGCGGAAGAGCCGGAAGAAGTTGTCGCTCGTCGCGCGCGCAATTTCCTCGTCCGATACGCCCTTCACGTTCGCGAGTGTCGCCGCCGTGTGCACCACGTAGGCGGGCTCGTTCGTCTTGCCGCGGAAGGGCTCCGGCGCGAGGTACGGAGCATCGGTCTCAACCAGCAGACGGTCGAGCGGAACGTTGCGCGCGATCTCGCGCAGCGCATCGTTCTTCTTGAACGTCAGCACGCCCGTGAACGACACAAAGAGCCCGAGCTCGACCGCCCGCGCCGCAAGCTCCGGCCCGCCAGTATAGCAGTGCAGGATCGCGGGGAACGGCCCGCCCTCGGCGTATGCCTCTTCGAGAATGGCGATGGTATCGGCGTCGGCGTCCCGCGTGTGGATCTCGAGCGGCAGACCGGTGCGCCGCGCCGCTTCGATATGCGCACGGAAGCCTTCCGCCTGTGCCTCGGGCGAGCCCTTTTTGTAGAAGTAGTCGAGCCCTGCCTCGCCGATCGCGACGACTTTCGGATGCTCGGCGAGACGCACCAGCTCATCGGCCGGGATGCCTCGCTCCTCATCGGCATTATGCGGATGCGTGCCGACCGAGCAGTAGATGTTGTCGTGCGCGGCGCAGATATCGAGCAGCGTCGGAAGCTGGCGCACGCGTGTCGAGATCGTCACCATGATCCCGACACCCGCCGCCTTGGCGCGCGCGAGCAGCCCGTCGCGGTCGGCGGCGAGCTGCTCGAAATCGAGATGGCAATGGTGGTCGACGAGCATCACGCCTGCCCCTTCGCATCCTTCTGCTTCTTGGGCTTGTCCTGTTTCGGCTTGGGCTCACCCTTGCCGTCGCTGTCCGCCTCAGGCGCCACATAGCGCGGGAAGACGCCCGACGGCTCGGGCAGCTCCGTGCCGGGCTTCAGACGCCCCGCCTCGCCCAGCGCACTGAATGTGTGTGCTTCGGCGGGCTGGCCCAAGTAGCCGAGCAGCTTTTCGGCAGCCTGCGGCGTCACAGGCGCCGCCAGAATGGCGATCTGCCGCACCACTTCCGCCGTCACATAGAGGATCGTCTCCATGCGCTTGGGATCGGTTTTCTTCTTGGCCCACGGCTCCTCGCCGGCGAAGTAGCGGTTCGCGTCCGCCACCACCGCCCAGACGGCGTCGAGGTAGCGCGTGATCGCCTGACGGTCCATCGCCTCGCGCACCTTGGCGTAGAGCCCATCCGCGGCTGCCAGGATGGCCTTGTCGGCTTCCGTGAATTCGCCCGGCTCCGGCACCCGTGCGCCGCAGTTCTTGTTGATCATCGACAGCGAGCGCTGCGCGAGATTGCCGAGGTCGTTCGCGAGGTCGGCGTTGATGCGGTTGGCGATCGCCTCCGGCGAATAGTTGCCGTCCTGGCCGAAGTTCACCTCGCGCAGGAAGAAGTAGCGCACCTGCTCCTGGCCATAGGCTTTCACGAGGTCGAACGGATCGACGACATTGCCGACCGACTTCGACATCTTCTCGCCCTTGGAAAGCACGAAGCCGTGGCTGAAGACGCGCTTGGGCAGCTCGAGCCCCGCCGACATCAGGAAGGCGGGCCAATAGACCGCGTGGAAGCGCAGGATGTCCTTGCCGATGACGTGCACGTCGGCGGGCCAGTAGTGCCACAGCGGGCTTTTCTCGTCGGGGAAGCCCACGCCCGTGATGTAGTTCGTCAGCGCATCGACCCACACGTACATGACGTGCGGCGCCCCGTTGCGGCCCTGCCCGGACGCCGCCTCCGGCACCGGAATGCCCCAGTCGAGCGTCGTGCGCGAGATCGACAGATCCTCCAGTCCGCCCCGGACGAAGCTCGTCACTTCGTTGCGGCGCTCGGGCGGCAGGATGAAATCCGGGTTCGCGTCATAGTGCGCGAGCAGCCGGTCCTCGTAGGCGGAGAGGCGGAAGAAATAGGTCTCCTCCTCCGTCCACTCGACAGGCGTGGCCTGCGGGCCGCGGCGAACGCCGTCCTCGCCGACGGTCGTCTCGCTCTCGTTGTAGAAAGCCTCATCGCGCACCGAGTACCAGCCGGAATACGTCTTGAGGAAGATGTCGCCGGCCTTCTCCATCCGCCGCCAGATCTCCTCCGAAGAGCGGTAATGGCGCGCCTCGGTGGTGCGGATGAAGTCATCGTTGGAGAGGCCGAGCGTCTCGACCATCTCGCGGAAGCGCGCCGCGTTGCGGTCGGCAAGCTCCCGCGGCGTAACCCCCTCCTTGCCCGCCGTCTGCTTCATCTTCAGCCCGTGCTCGTCGGTGCCGGTGAGGAAGTAGACGTCCTTACCGTCGAGCCGCTCGAAGCGCGCGATCGCGTCCGTGGCGATGGCCTCGTAGGCATGGCCGATGTGCGGCTGGCCATTGGGATAGGAAATGGCCGTCGTGATGTAGAACTTGGGGCGCCCGCTCATGGACTAGGGTCCTCGGAAAAGATGCGAATGTGTTCGGCTGTCGAGAATGCCGGCGCGCAGCCGGTCAGGCCGCCTCACATTCGGGCGGTGCGCGATGCAATCGGAGCAAATCGGCGCGGCGCGTGCATCTTCTCAGGCGGGCTTTCGTTGTTGTGCGGCGGCGGCCAGGCCGGTCACGGTCTCGAGGATCAACCCCTTGCGGTCGAGATTGAGCGCAACCGTGTCGGCCCTTTCGCGGGCTATTCTTTCCCACAGGGCGGCGAAGGACGCAAGCCGCCCCTCGCCCATGAGCCGCTCCGCCAGTGCCCTCTCCGCGGGGCTTCCTTCACCCGTGGCGGCGGTGCGGATCGTCCGCGCCAACGCATTGAGCAGCAATTCGAAAAAGAGTTCGAAACGGGCGTGCGCGGCGGTAGGTTGCAGCTCGTCCGAAAGCGTATGCACGGCGCGCCAGTCGACCTTCGGGAGCGACTCCAGCAGCCGCATGATCCGGCCCTGCAGCTCGATGCCGCCGGCTCCGAGCAAGCCGAGGAGACGCCCGACGCTGCCCTCCGCCAAATCTTCCAGTGCCGTCCAATCGCCGTCAGGCGGCGGCGGCATATCCGCGGCCTTGAGCGCCTGCGCGGTGGCGGCGTGCAAATCCTCCCGCTCGAGCGGCGACAGCGCGAGCGCACGGCATCGCGAGCGGATGGTCGGCACGAGTTGCCCTGGCGCAGAGGATACCAGCAGGAAGACGGTACGCTCGGGCGGCTCCTCCAGGGATTTCAAAAGGGCGTTCGCCGCGTTGACGTTGAGCTCGTTCGCCTCGTCCACGATGACGACGCGCCAGCCGTCCCCGGCTGCGCGATGGGACAGGAACGAGCGCAGCCGCCGCACCTCGTCCACCGGAATGGAGGTCGCGAAGCGCTTGGCTTTGATGTCGTAGGGCCGGCGAATGAGAAGCAATCCGGGATGGGATAGCGCGCGAACCTGGCGCGCGGCTGTGGTCTCGGGCGCGATGGCAAGGCTGCTTCCCGACGGGTCGCGCTCCCGCCGCTCGGCGAGCGCCGCGCGGGCGAAACGATACGCCAGCGTCGCCTTGCCGATGCCGCGCGGGCCTGACAGCAGCCACGCGTGATGCACGCGCCCGCTGGCGAGCGCACCGGCCAAGGCCGCTTCGACGGCGCTATGGCCGAAGAGGCGTTCCGTTTCGCGCGGGTGCGGAAAATCGGCCAGCCGGTCGGCCTCCGGCAGCGCCTCGATCTCTGCGGCGGCGGGCGCGCGTGCCATCAGCGTACCTGCGCCAGCAGCCGCACCTCCACCGCGCGCCACACAGTGTCGAAGACCGCGCGTTCATCCTGCGCGGCATCGATCAGCACGCAGCGCTCTGGCTCGGCCTTGGCGATTTCGCAGAACGCCTCCCGAAGCTTCCAGTGGAACGCAAGATCGCGCTTCTCGTAGGCGTCGGCCTCGGTGTCGGGGTTGAAACGGTCGACGCGGCGGCTGTGCGCGCGGCCGAGGCCAAGCTCGGCGGGAATGTCGAGCACGAGCGTCAGGTCGGGATAGGTCGGGTCGACGATCATCTCGTTCAGGGTGTCGATGACTTCGCCCGGCAGCCCGCCCGCGACGCCCTGATAGACCCGCGTCGAATCGATGAAACGGTCGCAGATCACCCATCGGCCGGCGTTGAGCGCAGGACGCACCGCGGTGTCGAGATGGTCGGCCCGGGCGGCATAGAACAGCAGCGCTTCGGACAGCGGCGAATGCGGTGGCGTTGTCGGATCGAGAATGACGTGCCGCATCGCCTCGGCGAAGGGCGAGCCACCGGGCTCGCGCGTGACGAGCGTGTCGATGCCCGCGCGGTTCAGCGCCTCGGACAGCATCCGCGCCTGGGTCGACTTGCCGGAGCCCTCTCCGCCCTCGAAGGTGATGAACTTGCCGAGCACAGCTAACGCCTCGCGACCGCAGCAACCAACCGCGTCGGTATCACGTCGGCCTGCGGCGCGCCACCTACAGGCGCACCAGGCTCAGCGCCATGTGAGCCAGCGAATCGAGGCCCCGGCGCATCAATCCGCCGGGTTCGACATCCTGCGCCGCGTAGAGCGGGATCTCGTTCACCGAGTTCGATTGCGTGGTGATGCGCAGCACTGCCACCTTGTCGCCCTTGCGCACCGGTGGCTTCAGCGGCCCATCGTAGACGATTTCGGCCTTGAGACGTGGATTCTCGGGCACCCGGGGCAGGATCACGGTTACGGGCCCTTTGCCGGTGAGCGGCACGAAGAAAGTCTCCCCGCCCCACACGCGCGCGCTGCCGACGATCTCCCCATCGTCGAAGAGCTTGGCCGGCGCGAAGCTGCGATACCCCCAGTCGAGCAGACGGCGCGCTTCCGACGTGCGTTCGGCTTCGGTCGCCAGACCCAAGACGACGACGATCAGCCGCTTGCCGCCCTGCACCGTCGAGCCGACGAGATTGTAGCCCGACTCCTTCACAAAGCCGGTCTTCAGGCCGTCGGCGCCGATGTCGAGCGGCAGAAGAGGGTTGCGGTTGTAGAACTTGTGCTTGCGGTATTCGAACAGACGCTGGGAGAAGATCGGGTAGTACTCGGGATATTCCTTGATGAGATACCGCGCGAGGATCGCGATCTCGCGCGCGGTCATGAGCTGTTCGGGATCATAGAGCCCGCTCGGATTGGCAAAGGTCGATTTGCTGAGGCCGATGTTGCGCGCTTCGACCGTCATACGCTTGGCGAACTGCGCCTCGCTTCCGCCGAGACCTTCCGCAAGACAGATTGCGGCATCGTTGCCCGACTGGATGATCAAGCCCTTCAGCAGCTCATCGATGGTTGCGGTGGTGTTGATGGGCACGAACATCGACGACGTGCGCGAGGGTGCGCCGCCCGTACGCCAGGCGTGCTCGCTCATCGTGAATTCGTCGGTGAGCTTCAGCCGCCCTTCCTTCAGCGCCCGAAAGACGACCGCGGCTGTCATCAGCTTGGAGATGGAGGCGGGCGGCAGCGGCTGATCGGCGTTGAACTGATAATAGATCGCACCGGTATCGGCATCGAGCAGGACAGCCGCCTTCGCCCGCGTCGTGAAGCCCTGGGCGAGCGCGTGATGCGGCAGCAGCGAGACGACGAAAGCCAGCAGTATAAGCAGCGGCCACGCGGGCCGGCTGCGGCTGCGCCGGCGGAAAGTGACGGGCATTTGTGCTGTTGACCCCTCTTGCCGTGGAACGACGCACCGTGACTATTCCGTCTGTGGAACACCCCTGTCAACGCCGCTGGTTCACCATAGCGGTGTATCACCTTCGACGGTTGCATGTGTGCTCGCTTGCGGCGCAAAACCAGCCTCCGCGATGCGGGCCATGGCCGTGGCGGCATCCCTATCGCCGTATGGCCCGAAACGCACGTCGAAGCGTTGTGCCGCGCCTTCGCCCGCGGCCTCGATCGTACCGTCATCCGGAGGCCCGACAATGTGGATGAAGCGCTCGCCCTCCGAACGGGTCTCGAATGGCCCGACACGCACATAGACGTCCGCCGGCGGTGCCCCGAGCGCTGCGCGCTGCCCCTTGCTCGAGCTACGGCGATGCTGCACGAACGACCACGACGGCAAGGATTGCGCCGCCCTGACCGTCGCGCCGATCGACGCCGTCGTGATGGCGCCCGTATCGGCGCGGGCCATCGCCCCGCCGCCGAACCAGCCCTGCGCGGCGAGATGGCGGCGCTCCGCGCTGTCGTCGCCGTTGAGAGGCGCCCTCCCCGCATAGCGCACCCGCACGCGTGCCAGACCAGCCCGATGGAATCCGAGCACATGGGCGGAGCGGTAGGAAAGATCGATCAGACGATCCTTGGCATAGGGACCGCGATCGTTGATGCGCACGAGGATGGTGCGGCCGTTCTGGAGGTTGGTGACGTACGCGTACGACGGCATCGGCAGGGTCGGGTGGCCCGCCGTCAGCGCATTCATATCGTAGATCTCGCCGTTCGATGTTTTGCGGCCATGGAATTGCGTCCCGTACCACGAAGCGATCCCCGTGCGGTCGTAGTGCGGGTCCTCGTGCGGACGATACCATCGGCCGGCAACCTGATACGGCCGCCCCACCTTGTAGACGCCACCGCCCTTGGGGATGGAACCGTAATGCACGACGCGGGGGCTCGCGGTAACGCCGAGACCGGAATCGACGCCGCCACCGCCCGAGCAGGCCGTCAGCAGCAAGCCTCCGGTTGCAGCCGCGCCCAGCGCGGCCAGCAGAAATGGGCGCTGGGCCCCGTTTAGCCGCGATCCATGCCGGCGAAAGTGATCCAAGACGCTGGCAATGGCCGCAACTATGTTTGGCCCCGTACGCATACCCACACTCTTCGCCGCCCGGCGCGGCGCCTGTCCCACCCCCTGCGCGGCGCAAGAGCGCACGCGCGTTCTCACAATGGCAACGGGCGCTTGAGAATGGGTAAAGGAGGGAACCGGCTTGAGGCAGGGCGCCCGCGCCTATAGGGTCCGGCGGTCTGGAAGGGTGGCCGAGTGGTTTAAGGCAGCGGTCTTGAAAACCGCCGTGCGGGCAACCGTACCGTGGGTTCGAATCCCACCCCTTCCGCCATTTCGGTATAAAGCCGGAGCGTCGATTGCGGCCGTGTTCGTCCCCGGTGCTGCCAGCGCCCTCAACAGGACGCCTTTCCTGCTTTGAGAAAGATTTGCGTCGTCCGCGGCCTCGACGTGCCGGGCCAACGCCAGGACGTGTTCCCGCCCACTGCAGCCTGGATTGAGGATTGGGAATTTTGGACGAAGGATCGCTGATCGCCGCTCGGGACCAGCTTCTCGAAACTGCCGTGCAGTTTTTCTCCGCTGACCCGGACGTCGTCGGGATATTTCTGGGAGGGTCGCTCGCGGCCGGGAGCGCTGATGCGTATTCGGATATCGATTTGCGGGTTGTCGTGGCGGCCGAGCGTCATGGCCACTATGTCGAGCAGCGCCGGGAGGTTCCGAAGCAATGGCCTGGCTTTCTCTTCAATGAATGGGTTCCCGGCGCGCAGCATTGCGTCTCGCATTTTCGGCCGTTCGGGAAGATTGACATTTTCTATTACGATGTCGCTGCGCTTGCACCGTCCCCTTGGTATCGTCTCCCGATCAAAACCTTGCATGATCCCCATGGGTTGGTCGCGAACCTTCTAGAGCGTTCCGCGGTGTTGCCTTTCACGGTTTCCGAGGACGATCTGGATTTTTCGATCAGCAAAGGATTGGCGGCTGCGCACGAAGCCTATCGGCGCGCGCTGCGCGGTGAGCTGTTCTATGCCCTGTCACTGCTGGATGAGCTGCGCCAGCACATCATGCATGCCGACGACTGGCTACATGACCGGACCCCGGAAACGGCAGTCGTGGCGAAGTTCGATATGCGGGGAAGCCCCGCCGTTCTCGCAGCTCTCAAGGCATCCTATTGCCCCTGCGAGACTGACGCTGTCGTGAAGGCTCTGCGGGTGTTGGCGGAAACCTATCGCGCACAGATCATAGGGCTACATGACAAGTTCGGTCTTTTGCGCCCGCTGGCCACAGACTTCGAGGCTTTGGATATTGTTCAGCCGCGCCAGTCTTAGGTTCGCCCTCCTGAACGGTGGGTGGCCGTCTTCTTATCCATGAAGACGCCGCAGCATCTACTCGGTTTCTGGTCTTGATTGAGTTGGAAGCATCAAGCGATAGCTCCCGCGCAGCATCGTTATGCCGTGCGCCGCACCACCGCCGGCTTGCCACGCAGACACCCGCGAGGAACACGCCCGTCCCCATTACGTTACCCATGCTGCGGTTCGCGAAAGAGGCGCCCCGTGGCCATCAATGTTGCTCAGAGTCCGAGGCCCGTCCCCATCGCGGACGCATTTTCTAGCGAGCCGATTGTCGAAACCGACATCCCGGCGCGTCTCGACCGGCTGCCGTGGGCGCGTTTTCACATGCTCGTGGTCGTCGCCCTCGGCATCACCTGGATCCTCGACGGTCTCGAGGTGACGGTCGCAGGCGCCGTCTCCGGAGCGCTGAAGGACAGCCCGACCTTGCAGTTCTCGAATGCCGACATCGGCCTCGCGGGCAGCGCCTACCTCACCGGAGCCGTACTCGGCGCGCTGTTTTTCGGCTGGCTCACCGACCGGTACGGACGCAAGAAGCTCTTCTTCATCACGCTTGCGGTGTATATGACAGCTACGATCGCCACCGCATTCGCATGGAACATCTGGAGCTTCATGCTCTTCCGCTTCATCACCGGCGCGGGGATCGGCGGCGAATACTCGGCGATCAACTCGACCATCCAGGAGCTGATCCCTGCGCGCGTGCGCGGCTGGACCGATCTCGTCATCAATGGAAGCTTCTGGCTCGGCGCCGCCGTCGGCGCGGCCGGATCGATCGTGCTCCTGCATCCCGGCCTGTTTGATATCGACACGGGATGGCGCCTCGCCTTCCTTCTCGGCGGCACCCTGAGCATCGTCATCTTCTTCTTGCGGCTTTGGATACCGGAGAGTCCGCGCTGGCTGATCACCCATGGGCGTCCTGCGGAAGCCGAGGCCATCGTCGCCGGGATCGAGCACCGCATCGCAGCCGCCGGGCATCACCTGTCCTCCGGCCCTTTCCCGAAGCTGCGCCTGCACATGCGCACGCACACAGCCCTGCGAGAGGTGGCAGCCAACCTCTTCGGCGCGCAACGCCGGCGCACCGCCGTGGGCTTCAGCCTGATGGTCGCGCAGGCGTTTTTCTACAACGCCATCTTCTTCACCTACGCGCTGGTCCTCGGCGACTTCTATCACGTGCCGGCGCAGAACATCGGCTGGTACCTGCTGCCGTTCGCAGCCGGCAATTTCCTCGGCCCGGTGCTCATCGGCCCCCTGTTCGACACGCTTGGCCGCCGCATTATGCTGACTTTCACGTACGCGATCTCCGGCGTGCTGCTCGCGATCACCGGTTATCTTTTTGCCATCGACGCCGTGACGCCCGACCAGCTCACCATCGCCTGGATGATCATTTTCTTTTTCGCCTCCGCTGCCGCCAGCGCCGCTTACCTCACCGTCAGCGAGACGTTTCCGTTGGAAATGCGCGCCCTCGCCATCGCCTTCTTCTATGCGATCGGCACCGGTGTCGGCGGCGTGCTGGGGCCATGGTTGCTGGGAACCCTCATCGACACCGGCTCGCGCGCAAGCGTGTTCGCTGGCTACCTGCTGGGTGCCCTTCTCATGATCGTTGCCGCGGGCATCGCCTGGCGCTGGTCCATCGCCGCCGAACGCAGGCCGTTAGAAGACGTGGCGCCACCGCTCGCCTCGGCCGATCGGTGAATATTGCGCCCGGCCGCAGCCGCGCCGACCGGAGTTGCTGAGCGGCGTACCGCCTGGAGGGCGCGCAGAACCAAAATATCGCAGCCCCCGCCACGTCATCGGTAGCCCCTGCGCAAACGCCATTCATGCGGAAACCCCGGCATCCGCGCAATTCCCGATGCTTGCCGCGTCTTTCGACACTTTGCAAAATGCGGGGCATCACCTCACTGCTCGCTGGAGGTGCCAAGCCCGGTGATTGGCTCTCCGCTGAAGAAGAGCGTTGTCGATGATTGATGATCCTAAGCAGCTTGTCGCTGCCGGGTACGACGAAATTGCCGATGTCTACCTCGAGCGGTTCGGCGAGTCCGTTGTTCGCCGGGAATGGCTTGGTCGCCTGATCGAGAATTTGCAAACCGCTGGCAGCCGAGTGCTCGATCTCGGCTGTGGAGCCGGCATTCCGGTTGCGCGCGATCTCGCCGCTTTAGGACACGCTGTCGTGGGGATCGATGCGTCAGCTCAGCAGATCGCCAGGGCGCGCGTGAATGTCCCGAAGGCAACATTTGTCCACGCGGATATGTGCAGCGTTACTTTCGATGCCAATAACTTCGACGCGGTCGGGGCATTCTACGCGATCACCCACGTGCCGGCGGGGCAGCAGGAGGCATTGATTTCCAACATCGCGACATGGCTTCGACCAGGTGGTGTGTTCGTCGCGAGCTTTGGAAGCGGGGCGGCGGGAGAGTGGGCTGGCGAATGGCTGGGGACCACGATGTTCTTCGGACATACCGGGAAAGCGGAGACTTCGAGGTTTCTAGCCGATGCCAAACTGCATGTTCGGAGCTCCGCAATCCAAAAGCAGGATAACGAGGACGCTGCCTTCCTGTGGATCGAAGCGACTAAGGAAAGCTAGCGCTGCCGCGCCGCTTGGGAAATTTTCGCGACAAAGGAAAGAGCCGCAAATATCGCATCTGTCATACCTCCGGCGGTCAGGGCAGACGCTGAGCAATTCGTGCAGTTTCCGCCCTGAGGAGCCGTGTCCGTGCCCTACCGCGCCACCTGAGTGACGGATTTGCCTTCCGCAAGAGCGACGGCGGTTTGTTTAGCGACCTCGGACGCTGCCGCAACGTCAGGACGCACGCCGGTACCTCCCCAGTTGCTGCGCGTGATCGGGTTTTCAGCCCGGCCGCTCGGCACCACGACGAACAGGTCGGCCCCGAGATCGTTGAGACCTCCCGGGTTCGCCCCTCCGCGTGTTTTTTCTCCGACCACGGTCGCGCGCCCCAGCACCTGAAGGTCGTAGGCAAACTCTTCGCCCGCCGAATAGGTCTTCGGGCCGACCAGCACGTAGATGGGCTTGCCGGAATAGCTCACCGGTGTCGGCGAACTCCAGAACGACTCCGTCCTGAACGTCGACGTCCCCCGATTGCGCCATATGAGGTCGTTGATGTGCACGCGCGCCTGCGGATCGAGAAAGAAACTGACGAGATATGCGACAGAGCCCGGATGCCCGCCGCCGTTGTCCCGCATGTCGATGATGAGCGCGGCGGTGTTCGCAAGATCGCGCATGGCGACGTCGGCCGCCGGATTGAAGACCTCGGGCGGGGCAAAGCGCGCCAGGTGAAGGTATCCGATATTGCCGTCTAAGCGCTTCACCTGAAAGCCGGCATCCTGCGGCGTGGCCGGAGGAGGCCGGTTGGAGAACGGCGAGCCAAAGATCACCCGCATGTGGCTGTCGTTGGTGATCGCCTGGAGCTGCTCGGTCAATTGACGCGCGAGCTGGGCTGGATCGCTTGCGCCCGCGTAGGCGTCGGCCGCCAGGGCCTTCTCCAGCGCATCGGCTGCCTGCGTGCCCCGCTCCGGAAACACATATCCCTCGCGCAACTCGGTGGCGATGCCGCCGATCACCTTCCTGACGGTCGCCTGATCGAGAGTGCTTTGCGCCGTACCGGCGACAGCCTCGGCGCTTGCCGTCGCCGGCGGGGCAACGATCGCAAGAATTGCTGCGAGGCAGGCGAGGAGGAATGGCGCGCGATGGTTTGGCATGGGTCTCTTTCGCTTACGGGACGGCCATGATAGCGCACGCCAGACGCCCCCCACACGCTTTTGCCCCACCGGCGAAAGAAAGTACGCCCGGCCAACGATAAGCCCGCGCATCCTCCAGGATCGAGCGCGCGCTCGATGGATGCTGCAGGAACGCGAAGCCTTCCCGCAGCATCCAGGTCGCGATCATTGATCCGACTTCAGGTACGCAATCAGATTTTCGATCTCGGCATCGTCTTTGATGCCCGGAAAAATCATCCGCGTTCCCGGTACCTTCTTTTTCGGATCGTGCAGAAACTCGGTGAGATTGGCTTCGTCCCAGACGATCCCCGACTCCTGCATCTTGGGCGAATATTTGAAGCCTTCGACAGTGCCGGCCTTCCGGCCGAACACGCCTTTCAGCGTCGGGCCGAGCTTATTGATGCCCTTCTCATGGTCATGGCATGCGGCGCACTTCCTGAATACGGCCTTTCCGCTTTCCACGTCCTGTGCCAGGGCGCCGGTTCCCATCACCGTGCTGGTAGCCACCAGTATGATCAACATACGCATCTTGAGCTCTCTCCATGTTTTAGGGCCGTGTCTTGAGCGCGGAATTTCTTCAAGGGGTGAGTTGCATCCATGCAGTTCGGGCTGCACGGCCGATGGTCTCGCACCGTGCAGATGAAGCCAACCACTACTTTTCCAGCAGGTGCTCGTAGCGGCGATCGGTCAGCGTCTTCAGAAACGCTTCCAGCGCATCGACCCGCGCATCATTCAATGCCAGGCCGGATTTGAGTTGTGTCATCGAGATGTTTTCCGGCACCTCGGGGTCGCCCCACGTCTCGCCGGTCTCGCGATTGATCTGCGCTCCCGGACTGCGGCTGGTGTATTTATTGTAGAACTCGATCGCGGTTCTCAGCTCCTTGAACACACCGTTGTGCATGTAGGGACCCGTCACGGCAACGTTCCGCAGGGTCGCCACCTTGAAGAGACCCGACCATTGCGGATTGTCGGGGTGTGCGTTGGCCAGGCCGCGATCCACGTAGCCCTCGCCCATGCCGCTCACGCCACGCGCTGACGCGTTCACCGGCAAGCCGATGTTGTGATACTCGAAGCTCGTGAACAGCTCGGTCTGGAAACTGCCGCCCGTACGCAGCGGACGGTGGCAGAGCTGACAGTTCCAGGTGAGAAACACCTGGCGGCCGAACTCTTCTTGCGCCGTGAATTTCTCTTCGCCGCGCATCACCCGGTCATACTTGGAATCGAAAGGGGCGAACTCGGGCGTACGCTGATACGCCGCGAGCGCCTCGGTTGCGGCACGCAGTGTGCTATCGGGACCGGAGAAGACCTCTTCCCCAAAGAGCTGCCGGAAGCTCTCGACGTATTCGGCGTTCTCCGTAATTCGTGCCGCCACGGCCGCGCTGTCCGGCATGTTCATCTCGACCGGATTGAGCAGCGGACCCTTGGCCTGTTCTTCGAGTGTGTCTGCGCGCCCATCCCAGAACAGTCCGCCCGTGGCTTTGCCGTCGGGGTGCCTGGTGAACGCCGGTGTCATGCTCGCGTACATCAGCGTCGGCGTGTTGCGGTCGCCGAGAGCGCCTTCGGCATCGCCCGCCGATACCGCGCGCCCGGCTGAGGTTGGGCGAGGATCGGTGAAAGCGTGATCGGGGCTATGGCACGTCGCGCACGACTGCGTGCGGTTGCGGGAAAGATTGGGATCGACGAAGAGGCGCGCGCCAAGCTGCTCGATCGGGCTCAGCGATGCGGCTTGGTCCGCGGCGGTCGGCGCATTCGATACCAGGCACGATGCCGCCAGCACCGCCAGGGCCGGGACAACGGCAACGATGCTCCTATCCGCCAGCTTGCCGCGACGCCTAATGCTGTCAGGCACGCACTTCCCCTTCGACGTTTCCCGCCGTGACCGATTATCGTTGTGTTTTTTGCGGAGCGCCGCACGGGACGTGTCGTCGGCGCCAGCAGGCCGTCACGAGGCCACGCACGCTGCGCCATATTATTCAAGCGACGAGCAACCGCGCCCGTCTCGCGCCTTACATTTTCATTACAATTGCTTGACGCGCGACAGCTCGTCCGGCCGCTTTCGGCACCCCGCCTGCATACGCCGCAGCGATGCTCCAGCGCGGAAGGGCAACGGCGGACAACGCGGCGTTACGTCACCTCGCGTCTCCCATCGCAGCAATGCCGCATTCTCCGTATACGTTGCTTGCGTTCGCGAAACTCAGCCCCGCGCTGGAGACCTTCACGAGCTGATCGGTCCATTGCCGAGCAAAAGGATGTCCTTGTTTCGCTTGGGATTTTTCAACCGCCAGCGATGCCGGGCCGCCTTCGTCTCCGGCGTTGGAGGCGTGGCGCAGACGCGCAGAGCGACATTTTGATCGTCAATTCGCATCTAGAACGCTGATTTTCGTACCCTAAATGGCCGATGAGCACACCGTAGCGGTTTGCCTGCACGACCAAAACTGATACAGCCTTATTCGAAGGCCTCGTGCACCTCATCCCACTGCACCGGCACAGCCTTTCCTATATCGCGTACATCCGCTGAAGCCTCGGCAGAACCAATGCGCCCGTAGGCGGACGCCGCCCGTAAGCGGCACTGTACTTCGCCCTGCGCTCCAAGAGCCGCATCGCTTCGACCGACGAACGACCTCATCTCGCGGGCACTTGGCTCGCCACCATATCGAACAACCTCGAAAAGGAGATCGCGCTGCAAGTCCTCGTCCGTGAAAACAATGTCGAACAGGCCATGAGGGTCCTGAAGAAGAAGCTGCAGCGCGAAGGCGTGTTTCGCGAGATGAAGCTTCGCCGCGCCTTCGAGAAGCCGTCCGAGCGCAAGGTGCGCGAGAAGGCGGAAGCGGTTCGCAGAGCCAAGAAGGCCGCGCGCAAGCAGGCGCAACGGGAAGGACTGCTTCCGAAGCCGCGCAAAAAGCCGCTCGTCCGCCGATAGCATTGGTCCGCGTGGCCGGTCCGAGACGACCGCCCCATAAGGCTCCGGTTTGCCCGGCGAGACGTGAGTCCGCCTTTGGCGCAACACGGGCGAGTAACCCCAACGGCGCGCGCTGCGCGACGGCAGGCACTTGGATTTTTGAAAGGTAAGAAGATGAAAAATGATACGGCAACGCGGCCGGCGGCCCAAAAGACCCTGGCGAACCTCCAGCCGAACGAGTGCCGCTGGCCGATCGGCGATCCGCAGCGGCCCGGCTTTCACTTCTGCGGCGCGCACAAGCAGGACGGCAATCCCTACTGCGCTGAGCATGCAGCGCTCGCCGTGACGCCGAGCCGCCCGCGCCCGGTGACCTATCGCCCCGTCGGCGGCTGACGACACGCCGCCCGGGTCCTCGCCGACGATCGAAACCGGATGACCTGCGCCGTAGCCCCGTCGAAGGAGCGGCGCAGCTATCGTGCCGCGCCGCATCCGTCCAGGCGACTTTATCGAGTGCTGGGGATCAGGCGACTTTCAGCGCTTTGCCGACCTCGGACACCGTCGCCCTTTCCGCGTCCGTCACCTGCTTGCCGCCGAAGCCGAGCACGCCGCCCTCGGAAGCCGCTTCGGCCACCTGGTCGGCCACGTACTTGAGCCACGTCTTGAAAGCGGGCGCGTCACCCGGCGCCTTTGCGTCGAGGATCTCGCCGACCTTGGCGAGTTTGTCCATCACCTGCGCCTTCAGGTCAGCCGTCGACTTGCCGGTGAGGTCGATCTTGATCTCCTCCCGCGCGACGGAGCGGCCGTCGGATGTCTCCATATCCGCCAGCAGGGCCTTCATCAGCGGGCTGGCCTTCGGATCATTGCCCGCCGCCAGCAGCGCCTGAGCGCTCGCCATGCTCTCCTTGAGCGTACCCCAAAGGCCGCTGGGCTCGGCGAGCGTAACTGCAAGACCAGCCAGCATCGGGCTGGCAAGAATGGCCTTCCATTCCTCTGGAGTGAAGCTGGATTTGTCCGCCATGGATATCTCCTCGCGTGTTGATGGCTATGCGCGTGCGCAAACCTCGCGGACTGCGCGGCGCGCGCGACGGAGGGATATAGGCCGTAGTCGATGCCATGTATGAAACGTGGGCGGAATAATTCTCGACAAGTTGTAGCGTACGCAAAAAGCGAGCGGTCCGTTTCGAGGTGTCGGAGATCGGAGCTGACCTGGAAAGCTGGAAAGGAAAAAGCCCCGGCGCGAGGCCGGGGCTTTGTTCATCGGCACCTATCAGAAGCCGAGGTAGACACCGACGCCCGGGCGGCGATAGTAGCGGTGTCCATGCCTGTATCCATACCCATGCCTGTAGTAGCGCGGGCTGCGATAGTGCCGGTGTCCCCACCGATGGTGGCGGTGATGACGGTATCCCGTCTTCAAAACATTGCTCGTCTGCGTATTGCTTGTCTGCAAGTGCTTCGCGCTACCGGGCTGCGGACTTGCATTTGCTGCCTGCGGAGCGGCCAGCATCATTGCGCCAGCGGCGAATGCAGCGAGGATAGCTGTACTCTTCATCTATCTGTCCTCCATTTACACAAGAGCAACGGTACTGGCCGCGCATGGTTCCGCGGAAAACGCGCGGTCTGCCGATCGGAAAGTGTGCGCGCGAGAAACTGTCGCGCCAGGGAACCCCATGCTTTTTCGTTGCCGCACTGCACCTATCTGTTCCGTGCGCATGCGCACTTTTTTCCTTTCGTCCGCTTCCCCTCCACCATTCCCCTCCAAGGAGCTCCACATGACGACCGCGAACGCAGAGAAGTCCGGCACATTCAAAATCGGTGGAGACCTGGCGGTGCACCGTCTGGGATTTGGCGCCATGCGCGTGACGGGCAAAGGCGTATGGGGCGAGCCCGAGGACCGCGAGGAAGCGCTGCGCACCCTTCGCCGCGTGCCCGAGCTCGGCATCAACCTCATCGATACCGCGGACAGCTACGGCCCTGAGATCAGCGAGCGGCTGCTCCGTGAAGCGCTTTATCCCTACCGCGGTCTCGTCATCGCCACCAAGGGCGGCCTGATCCGTCCCGGTCCCGATCAGTGGAACCCGTGCGGTCGCCCGGACTACCTGCGCCAGCAGGTATTCATCAGCCTTCGCCGCCTCGGCGTCGAGCGGATCGACCTATGGCAGCTCCATCGCATCGACCCCGCCGTGCCGCGCGATGAGCAGTTCGATGCCATCGCCGCCATGCAGAAGGAGGGGCTGATCCGGCACGTGGGCCTCAGCGAGGTGAAGGTCGAGGAGATCGAGGCGGCGCAGAAATTCTTCAAGGTCGCGACCGTGCAGAACCTCTTCAATCTCACCAACCGCGCCAGCAATGCCGTCGTCGATCACTGCACCGCCCACGGCATCGGCTTCATCCCCTGGTTCCCGCTGGCGGCCGGCGACCTTGCGCGTCCGGGTTCGCCGCTCGATGCTATTGCCAACCGCCACGGCGCGAGCCCCAGCCAGATCGCGCTCGCCTGGCTGCTGCGGCGAAGCCCCGTGATGCTGCCGATCCCGGGCACGAGCAAGGTGAAGCACCTGGAGCAGAACGTCGAGGCGGTGAACATCACGCTGAGCGATACGGAGTTCGACGAGCTGAGCGCCCTCGCCTCTTGAGGCAAGAAGCGCGCGTCCGTTCGTGCTTTAATGCCGCCGGTGTTTGCCAGCGGATACAAAGAGCATGGACGGGCGCGCGCTGTTTTTATTCGCAAGCCTCGCCGGGGCGGTGCTGACGTGCGCCCCGGCGGCCGCGCAGACGGCGCCGCCCACCTGCCGTGACGACGCCATGATCGTTTTCGATGCGTCGGGCTCCATGTCGGGCACGGATTTCAATACCCCGCCAACCCCGCGCATCGACAAGGTCAAAGAGGCGCTCGCGAAGGTGCTGCCGTCGATCACACCCCTGCGCCGTGTGGGTGTCATCGACTACGGCCCGGGCCCATCCGACCGCTGCGATAACATCGAGCTGCTGCTGCCGCCGGCACAAAATTCCCCCGAGCGGATCATGTCGGCAATCGACAGGTTGATACCGGCGGGCCGCACGCCGCTGACGGCGGCGGTGCGCGAAGCTGCTCGCGTTCTCCGCTTCCCCGCACGCCCCGGCATCGTCGTGCTGCTCACCGACGGCGAGGAAACCTGCGGAGGCGATCCCTGCGCGATGGCC
The DNA here is from genome assembly GCA_044507625.1 of Hyphomicrobiaceae bacterium. Classification (GTDB taxonomy): domain Bacteria; phylum Pseudomonadota; class Alphaproteobacteria; order Rhizobiales; family Hyphomicrobiaceae; genus Hyphomicrobium_A. Next base: position 261,308 of record JBIQJE010000004.1, on the reverse strand, counting down.
AAGGAACTTCGGGCGGAAGGCGAAGGCATCACCGTCCACGTCATCGGCTACCGGATGCGTGAGCTGGCGACCACCGCCGGCTATCTGCAGTCGCGCTGCCTCGCCGAGACGACCGGCGGCGTTTATATCTCCGTCGAAACGACCGACGAACTCATCGCCGCGCTGCGAAAGACGCTCGGCTGCCCCGCCGTCTCCACGTTGCCCGCCGGGTAACCGTCGGAGAATGGCCATCCGACGCCGGGCGGCCGCGGGGATGCGGCCGTCTCGGCGCCTCAGCGCGTCGTCCCCCGCGCAAAAGACCCCTGGCGTTGCGAGGGCCAATCCGCCAAAAGGCTGACCACAGACCTTGGCGCCTGGCTCTGCGGCGCCGGCGCCATCAGTCGAGCACCCGGGAGGGAAAATGACGGTTTCGCTTTGCAGACATCTCCTGATGCTTGCGGCCTTGACCCTTGTCGCGGCACTGCCCGCCGCGGCGGAAGCCCCGACCGACCGCGACGCGCATACCGGCGTAAGCGTCTCCCCCGGCGCCATGACATGGGCCGACGACCATCTCGCCGACAAGAAGAACGTCATCGAGCAGACGGCGAGCGGCGAGGGACGCACGTGCGCGCACTATACGTTCCTCGCCTGGGCGCCGGGCAACGGCGGCGGCGAGGTCATCATGGCCAAGACGCGCGCCAACTATGAGGCTGCCGGCTTCACGGTGACGGAGAAGCGCGGGAATATCCCCACGGACATCATCTGGACCGTTGCCGGCGGCGGGCGCGAGGCGGTGATCCTGTGGAACGCCGTTGCGGGCTCGACGATCTATTTCTCGTGCCTCACCTCGGGGGCGTCGGTCGCTGAGCCGGAGAGCGCCTCGATGATGATCGGAGCCTTGGCTCTGCTCGGCCTTGCCGGTGCGGCGGGAGGTTATTGGCTGGTGCGCCGCTCCCGCGCGAAGGCCGCCGCTTAGCGCCTGATCGAATTGCGCGGCGTCGGCAGGGCGGCGCCGGACAGTGGCCAGCACACCCCGATACCGGAGGTGCTCTCTGTCACTGGGTCGATGCCGAGGGTGCGACGCCGGTCGCAGTGATCTGAGGATCGATCGCCAGCGCCGCAGTTCCTGTAAGCCGGCGCGTTTAGAACGCCGTCCGCATGCTCTCCGCAAAGGCGAGGCGATCGACCTTCGCGGGCGCGGGCGTGCGAGCCCCAGCGGCCGCGGCGCTGACCGGCAGGCTCGGCACGGCGTTCGCCACGCTCGGCGCAACCGGCCATTGGGACACGAACATCCCGATGACCAGGGCCGTCATGGCCGCCGCCTGCCGCAGCCTGTGGCGGCGGGCCTGGCGTTCGACGGTTTCGATGATGTAAGCCTGGAGCGGTAGCGGGAATGCAGCCGCCGATGGCATGTGCGGACGCGCCGGCGTGTAGGCCGACAGTCCCCCTCGACTGTGCGTCACGGTGGTTCTCCTGGATGCGGTGAAAGTCAGTGCCCTCACCCGCAGATATCTCGCGACAATTGGGCCGCCTCATGGCGCACGGTTAACCGAAGAGCTTTATTCCCCCGCCGATGCCACTGGTTTGCAAGCGGAATTCAGATGGCCGCATTTGGCCGATGCCGCGCCGTGTCTGGCAACGCGGGGACGGGCACACCACATAGGGGCCATCCCCTAACGCGGCTCCGACAAAGGCCTGACGAGAGGTTTGCATGGGCGCATCTGGCGTCGACCGTTGGCTGTATCCGACCAACCGCGGGCTCTTCTGCGAGCCGGGCGGCTTCTTCATCGATCCAGCGCGCGCCGTCGACCGTGCGATCATCACGCACGGCCATAGCGATCATGCGCGTGCGGGCCACGGCGCGGTGTTGGCGACGCGCGAGACCGTCGAGATCATGAAGGTGCGCATGGGTCCGGAGTGCGCGCGTGCATTCGAGCCGCAGGCGCTCGGTGAAACACGCACCGTCAACGGCGTCGATGTGCGTCTCGCCCCAGCGGGTCATATCCTCGGCGCGGCGCAGGTGGTCCTCGATTGGAACGGCCAGCGCGCCGTCGTCTCCGGCGACTATAAACGCGCCCCCGATCCGACATGCCCGACCTTCGAAGTCGTGCCCTGCGATGTGTTTGTCACCGAGGCGACCTTCGCGCTTCCCGTCTTTCGCCACGAGCCTGCGGAAACGGAGGTCGATCGTCTGCTCGCCTCCATCGCACGCCAGCCGGAACGGGCCCACCTCGTCGGGGCCTATGGTCTCGGTAAGACGCAGCGCGTGATCAAGCTCGCACGTCTCGCGGGATACGACCGCCCCATCTATCTGCACGGCGCGCTCGTCGAGCTGTGCGAACTCTACCAGCGGCTCGGCGTCGACCTTGGGGAGTTGCGGCCCGCAACCGGCCCACAGCAGAGCGAGCTTGCCGGCGCGCTCGTTCTCTGCCCGCCGATGTCCGTCGACGACCGCTGGTCGCGCCGGTTCCCCGATCCCGTCACGGCGTTTGCCTCCGGCTGGATGCGCATCAAGGGCCGCATTCGGCAAGCCGGCGTGGAGCTGCCGCTCGTCATCTCCGACCATGCCGACTGGCCGGAGCTGCTCGATACCATCGTCGAAACCGGCGCCGAGGACGTGTGGGTCACGCATGGGCGCGATGATGCTCTCGTCTACCAGCTCGGGCTCATGGGCCGCAAAGCGCGGGCACTCTCCCTCGTCGGCTTCGAGGAGGAAGGCGAATAGCCATGCAGCGTTTCGCCAATCTGCTCGACGCCCTGACGACGACGCCATCGCGCAATGGCAAGCTGGCGTTGCTCGTCGAATATTTCCGCAACGCACCCGATCCCGACCGCGGCTATGCGCTCGCCGCGCTGACAGACGGCCTGTTCCCGCGCCTGCCGCTGCGCCGCGCCATCGGCGAGCTGATGGCCGATAAGATCGACCCCGTGCTCTATCAGCTCTCCCGCGACTACGTCGGTGACACGGCGGAGACGGTCTCTCTCCTATGGCCCGACACGCGGTCCACGCGCCCCTCGCCGCGTCTTGCCGAAGTTGTAGCGGGGCTGGAGCTGGCGCCGCGCAATGACGTTGCCCCCTTGCTCGGAGACCTGCTCGACCGCCTCGACGTGCGCGGCCGCTGGGCCCTACTCAAGCTCATCGGCGGTGCCCCCCGCGTCGGGGTATCGGCGCGCCTAGCCAAGACGGCGCTCGCGCAGATGAGCGGGCACGAGCTGTCGGAAATCGAGGAGATCTGGCACGCGCTCACGCCGCCCTATGGCGATCTCTTCGCCTGGCTCGGCGGCACCGGGCCGCGGCCGAACGCGGAAGGCAAACCCGTATTCCGACCGCTCATGCTCGCCCACCCGATCGAGGAAGGCGATTGGGCCGCGCTCTCGCCGGAAACCATCGCGGCCGAATGGAAATGGGATGGCGTGCGGGTGCAGATCGCCGCCGGCGAGGGCGAGGTGAGGATCTTCTCGCGCACCGGCGACGATATATCCGTGGGCTTTCCCGAGATCGTCGCTGCCTTCTCACCCTATAGGGCCGTCCTCGACGGCGAGCTGCTCGTCGTGCGCGGCGGCACCGTCGCGCCGTTCAACGACCTCCAGCAGCGCCTCAACCGCAAGGCGGTGACGGGCAAGATGCTGCGCGAGCACCCCGCCCACGTTCGGCTGTACGACATCCTCATCGACGACAGCGAGGACGTGCGCGCGCTGTCCTTCGCCGAGCGCCGGGTGCGGCTCGAAGCCTGGTATGCGCGGCACACGCCGCGTCTTGCCGATATCAGTGCCCTGGTGCCGTTCGATACGTTCGCCCACCTCGATGCCCTGTGGGCCGGCACGCGGGAAGCAGGCATCGAAGGCCTGATGCTGAAGCACAAGGAGAGCCCTTACCTCTCCGGCCGCCCAAAAGGCCACTGGTGGAAGTGGAAGCGCGCCGCCCTCACCATCGACTGCGTGTTGATGTACGCACAGCGCGGCTCGGGCAAGCGCTCGTCCTATTATTCCGATTACACCTTCGGCGTCTGGCGCGAGGGCGTCGATGAAAATGGCGAACCGGCACGCGAACTCGTCCCGGTCGGCAAGGCCTACTCCGGCTTCACCGACGAGGAGCTGCTGCGTCTCGATCGCTTCATTCGCACCCATACGCTGGAGCAGTTCGGCCCCGTACGCGCGGTGGAGCAGAGCCTCGTTTTGGAAATCGCCTTCGACGCGGTGTTTCCCTCCACGCGCCACAAATCGGGCCTCGCAATGCGGTTCCCGCGCGTGCACCGGATCCGGTGGGACAAGCCCGCCGAAGAAGCCGACACCCTCGAGACCGTGCAAAAGCTCGTCGTCGCCCCCGTAAGCACGGCCGCCGCCGAACAGCGGCGCTAGCGGGAACAATGGATGCGGCCTATCGGTTGCTAAAGGCAACCGCGAGCGATTCGCCGATGTGGGACATCCTCAAGAACGCCCTTTCCAACTGGTCGCGCCACCGCAGCACCACGGTCGGCGCCGCCCTCGCCTACTATTCCGTGTTCTCGCTCGGACCCCTGCTCCTCATCGTCATTTCGATCGCGGGATTTGCCTTCGGCGAGGATGCCGTACGCGGAACGCTGACCGGCGAGGTGCGCAATCTGCTCGGCGCGGAAGGCGCGCAGGTCGTCGAGGCCATGCTCCGGAGCGCCGCCTCACGCGAGGCGAACAGCGTGACGGCGCTGCTCGGCTTCGGCCTCCTCATCGCGACGGCGCTCACCGTCGTCGTACAGCTCAAGGAGGCCCTGAATACCGTCTGGGACGTGCCGCCCGCCGAGACTTCGAGCGCAACCGTCATCTCGTACGTGCGCACCTATTTCATGTCGCTGCTGGGCGTGCTGGCGCTCGGCTTCCTGCTCATGGCATCGCTCGTCCTGAGCACGACGCTGTCCGCCCTGTCCACCTGGGCCGGACCGGCCGGCACCGGCACACACGTCTTGGAATGGACCAACACGGTGGCCTCCGTGCTCGTGCTCTCGGCGCTGTTCGCGATGCTCTACAAATGGTTTCCCGATGCGGAGGTACGCTGGTCGGACGTCTGGCCGGGCGCCGTCTCGGCGGCGGTGATGTTCGAGATCGGCAAGCTCGCCATCGCCTGGTACGTGGGCCGGCAGGGCCTGCAATCGACCTACGGAGCCGCCGCCTCCATCGTGATCCTGCTGCTGTGGGTTTATTTCAGCGCGCTCATTGTGCTGCTCGGAGCGGAGATCAGCCGCGCCTATGCCTCGAGCCGCGCAGCGAAGTAATCTCCGCGTAGCCTACCCGCAGCCGGATCAGTGCCCCGCGCTCCGCGGACGCGCGGCGTTGCGCAGAACGATGAGGGCAACGGGCGCTGCGACCAGCGCACCGACGGTCGACACCCCAGAAGCCACCTCGAAGGCATAGACGAACGCCGCCCGCGCCGTCGCCAGCAGGGGCGCGGCGGTATCCGCCGGCAGTCCGTGCGCCACCTCGACGGCACCGCCGAGAGTGTCGCGCGCAACCTTCGCCAGCTCCGGAGAGAGGCTGCTGAGGTCGGCGCGGTCCATGGTGCGCCCGTAGACATAGGTGAAGAGGCTGCCGAGCATAGCGATGCCGAGCGCGCCTCCGAGCTCGAAGCTCGTCTCCGAAATGGCGGATGCCGCCCCGGCCCGCTCCGGCGGCGCCGCGCCCATCACGAGATCGGTTGTAATGGCGCCGAGGGGCGACATGCCGGTGCAGAACGCCATCATGCCGGCGAAGAGCAGCCACGGCGAGTTAGACCCGGCGATCTGCGTGAGGAGAGCAAAGCCCGCGGCCGCAAGCAACAGCCCGCATGCGATGACCGTCGCCGGATGCAGATGACGCACGAGGAAGGGCGCTGCCATGGAGCCGAGCGCGAAAACGATGCCGGACGGCGCCATCCACAGACCGGCGTCGAGCGGGCTCATGCCGAGGACGAGCTGCAGGTACTGCGTGATGAACAGGAATGTTCCCAGCATCATGAAGAGGGCGAGAATGTTCGTGGCGAGCGCAGCACTGAACGCCGGCGCCGCAAACAGCCGTACGTCGATCAGCGGATCGTCGAGACGCGCTTCCCGCCGGAAAAAGACGTAGCCGACAGCGAGACCGGCGATGATCGCCGCAAGCGCCGGCCATGACCAGCCGACCTCCGCTGAGTGCTTGATGCCGTAGATGATGCTCAAGACCGAAATGACGGAAAGCGCGGCGCTCTTGATGTCCAGCCGGCCGGCATTGGGATCGCGGAACTCCGGCAGCACCAGCGGTCCGATCACGAGCAGCATCACCATCACCGGGACATTGATCAGGAACACCGCACCCCACCAGAAGTGCGCAAGGATCAGCCCGCCGAACACGGGACCGATGGCTGCGCCCGCTGAAAAACCCGCAACCCAAATGCCGATCGCGAACGCGCGCTCGTTGGCATCGAGGAACATGTTGCGCAGCAGCGAGAGTGTCGATGGGGCGAGCGTCGCTGCCGCGAGACCCTGCAGCGCGCGCGCCACGATCAGCATCTCGGCGGTCGGTGCATAGGCGGCGAGCACGGAGGTGACGGCGAACGCCGCCGCACCGATGAGCAGCACCTTCCGCCGGCCGATGCGGTCGCCCAGCGTGCCCATCGTGACGAGCGCGCCGGCGACCATGAACCCGTAGATGTCGACGATCCACAGCAGGCCCGCCGCGCTCGGTTTCAGGTCCGCGATGATCTCCGGCACGGCCAGATAGAGGACCGTCAGGTCCATCGAATAGATGAGGCACGGGATCGCGATGACGGCGAGACCGATCCAGTCCCGGCGCGTGGCCTTGCGGGAGACTTCTATGTTTGGGCTATCGAGCATGGGCCGCCCTCTTAGCCGAGCCGCGAGACCTGAGCCAGTGGGGCGCCTTGACACCTCGATCTGCCGGGAACATATAGGGAACATTCAAGCCGGAACGCAGGCAGATGGAACTATTAGAAAAGCTGCGCGTGCTCGCCGATGCCGCCAAATACGACGCTTCGTGCGCCTCCTCCGGTGCCCCGAAACGGCCGGCGGGAAAGGCTGGCATCGGTTCCACCACCGGCGCGGGCATCTGCCATGCGTACACGCCGGACGGACGCTGCGTGTCGCTGCTCAAGATCCTGCTCACCAATTACTGTCTGTTCGACTGTGCGTACTGCATCAACCGGCGCTCCTCCAATGTCGAACGGGCGCGCTTCACGGTGGATCAGGTCGTCACGCTCACCCTCGAGTTCTACAAGCGGAACTATATCGAGGGCCTGTTCCTCTCCTCCGGCATCATCCGCTCCGCCGACTACACCATGGAGCAGCTGATGCTCGTGGCGAAGAAGCTGCGGCGCGAGCATGGCTTCGCCGGCTACATCCATCTCAAGACCATTCCGGAGGCGAGCCCATGGCTGATCGAGCAGGCCGGGCTGTGGGCGGACCGGCTGTCGATCAATCTGGAATTGCCGACGGCGGCGAGCCTGGAACGTCTGGCGCCTGAAAAGAATGGCGCAGCGATCACCACGGCGATGGGACAGATGCACGAGCGCATCGCCGAGGCGCGCGAGGAGAAGCGGCACTTCTCGCCCGCGGGGCAGAGCACGCAAGTGATCGTCGGCGCCGATGCGGCGACGGATGCCGACGTGCTGGCGGCCAGCGCCGATCTCTACAAGCGCTTCAGGCTCTCGCGCGTCTACTACTCCGCATTCAGCCCCATCGAGCACGCGAGCGCACTGCTGCCGCCCAAGGCGCCGCCGCTTGCCCGCGAGCACCGCCTCTACCAGGCAGACTGGCTGTTGCGCCATTATGGCTTCTCGGTCGAGGAGATTTCCGGCAGCGCCGAACAGGGCATGCTCGATCTCGACATCGACCCCAAGCTCGCCTGGGCGTTGAAGCACCGGAGCGCGTTTCCGGTCTGCGTCAACACCGGTGCGCGGGAAATGCTGCTGCGTGTTCCCGGGCTCGGGGCGCGGGCCGTCGACAGGATTGTAGATGCCCGCCGGCACACGCGCCTGCGCGCCGATGACGTGCACCGCCTGACACGCGCGTTCAGGCGAGCAGCACCCTTTCTCATCACCCTCGATCATCATCCCGCGCGCCTGACCGACCGCGCCGACCTGCGCGCCCGCCTCGTGCCGCCCAAGCAGCTATCGCTATTGTGATGGAGAGCGTGGTCTCCACGGTACGTGACGGCGCCGATCACGATGGCTTCCGCGCCGCCGTGCGCAGCCTCATCGCCGGGCGCGTCTCCCCTCGACATGTGACCTGGCATACCGCTGACACCCCGACGCTCTTCAGCGCGTCCCCGCTTCCCGAGGCTCCGCGACCCGCGGCGCCGCCTGTGATCCTTCCGCGCGAGGTCGCGGAGCTGGTGCACGTCGTCGCCTGCCATCGCGCACCACAGCGCTACGCCCTTCTCTACGCACTGATCTGGCGCATCCATAACGGTGAGCGCGCTTTGCTCGAGGTTCATAGCGATCCGCTGGTGCATCGTCTTGCGATGATGGAGAAGTCTGTTCGGCGCGATCTGCACAAAATGCACGCGTTCCTGCGCTTTCGCCGCGTGCCCGCCATCCCCGAGGAGCGCTACGTCGCCTGGTTCGAGCCCGAGCATTTCATCATCGAGGAAGTGGCGCCATTTTTCGTCGAGCGGTTTCGCGGCTTGCACTGGTCCATCCTGACGCCGGTCGGCTCACTTCATTGGAACGGCGATACATTGCGCCACGGCGGTCCCGGCAGACCGGAGGATGCCCCCGCTGGCGACGATATCGAAGACGGCTGGTCCACCTATTACGCGGCGACCTTCAATCCTGCGCGCCTCAACCGCGCGGCCATGCAGCGGGAGATGCCCCAAAAATACTGGCGCAACATGCCGGAAACCAAATTGATCCCCGGCCTCGTCCGAAATGCCGCCTCGCGCGTTGAAGCCCTCATGGATAAGGCTCCCGCACCCACCCGCAAGAAAGACCCCGTCAAGGCGGTCGCGGCCCGCAACGGCGGGGACCCGAAAACGCTTTCACAGCTCAACGCCCTCATCTCCGCGTCTGAACCTTGCGTCAAAGGCGGCACCCAAGCCGTACTTGGCGAAGGCCCGCTCCATCCGGCGATCGCATTCGTCGGCGAGCAGCCCGGCGACCAGGAGGATCTGCAGGGACGCCCGTTCGTTGGGCCGGCGGGCAAGATGCTCGACGCGGCGATGGAGGAAGCGGGGATCGACCGCAGCAAGTCCTACCTCACCAACGCGGTGAAACACTTCAAATACGAGCAGCGCGGCAAGCGCAGGCTGCACCAGAAGCCCACCATGGGCGAGGTCCGGCACTATCGCTGGTGGCTGGAAAAGGAGCTGCAGCTCGTCCAGCCGAAGCTCATCGTCGCGCTGGGGGCGACCGCCGTCCTGGCGCTGGCGGGCAAGGCGCTGCCGATCGCACGCTTTCGCGGGCCCGCCGAGTTCGACGGCCACCCCGGCTTCATCACCGTGCACCCGTCATACCTGTTGCGCATTCCCGACGCCGCCGAGAAGCGCAAGGCCTATGCCGCTTTCGTTGCCGACCTGAAGAAGGCCCGCACGCTCGCCGCATCGCTGCGCGCGGCGTGAAGCGTCGCGCCCGCGAGATGGCGACAGTGGCCCTTCTTCAGCTCATTCGCCCTTGTTGGCGCCCTTGTTGGCGTTTGTGTCGACGCTCTCGTCGGCGCTCTTGTCGAGGCTTCGGGCGTTGCTCGATGCACGCCAGTCGGCGCTGTAGAGCGGCAGCGTGCCTTCGTTGAAAGCGCGCGCATCGTAGTTCAGCAGGGCGCGCTCGAAGGTGACGGAGGGCTTCGCCTCGGATTCGGCGACGTCCAGCGTTAGCGTAAAGCCGTAGGGCCCGGTCTCGCGGATCAGCTCGTTCGGCTTCTGATCCTCGCCCCGCGTATAGAACAGCACCTGCTCGGTACGGCTCGAACGTCCCGATAGAGAAAGCGGCGCAAACGGCTCGTAAGCGCCCGCGCGCGTGCGCTCCATGGTCCAGCGGCCGAGGTCCGCGGCGTAGAATTTCTTCGCCGCGCCCGTGCGCGGATCGGTGGCGACCAGCTCCATGGAAAGAACCGTTGCCGTGCGCGCGCCTTCGTTGGCGAGCGTGACCGGCACCGCGATCACCTCGAAGTTCGTGTTCTGGTAGGGCGCGGAGAATTGAATGACGGGCGGCACGAACACGCGCACATCCGCCTCCCTGAGCGAGGTCTCCCACAGGCTATAGCCGGAAAACAAGAGCGCCACCGCCGACAGCACGGCTGCAAACCTGCCGCCCTCCAGCGCCGACATCCCTTGCACCGCTGTTTCGGCCGGACCCCCGTTCCCAACCCGTTTGCCGAGCCACGCCATCGTTCTTCCCCCTGACGCACAATGATCCCGCGCGCACGTTGCAAACGATTGGGGCTCGGCCGTGGCGGCCGGCGCCTGCACCGGCTCGAATGCATATCCAGTCGAACAAAAGTTGCAGCCAATCTTCGCGGCCAACAGCATCGACGATTAACTAGCGCAGACATCAGCGCTTCAACGCACGGCGATATCCCGCCCAAACATTACAGTGCCGGTGCTTGCAGATCCTGAGGTCCGGCTGACTTGAAACCGCGTACGTACACGCACCCGCAGGTCCGGGGGGACTGCTCAAAGGGAGAATCTCATGCCCAGCTCGCCGAACCTCGTTTCTCTCATCAGCCAGTTCATCACGCCCGAAATGCTCGGCCGCGTCGCATCGTCATTCGGCATCGACCGCGCAGCCGTTCAGAAAGCCGTGGGCGCCGGCATTCCGGGAATTCTCGCCGCCCTCACGTCCGCCGTCTCGAAGCCGGGCGGCGCCGCCCGTGTGGAGAATGCGATCGACCAGCAGGAGCCTGGGCTTCTTGCCACCGCCGCCAGATTGATGGGCACGCCGCAACAGGCGACCGTTGCCGAAGAAGGTCTCGGCGCGCTGTCGTCCCTGCTCGGCGGCAACGCCACGTCCACCCTCGCCACCGCGCTCAACCGCTATGCGGGTGTTGGCGACAACGGCGCGAAGGGCCTCCTCGGCCTCCTCACGCCCGCCATCATGGGCGTCCTCGGACAGCAGAGCACCGGCGCAGGCGGCGTGGCGCAACTGCTCGCCTCGCAGAAGGACAACATCATGCGCGCGCTGCCCTCCGGCTTCGCGAGCCAGCTGAGCGGCACCGGACTTCTCGAGAACGTCACGACCGCTGCGTCCGATCAGGCGAGTCGCGCGCGCTCGTCCTACGCGGCGGAGAGATCGTCGGGGAACTGGGTTCTGCCCGTCTTGGCCGCCCTCGCACTGCTCGGGCTGGGCTGGTATCTCCTCAGTGGCCCGTCGCGCCACGACAGGGTCGCAACCGCGCCGCCGCCCCCACCGGCAACGCAGACCGCCCCCCACCCCCAGGCCGCGCGGATGGGCGGGGCGCCATTCGTCGTCCCCCAGAAAGATCTCGCAAGCTGGACCCATAAGCCGATCTACAGCAGCGACAACAAGAAGATCGGCGAGATCACCGAGCTGATCCGCAATCCCGAGGACAAGGTGACGGATATCTACATGGATGCCGAGAGCACGCTCGGCATCGGCGGCCAGCGCTATCACGTCTCTGCCGACAAAGTCAGCGAGGTGAAGCCCGACGGGCTCGTGCTGTCGATGACGGAAGCGGAAGTGAAGGCGATGCCCAACGCTTCCGAGCATCCCAAGCCAACGCCATAACGCGGAAAGAAAAGCGCGGCGGACCGCACCGGCCCGCCGCGCTCGAAATGTCCAGCGGCCTTTTTATCAGGCGCGCTCGAAGCGCTTGTACTTGATCCGGTGCGGCTCGACGGCGGCATCGCCCAGACGCCGCTTCTTATCCGCTTCGTATGCTTCGAAGTTGCCCTCGAACCATTCGACGTGGCTGTCGCCCTCGAAGGCGAGAATGTGCGTCGCAAGGCGATCGAGGAAGAAGCGGTCGTGCGAGATCACCACGGCGCAGCCGGGGAAATCTTCCAGCGCCGCTTCGAGCGCGCCCAGCGTCTCGGTGTCGAGGTCGTTCGTCGGCTCGTCGAGCAGCAACAGGTTGCCGCCCTCCTTCAGCATCTTGGCGAGATGCACGCGGTTGCGCTCTCCGCCCGACAGGAGCCCCACCTTCTTCTGCTGATCCGCGCCCTTGAAGTTGAACCAGCCGCAATAGGCGCGCGATGACATCTCCTGCTTGTCGCCGAATTTCATGATGTCGAGTCCGCCCGAGATTTCCTCCCAGACGGTTTTCTTTGCATCGAGATGATCGCGGCTCTGGTCGACGTAGGACAGCTTCACCGTCGGGCCGAGCTTGATCGAGCCGTTATCCGGCTTCTCCTGCCCGGTGATCATCTTGAACAGCGTCGTCTTGCCGGCGCCGTTGGGACCGATGACGCCGACAATGCCGCCCGGCGGCAGCTTGAACGACAGGTTGTCGATCAGGAGGCGGTCACCGAACGCCTTCGTGAGACCGTCGACCTCCACCACCATGTCGCCCAGGCGCGGACCATGCGCGATGGAGAACGACGCCTTGCCGGCATCCTCGCGCCCGGCCTGCTCCACCAGCTTCTCGTAAGCCGAAATACGCGCCTTGGACTTCGCCTGGCGTGCTTTGGGCGAGGAGCGGATCCATTCCAGCTCGCGGCTGATCTGCTTCTGGCGGCCCTCCTCGGCCGACTTCTCGCTTTCGGCGCGCTTTGCCTTCTGCTCCAGCCAGCTCGAATAGTTCCCCTTCCACGGCACGCCCTGTCCGCGGTCGAGCTCCAGCGTCCACTCGGTGATGTTGTCGAGGAAGTAGCGGTCGTGGGTGACGAGGATCACGCAGCCCGCATACTCCTTCAGATAGCGCTCCAGCCACGCGACGCTTTCCGCATCGAGATGGTTCGTCGGCTCGTCGAGCAGCAGGATGTCGGGCTTGGAGAGCAGCAGACGGGTGAGCGCCACGCGGCGCTTCTCACCGCCCGAAAGCTTCGTCACGTCCGCATCGCCCGGCGGACACCGCAGCGCGTCGAGCGCCTGCTCCACCTGCGTATCGAGGTCCCACAGGTCAAGGGCGTCGATCTGATCCTGCAACGCCGTCATCTCGTCGGCGGTCTCGTCGGAGTAGTTGGCGGCGATCTCGTTGTAGCGGTCGAGAATGGCCTTCTTTTCGCCGACGCCCTCCATGGCATTGCCGAGCACGTCCTTGTCGGGATTGAGCTCCGGCTCCTGGGGTAGATAGCCCACCTTGATGCCGTCCGCCGCCTTGGCTTCGCCGAGGTAGTCGTCGACGACGCCCGCCATGATCTTCAGCAGTGTCGATTTACCCGCGCCGTTGAGGCCGACAACGCCGATCTTGGCGCCCGGCAGAAACGACAGCGAGACGTCCTTCAGGACCTGCTTGCCCCCCGGATAGGCCTTGGAGAGCTTGTGCATGTGATAGACGTACTGCGGGTTCGCCACGGGGGCGGCCTCCTCGTTCGCGATGCGGGGAATTAATGCTTTGGGCGCTTCTAGCCGATCGGCCCGCGGGGCTCAACGGCCCAGACACGGTGCCGCGGCCCACCCGTGAGCACCGTTCGCTGGCTTCCATATAGCGTTTTGATCACAAACGAAAAAGGGCATGCGTCCTTTGACGCATGCCCAGGTCGTGCCCCGCTGTCCTCGCCCTAGGTGAGCGCCGGCTCCTCCAGGCTGAGCACCGGCTGCTCCGGAAATGCGAGCTGCTCGCGCGCGCGCCAATCGTTGGTCACGTAATTGATGACGAGCGATTTGCGCACGCCGTCGATCTTGCGCGGCTCGAAGCCGTGGTAGGTCACGTTGGAGGGCACAAAGATCAATCCGGCGTTCGGCGCGAACGGGGAGCGTCCGACCCACGTCTTGTCGTGGTCGTAGATGTCCGTGCCGAGATCGCCGTGCGTGGCATCCTTCGAAAGGTAGATCAGGAAGGTGAAGGCCTTGACGCCGATGTCCGTGTGCGGCTCGAGCCAGAAACCGTCGACGTCCTGCGCGAACTCTACGCGCAGATACGTGCCGCCGAGCCGCGCGCCGAAGATGCGCTCGATCGCGGCCGTGAGGCGCAGATCCTGAAGCGCGCCGGCCACGCCGTCCGCGCATTTGTATTTCGCTCTATTCGGCGGATCGAAATAATGCCGCGCATTGTTATGCAGCTCGCGCCGACCGGAAATGCCTCCGAGATCGGCCGCCGTCAGGGGCATTGCGAGAATGTCGTCGACAACGGATGGCGGCAGGCAATTCTGTAAAAACCAGTGCGGGTAGGGTTTGCGACGCACCGGCGCGCACTCGAAACTTGAGAGAAGAGAAGCGACAATGGCGTCGATAGAAGCAGTCATAGCAACACTCCCTCAGCATCCTTATTGAAATGCTGTCACGGCAGGGGCGTATAATCACGTTGCCGATTTGCCGAGCCCACAGGGATGCGCGCTTGTACACAGTTCAGCTTTATTTTCCTCCTGCGAAAAATGTAATTTTACACGCCGCGAAATATGAGCTGCAATCTCCGGCGCTGAATTCAGGGCTTTGTAATTCCACTGTCCTATAGAGTTTATTTTATCGGCGCGCCGCGTCGCGCCATATTGCTCCAAAGCTTTATGAAAACGCGCGAACTTCGGTGATCCCCCATCGGGATGAAACACATACACCGGTCGCCCGGTGACACAGGGCTCGCCCGTCATGTTGATGCTGTCGGCGGGCGCGAGAAACAGATCGGCGCACGCCAGGAAGTGCGGATAGGGATTTTCTCCGGTCATGTCCCAGAAGATGTGCGGATATGGCTGCACCGCCGCCTTCGCCTGCGCCACCAACGCCGGATCCGAGCGGCGGGACGGCGTCACCATGAATCCGGCACCGAGCCCGCCCAATTCCGTGAGCCGGTCCGTCAGGCGCTGTAGCGCAGCGGGCGAATAGGTGTAGTCGCCGTTCGACCCGCCGAGCAGCACGGCGATACGCGGGCGCGGCAGCGCGGCAATGGCCTTCGGCATGGATTGGCGCAGCGTCGCCAGCCGGTTTGGCGAAAAACTGTGCGGCGCCGTCAATGTCGTCACCACGTTGGCCCCGCGCAGCCGATCGTGTTCCGGCACCCAGAACAGGTCGGCGGTGCGCAGCGGTACCTTTGGATCCTGCAGAACGACCGTGAACGTGGACGCGCCGGCGTGCCGCTTCAACGCGCGGATATAAGGCGTCGTGAGGCGGCCGATCGACATCGCGATCTGCGGCCATGGCGGAGCAAAGCGGCTCCCCGCTTCTCCGAAGTGCTCTCGCGAAGCAACGACGATCCAGGGAGAAAGAAAGCGGTGAATTCCAGTCGGCGCGACCGATTTCAACTCGACCGCAAGACCGAGCGCGTTGGCGACGCCCAGCGTTTGCGCGTCATTCCCAGCCTTGCCGTCGCTGAAAATCCAGCACGTGCTTCCAGCCAATTCCTGTAGCGCCTCCGGCATCATGCGCCTCCTGGAGGAATATGCAGGTCATGCGTCTAACGAGCTGTGTGCAGGCAGCATACGCCACTCTTGCCGTTCGCGCAGTCGGTGCGGCGTATAGCAAGCGCCTTATCGCCAGGAAAGAATCCCGACGCCGGTGAAGAAATAGCGGCCGAGCCCCACGGTAAAAACCAGCGCGCCCCACAGCGTATGCTCGATGAATACCGCCCAGAATGCACGGGTCACCGTATAGCGCCACGCGAACAGAACGCCGGCCGCCATCGTTCCGTAAATGGCGAGCGGCGTTCCGATGACGATATGACCGATCCCGAACAGCACGCCGTTGAAGAGGATCGCCAGCCACCACGCCCGGCCGAACAGCACGCCGTAACGGTGGAAGAAGAACGTACGGTAGACGAGTTCCTGCACCGCCACCGACATCAGCGGATAGAGCACCATGATGCGTGCCCATGTGTCGGGCCGGTTGCGGGGAAACTCGAGAAACAGCGCCGGGTGATATTCCGCAACGTAGGTGGCGACGGTCCCGCCCGCGAGTACGAACACCGTGAGGATGGACGCGATCTGGGCGATGCTGAACCCGCGCGTCAGCTCGCGGCGGAAGGAAAAGCTGCGATCGAGCGTGAGAAACAGCACGACGGCCGCCATCACGGGCATCAGCGCGACGAACACCGGGATGCCGCGCTGGTGCACCATGTCGTCGACCGCGAACGGTGCTGCGAGGAACACCAGTCCCAGCTCCGCAAAGCGCCATATCCGGCGAGACTGCGAAAGCTCCGGTAGAGACAGCGTTCCGCCGGCGCAGAGGACGTTACCGGGCGCGGCGGCGCTCTCCTGCATCACCGTTCGCCTCGCGCCACCCGCCAGTGGCGCTCGATTTCGCGCGCGATCGTCTCCGCCGAGTTGAGCGGCGCATAGCTCCAGTTGGGCATCTCTTCCACGCGCTCGGGAAGCGGGCGCGTCGCGCCGTGCGCCTCGAGCGCCGCGTGAAACCGCCGAAACTTGGCCGATCCGCCGCCCGGGTGGAACACCAGCACCGGTCGCCCCGTAGCCGCCGCCTCACCCGTCATGTTGACGCTGTCGGCCGTGACGACGAAGGCTTCGCCATGGGCGAGAAAGTCTGGGTAGGGGTTCGCCCCCTGCCCGTCCCACAGGACGCGCGGGAAATTGCGCGTTGCGCCGTCCGTCGCGTCCAGCAGCCGCGGATGCGTGCGCCGCGATGGCGTGATCATGAAGCTCGCACCCAATTCACCCAGCGAGCGCAGCGCCGTGGCAAAGCGGATGTCGTCCTCCCGCCGGAAATCGTAGACGGCGTTCTTGCCGCCGAGCACGACCGCAATACGCGGACCGGGCAGCGCGGCGATGCTCGGCGGCATCCCGCGGCGAAGCTCGGCGATCCGCTGCGGCGTGAAGCTATGGGGCGCGGTGAGCGTGGTGATGACGTTCGGCCCGCGCAGGCGGTCGTGCTCCGGCACCCAGATGACGTCGGCGGCGCCCAACCCCGCCCGCGTGTCCAGCATCAGGATGGAGAAGGTTTCGGCCGACCGCCGCCGCAGCGCGCGCACATAGGGAACCGCCGTGCGCCCCAGCCCAATCACCACGTCCGGCCAGGGCGGCGCGAACGTGCTTCCCTCCGCACCGAACCGCTCGGCGGATGAAACCGGCCCCCACGGGGACATCAGCTTGAAGAGACCGCGCGGCGCGATGGGCTTCATCGCATAGTCGAGGCCGAGGGCATCGGCGAGCCCGCACGTTTGCGCGTCCATGCCGGCCGCACCCGTGGTGATGATCCACGTGCGCTTGCCCTCAAGCGGGCGTGGCTCTCTGGCGGCGGCATCCATGTCGTGCTTGCAGCTTTTCCCCATTGCGGCGGCGGCTGTCCACCGTTCTTTGCGATGCACCGTTGCGGCACAAAAGTGCCCCCCGAACGCTAGCCAAACGCCGCGGCATGGTGCAACTCTGCCACCTCCGGCGCCCCTTGGGCGCGCGCTTCATCCCGGAGATTGGAGCCCATGGCCCTGCGCCTGGACCCCGTCGATTGGCGTATCCTGAAAGAGTTGCAGGCCGACGGCAGCATAACCAATGTTGCCCTGGCCTCGCGCGTCGGTCTTTCGGCGCCGCCGTGCCTGAGGCGCGTACGGGCCCTCGAGCAAGCGGGCCTGATCGCGGGCTACACGGTGCTTCTCGACGAGGCCGCGCTCGGCTTCGAGCTCACCGCCTTCGCCATGGTCGGGTTGCACAACCAGGCCGAGGCGGAACTGCGCACCTTCGAGAACCGCATTCTCGGCTGGCCCATCGTGCGCGAGGCCTACATGCTCTCGGGCGAGAGCGATTTCATGCTGAAGTGCGTGGCGAAGGATCTGCCAGCGTTCCAGGAGTTCGTGCTGGAGCACCTGACGGCCGCACCCAACGTCGCCAGCGTGAAGACCTTCCTCACTATCCGCCGCGCCAAGCGCGAGCCGGGCGTGCCGATCGCCGTCCCCGAAAAGTGAGCGGCGCCGGCAGCCCTTGCCGCCAGCGCCGTCGATCTCGCATAACGACGCAACAGTGGCGCCGCCCGCAGGCCGAGACGCGAGCCCGCCCTACTTCCACTCGATCTTGAGGACTTCGTACGAGCGCGCCCCGCGCGGCGTCGTCACCTCGGCGGTGTCCCCCTTCGCCTTGCCGATCAGCGCGCGCGCGATGGGCGAGGAAATCGAGACCTTGCCATCCTTCACGCTGGCCTCGAAGTCGCCGACGATCTGGTACTTCACCTTCTCGTCGGTGTCCTCGTCGACGAGGGTGACGGTGGCGCCGAATTTCACGGTGTCGCCCGAGAGCTTCGAGGTGTCGACGATATCGGCGCGGCTGATGCGATCCTCGAGATCGGCCACGCGTGCCTCGTTGAGGCCCTGGGCCTCCTTGGCGGCGTGGTATTCCGCGTTCTCCGAGAGGTCACCATGGGCGCGCGCCTCGGCGATGGCTTGAATGATACGGGGGCGCTCCTCCGATTTGAGGCGCTGCAGCTCCGCTTCGAGCGAGCGGTAACCCTCGATCGTCATCGGGACCCGTTCCATAGTCATTCCCTAATATCTCCCTTCGGCCTGGCAGGACTGCCAGGACCACCGACACTCGTTGGCTGCCAACGTGTGAAATGGACCGCGCCATCCGTAAGGTGGGCGGTCCGTTGGGTTAGGATGGGTGCGTCACGAAGTTTTGCAAAGGGGCAACGCGCAACGTGCCCGCTTTCAGGGCTCTAATTGCCCTGGTGACCGCCACCGCTCCCGCTACGGTTGTATAGTATGGTATATGGTTCAGCAAGGCAGTCCGGCGGATATCCTTGCTGTCTGCCAATGCCTTGGCTCCGGCGGTGGTGTTGAAAACAAGGTGAACGTCGCCGTTCTTCATCGCATCGACGATGTGCGGCCGACCCTCCAATACCTTGTTGATAGCTTCACACTTGATGCCGTTCGCCTCGAGGTGACGCTTGGTGCCGCGGGTGGCTATGATCTTGAAGCCCATCGCTTCCAGCTCGCGCACGGGCGCCACGACGCGGTCCTTGTCGGTGTCCTTTACGGAGACGAACACCGTACCCTGCATGGGAAGCACGAGGCCCGAGCCGAGCTGGCTCTTGTAGAACGCCATGGCGAAATCGCTGTCGATGCCCATGACCTCGCCGGTCGAGCGCATCTCCGGTCCGAGGATCGGATCAACGCCGGGGAAGCGCGCGAATGGGAACACCGCCTCCTTCACCGCGACGTGCTTGAGGTTCGAGGTGCTCAGGTTGAAGTCCGCGAGCGGCTTGCCCGCCATCACCTGTGCCGCGATCGAGGCGATCGGGTTGCCGATCACCTTCGCGACGAACGGCACGGTGCGCGAAGCGCGCGGGTTCACTTCCAGCACGTAGACGACGCCGTCCTTGATGGCGAACTGCACGTTCATCAGGCCGACGACCTTCAACGCGAGTGCAAGCTCCCGCGTCTGGCGGTCGAGCTCGACCAGCATATCGGGCCCCAGCGTATAGGGTGGCAGCGAGCAGGCGCTGTCACCGGAATGGATTCCCGCCTCCTCGATGTGCTCCATGATGCCGGCGACGAAGGTATCCTTGCCGTCGGCGAGACAGTCCACGTCCACCTCGACCGCATCGGTGAGGTAGCGGTCGATCAGGAGCGGCCGCTTGTCGGAGACGACGAGCTCGGACGGGCGATCCAGCGTCGCCGAAAGGCGCGCCACGTACCGGTCCACCTCCGAGCCGTCGTGCACGATTTCCATCGCGCGCCCGCCCAGCACGTAGGATGGCCGGATCACGACGGGATAGCCGACCCCGTCGGCAATGGCGCGCGCCTCGTTCGGCGAGCGCGCGATGCCGCTGTTGGGCTGGCGCAGCCCGAGACGCTCGATCAGCTCCTTAAAGCGATCGCGGTCCTCGGCGAGGTCGATGGCGTCGGGCGAGGTGCCGAGGATCGGCACGCCGGCATCCTCGAGCGCCGCGGCGAGCTTCAGCGGCGTCTGGCCGCCGAACTGTACGATGACGCCCTTGAGCTTCCCCTTGGTCTGCTCCTTGGCGACGATCTCCAGCACGTCCTCGGCGGTGAGCGGCTCGAAGTAGAGCCGGTCCGAGGTGTCATAGTCGGTGGACACCGTCTCCGGGTTGCAGTTGATCATGATCGTCTCGAAGCCGGCGGCGGTCAGCGCAAAGCAGGCGTGACAGCAGCAGTAGTCGAACTCGATGCCCTGCCCGATGCGGTTGGGGCCACCCCCGAGGATGATCACCTTCTCCTTGTCGGAGGGGCGCGCCTCGCACTCGGGCGCACCATGTTCGCTGCCTGTCCCCGAGAGGACGAGACCGCGCTCGTAGGTCGAATACATGTAGGCGGTCGGCGCCGCGAACTCGGCCGCGCACGTGTCGATGCGCTTGAACACCGGATGCACGTCGAGGCTGGCGCGGTGCGCGCGCACGTCCTTCTCGCTGATCCCGGCGAGCTTGGCGAGCCGCGCGTCGGAGAAGCCCATCGCCTTCAGGGCGCGGAGCTGCTCGGCGCTCTTGGGCAGGCCGTGCGCCTTCACGCGCTCTTCCTGATCGATGATTTCCTTGATCTGGTTGAGGAACCAGGGGTCGATCCGGCAGGATTCGAACACCTGCTCCACATTGAACCCGAGGCGCATGGCCTGCGCCACCTTGAGCAGGCGATCCGGCGTCGGCTTCGAGACGGCAGCCCGGATGACGTTCTTGTCGTCGCCTGCGCCAAGACCTTCCAGCGCGATATCATCGAAGCCGGAAAGCCCCGTCTCCATCGAGCGCAGCGCCTTCTGCACGCTTTCCGCAAATGTGCGGCCGATGGCCATGACCTCGCCCACGGACTTCATCGCCGTGGTCAGCGTGGCGTCGGAGCCGGGGAACTTCTCGAACGCAAAGCGCGGGATCTTCGTGACGACATAGTCGATCGTCGGCTCGAACGAAGCGGGCGTGGCGCCTTCGGTGATGTCGTTGGCGAGTTCGTCCAGAGTGTAGCCGACCGCGAGTTTCGCAGCGACCTTTGCGATCGGGAAGCCGGTGGCCTTGGAGGCCAGCGCCGAGGAGCGCGACACGCGCGGGTTCATCTCGATGACGACGAGACGGCCGTCGTTCGGGTTGACGGCGAACTGCACGTTCGAGCCGCCGGTCTCCACGCCGATCTCGCGCAGCACCGCGATCGAGGCGTTGCGCATGATCTGGTATTCTTTGTCCGTGAGCGTCAGCGCCGGGGCGACCGTGATGGAATCGCCGGTGTGAACGCCCATCGGATCGACGTTCTCGATGGAGCAGATGATGATGCAGTTGTCCGCCTTGTCGCGGACGACCTCCATCTCGTACTCCTTCCATCCGAGCAGGCTCTCGTCGATGAGGATCTGCCCCACGGGGGATGCATCGATCCCAGAGCGCGCGATCTGCTCGAACTCTTCCCGGTTGTAGGCGACACCGCCGCCCGTGCCGCCAAGCGTGAACGCCGGGCGGATGATGGCCGGCAGGCCGATGGTCTCCAGAAGCCGCATGGCCTCCGCGAAACCCGCCGCCGTGTCATAGCGCACGATGTGGCCCTGCTCATCGCGGATCGGGGGCGAGGACGCGATGGCCGCGCGGGGGCTCTCCAGCCCGATCTTGTCCATGGCCTCGCGGAAGAGCTTGCGGTCCTCGGCCTTGTCGATCGCCTCCGCCCGCGCACCGATCATCTCGACGCCGAACTTCTCCAGCACCCCCTGGCGCTCGAGCGCCAGCGCCGTGTTGAGCGCGGTCTGGCCGCCCATCGTCGGGAGCAGCGCGTCAGGGCGCTCCTTCTCGATGATCTTGGCAACGACATCGGGCGTGATCGGTTCGATGTAGGTCGCGTCCGCCAGCTCCGGATCGGTCATGATCGTCGCCGGGTTGGAGTTGACCAGAATGATCCGGTACCCCTCGGCCTTCAGAGCCTTGCAGGCCTGGGTTCCCGAATAGTCGAACTCGCAGGCCTGGCCGATAACGATCGGTCCGGCCCCGATGATGAGGATGGACTTGATATCCGTGCGTTTGGGCATGAGGCGGCCTTTTATTCATGATCGGCGGCTTTGGCTATAGCCACATTTCCGCACGCGCACGCCCGCACGCCGCAGGCGGTGGCGGGTGCTGCAAAAGTGTGTGGGATCGAGCCTAGAGCCGCTCCGGCCAGACGCGGAACGGCTCTACGCCATGTTTGTCGCGCTTCCTAGGTTCCTACCTTCCCCGGCAGCGCGCTTGCAAGTCCCCGTTACTTCTTTTCGGCAGGCTTATCCGCCGCGCTCTCCGCCGGCTTGCCGGCCGGGGCGCCAGGGAAGTGCGGGGCTTCGACCTTGATGTCCGCCGGATAGCTGTAGATCGCCTCGAAGATCGGCTTTTCCAGCTTGTCCGCCCGGCCGAAGATGCTGCGCGCAGGCAGCCCGGTGATCGGGTCGACGAAGATGACCCGCACGGGACGATCGGGAAGCTTCGGCTTTTCCGAAGGCGGTGCGCCCTGGAGCAGACGCTCCTTCTCGTTGGGATCGACGTTCTCGCCCCGGTAGGCCAGATAGCTCTTGCCGTCGACCGGCTGCTTGCCGAGGCAATCGAACTCGCCGAGCGTGTTCTGTTCCGATTCACCCAGCGTTTCCAGCATCTGTGCCGCCATCGCGTCGGCGATCTGCGGGTGCAGCGGATGCCATTCCTCACCTTCGACGCGGCTCCAGCCGTTGCGGCCGATGACAACCGTCTCGACCGGACGGGGCTCGACAGTCGAGGTAATCACCTGACGCATGCGATCGGGCAGCTGGTAATCGACCGTCATGTTCACGAGGCCTTCCTCGGTGAGCATCTTGGTCGTCATGCGGAAGCCGCTGGTCTTGCGCTGGCGCTCGAGCGCCGTGGAGACCTCGTCCTTGCAGGCGGCTTGGGCAGCCGGGCCGGCGGCGATGATCAGTGCTAGGGCCGTCAACAACCGGCGCATCGTCTGCTTCTCCATCATACGCGTCCTCAAAACTCTTTATCGTCCCGCTCTTTGAGCGCGGGTTATTTCATTTTTACGAGCGGAGCATCCGGATGATCCTCGATCTCGAGGTGCTCCGGATAACCGTACGTCGCTTTGAACACGGGCTCGGCGCCCTCACCCTCGGCAACGACGATGTTCTGTGCGGGAAGGCCCGTCTGAGCATCGATGTAGATCGTGCGGTGGAGCTGGGGCGTTGCGGGCGTCGTCGCCGCGGGGGCCTGCTTCTCGACACTGCGGTAGGCGAGGTATTCCTTGCCGTCGAGCATCTTCTTGCCCAGGCACTCGAAGTCTCCCACCTCCTTCGGCGGGTCGATCGTCGCCTCGCGCACCTGCGCGATGATCGTCTGCGCGACAGCCGGCATCAGCTCGTTCCAGGCGGTGCCCTGGCGGGAATAGGCGCGCTTGCCGTAGAGCACCGTCTCCAGCGGAGCCTGCCCCGGTGCCGTAATCACCTGGCGCATGCGGTCCGGCGGCTGGTATTCGACGGTGATCTCGACCTGACCCGACTGCGTCTTGAGCTCGGACGCCATCGTGAAAACGCGCGAGCCGCGCTGCTTGTTGAAAGCGTCCGCCACCGATTGGCGGCAGGCATCATCGGCCAGCGCCGGCGCCGCAAAGGCGGCAACCAGGACGCAGACCATCGCGCAACGCTGCATTCCATCCTCCCAGTCCGCGGCATTTGTTGAGTTTTTGCCGTCGGCGCCCATTGCTTACTGCGCCTCGGGAACTTTTTCCATGCCGGCTTCGCAGAATTCCTGCAAACGCTACTTTATAACAGCGGGCCGATGCTCCGGGAGCCCTGCCCGCATTAATGTTTCGTAGGATGGTGAGCGCAGGCGCGGTTCATCCGGCCCTATGTCGCCGCATCATGTCGACAAAGCGCTCGAAGAGGTAGTGGCTGTCCTGCGGGCCGGGCGAGGCCTCGGGGTGATACTGCACCGAGAAAACCGGCCTATCCTTCACCTGCAGGCCGCAGTTCGTGCCGTCGAACAGCGAGACGTGCGTCTCCACCACGTCGGCGGGAAGACTGTCGCGGTCAACGGTAAAACCATGATTCATCGACGTAATTTCCACCTTCTCGGTGGTGAAGTCCTTCACGGGATGGTTCGCGCCATGGTGGCCCTGGCGCATCTTATGGGTGCGCGCACCCAGCGCCCGCGCCAGCATCTGGTGACCGAGGCAGATGCCGAACACCGGCAGGCCGGAATCGACCAGCTTCTTGATCTCCGGCACCGCATATTCGCCCGTCGCTGCCGGATCGCCCGGACCGTTCGACAGAAACACGCCGTCCGGCTTGCGCTCCAGCACGTCCTCCGCGCGCGCGGTGGCGGGAAGCACCGTCACTTTGCAGCCGGCGCTGGCGAGGCAGCGAAGGATGTTGCGCTTCAGGCCGTAGTCGATGGCGACGACGTGGAACTCCGGGTTCTCGTTGCGGCCGTAGCCCTGCCCCCAGACCCAGCGCGTTTCGTCCCAGTTGTAGCTCTGCCCGCTCGTGACGTCCGGAACGAGATCCATCCCGTCGAGACCCGGCCAGGCCGCAGCCTCGGCCTTCAGCTTCTCGATGTCGAAGACACCCGACGGCTCATGCGCGATGACGCCGTTCGGCATCCCCTGCTCGCGGATGCGTGCCGTGAGTGCGCGCGTATCGATGCCCGCGATCGCAATGATGCCCCGCGCCTTCAGCCAGACGTCGAGATCCTGCGCCGAGCGATAATTCGACGGCCCCGTGACGGGCGCGCGCAGCACCGCTCCGCGCACGCCGGAACGGGCGGCGAGGTTCGAGGTCTCGGTATCCTCGTTGTTCGCGCCGACGTTGCCGATATGGGGAAACGTGAAGGTGATGATCTGGCCGGCGTAGGACGGATCCGTCAGGATCTCCTGGTAGCCCGTCATCGCGGTGTTGAAGCAGACCTCTCCGACCGCCGAGCCGGTCGCGCCTAGCCCCATGCCGGAAATAACGGTTCCATCCGCGAGCACCAGACGTGCAGTCGGCGGCGTGTCGGCCCAGGGCGGCGGAAGATCGGCTGGCGTTGTCAACGGCGGCTCCGGCATTCGCGCGAGGCGCAGCGCAACGGAGGCGACCGGAGCGCCGGCGGACGCGGGTTATGGGGCAGAATTCGGGCGGAACCTATGGGAAGGGTACTTCCCGGTCAACTCACGTTCTGCCCCCGCACCGGTATGTCGCGCACGCCTCCAATTCTTTCCGCCGCGTTAGCTTTTGGAACCAGCGGCCGGACCATCGCCGCTCGCCGCCGAACGGCGCCGCTCATAGGAGCGCGCGTGTCCTCAAGCGCCTTGCGACGTCCGCCGCGGGTGCCTAAACACGGCGAAGGTCCAAGGAGGCGAACATGCGCGAGAAAATCAACGACGATCTCAAGGCGGCGATGAAGGCCGGCGAGAAGGAGCGTGTCGCGACCCTGCGCCTCGTAAATGCGGCGATCAAGTCGGCCGACATCGAGGCGCGCCCCTCCGGCAAGGACAGGATCTCCGACGCCGACATTCTGACAGTGCTCGCCAAGATGGTGAAGCAGCGGCGCGATTCCATCGAGCAGTTCACCTCCGGTGGGCGTCCCGACCTTGCGGAGAAGGAGCAGGCGGAGATCACGGTAATCGAGGCCTACCTGCCCCAGCAGATGGACGAGGCGGCGACGAAGGATGCCATCGCCGCGGCCATCAAGGAGACCGGTGCCGCCGGACCGAAGGACATGGGCAAGGTGATGGGTGTGCTCAAAGCCAAGTACGCCGGCCAGATGGACTTCGGCAAAGCGAGCGCGCTGACCAAGGACCTGCTGAAGTAGCTCATCGCTGCGACCCGCGCTGACGCGCATGCCGGAACAGCGCGCCGGCATGCGCGCCGAGCACGACGGGCGATCCGCCGTGCGGCCAAACCCGCGGGTCACCCCTGTGGATTGCGCTCATAACCCGTTGAAATTGACCCGCAGCACGATAGCGCACGCGCGAATCGCGTACGTCATACAGTCGTCGTCCAAACCCTCGAACTGCTGCGAGCCGAATGCGCTATCCGCCCAACTTCCTGGATGAAATCCGCGCGCGGATCAGCGTGAGCTCGGTCGTGGGCCGCAAGGTGGCGCTGAAGCGCGCTGGGCGCGAATATAAAGGTCTCTCCCCCTTCAAGATGGAGAAGACGCCCTCCTTCACGGTGAACGATCACAAGGGCTTCTACCACTGCTTCGCATCCGGCGAGCACGGCGACATCTTCACATTCCTCATGAAGACCGACGGCCTTTCGTTTCCCGAGGCCGTCGAGCAGCTCGCTGAGCAGGCAGGCGTCCCGATGCCGAAGGTTTCGGCACGCGATGAGGCGCAGGAGGATGCGCGCGAGCGTCTGCAGCGCATCGTGGAGCTGTCCGCCGCCTTCTTCGAGAAGGCGCTGTTGTCCGGTCCCGGCGCCGAGGCGCGCCGGTATCTGGAGCGTCGCGGCCTCAGCCGCGAAACCATCGCCACCTTCCGGCTGGGCTATGCCCCAAACAGCAAGTCGGCACTGCGCGAGCACCTCGCGGCAGCCGGCTTCAAGGTCGAGGAGATGATCGCCTCCGGCATGCTGATCGGCGGCGATGACATACCCGTCGCCTACGACCGCTTCCGCCACCGCGTCATGTTCCCCATCGCTGATCTGCGCGGGCGGCTGATTGCATTCGGCGGCCGCGCGCTCGATCCGGACGCTCCGGCGAAATATCTCAACTCGCCGGAGACGCCGCTCTTTCACAAGGGCCATGTTCTTTTCAACGCGCACCGCGCCCGCGGCCCCGCCCACGATAAATCCCGCGTCATCGCCGTCGAAGGCTACATGGACGCGATCGCCCTGACCGAGGCGGGCTTCGGTGAGACCGTGGCGCCGCTCGGCACCGCGCTCACCGAGGATCAGATAAAGCTTCTGTGGCGCATGGCTGACGAGCCCATCCTCTGTTTCGACGGCGATGCCGCTGGCCGCAAGGCCGCGTTCCGGGCCGTCGAGACCGCCCTGCCGCTGCTGAGCCCGGGGCACAGCGTGCGCTTTGCCTTCCTGCCCGGCGGGCTCGATCCCGACGACCTCGTCCGCCAGAAGGGACCCGACGCGTTCGCGGAGGAGCTGAGCAAGACGAGGGCGCTGTTCGATGTGCTCTGGGAGCGCGAGACCCAAGGACACGACATCTCCACGCCGGAGCAGCGCGCCGCGCTCGAGGCGCGTCTCAACGGGCTGGTGGGGAAGATCGCCGACGGCGTCGTCCGCGGCCACTATGAGCGCGAGTTGCGCGAAACCCTGTGGGCGATGAACCGCACGGTCGTGCGCCAGATCGCCCGCGGCCAGGGCCCGCGCACGAATTCACCGGGCGGGCAGCGCCGCAACAACGTGGCTCCGGACTGGCGCATGCGGGAACGGGCAAGGCTCGGGCAGATGCCGCAGCCGCCCGCGCAGCGCCGTCCGATCGCCAGTCCCGAGCTTGCTGCCCAGGCCGAGCATGCCCCGGCACGGGAGGCGCTGATCCTCAAGACGATACTCAATCACCCCTGGCTTATCGAAACGCACGCCGAGGAGATTGTCGGCATTGCCTTCGCCTCCGCGGCGATGGCGCGGCTGCGCGACGGCATCCTCAGCATACAGGCGTTTGAGAATAATCTTGACAGAGCGCGTTTACGCTCCCAATTGAGCGTTGCGGGCCTCGACAAGGTCGTTAACCTTGTGGAGCGCTCCGTTACGCATAGAAGCGATCGTTTCGCAGAGCCTGATGCTTCTGAGACCGAGGTGGATGTTGGCTGGCGCCACGCCCTCGCGCTCCACGAGAGGCAGGTCGGCTTGCAGAAGTCGCTCGAAGCAGCCGTCCAGGCATATCACCGGGACGGCTCCGAGGACGCGCTGGCGCGCATCTGCGAGATCCAGGGCCTGCTTGCCAGGGCAAGCGAACAGCCCGTATCGGCAGAATAGCGGCAATGTTGGCGCGCCCCTTGCGAGCGAAGTGCAGGGAGACGGCCGTCGGCCCCATTCCGGGACCGCGGATCAAGGTTGGTGGGGAGCCGATGGTGGACCTACGGGTTTGTGCGCGAGCCTGTAACGGACACCATCGAGGCAGCGAGCGCGGCGAATTGCCGCATTATGGCGCAAGCATGCGCCGGTAGAGCGGGATACGAGCCCTTGTCAAAAGCACAAGCACAAGCCGTCAAAACGAAAGCTTCTGGCCCGCGGAGCAAGCCCGCTCCGGCGGCCAAGGTCGAGGATCAGGACAAGCAGGCGGCGGAGAGCCCTGAGCGCGACAGTCCGCTGCTCGATCTCTCCGATCAGGCCGTCAAGAAGCTCCTTAAGACCGCCAAGGCCCGCGGCTACGTCACCTATGACGAGCTGAACTCCGTTCTGCCGTCCGAGGAGGTTTCCTCCGAGCAGATCGAAGACACGATGGCGATGCTGTCCGACATGGGCATCAACGTCGTCGACACCGACGAGGGCGAGGAAGGCCAGGACGGCGCCGAAGAGGAAGCCGACGAGGAAGAGGGCGGCCGCGCGCTGACCACCCAGTCCGCCGTCGTCACCATCACGGGCCGCAGCGAGCCGACCGAGCGCACGGACGATCCCGTGCGCATGTACCTGCGCGAGATGGGCTCCGTCGAGCTGCTTTCCCGCGAGGGCGAAATCGCCATCGCCAAGCGCATCGAGGCCGGCCGCGAAGCGATGATTGCCGGGCTATGCGAAAGCCCCCTCACCTTCCAGGCCATCATCATCTGGCGCGACGAGCTGAACGAAGGCAAGATTCTGCTCCGCGACATCATCGATCTCGAAGCCACCTACGAAGGCCCTGAGGCGAAGCAGCCGCCCGCCGCGATCGGTGACGGCGAGGCCGACGAGGCGTCCGAGGAAGGCGCCGAAACGCCGGCCGAAGGCGAGATGGACGATGACGACGACTACGAGAACGCGCTCTCGCTCGCGGCAATGGAAGCGGAGCTGAAGCCGAAGGTTCTCGAGACGTTCGATCGCATCGCCTCCACGTACAAGAAACTGCGCAAGCAGCAGGACAAGAAGCTCGAGCAGCAGGTTGCGGGTGAGACCGGCTCCAAGAAGGAGCAGAAAGCCTACGATAAGCACCGGGAGGAGATCATCGCGGACGTGAAGAGCCTGTCGCTCAACAACAACCGCATCGAAAGCCTCGTCGAGCAGCTCTACGGCATCAATAAGAAGCTCGTCGGCCACGAAGGCCAGCTCATGCGCCTCGCCGAAAGCTGCGGCGTGCCGCGCCAGGCGTTCATCGGCGAATACTTCGGCAACGAGCTCGACCAGACCTGGCTCGACCGCGTGAGCGGCCTCGGCCGCAAATGGCAGACGTTCGTCAAGAACGAGAAGACACGCATCGAGCAGCTACGTGGCGAGATCCATACGCTCGCCTCCGAGACCGGCCTCGAAATCCCCGAGTTCCGCCGCATCGTGAAGGCCGTGCAGAAGGGCGAGCGCGAGGCCCGTCAGGCGAAGAAGGAGATGGTCGAGGCAAACCTGCGTCTCGTCATCTCGATCGCCAAGAAATACACGAACCGCGGTCTGCAGTTCCTCGACCTCATCCAGGAAGGCAACATCGGCCTGATGAAGGCCGTCGATAAGTTCGAATACCGCCGCGGCTACAAGTTCTCGACCTACGCGACGTGGTGGATCCGTCAGGCGATCACCCGCTCGATCGCCGACCAGGCACGCACCATCCGTATTCCGGTGCACATGATCGAGACGATCAACAAGATCGTGCGTACCTCGCGGCAGATGCTGCACGAGATCGGCCGCGAGCCGACGCCGGAAGAGCTGGCCGAGAAGCTGGCCATGCCGCTGGAGAAAGTCCGCAAGGTTCTGAAGATCGCGAAGGAGCCGATCTCGCTCGAAACGCCCATCGGCGACGAGGAGGATTCGCACCTCGGCGACTTCATCGAGGACCGCAACGCGGTGCTTCCCATCGATGCGGCGATCCAGTCGAACCTGCGCGAGACGACGACGCGGGTGCTGGCTTCGCTCACGCCGCGCGAGGAGCGCGTGCTGCGCATGCGCTTCGGCATCGGCATGAACACCGACCACACGCTCGAAGAGGTGGGCCAGCAGTTCTCGGTGACGCGCGAGCGTATCCGTCAGATCGAAGCGAAGGCGCTGCGCAAGCTGAAGCACCCCTCGCGCTCGCGGAAGCTGCGGAGCTTCCTCGACAACTGAGGCAGGCGCGGCGGGGCTCTATTCTCCTCCCCTCCTCTACCGGCTTGCGCCGCTGCTTACGCGATGGCTCCTCCGCCTGTCGCTCTAGGTGACGCATGCCGCCGTTCGACCGCACACCCTATGCCAATCGCGGACACCGCTCCGGTGTCCGTGCGTTCGCGCTCGGCCCATCATCCATTCGGGTGTGGTTCATTGATGGCAGCGGGTACGAATACGATCATCGTCGCCCTGGCCGGGCACACGTCGAAGCGATGAAACGCCGGGCGCAAGAGGGCGAGGGTCTCGCCACTTATATCAGCCAGCACGTCGGCAAGAACTTCGCCCGCAAACTGTGAGCTTCGCCACCGGGTCTAGCCGCGCGGGGCGGGCGACCGCTGCGGCTGCCTGATTTGCCCAGCCGAAATTCGGGCGCAGTCGGCCGGCAGGCTCGCAGCTTCACGCGTTGCCGAGCGAGCCATCCTTTGCACACCGAAATACCCGAGCGGCGCAGCGGCGCCGCCAACTGGCCGCTCCTGCGCCGGTTCATCGCCGCGGAAGCGCGCATCGGGGCGCGCATGAGCACCAATCCCGTCAGCGCCAGGCTGTACGAGTTCCTGCGCTTCGGCATCAAGCAGGCTTGGGCCTGTCTGTTCGGCGGCATGATGGTGGCGCTGCTGATTGCCACGTACCTCTTCTATCCGCAAGGCGCGGCGCTGGCGCGCTACGACTTTCTGTTCGTGGCCGCGCTCGGCCTGCAGGCTCTGCTGCTCCTGCTTCGTCTGGAGACGTTCGAGGAAGCGAAGGTCATCGCCGCCTATCACGTGGTCGGCACCCTGATGGAGATCTTCAAGACCTCGGTCGGCTCGTGGGTCTATCCGGAGGAAAGCTTCTTCCGCATCGCCAGCGTGCCGCTGTTCTCCGGCTTCATGTACTCATGCATCGGCAGCTACCTCTGCCGCGTGTGGACGCTCTTTCATTTCGAGTTCAGGGCGCACCCTTCCACGCTGTCGCTGTGCGTGCTCAGCGCCGCCATCTACGCCAACTTCTTCACGCACCATTATCTGCCGGATATGCGCTGGGCGCTGTTCCTCGCCGCCGGCGTGCTGTTCGCCCGCACGCGCGTCTATTTCCTCAACTGGCGCACGCACCGATGGATGCCGCTGCTGCTCGGGCTCGTGCTCGTCACCGCGTTCATCTGGCTCGCGGAGAACGTCGGCACCTTCACGCGCACGTGGCTCTACCCGAACCAGCGCGATGTCTGGTCGATGGTGAGCGCGGGCAAGTTCGGGTCATGGTTCCTGTTGCTGATCATCAGCTATACGCTCGTCGTCATCATCAAGAGGCCGGCGGAGCGGAAAGCCATGCTGGGATCGCCCGCGGCGCCCGATCCGGATGCGGCGGCGCTGCCGGCAGAGCTGTCGCCGTCCGGCGCCACTGCGCCCCACTGAAAGAGCCCCCTTGATCATAAAGGGTGTCTGCATCTGATGAAGATCAGCGGCGGAGTTGAAACGGCGCCAGCACATCCAAGTTTATGCTCCTAGGCTACCGCTCGGTAGAGCCGTCCGGTCCATGCTGGTCCCGGCAACAGCCGCGGAGGATGCCATGACCGCTAGAACCTTCTCCACTATCGCCGGGGTGATCTTCATGCTGCTCGCCGTGGCGCAGCTCACCCGAGCGCTTTCCGGCTGGGACGTCGCGATTGGAGCGACGCACGTGCCCATCTGGGCAAGCTATGTCATCGGCCTCGTCGCCGCGACGCTCGGCTGGCTGGGCTTCACCGCGCGCACGCGCTGATCATCGCTCGTTACGTCCATCGGCCCGGCTCCGGAAAAAAGGGCACGTGCTGGGGGCACGGCTTTCCTGGCGCCGTTCAGCATTTTCCCGTAACTGACCTCTCGACCCTTGAAGGCCGCAGACGCGGCCAGACGCGGCCCTCCGTGGGCCGTGGACTGCATGCCGGGAGACAACAATGCCGCCAGCCATCACACGCCGCCAAGCCGTACATAGCGCCCTCGCCGTTCTGGCGCTGTCGGCCTTCGGCGCTCCCGACCAGGCGGGCGCGGCGGAGATCGATGCCGGCGCGAGGCTGGCCGAGATCGAGAAGGCCGTGAAGGGCCGTCTGGGCGTCGCCATTCTCGACACCAAGACCGGCGATCTCAAAGGCCAGCGTCTGCTCGAACGCTTCCCCCTTTGCAGCACGTTCAAGCTGCTCGCCGCGGCCTATGTGCTCGTCCGCGTCGACGACGGCGAAGAGAAACTCGACCGCCGCGTGGTTTTCAACGCAAGCGATGTCGTCGAATATTCGCCCGTCACCGAAAAGCACGCCGGTGGTGACGGCATGACGATGGCCGACATTTGCGCCGCGGCAATGAAGGTCAGCGACAACACGGCCGGCAATCTCATGCTGGCGAGTTTCGGCGGCCCGGAGGCACTCACGAAATGGCTGCGCACGCTAGGCGATGCAGCGACGCGTCTCGACCGCATCGAGCCGGCACTCAACGAAGCAACCCCTGGCGATCCCCGCGACGGTACGACCCCGCGCGCCATGGCCTACACGCTGCAGCGCATCCTGCTCGGCAATGTGCTGTCAAAGAAATCCGAGGCCCAGCTCATCGACTGGCTCGTCACGAATGAGACTGGCAACGCGAGGCTGCGCGCCGGCCTACCCGCCGATTGGAAAGTCGGCGACAAGACGGGAACGGGCGGACACGGCGCGACGAACGACGTCGCCATCGTGTGGCCGCCGAACCGCCCGCCGGTCATCATCGCCGCCTATCTGGCCGACACCGAGGCGGCGCTCGACGCGCGCAACGCCGCCATTGCCGATGTGGGCCGCACCGCGGCGGCGTTGTTCTGAAGAACGCCGCTTTCCCAGGCTGCGGCGGCGCTCCGAATCGCATCCCATTGGGGCCGGGCGACGCCCATGCCGCAAACCGCCGTTTCGGCCCATGGGAAGATTAGCAAGGTGACGGACGCAACCGATATCCCGCAGCGCAATCCGCGCATCTATCTCGCCGGACCGGAGGTCTTCTTTCCCAATGCCATCGCCCAGGGAGAGATAAAAAAGCGGCTTTGCGCCGAACGCGGCTTCGAAGGCGTTTACCCCCTCGATAACGCAATCGGAACGGCGGGGCTTTCCCTACAGGAAATTGCCCGCCGCATCAGCCGCGGCAACGAAGCGCTGATGCGCTCCTGTGATCTGCTGATCGCCAATTGCACGCCTTTCCGCGGCGTCTCGATGGATGTTGGCACGGCGTTCGAGATCGGCTTCATGCGCGCGCTGGACCGGCCGGCGCTCGGCTATACGAACCACCCGGCGGACTACGCCAGCCGCGTCCGGAATGGCGCGCAGGAACCGTATGCCTCCTGGGACGCAGAAAGCGCCGCCGCCGACATCGAAGACTTCGGATTGGCGGAGAACCTCATGATCGCGGTGGCGATCGAGGATGCCGGCGGTACCTTCGTGGCGCACCCTGCGCCCGCGGACCGGATGCTCTCCGACCTCACCGGCTTCATCCGCTGTCTCGAGGTCGCCGCGGAGGTGATGCGGCGGCGAGCTTAACGGCGGGCGAAACGCGACCGGCAGCCGCCACGGCGACCGCAACAATGTTGCATCTGCCGTTCCTATTGGAGCGATACGGCGCTTGGGACATAATGGCAGAGTCTTATCCGCGATCGCTCCGGGGCACTGCCATGCTATCCTCTTCGCGTCCGCTGCTCCTTGCTGCGGTCCTGGCTCTTGCGCCATGCGCCGCCTATGCCGGCCCGGCGTGGGATGAGATCCGCGCCAGCGTCTTCGCGGATCGCGCCATAGCGCCGGCCGGTGACGTCGTGCAGCTCAATGCACCGTTCCGCCCGCAGGACCAGCGCGCGGTCCCGATCGAGGTGGATGTGAAATTCGCCGGCGGACACAGCGTGCGCGCAATTACGCTCATCGTCGATGAGAACCCTTCCCCGGTCGCCGCCCGATTCGACTTCGACGGCAGACGCGAGCACGTTCACCTCGCAACGCGCCTGCGTCTCAACGCGGCGACGGACGTGCGCGCCATCGTCGAGGCGTCGGACGGACAGCTCTATATGGCCGAACGCCATGTGCGCTTTGCCGGCGGGCAGGCGGCGTGCTCGGCTCCGCCCTCGGGCAGCCCCGAAGAGATTGCCGCCACGATGGGCCGGATGACCCTCGAAGCCATCGGCAAGCGCACCGCGGCAACGCAGATCGAGCCGCGTGCCCAGCTCAAGATCATGCACCCCAACCACACCGGTATGGTGCTGGACCAGCTGACGCTGCTCTACGTGCCGCTGCGCATCCTCACCGATGTGGAGGTACGCCAAGGGGACGAGCGTGTGTTCGCTATGCAGGGCTCGATCGCCATGGCACAGGATCCGGTGATCGAGTTCGATTACCGCAGCAACGGCGCCGATGCGCTGCACGTGGAGGCGCGGGACAGCGACGGCGCGAGCTGGGCCGCCCGCTTTCCGGTCGGCGAAGGTAGCTAGAGTGCTTCCGGAAAAGTGGAAACCGGTTTTCCGATAAGAAACACGCAAACAAAGCGCCGAGTGCTCCCGGAAAAGTGGATAAGGCGCGCAAACTAGGCGTCGCGCCATTTCGCGATTCTTTGATTCGGAACGGTCGAAACTTGCCTTCGCGTGCTGCTGGCCCGCGCCGGCCATCAGGCAATCGCGGTGATTTCCGCTTCGCTCCCCGCGACCTTCACCGTATCGCCCACCGACTTTCCGGCGAGCGCCCGCGCGAGCGGCGACACATAGGAGACCGACCCCTTTGCAGGATTGGCCTCGTCTTCGCCGACGATGCGGTAGGTTTGCGTGCGCCCGTCCGCGCGCTCGATCGTGACTTTCGAGCCGAACTGCACCTGCGCGTTGTCCGCCGGCGGCGGCACGAGCTCCGCACTGGCAAGCCGCGCGCTCCAGTAGCGCAGATCGCGCGCCGTCGCGGCCATTTCGCCCCGGTCTCCCGCCGCCTGCGCCGAAGCGTGTGCGGCATCGAGCCGGGCAACCTCGGCTTCGATCTGCGCCAGGCCCTCCACGGTGACGAGATTCGGGTGCTCGGAGATGAGGCGGTCGGGAAGCTCCTCGACGCCATCCTGCTCCTTCACGAACGCGCGGCTCATAATCGTATCATTCCCTTGCGGCACCGGACCGGCGCAAAGCGGGCAGTATAGCGCGGCCTGCGCCGCTGGCCCATTTCAATGACGACATTGTTGCCCGACGTTGAACGGCTTAGATTCGGTTTTGATCCAATCGGGAGCTCCGGTCATCGTCCTCTCATTCAAGCAATTCGAGCGCAGACACGAGTCCGTCGCCCCGCGCCTCGCTTTTGCGGCGCGCATGGGGCGCGCGATCCTGCTCAGTCTTACGCTGATCATTCCCAGCCTCATTCTGGGCATCGCGGGCTACAGGCATTTCGAAGGCATGTTGCTCACAGACGCATTTCTCAACGCGTCGATGATCCTTTCGAGCATGGGACCCGCCACCGAGCTCAAGACGCAGGGCGGCAAAATTTTCGCCGGTTTCTACGCGCTCTATTCCGGTTTCATCGTCGTGATCGCCACCGGCTTCGTGCTGGCGCCGATCTTCCACCGCGTGCTCCACCGCTTCCACGTCGAAACGTCCCACGAGAAAGACTGATGCCGGCACTTTCCGACATCCCCGCCGCCGAAACCGCAATCGTCCGCATGACGAACGCGTTTCGCGTCGAGAACGGGCTGTCGCCCGTGCGCCGCAACACGCAGCTCGAGGCCGCGGCGCGCCGTTATGCTGAGAAGCTGGCGAGCTACCGCGGCCTTTCCCACACCGCGGACGGCACGACGCCGGCCCAGCGCATCACGGCTTCCGGCTACAGCTACTGCGAGGTAGGGGAAAATCTCGCTTCGCTGCTCGATACGCGCGGCTTCACCCCGGACGAATTCGCCAAGCGCGCGGTAACCGGATGGGAGAATTCACCCGGGCATCGCAAAAACATGCTGTCGCCCCATGTGACGGAGACGGGTGTCGCCATCGCGCGCGCAGCCCCGAACGAGCCGAAATACATCGCCGTGCAGCTCTTTGCGCGGCCGGAGGCGGCGAAGTACCGCTTCAAGGTGGTCAACGAGGCGGCGCGGGTAGTCTCCTATTCCTTCAACGGCGAGGACAATACGGTTTCGCCGCGGGAGATTATCACCCATACGGCGTGCGTGCCGGGGATCCTTGCATTCGGGTCAGCCACGAAGCCGCGCGCGGCCGGTCGATACGAAACGCGCGACGGGCAAGTGTTTACTTTGAAGCCGAGCGATGATGGCGGGATACGCGTAGAGATGGGCTCCAAGGCGCCGCGCTGACCCGCGTCAGCCGTCTCCACGCGCATTTTCCGTCCGCCTCGACATCAGATCGCTGAAGCGCACACGCGCCGATGGCATGGCCTCCTCGCGCGGAATGAGCACGCGGGTTTCCAGGAAGTGCCCCGTGAGCATCAAGCCGGCGACGACGTCGTCGTTCGTCGCTGTCGTGCCCTGCTGGCGGCCCTTCGAAAGGAACGCCGGCAGCCGCAGCAGCCGGTCGCGGTATTCCTCGCCCGCCACCGCCGATACCGCCCGCCCCGACTTCGGTGAAACGTAGATGAGATTTTCTGTTCCGCCCGTAGCGGCGCACGATCCGAGATCGAGGCCGAAGCCGAGTTCGTCGAGCAGTGCCAGCTCCCATCGCACCATCAGCGCCGGCCAGACCTCCGGCTCGTCGAGATAGCCGAGCACGAACAGCGCCACCTCGAAAAGACCCGGATGAGGATCGCGCTCGGGCAGCAGCCGCGCGAGCGCGCACAGCGACGAAAGCCCCGCCAGCGTCAGCGCATCGTCCATGGCGGGGGCAGCATAGCCGCGGCGCAGCTCCACCAGGACGTGTCCGAGGTGCTCAGCAAGGCGCGCCTTCCACGTGGCATCGACGTGATTGCCCGTTTGCAGAACAGGACGCAGCTTACGGGAGCGTCCGCCGTGCACGAGCCCGAGATGGCGGCCGTGCGCGCGCGTGAAAATCTCCGCAACCGCCGCCGTCTCGCCATGGGGCTTCACCGAGAGGATGATGCCTTCATCGGTCCACTGCATGTCCGCGCCCTGTTACACGCCGCCGCGCCAGCGACCATAGCGCCACGGCGCCAGCGGATGGCGCGCGGCGGTGATGTCGGGCACCGGATCGTGTCCCCGCGTACCCCAGGGATGGCAACGCGACAAGCGCGAGACGGTGAGCCAAAAGCCGCGCCACGCGCCGTTTTTGTCTATGGCCTCCAGCGCATATTCCGAGCAGGTCGGCAGGTGGCGGCAGTTCCAGCCGACGTAAGGCTTCAGCGTCCAGCGGTAGATGTGGATCGGCAGCTTCAGCAGCGCACCGGCAAGTCTCATTCGTAGGGCTCGCCTGATTTGCGCACGAACTGCAGCCGCCCGTCGCGCTTTACGGCCCGCATATCGATGTCGGGATAGTCGACATCGTCATCGCGCGCCCGGGTGCCGACTTCGAGATAGGTTGCCGGCTGTTTGCCGCGATTGATGAGGTGGTGGCCGTCCGCAAGGCCCGCCGGAAAGGTGGCTGCCATCCCGGCGCGCAGGATTTCCTCGCCAGCGTCCGTCACCAGCGCCACCTCGCCCTCGACCACGTAGATGAACTCGTCTTCGGCCATGTGCCAATGGCGTTGGCTCGACATGGCGCCGGGTTCGAGCGTCGTGAGATTGACACCAAACTGGCTCAGCCCGCCCGCATCGCCCAGAGCGCGCTTGACGCGGCCCTCAACGCTGGGCGCGAACTCCGGCGGATATCCCGTTCTGCGCCGCCCGGCCACATCCTTGGGATCGCGGATTACCGCCATCGTGCTGCCCTCCACGGCTCATGCGCTCGCCGCGTCGGCGGAGGAAACGGCGCCGTGCTTGGCCTCGATCTCGGCGGCGGCATTTTCGAGCGCATCGAACACCAGCAGCACCGAGCCGTGGCGCGCCCTGTAGTGCCGCACCGGTTCGAGGATCGCGAGCTCGGCAAACCGCCCGGTGGGTCCCGGCCCGTTCTCCTTCAGCATTCGACGCATGGCAGCCCCCGCCTCGCGCAGCTCCGCGGCGGTGGCCCCGATGACGTGCGTCCCGACGATGGAACACGCCGCCTGCCCCAGGAGACAGGCCTTCACGGTCTGGCCGTACTCCGTCACGACACCATCGCGCATGCAAAGATCGATCGTGACCGTCGATCCGCACAGGCGCGAATGGGCGGTGACGGTCGCATCCGGATCCGCAAGACGGCTCGAATGCGGGATGTTCGCCGCCAGCTCCAGAAGCTTCGAGTTGTAGATCTCGTTCAGTTCGGCCATTTCTCGCTCGATGTGCCTGATGGAGCCTGTCAAAACTGAGGGGGCGCGGCCCGTCCCGCCGCGAAGCCTGGCCGCCCTTCCCATTGGCGGCGCGGATCCCGATAATATAGGACACCCGACCATTACGCACATCCCGTTAGGGCAACGGCGCCCGCGGAAAGCCTGCATGCACCATGGAGCCCCCCGTGTCCCAGCCTCCGGGTTCGATCTCCCCGGCAAAGCCGCACCCGCCGGCGGCCACCCGCAAACCCTCCCGCGAGGAGGCCGAGGCGGCGGTTCGCACGCTGCTCGCCTGGATGGGTGACGATCCTGCGCGCCCGGGGCTCGCAAATACGCCGCGGCGGGTGGTGGACGCCTACAAGGAGCTGTTCAGCGGCTACGACGCCGATCCGGCCGCCGAGCTTGCCCGCACGTTCGAGGATGTGTCGGGCTATTCCGACATGGTCCTGCTGCGAGACGTTCGCCTTGAAAGCCACTGCGAGCATCATATTGCCCCCTTCAGCGGCGTGGCCCACGTGGCCTATCTCCCCGACCGCCGCGTGGTGGGACTGTCGCGCCTGGCGCGTGTCGTCGATATTTTCGCCCGCCGTCTTCAGGTGCAGGAATCCCTCACCGCTGAGATCGGCGAAACGATTCAGAAGACCCTGTCGCCCCGAGGCGTTGCCGTGGTGATCCGCGCCATCCACCGCTGCATGGCGCTGCATGACGTCCGCCAGCCCGCCGCAGTCATGGAGACGGCCCACTTCACCGGCGTCTTCCGCGACGATCCCCATTGGCGCCAGCGCTTTCTCGATAGCGTGCGCACGCAAGGCGCCTGACACAAACGACCATCCGCACAGGTTCTCAAATGTCATCGACCAATGACGCCTTCGCCGCACGCGGCAGTAAAGCCGACGTCGAGCACGGTCTCGGATTTCAGCCGAAGTTCGACGCGGACGGGCTCATCCCCGCGATCGTCACCGATGCCGGCACGGGCGAAGTGCTGATGTTCGCCTTCATGAATGGCGAGGCCCTGGCGCTCACGATCAAGAGCGGCCTTGCGCACTTTTGGAGCCGCTCGCGGAGCGCCCTTTGGAAGAAGGGCGAGGAAAGCGGCAACATGCTTAACGTCGTCGAAATGCGCACCGACTGCGACCAGGATGTCCTTTGGTTGCGCGTCACCGTTGGCGGCAAGGGTGTCACCTGTCACACCGGTCAGCGAAGCTGCTTCTACCGGTCCATCCCATTGCAGCAGGACGGCGATGTCGCGCACATCCGCCTTGCGATGGCGCCGGACGCAGACAAGAGCCGCTGACGCTCCCCGCGAGGCCACTCGTAAATTCGCTGCACCGCACTGCACCTTTTCGCGGCGCCATATGCGCTGGGCATAGTGCAAGGTTAATCTTGCGCGCTTATATCAGTGAATAAGCCTCTGTGCCGCACCGATTATCGGGAAGACGGCGGGCACCGGAATGCACTTTAAAGCGTTAAGTAAACGGCAGACACGGGACAGATAACGGCAGCACATCGGCAGGTGAGACCATGGCCAAGGCAAAGATCGGTCTGGCGTTGGGCGGCGGCGCGGCGCGCGGCTGGGCCCACATTGGTGTCCTCAAAGCGCTCGTTGCCGCTGGTATAGAGCCCGACATCATCGTCGGCACGTCCATCGGCGCGGTTGTCGGCGCCTGCCATGCCGCCGGTCATCTCGACCAGCTCGAGGGCTTCGCCCGTGAACTCACCCGCCGCCGCGTTTTCGGCTACCTCGATTTCAACTTCGCCGGCACGGCGCTCATCAACGGGCAGCGTCTGTGCGACCGGCTCGAGCATCACCTCGGTGATCTCAACATCGAAGATCTCGATCCCCGCTTCACCGCGGTCGCGACCGAGCTCGGCAGCGGCCATGAGATCTGGCTGTCGCGCGGCAAGCTCGTCGACGCGGTGCGCGCGTCCTATGCGCTGCCGGGCATTTTCCGCCCGGTGAAAATCAACGGCCGCTGGCTGTTCGATGGCGCGCTCGTCAACCCCATTCCGGTGTCGGTCGCCCGTGCCCACGGCGCCCGCTACGTCATCGCCGTCAACCTCAACTTCGACGTCTGTGGCCGCGGCACCGTCGTTCCGAACCTGGAGCCCGAAATGGCCGCGGAGCCTGCTCCGGAGCAGGCCTCAAACGGCAAGAGCGGACCAGCGATGCGTCGGCTGCTGAAGCGGCAGGTGCTCGGCCGCAACGAGGTGACGCCCGGCATCTCGACCGTGATGGTGGAGGCATTCAATATCGTGCAGGACCGCATCGCGCGCTCGCGCCTTGCGGGCGATCCCCCCGATGCACTGATCAATCTCCGTCTTTCGGAAATCGGCCTGTTCGATTTCCATCGCGCGGACGAGCTAATCGCCCGCGGCGAAGAGGCAACGAAGCGGCACCTTGCCGAGCTCCACCGCGAGATCGATGCACGCGAGAAGGCGCCCGGAGCCCACACCGGCATTTCCACGCACGCATAGCGGAGGTTGCCCGGCATCAGCGTCGACGGCGGCGCGTTCTACTAGACGCAAGCGCCGGCCTCTGTCCTCTCAGACGCAATACGCTTTAGCGAGTTTCGATTGGAATGCCGCCGCGCACATTCGCAAAGCGCGCTCACGCGCTTCAAACGCAGTCGATCTAGGTGAAAGCAATCAGTCACGGTGCAGCGCATTTTGCGCTGCCCAGGGACATTCGATCGAAAGTCCGATTTCGCTCAGCCGGTGACGAAGTAGCCGCGCATCGCGGTGACTTCCATTTCCACCTCGGCGATATGATTCTTCACGATATCGCCGATGGAGACGATGCCGACCAGCGCACCATCCTCGATGACGGGCACGTGACGGAAGCGGCCTTGCGTCATCACTTCCATGAGTTCGTCGAGCGTCGTCGTTTCCTGGCACGTGATGACGTTCGCCGTCATCGAGCGCGAAACGGGCTCGGTGAGAACTTCCGGGCCACGCTCTCCGAGCTTACGGATCACGTCCCGCTCGGAGACGATGCCCGCAAGCTCGCCGTTGTCCCCGACGATGACGATCGCGCCAATCTTTTTCGAGGAGAGTTTCGTCACGATCTCGAGCAGTGTCGAATCCGGGCGTGCGGTGGCAACAGCGCGTCCCTTCGCCTTCAGGATCTGTCCGATATTCATTTGCATCTCCTCCCACTGCGGTCTGACAGCCGAAGTCCGGGCACGCGGGTCATCGGATAGGGTCCGAAGCGGGCGGTCCGGCAGTCGACGCAAAGTCACCTGCTCTTTTTTATCGCCGCCGATGAAGGCGGTGATTCATCGTGATGCAATCACCGCATCTATGCAAGATACTCAATGCAAAATGCGTTCGCCGGATGAGTCCTCTGTTTGCGGTGCATCAAAAAAGCCGAACGCTAAAAGCCCCGCAAAGTATCCGCCGATGTGCGCTTCCCACGCGATGCCGCTGTATCCCATGCTGCCAAGCCCTAAAATTGCGAGGATATTGGCCAGCAGGAACACTGCAGTGACAAGCACAACGCGTTTGTCGCGAAGTGTTTCCGCGAGCGGCATGAGCCGCGCGGAGCGCGGATCCTCCCGCAGTGCGGCAAGACCGTTGCCGTCAACGGCTGTGAATAGAAATCGCATCGTCGCGCCCATCAGGCCCGAAATGGCGCCTGAGGCTCCCACCATCGGCGCGAGCAGGCCGATATTGAAGACGAGAAAAGTCGCCGCGCCGATGATGGCGCAGAAGGCGAAGAGAAGCAGGAACCGGACCGTGCCGACGCGGTTGGCAACGGCGCCGCCGAACGCGACGAGCCAGGCCGCGTTGAATCCAAGATGGACCCAGTCGCCGTGCACGAGGGTATGGGTGACGAACGAGGTGATCGAAGCGATCTCTCCGCCAGGGAGCAGCGACGCATACCCCGAATAGCGCGCGGGAATGAATGCCAGCGCGAGCGTGAGCCAGCTGTCGGCGGCTTCAGGAAGGGCCATGCGGATGACCTGCACCGCAACCATCGCCCCCAGGACAGCGAGCACTGCGCCCT
The DNA here is from genome assembly GCA_044507625.1 of Hyphomicrobiaceae bacterium. Taxonomy (GTDB): domain Bacteria; phylum Pseudomonadota; class Alphaproteobacteria; order Rhizobiales; family Hyphomicrobiaceae; genus Hyphomicrobium_A. The sequence continues at coordinate 218,943 of JBIQJE010000004.1, read as the reverse complement.
GGAGGTTGAACATCGGCTCGTGTTTCTCCACCGCTGATCCCTTTGTGCTTCCGTTCGGCTCCGGCGCTTGACGCTGCCGCAGCGCTCTTCGCCCGCTGCGCCGGAACAGGACACTTCAACCCGGGCAGAATGCGATCCGCAGAGTTAACGTGCGTGCCCTTAACCGACAACAAAGCCCATTCGCCGCGGAGAGGCACTGGCACGGTTGCTGCTCCGCAAGCCGTAAATCCGGGTGGTAGGGGGAATTCTGTCCCAATCCGGGACATTCATTCACGGCGCTTCTACGGGGCGCGGCTCGCCGGATTGCTTATGGATCTGAAGCACAAGACCAGCCAAATACTGTTCTCCTACTGGGATAGCGTACGCGCCGGGCGGCAAACGCCCCGCCGCTTCGAGATCGAGCCGGCGCGCATCGCCGCTATTCTCCCCTCGACGTTCATCCTCGAGCGTGTCGATGCGGAGACCTACCGGTACCGCCTCGCGGGCACCAACGTGTGCGATATCTTTGGTGTCGAGCTGCGCGGCGCCAACTTCCTCGACGGCTGGACCACCTTGGATCGCCTCTCGCTGATCCGGCATCTCGCAGCCCTGACCAAGCACGGAGCGATCGAAGCAATCCATCTCGAGGCGGCTCCTCCCGGACGGGCCTCGACACCCTTCGAGGCACTGCTGCTGCCGCTGCGCCATACGGGAGAAATGATCGACCGCATCCTCGGCGCGCTGAGCCCGCTTCAACTCCCGCCCCACTGGCTCGGCGAGTTGCCGATCACATCAAAACGCATCATCTCCCACGAGCTCGGCTGGCCCGGCGGCGCGCCCATCGATTTTGCCGAGAACGCGGTCCGCGAAACGGTACCCGTTTTCATACCTCCCGAGCACACGCGCATCGTTCGCTCCGAACGGCGCCAGTTCCGCGTCTTCGAGGGCGGCCTCAGCCGCGGAGAAATCGAAGAAAACTAGGCGCCGGCCCAGCACGAAGCTCAACTTCGTCCCGCACCGGTGCGCCAACTTTCGCACGACAGCTCAATGCGTTGCATCCAATGCATACAGAAATGACGCGGCAATTAGCCGTTCGTTAAGTCCGACGCACGCATAGTCGCCATCGGAACAGAGCCTTCAGCGTACGCGTTTTGGCCTGGCTCGCGGAAAAATCGCCCCTGTCGGGCGGTTCAAACGCAGGATCGGCTATGTCGACGAGTGCGGATGTATTTCGGCCAATCGAGCCGGCGGATGCCGACTTTGCAGGGCACAACAAGCGGCGCTATCCGCGCTACGCTCTGAGCCTGCCCGGCCGTTTCATGCGCGCCGACAAGCTCGACTATCCCTGCCAGCTCATCGACATCTCGATCGAGAGCGCCGCGATGACGACGCCAGTCCCGCTGCGCGTCGGCGAAAAGCTCATCGTTTACCTGACCCATCTCGGCGGCCTCGAAGGCAGCGTCGTGCGCCTCTTTCCCGGCAGCTTCGCGCTCGCAATCAGCGGAACGCAGCGCAAGCGCGATAAGCTCGCGGTGCAGATTCCCCGCCTTGCGGCCCAGGCCGTCATCCCCGATGCCGAGCCCGAAGAGCGCAGCTATCCGCGCGTTTCGGCCGACGAGGCAGCGCTTCTGGTGCTGCCCGACGGCACCTCGCTCGTTTGCCCGCTGCACAATCTTTCAATGTCCGGAGCCGCCATCCTGACGCCGGTGCGCCCTCCGCTCGGCTCTGACGTGATGCTCGATAAACGGCCCGCCACGGTCGTGCGCCATTACGAGCGCGGCATCGCTGTTCAATTCAAAGAACGCTTCGTTACTGGCGAGTTCGCCACCGGCTTAAGAACTCAGCCACGAAGATGAATGAATAGCGAGTTTTTCGCGTCAAATCCTGGAGCGCAGTTTCAGCGTAATTCGAGTTCTGTCAGGTAGCTTTTCGAGGAAAGAGTAACGGGGTTGGGTTATGCAGCGGGTTCACCTTAGCGCTTTCGTCCTCATCGGCACCTTGCTCGCCTCGACGGCAGCGGGCGCACAGGGCGTGTCGAATATTCAAAAGCCCGAGAAGGCAGCGCCGGTCACCAGTCGGGTGTCGCCGTTCATGCGGATCTTTGGCCCCGCGCAGCCGCCGCACGGCTTCGTGCGCTTCTGCGAAGCGATGCCGAACGAATGCGCGCCGGACCATGGCCAGGAAGCGCGTTTTGATGCCTCCGCCGAGCGCCTCAAGGAGCTCGATGAGATCAACCGCACCGTCAATCGCGAGATCGCGCCCGCGACCGATCTCGAGGTCTACGGCGTCAATGAATATTGGACGTTGCCGAAGACCCGCGGTGACTGCGAAGACTACGCGCTGCTGAAGCGCAAGCGGCTCATCGAGGCCGGCTGGCCCGTCAGTTCCGTTCTGATGACGGTCGTGCGCGACGAGAAGGGCGAAGGCCACGCGGTGCTGACGGCGCGCACTGTGCAGGGTGACTACATCCTCGACAACAAGCTCGAAGACGTCCGCATCTGGAACAAGGCGCCCTACCAGTTCGTGATGCGCCAGTCATATCTCAATCCCAAGGTCTGGGTTGCGCTCGACACCCGCCAGGGCCCGCTTGCGACAGCATTGTCGGGGCTCGACGACCAGAGCGCAGAATAACGACAGCATCTGGCGCGGCGGTCGAAATGCCCCGCGTCAGTCCCACCCTGACCGCCGCGACATCGCAACTGAAATAGAAAAGCCGGTGCCTGCCAGCACCGGCTTTTGCAGTGTGTGCCGCGCGCGTTCCTGATCTAGACCTGCGGCTTCATACCGGCGGCGAAGCGCTTCCAGTTCTTCACGTAGCGGCCCGCGGCACCGCCGAAGCGCGCTGCGTCCTCGTCGCTCAGCTGGCGAATGATCTTGCCCGGCGAGCCGAGTACCATAGAGCGCGGCGGGATCACCTTGCCTTCGGGGATCAACGTATTGGCGCCGATGAGGCACTCCTCGCCGATGTTGGCGCCGTTGAGGATGATCGATCCGATGCCGATGAGACTTCCGCGACCGATCGTGCAGCCATGCAGCATCACCATATGGCCGATGGTGCAGTCTTCGCCCACCGACAACGGATAGCCGGGGTCTGTATGCAGCACGCAGCCTTCCTGCACGTTCGAGCGCGCGCCGATGCGGATTAACTCGTTGTCGCCGCGCAGCACGCTGCCGAACCAGACGCTCGCATCCTCTTCCAGGATGACTTTGCCGATGAGGTAGGCGTTGGGCGCCACCCAACACTTCCCCTCCCCCGGCGTCTCCACCTGGACGCCATCCAACTCGTAAAGGCCCATCGATCAGATCTCTTCGAGATCGACGTCGAGGATGGCCATCTGGAACTGGTAGGAGACTTCGCCTTCCTCCTCTTCGCGGAACAGCACCGCAATGAACTCGCCGTCGACGAAAACTTCGGCGCTGTCCTTCTTCTTGGGACGGGCGCGCACATCGAGCTTGGTGGTGCCGAACGTCTTGCGAAGGTAGGCCTGCAGCCGGGCTACTTCTTTGGAATCCACGTTGAGTCTCTCCTTGGTGCGACACACCCGCGCCGCCGTTGAAATTCGTCCGCCGAACTCAAAGTCCGCCGTAGTCGTCGACCCAGGTCTGCTCCATCTCAAGCGCGGGCTCCGCGCAACCGGACGAGCCCACCACCTTTGCGGGCACCCCCGCCACGGTCACATGGGGTGGCACGGGCGCAAGCACGACGCTGCCGGCGGCAATGCGCGAGCCATCGCCCACCGTGATGTTGCCGAGCACCTTCGCGCCGGCGCCGAGCAGCACGCTCTCGCCGATCTTCGGATGGCGGTCGCCGGTTTCCTTGCCGCTGCCGCCCAGTGTGACACCGTGCAGGAACGAGCAGTTGTTGCCCACCTGCGCCGTCTCCCCGACGACGATGCCCGTAGCATGGTCGATCATGATGCCCTGGCCGAACAGCGCCGCGGGATGAATGTCGACCGCGAAGGTGCGCGAGGACTGGCTTTGCAGGAAGAGCGCAAAGTCTCGCCGCCCCTCACGCCACAGGGCATGCGCGAAGCGATGGGTCGCCAGCGCGTGGAAGCCTTTGAAGTACAGCAGCGGCTCGATGTAGCGGCTGCACGCGGGATCGCGGTCGAAAACGGCGGCAAGATCGGCGCGGAAGATGCTGCCGAGATCGGGATGATCCGTCAAAATCGACTGGAAGGTCTGGTTGATCAGCACCGCGTCGACGTCGGAATGGTCGAGACGCTGCGCGAGGCGATGGCAGATCGCGTCGTCGAGCCGGTCATGGCTGAGCAGTGTCGCAAAGATGAAACTGCCGAGCGCAGGCTCGGCCGCCATCGCGCTCGCCGCCTCGCGCCGGATCTCCGACCAGATTGGATCGTAAGTCTGCGCCCTGCCGTCGGCTGCCGTACGCATTCTGGCTGCCATTTCGCCAACTCCTCGCGCTTCCAAGCGCGTCGCTTGCCCTGGGACCGCGGCCCCGGCTGGGATGGGCGTACAAACATGGCGCCGCCCCGTCAACGCCTACCAGCGGCCATCGCGATGATATGAGGCACTCCCGCCCGCATCTTGAGACGAGCTGGCCGCTTGCGGCTGACCGGCGTTCGCTGCTCTATAGCATCTGTTCCCAGCCAAGGATCACCCATGCAGGATACCCCCTCGGAGACGCCCGAGCTGCGCCTGGAGCGCGACGGCGAGATCGGCTTCGTCATCGCCAGCAACCCCGCACGCATGAACGCCTTCACGGCCGGCATGTGGCGGAGTGTGCCCGAGGTGCTGGCCGAGGCGGAAGCAGACCCTGCCATCCGTGTCATCGTGTTGCGGGGCGCCGGCAGCCGCGCATTTTCTGCCGGCGCTGATATCTCCGAGTTCGAGAGTGCCCGCTCCGGCGCCGCCGCCGCGGCCTATGACGCGCTCAACGACGGGGCGTTCCGCGCGCTGTCGGGCTGCACGAAGCCGACAATTGCGATGATCCACGGCTTCTGCCTCGGGGGTGGATTGGCTGTCGCCCTCTGTACCGACATCCGGCTGGCCGACGAAGCCGCCCAGTTTGCCATTCCCGCCGCCAAGCTGGGCCTGGGCTACAACGCGCGCTGGATGCGCCCGTTGCTCGCCGCTGTTCCACCGGCGCGCGCCAAGGAAATGCTGTTTACCGGACGCCGCTTCAAAGTTGCAGAGGCCGCCGCCATGGGCCTCGTCAACACCGTGGTGACCACCGAGGACCTAGAGAAAACGACGCGGACGCTTGCCGGCGAGATTGCCGCCAACGCCCCGCTCACGGTGCGCGCCGCGAAGCGAACCATCGACGAGTTGACGCGCAATCCGCAGACACCCGATCTCGCAGCGCTCGATGCGGCCGTCGCGGAATGCTTTGCGAGCGAAGACTATGCCGAAGGTCGGCTCGCGTTCATGGAAAAGCGCAAGCCGCGTTTCAAAGGCCGTTGAGGAGACATGCCCATGCTGGCCTGTGCATTCCGGCAGTACCTGCTCGCAGCGGCTGCAGCCTGCCTTATCGTGGCATCGCAAGCGGGCGCCGCCGCTGAGGAGGAGCGGGCGCTCATCAATGCCTGCTGGAGCCCCCAGGAGCTCGCCGGCAAGGTCGGCGAGGCTGGACGCAAACGCGATCGCACCTTCGATGCGCCGCCGGCAGAAACAGCATCAGCCGACGGCTGGCCGATGCTACCCGTCGAGCATGCCCCGCCGGAGGCGCTCGGCGCCATCCGCAGCGTCACGCTGCCGCCGGGACGCAAACTGATCGCACTGACGTTCGATCTTTGCGAGCAACCCGGCGAGATCGCGGGCTATGACGGTGCGATCATTGATTTCCTGCGCCGCGAGAATATCAAGGCGACGTTCTTTGCCGGCGGCAAGTGGATGCGCTCGCACGCGGAACGTACACGCCAGCTCATGGCCGATCCGCTGTTCGAGATGGGCAATCATTCCGAAGCCCATCGCAACCTACGTCTTCTCAACGGGCAGCGGCTCGTCGACGAGGTGGCCGGACCGCAACGCGCCTATGAGAGCATTCGCGCAGGTCTCGCGAGCAGCCAGTGCGCGGCGGCCCATCCCGGCGAAATGCAGAGCATTGCCCCGCGCCTCAAGCTGTTCCGCTTTCCCTACGGCGCCTGCAATGCAGAGGCGCTGCGCGAGATCCACGACCAGGGTCTGCGCGCCATTCAGTGGAACCTCTCCACGGGCGATCCTTCGCAAGGACAATCGGCGGCGGCGATCGTCCGCGCGATGGCGGGCGCGCAGCCCGGCGCGATCGTCCTCAACCACGCGAACGGGCGCGGCTGGCACACGGCGGCGGCCCTTCCGCAAGCGATCGCGCGGCTGCGTGCACGCGGCTTCGAGTTCGTCACGGTGTCCGAGCTTCTTGCTGCAGGCGAGCCCGTGATCGTTCCGGGCTGCTATGACAGCCGCCCCGGCGACACCAACCGTTACGACAACCTCGCACGGAGAGTGCGACCGGCGCATCGGGCGAAGACCAAACTGCAATGACGGGTCCCGCGCGCTTTGATGCGCAGAGTTACATTCTGCCCGCGATCGCCGACGGGCGCCGGCCGACGCTCGGGCCGCTGCCCGCCGAAGCTGCGCACCCTCTCTCCGCAGAGATTGCAGCGATGCATCCCTGGCGTGAGTACCCTTACCCCGTGGAAGCATTTTACAGAATGCTGACGGCGGACGAGCCTGGCGCGCCGCGCTTCGCCATCTTGCTCGAGGAAGAAATCGTCGGCGTATGCTTGATCCGGACCGCCTGGCTGCGCGGTCCCTATCTGCAGTTTCTCGCGCTGGTGCCCCGGGCGCACAATCTCGGCATCGGTGGGGCTCTACTCGCCTGGCTGGAAAGCGAAGCGCGCCGCGCCGAAGAGCGCAACCTCTGGGTCGCTGCCTCGCAGATCAACCCGGGCGCCATCCGCTTCTACGAGCGCGCAGGCTTCACCAAGGTCGCCGATCTCGAGAACCTCGCCTGCGAGGGGTACATGGAGTTTCTGTTCCGCAAGCGCCTCACGTGATTTCCAGCACCGTGCGGCCACGTACCTTGCCCGCGAGTATCTCCGGCGCGAGCGCGACCACATCCAGGAGCGGGCGGACCTCGGTCATCGCGCCGAGCTTCGTCCTGTCGAGATCGGCGGCGAGGCGCTCCCATGCGCGCACCCGCACCGGCAGGGGCGCCATGACGCTGTCGATCCCGGCCAGCCTGACGCCGCGCAGAATGAACGGCGCAACGGATGCCGGCAGGTCGAGCCCCTGTGCAAGGCCCGTTGCAGCGACGCATCCGCCGTAGCTCGTCATCGCCAGCACGTTCGCGAGGGTGTGCGAACCGGCGACGTCGATCGCGCCCGCCCAGCGTTCCTTTCCAAGCGGCCGCCCCGGCCCCGACAGTTCATCGCGGGCGATGATTTCGGTCGCGCCGAGCCCGTGCAGATAATCGGCCTCGGCGGGCCGCCCGGTCGATGCGATGACATGGTATCCAAGCTTTGCCAGCACCGCGACAGCGATGCTGCCGACGCCCCCCGCCGCACCCGTCACCAGCACCGGACCCCGGGCGGGATCGATGCCGTGCGCTTCCAGCGTCAGCACCGCGAGCATCGCCGTATAGCCCGCCGTGCCGATCGCCATCGTCTCCGCGGCGGTGAAAGCGGCGGGTCGCTTCACGAGCCATTCGCCGGGCACACGCGCCAGTTCCGCATAGCCGCCGGGACGACGCTCGCCGCATCCCCAGCCGTTGAGGATCACCGCATCACCCGGCGCAATACCCGCGTGCGATGACGCGATCACATCACCGGCGAAGTCGATCCCCGGCACAAGGGGAAGCCGCATGCCGGGCAAACGCCCCGTGAGCACGAGACCGTCTTTGTAGTTGATCGTCGAATGCGAGATGCGAACCGTGACGGTGCCGTCGCCCAATGCGTCGTCCTCGAGCGGCTGCCAGTTTGCAGCGACGCCACCTTCGCTGCGCGCCACGAGAAGCGCGTTGTACCGGCCCATCACCCTGCTCTCCAAAAAAAGTTTTCTCGCATTGCACCAGATCGAAAGTGAGCGCACCTCGCCTGTGCAACTGCACGGGGTGATGCATTTTGTGCGCACGTAGCCAACAGACAATGCCGGGCATCATCGACACGATGTGCAGCGTGAGCACACCCCGTGTGGCCGTAGCGACAAATCTCTGAAGGTTGTTGGAATCTACTTCAAACTTGAAGGTTCCCTGCGCCGCAAAAAATAATTCGCTTGGCAAGCGCGCGCACCCCCACATACCTTCCAATTCCGGCGCCGGGTAGCGCGTTTGTCGGCGCCCAATCAAGCCGCCGGGATAAGGCGGCCGTAACATCGGAGACGACGACCATGGAACTGATGGTACGCCTGAATGTTCTTGCCGCGCTTTTGTCTTTTGGTCTCATCGCCGCGATCGTCGTCGGGGTCGTCTAGCGGATGAGCGCCAGGTGAGCTCTCCGGTTTCCCCTCCCGGAGCGCTCCATAAGGGTGCGGCCATAAGATACGGAAATGACAAAGGCGCGGAGAGCCCTCCGCGCCTTTGATGGTTTCAGGAACAGCCGTTTCGAATGCGCGCGCTTCGCCCGCCACTCCTCACGCTGCCGCTACGCGCAGTGGCCGCGGATCGTAGTTGAGAACCGGCGCCAGCCAACGCTCCGTCTCCTCCACCGTCCAGCCCTTGCGCGCGGCATAGTCCTCGACCTGATCGCGCTCCACTTTGCCGACGCCGAAGTAATGGCTGTCGGGATGCGCGAAATAGAACCCTGACACCGCTGCACCTGGCCACATCGCGTAGCTCTCCGTCAGCTCGATCCCCGCTTTCGCATGGACCTCCATCAGCTTCCAGATGGTCGCCTTCTCCGTGTGATCGGGCTGTGCGGGATAGCCCGGCGCCGGACGGATGCCGCGGTATTTCTCGAGGATGAGATCCTCGTTCGACAGCTTCTCGTCCTTCGCATAGCCCCAGAACTCGCGGCGCACGCGCGCATGCATACGCTCCGCGAAGGCTTCCGCGAGACGGTCGCACAGTGCCTTCAGAATGATGCGGCTATAATCGTCCGTCGGCTTGACGTACTTGGCGATCGCCTCTTCCTCGCCGAGCCCCGCCGTCACCGCAAAGCCGCCCACGTAGTCCGCGAGCCCTGTCTCCTTGGGCGCGACGAAATCGGCAAGAGCCGTGTGCGCGCGGTCGCGGCTCGGATCGCGCGCGATCTGCTGACGCAGCGTGAACAGCGTCGCCAGTTCCTCGCTGCGCTTTTCATCGGTGAAAAGCGTGATGTCGTCGCCGGACGCGTTCGCCGGCCAGAAGCCGATGATGCCGGAAGCGCGCACCCACTTCTCGGACACCATGCGCTTCAGTATTTCCTGCGCGTCGTTGAAAAGCTTCTGCGCCTCCGCGCCGACCTTGTTGTCCTTGAGGATCGCCGGATAGCGGCCGACCAGCTCCCACGTCTGGAAGAAGGGCGTCCAGTCGATATAGGGAACGAGTTCGCTCAGCGGATAGTCCTCGAATGCCTTCGTGCCGAGGAACGTCGGCTTCGGCGGTGTGTAATTGGCCCAATCGATCTTGAAGCGGTTCTCACGCGCGGCACTCAAGGGAATGCGCTTCTTCGACGCCTCGTGCCGCAAGTGGTTCTCGCGCACCTTCACGTATTCGGCGCGGATCTCGCTCACGTAGTTCGGACGCTCCGTCTCGGAAAGCAGCTTCGAGACGACACCAACCGCGCGCGAGGCATCGAGCACATAGATGGCCTGTCCGCGCTCGTAGTTCGGACTGATCTTGACAGCCGTGTGCACGCGGCTCGTCGTGGCGCCACCGATCAGCAGCGGACAGTCGAAGCCCTCGCGCTCCATCTCGGCCGCAACGAAGCACATCTCGTCCAGCGAAGGCGTGATGAGGCCCGAGAGCCCGATCATGTCGGCCTTCTCGCGCTTCGCAGCTTCGAGAATCTTCGCCGCAGGCACCATCACACCGAGATCGACGACCTCGTAGTTGTTGCACTGGAGCACAACGCCGACGATGTTCTTGCCGATATCGTGCACGTCGCCTTTCACGGTCGCCATCACAATCTTGCCCGCCGCCGGCATCTGGTCGAGACCCGAGGCCCTCTTTTCGGCTTCGAGATACGGCTGCAGATAGGCGACCGCCTGCTTCATCACGCGGGCACTCTTCACCACCTGCGGCAGGAACATCTTGCCGGCGCCGAAGAGATCGCCGACGACGTTCATGCCCGCCATCAGCGGTCCTTCGATGACGTGCAGCGGCTTCTCCGCCTGCTGCCGTGCCTCCTCGGTATCTTCCTCGATGAAATCGGTGATGCCGTGCACCAGCGAGTGCGTCAGGCGCTCCTGCACCGGCGCATTGCGCCAGGAAAGATCCTTTTCCTTCGGCTTGCCGGTGCCGCCGTCGCCCTTGTAGCGGGGAGCAGCCTCGAGCAGCCGGTCGGTTGCGTCGGGACGGCGATTGAGAACCACGTCCTCGCACAGCTCGCGCAGCTCCGCCTCGATGTCGTCATAGGGCGTCAGCTGTCCCGCGTTGACGATGCCCATGTCCATCCCCGCCGCGATGGCGTGGTAGAGGAACACTGAATGCATCGCCGCGCGTACCGGTTCGTTGCCGCGGAACGCGAACGACAGGTTCGAAACACCGCCGGAGATATGCACCAGCGGCATCTTCTCCTTGATGCGCCGCACCGCCTCGATGAACGCAATCCCATAGCCGTTGTGCTCTTCGATGCCCGTCGCGACCGCGAAGATGTTTGGATCGAAGACGATGTCCTCCGGCGGAAAGCCCACCTTCTCGGTAAGAAGCTTGTAGGCGCGCTCGCAGATCTCGAACTTGCGCTCCGCCGTATCCGCCTGCCCTTCCTCGTCGAACGCCATGACCACCACGGCGGCCCCGTAGCGCAGCACCTTCTTGGCATGCTCGAGGAATTGCTCCTCGCCTTCCTTGAGGCTGATCGAGTTGACGATCGCCTTGCCCTGCACGCACTTCAGACCGGATTCGATAACGGTCCACTTCGAGGAATCGATCATCACCGGCACGCGCGCGATGTCGGGCTCGGAGGCGACGAGATTCAGGAACGTCGACATCGCCTTCTCTGAATCGAGCAAGCCCTCGTCCATGTTGATGTCGATGATCTGCGCGCCGTTCTCGACCTGAGAGCGTGCGACCGCAAGCGCCGCGGGATAGTCGTTCGCCTCGATCAGCTTGCGGAAACGGGCCGACCCGGTGACGTTCGTGCGCTCTCCGACATTGATGAAAGACTGTGCTGCGTTTCCCGTCGTCATTTTTTCTTCTTCACCTTTCGCGACCTGCGCCTTTCGCCCCAAGGAGCCCAGCGCCGCTCAACGTCTGAAACCTACAAAGTCACCTTGCCCTGCCTGCCCGCCGGCCGGACAGCAGCTTTCACTTCACCCGTGCACGAACGGCTCCAGCCCCGAGAGCCGGAGCTTCGGCGCGATCTTAGGAATTTTGCGTGGCGGATATTTCGACACGTGCTCGCGCACGTGGGCAATGTGCTCCGGCGTCGAGCCGCAGCAGCCGCCAACGATGTTGACGATGCCGTCCTTCGCCCACGGCTCGATGGCGCATGCCATGTCGTCGGGGCTCTCGTCGTATTCGCCCATCGCGTTCGGCAGGCCCGCGTTCGGATAGGCGGAGATGCGTGCATCCGCAAAGCCCGCAAGCTCGGCGAGATAGGGACGCATGAGGTCCGCGCCGAGCGCGCAGTTGAGGCCGATGGAGAAGGGCCGCAGATGGCGCATCGAATACCAGAAGGCCTCCGCGGTCTGCCCTGAGAGCGTGCGCCCGGAGCGATCCGTGATGGTGCCTGAAACCATGACGGGGAGCTCGACATCCTTCTCCTCGAACACTTCGAGAGTCGCGACGCCCGCAGCCTTCGCATTGAGGGTGTCGAAGATGGTCTCGATGAGGATGATGTCGGCGCCACCGTCCATGAGGCCGCGGATCTGCTCCTTATAGGCCTCGCGCAGCGTGTCGAAATCGACGTTGCGGAAGCCGGGGTTGTTCACGTCCGGCGAGATCGAGGCCGTGCGGTTGGTCGGCCCGACGGCGCCGGCGACGAAGCGCGACCTGTCGGGGGTCTTCTTCGTCCATTTGTCGGCCGCGGCGCGCGCGATCTTTGCCGCCGCGAGATTGATCTCGTAGGCGAGCTCCTCCATGCCGTAGTCCGCAAGCGAGATCTTCTGCGCGTTGAACGTGTTCGTTTCCAGAATGTCGGCACCCGCCTCGAGATACTGCTCGTGGATGGCGCCGATGATCTGCGGCTGCGTGAGCACGAGCAGATCGTTATTGCCCTTCACGTCACGCTCCCAATCCTTGAAGCGAACGCCGCGATAGCCATCCTCGTCGAGCTTGTAGCGCTGGATCATGGTGCCCATCGCGCCGTCGATGATGAGGATGCGTTCGTTGGCTGCGGCCTCGAGGGCGGCGAATGTCGGCTTGCGCTGCATAGATGCGATGCTCCTTAACCGGCGGCCCGCGCCTTCATTGGCGCAGCGGTGATGTGCGGGCGCAGGCCCAGAAGATGGCAGATGGCGTAGACGAGGTCGGCGCGGTTGAGGGTGTAGAAGTGGAACTTCTTCACGCCCTCATCGACGAGATCCATCACCTGCTCGGTGGCGACGGCGGCGGCCACGAGATGGCCGGTCGCCGGATCATCCTCCAGACCATCGAAGCGGCGCGCGAGCCATGACGGCATGCTGGCGCCGGCCCGCGCTGCGAATCCCGCGACCTGCTTGAAGTTGTGTATGGGAACGATGCCGGGTGTAATCGGCACCCAGATGCCGGCGGCACGCGCGCGTTCCAGAAAGCGCAGGTAGTGCGTATTGTCGAAGCCGAACTGGGTGATGATGCGGTCGGCGCCGGCATCGACCTTGGCCTTGAGATTGTCGATGTCCGCACCCGCCGACGGGCTTTCGGGGTGCTTTTCCGGGTAACCGGCGACCGAAACCTCGAACGGCGCGATCCGCTTCAGGCCCGCGACGAGATCGGCGGCGTTGATGTAGCCGCCCGGATGGGGCTCGTACCTGGCGCCGGGCCCTTCGACCGGGTCGCCGCGCAGCGCCACGATGTGGCGCACACCCTGCTCCCAATAATCACGCGCGATCGCGTCGATCTCTTCCTTGGAAGCGGCAACGCACGTGAGGTGCGCGGCCGGCTTGAGCTCCGTTTCCTTCAGGATGCGCACGACCGTGTTGTGCGTACGCTCACGCGTGGTGCCGCCCGCCCCGTATGTGACCGAGACGAACTCCGGGCGCAGCGGCGCCAGGCGCTGGATGCACGACCACAGCGCCTCCTCCATGCGTTCCGACTTCGGCGGGAAGAATTCGAACGAAACTTCGATCTCGTCGGCGCCGAGCAGCCGGCTTTTGCGTTCGGTGGCACCTGCCATCAGGGAGTCTCCTCGAGGGCGCGTGTGCGCGCCGGATTTTTCTGTGTTGCCGCCTCGGCGGGCCGTTCGGCCAGCCATAGGGAAACCGTCAAAGCCTGCGGACCGGCATCGGCGCCCGGCGCAAGGTCCCGCTGCAAAGCGGGCTTCAACCCGGCATCGCGCAGCCATCCCTCCACCTGCTCCGGCGGAAAGCCGAGGCGGTCGTGGGCGTGCTCCTCACGCAGGAATTCGAGATCGTGCGGCGCGAAGTCGACGATGAGCAGCCGGCCGCCCGGCGCCAGCACGCGTGCAGCTTCGCGAATAGCGGGTACCGGATCGGAAAGGAAGTGCAGCACCTGATGCATCACGACGGCGTCCGCGACACCATCGGGAAGGCTTAGGGCGTAGATGTCGCCATGGCGCACCTGTGTGCGCGAAAGGTTTGCGCGCGAAAGATTGCTGCGCGCATAGGCCAGCATTGCGTTGTTGAGATCGAACCCGATGCCGCGCTGATAACGGTCGGCGAGCAACTCCAGGATGCGGCCTGTTCCGGTACCGAGATCGACGAGGAGATCGAACGGTCCATCCCCGAGCGCATCGACGATCGCCGCTTCGACATTCTGCTCCGCGATATGGAGCGCGCGGATGCGATCCCAGTCGGCAGCGTGAGTCTGGAAATAGGCCTGCGCTGCCGCCTCGCGCTCGCGTTTCAGCGCCTCGGCGCGCGTGCGGTCCCGCGCGACGGTGTCGTCGTTGGCATCGACGAGCGAGAGGATATCGAGCGCGAGCCGCCCACCCGCAGCGCGGTCCGAAACGTGAAAATAAGCCCAGCTCCCCTCGCGGAAACGCTCAACGAGGCCCGCCTCGGCGAGAAGCTTCAAATGGCGGCTGATGCGGGGCTGGCTTTGACCGAGGATGACGGTGAGGTCTTTGACGCTGAGTTCGCCCGCCGCCAGCAGCAGCAGAATACGCAGGCGCGTCGGTTCGGCCGCGGCCTTGAGCGCCGTCACGATATCGTCGCTGGCGAATTTTCCGGACACGCGGCCGCCTCCTCGTTGGCGGCGATCATATAAAGATATGTTTATGTGTCAAGGAACGAACGGCCTGAAATGCTGTCTTTGCTGGATGACCTGTTAGCAACACCGTCGCGTCTTTTCGGCACAGGGGTTAACCCGGAAGTAAGCACAGCGCGTTTAGGGTCAGTCCCACGAATTTAGGCTTCGGAATCCCATGCGTGTTGCCATCTACGACCGGATCACCCCCGCAATGCCCGCGGAACTTCCCCTCAGACTGACGCAGAGCTGCTCGCCCCGCACCGCGAGCGTGCTGCTTGCGCTGGCCGTTCCCACTGCGTTGGGCGCATCGGCAGCCGCACTTGCCATCGTGCATGCGCTTTTCTTCGCCGATGCCCGGAACCTGGTGGCAGAACATCCGGCTCTCGCGCTGGAAACCCTCGCCGCACTCGCCTTCCTCATCTACCTCGTCGCCCTGCCCGCCAAGCGCCTGTTCGACCGGCTGGCCACCCGCCGCGAGGTGGTGATCGCCGACGGCACCGTCACCGTGACCGAAGGCGGGTATTTCCGCTCCTGGACCTGGTCGGAACCCCTCCCCACGTTTGCCGGCGTCGCGCACCACGTGCGCGCCTCCCTCTCCGGCACCCGCCACGAGCTCATCCTCGTGCATCCATGCCGTAACAAATCCGTGCTCTTGAGTGTGGCACCCAGAACATCCCAGGGCGAGGTCGACCACGTCGCTGCGATGCTCGGCCAAACCGAGATTCCGCCCAGCGAACTCTATCGCTTCAAAGGCCTAAGGCCGCGTATTCCGTCGGCCCCGTTGCCGGATGCCGCCCATGCTTGAAATGACTTTCCTCCGCAAATTCACGGCCCGAGCCGTCCAGCCTTTGACTGAAAGTTGCCTCACATGGCTAATAAGCCTGCGGGGGCGAGGTCCGGCCGGAAGTTCCACGGCCGCCGCCAGTATGTACGCCTTGAGGGAGCACGACCGTACGATGAGCACCGTGGCCACGCACACCACTTGCGTTAAGTCTCTGTGGGCGGTGGGACTCGCGTCCATCGTTCTCGCCACCATGCCGGTCACGGCCTCTGCCCAGGAAACGGCGGCCAAATCCGGCGGCACGCCCGCGGCTTCGGCTGCCGCCGCCGAGCCAGTCGCGCGGCGCGAAAGTCCGGCTGGCTTCATGAAGCGCGTCGGCAACGAGCTGCTTGCGGCCTCGCGGTCGGGCTCGGCTGCACAGTTCGCGATGGTCCTCAACTCGAATGCCGACGTCCCCTCGATCGGCATCAGCGCCCTCGGCGAGTACGCGCGCAGCCTGCCGAAGACCGACCGGCCCATCTATTACAACGGCATGATCAACTTCATCGCGCGCTATGCCTCGAAGGAAGCGCCGAAATACCCGGTTGCGCGCTTCATCGTTACGGCGCAGTCGAAGGACGATCCGCGTGGCACCTACGTCGACAGCCGCATCACCCTCGTGAGCGGTGAAAGCTACGACGTTCGCTGGCTCGTCGTCCGCCGCGGCACCACCTATAAGGTCCGCGACGCCCAGGTCATCGGCTTCTGGATGACGTCCTTCCTCGACAATCTCTTCCAGAGCTTCATCAGCGACAACGGCGGCAACCCGAAAGCCCTGGTTGTCGCGCTCAACCGCTGACGCCCAGCCTGTAGGCGGCTGAGCCCGCTCCCGTCGAGCGCCTCACTTCTTCGAAGCGGGCCCCGCAGGAGCTGCTTTTGCCGGCGCCCCTTTGCTAGGCGCCGCACTGGCGGGCGCGGATGCCGCGGCCGCTGCAGGGTTGGCCGGTGCCTCCACCGGCGCCACTGAAATTCCGAACAATTGCCAGTGTCCGGCCACCGGCTCGTAGGCGAGTTCGAAGCCGATCCGGGCCGGCTGACCTGGGAAAAATCCCCGAAGCGTGAGCCGCTGCTCCGGCCCCTCCACCTTCGCCTCGGTGAGCTGCGGCGTCATGATCGCCACCATCCCGAGGTCGACGTCCTTCGCTTCGAGCCGCGCGAAGATGCGCGCCAGGTCGGCCGCGGTATTCTCCTGACGAAAGCTCGGGCTGCCGCGATCGCGCAGTACGGTGAAGTTTCCGGTCTGCATCGCATCGTTGAGCGTCAGCAGCGACATGCGGATCAAGAGCACGAGCTTCTCCGCCGGCGGGACGGGGAGCTGCGGCGCCGTGACGGGCGCCGCGAGTGCCTTCCGTGCCGGGGGCGTTTGCGCGCTGGCGGCGAATGGCATAAGCGCGAGCACCACGGCAAGTGTCGTCCCCGTGCGGAAAAGTGTAACGCACATGATCCAGTCCTGTCGGTTGTAGAGATGCGTGAACAGCGGCGACCCAAGGACCGCCACCGTTCGCCATACGTCTGCCTTGCGGCTCAGAAGCCGAAGGTGATTCCGGCCTTTCCGGCGACGGTTCCCTCTGCGGTGCCGTAGCCGATGCCCCCGTCAATCACCACCGATGTGCCCTTGCCGAAGCCGCCGCGGTCGAGCACGCCGGCAAGGCTCAGCCCCATTGCGTTCGAGCCGTCGAAGTTGCCCCAGCCGAAGCGCGCAGCGAACGTCTGATTGCCCTGGAAGATCGGCTGCGAGAGCGCAAGCGCGATGGCTATGCCTTCGGCCAGCTCGTTGTCACGCCGCTGCAAGCCGCCGATCTGCGAGTTGATCGCGGCGATGTCGCCGGTCGTCGCAAGCCCGAGGTCGCTCGCGCGGTGGGTAGCGAGGTTGCCCGCGGCATCGGATGTGACGATCGACACCGGGCCGCTCTGCGCCGACCTGCTGGCGTCGGACGAGATGCCGCCGAAGGTGTAGGTGCTGGTCGACTGACCGATGGCAACCTGATTGTCCCGCGTCGTCGTCACGCCCCGGCCGATGGCCGTCGCGTTGGCATGCGTAGCCTGCGCACCCTGACCGAGCACCGTCGCGTTCTCACCCGAGGCAACGGACCCCTGGCCGATGGCGGTTGCGTTCTCGCCCGACGCCTGCGAGCCATCGCCCGTTGCCGTCGAGAGCGCGCCGCTGGCAGCCGAGTTGTGGCCCGTGGCCGTCGCGCCGACGCCGGTTGCCCGCGCGAGCACACCCGTGGCGGTGCCGCGGTCGCCGGTCGCCTGGGCGAACGAGCCCGTCGCCGTGGAGGAGCTGCCGCTGGCGTTCGCGGCATAACCCGAAGCCGTCGAGTTGCCGCCCGAAGCCTTCGCCTGCATGCCGAGTGCCGTTGCGTAGTCTCCGGTCGCCGCAGAATCCGAACCGACCGCCGTCGATGAGACCTTCGTCGCCGATGCATTCTCACCCACGGCCGTGGAGTAGAGGCCGCTGGCTTCCGCATCCTGGCCGATCGCGGTCGTGCGGATGTTGCTCGCCGCGGCACCCTGACCCACAGCGGTCGAGTCGACGCCCGTCGCCTCGGCGCCCTGGCCCACAGCCGTCGCGTTCTGCTGGTTCGCAATCGCCCCCTGGCCGCTGGCGGTCGAGGCATTGCCCGTCGCCTTCGCGCCCTGGCCCGTCGCCGTCGAGTTGATCTTGTCCGCAAGAGCGCCCTGCCCCGTCGCCGTGGCGTTCTCGCCGAGCGCGGCGCTGCCCTGACCATTGGCGGTGGAATTGGCGCCGTTTGCGCGGGCCCACTGGCCGGTCGCCGTCGACTTGTCGCCCTGCGCAGAAGCATTCTGGCCCACTGCGGTCGCATTCTGCTTCGTGTTGTTAGGGTCCCCCGCCACGGCGCCGTCGCCGAACGCCGACGAGTTCGTGCTGTAGGCACCCGCAAGGCTGCCAACTGCCGTGGTGGACATCCCGGCCGCATACGAAGCCTTGCCGACAGCCGTAGATTGCTCGCCGTAGGCATTGGCGGAAGCGCCAATGGCCGTGCCGTTCTTATTCGCGCTGGAGCCACGGCCGAGAGCCGTCGCCCAATCGCCGCTGGCGCTGGCGCCATAGCCACTGGCGGTCGCCTGGTTTCCACTGGCAGCTGCGCTGGTGCCGACCGCAGTCGCCTCTTCGCCGGATACCGAGGCGCCGGGCCCGCAGGCAAAGGCGTTCGAGCCCGAGGCCGAAGCCGCGCCACCCGACATCGTGCAGGTCTCGCCTGCCTCCGCCGCGCGCGGCACTGCCACGAGGACAGCCGTGATCGCAAGCATGCTTGCGGACACACGAAACCAGTTGGCGCGGCGCTCGGCACCGGCCATCAACGCATTACTCGACACGAGAAACTCTCCTCTTGCCCGCTACGCCATACGAAAGGGCACGCCCTGCCGGGTCATCCCATGCGCCGCACCACGTCCCCCATGGAGCGCGCGGGCAGTGAGATAGAAGGGTTTAATGACAGGCATTCAAAGGCTACGGAGCAACTGCATCTTTTTGCAGTTTTTACCTCACGCCGTTGCTTACGGGCGTCAGGTGCTGTCTCTACTCTGCTATTGCAGATTGATGCTGGTGACGCCTGGTCACGATCGACGGCGGTTCTTCTGGATGATGCCGGTGATGATGAGACCGAACATCACCAGGCGCCCGAGATAAAAAAGAGGGTCGAGCTCCTCGGAAGGATGGCCGACCCCGAGTGCGATGCGGGTAATCGCATCGAGGCCGAATGCGGCGGCGAAGAACAGAAACAGCTGATCACCGGTCTGCCGCCAGAAGCGCAAAAAAAATAGCGTAGCCACCAATGAAGCCATCGCAGCGGCGCCCATCAGCATAGGATACGCTTCTGCACCCATCACTCAGAGTCCCATATGAGGCCGTAGAGCAGCACCGACATCGCCACCAGCGTCGCGCTGGTCCGCCACAGCGATAAATCTATGTGAGGTACTAAAACCTTATCCGCGACGAGGATCAGGTTGTTGAGCGTCAGGCCGACGAAGCAAAGGCCGCTCCACAGCAGCAGGCGATAACCGCCTCTATGGTAGGCGTGCAGCAGCAGAAACGCACACACCGCGGCGGCGACCGCGCACAGAGCGTAGATGATCGGCCCCATGGGTCATCGATCCTTTCGCAAGTTGAATGCCGCCGCGAAAGCCTGTGCCCCGGACGGGCGGGAATGCACGAGGTTCGTTACTGGAATGAGGTGCTTGCGATAGAGCGTAGCGAGGCGCTCCACTATGGGCCCGTTGTCCGGCGCCTCCGAATTGAAGTGGTATGTGTCCGCATCGCAGCTCAAGAGGCCACTCTCGCACAGACGGTCCAGCACCTCTTTCGCCTGGGCCTCGTCGATATAGAGATGGCTGGCGACATTGGCACAGGTCCAGACGACATCCGGCTTGCTCTTCAGTAGGAGTAGCGCCTCGAGCTGGGCAATGGACTGGATATAGGTGAGCACGAACTCGCGGACGTCGAGCGGGATCAATTCGTCGGCCATTCCGCCCCCGAATTTATGCTTAGTCGCCTGCTCACCAGCCTGCTGCGTCGCCTCGATATCTTTGAAGTTTCCTGTGCCTAGGCTGCTTCTTATGGGCTACGACGTCAAGGCCTTATAGCCGCCCGATTTTGCTCCCATGCCACGCTTGGGGAATCACAACATGCAAAAAGCCCGCAAAGGGTGACGTCACTTGGGGGAGCTGAATGAAACGCAAGCTTTGGTTGACGGCGGTACTCTTTGTGCTGCCGAACGCGACGGGCGCGACATCCATCGACGACCAATTGCGCAAGCTCGACCCGGAAGAACGCGCGCGGCAGGTGTGCGTCATGAAGGGTATCGACACCATCCGCCGCGACGGCAAGCTGCCAAAGGCTGATCGCCTTAAGACCAGCATAACCGGCCGTGCCATATTCACTGGAACACAGGTCTCGACCAAAGGCGGCGCCGTGCGCGCGAAGTCCCACTGGTACAAGCTCACCTTCAAGTGCGACGTGTCGCCCGATCAGATGAGGGCGTTGAGCTTCACCTACGACATCGGCAAAGAGATTCCCGAAGACAAATGGGAAGATCTTGGGCTGTGGCGCTGACGTCCGCCCGCGACCGGCGCGCCCGCGTTCGCAAGCGCTAGCGGCTTTCCGCGGGGCTCCGCTCATCGTCGGGCGCGGCCACGGACCGCACCTCGCCCGGTTGGCGGAATGTGGCTTCGAACGTCAATCCCTGCGCGTCGATGCGCGATGAGCGCACTCTGAAGCCTTCCGATTGAAGGCGATGGGAGACGGCCTTCATCCACGCACGCATTGCCGGCGTCGGCTCTTCGGCAGGCGCGATCGCTGGCACGGCCAGCTGTGCAATCACAGCGACTGCTACCGGGAGGACCATTATGCGCATGGGGTGCTCCTTCGGCCCGATCGTGAAGAAAGGCGGCGACCGCAGCCGGCCCTGCCAGCCGCGATCGCGATTGCGCGTTAGTCGTCGTATCCCAGCAGCATCTCGCCGGTGGCCGGATGCACGTGGGCCTCGATGCGCGTGCCGTTCTTGTCGATGAGATCGACCTCATAGACGCCGTCGTCGGTCTCGATCTCCGTCACGCGATAGCCCTGGGCCTGCAGCTTCTCGGAGATCTGCGACGGGCTCAGCCACTGGTCGCGGGGCACGCTGACGCGTCCGGTCTTGAGATAGTCCTCGACGGCTCCTGCGGGCGTGGCGGCAATGAGAGCCAGCGCTACGACGGGCGCGATCAGATGGTTACGCATGGGTTGCATCTCCTTGGCGATTGCCTCTTGGTGCGGACCGGAAACCCGGCCGGCTGAGACCCACCATGGAGGAGACGCACTGACACCGATCTGATCGCTTCCGTCAGTAAGTTGTCAGCGATTGCCCCCCAGATTAGTCCGTCCATTGGAGACATGCTGTGCCCCCCATCCGCGTCGTTCTTCTGCTCGCTGCCGTTCTCATCGCCGCACCGCTCGGAGACCTCGCGCATGCCGATGACATCGGGCCCGAAGTCGCCAAGCGGCTGCTGAAGGAAGGGCGCATCAAGCCCCTGACGGAAATTCTTGCCGCGGTGAACGCGAAGGTGCCGGGCGAGCTGCTCGAGGTGGAGCTGGAAATCGAGGACGGCATCTACGTCTACGAGTTCAAGCTGCTGCGTCCTGACGGCCGCGTGCAGGAAGTCGAGGCAGACGCATCTACGGCAAAGATCCTGAAGATCGAGGACGATGACTGATGCGCATCCTTGTGGTCGAGGACGAGCCACGTATCAGCGCGAACATCAAAGCCTCGCTCGATGCCGCCGGCTACGCCTGCGATGTATCGGTTGACGGAGAGGATGCCTGGTTCCGCGGCGACACCGAAGCCTACGACCTCGTGGTGCTCGATCTCGGCCTGCCGAAGATGGATGGGCTTGCGGTGCTGAAGCGCTGGCGCGCCGACGGTCGCAGCATGCCGGTTCTCGTTCTCACCGCGCGGGGCGCATGGCCCGAACGCGTCGAAGGCATAGACGCGGGCGCCGACGATTATCTCACCAAGCCATTTCGCACCGAGGAGCTGCTCGCCCGCGTGCGCGCCCTCATCCGCCGCGCGACGGGACACGCCAACGCACTCCTCAGCGCAGGCAACCTTTCGCTCGATACCCGCCAGATGCGCGTGCTGAGCGAAGGCAGTCCGGTGCCCACTTCCCCACTCGAATACCGGCTCATTTCCTATCTGATGCACCACAAGGGGCGCGTGGTGCCGCCGCACGAGCTGATCGAGCACCTCTACGGCGACGACGATGCACGCAACGCCAACGCGCTCGAGGCGCTCATCATGCGCCTGCGCAAGAAGCTTGGCGCTGACGCCATCGAGACACGCCGCGGCTTCGGCTATCTCATCGCGGACGCGCCCCCATGAGCCTCGGCTCGCTGCGGCTGCGGCTTCTCGTCGGCGCTGCCGCATTCGTACTGGCAGCCTTGGCGCTCTCCGCCTTCGGGCTTACCGCCCTCTTCGAACGGCACGTCACCCGCTGGCTGGACGCGGAGCTTTCCAACCATCTGGAGCAGCTCATCGCGGGCATCGACAAGGGCATAAACGGCCAGCTGCAGATTGCACGACCGCCGGCAGATCCGCGCTTCCAGAACGCGCTGTCGGGTCTCTACTGGCAAGTCGATGTCGAGCCCAACGGGCCCGTGCTGCGCTCGCGATCTCTCTGGGATTTCGAGATCGCCCTGCCCGCGGAGAGCAGCACCGATGATGAGCTGCATCACTTTCGGCTCTCTGGCCCGGGTGAGCAGATGCTCTACGTCATACAGCGCCGCGTCGAGCTTCCGACACGTCTCGGCGGAGAAGCGGCCCGCGTCGCCGTCGCTGTCAATGAATCCTATCTGAGCGCTGCGGTACGGCACTTCGCGGGCGCGCTTTTGCCGTTCCTCGGCCTGCTCGCCCTTTTGCTTACGGCGGCCGCATGGGCGCAGGTGACGATCGGCTTGCGGCCACTCGCAGCTGTCCGCCGTAAACTCGCCGCCATCGGCTCGGGCGAGAAGCGGCGCCTCGGCAACGATTTTCCCGACGAGGTAAAGCCGCTGGCGGAGGAGATCGATGCTTTGCTCGATGCACGCGAGCGGCAAATCGCCAAGGCGCGCGACCGCGCCGCCGATCTCGCCCACGGCCTCAAGACGCCGCTACAGGTTCTGAGCGCCGAAGCGGAACGGCTCAACGCCCGGGGCGAAGCCGAGATCGCGAATGTCATCGAGGAAATATGCACCACGATGCGTCGCCACGTGGAGCGCGAGCTCACCCGCGCGCGCAGCGGCGCGAACGATGGCAGCGCGGCAGCCGAGATCGCCGCCGTCGCGCAGCGCATCGTACGCGTGATGGAGCGCACACCGGGAGGCGAGCGCATCGCCTGGCACCTCGATATGCCGCAGGGCATCAAGGCGCGCATCGATCCCGAAGACCTCACCGAGGCGTTGGGGAACCTCACTGAAAACGCCGCCCGCCATGCCCGCAGCGCCGTCACCATCCGCGCCCGACCGGAGAACGGTGCCGTCGTCATCTCCGTCATCGACGACGGCCCCGGCATACCCCCTTCCCGCGCGGACGAAGTGCTGCGCCGCGGCGGCCGGCTCGACGCTTCCGGATCGGCCGGACTTGGGCTCGCCATCGTCGGGGACATCGCGGACGCATGGGGAGGAACGCTGAGCGTCGAGGTTCCCGAGCGCGGCTGCCATATCTCCCTGCGTCTGCTGGCCCCGGCACCCGGCGCGCAGGGTTCCGCTCGCGGGATGTAACGTTCCCGTAACGCAAAGCGTATCATCCGGTGACGCCATCACGGTCAGCAGCGTGGACGCATTTCCATGGACGAAGTCGCCGCGGCCCCACAACACGCGCAGATCGTTTATCGCCATTCGCTGGCGGTGCGCGTCACCCACTGGGTGAACGCATTTTGCCTTCTCGTGCTGTTGCTGAGCGGACTGCAGATTTTCAATGCCCACCCCGCGCTCTATCTCGGCAGCACGTCCGAGCCCGATCGCGCTGTCCTCAGCATGGATGCCGTACAGCGCGACGACGGGAGCTACGCGGGCATCACCACCATCGGCTCGCGCGCGTTCGATACGACAGGCGTTTTCGGCCTTTCCTACGGTCCCGGAGGCGACCTCGAGGACCGCGGCTTTCCCTCTTGGCTGACGCTGCCTTCCTATCGCGATCTTGCAACAGGGCGCCGCTGGCACTTCTTCTTCGCCTGGATTCTCGTTCTCAACGGCGCCGCCTACCTCGCCTATGCCGCATGGAGCGGGCACGTGCGACGCGATCTTGCACCGACGCGCAGCCAGCTCCGTCACATCGGGCATTCGATATGGGAGCACATACGCTTCCACTTTCCGAAGGGCGAGGAAGCCAAGAGCTACAACGTGCTGCAGAAGCTCGCCTACCTGGCCGTCATCTTTGGACTGCTGCCGCTGATCGTGCTCACGGGGCTCACCATGTCGCCCGCGATGGATGCCGCCTTTCCGTTCCTCCTCGATATTTTCGGCGGACGGCAATCGGCGCGCACCATCCACTTCCTCTGCGCCAGCGCGATCACGCTGTTCGTCATGGTGCACATCTTCATGGTGTTCGTGTCCGGCGCCTGGAACAACATTCGTTCGATGATCACCGGCCGCTACGTCATCGCGTCCGAGACGAAGGGGATTGCGGATGGGAAATAGACCAGCACTCACCCGCCGAGGATTCCTGATTCGTGGTGCCGCAGTGGGCGGCGCCGCGCTGCTGGGCGGCTGCGATCAGCTCTCGCAGTCCCCCTCGTTCCGCGAGGTGCTGAGCCGCGCCGAGGGCCTCACCGAGCGCGCACAGCGCCTGGTGCTTTCGCAGCGTTCTCTCGCACGCGAGTTCACCGAAGCGGACATCTCGCAACACTTCAAAGCCAATGGCTCGACAGACGCTGCCGACCCTCGATACCAGCAAGCCGCTGCAAACGGTTTCGCCGACTGGAAGCTCACCATCGATGGTCTCGTGGAGCGGCCGGCGGCACTCACGCTCGCGGAGTTGCGCGCGCTGCCATCGCGCGCGCAGATCACCCGCCACGACTGTGTCGAGGGCTGGAGCGCCATCGGCAAGTGGAAGGGCGCGCAGATGACGCCGTTACTGCAGAGCGTCGGGCTGAAGCCGGAGGCCCGTTACCTCGTGTTCCATTGCACGGACAAACTCTCGCCCTTCACCAACTACTACGAGAGCATCGACCTCATCGATGCGTTCCACCCGCAGACGATACTCGCTTACGAGATGAATGGCGCGCCGCTCACGGTGCCCCACGGAGCCCCGCTGCGCCTGCGTGTGGAACGCCAGATCGGCTATAAGCAAGCGAAATACATCGAGCGCATCGAGGCCGTGGCAAGCTTCGCAATGATCGGTGACGGCCGCGGCGGCTTTTGGGAGGATCGGGGCTATGAATGGTACGCGGGCATTTGAGTGGCCCACGCACAGTTTTCACCGCCAGTCTGCACTTCGCCAATAATCAGACGCCATCGCCACGTCGACGAAGCTCCGCCTTCGGCCGGCGGCGTCGCTCAGTCCTTCCCGTCGAGATTGAGACAGACCGAGTTGATGCAATATCGCTTGCCGCTCTCCGTCGGTCCATCATCGAACACATGGCCGAGGTGCGAGCCGCAGCGCGCGCACGTGATCTCGGTGCGCACCATGCCGTGCGAATTGTCGGCGTGATAAGCAACGGCCCCCGGCAGCGCCTGGTCGAACGACGGCCAGCCGGTGCCTGAGTCGAATTTGGTGTCCGACGCAAACAGTGGATTGCCGCAGGCTGCGCAGGTGAACGTTCCGTCGGCGTTCGAATGCAGATGTTCGCCCGTGAACGGAGCTTCCGTGCCCTTCTCACGCAGGATGCGATATTGCTCGGGCGTCAGTGTGCGGCGCCAGTCCGCTTCTGTCTTCGGCATCGTTTTGTCATCCATGCCGCAAAGATAGTCCTCTCTGCGCCTTCGCCCAAGCCCCGCCGCTACGATTTACCGCCTCGCGCCGTCCAAGTTGCGCCACCTACTTTTGCTGTGGCTTCCGCGCCGTAGTCACCATGACCGCTCGAGACACTTGCCCGGATATTCACGGATGGGATTGTCGCAGAAATGACTTCAAACTTGACATAGATAGTAAGGTATAACCTATGGGGTCCCAGAGTTTGTGGATCGGGACAGAACTCGGCGCCATGGCCCACCGTAAGGCGATATTTTCGAACAGGTCTAAACTGGCCACAGCCACCGTCGCGCTGACGTTGCTCGGTGTCGGCGCGCTATCGGCGCAGGAAACGTCTCCAGCGACGACGGCCGCGCCGCCGGTCGTTCAGCAAACCAACCCGCCGCCCGCTACGATGCCGAGCGCTCCGGCAGCGAGCCCCACGGCCACCGCCGCCGAGCCCGCGCCATCGACAGCTGCGCAGCCATCGCCTCCCGCTGCGCCGGTAGCGGAAGCGGCGCCGGCATCGCCCCCAACCTCAGCGCCTGCGGCCGCTAGCGAAAATTCCAGGGCGCAAGCCAACCCGTCCGCGAGCCCCGTTGCCGCGCAGGTTGAAGGCGCCGCCGCTTCCAACGCCGCATCTTCCGATACGCCCAACGGACAGATGCCGCTTCACGGCAACGAGACGGCCGCTGGGCAGACGTCGGACGGCCCCATTCCGCCCCTTTCCCCACAGGCACAAAGTGCAGCCGGTGATCCAGTCGGCGCCCACGACATTGCCACTCCGGGCGATGCGCCCGCCCCCGCCGCTTCGACCCTCGTCAACGCGCAGAAGCTCCCCCACGACCTTTCGCCGTGGGGAATGTTCATGCAGGCCGACCTCGTCGTTAAGTCGGTCATGGTCGGCCTGATCCTCGCCTCGATCATCACCTGGACGGTGTGGCTGGCGAAGAGCCTCGAGCTGATGGCCTCTCGCTTCCGGCTGCGCCGCGGCTTGCGCCGGCTTGCGGAGGCGAATTCGATCAGCGAGGCCATGGCGCTCGTCGACGCCAAGCGTGGCGCCGTGCCTGCAATGCTGCGCGCCGCCCTGGCCGAGACGCGCGCGTCCTGGGATGTCGCCGACAAGTACGCGATCAAGGACCGCATCAAGGCGCGCCTGGAACGCGTCGAGCTCGCCGCCGGGCGCGATATCAGCCGCGGTACGGGTCTTCTCGCCACCATCGGATCGACCGCACCGTTCGTCGGACTGTTCGGCACCGTGTGGGGCATCATGAACAGCTTCATCGGCATTTCGGAATCACAGACGACCAACCTTGCCATCGTCGCGCCAGGTATCGCCGAGGCGCTGCTGGCAACGGCGTTCGGCCTCGTCGCCGCTATCCCGGCCGTGATGATTTACAATCACTTCGCGCGCAGCATCGCGGGCTACAAGGCCCTCGTCGGCGATGCCTCCGTCGCGGTTCTTTGCATCGTCTCGCGAGACTTCGACCGCGGCGTGCGTCCCGAACTGAGAGCGGCGGAGTAATCGCCATGGCGGGGGGACTGCACGACGACGATATCAGCGAAGCCCACGAGATCAACGTCACGCCCTTCATCGACGTGATGCTCGTGCTGCTGATCATCTTCATGGTGGCCGCGCCGCTGTCGACCGTCGATGTCCCCGTCGATCTTCCCGTCTCCGCGGCGCAGCCGGCAGCCAAACCCGACAAGCCGCTCTACGTCACGCTGAAAGCGGATCTCTCCCTCGCGGTCGGAAATGATCCGGTGCTGTGGAGCAATCTCGGTTCGGCGCTCGATACTGAAACGAACCGCGACCGTAACAAGCGTCTGTTCCTGCGTGCCGACAAAACCGTTCCCTACGGCGAGCTGATCCGGTTGATGGATACACTGCGCGCCGCCGGATATTTGAAGGTTGCACTGGTCGGTCTGGAGGGCCCTCCGGTTCAGGGTGGCGCAGCCGGCGGTCCCGCTGCGCCTGCAGCACCCGCCGGCGCAGCGCCTCCGGCCGCCGCTGGGTCCGGATCGATACCTGCTCCATGATCGCACACTTGGAATTTCTTGAAGGATCGGGCGCGCGCCTGCGCCGGTGGCTTCTCGCGGCCATGTTCATGCTCTCCGCCCATGCCGCCGCCGGAGCGCTGGCATTCGTCAGCTGGCCCGAGGAGGAGACGAGCGAGGAGGACCAGGGCGTGTTCCTGGTCGAGATGGCGCCCGTCCCGATGGCGCCGCCGGCCGAATCCCTCAACCTCGCCATTGGCCAGCGCTCCGAGGAAGCCGCAGCCGCCGCCGCGCCAAGCGAGGAGGTGAAGGAGAAATCCGACATCGAGACGCCGAAGGTCGAGGAGGCCCCGCTCGCCCCCGACCCGGAAGTGGTCGTCGAGAAGCAAAAGCCCGTCGAGGAAGTGGACGACAAGGAGGCCCAGGAGGATCCCCGCCCCGAGCAGAAGGCCATTCCTCAGGCTTCGGCCGCCGCGCAGGAAGCCGCCGCGCCGCCGCCCGTCGATGCTCCGCCGGCGGAAAAGCCCGCCGGACCGAAGCAGGGCATCTCGAACAAGCCGTCCGCTGCGACGATGAGCTGGCAGAAGTCGCTCATCTTCCACCTCAACAAGCATAAGAAATATCCCCACGAGGCGCGCAAGCGGGGCATCGAAGGTGTGACCACCGTCTCCTTCACCCTCGACCGCTCCGGCAGGGTGATCAGCGCGCGCATCGACAAGGCCTCGGGCTCGGATCTGCTGGATGAGGAGGCGATCGAGGTGCTCAATCGCGCGAGTCCGTTTCCCTCGCCGCCGACGGATGTGCCGGACCTCACGATCAATCTGTCGCTGCCGATCCAGTTCCGCATAAAAAAGTAGAACCGCGACGCCCGTAATGCGCGCGCACGTACGCGTCGCGGCCTCGCGCCGTCAGATCGCCCGTGACAGATGCGCCGTCTCCTGGCCCGGCGTCTGGCGCAGACTGACCGCCGGCGAGTGCTTCAGGTCCTCGAAGATCGCCAGCCCCTGAGCCCATGGCCCGAAGCCCGATGCGGGATCGATGCTCCCGCCACGGCCGACGTTGACGAAATCGCAGCTCCAGAACCCAGCCCAGAACGCCGCCTTGCTGAGGCGCATGTGCGGATCGTTGCTGCTTGCGACGAGTACTGCGGGAAAGCCGAGCGGCTCGTCGGGCAGCAGCCACGCCAGACGCATGTGATCGGGATCGTAGGGCGCAACGAACATGACGCCGGATACGCGATCGCAGACATCGAAGGCGGCGCGCGCCGCTGCAAGGCACCCGAAGCCGTGGGCGATGATCCACACCGGCTCATCGCAACTATAGAGCCCACTGCGCACGCACGCGGCCCACTCGGCCAGATCGACGCTTCCAAGATCCGGCGGGGCAACGCGCTGCGTATCGGGAAGGGCCGCTTCGAACCAGCTGAGCCAGTGACCTTCGCGGCCGCCGTCAAATCCTGGCACAAGGAGTGTGGTAGCCATGGTGGTACCTCGCTCTGTTTGGGCCGTGCACCCCGTACGCAATGCCTTTCCATTCCATGACAGGCGGCGAGCCTACGTCGCCCGCGACGTTCGCGACAACGAACTATTTCTCATATCGATATCGTTCCGCCTGGGAACTGCGGTGCACAATTCCCGTTCCATCGGAACTTCGCAGACGCAGCATCGCCGTGCGGGCCCGCAAAAATCGGCCTCATAAGAATTTCAGGTCTTCGCATTTGACGATCGACGGAGGAGCCCCCATCTATGGACGCGTCGGCCTGTGCTGGCCGCGGTGATTTGCAGAGCAAGCTTGCGCCGCGAAACCAAACGCTAAGTAGCTGTGTTTGTAGGCACGGCTTCGGCTCAAAGGAGAAGAACTATGGCAAGTGTCGTGCATTCGACAAAAATCCGACGTACCCGCCTCGCCGGATGGATGTGCCTCTCCCGTTGCATGTGCTGTTGAAGCGCCATTAGGGGCCAACGGCCTCCGCTGTGAAAATTCTGACATCAAAGCAATGCAAAGGAGCGCCGGTAGCGAACCGGCGCGGGTGTGATCGCATGTCTTCACAAGCCTACATCATCGAGATCGGCAGCGATGCTGTCGGTATCGTCGTGCGCCAGGAGGGAGAAGCCTCGTTCCAGTTCCATTCTGCAATGAATGCGTTCCGTGCGCTCGACGGCAAAAAGTTTGCAACCGCACAGGCGGCCCACCGCGCCGCGCTCGACCATTACGGCGCACGCGCGCGCCGTCCGCAGGCCACCGGCCGGGCAGATACGCGCGGGAGCGCGTCGCGCCCGCAACTGGAATACGCCTGACGCCATCTTGGAGCATCATCCAAGCGGTGATGCTCCGGCTCCGGAAATGAAGAAAGCCCCCCTGCATGCCACGCTGCAAGGGGGCTTTCCTTTTTTCGAGCACCGATATCGCGATGCGATGTTCGCCCGCTAAACCGCGACCGCGTGCAGCGGCTGCTGCACCCGTCCCCGCGTCTCATCCGTTCCGCTACCCATCAGCCCGGTGCCAACGATGCCGTCGCAGCTCACCTGCACGGAACGCAGCTCGACGCGGGTCAGCGAGACGAGGTCCGCTGCGATCTCACTGCCGTCGAGATCGTGCAGACGGTGATCCCATGTCGCTTCCTCGGCGATAAGAAACGAAACCTTGAAGCGGCGCCCGGTGCGGGCGGTGAAGGTGGCGGGGTGCCAGAAACGCGCGTCGTCCATTGTCTTTCCCAGCTTGAGATGGAAAGGAAAAATCTAGCCAGGACGGCAACCCAAGCGAACCAACAAGACATGCATTGCTATGCGTCCGCCAGTCTAACGGCGCACGATCATGCGCAACGCGCCCGACGCCCGCGCGGCGGCGGCAATCGCTCCAGTAGCTGCCGCGCCGCGTTCGCTCCCGGTCGGATTGCCTATTTCAAGCCGCTGCGAGCTTCGCGGCGATCTGCGCGATATGGCGGCCCTGATAGCGCGCACCCGCAAGCTCGTTCTCACTCGGCTGACGCGATCCGTCCCCGCCCGCAATCGTCGAGGCCCCGTAGGGCGAGCAGCCCGTGATCTCCTTCACGCCCGTCTGCCCCACGAACGAATAGGGTAGCCCGACGACAACCATGCCGTGATGCAGAAGCACGACCTGCGTCGTCAGCAGCGTGCTTTCCTGTCCCCCGTGCTGGCTTGCGGTGGAGGTGAACACGCCTCCGGGCTTGCCGATCAGCTTGCCCTGCGCCCAGAGCCCGCCGGTCTGGTCGAGAAAGTTCTTCATCTGCGCGGCCATGTTTCCGAAGCGCGTCGGCGTGCCGATGACGATCGCATCGTACTCGGCAAGCTCGTCCACCGTCGCGATCGGCGCCGGCTGATCGAGCTTGTAGCCGGATTTTCGCGCAACATCGTCCGGCACCAGTTCGGGAACGCGCTTGACGACGGCCTCGGCGCCAGCCTCACGAACACCCTCGGCGACCGCATACGCCATCGTCTCGATGTGGCCATAGGTCGAATAATAAAGAACGAGAACCTTCGTCATTTCCATCTCCATGAAGCGGCGGTCGTAAACGCGTAGACAAATGGCCGGTCAGCTTGCGCCGGCCGGCCAGGCTGTCCGGTTAAGCGGACATATCGAACACGAGAATTTCGCTCTCGGACGTTCCGGTGAGCTCCAGCCTGTCGGCGACGTCGATGGCGACGCCGTCGCCCGGGTAGAGCTGCTCGCCGTTGAGCGTAGCGGTGCCGCGTGCCACCTGAACCCAGGCGACCCGGCCATCACGAAGCCCATGGCACACCGTCTCGCCCCCGGCGAGAACCGTGGCGTAGAGGTCCACATCCTGGTGGATCGTCACCGAGCCATCGCGTCCGTCACGCGAGCCGACGAGACGCAGCTTGCCGCGCTTGTCGGCTTCCGAAAATGTCTTCTGCTCGTAGCTCGGCGCGAGCCCGCGCTTCTCCGGCACGATCCAGATCTGCAGGAAGTGCACAGGATCGGCCTTCGACGCGTTGAACTCGGAATGGCGCACGCCGCTTCCCGCGCTCATGCGCTGCACGTCTCCAGGACGCACGACCGACCCGGTGCCGAGGCTATCCCTATGCTCCAACCCGCCGTCGAGGACATAGGTGATGATCTCCATGTCCGCGTGCGGATGGGTGGGAAAGCCGCCGCCGCCGGCGACTCGGTCGTCGTTGATCACGCGCAGAGGGCCGAAACCCATGTGCTTGGGATCGAAGTAGTGGCCGAAGGAAAAGCTGTGGCGGCTGTCGAGCCACCCGAAATCGGCGCGGCCGCGCTCTTCGGCTCTGCGAAGGGTCAACATGGTTGCATCTCCCATTCCGGCTTCATCCGCGCCGGTTTGTGGTCCGGCGCCTTGCGTGGCTCGTATATTGGCCGTTGACCGGACGCACTCAATCCACCACTTTTGAACTACTATGGTTCCATATTGGCACCAATGGACAAGCTCGACGCCATGAACGCCTTCACGAAGGTCGTGGCCGCCGGCAGCTACGCCGAGGCGGCGCGCCGCCTTGGGCTGACGCGGTCCGCGGTCAGCAAAGCCGTGATGGAGCTGGAGCAGATTCTGGGAGCCCGGCTGCTGGACCGCACGACGCGGCGCGTGACACCCACTGAAGCCGGGCGCGCCTACTACCAGCGCACGCTGTCGATCCTCGCCGATGTCGAGGAGACCGAGCTTCAGATCTCCCGCCTGCACGAGGAGCCGCGCGGGGTCCTGAAAGTCAACGCGCCGATGTCGTTCGGGATTCTGTATCTCGGCGAAGCCGTGGCAGCGTTCATGACACGCTATCCGGAATTGCAGGTCGAGCTGGTGCTGAACGACCGCTTCATCGATCCGCTGGAGGAAGGCGTCGACGTCACCGTGCGCATTGGCGCGCTCGCCGATTCGAGCCTCATCGCCCGGCGGCTCGCTCCCGCACACCGCGTACTCGTCGCGGCGCCTGGCTATATCGCACGGCACGGCACCCCAGAAACGCTCGCCGCGCTCGCTGAGCACCGCTGTCTCGCGTACGGACACATGGCGGCGACGCACCGCTGGCAGCTCACGGCCGACGGCGCCGCAACAGCCGTACAGATCAATGCCGCGCTCTGCTCAAACAATGGCGAGGTGCTGCGTGCCGCGGCGCTCGCCGGCAACGGCATCGCCAATTTGCCAACGTTTCTCGTCGGCCCCGACATTGGGGCGGGGCGCCTCGTGCCTGTACTGCCCCACAACCCGCCGACATCGCTCGGCATCTTCGCGCTCTATGCGCCGAATCGATATCTCGCCGCCAAGACGCGGCTTTTCATCGATTTCCTCGCCGAGCGGTTCGGTGATCCGCCTGCGTGGGATGCGTTTCGCAACCCAGCAAAACGCTAGCGGAACACCGGGGTCCACTTTTCCGGAAGCACTCCTATCGATCGTGCTTCTCATCGGAAAACCGGTACCCACTTTTCCGGAAGCACTTTAGATCGTGTCACCTATCCGCGGCCGCAGCGACAGCTCGACCGTGAGCCACAGGAAGTAGCCCATCGATGCGACCAGGATAGCCTGTGTCCAGAACGGAGGCGGAAACCCTGACCAGATCGCCGCGATAGCCGCGATGGCCCACGCCGCGGTGACGGCGAGCGTCACGCTCCGCCAGCGCATGACGCGCACGGGGTGCACCCAGTGGATCGGTATGAAGGTGAAAATCACGCAGAGGATCAGCGCGGTGTACGTGACCCAGCCCGGCGGCGAGAGCGCAAAAACGTAGAACGCCACCACGTTCCAGATCGCGGGAAACCCGACGAAGCTGTAGTCCTCGCCTTTACTGGCGAGATCGGAGAAGTGGTAGAGCGATGACAAGAGGATCATAGCACCGATGACGAGCCCGCCCGTGCCTTCCAGATAGCCCGCGCGCAGAAGCGCCAGCGCCGGCACGAACACGTAGGTGACGTAATCGACGACGAGGTCGAGCCGCTCTCCGGAAAACCGAGGCAACCGCGCTTCCACCTGCACCATGCGCGCGAAAGTGCCGTCGATCGCGTCGATGACGAGCGCTACGCCGAGCCAGACGAACATCCGCTCCCATGCGCCGTCGAACGCGGAGAGCGCGGCGAAGAGCCCGCACACGGCACCGAGAGCCGTGAAAACGTGCACGCTGGCTGCGATGATATCGGAGAGGCGGATTGGGAGCACGGAGTCTGGTCCCTCCGCGGAAGGGATTAGAAGCGGTGTTTGACCGAGCCGCGCACCGTCAGATCATCCTCGGGCGCTACGCCGTCCGGCTGGCCGGTGGGCGCGTTCTCCGCTGCGCCGTAAAGCAGCTCGAGCCCGAAATCCATCTTCGGCAGCACGCCGAGTTTACCGAGACCCGGAATGCGGATCTCCGTACCCGTCTCGGCCTTGGCGGCGGTTTCGGTGCCCAGCGCGGCCTTGTCGTCCGGCGCAGCCTCTGCAGGCATGGCAGCTTCAGCGGCGGGCGCGGGAGCGCTCCCCTGCTTTTCTTCCTGGAACGCAAACGCGCTGTGGCCAGCAAAGACTGCTGCTACCAACGCCAGCGCTACTACGATCCGGCCGCTCATTCGCTAGAATCCTGCAAAGTGTCGTTCGTACCTCAGGGCGAAAATGCTGCCTCGCACCTACCATGACAAGGATGTTTTAAGCCCAGTTAAGTGCCAGTAAACGTTTGTCCCGCTTAGTGTGTTCTTGCGGCCATGTGGCCGATGGGCATCAACAATAGACTGATCCACCGAAACTCTCATTTGCCCCCGTTTTGCCCAGGGTGTGAACGGAGTTTCGCCTCAAATGGAATCGCGCTGCTCTGATGCAGCGCTGCGCGCTCGCGGCGCTTCGCACCTTGAAGCCGGGCGCTGGCGTGCCATTCTTGCCCCTTCACATCATCACGGCGGCTCGTCGGCGCAATGACCAACAACCCCTCCTGCGACATTTGCGTCGTCGGCACCGGCCCGGCGGGACTGGCGGCAGCCTTGGCGCTCGCACGCACGGGGCTGCGCGTTGCCGCCATCGGCCCCGCGCCCGACGGGCGCGATACGCGAACCGCCGCTCTCTTCGCCGGCTCTGTGACGCTCTTGGAGAATCTCGGTCTCGGTCCCGCGTGCCGCGAGATCGGTCAGCCGATCTACGCCATCCGCGTCATCGACGACATGGAGGGGCTGTTCCGCGCGCCGGAGGTGACATTCACGGCTGCCGAGGTGGGGCTCGAACGCTTCGGGTTCAACCTTCCGAACGTCGCCCTCGTGACGGCCCTGGGCACCCGCGCCGCCGAAATCGCGAACCTGGAGATGATCGAGGAGAGCGTCGCCCGGGTTCGCGTTGCGGAGAGCGGTGCCGAGGTCCAGCTCAGTAGCGGCCGGACACTGCATGCACGGCTCGTTGTCGGTGCCGATGGGCGCCGGTCGTTGTGCCGCGAGGCGGCCGGCATACCGGTGCGCACCTGGGACTACGAGCAGAGCGCGCTCGCCTGCACCTTCACGCACAGGCGGCCGCACAACGGCATTTCGACCGAATTCCATCGACCGGCGGGGCCGCTCACCGCCGTACCCTCGCCGGGCCTCTCGTCGAGCCTCGTCTGGGTGGAACGCCCGCAGACGGCCGCACAGCTCGCCGCCCTCGACGAGGCCGCCTTCCGCGACACGCTCGAAGAGCGCCTGCAGGGCCTGCTCGGAGAGATCACCGGCATCGGCCCCCGCGCCGTATTTCCGCTGTCGGGACTCACCGCCGAGGTTGCAGGCCGCAACCGCGTAGTCCTCGTCGGAGAGGCGGTGCACGTCATCCCCCCCATCGGCGCGCAGGGCCTCAATCTCGGCCTGCGTGATGCCGCATGCATCGCCGACTGCGTGGCGGATGCCGTTGCGATCGGCGGCGACATCGGCGCCGCGGACGTGCTCCAGGCCTATGGCCGGATGCGGCGCACCGACATTTCCGCCCGCATCTGGAGCATCGACCTCCTCAACCGCAGCCTCCTGACACACGCCGCGCCCGTGCAGGCGCTGCGCGGCCTCGGCCTGCACGTGCTGAAGTCCGTGGGTCCCCTGCGCCGCCTCGCCATACGCGAGGGCCTCCACCCCTCCTTCATAGCGCCCCGGTTGATGCAGCCGGCCGGGACGGGCGCCGGCAACACTTGACGAACACCGCATCCCTGGGCATGACCGCCCGTGCCCCTGAAATGGTTGAGAATCCCGGCGGACGATGAAGACGAAAGACCGCGCCCGCGACCTTCAGTTTCGTCTCGAATATGCCGTGCTGCGGCTCGTCGCGGGATTTTTCCGCGCGCTGCCTTTGAACGTGGCGACAAGCGCCTCGGCATTCTGCTGGCGGCGCCTGGCGCCGATCGTCAATCCGAAACGGCACCAGCGCGCCCTCGACAATCTCGCCATCGCCTTCCCCGAAAAGAGCGAAGCCGAGCGCAAGGAGATCGCCCTCGCCCACTGGGAGAACCTTGGCCGGGTCATGGTCGAGACCATGCGCATCGACCGCTTTCTGGCCGAGCCCGAGCGCATCGACATCGTCAGCCAGAACATCTTCTCGCGCTACAAGGACAAGCTCGGTCCGGCCGTCGGCGTCAGCCTGCACATGGGCAACTGGGAGCTGGCGATCCTGCCGTTCACCTGGGCCGGCGCAAACCCCGCCGCCGTCTATCGCTCGGTGACCAATCCCTACGTCGACCGTTACCTGCGCGACCAGCGCAAGGACCTTTATCCCGACGGTCTCTTCGGTCGCGGCAATGTCGGCGACCATGGCGACGACCAGCGCACCGCGCGCGCCATCATGGACTTCGTGCGCCGGGGCGGACGTCTCGGGCTCGTATGCGATCTTTACGACCGCACCGGCATGCCCGTACCGTTCTTCGGTCGCGATGCGAAAACGCAGGCGATCGGTGCTATGATTGCACGGCGCGTCGGTGCACGCATTTGGCTCTCCCGCTGCAAGCGGATCGGCAAGGAAAGTCGCTTCGAGATCGAGCTCAAGGAATTGCGCGTGCCGCGCACGTCCAACCAGGCCGAGGACATCCGCTGGACCATGGAGCACATGCAGCAGCAGTTCGAGGCATGGATCCGCGAAGCGCCCGAGCAGTGGATGTGGAGCAATCGGCGCTGGAGCTGATCGGCAGATACCGATCGCGATGCAGGCCTCAACCGGGCGCCGCAAGCAGCGCGACCGGCAACGCATCACGCAATGTTACAAAGCTGAACGGAAGCTGAACTGCATTTCAGCTTTACGACAACCCTCCTTACAAATCCGTATGCCGCACGTCAGATGACGGCAAACAAGCGGGAGCAGTTTCGCGGCCCCGGTCACCCCCGCGTGCCGGTTAGAACCTCGATAAAAACGGAGAGTTTCAAATGTCCAAGAAGCTGCTGATCAACGCCCTCCTTGCCGCCGTAGCTTTCGGCGTCGTCGCCCCCGGAATCGCCGCCGCCAAGGATGCGCCGAAGACCAAAGCAAGCTGCGAGAAGATCTCGACGATGAAGTGGGACGACGCGACCAGCAAGTGTGTGAAGAAGTAATCGCGCTTTTGTTTCGGCGGCGGGCAATGGTGCCCGCCGCATCGCTTGCCGCCCTATAAGCTGGCGCGCAGTTTCCGGAGCTTCCAGATGAAGCCTTATCTTTCACTGCCACTCGCCGGCAGCGTTATTGCCCTTTGTCTCGCTTTTTCCGCGCCGTCCCAAGCCGCCGTATCGGGCGCGCATCTCACCGCGCCTCCAGGTGCCCACGCGTCCACAGTCACGAAAGCCCACTGGTGGCGACATCACCACCACCGCCACTATCGGCACTATCGCCACTGCCGGTGGCACAATCACCATCGCGTTTGCCGCTAAGCTCCTCCTGCGGCGCTCCGGGGGTGCAGCGGAAACGCTGCACCCTTCTCAATTCGCGGGCTGTGGAAATGAAACCTCGACCCGCAGTCCGGGCCGGTTGTCCATGAGCGTCACCGTCGCGCCATGGAGGTCGGCAACCGCCGCCACGAGGCTCAGTCCGAGACCGCTGCCGGGTGTCGAGCGCGCGCGCTCGAGACGATAGAGACGCCGGAACACATTTTCCCGTTCGCACTCCGGGATGCCCGGTCCATTATCGGCGACGACGGCAACGACGCGACCGGAACGCACCTCCAGATCGATCACGATATCGGTGCCGGCGGGTGCGTGGCGGATCGCGTTCTCGATCAAATTTGCGAACAGCTGTGTCAGCAATTCGCGATCTCCCACGACCCGCGCATTGCCATTGGCACGAACCGCACATCGCAGGCGGTCACCCTCTTCCTCGGCCACCGGCTCATAGATGTCCGCAATATCGGTGAGCACGCCATCGAGCCCGACATCGCAAAAGCGCGAACGCCGCGCGCCCGCTTCGATCTGCGTAATCCTCAGCAACGCCTCGAACGTCTCGACGATCGAATCGAGTTCCGCCAGACTCTCCGCGGTGCGCTGGCGGAATTCCGCGCCGTCATCCGCGCTCTCGAGCGCAAGCTCCAGCCGTCGCCGCAACCGTCCGATCGGCTTTTTCAGGTCGTGCGCGATGTCCGATGACGACTGGTTGACGTTCGCGATCAGCTTCTGCAAATGCGCGAGCATGGCGTTGATCTGCGTAGCAACGCGGTCGAGGTCGTCATGGGAGCTGCTCACGGGCACCCGTTCGCCGATTTCGCCGCGTCCGACGCGGGAAAGCGCTGTCGCAAACAGGTCGATCTTCTGTTGCGCGCGAAACGCGAGATAGCTGGCCGATCCCGCCGCGAGGAGCGCGGTCGCCGCCAGCGCCCACCCGAGGCCGTGCAGAAGAACGCGCCGCACCTCGCGAATCTGCCGGTCGCTGCCGCCGACGAGGAGCTCGCCCTTGGAAACCGGCGTCCACTTCGCATAGAAGCGATCTTCAGGGCTCCCCTTATCGGCGACGAGCGGCAGCCACGCGCGGTCGAGCTCTCCCCACCCGCGGAAGACGCGCACGTTCTGCACATTGCCCGCGCGAAAGGTTCCGTTCCTCTCCCGCAGCAGAAAGATGCTGTCGAAGTCGCGCACCGACCCCGCTTCCTCCGCGACGACCGAGGCGAGATTGTCGAATCCCTGCTGGCGATCGATCGCCTCCAGCGTGTCGCTGATCTCATCGACATGGCGGCGGATGGCGAGCTGCAGCTCGGAAACGAGCGTGAAATAAAGAACCGCAACCAGCGCAATCACCGTGAGCGCGAAGAGCGCGGCGAACGCGCCGGCCAGGCGCACCGGCGTGCGCTTCAAAAGATCATTGCTGATCATGCATCGTATAGCCGCAGCCGCGAACCGTATGGATCAGCTCGCTGCCATACGGCCGGTCGATCTTGGTACGTAGGCGCGAGATGTGCGTTTCAACGATACTCGTGCGCGGCTCGAAGTGAAAGCTCCACACCCGTTCCAAAAGCATCGTGCGCGTCAGCACGCGCCCCTTGTTGCGCATGAGGACCTCAAGCAGGCGGAACTCACGCGGCTGAAGCTCGATCGTCTGTCCACCGCGCTTCACCGTCCGCGCGATAAGATCCATTTCGAGATCCCCAACGCGCAGCACCGTCTCGGCATCCTTGAGATGCGGCCGTCGGGCAAGGGCATTGACCCGCGCCATCAGCTCGGAGAACGCAAAGGGCTTCGCAAGGTAGTCGTCGCCGCCGACGTTGAGCCCATCGACGCGGTCGTCCACACCGCCGAGGGATGTGAGGAATATCACCGGCACTTTGCGCCCGACCGCGCGCAAGCCTCTCACCAGGGAAAGCCCGTCGAGGCCGGGCAGCATGCGATCGACCACGATGATGTCGTAGTCTTCACCCATGGCCTGGGATAGGCCATCGCGCCCGTCGCCCAACACCTCGGCGACATGTCCCTCTTCCGTCAGCCCGTGCGCAATGTAAGTGGCAGTCTCGCTGTCGTCCTCGACGATGAGGATGCGCATGATGTCAGCTCCGGTCCACGCCCGACGGTTAACCAGCGCGCCTTTCCGGGATATGGCGGCCCGATTACGGAATTGTAATGGTTGGGATCGAGTTGGCTCTCCCCGCTAAATTGAAGTGGCCCCCTGTGCCGCGAGCGCGCGCCGGCGGCATTCGCTCGGTGTCACGCCGAACTCGGCGCGGAAGCGTCGCGAGAAGTGCGAAAGATCCGAAAATCCCCAGCTGAAGGCGATCTCGCTCACCATGCGGTGAACCTGCAAGGGATCCTCGAGCGACTGCCGGCAGCAGTGAAGCCGCCGGTGCATAATGTAGCGCTCGATCGAAGTCCCTTCCTCAGCCAGGAGGGCGTTGGCGTAGCGAACGCTGATGCCCGCGGCCGCCGCCACCTGCGCCGGCTTCAAACTGGAATCGCTGAGGCGCGCATCGATTGCGGCCTTGAGCCGTGAAAGAGCCCCGGCACGCACGGACGTCGGCGCCGGCACATCTTCGCCGGCACTGAATGCCATGGCGATGAGGTCGACCGCCTGCTCCGCGAGCGGCGTGCGCGCCGCCACGTCGATCGTCTTCATGCGCGTCGATAAGAGACGCAGAAACTCCGCGGCGATTCCCGGCACTGGACGGCAGGACGTCGTCGTCCGCACCGAGGCCGCACGGCCGAGGCGCGTCTCGATGGCACCCCGCGGCACCGATACGAACAACGACGTCGACTGCTCGAGATACCGCGCGCGCATCGGTTGCACGGCGTCGTGCAGAACCATCATGCCCGGCTCGATCATGATGCGATGCTCGCCCTGGACGAGCTCCGACCGGCCCTTGAGGCGGATGCACAGCAGATAATCGTCGACGCCATCCTGATTTATGTCACGGCGCGTGCGTGTGACTTCGCACGGTCCGCACCCGCACTCGACGAACCTCAGCATGTCGAGCATATCGCTCTTGAGCGTACCGCCAAACTCGCGCGCAGGCGCGTTGAACCCGTGCTTGAAGAACATCTTCGATGCGACGTCCACCCAATACGAGATGCGATCCCTCGGATCGACGTCGTTGGTCGAAAAAACGCTTGTCATCAAGTCCCCGTCCCCGAATGCCCGCAAGGTCAACCTATTGTGCCGGGTCGGTCAAGCGCGTGCGGTGAATCTCGCGTTTAATCCGTTGACCGAGCTTCGATGCGAACACGTTCCCGGAGCAGGCAACAATCCTCACTCGCGCAGGTAGCAGCATCGTGAATTCCTCCACGCTTCACCTTCTCCATCGCGTTCATCAGTGTGCCGGCGAACTCTTCCAGACGCACATGGATGGCATTGACGTCACCAGCACGCAGTACACCGTCCTCGTAGCCGCCTCGGAACGGGACGGCCTCAGCCAGCAGGACATCATCAACGCCACCGGCATCGACCGCTCGACGGTCTCGCAGGTGGTGCAGCTCCTCACCCGCAAGGGCCTCCTGAAGCGTCGCCGCACGCGGCATGACGCACGCGCCTACGCCATCTCCCTCACCGATGCCGGCCGCGACGTTTTGGATCGCTCCGCTCCCATCATCAGCAAGATCGAGCAGGCACTCGTCGGCGCACTGCCGGCGACGCGCGCAAAGACCTTCATCTCCAACCTGCGCACCATCGTCGCCGCCTTCGAGCCCGCAAAAGCCTGATACCGCGGCTCCCGCGGCCTGCCGTCGCCCCCGCCGGCGCGTTGACTCGTGCCGGCGGGGCAATATTGTGCGCGCCAAAGCAAACATGGGAGCTCTCCGACGATGGCCGCCAGCCGCACGCCCGCTAAGTTCTATTCTCCGCTTGCCATCGGCGCGCCCGAGCCCTACCGCGCCCAGCCCGTGCGGCTGGAGCGTATGATCCATTTCGTGCCCCCGCACAACGAAAAGATCCGTTCCAAGATCAAGGACATGGCCGGCCAGGTCGATGTGGTCCTCGGCAACCTCGAGGATGCCATTCCGGCTGACCAGAAGCAGGCCGCGCGTGCCGGCTTCATCGCCATGGCGCAGGAGAACGACTTCGGCTCCACGGGCCTGTGGACCCGCATCAACTGCCTCAACAGCCCCTGGATGCTCGACGACGTCACCGAGATTGTCGCTGCCGCCGGCAACAAGCTCGATGTCATCATGCTGCCGAAGGTCGAAGGGCCGTGGGACATCCACTACCTCGATCAGCTCCTCGCCCAGCTCGAGGCGCGCCACAACGTCGAGAAGCCCATCATGATCCACGCCATCCTCGAGACGGCGGAGGGCGTGAACAATGTCGAGGCCATCGCAGCCGCCTCCCCACGCATGCACGGCATGAGCCTCGGCCCGGCCGATCTTGCAGCCTCCCGTGGCATGAAGACCACGCGCGTCGGCGGCGGCCATCCCAACTACGGCGTGCTCGCGGACGCGGGCGCCGAGGGGACGCAGCGCGCCTTCTACCAGCAGGATCTGTGGCACTACACCGTCGGCAAGATGGTCGACGCCTGTCTCGCCTACGGCCTCAAGCCCTTCTACGGTCCCTTCGGCGATTTCTCCGACGCCGCTGCATGCGAGGCTCAATTCCGCAACGCCTTCCTGCAGGGCTGCCTCGGCGCCTGGTCGTTGCATCCCTCCCAGATCGACATTGCAAAACGCGTCTTCTCGCCGGACGAGAACGAGGTTGCATTCGCAAAGCGTATCCTCGAGGCCATGCCCGACGGCACCGGGGCGGTGATGATCGACGGCAAGATGCAGGACGACGCGACCTGGAAGCAGGCCAAGGTCATCGTTGATCTTGCCCGTCTCGTCGCCGCCAAGGACCCGCAGAAGGCGGCCGCATACGGGCTCTGAACGTGCCTTTAGTGCCCGTTTACCGCATCCTTTAGATCGACTTGGGGTAGGCGGATTGACAGCCGCGCGGCGCTCGCTTCGAATAGCGGCGGGGGCAGATGGACGGACGCATGGGTACGGTCATACAGGCTAAGGCGAAGTACGCGGTGGGGCAGGTTGTGCGCCACCGCATCTTCCACTTTCGCGGCGTCGTCTTCGACATCGACCCGGAGTTCGACAACACCGAGGAATGGTGGCTGGCGATCCCCGAGCACATTCGCCCGCACAAGGAACAACCCTTCTACCACCTGCTCGCCGAGAACTCCGAGACCGAGTATATCGCCTATGTCTCGGAGCAGAACCTCGTTCCCGACGATACGGGCCTGCCGCTGCGCCATCCTCAGCTCAGCGAGCTTTTCACCGAGGATGAGAACGGCGGCTACCGGGCGCTGTTCCTCCAATCGCACTGAGCTGACGCACCGGAGGTCTGCTGCCCGGCGCCTGCGATGCGGAAGCATCGTGCCGCCCCGTGGGGCCGCTGCACAGTGTGCACCAACCGCGCATGCACGGCCTGCAATCCGGCAAACAAAAACCGCCCGGCTTTTGCCCGGGCGGTTCTGATCTATTCGCGGCGGAGCAGCTTACTTCTTGGCAGCCGCAGGCGCCTTCGCAGCGGGAGCAGCAGCACCAGCGGCATCAGCCGGCGGCGGCGGCAGGTTCTTCATCTGCTCGGCCTTGTACTTCTCCAGGGCAGCCTGCTGACGCTCGCGGATCTGCGCCATGAGCTGGCCGCGCGCTTTCGCATATTCCTCGTTGTCGATCGGCTTGCCCGCGTAGGCCTCGCTGAAGCCATCGAGAGGAACCGGGAATCCGATGGGCTGGGCACCTGCATTCATCGCGATGACCATGATGCCGCCACCGGTCTTCATCTGCTCAATGATTTCGGGGGTGGCCTCGATCTCAGCCGTGCAGCCGGCCGCGTGGCAAAGCGAATAGACGAGCGAAACCGGCTTCAGGGCCTTCTCGTCGATCTTCTCGTTCTTGGCAGCCTTTTCCCACTGATCCTTCGAGTAGACCGCGGCGCGCAGCCCCGGCGGCAGCGCCATGCCCAGCGGCACCATGACCATCAGGCTCTTCTTCTGCGCACCTTCGACCTCACGAATGGCCGCCGACACCATGACCATGCCGGTATTGCCATCGAGACGCTCGTGGTGCGTCAGACAGATGTTCTTCTCTTCCTTGACTTCCTTGCCGTCCTTATCCTTGTGGTTGAACGGCGCCTTCTCGCAAAGCTTCACCCAGGCGCTTTTCTTGTCGCCGGCAGCAGCGGCACCAGGCGCACCCTTCGCGGCGGGCGCGGCCTTGGCAGCCGGAGCCTTCGCGGGCGCTTTTGCTTCCTGTGCCGACGCCGGTGCGGTGATCATGGCGGCTAACCCGAGGGCGGCGCACGCAGCGGCGACCCCGCGGGCGCTCCGCCCCTTATACAGGAGGTGCGCAACGGTATTTGTCATGGAATACAAACCTTTCTTAGAGAGCTGGTCCGCCCAGCTCACCCCTCGCCAAGCGCGCATGAACTGCGCGCCCATATGACGCCC
This sequence comes from Hyphomicrobiaceae bacterium, assembly GCA_044507625.1. GTDB lineage: Bacteria > Pseudomonadota > Alphaproteobacteria > Rhizobiales > Hyphomicrobiaceae > Hyphomicrobium_A. Next base: position 175,041 of record JBIQJE010000004.1, on the reverse strand, counting down.
CTCGGCCTCATCGAAGCGGCAGTAAGGCTTGGATTACGGCAACTCCGTGGCCATGCAATCGGCCCCTCTGCATTCCCAGTATCCGTTCGACACATCGTTGCATAGCCGCAACGGTGATTACCAATATTCACTATTGTGCAACCGGTGCCCGCCGACATGGCCGGGCTCGGATCGTGTGATAATAGGCTGCGGATGCTCGCTATTTCCCAAATGCTGCCGGCCGCTCCCATTCCCAGGCGAACCTGCCGTGCCATCAGCGCCATTGTGGCACTTGCATGCGCCTTCGGTGCCGCGAGCGCCGAGCCGATGCACGGCATCGCGCTCCATGGCGAGCCCAAGGAGCCGCCGGGCTTCACCCACTTCTCCTATGTGAATCCCGATGCACCCAAGGCCGGCCGGCTCGTTCTCGGCGCCTTCGGATCGTTCGACAGCCTCAACCCGCTCATCGTGCGCGGCGTCGCAGCCAACGGCATACGTGAATTCACCGTCGAGAGCTTGATGGCGCGTGGGCTCGATGAGCCTTTCTCGCTTTATAGTCTCATCGCCGAGAGCGTCGAGGTGCCGCCCGATCGCTCATCGGTCACCTTTCACCTCAACCCGAAGGCGCGCTTTTCGGACGGCCATCCGATCACCGCCGACGATGTGCTGTTCTCCTTCGAGGTCTTGAAGGAGAAAGGCCGTCCGAACTATCGGACCTATTTCTCCAAGGTGGTGAAGACGGAGCGCCTTTCGGACCGCAGCGTGCGCTTCACGTTCGATGCCGCAGGCGACCGCGAAATCCCACTCATACTCGGCCTGATGCCAATCCTGGCAAAGCACGCTACGAACCCGGATACCTTCGAGAACACCTCGCTGACGGCACCGGTCGGCTCCGGCCCCTACACGATCGGCAAGATCGATCCCGGCCGTTCGGTAACCTACGTACGCGATCCGAACTACTGGGGCCGCGACCTGCCGGTCAATCGCGGCCGCTTCAACTTCGACGAGATCCGCTTCGACTACTATCGCGAAGGCTCTGTCATGTTCGATGCCTTCAAGGCCGGACAGATCGACCTGTGGCCGGAAGAGGATCCGCGCCGCTGGGCCAATGGCTACGATTTCCCGGCCATCCGCGATGGCCGCGCCGTCAAGCATGAGTTCACCATCGGGCTGCCGGCCGGCATGTCGGCCCTGGTGTTCAACACGCGCCGGCCGGTATTCGCCGATGCCCGCGTGCGGGAAGCGCTGATTTATCTGTTCGACTTCGAGTGGATCAACCGCACGCTCTATGCCGGGCTCTACAGCCGCACGCAAAGCTATTTCGAGCGCTCCGTGTTGTCGTCCGCCGGTCGGCCCGCGGACGCGCACGAGCGCAAGCTCCTCGCGCCTTTCCCCAATGCCGTGAAGCCGGCGTTCATGGAAGGAACCTACCGCTTCCCGACGACAGACGGGTCGGGACGCAGCCGCCAGAACCAGGAGAAGGCATTCCGGCTGCTGCAGGACGCGGGCTACGAGGTGCGCGGCGAACGCCTCGTCAATGCCAACACCGGACGGCAACTCAGCTTCGAGATCCTCGCCATGTCCACGGCCCAGGAGGGCCTGCTGCTCTCCTTCGCGCGCGACGTCGAGCGCCTCGGCATCGAGGTGAAGGTGCGCGTCGTCGACAGCGCCCAGTATCAGCAGCGCCTCACCGATTATGACTATGACATGATCCAGAACACCTGGATCTCGTCGCTTTCGCCTGGAAACGAGCAGCTTTTCCGCTGGTCGTCCCAGGCGGCCAAGACGCCCGGCACCTATAACTTCGCCGGCGTCGAGAACCCCGCCGCCGACGCCATGATTGGTGCGCTCCTCGCCGCCGACAACGAGGCAGACTTCGTCTCCTCCATCCGCGCGCTGGACCGCGTCCTTCTATCCGGAGACTACGTCATTCCGCTGTTCTACATCCCCAAGCAGTGGGTGGCCCTCTGGGTGCGCCTGCATTATCCCGAGAAGACGCCGCTGTTCGGTTACAACGTCGATAGCTGGTGGACCGCGGACAAGAAATGACGAAACATTTCCCCGTCGAAGCACTCCCCCCTCGTTTCAATATGGCCGCTTACGCCATCGGCAGGCCCGCCGCTACGCAGCCCAATGCGACGGCCCTGCTCGTCATCGAGGACGCGGCCGGTGGGAACGCTTCGGAAATCTGGTCGTTCGCCGAGATCGAAGATGCGGTGCTGCGTATTGCGGGCGGGCTGCGGGATGCGGGCCTTCCCCGCGGCGCGCGCATTCTCATTCGCCTCGACAACACGAGCGCTTACGCCCTCCTTTTCTTCGGCGCGATCGCGGGCGGCTTCGTCCCGCTGCCGACCTCGACGCAACTCACGGAAAGTGAAGCCCGCTTCCTTCTGACCGACAGCGGGGCCGCGGCCGTAGCGCTCGGCGACGGAATGGAGATCGGCGATGTGCCTTCCGGTATCCTTCGCCTCGATACCGATGCCGTGATGCGCATGCTGCGTGAGGGAAAGCGCGCGAGCTACGCCGATACCGCCGCCGAGGACCCTGCATTTCTCATTTACACGTCCGGCACCACAGCTTCGCCCAAGGGCGTGTTGCATGCACAGCGCGCCGCTTTCGGCCGCCGTCCGATGTACCGCGGCTGGTATGGAATCTCCGCAACCGATCGCATGTTGCACGCCGGAGCGTTCAACTGGACCTTCACCCTCGGCACCGGCCTCACCGATCCGTGGGCGAACGGCGCCACGTCCATCATCTATACGGGCGAGAAAGACCCGGCAGTGTGGCCGCGTCTCATTGCGCGAACGGAAGCGACACTTTTCGCCGGCGTGCCCGGCGTGTTCCGCCAGGTGCTGAAATACGGTGCGCCGACACGCGATGGCCTGGGTGCATTGCGTCACGGCTTGATGGCCGGCGAAGCCCCGCTCCCGGGCCTCTTCGAAGAATGGGAGACGCGCACTGGCCGGCCCCTCTACGAAGCGCTCGGAATGAGTGAAATCTCGACTTACATCTCGACCGGCCCCGGTATTGCGCGGCGGCCGGGTGCCGTCGGTGTTGCGCAGCCCGGACGCCGCATCGCCGTGCTCCCGCTCGAAGGTGGCGATGAACCGCTGCCGCCGGGAGAGGATGGCCTTCTCGCCGTGCACCGCTCCGATCCCGGCCTGATGCTCGGCTACTGGAACCGGCCCGACGAGGAAGCCGCCGTCTACCGCGGCGAATGGTTTGTCGGCGGTGACCTCGCGAGCATCGATGCGGACGGCTATGTCTTCCACAAGGGCCGCGCCAACGATCTGATGAAAGCGCTCGGCTATCGCGTCTCGCCGCTGGAGGTGGAGACCGTGCTCGCGCGCCATCCGGCCGTCGCCGAAGTCGCCTGCTGCGAAGCCCGCGTGCGCGCCGACGTGAGCGTCATCGCCGCGTTCATCGTGCGTCAGCCGGGCACCAATGCCGATGCGGCCGAGATCGAGCACTTTGCGGCCGAACATCTCGCCACCTACAAGCAGCCCCGGTGCATCGTTTTCATCGATGCCTTGCCGCGCACCGCAAACGGCAAGGTGATGCGGCAGGCGCTGCGCGTTCCGGCGGAGTTGTCCACAGGCTGACGCTTCCCGTGTGGCGCACATGCCGCGCCGGGCCCAATTCGCACGCCGCGTTGCAGATCAGCCGTCGTAAAATGCTATCTGCTCCGGAGCACCGCGCGGCGGGTCACGCGAAGGGAGGCGACAATGCTCGACGGCTTCATGCAATATCTGGCGGCGCATCCAGGCGTGCTGACCGCGTTGGGAATAACCGCGGCCCTTGCCGTCGTAGGCCTTTGGTATGTCGTCTCCCATCACCTCGAAGCCATCATGATCACGCTGCTCACCGCAGCCGGCATCGGCTCGGGGCTGCTGGTGCTCTATCGCGGCTATAACGCGGAGATGCGCGACCTGATGGGCATCGGCCTGTTCCTGGTCGTGATCTTCCCGATCATCTTCGTGCAAGCGATCAAGCAGATCGAGCCGACGACGCCCGAACCGCGCACGCGGCGCACGGCGGCTTCCCGGCCCTTCTTCAAGCGCAAGGCAACCTGACCGCCGCCGCGATATCCGAGCTGCACCGGTCTTCTTGGCTTCAGCGCACGATTACGCCGCCTTCTTCGCCTTCGCCGCAACGGCGGCGAGCTGGCCGATGAAGCCACGCACGCCCTTCAGTCGATCGGTCGGTAGATCCCATTCGGCGCGGAACACCAGCTTCTGGTCCGGCTGCACCTTGATGAGACCGCGCGAGGCCTGCACGAACGCAACGAGCCCTTCGGGGTTCGCGAACGCGTTGCGGTAGAAAGCGACGACGGCGCCGCGCGGCCCCGCATCCACCTGCGACACGCCCGCCTGCCGGCACAGCGCCTTGATCTCCATGACGTCGAGCAAGTGCTCGACCTCCTCCGGGAGCGGGCCGAAGCGATCGACCAGCTCGGCGGCAAAGTTGTCGATCTCCTCGCGCGTTTCCAGCGTCGAGAGGCGGCGATAGAGCCCGAGGCGGAGTTGCAGGTCGGCGACGTAGGTCTCCGGAATGAGCACCGAGGTGCCGAGCGAGATGGTGGGGCTCCATTGATCGGTCGCAGCTTCCAGGTCGCCACCCTTCATGGAGGCGACGGCCTCCTCCAGCATCGACTGATAGAGTTCGAAGCCCACCTCGCGGATGTGACCGGACTGCTCCTCGCCGAGAAGATTGCCGGCGCCGCGAATGTCGAGATCGTGTGAAGCCAGCGAGAACCCCGCCCCCAGCGTATCGAGCGACTGCAGCACCTTGAGACGCCGGTCCGCCGCCTCGGTCAGGGCCTTGCCGACCGGTGTGGTGAAGTAAGCGTAGGCGCGGGTCTTGGAGCGGCCGACGCGGCCGCGCAACTGATAGAGCTGCGCCAGGCCGAACATATCGGCGCGGTGCACGATCAGCGTGTTGGCGTTCGGCAGGTCGAGGCCCGATTCGACGATGGCCGTCGAAAGCAGCACGTCATATTTGCCATCGTAGAAGGCGGTCATCACGTCTTCCAGCTCGCCCGGTGTGAGCTGCCCGGTGGCGCGCGCGAACGTGAGCTCGGGCACCGCCTCGCGCAGGAACTCGGCGATGTCGTCGAGGTCTGAGATGCGCGGAGCCACATAGAAGCTCTGGCCGCCGCGATAGCGCTCACGGCGCAGCGCGTCGCGGATGATCATCGGATCGAACGGCGAGATATAGGTGCGCACCGCGAGGCGGTCCACCGGCGGCGTCGTGATGAGCGATAGCTCGCGCACGCCCGTGAGCGCCAATTGCAGTGTACGCGGAATGGGCGTTGCCGACAGCGTGAGGACATGCACGTCCTCCTTCAGCTTCTTCAGACGCTCCTTATGCCCCACGCCGAAGTGCTGCTCCTCGTCGATGATGAGAAGCCCGAGGCGCTTGAACTCGATCGACTTGCCGAGGAGAGCGTGCGTGCCGACCACGATATCGATGGTGCCGTTTTTGAGCCCCTCCTTCACCTCTGCCAGCTCTTTGCTGGCGACGAGGCGCGAGGCCTGCGCGACCTTCACCGGAAGGCCACGGAAGCGCTCGGTGAAGGTCTTGAAGTGCTGGCGCGAGAGCAGCGTCGTCGGCACCACCACCGCGACCTGCAGACCGTTCATCGCGCCGGCGAACGCGGCCCGCAGCGCGACCTCCGTTTTGCCGAAGCCGACGTCGCCGCACACGAGCCGGTCCATCGGACGCCCGGAGGCGAGATCGCCGAGCACCGCCTCGATGCTCGTCTCCTGGTCCTCGGTTTCCTCGTACGGGAAGCGCGCGACGAACTCGTCGTAGACGCCGTCCGAAACCGCAACGGACGGCGCTTCCTTGAGCTGGCGCATGGCAGCGATCTTGATCAGCTCGGACGCGATCTCACGCAGGCGCTTCTTCAGCTTGGCCTTGCGCGACTGCCAAGCGACGCCGCCGAGCTTGTCGAGCTGGGCATCGGATTCGTCCGCGCCATAGCGCGACAAAAGCTCGATGTTCTCGACCGGAAGGAAGAGCTTGTCGCCGCCCGCGTAGTGCAGCTCGACGCAGTCGTGCGGCGCGCCCAGCACGGTGATGGTCTTGAGGCCCGCAAAGCGCCCGATGCCATGATCGGAGTGGACGACGAGATCGCCCACGGAAAGGCTCGTCGCCTCAGTCAGAACATCGACCGCCGAACGCTTCTTGCGGCGCGGACGCACGAGCCGGTCGCCCAGGATGTCCTGCTCGCCGATGACGGCGAGCTCCGGCGTCTCGAAGCCCTGCTCCATGCCGAGCACGCCGATGCTCACCGCCGAACCCGGCAGCGCCAGCGCCTCGGCATAGGATTCGACCCGCTTCACATCCGTGAGGCCGTGGTCGGCAAGCAGAGTCGCAAGCCGTTCCCGCGCGCCGGGCGTCCAGGTGGTGAGGATGACGCGGCGCTGCTCGCCCTGCAGGCGCCGGACATGACCGATGACGGCATCGAATACGTTGATGTCCGTCTGCGCGCGCTCGGTCGCGAACGTCCGCCCGCCCCGCCCGCGCCAGGAGCGCACGTTCGGCGCATCCGCTTCTTCGAACGGCGTGAGATGATAGGAGCCGCGCGTCGAAAGAGCCGCGTCCAGCCCCGGACGGTCGAGGAACATGCGATCCGGCGGCACCGGCTTGTAGGGCGGGCCGCCGAACTTCGCCTCCTCCAGCGCCTCCAAGCGGGATTCGTAGTGCTCCGCGATCTGGTCGAGCCGGCTCTTGACCGATTCATCGACCCGATGATCGAGGCTCACCGGAACGCCCGGCACATAGTCAAACAGCGTCTCCAGCTCTTCGTGGAACAGCGGCAGCCAATGCTCCTGGCCGGGATAGCGATGGCCCGAGCTCACCGCCTCATACAGCGGATCATCGCCCGTCGCCCCGCCGAACAGCTCGACGTAGCGCGTGCGGAACAGGCGCTCCGCATCGGCGCCGAACGCGACTTCGCTTACGGGCATCAGCGCAAATTTCTGCACCGCCTTCGCCGTTCGCTGCGTCTGCACATCGAACGCCTTGATGCTCTCAAGCGTGTCGCCGAAGAAATCGAGCCGCACCGGCTGACTGCGTCCGGGCGGAAAAATATCGAGAATGCCGCCACGCACCGCGTATTCGCCTGCATCCATGACCGTGCCGGAACGCGTGTAGCCCATCAGCGCGAGACGCTGCGTGAGCCGCGCCATGTCGGCACGCTGGCCCGGCGCAAGCGCCTTCACGGTGCGTTTTATGAAGCTGCGCGCCGGCACCCGTTGCAGAATGGCGTTGACGGTCGTGAGGATGACGGTCGGGTGCTTGCGGCTTGCCAGCGCGAGCTTGGCCAGCGTCGCCATGCGCTGAGAGACGATGTCGGCCTTCGGACCGATACGATCGTAGGGAACCGTATCCCAGGCGGGGAACGACAGCACGCGCACCTGGGGCGCGAAGAATGCCAGCCCCTGCTCCAGCGCTTCCACACGCCGATCATCGCGCGCGATGTGCAAAAGCACGCCCGGCGCCTTCTCGGCCGCCGCCTCGTTGACGAGCTGGGCAAGCACGAGCGCATCGAGCCCTTCCGGCACACCGGCGATGGTCTTCGCAGTGTGATCGCTCTTTGATGCGACAGTGGTCATCTCGTCTCCAGGCCTGCGTCGGCCACGACAGGCGTCAATCCGTGATGGGCGCGCAGCGCCGCCACGAGCGGCGCCAGCTCACCCGCTTCTGCGTCCGTGGCGCCCTGCGAAAACCATTGCGTCAGCAGCGGATCGGGCAGCGCTAGAAAGCGCTCGAAAAGCTCGAGCCCCTCCGCACCCATGCGGGGAAGGTGTGCCTCGGCGTAGCGGCCGAGGATGATGTCCATTTCCTTGGTGCCCCGATGGGATGCGCGGTAGCCGGCCCGCTTGCGCCGCATCTCCAGATCGTCGTGCATGATCAACTGCTTTCTTGGATAACCGCCGCGCAAGGCTTGACGCCGCGCAGGCCCGCCGCCACCCTCTTGCGGCGCCGGACGTTGATATAACGCCCGTTTTCCATCGCGCAAAGGGCGGACGGGACGGCAGCCCCTCGATGCGCCGCGACGCTTTACCCTTCCGTCCGGAACATTGTGAAGGCCCTGCACGCCATGCGGCCCAACGCGTTGACGCCCCTCTTCGCCTCGCTCCAATCCCTGTCGGGCATCGGGCCGCGACTTATTCTGCTCATCAGGAAGTGCGTCAACCTGCCCGCCGGCATCACCGAGCCGCGCGTGCTCGACCTACTGTGGCACCTGCCGACCGGCGTGATCGACAGACGGGCCGAGCCCTCCATCGCCGAAGCGGTGCCCGGCAGCATCGCGACGCTGAAAGTGCGGGTGCTGAAGCACGCTGTGCCCCCGCGCAACAACAACCGCGCGCCCTATAAGGTGCGTGTCGAGGACGATACCGGCAAGCTCGACCTCGTGTTTTTTCACGCCGAGCGCAAATTCATCGAGCGCCAGCTCCCCACGGGCGAGGAGCGTTACGTCTCCGGCCGCGTCGAGAAGTACGGCGAGAAACTGCAGATGTCTCACCCCGATTATATCGTGGCGCCGGAGGCGCGCGGGGATTTGCCGATGCTGGAGCCTGTATATCCCCTCACCGCCGGCCTCTCCGGCAAGATCATGCAGAAGGCGGCGCGCCAGGCGCTGGAGCGGCTGCGGCCTGTTCCCGAATGGCAGGAGCCCACATGGACAGCCTCCCGCGGCTGGCCTGCCTTCGGCGAAGCACTGGCCCGCATCCATCGGCCAACCGACGCCGCCGATGTCGCGCCCTCCGGTGCCCCCTGCCAGCGCCTCGCCTATGACGAGTTGCTCGCGGGCCAGCTCGCGCTGGCGCTGGTGCGGCAGAACTTCAAAACCCGCCCCGGTCGCACCGTGAGAGGGAATGGACGCGTGCGCGCGCGCATTGCCGATGCGCTTCCCTTTTCATTGACCAACGCCCAGCGGGAAGCGTTGCGCGAGATCGAGGCCGACATGGCCGCGCCGCGCCGCATGCTGCGCCTGCTGCAGGGCGATGTCGGCTCGGGCAAGACCGTCGTTGCATTGCTGGCGATGGCGATTGCGGTCGAAGCCGGCGCCCAGGCGGCGCTGATGGCCCCAACCGAAGTGCTCGCACGCCAGCATCTGGAAACCATCGCGCCCCTCGCCGAGCGGGCCGGGCTGCGCATCGGATTGCTCACCGGCCGCGAAAAGGGACGCGCGCGCACCGCCGTGCTGGAGCGTCTCGCCGCGGGCGAGATCGACATCATCATCGGAACGCACGCGCTGTTCCAGCCGGATGTGCATTTCCGTGACCTCGCCTTCGCCGTCATCGACGAGCAGCACCGCTTCGGCGTGCACCAGCGGCTTTCCCTGCAATCGAAGGGCGGCCGCGCGGGCACCGACGTTCTGGTGATGACGGCGACGCCGATCCCGCGCACCCTCGTCATGACCCACTACGGCGACCTCGACGTCTCGCGCCTCACGGAGAAGCCCCCGGGCCGCAAGCCCATCGTGACGCGCAAGATCGCGATCGACGCCATGGAACGGCTGATCGAGCGCCTGCGCACCCAGCTCGCCGAGGGCGCGCAGGTCTATTGGGTGTGCCCGCTCATCGAAAGCTCGGACATCTCCGATCTCGCGGCCGCCGAGGAACGCCATGCGCACCTCACGCAAATCTTCGGCAAGGAGAATGTTGGCCTCCTGCACGGCGCCATGGCCGACAAGGCCAAGGACGCCGCGATGGAGGCGTTCGCGGCAGGACAACTGAAGATCCTCGTCGCCACGACGGTGATCGAGGTCGGCGTCAACGTGCCCAACGCGAACATCATGGTCATCGAACACGCCGAGCGCTTCGGGCTCGCACAGCTCCATCAGTTGCGCGGACGGGTGGGGAGAGGCCAGCGCGAGAGCTTCTGCATGCTACTCTACAAGGCCCCGCTTGGCGAGACGGCGCGCGCGCGGCTCGAAATGATGGAGGAAACCGAGGACGGCTTCCTCATCGCGGAGAAGGATCTGGAGCTGCGCGGCGGCGGTGAGGTGCTTGGCGCGCGCCAGAGCGGGGCGCCGGGCTTTCGTGTCGCCGAGGTGCCGGGTTTTGCGGAGCTCCTGGAGGCGGCGCGCGACGATGCACGCATGCTTCTGGCTGCCGATCCGATGCTCACCAGTCCCCGTGGACAGGCCCTGCGTACGCTGCTCTACATCTTCGAGTGTGACGAGGCCGTCCGCCTCTTCCGCGCCGCATGAGTGCTTCCGGAAAAGTGGAAACCGGTTTTCCGATCAGAAGCACGAACAAAAAAGTGCTTCCGGAAAAGTGGGAACCGGTTTTCCGATCAGAAGCACGAACAAAAAAGTGCTTCCGGAAAAGTGGAACTCCGATGAGAAGCACTGTCTGCAAGAGGTAGAAGCGCTCTGCATCGACGAAGGAAGAATGTCGCTAAGGCGCGAACCGGGTCCACGCCGCGAGCCACTCACACCTTCGGCTTGCGCCGCGCCTGTTCGGCAAGCTCGCGCAGCTTCGCCTGGGATTCCGGCGTCACCATCCCCGCCGAGATGATCACCTTCGCCGCATCCTCGATGTTCATGTCGAGAAACACGACGTTCCGGCGCGGCAGGAAGCACACGAAGCCCGTCGGGGGCACGATTCCCGTCGGCATGAAGACCGTAAGCAGGTCGTCCTCCCCGCCCGGCATCACGGCGCCGACCTCGCCGGTCGTCTCGCCCGTGACGAACACGATGGACCACAGCCCCTTCGAGGGAAACTCGATCAGTCCGACTTTCTGGAACGCCTGGTTGGGCCCGGTGGCGCTGACGACGGATTCGAATATCTGCTTCAACGCGCTGTAGACGTTGCGCACGATCGGCATGCGGCCAACCATCTGCTCGCCGAAGGAGATCAGCGTGCGCCCCAACAGGTTTGCCGCCAGCGCGCCGATCAGCGTCAAAGCAACGATGCCGACGATCAGTCCGAACCCCGGAATGGGGAACGGCAGATAGGTGTCGGGGAGGTATGCTGCCGGGACGAACGGCTTGATCCAGACATCCGTGACATTGATGAACCACCACGCGATATAGAGCGTGATGGTGACGGGCCCGACGATGACGAGGCCGGTGAGAAAGTAATTGCGCAGCCGGGCGCCGACATGCCAGCCGCCGCCCTTCGGCGTTTCACGCACCAGTTTGCGCAGGCCGGCGCGCAACTCGGCCGAAGCTTCGCTCGAACCTTTAGGATCCGCTGGGCTCATCGAAAGTCCGTATGATCCTCGCCGCCCCACGCATTGCCCCCGCCCCGCGAGCGACATCCGCGGATATACGGTCGCCGGAGTCTCCCACGGATCGGCCCCTGGCGTAAGGGCGCACGATAGCTCCGCACCGCCTAACGGTTCGGCAATAGCCCCCGTCAGAGCCTACTGGGTGACGAGCAGGCAATCGAAGCCATCCGCCTGGAGGGCAGTACACAGCCTTTCAGGCTCACCGGCGCTGGCGTAGGGCCCGAGGCGCACACGGTAGAAGGTGCCCATGCTGCCGATCACCGATTCATCGACCTCGGGCTGCCGTCCGCCGAGCTGATCGCCGTGCCGGCCCACAAGGAGCCCCGCCAAAGCCTCCGCTTCGGAGCGGGTGCGCACGGCCGCGACCTGGAGCCGGTATTTGCCCGACGGAGCCGCTCCGCGGCGGGGAACGTTCGCGCTATCATCCACCGATGCCACCTGAGTGACGAACGGCGCGGCAATCTCCGGCGCGCGCTTGGCGGAAGCATTGGGGATCACTTCCGTGGCCGCTCCCCAACCCGAAGCCGCCTGAGCGGGCGCGGCGACCGGAGGCGCGCTCGGAGCAGGCTCGCTCGAGGAGCTGCCGCCGCCGAAAAGGCTGGAGAAGAACCCGCCGATGCCGCCGCCCGAGCTGGACTGGGGCGTCGGGGCCGCGGGCGCGCTGGAAATGGTTGCCGATGTCCCTCCGTCACCACCCGCCATGGCAGTCTGGGTGCTGGATGAGGCGCCCTTACCCGGCATGGCCGGCGGCGAGGCATAGGCCGATTGCGGAACCGGCGGGACGTCGCTGATTCCCGCTTCATTGTAGGCTAGGGCGCGGGCCTTGACGGCGTCGGCGCGCTCGGCTTCCGAAAGGCTGCCCTTGAGCCACAGCGCGCTTGTGAGATCGGAAATGGCGAAGCCCGGCTTGCCCAGCTTCCGGAACGTGAGGCCCCGGTAATAGAGCAGCCGCGGCATCTGACTGGCCGGCAGCCCCCCGCGCACGGCAGCCTCGAAAGCGCGTTGCGCTTCCTCGAATTTCCCGGCGCCGTAAGCCTTTATGCCGGCATCGAAGGCCTGCTGAACGAGCGCGGCCGCCTGGCTCTTCTCCTGGTCGGCCCCGCCGTCGGCTTTTTGCGCCGCGGCCTTCTTGGGGCTGCCTTTTTGCGTCGGACCGTCGAACGCGATGGCAGGCATCACGAAGGCCGCCACGGCGATCACGCGCGCCAGATTGCGCAGAACGTCCCGCATCGTCGGAATGTAACTCCCTGCTCCTGCCGTCTCTTCCCCGGCAGGACCGTAAGCCAAGCCCATTATCGAGGCAAATCCGCGGCGTGTATGGCCGGCCTCGATTCTATTCAACGGTTACCGACTTGGCGAGATTGCGAGGCTGATCGACGTCGGTGCCCATGGCCACGGCCGTGTAATAGGCCAGGAGTTGCACCGGCACGGCGTATAGCAGCGGATTGGTGAACTCCGAAGCCTTAGGCATGGCGATGTGGGCCGCCACCTTGCAGCCGACCGTCTCGGGCGCGGCATCGGAGATGAGGATGATCTGCCCGCCGCGGGTGGCGACCTCCTGCATGTTCGAAACCGTCTTCTCGAACAGGGCGTCCTGCGGAGCGACGACGATCACCGGCACGTTCTCGTCGATGAGCGCGATGGGGCCGTGCTTCAGCTCCCCGGCCGCATAGCCTTCGGCATGGATGTAGGAAATTTCCTTCAGTTTCAGCGCCCCTTCCAGCGCCAGCGGATAGCTGGTGCCGCGCCCGAGATAGAGCACATCGCGTGCCTTCGAGAGCATGGTGGCAATGGCCTCGTACTGCGCCTCGTTGCGCAGGATGTTCGAGATATGCCGTGGCACCTCGATCAGCGCCTGGACGAGCGCGTGTTCTTCATCGCCGTCCAGCGTTCCGCGCGCACGCCCGAGGCCCAGCGCCAGACACGCCAGCACCGACAGCTGGCACGTGAAGGCCTTGGTGGAAGCGACGCCGATCTCGGGACCGGCGAGCGTCGGCAGTGCAACATCCGATTCGCGCGCGATGGACGACGTGCGCACATTGACGACCGAGGCGATGCGCTGGCCTTCGGCGCGCGCATGCCGCAGCACCGCAAGCGTATCGGCCGTCTCACCGGACTGCGACACGAACAGCGAGAGCCCGCCCTCACCGAGCGGCGGCTCGCGATAGCGCATCTCCGAGGCGACATCGATCTCGACGGGAAGGCGCGCGTAGCGCTCGATCCAGTACTTGCCGACGAGACCGGCGTAGTACGCGGTGCCGCACGCCGAGATGGTCGCGCGCGAAAGAGACGTCGGGTCGACGCCGAAATCGGGAATGCTCACGCTGCCCGCCGCCATGTCGATATAATTGGCGAGCGTGTGGCTGATGACCTCCGGCTGCTCGTGGATTTCCTTCGCCATGAAGTGGCGATGGTTGCCCTTGTCGACCAGCAGTGAGGACGCGACCGATTTGATCAGGGGGCGATCGACGCGACGGCCATCGCGATCGAAGATTTCGACGCCCGAGCGGCGCAGCACTGCCCAGTCACCCTCATCGAGATACGTGATGGCGTCGGTGAACGGCGCGAGCGCGATCGCATCCGAGCCGAGGTACATCTCGCCGGTGCCGTGTCCGATGGCGAGCGGGCTGCCTTGACGCGCTGCGATCATCAGATCGTCGTGGCCGGCGAAAATGATCGCGAGCGCGAACGCACCCTGCAGACGCCCCAGCGCATGGCGCACCGCCTCCTGCGGACCATGCCCCTTGGCCATCTCGTCGGCCAGCACATGCACGATCGCTTCTGTGTCGGTGTCGCTCTCGAAGACGTGCCCCTTCGCGGTGAGCACTTCTTTCAGCTCCCGGAAGTTCTCGATGATGCCGTTGTGGACGACCGAGACCTGCCCGTTCATGTGCGGATGGGCATTGCGCTCGGTGGGCCGCCCGTGAGTCGCCCAGCGCGTATGGCCGATCCCTGTGCGGCCATGCAGCGGCTCCTGCAGCAGTCGGCCTTCGAGGTTGCGCAGCTTCCCCTCGGCGCGCCGGCGCTCCAGGTGCCCGTTCTCGACCGTCGCTATGCCCGCTGAATCATAGCCGCGATACTCGAGCCGCCGCAGGGCGTCCACGAGATCGGTAGCAACCGGTTTCTGGCCGATGATGCCGACGATACCGCACATGCGATGTGTTCCCTCAGCTTGCGCGCTGCCATAGTGCTAGCGTCAGCTTAATATGTCGCTCAACTCACACTGTGTTTCTGCGGCTTTCCTGCACCCCGCGCCCCTGCTACCCGGGTCGAGTTGCCGGATCAATCCCTAAGCAGACTTTGCCTTCCGTTTCGCCATCATGGCGCGAAACTTCGCAGCCCAGCCCGGCCGCTCCTCCTGGCTCGACCGTTCGAGGGCGAGCGCACCGGCCGACACATTCTTGGTGATGACGCTGCCAGAGCCGACATAAGCCCCTTCGCCCACGCTCACAGGAGCGACGAGCGCCGTGTTCGAGCCGATGAACGCGCCCTCGCCGATCTCAGTGTGATGCTTGAAGAAGCCGTCGTAGTTGCAGAAGATCGTGCCCGCGCCGATGTTTGCGCCGGCGCCAACCGTGCCATCGCCCAGATAGGAGAGATGGTTGGCCTTGGCGCCGGTACCGAGCGTCGTATTCTTCACCTCGACAAAATTGCCGACATGCACCCCGTCGCCAAGCACGGCGCCGGGCCGCAGGCGGGCGAACGGTCCGATTCGTGAGCCACGGCCGATGCGCGCGCGCTCGAAGTGGCAGTTGGCGAGAATCTCCACGCCATCCTCGACAGTCACCTCCGGGCCGAAGAATACGTTCGGCTCGATGGTAACGTCGCGGCCGATCCTGGTGTCGTAGGAAAACCAGACCGTCTCGGGCGCGATTAGTGTCGCGCCTCCGCGCATCGCCGCAAGGCGCGCGCGCTTTTGGAAGATCGCTTCGGCGGCGGCGAGCTGCTCGCGTGAATTGACGCCGAGCACCTCTTCTTCATCGCACACCACCACAGCCGACCGCAGCCGGTCCCTTGCGAGGATCTCGATGGCATCGGTGAGATAGTATTCGCCCTTCGCATTGGCATTGCCGATGCGCCGGAGTAGCGCGATGAGATCGGGGATCTCTGACGGTCCAACGCGGAATGCCAGAACGCCGGAGTTACACGTGCGGATGGCCCGCTCTGCGTCGCTTGCATCCCGATCCTCGCGGATCGCCGTCACGGTGCCGCCGTCGTCGAGGATGAGGCGGCCGTAGCCCGCCGGATCGGCCGCCTCGAACCCGAGCACCGCCGCGGCCGCGCCGTCGAGACGCTGCCGGAGTTCGTCCAGCGTGGCTGCCGTAAGTAAGGGCGTGTCCCCATAGAGCACGATCACGTCGCCCCGGTGGGCAGCGATCGCCTCGCGCGCCGCCAGCAACGCGTCCGCCGTGCCCTTGCGCTCCTCCTGCACGAAAATCTGCGCGGAAGGTATTTGCCGCAGCGCCTCCTTGCGCACATCGTCCATACCCGGCCCGATCACCACCGCCACCGACTGCGGCTCGAGGCTCTGCGCCGTGGCGAGGACGTGGCCGAGCATCGGGCGGCCGGCGATCCTGTGCAGCACCTTCGGCAGCGCCGACTGCATGCGCGTGCCCTGTCCGGCCGCGAGTGCCACAACGAGCAAGGGTTGGCGGCTCATCAAGCTCTCATATTCGCAGTTTCAGGATAGACGCGCGGTGAAGGCCAGCGACCCGCCCGGCACACGCAACGCGCGTACGAAAGATTCTCTTCACACGTTCTACACCGGAGGCTGGCTGGGCCCAACATGGCGGCGACATTGTGTCGGCACCTGTTGCCTTCCCCAGGCTTACCCATGTGGCTCACCAGGCACACCGATTAAGAGACAACATGAGAAATCAACGACTTACCGGGCCGCGCGATATCGTCCACAGGCCCTGAGCGCGGCGCGGCGCACGCACATTGCCGCCCCGGGGCGACTCACCCGAACCTCTGTCCACCATTCAAAGGCAGATCCAGCGCTGCACTCGCCTTTCGCGCCCTCTGCCAGGCTCAGATCCTGTGTCGCGTCAGAACCCGTGGAAACAGAAGAATGTCCGTCCACTCGTCAATCGGCCCGGCGCGGCGCCGCACGCTCACCTCTTACGTGCTGCTTTACGTGGTAGCGGCGGCGATGGCCGTGGCCTACCTCGCCTATATCGGGGTGCAACCGGACCTCGTGGCCTCCTGGCGCGGCGACAACGGCGAAACGCAGACCGCGCTCGTCGAGGCGCAGCGCTCGGTTGAGCGGGTGCTCGCCGACGTCGATCCGCTGAAGCAGGGTCTCGGCGAGATGAAGATGGAGGTCGCCACCATCAAGGCCAGCGTCGACGAGGGCGCCCAGCGCGACCGGATTCTCCTCGATAAGGTCGAGGCGCTGGAACGTACCGCCGCGCAGGTGACCGAGAAGATCGCCGAGGTATCGGCCGCGCCTGCGCCGAAGAAGCAAGCGGCCGCGAAGGCGCCTGCGCCGGTCGAGAAGTCGGCCGCGATCGAGACCGGAAGCATTGATCAGAAGAAAGCCGCCGCCCCCGTGAAGCCCGCGCCGGTGGGCGTCCTGCTCGCGACCGGCCCCTCGCTCGACTCTCTGCGTCTCAGCTGGACCATTCTGAATGACCGCCACGCCGATGCTGTGCGCGCACTCCATGCCCGCTATGTGGTGAGCGGCAAGGACAATGAGCGCACCTATGGCCTGGTCGCCGGCCCGCTCGAGAGCGTCGCCGACGCTAAGGCCGTATGCAAGACCATCGTCGAGCGCGGCATGGCGTGCGAGGTGAGCCAGTTCCGCGGCAACGCTTTCTGAGAAAAGCGACCGAACGGCGAAGCGCATCAGGCGCGGCCTTACGCGAGGCCGCGCCTCTTCTATTGGGTGCGATTTGCATCGCGCCGGCCGAGCCAACGTCCGGAGCCGCAGCACGAGAACACGATCGCTGCTCTTTACATCGCGATGCGGAACTTCCGGACCGATCGGGTCGGAGCGTTCATGCCTATGGCTGAGGAACTGTGAATGTGTCGCAGGATTCCGGCAGGCCGCTATTGGCGCCGCGCAGGAACCAGCGTGTCCGCTGCTCCGTGGTGCCGTGCAGGCCGACACGACGCACTTTCTCCATAGGCTGATCCGCCATGAGCTTGTCGTCACCGATATCCGAAAGCACGGCAATCATATCGGCGCGGAAAGCCTCCGAATGCGCCCATGCGGGGCTGTCGTGGATCCACACGCCCGCGAGGCAATCCGCCTGCAGCTCGAAACGGCGTACAAAATCGGGGCCATGCTCCGGCGATGAGTAGATCGCCCGGCTCAGCGCCTGAAAGCGGCCGTTGAGGTTCTGGATGTGGTGGCCCATCTCATGCCCGACGAGGAACGTGATGCCCGCTTCCGCCTGCGCCCCGAACTTCGCCATCAGGCGGCTCGCCGCCGCGGTGCCGATGAATACGGTGCGATTGCCGCTGCAATAGGTGGGGCCGTCTCCCGCATAGAGCCCGTAGCAGTTGCTGGGCGAAAGGCGCGATAGAAACTGCACGCCGACTTCCGCCACCTCCACGGAGCGCTCGGACATGATCTGGCTCCATGTCGCGACGGAATCATCGATGGCTCGGACCACGATCGTGCGCAGCCGCAGCTCGGGAGGGGGAGACCCTTCCGCCATGTGCGGGGAGTAGGGAAGGCCGACGGCATTGGCCCAGGCCGTATTTGCGACCGGAACCGACGATACCGAGAGTGCTGCCCCGGCGAGGGACACCATCAGCGGAACCGAAACCCGTTTGCGTCGCTGCATGCACAAGCCTCTCGGTCGGCATAACTCCTTCTAGTCGCAAACGGTTGCGTAGACACTCATCCGTCGATCAAAGACTATTCGTATTGAAGGTATCGCACTGGGCAATCTCGCCCGATTCGAGCCCGCGCTTGAACCAGCGGACCCGCTGCTCGGAGCTGCCGTGGGTAAACGCATCGGGCACGACGGTGCCCTGCGTGCGGCGCTGGATCATGTCGTCGCCGATCTGGCTCGCGGCGTTGAGGCCCTCCTCGACGTCGCCCGGCTGCAGACGGTTTTTCACCTGATCGTTGAGGTTCGCCCACACGCCTGCGAGACAATCCGCCTGCAGCTCCATGCGCACCTGCAGCGCATTCGATTCCCTCTCGTCCATCGATCCCTTCAGCTCCTGCACCTTGTCGGCGATCCCGAGCAGTTTCTGGACATGATGGCCAACCTCGTGCGCGATGACATAGGCCTGCGCGAAGTCGCCCGGCGCATCGAAGCGGCGCTTCATCATGTCGTAGAAGGATAGGTCGATATAGATCTTGCGATCGAGCGGACAGTAGAACGGACCCATCTGCGCCATGCCCGTACCGCACGCCGTACGCGTGGCACCGGAGAACAGTACCATCGAGGGTTCGGAATAGCGGCGCCCGAAGCCGGAGAAGACCTGCGTCCACACGTCCTCGGTATCCGCGAGGACCTGCGAGACGAAACGCTTCATGTCATCGCCCGTGCGCACCGCGGTGCCGCCGGGCAGACCGGGAATGTCGGGGCCGCGGTTGGCCTGCTGGCCGCCGGGCAGGCGGCGCGGCGGCGCCTCGCTGGTCTGGCCCGGAAGCTGCGGGACCTGCGGAAACTGGCCGCCCCCGCTCAACAGATCGAGCGGGTTCACACCGAGCAGCATCAGGATGACGCCGATGATGATGATCGTCGACAGGCTCATCCCGCCGCCGCCGATGGGGATCTGGATGCGTGTGCCTTCTCCGCCGCCCGGAAATCCGCCTGGAAAGCGAAAGCCGCCACGCTGGCCCCGCCGATCCTCGACGTTCTCGCTTTCGCGATCCTCATCACCGTAGCGCATCGTCATCTCCGGTTTGCAGCGGATACCTTGCCGGGCCGCGATCAGCGCCACCGGAATAACCGCACCGCGCATTGTGCCCGCTGAAGCCGACGAGTGACAAGGGCCGCGAACGTCGTGCCCTTGGATGGCTCACCCTTAGGCTTGCTTCCCATTTGAATGTGACGGATCGGAGCCGCGAAAGGGGACACCCCTCCGGCGGCGCGCACCCCGCACCGGATGCGCACCAGGCCCGCTTGGCTCAGGAGCCCGCGCTCTCGGGCTCCGGCATCGCCTCGGGCGCCGGCAGTGCGGCCTGGGGCGCATCGGCGGCCGCGACGAGGCCCTTTGCCTTCAGCTTCAAAAGCCCGCGAACCGCCCGCGAGCAGGCGACGATGCCCTCGTTCGCATACTCCTCGTGATTGCGCTCGATCTCCCTGGGGTCGTAGCGATAGTTGACCATGAGCCCGCACGCCTCGCGCAGGCTCTTTTCCGAGGTGTCGGCGAGGAAATTGATCCGCTCGAGCCGCGCGCCATTGCCCAGATGGAAGCGCGCGACGGGATCGACGGGCCGCCCGTCCGCCCCTTTCGCAAGCAGGAAGTAATGCGCTGCCAGCGCGAGCATGCCCGTTTCGATCGCTTCTGCGTCGTCTGCGCTTGCGCCTTTCGGCCAGTCGGTGCGGCGCATGGCCTCGATGAGGACACGGGCGTCCGCGGAGACGCCGTTCGTACCCTTGTCGGCGGTAGCCGCCAGCCACTTGGCGAATTGCGGCACCGGCGAGAGGGTGACGAAGTTCTTGAGGCTCGGCTGCTCGCGCGCCAGTTCCTCCACCACCTGCTTCAGCAGGAAATTGCCGAAGGAGATGCCCTTCAGCCCCTCCTGACAGTTCGAAATCGAATAGAAGACCGCCGTCGTCGGCGCCTTGGCGTCCGGCTCCGCATGCGGCTCTTCGAGCACCGAGCCGATGGCGTCCGGCACGTCGCGCATCAGCGCCACTTCGA
Source organism: Hyphomicrobiaceae bacterium (assembly GCA_044507625.1). GTDB lineage: Bacteria > Pseudomonadota > Alphaproteobacteria > Rhizobiales > Hyphomicrobiaceae > Hyphomicrobium_A. Next base: position 154,974 of record JBIQJE010000004.1, on the reverse strand, counting down.
CGAACACCAGCGGCTCGTCCACCAGCGAAGGATGGAAGAAGGCGAAGCACCGCCGGTCCGCGGGATCGAGACGCCGACGCAGATCTTCCCACCCCTGGATCTCGTGCACCGCCTCATAGCGGATGATCTTTTCGAGGATCAGCGCCGGCGTATTCCAGTCGATGCGGCGCAGGACGAGAAATCCACGGTTGAACCAGACATGGAACAGTCGCCGCAGGTCGGCATCGACGGCCTTCAATTCGGGTTCGGCGGGCAGCAGGCGCAGCAGGTCGTGGCGCATGCCGACGATTTCAAGCGTCGCGCCCGGCGCCAGGTGGAGCCGGCGGAAAAATTCCGTCCGCGGGCTCTCCAGCGCCTTCTGCAGGTTGGCGAGCGCGGCGGGGGACGGATTTTCGATGTAGCTATGCGCGGCCGTGCCGACGCGCACGGGGTCGGGTTGCATCTCGCTTGCAAGATAGCGGAAAAACGCGGCCCGCTCCGCCCCGTCGAGGGCCCCATACCGGTCGAGCAGCGCGCGGGCAATGGCAACGCCGGAGGCTTCGCCGCGGCCCGAAATCAGCGCCTGCGCGAGGCTGTTGACGTCCTCACCGTCTACGCCGAACAGCGACTTGGGCAAAAGCGCCCGGCCTTGCTCCGCGATCGAGCTCAGCAACTCCTGTAGAAACGATACGTTCAAAGCGTTGTCCTTCCGCCTCAGGCGATGGAAACATGGGCAACGGAACCCCGCGCGAGGGCGACGATATCGTCTCCCATGCGCGCGGGCACATCACCACGACCTCACACGTCGCACGTGGGATCGCGGTGCGGGCGGCTCAAGCATCGCCCGTGAGCGTGACGGATTCGTAGGTCAGCACCCGGCGCGAACGCGTCCACGGGTCGGTCAGCAGCCGAAAATCGGCATAATGGGGCAATTCCCGGTGCGTCCGGTACGCCGCCTCGTCCTCGTAGAGCTGGTAGAGCAAGAACACGCCTCCCTCGAGCGGATCGACACTCACGTCATAACGGTGACAGCCCTCCTCCCGTTCGACGCTCATCACCGCGTGCAGACGCAGTGCGTCCCTCAGCTCCTGCTGCCGGCCCGGTTCTGCCTCCAGAAACACGACCACCACGTGCATGGCGCTACCTCCCTCGACGCCGCGGACGTCCGTTAACCATTCGTAAACCTCTTACCATGAAATTTCGTTAACCAACTCAAAGAGGGACCAATGGATACCCTGGCCGTCTTCGACCGCACGCCGTCGGGACTTTCAGAGGCGAAGAACGACACCGGCCGCGCCGCTTTCTGCGGACCTTACGTTTTGTCCGCCATTACCGGCTACCCGATCTCCAAGGTCGAGGAGGTCATCCGCGCCGGGCTCAACTACCCGCGCGGCACGCCCATCAAGGGCACGTCGGCCGACGATGTTGCCGCCGCCCTCGCCCACTTCGGCTACGTGATGCAGTTGAAGGAAACTTACATGTCCCGGCCGCGCAAGGAGCGGCCCACGCTCTGGACGTGGATGCAGAAGCCCCGCAACGTGTGGACGCACTACATCCTCGCCGTCCACAAAGGCAAGGAAGGGCACTGGATCCTCGTGAAGGGCGTCAAGATGTGTGACACCTACACCGACGGACGCTGGACGTTCGTCGTCGACGGCCCGCACCGCGGTGCGCGCATCATGGAAATCTTCGAGGTCAGGAAGTCGCTCGACTGACCGCGCGTTCGCACTGCGGGCAAGCGGCGCGGAACCGATGCTCCGCGCCGTTCGTGATCAATCGAAGGTGTAGGTGAGTTCGCCGAGCACACCGACGCGCTCGGTTTCGATCTTCATGTTCTGATGGACATTCGGGTTCGTCGGTCCGGCCGAGTCGAAGGTTCGCCGGAAGCTGCCCGTCTCGCTCCACATCGCCCAATAGCGCGCACCGACACCGAAGCTGATATGCGGCGTGATATCGTAGGAGAGCATCGCCTCGATCTGCGCGCCTTTGCCATATCCCGTCAGCGGATTGATGCTTGCCACGGCCGGTGTGTTGCCGAGGAAGTGGTGATCGACGGCGCTGACCTCGACGTACGGAAGATACGCCGCGTCGGCGCTCACCTTGAAGCGCGGCGCGAGATAGAACTCGGTCGCAGCGCCGAGGCGCATTGACTGCCACCGTGCACCCTGGGTGATGATCGCGTGTCCGGTGCCCGGAACGGGACCGCCCTCCGCAGGCGAGCAAGGACCGATCGCATTCGCGGTCTGCTGACAGCCGTAAGCACCCATTTCTTCCTTGTAGTAATTGTAGCCAACATAGACGCCGAACCTGTAGTCCGCCGTGCGCCAGATGTCGTAGCCGATGTCGATCGTCCCGTAGAGCGGTATGTCGCCCGACGCCGAGCTCAGCGTGTTCGTGTAAGGCACCAGCGACCCCGGTGTCGGACCCTGAATGCCGAAATCCTCGTCATTCATCTTGCCGCCGTTGAGATTGCCGCCGCCGATGAAGCCTTTGGCAAACAGGTTCCACGGCGCGGTAACACGGCCGAATGCTTCGCCGGTGCTGGCCTCCATGCCCCCGTACGTAATGCGGGAAATCTGCGAATACGGCGCGGCCATGCCCTTGACGAGACCGAGGTCGTACTTATGCCGTCCCCAGCTGTACCAATAGCGTCCGCCGAGATCGAACGAGAAGCCGTTGAGGCTCGGGCTGGCCGGCGGCGGAGGAGTGGCGCCGCTCGCGAGCGCGCGGTCACCGAAGCGATAGTTGAGGCCCACCTTGAACAGGTGCAGCTCCTGTGAGATGTGCCCGCGCCGCTCGGGAACAGCGCTCGCGACCGCGCCCGCTGCCGTCATGTAGGCGGTCGGCAGCAGCGACACCGATTGATCGCCGAACTGCGCGTAGTTGTACTCGCCCTTCACCGACCAGTTGCCCGTCATGGCGTATTCGGCGCCCGCCCCCAGCATCCAGCCCCAGCGGTTGAGATCCTTGCTGGAGGTGGTGAACGGATTTCCACCGGCACCCATCGTTGCGTCGTTGGTTGCGATGTCGAGGTTGCCGGTGGACCAGGCGGCGCCGGCCTTGCCGTAGATGAGGCCGCGGCCGTCATCGCCGACGGCAAGACCGAGACGGCCGGCGATGGTGCCGAATGCATCGACGCCCACCCTGCAGGTAGAATTGATGAAGCTGCCCGATAGCGCCGAGCAGGTCGCCGTCGCTGAGGAATAGGGGAGCGTCAGGTCCGCTTCGAGACCATAGACGACATTGCCCGATTGCAGGTTGTAGCCGATCTGAATACCCGCCATCGGCGCAGGGCCGATCTCAGGATCACCGAACATGGATCGGCCGGCGGGATCGGAAATGTTGGACAGGTTTGCGCCGCCGCCCATATGCGCGCCGACGTAGGCGCCGCTCCAAGAGAACGGCGCGCGGGCCTCGTTCGCGTAAATTTCGCCGTCCGCAAGCGCAGCGCCCGACAGCAAGCCCCCCGCCAGGCAACTTCCGATAATCAAACCACTCCGCTTGGCCGCGCGGCCCCTCTTACCCATCGTATCCCCCTCGGCGTCCAATCAAATGGAGTGTCTCGAATGCACTTCGACACCTAAGTGATTCGCGGCACGGTTTCCCAGCCTTCACACAGGGAAGAAGCCGCCGATATCTCGTTTTTCCGTGTCGAAAAGCGATCGGGTAACAGGCGGCTGCCATGTTACGACAACGCGCCGAGTCGCAGGCGGCCGCAGCCGCCCAAATGTGCACGGACCTGCGCACTGCGGCCTTAGGCGGATAAACCTTCGGGAGACGTCCAGAAGATGAAAGCTCTCAAAGCCCTCACCCTCGCATGCGGTCTTGCGCTTTCCGCGCCATATCCCCTCGCCGCCGATGACGCCTCGGTCATCACCGCATGCCTGCGCGGGCAGAGCGACAAAAGCAAAGACGCGCACGCCTGCATCGGCCGGGTTGCAGAGCCCTGCATGGAGACGCCCGATGGTCAGTCGACCCAAGGGATGGTCGCCTGCTCGCAGCGCGAAATGAAAATCTGGGATGGCCTCTTGAACGAGGCCTACCAGCGGCTGTTGAAGGGCCTCAAGCCCGAAGCCGCCGAGGACGTGCGCAAGGCCCAGCGCATCTGGCTCACGCTGCGGGACGCCGACTGCCGCGTCCCCTACTATTTTTACAACGGCGGAACGATCGTCCAGGTGTTGGGCGCGGGCTGCCTGCTGGACCATACCGCTGAGCGCGCCATCCTCATCCGCTCCTGGCGCGACATGGCCGAGGAGCGGTGAGGCGTAGGCTTGGAGCGCACCAGTCGCGCGTCAGTCCTTCGCGCGCTCGACGTACGAGCCGTCGGCCGTCATGATGACGACGCGCGTGCCGGTGCCGATGTGCGGCGGCACCATGATGCGCGCGCCGTTCGACAGCTTCGCAGGCTTGTAGGACGAGGATGCCGTCTGGCCTTTGACGACCGGATCGGCCTCGACGATCTCCAGCGTCACGCGCTGCGGCAGCTCGATCGCGATCGGCACGCCCTCGTGCAGCGAGAGCGAGCACGTCATGCCCTCCTGCAGCCACTGCGCCTGATCACCCACGACGTCCTTCGAGACGGTGATCTGGTCATAGGTCTCCGGATGCATGAACGTGTAGCCGGTGTCGTCCTCGTAGAGGTAGTTGTAATCCTTCTCCTCGAGGTAGGCGCGCTCGACCTGGTCCGTGGTGCGATAACGCTCCGTCACCTTCACCCCGTCGGCAATGCGGCGCATTTCGAGGTGGGTGACAGGCGTGCCCTTGCCGGGATGAATGTTCTCGGCGTGGATGACGACCGCGAGCTTGCCGTCGAGATCGAGCACATTGCCCTTGCGCACCGAAGAGGCGATGACCTTAGCCACGAATTTCTCCATATAAAGGGGCCGGCTCGGCGCTCTGGCGCGCTCGCAACGGGCCGAGATAGGGTAATTTTCGGCGCTCTCATACCCTTTCCGGGCTCAAACGCCAAGAAGAACGCCCGCGCGTGGCTGATTGGGGCACCGGGTCGGCCTGTGACCGCCGACCCAATTGCTCTAAAGAAGCCGAATGAGCACCGACCGCCCCTGGTGGACACCCGACATCCACGCCGACCGCCGCCCCGCCCTGCTCGCCCGCGGGCGCATCAAAAGCGCGATGCGCGCCTGGTTCGAGGCGCAGGGCTTCATCGAGGTCGAAACCGGCATCCTACAGGCTTCCCCGGGCAATGAGGCGCACCTGCATGCCTTCCGCACCCGGCTGGTGGGCACCGATCTTTCCGGCTGCGATCTCTATCTTCACACCTCGCCCGAGTTCGCCTGCAAGAAGCTGCTCGCGGCGGGCGAGGAAAAGATCTTTACGTTCGCGCCCGTGTTCCGCAACCGCGAGCGCGGCGCATTGCACGCGCCCGAGTTCACCATGCTGGAATGGTACCGCGCGGGTGCTCCGTATGCCGCCGTGATGGACGATTGTGCGGCCCTCCTGAAGCTTGCCTCTGAAGCCGCCGACAACCGGTTCGTTTCCTGGCGCGGCACGACAGCCAACCCGCGCGCAAAGCCTGAACAGCTCACCGTCGCGGAGGCGTTCACGCGCTATGCGGGCATCGACATCATGGCGACGGTGGGAGGCGAAGAAAACGACCGCGATGCCCTTGCCGCCGCCGCCGGGGCGGCCGGCATCGTCCCGCACGCCGATGACGACTGGGCCGACATCTTCGCCAAGGTGCTCACCGCGGTCATCGAGCCGAAGCTCGGCAATGGGCAGGCAACGCTGCTCACCCGCTACCCGGCAAGCGAAGCGCCGCTCGCGCGTCCGTGCGCCGACGATCCGCGCATTGCCGAACGCTTCGAGCTTTACTGTTGCGGCGTCGAGCTTGCGAATGGCTTCGGCGAGTTGACAGATCCCCAAATCCAGCGCGCCCGTCTTACCGCCGAGATGGAGCGCAAAGAGGAACGCTACGGCGAGCGCTACCCCATCGATGAGGATTTCATCTCAGCCCTCGCCCACATGCCGCCGGCATCGGGCTGCGCCATGGGCTTCGACCGCGTCGTGATGCTGGCAACCGGCGCAACGCGCATCGATCAGGTCCTATGGACACCGCAACCGCGCACGGCGTGACCCCGCCTGGACAAGCGAATGCAATACGCCATATTCCGTCCATGGCCCAGCCACGCGACATCAGGCTTTCCGACAAGCAGTTTGCACTCATTGCGCGTGCGCTTGCCGAGCCGCGCCGGTATCAGATTCTGGAGCAGATCGGCGCCGCGGGTGAAGCGCTCGCCTGCACGGCGCTCGCCGGCAAGCACGACGTCAGCGCCGCTACGATGTCCCATCACCTGAAGGAGCTCGAAACCGCCGGGCTCATCGAAGTGACACGCGTCGGCAAGTGCATGAATATGTCGGTCAACCGCCCGGTGCTGCGCGCATACCTGGCGCGCCTCGCGGAGATCTGATCCGAACGTACAATCAATCGAGAGGCCGGCCGGCGGCGCTGGCCACCGGCCGGGGGGAAACAGCGTTACTGCCCGAAGCGCAGCCCGTTGAAGCGGTAGTTGATGCCGGCGCGCACGATGCTGCCGTCCGTTTCGACATTCCACGTGTTGGCGCCGATGACGCCGCCCGGCGGCGTCGTGAGGTTTACCGATCCGAGGTCGTAGTAGAGGTATTCGACCTTCGCCGTCCATGCACCCTGCAACGTCGTCTCGAGACCGCCGCCGATGGTCCAGCCATTGCGGAAACCGGATGTCGAAGCGCTGACCACGGGCGTTCCACAGAAGATGGTATTGCACGCTTCCAGCACGGAGACGCTCGTATCAGCGCCGATATAGCCGCCCGTGAAATAGAACAGCCACCCGTTCATCAGCACGCCGAGGCGGCCGCGCAGCGTCATGTAGAAGTTGGAGTCCGTGGACGTGGAGGTGTCATAGCCGAACGGCACGTAATAGCCGCCGCTGCCCGCCAGCCCGAGGTTGCCAAGATCGCCCTCGACACCCAGTATGACCGGCCCGTTCTGCCAGTTGTAGCCGAGCGTTGCGCCGGCCACGATCCCGCTGGGCGAAAAGCTCCATGAGTCATAGAGGATGGAGGTGCCGCCGACGTCGTGGGCGGTCGAGCTGCCCCAGGTTCCACCCAAGTGGGCACCTAGATAAAACCCGCCCCAATTGCTGGAGGACGGCGGATAGAAATCTGTTCCGTAAGCATAGGGCGTACCGCCGGCGAATGCCTGCTGGGCTGCTCCTGCGATGGATATGAACGCAACACACACGGCAAGCAAATGACGACGCATCAACGCCTCCTCGGAAGCTACAGACTGAAGGGACGCATGCACTGGACGGCGTTATCCGTAGGCGAAAAGAGGCTTCCTGTGGTGTGGTTGTCCCAGTGTGTCCCCGCTATCAACAACCGCCGGCAGGAACTTTGCGCGCTGTGACGCAGAAAGCACTGCCAGCGGAAAGCCGCCCCTCACGCCCTCGATCGGAAACCGTATGACCGCGTTTCGAAGAACTCTGACGACCCCCGCGGATCTGGCGGATTCAGGTCTCGTCACCCCCGAGCGCGCCGCCGCGATGACGGACGTCGCCCAGCGCTATGCGGTCGCGATCACGCCGGCGATGGCGCAGCTCATCGCGCCCGGAAACGACGACGATCCCATTGCCCGCCAGTTCATCCCCGACCCGCGCGAGCTTCAGCACACGCAAGACGAAAAACCCGATCCCATCGGCGACGGCATCAAGAGCCCCGTGCCCGGCATCGTCCATCGATATCCCGACCGCGTGCTTCTGAAGCTCGTGCACGTCTGCCCCGTCTATTGCCGGTTCTGTTTCCGGCGCGAGATGGTCGGCCCCGGCAAGAGCACGGCATTGTCCGACGCGGAGCTCTCCGCAGCGCTCGCCTACGTGCGTGCGAACCCGCACATCTGGGAGGTGATCCTCACCGGTGGCGATCCGCTCATCCTATCTCCGCGCCGCATTGCCGAGGTGACCGCGGCCCTCGGGGAGATCGCGCACGTGAAGATCCTGCGCTGGCATTCCCGCGTGCCCGCGGTCGCGCCGGAACGCATTACGCCGCAGCTCGTCGAGGCTCTCACCTCGAGCGGCCACACCATTTATGTTGCGCTCCATGCCAACCATCCGCGCGAGCTCGGCGATGCCGCACGCGCCGCCTGCAGGCGGCTCGTCGACGGCGGCATCGCGATGGTCAGCCAGACCGTACTGCTGAAGGGCGTGAACGACGATGTCGAGACGCTGGAAGCGCTCATGCGTCGCTTCGTGGAGCTGCGGGTGAAGCCCTACTACCTGCACCACGGCGATCTCGCGCCTGGCACCTCGCACCTGCGCACCACCATTGCCGAGGGTCAGGCCCTGATGGGCGCGCTGCGCCGCCGGCTCTCCGGGCTCGCGATGCCGACCTATATTCTCGATATCCCCGGTGCCCACGGCAAAGTCCCGATCGGCCCGCAATACCTCTCCACCGCAGGCAACGGCGAAATGGTGATCACCGATCCGGGAGGCGGGGCTCACCGTTATTCCGACTGCGCGCCACCTCTATAAGGATGCGTGCACCCCGTTTCGCGGGCTCGGATGCGCCGGCGATGCCCAAAAGCCACGCGGCCCCGGCAATACCGGCCGCCGCACGGTTCTTGTCACGCCTGTCGATGCGATTGCCACAACGGGCAACTCCCCTTGCACCGCCCCGATAATCGATGCCAAAGTGTCGCAATAAAACTGACTCCCGTCGGGCGGTGCCAGCCCGGCGAGAAGGTCGATAATATCCTGTGGGAGGATAACAATGGACGATCAGGCCGGGCGCAAAACCTTTTTCGGCTCTTGCCCGCACGACTGCCCGGACACGTGCGCCATGATCTACGAGGTCGAGGACGGCAAGCTCGTCAACGTCAAGGGCAACAAGGATCACCCGTACACCCGCGGCACACTCTGCGTGAAGCTCAAGGACTTCCACGACCACCACGCCAATCCCGACCGCCTGATGTATCCATTGCGTCGCGTCGGGCCGAAGGGCACCGGGCCCAACGGCGGCAACCAATTCGAACGCATCACCTGGGACGAGGCGATTTCCGAGATCGGACGGCGCTGGCGTGAAATCATCGAGCAATATGGCTCGCAAGCCATCATGCCCTACAGCTATCTCGGCAACATGGGCCTCGTGCAGGGCATCAATTCCGGCGACCCGTTCTTCAATCGTCTCGGGTCGACGGTCAACGAGAAGACGTTCTGCACATCGGGCTCTTCGTCCGCGTGGCTGCTGACCAACGGCCCCACCGGCGGCGTCGATCCCGAAAGCTTCGTGCACTCGAAGTATATCGTCATCTGGGCGTGCAATTCGATCTCGACGAACCTGCATCACTGGCCCTTCGTGCTCGAAGCGCAGAAGCGTGGCGCAAAAATTGTTGTCGTCGATGCCTTCCGCTCGCGCACCGCGAAGGGCGCAGACTGGCATATCTGTCCACGGCCCGGCACCGACGGCGCGCTCGCCATGGGCGTCATCAATTCGATGATCGAGCAGGGCCTCGTCGATCAGGACTATGTCGACAACTACACCATCGGCTACCCCGAGCTGAAGGACCGCGCCAAGGAGTTCACGCCGGAATACGTGGAATCCGTGACGGGCGTGAAGGCCGAGGACGTCGTCAAATTCGCGCGCGAGTTCGCCACCGCGCAACCCTCCGCCATTCGCATCGGCGTCGCCATCGAGCGTTCGGCCGGCGGCGCTCAGGCCTCCCGCGCAATCTACTGCCTGCCGGCGCTCGCCGGCTCATGGCGTCATGTCGGCGGCGGGGTTCTGCAGCTTCCGCTTTGGGAGTTCCCCGTCGACTGGGTGAAGGCAGCACGCCCCGATTGGATCAAGCCCGGCACCCGTGTCGTCAACAACCTGCGCCTCGGCCAGGCCCTCAACGGCGAGATGAAGCTCGACCCGCCGATCAAGAGCCTGTTCGTCTTCTGCACCAACCCGGTGAGCCAGTCGCCCGAGACGAACAAGATCGTCGAGGGCCTGAAGCGTGAAGATCTCTTCACCGTCGTCGCCGAGCACTTCATCACCGACACGGCAAAATTTGCCGATATCATCCTGCCGTCGGCGATGGCCGCCGAAGCGGAAGACATGATGTGGTCGTGGGGACACTTCTACCTGACCTATAACGAGAAGGCGATCGATCCGCCCGGCGAATGCAAGTCGACGAGCGAGATATGGCGTCTGCTCGCCAAGGAGATGGGCTTCGACGACCCCGTCTTCCAAATGACCGACAGTGAGCTGTGCGCCGCCTACATCCAGTGGAACGACGCCAAAATGGCCGGCGTCGACATGGACTATTTCAAGACGCATGGCTTCTTCCGTATCAACGTCGGCACAGCGGACGACCGCGCACCGCACGCGGCGGGGAACTTCCCCACGCCGTCGGGCAAGATCGAGATGCTTCTGAAGGATGCGCGGAACTTCGTGGCCCCGCCCTTCCGCGCGATGTACGAAGGCGAGCAGGACGGCACATTGCTCGACCCGCTGCCGGGCTACCTGCCGGTGCGCGAGTCGCCGCAGACCAACCCCGAGCTCGCCAAGCGCTATCCGCTCAACATCATCTCGCCGAAGAGCCATGCGTTCCTGAACTCGTGCTACGCAAACGAGCCGCACAAGATCCGCATCCAAGGCGAGCAGTTCGTCATGATCTCGCCCGCGGATGCGCAGGCGCGCAACATTCGCGAAGGAGATCCGGTGCGCGTGGCGAATGACCGTGGTGCTTTCGAAGGCGTCGCGCGGGTAACCAACGATGTCAATCCCGGCATCGTGGTTGCCACACTCGGCTATTGGCGCTCCCTCAACCGCTCCGATGGATCGGTCAATTCGATCTCGTCGGATGCCTGGTCGAACATCGGTCGCGCGCCGACATTTTCCGACAACCTCGTCGAGGTAACGCGCGTCAACTAGTTGCTGATCCCGCGCTTAACGACACCCAAGGGCGCATCCACAGTGATGCGCCCTTTTTTACTTCGGCTACCGCCATGGCATCACGTCCTGCTGGGCCGGCCTAAATCAGCCTGCACATCATCGGACATCAAACGGTGATTGCGGAGCTTTGCGAATCCCGCGATTAACGACGGAATTGTTTTAAGCGTTTTATTCGCTCCATACCCAACAACAACGTGCCCTGCGCGGAGATATTTCCATGCCGAAGAAGCACCTGCTTTTGGCGTGCGCTGTTCTGTGCCTTTTTTCCGCGAAGCTCGCCGTTGCCGGCGATCTTCCCGCCGTGTCGGGGCCCAACGGCAAACTCAGCATCGAGGGCGGCGCCTATGACGACGAGGCGGCGGGACTTGCCCTCGGAAGCTTCGCGCTCCCTCTCGGTCACGCGTTCGGATTGCAGGCGGACGGCGCCATTGGCAACGTCGATGGCGACATTCTCGGCGGAGGCGGCCTGCACCTCTTCACCCGCGATCCTTCGAGCTACCTGCTCGGGATATACGGAAGCTATCACACCTGGAATTCCATCGACGTCTGGCGGCTCGCCGGTGAAGCGGAGCTCTATCTCGGACGGTTCACGCTGTCGGGACTTGCCGGATACGAGAGCCTCGATGTTCCCGGGCAGATCAACAGCCAGATCGTACTGACGCCCGACGACAAGCACTTCTTCGGTCAGGGCGACGTGGCCTACTACATCAACGACGACTTCAAGATCTATGGCGGGTATCGCTACATCAACGAAACCAGTTTCGGCTCGGCGGGTGCGGAATATCTCCTGCGGGATCACGGCGTGCCGGTCTCGCTTTTCGCGCGCGGAGACTTCGGCAACGGCGACTACAACGGCATTACCGGCGGACTGAAAATCTACCTCAGCGACGACAGCAACAAATCGCTCATCGACCGCAACCGCCGCGACGATCCGGAAGTTTACATGCCGGTATTTCCGAAGCTGACGACCAAATCGGCGGTCAACCAATGCGCCTCGGGGCCTGCGCCCATGTATAAGGTTTCGTCGAACACGGATTGCACATGCGGCTCCGGCACTCCCCGTGCTGGACAATCACCGCAATACATCAGCGCCGCGGGCGGCTTCTACACCTGCGGAAATCCGATTTAGCGAATACGAGCACAGCCGTCTGCGCGCATCGGGGACTAGGGATCGCTTCATTCGTCCGCTAGACTACGGGAGGATATCAGCAGCCCGCAGAAAGGACGTGGACGTGGCGCACCTCGTTGGCGACATCGGCGCCACCAATGCACGATTTGCACTTGTCGATGCCGACGGCGCTCTCGCGCACTTCGCCAGCTTCCTCTGCGAGGATTATCCCGGCATCGGTGAAGCCATCGATGCCTATCTGGCGCAAGCGAATGCCGCGCCACCGACGCACGCGGCGCTCGCCGTTGCGACCACACCGGATGGCGACCGCGTCTGCTTCACGAACAATCCATGGGCGTTTTCGATCGATGCCCTCGGCCGCCGTTTCGGCTTTTCCCGTCTCGAGGTGGTGAACGATTTCCACGCCAACGCACTGGCGCTGCCACACCTGTCCGCTGGCGACGTGATGCCGGTCGGCGGCGGAACGGCTTTCAGCCGCGCGCCGAAGGGTGTCATCGGTCCTGGCTCGGGGCTTGGCGTTGCCGCCTGCGTGTGGAACGGGGAACGCTATCTCCCGTTGTCCGGCGAAGGCGGCCACGTGACCATGCCGCCAACCGACGAGATGGAGAGCGAGGTGCTCGCAATCCTGCGCCGGCGTTTCGACCACGTCTCTGCCGAGCGCGTCCTCTCCGGTCCCGGTCTCGTTCATCTCTACGAAGCATTGTGTGAGCTGAAAGGGCAGCGCTCGCCGGGCATCACCGCAGCTCAGATCACCGATGCCGCGACGGCCGAACGTGACGCCTGCGCAGCGGACGCCGTGGCGATGTTTTGCGCGATGCTGGGCACGGTCGCCGGCAATCTTGCACTCACGATCGGTGCGCGCGGCGGGATCTACATCGCCGGCGGCATCGTCCCTCGCCTCGGCCCGCGCTTTGCGCAGTCTCCGTTCCGCAGACGCTTCGAGGACAAAGGCCGTTTCCGCGAATATCTCGCGGGCGTGCCGACGTCGGTCATCGTGCGCCACGACGCGGCACTCGTCGGTGCCGCCGCGCTTCTGGCGGAAACCTCTCCCTCAGCCTAGGCGACGTTGCCGATCTCTTCCTCGATCAGCAGCGGCGGCTCGTGCAGATAGCGCGTCGCCTTGCGCTTGGCCTCGATGTCCTGCCAGACGAGCGAAACCTGCTCCTCGGTGAGGCCGGCCGCGTGCGCGACCTCTCCGGCGGAAATGGCGTTCTCCAGCCCGTAGAGGCACAGATCCATCTGCTCGTAGGGGAGCGCGAAGTAGAACTCCTCCTGCGTCTGTGCCATCGACCACGTGTCGGTCGTGGGCGGGCGGCTGCGGATTTCCGCCGGCACGCCCAATTCCTCGGCGAGCTGATAGACCTGCGACTTGTAGAGGTGCGCGATGGGCTTGAAGTCCGCCGCGCCGTCACCGTTCTTGACGAAGAACCCCTGGTCGTACTCCAGCCTGTTCGGGGTGCCCGCCACCGCGTAGTTGAGACGGTCGGCGTGGTAGTATTCGAGCTGCTTGCGGATGCGCTGCTTCATATTCGTCGCCGCGACGACCGCCTGATACACGCCGATGGGCATGCGCGCCTCACGGCGCTCGCCCGAGGGCGTCTCGACGACCAGCCGCGTGAGACTGTAGCGGTTTCCGTGCAGCACGTTCGACAGAACGACCTTGCAGCTCCAGTCTGGACCGTAGTCGGGAAAGAGCTCGCGAATGGCACCGTCGCGCCGGAGATAGCATCCCGCAGCGGCAAGTGTCGGCGCGATATCTTCCACCACGTGCCCGATGCCGTAGGTCTCGGCGACGAGCCGCCCGAGACGCAGACTTTCCGGATCGGAATCCTTCTCCGGCATCAGCACCGCCATCACGTTTGCGGGGCCGAGTGCCGCTGCACACAGCGCCGCCGTGACGCTGGAATCGATGCCGCCCGACAGCCCGATCACCGCACCGCGGCGCCGTAACCGTCGCAGTACCTGGTTCGATATCCCCTGCGTGATGGCACGGACGGCGCTCGCCGCGTCCAGCCGCAGCGTTTCCACGGAAAGCGGCCGTTCGATGTGTGCCACATTGTCAGTGCGATGCATGTTGTCCCCTCCCCGCCTCGCCTTCGCTGACGAGCCGACGGCTGATCTTTCCCGACTCCGTCTTCGGCAGCGACGGGCGGAACTCTACAAATTTCGGAACCATGTAATCTTCGAGGAAGCGCGCGCAGTGGCGCACGACGTCCGTCTCGCTGACCTGCGCACCCGGCGCCAGGGCGATGACCGCCTTGATGGCATGGCCAAGGATCGGATCGGGCACGCCGAGCACCACGGCCTCCGCAACGCCGGGCAGCGCGTAGATAATGTTCTCGACTTCCTTCGGCGCAACCTTCTCGCCGCGCGATTTGATGATGTCGTCCTTGCGCCCGACGAAGTAGAGGAAGCCTTCCGCGTCGGTGCGGAACAGATCGCCCGTATGCAGCACCTTCTCCCAGGGATGCGGACCGGGACGCAGCGCCCGCGCGGTCGCTTCCTCGTTCTCCCAATAGCCCTTCATCACGTGTCCGCCGCGGATCACCAGCTCGCCGACGACGCCGGGCGCGACACGGTTGCCGTTCTCGTCCACCACATACGCTTCGGTGCCGGGAATGGCGACGCCGACCGACGTGATACGGTTCTTGAGCTCCGCGGGCGGAAGCCAGGTGCAGCGCTTGCATTCGGTGAGGCCGTACATCGAATAGAGCGCCACGTGCGGAAACAGCGCCTGCAGCCTTTCGATGTGTGCCGGCGGAAGCGCGGCGGCGGTGTTCGTGATGTATCGCAGGTGAGGCAGTGCTCCGGGCGCCAGATTGCGCTGCGCGACGAGGATGGCCGCCATGGTCGGCACGAGCGGCAGGCCCGTCACCTTCTCCTCGGCACAGCGGTTTAGGATCACCTGCGGAAACGCGAACGACTTCTCGAGCACCAGCGTCGCGCCGACTTTCACCGCCATCAGCACCTGATAGAGGCCGTAGTCGAAGGCAACCGGGAGCAAGTTCAGGATAATGTCGTCGGCGGTGTTTTCGAGATATGTCGTAATCGACGTGGCAGCGGCGACGACGTTTTGATGCGTCATCATCACGCCCTTGGGAAATCCGGTCGATCCCGAGGTGTAGATGAGCATCGCCAGATCGAGGTCAATGCCGGGCGCACCGCGCAGGAGAGAAAGACCCGGCGCTGTCAGCACATCGTTCCAGTGCACGGCGCCGCACGCGCGGGGCGCTGCTTCACCATCCGCGACAACCGTCAGCGCCACCGATGGCGCGGCGCTCGCCGCCTCGGCCGCCACCTCGACGATCTTCTGCTGCGTGATGAGCGCGCGGGCCCGGCAGTTGTTCAGGATATAGGCGAGTTTGTCCGCCTT
This sequence comes from Hyphomicrobiaceae bacterium, assembly GCA_044507625.1. Taxonomy (GTDB): domain Bacteria; phylum Pseudomonadota; class Alphaproteobacteria; order Rhizobiales; family Hyphomicrobiaceae; genus Hyphomicrobium_A. The sequence goes on along the minus strand of JBIQJE010000004.1, from coordinate 139,561 downwards.
GGTCGAAGGATTGACGGGGCTGAACACCGCGCCGGCCTTCATCACCGCGAAAACTGAGACAACCGCCTCGACGCTGTTGTCCAGAAACAGGACGACCCGGTCGCCCCGCTCGATACCCCGCGCGACGAGCCCCTGGGCCAGCTCGTCGGAAAGGTCGTCGAGCTGGCTATAGCTCAGCCGGCGCCCCCCGGCGATCAGCGCCGTCTTATCCGGAAAGCGTTGAGCGCTCTGGCGCAGATACGTCTCGAAGCGCATGGCGCTACCCCTCTTGAGCAGACGAACGGAGGATTGGCCCGCTTAGACGGCCATGGCCGTAACCTGTGCCCCGGCACGCTTGCCGGCGACGTAAGCTGTGATGCGGTTCACGGAATCGAGGTTCTCCGGCACGATCTCGTCGTCCTCGACGAGGATGCCGAACTGCGTCTCGAGGTACGCGACCAGCTCGAGAATGCCGGTGGAGTCGATGAGGCCCGCAGCTAGGAGAGACTCGTCATCGTCAAGGCGGACGCGTCCTTCGCGGAAGAGGAAGCTCATTTCGACGAATTCGCGGATGGACCGCTGTAGATCGTTAGCCATGAAAGTGCTCGCTGATAGCGTTAATTGGTGGCCGGGGGGGCCGGTACTGCGCCGGCATTCCTGGGCCGGACCGCATCGGAACAGATAGCAAGTCCTGTGCCACGGCTTTCCGTGGCCGGACCGACAAAGGCGCTGTGCCAAACCTGCGTCGAGAGCACACCGACGAATGCGAGGTTGTCGCGAAAGCCCGTCGACGGCAGTTTCGTGCACTTCTCAACGAGCCGCTCCACGAAATCCGGATCGAAATAGCCCGCCGCCTCGATGTTCGCGCGTGAGATGTGCTCCAGCACCCGCGCATCGCCGTTGGAGCGCAGGAACGCCTGGCTTTCCGGCGCGCGGTAAGGCTGCTTCGGCCGCTTGGCGATACCGTACGGCAGCAGGTCTTTCACGCTCTCACGCAGGATGTGCTTCTCGCGCAGCCCCTTCAGCTTGAGGCGCGGGGGAATGCGTGCGGCAAGCTCGATCAGCCGGTGGTCGAGGAACGGGAAGCGGCCCTCCACTGCGTTCGCCATCGATACCCGGTCACCCTGCGAAGAGAGGATGTAGCCGGGCAGCAGATACGTGCTCTCCAGGTACTGCGCCTGTGAAAGCGGGTGCCAGCGCTTGAAATCAGCCGGAAGCTGATCGCGCATGTCAGCGAGCGCATCGTAGCCGCCGATCGCATCGCGTAACGAACGCGAGAAGAAGCCCTTGGCGCCTGCGCTGGTGCGAAAGCGCGGCAGATGCGAATACAGCGGATCGTCGACGCCGTCGCCATGTCCGCCGAAGAACGCTTCGAGATAGCGCTGCGACTGCGCGTTGAGGCGCGGCAGATAGGGATAGAGCCGGCGCAGCAATAGCGATCGGCGCCGCGATTGAGGCTGGGCCGCACAGAAGCGGCGGACCTTCGCCTCCTTGAACACGTCGTAACCGGCGAACACCTCATCGGCGCCTTCGCCGGTCATGACCACCTTGATGCCGTGCGCGCGCACGAGCCGCGAAAGCATCAGCATCGGAGCCGGCGCCGTCCGCATGATCGGCCGCTCCGTGTGACGGATAACCTCAGGCAGAACGGCCGCGATGTCGCCGTCCTCGCACAGCGTCACGGAATGGTTGAGTCCCAGCGCTGCAACCATCTCCTGCTGGTAGGCGCTTTCGTCGAACTCGGCGTTGGCAAACGCGACCGAGAACGAGCGAAGGCGGTCAGGAACGAACGTGCGGATCGCCGCCGTGGTTATCGAAGAATCGAGCCCGCCGCTGAGATATGCACCGACCGGCACATCCGCCCGCAGGCGGATCTTCACCGCATCGAGCAACAGCGCGCGCACCTCTTCGGCGATGCGTGTCTCCTCAGCCGGTGAAACGGGCCGGTCTTCCGCAGCATCCGGATACTGGAAGCGCCAGTACTGACGCGTCGTGACGCCCTTGCCCGTGGCAACAAGCACATGGCCTGGCGGCAGCTCCGCGATATCCCTGAACGGAGTGCGAGGCGCGAGCGGGAACCAGAAAGTGAACATCTGGTCGAGTGCGATCGGATCGAGCGCAGCTTCGATGCCGGGCACGGCGAGCAGAGCCTTCACCTCCGAGGCGAAAGCCAACCCGCCCTGACGCATGGCGTAGTAGAGCGGACGCACACCGGCGCGGTCACGCGCCAGCATGAGCCGCTGCTTGCGGCTATCCCAGATGGCGAATGCGAAGTCGCCGTTGAGCGCATCGACGCAATCGGGTCCGCGCTCCTCGTAGAGATGAACGATCACCTCGGTGTCGGAGGTCGTCTTGAATACGTGGCCGCGGGCGATCAGCTCGGTGCGCAGCTCGACGTAGTTGAAGATCTCGCCGTTGAAGCTGATCCAGACGGTGCCGTCCTCGTTCGACATTGGCTGGCGGCCGCCATCGACATCGATGATGCTCAGCCGCGCGTGTGCCAGCCCGGCGTCGCCGTCCGTGTATGTGCCGCTCCCGTCGGGTCCGCGGTGGTTGAGCGTACCGATCATGCGCGCCAGCAGCCCGGCACGTTGCTCGGTTGCCAACGACAAACGGTAGTATCCAGCTATTCCACACATGCACAAACTCCGGAGCGCGTGGCGCCCTTACGCAAACTCGCCGCCGACGAAGCGCGTCCAGGATTCACCGGCAAGCCCGGTGAGCAGAGCCGGCGCATTGCGCACTTCTTCTAGCAGTGCCTTGTCGCGCGCATGCACGACCATGGCTGAACCGTGAAACAGCAGACAGCGGCGCGCGATGAGAGCCTCGAGCACACCTGCATCGACGCGGCCGCGCACGCCGACGCATCCCAGGGCGGCAGCCTGATGGAACAGACTGTCGAGTGTCATGCCCGCGTAGTCCGGCAAAGCGAGAACCTGGAGAACGCGTGCGATTTCGCCGCGGCGTGCAAAGAAGATGTAGCAACCTACCGGTCGTCCCGCATGCGAGTAGACGACCTGCCGATAGGTCTCGCCGTAGCGCTCCTTGGCTTCCGCATGGGAGAGCAGAAGCGCGAGCGATGGTGAGGTCCAATCGGGATAGACCGCAAAGCTGCGGCTGAGCTCGGGGATGATCTCGGCGAGCTCCGCGCTTGTCGCGTCTTCAACGCGCACGCCGGACGGGGCGCCGTTGAGCGAAAGGGGATTGCGCCCGCGGGCATCGATGAGGCGGTCGAAGCCGGACGCCAGCGGACGCAGAAGCGCAGCGGGACGAAACGCATACGTCGCAGCGGCAACGGCGAGCCCGGCGGGACGCAACACGCGCAGCCAATCGAGGCTCGTGGCGGCAAGGCATTCCCCGCCGACCTTCTTCCACATGCGCTGCGAGATATCGTTGGCGGTCTCGCTGAAGGAGAGGTCCTGCGGGCCGGCGAGATACGAGCGAAGCAGACGTGCTCCCGCGGTGGGGTGCGTTTCAGGGCGATCGACCATCAGCGAGCCGGCAACCGCAGCCTCGATCGTTCGCCCGTGGATCTGCAGTCTCCGTGGCCAGACGCCGATGAAGCCGCGCACCTCGCCTTGAGCGTCAATGTAGACGCGCGAGCGCGGCTCGGCACTCTCCGCGGCACTCGCAAAGATGACATCCTCGAAATACTTCGCGAGCACTTCACCGTTTGGCTGCTTGCCGCCGCGAAACACGCGGGCGAACATGGCGGCCAGCCTCGGAGCATCCTCGCGCCGGCAGGGACGGACGGTTTCAGCCATGACGAAGCGACCCGGTTACGTCGCGCTTTGCCATGGCCGCTTTCGACCGGGACACTTCTGCGCGCACAGATGGATGATGCATAAGTCGGACCAGCACTCCGGCGTTGGATGCGCACCTTCGAAACCGATGCGCCACGCCACCCTCACGGCCCGGAAAGTGGGCGCCCAAGTGTTGATAATTTGAATACGCGCGTTAACCGCGCCGGTGCCGCCACCACCGTGAGCGCGCAACACAAGATGCTGATCTAACGTGATTTATTGAAGCCGCGGGAGGCTTCAGTAAAGGTTGTCTTCGAGCGCAATTGCGCGCGAAACGTAAAGGCATGCTTAGGAAAGGATGAAGGAAACCGACGAGGCTCCCGTGAATCTTTGGAAGCGCGAGAGACCCGCGCGCCCATGGCAGTCTCGACTGAAGAATCTGCGTCGAAAACGGGACGGTGACCGTACCAAAATTGCGCGGGCAGCCTCAGCGGCGAACAGAAGCGCGCTGGGTGGTCCCCTCTTCGGCGAGGTAATAGCGGTTGACCCAGCCGCTCAGCTGCCCATAGCGGATGGGGCACCACAAATCGCGGCATTCGCCGACGATCTGCACGCCGCGTCCTTCCCTGGAAATTGCACCCACCGGCGTGTGATATTCCGACGGACCGCTGCGTACGTTGAGGTGATCGCCGTACTCGACACCGTAAACCCGGAACGACGGCCGCGCGGGCTGCGCCGCGGCTACCGGAGCCTGGCGCACGGCTACCTTGCGCGCCGTAGCCTGTGCCGGCGGCGTATGGTTCACCGATGCCGTACGTTGCTCCTTCGTGTGGGCTTGCTTGGCATGCGCCGGTTTGCGGGCTGGCGCCGCTTCTTTGGCGCGCTGAGCGGGCGGCGTCTTGACGATGTACGGAGCGACCACCGTCGCATCATCCCATGCGACGCCGTCGTCTCCACTATCGATTTCCGCACCCATTCCGAGACGCGAGGGCTCCGGCTTCTTCGGCGCGGTCGCCGCGGCGAGCAGCTTTCCTAGAGCCGCCGTCGAGAATCGAGACGGTGTTTCCGTTTCCGGCTTCGCCGGCTCATAATCGGCCTGTGCCACCTCCGTTTCGACCGGGCGATTGAAGATGACCGTCGGCGCGTCGGGAGCGAAATCTCTTTCGGCACCCACGCTGCGTGCGGGCGTATCGTCAACGCTCTTGTCGACGAGCGCAACCTCAGGCTCGGGCGCACGTACCGGCGCGGGCGCAGCTTTCGGCTTGACCGCCGCAACGACCGGTTTCGCTTCAGGCCTCTGAGCCTCCGTGATGGTCGCAGTGCCGCTCTCACCGCTCGCTTCGGCCCACTGCACGCGATTGCCGTCGCGGTGCAGAACCATGCAGCGCGGCTTCGCATCGAACCAGCGGAACCATTTCATGCAGAGCTTGTCGTTCTCGGTCCACCAGCGGCCGCGATCCTTGGTGGCGCCGAGCGTCAACCCCAGCGCACCCGCTTCCGCGGACATGAGCCCATCGGTGCCGACCTTGACGGGAATGGTGATGCGGAGCGGCGTGTCGATCTCGAGCAGCGCGCCGGGCATGGCACGCTTGATATCCTCACTGGTCATTCGTACCGGTGCGGCCATCGCGGCACCCACGCCGCCAAGCACTCCGATCACAGTGACCAAACGCAACATCGCTACCCCTTGCCCGCTCCGTTAGGAGCCCCTTCATCGTATCAGAAAGTGGCAAGAACCCGGTTGAAGGAACCGAATTTTCCAGCCATCGCAGCGGCCTGCGCCCCAACGTAGCCGCATTGTCCACCACGTGGCGAACGCGCGTCCCAGTTGGGTCCGCATATCGGCAACCGTATGGCGGATGCCCCTTGGGGCGTGACGCCGGAAGGTCCCCGGCGGCCCGTCTACAAGAATCGCCTGGAAGGATTAAGGAGTGGTGGCCCGGCGGGTCCGCGACGCGCCGCGGGGACAAGGCCGGCCAGTTGCATCGGCGCCTCATCGCTTCGCGCAGATATCGGGTTGCTTATCCGCGCTAGCTGCCGCGCGGTTTGGCGCGCGCCGTGGGCGCCGCCGCCGCCGGATCGTCCGGCCACGGATGGCGGGGATAGCGCCCCTTCATTTCAGCTTTAACCGCAGTCCATGAACCCTTCCAGAACCCCGGCAGGTCACGCGTGATTTGGATCGGCCGATGGGCGGGCGAAAGCAGGTGCAGGGTGAGCGGGAGCTTGCCGTTGGCAATCGACGGGTGCTGCCTTAGGCCGAACAGCTCCTGCACGCGGATGTGCAGCGCAGGCGCCCCCGCGGTCTCATAGTCGATGGCGTGGCGGTTGCCCGTCGGCGCTTCGAAGTGCGTCGGCGCCTCCTCATCCAGCCGCCGCTTCAGATTCCAGGGCAGCAGCACATCGATGGCGGCGCCGAGATCGTCCGCTCCGATATCGGCGAGCTTCGTCTTGCCGGCGAGGAACGGGGCGAGCCAGTCGGCGACGGTTGCACCCAATGCGGCATCAGAGAGATCCGGCCAATCGCTTCCACCCGCGGCGCTCAGAAATCCGACGCGGTCGCGTAGTTGCATCTGCGCCTTGCTCCATGGCAACCGCGCGATGCCGAGCCTCGCGATCCCTTCCGCGAGAAGGCGCGCCGTCTCGCTATCGGCCGAGACCGCGCGCGGCTCGCTGGAAAGTACGATGGCATCGAGCCTCCGGACCCGGCGCGCCCTCAGGGCGGCGGCGTGGGCATCGAACTCGATCTCGTCCCGTTCACGGATGCGCTCCCCCGCGACCACAAGCACGGCCGCCTCGTCGGCCATAGCCGCTGCAAGGAGAATGCGCGTCGACGCCGCCGCACCGGACATCTCCGCCACGACGAGATACGGCGCCCGCGCGAGCGCATGCGTGGAATCAAGATTGGCGCCGCGCCCGTTCGCAAGGAGAAATTGGCCGGGCGCGCCCCGCGCCTTGGCGATGCGCCCCGGATAGGCGAGCGCGAGCAGCTGCGCGACGGAGCGATCGTCATCATCACCCCCAGCGCGCGAAGCCTTTCCACGCGCTTCACTGGCCATCCGCGCCCAACCGGATGCAAGCTTGCGCATATCCCCGGCACGGCGCGAACGGTCGCGACGGAAATTCTCGATCCGGTGGGCGATGTCGATGTCACTGCCCCCCATTCCGCGCTCGACCATGACGGCGGCGATCTCTGCGGCTGCCTGCGCCTGTCCGAAGGCTGCGGCGGCAATCACCATGCGCGCAAGCCGCGGCGGCAGCGGCAGCGACCGCAGGGCCTTTCCAGCTACCGTGATGCGCCCATCGGCATCGAGCGCCTCGAGCTCGGCCAACTCCTCCCGCGCGGCAGCGATTGCAGCGGCAGACGGCGCATCGATCCACGACAACGCGCGAGGATCGTGCGCGCCCCACTCGGCGCAATCGAGCAGAAGCGGCGCAAGGTCCGCGGAGCGGATTTCCGGCTCCGCGAACGCCGGCAGGCTTTGCGTCTGCGGCTCGTCCCACAGGCGGTAGCAGACGCCCGCCTCCGTGCGCCCGGCGCGTCCACGCCGCTGATCGGCGCCGGCGCGCGATACGCGCACGGTTTCCAGCCGCGTGACGCCGACGTCGGGCTCGAAGCGCGGCACCCGCGCCAAGCCGCTGTCGATGACCACGCGCACGCCTTCGATGGTGATCGATGTCTCGGCGATCGACGTGGCGAGCACGACCTTGCGCGTTCCAGCCGGTGCCGGCTCGAGCGCCAGGTCCTGAGCCTTCACATCCATGGCGCCATAGAGCGGCGCGAGCACCACGGCGGGATCGCGGACCCGCTCGCGCAGCCGCTCTTCGACACGCCGGATTTCGCCCTGGCCCGGCAGGAACGCCAGGATCGACCCTTTTTCTTCACGCAGAGCCCGCAGCACCGCCTCGGTGATCTGGTCTTCGATGCGCAGAACAGCATCGCGTCCGAGATAGCGTGTCTCGACCGGATAGGCGCGACCCTCCGAGGCAATGACGGGAGCGTCACCGAGAAGCTGCGCGACGCGCGCGCCATCGAGCGTTGCCGACATCGGCAGAATGCGCAGATCGTCCCGCAGCCCGCGCTGGCAATCGAGCGCCAATGCGAGCCCGAGATCGGCGTCGAGCGAACGCTCGTGGAACTCGTCGAAAAGAACCGCGCCGATGCCGGAGAGCTCGGGGTCATCGAGGATCATGCGGGTGAAGATGCCCTCGGTGACGACCTCGACGCGGGTTTTCGCACCAACCTTCGTGAGCATGCGCGTGCGCAAGCCGATGTGCCCGCCAACGGTCTCACCCAGAGTATGGGCCATGCGCTCGGCCGCGGCGCGCGCGGCGATGCGGCGCGGCTCCAGCACCAGTATCTTGGCCCCGACGAGCCAGCCCTCGTCCATCAGCGCCAGCGGCACGCGCGTGGTCTTGCCGGCTCCGGGCGGCGCCACGAGCACAGCAGCGGAATGCGCGGCAAGCGCAGCGCGCAGCTCGCCCAGGACGGCGTCGATGGGAAGCGGAGTGGCGAATTTCATAGCGGCTGTATCGGGGAACGGGGGCTGTCGCGCAACCGGCGCGCCGGAGGGAAAGCCAACAGGAAGCTGCTATACTCACGCCTCCCATGGGGCCGCGGCTGTGGCCGATCCAATACAGCATAGGGTCCGTTCGACCCGTCCACAGTACCGTTTGCCCCGGGAGAACGCCGGGAATCCGCGGCCGCGACCACTGCCCCCAAAGCAAGCGATCCGCGGTCTTGACCGTTCCGTGCCAAGCGTTGCATGAGGCCCTCTCGCGAGGGAGCGCAAGATGGAAAAGATCAACAATCGCATCGCAACGGAATTGGGCGTCGCCGCGCGCCAGGTGACGGCGGCGGTGGAGCTGCTCGACGAGGGCGCGACGGTTCCCTTCATCGCGCGTTACCGCAAGGAGAAGACCGGCGGGCTCGACGATACGCAGTTGCGCAAGCTCGAGGAGCGGCTCGGCTATCTGCGCGAGTTGGAGGATCGCCGCGCAAGCGTCCTCAAGACCATCGAAGGGCTCGGCAAACTCACGCCGGAGCTGGCGCGCAGCATCGACGGCGCCGCCACCAAGATCGAGCTGGAGGACATCTATGCCCCCTTCAAGCCGAAGCGACGCACCAAGGCCCAGATCGCGCGCGAGGCCGGGCTCGAGCCGCTGAGCGAAGCGCTGCTGAACAATCCCAATCTCGACCCCGCAGCGGAAGCTGCAAAATTCATCGATGCGGAAAAGGGCATCGGCGATGCGGCGGCCGCCCTCGAAGGCGCGCGCCATATCCTTGTCGAGCGCATCGCCGAAACGCCCGCCGTGGTGGGAGGCCTGCGCGAGTGGCTGTGGAGCGACGGCGAGCTGAGGTCGGCGGTGCGCAAGGGCAAGAAGGAAGACGGCGAGAAGTTCTCCGACTATTTCGAGTTCGGCCAGCGCATCAGGGATATTCCCTCGCACCGCGCGCTCGCCATGCTGCGCGGCCTCAACGAAGGGGTGTTGCAGCTCGATCTCGACGTCGCCCACGAGGCCGGCAAGCCCCACCCGGCCGAGGGCCGCATCAGGACCGCATTCGGCATCGCCGATCGCGGCCGCCCGGCGGATAAGTGGCTCGGAGAAACGGTGCGCCACGCATGGGCTGACAAGCTTTCCGGCACCACGCGTTCGAGCCTGCTGGTACGCTTGAAGGAGCGCGCCGACGCGGAAGCCATCGGCGTCTTCTCGCGCAACCTGAAGGATCTGCTGCTGGCCGCGCCCGCCGGGCCGCGCACGACCATGGGGCTCGATCCGGGCATCCGCACGGGCGTAAAGGTTGCCGTTGTCGATCGCACCGGCAAGGTCGTCGACACGACGACCATCTATCCGCACGAGCCGCGCCGCGACTGGCAGGGATCGCTCGCAACCCTTGCAGTGCTTTGCAAGAAGCACGCGGTGGAGATCGTCAGCATCGGCAACGGAACCGGCAGCCGCGAGACGGACAAGCTCGTCTCCGAGCTGATGGCGAAAATGCCGGACCTGAAGCTCACGAAGGCCCTCGTTTCGGAAGCGGGCGCCTCGGTCTATTCCGCGTCCGAGCTGGCCGCCAACGAGTTTCCCGATCTCGATGTCAGCCTGCGCGGCGCGGTGTCGATCGCGCGGCGCCTGCAGGACCCGCTGGCCGAGCTGGTCAAGATCGAGCCGAAGGCCATCGGCGTCGGCCAGTATCAGCACGACGTCGACCAGGGCGGGCTCGCGCGGTCGCTGGATGCGGTTGTGGAAGATTGCGTCAACTCCGTCGGCGTCGACGTCAACACGGCTTCGGCGCCGCTCCTGGCGCGTGTCTCCGGGCTCAACCGCGCGCTCGCCTCCAACATCGTCGCCTTCCGCGACGAGAACGGCGCCTTCAAGACGCGCACGGCGCTGAAGAAGGTGCCGCGCCTCGGCGCGAAAGCGTTCGAGCAGGCGGCGGGCTTCCTGCGCATCATGGACGGCAAGAACCCGCTCGATGCCTCGGCCGTTCACCCCGAGGCCTACATCGTCGTCGAGAAGATCGCCGAGGCGACGAAGCGCCCGCTCAGATCGATGATCGGCGACCATGCATTCCTGCGGTCGCTGAAGCCGGCGCAGTTCGCCGACGAAGCCTTCGGCGTCCCGACCATCACCGACATTCTATCGGAGCTGGAGAAGCCCGGCCGCGACCCGCGGCCTGAATTCAAGACGGCCACCTTCCAGGAGGGCGTCGAGACCATCTCCGACCTGAAGCCCGGGATGCTGCTCGAAGGCGTCGTCACCAACGTGGCGGCGTTCGGCGCATTCGTCGATATCGGTGTGCACCAGGATGGGCTCGTGCACATTTCCGAGCTGGCGGACCGGTTCGTCAAAGATCCCCACGAGGTGGTGAAGGCGGGGGACGTGGTGAAAGTGCGCGTGAAGGATGTCGACGTCGGCCGCAAGCGCATCGCGCTGACGATGAAGTCGGGTGCCATCGACCGTAGCGCGGGCGAACGCACCGTGTCGGCGCCGCCGGGATCGCGGGGCGGCGCACCCATCCCGCGTCAGGCAAGTCAGTCATCCGCTGCGTCGGGCGAGAGCGCTCTTGCCGCAGCGCTGCGGCGCGCGCAGGAAAAGAACAGGGATTAAGCGCTCGGCCAGCGGCGGAGCTTCGACACTGAGCCCAGGCCACGTGTCCGCAACGCGAAAGAGGCGAGTGCGCGCTGCGCCGCGGGATCCGACCGACGCGATGCCCTATGCGCTTTCCTTCTCCGTCAGCACGGGCGGCGGAGGCAAATCCGGCGGCAGCGGCACGTCCGGGTCGCCGATCATCCAGTCGCGGCGCAGCGCCGCGCTCACCAGCAGCATCAGCGTGATGGGCGTCGTGATGGTGACGAAGATCGCGATCAGCACCTCGTGCACGGCGGGCCGTGATTCAAGCACCGAGAAATAGAGCATCGACGCCAGCAGTACGCAGCCGATGCCGAGCGTCGTACCGAGCGTCGGCGGATGCACGCGCGCATAGAAATTCTTCAGGCGCAGAAGACCGATCGTGCCGATGAGCGTCAGCGCGGCCCCCGTCAAGACGAGGATGGAGGTGAGAATCGCGGCCCAGGCGGGCAGCTCTTCGGGAACGGCCATCATTCGATCGGCTCCCCGCGCATGAGAAACTTCGCCAGCGCCGCCGTCGACACGAAGCCGAGCAGCGCGATCACCAGCGCGGCCTCGAAGTATCCGGTGTTTTTGGTCTCGATGCCGTAAATGATGATGAGGATCATGCTCGACACATAGAAGGCGTCGAGCGCGAGCACGCGGTCCTGCGCACGCGGCCCCCGCAGCATCCGGAACGCGGCGCATGCCATCGCTATGACCACGGTGATCTCGGCGATGGCGACGGACCACATGAGAATCTCCTGGGCACTCATTCGAAGATCTCCAGCAACAGCCGTTCGTAGCGATTTTTGATGAGGTCGGTCCAGGCGTCCTCGTCGATGAGGTCGAGGACGTGAAGCAGCAGCGTGCCTTTCGCGCTGTCGAAGTTGACCCACACCGTGCCGGGCGTGGACGTCACGATGCAGGCGAGGATCGCCAGCGCATACTCGTTGCGGAGCGTCAGCTCCACCGTCAGGAAGCCCGACTGCGCCTTCGGGTTCGGAGAGAGCACGATGCCCACCACCGCGACGTTCGAGCGGATGATGTCGATCAGCACGATGTACGCGAGCTTGAACAGCGCCCACGGATTGCGCACGCGCCCCGACGGCATGTCGAGCGGCGAGATCGCGAGGCCGCCGGCGATGCCGACGACGATGCCGAGCACGATGTTCCCCGGCGACAGCGACTGGTTCAGCAACAGCCACATCAGAAGCAGGAACGCCGACAGCAACGGATAGGGCATCACCCGCGTCATGGCTGCACCCCCTTGTCCGGCGCTGCCCCGTTACCATCGGGCTTCGCGGGCGCCGGCTCCGTCGCCTGCCCCTGCGGCTTCACCCGCTTCGTCGAGAGCACGCCGCGCACATAGGCCTCCGGCGCGTGCAGGCTTTCAGCCGTCGCATGCATGTAGCGCGAGACCGGCCCCGCCTGCACCGTGAGCGTCGCGGAGATGAGCAGCAACGCCACGATGGGCACCACCTCGAGGAAGCGCACCGTCGGCACCGTGCTTTCGAGCGGCACCCAGAACACGCGAATGCCGGCGCGCATCATCGCGATCAGGACGGCGAACCCCGAAAGCAGCAGCATGGCGAGCAGCGTCCAGCTCAACGGGCCGATCGTCGTGCCGGCCGCCCCGGCATCGGTCGGGAACAGCGCGTTCATCATCAGGAACTTGGCGACGAAGCCGGTGAGCGGCGGCAGGCCGGCGAGCAGCAGCGCGCACGCGGCAAAGCCGATGCCGAGAATGGCCATCGTCGCGGGGATCGCGATACCGACCGGGTCGGCGCCGTCCTTCTCGTCCTCCTCCTCATCGCCCAGCGCCTCGACCGTCACCGCCAGCACGTCAGCGCCCGGAATGCGGCCCCGCTCGATCAGATCGATGAGCAGGAAGAATGCGCACACCGCGAGCGTGGAGCTAACGAGATAGAAGAGCGCCCCGCCCGTCACGCCCACGCTGCCGACCGCGATGGCCGCCAGCAGCGTTCCGGAGGAGACGAGCAGGTTGAACGAGGCGAGACGCGGCAGATCCTGCGCCGCGAGCAGACCGATCGCGCCGAACGCGACCGTGACGAGCCCGCCGGCCAGCAGCCAGCTGCCGCCGAAATACGCCGATTCCCCTGCCTCGATCCCGAACACCATGGGCCACAGGCGCAGGATCACGTAGACGCCGACCTTGGTCATGATCGAGAACACGGCCGCCACCGGAGGCACCGCCGCGGCATACGCGCCGGGCAGCCAGAAACACAGCGGCCACATGCCGGCCTTGACGAGGAATGCGACGCCGAGGATCGCCGCGCCCGCCTCCAGCAGCATCCGCTCGCTGTCGCCGAGACCGGGCACGCGCGCGGCGATATCCGCCATGTTGAGCGTGCCGGCCGCGCCATAGATGAGGCTGGCGCCGATCAGGAACAGCGTCGAGGCGACGAGATTGACGGCGATGTAATGCAGGCCCGCCTTGACGCGCGGCGTCCCCGAGCCGTGCAGCACCAGTCCGTAGGACGCGGCCAGCAGCACCTCGAAGAACACGAACAGGTTGAAGAGGTCCCCCGTGAGGAATGCGCCGTTGAGACCCGCCAGCAGGAACTGCAGCAGCGCATGGAAGTGCAGGCCGACCCGGTGCCAGCGCGCAATGGAGAACAGAAGCCCGGCGAAGGTGACGACACCCGCCAGCGTCAGCATCAACGCCGACAGCCGGTCCACCACAAGCACGATGCCGAACGGCGCCGGCCAGTTCGCCAGCAGATAGACGCTGATCGATTCCGCCGAGCCCGGCGGCTGCGAATTTGCGAAGTTGAGCAGCGTCACCGCGAAGATGATCGTGACGAGCGTCGAGATGACGGCGATCGTCGCCTTGATGTTGCGCCGCCGCTCCCCGAGCGCAACCATCAGCGCGGCCGTTGCGAGCGGCAGCAGGATCGGCGCGATGGCGAGATGATTGATGAGTTCGTTCACGATCAGAACTCCCGCCCATCGACGTGGTCATTGCGCGCAAGGCCGCGGGCGGCGAGCAAGACCACCAGAAACAGTGCCGTCATGGCGAAGGTGATCACGATCGCCGTCAGCACCAGCGCCTGCGGGACGGGATCGGTGTGGTTGGCGAGCGTCTCCGGCAAGCCGTCCTTCAGGATTGGAGGCGCCGCCGTGCGCAGCCGCCCCATCGAGAAGATGAAGAGGTTCACCGCGTAGGACAGCAGCGATAGGCCGATCAAGACCTGGTAGGTGCGCGAGCGAAGGATGAGCCACACGCCGGAGCTCGTCAGCGCGCCGATGCTGAGGGCGAGGATGATTTCCATTACGCGGCCTCTTCCAGAACCGCCGGCTTCGGCTTGCGATGGGTGCGAATGGATTGGTGCGCCAGGGCGATGAGCACCAGCACCGTGGCCCCCAGCACGATGGCGAGCACGCCGAGGTCGAACACCATCACGCTCGAGAGATGCACGTCTCCGATCAGCGGCACGTGCAGGTCGATCATCATCGAGGTGAGGAAGGGATAGCCGAGCAGCCACGCGCCGGTGCCGGCAGCGAGCGCGAAGCCGAATCCGACCGCCATCCAACGCAGCGGGAACACGCGGATGCGGTCCTCGACCCAGACCGCGCCGCCGCCCATGTATTGCAGGATGATGGCGACTGCGAGCGTCAGTCCGGCGACGAAACCGCCGCCGGGGAAGTCGTGACCGCGCAGGAACAGATAGATGCCGAGCGTGCCGATCACCGGGAACAGCAAGCGCATGATGACCGACGGAATGCGCAGGTAATCGGCGATGGTCTCCCCGGGGCGCCGGTCCGGGTGCTCGACGTCGAATGCTTCCTGGATGCGCTTCTGTTCCGGTGCCCCGATGCTTTCCGGGGCCGGACGGAACCGGCGCAACAGGGCAAAGACCGACAGCGCGACGATGCAGAGCACCGTGATCTCGCCCAGGGTGTCGAAGCCGCGGAAGTCGACGAGGATGACGTTGACGACGTTGTGACCGCCGCCGTCGGTGTAGGCGCGGCTGAGGAAGTATTGGGCGATGGTGGTTTCGGGATGCTCGCGCGTCATCACGGCGAAGGCGACGAACGCGAGCCCGGCTCCGACGATGATCGCGATGGAGAGATCGACATACCGCCGCATCAGCATCGAGGAATCCGTCTTCAGCAGCCCCTCGTCCCGCTTCGGCAGCCAGCGCAGCCCCAGCAGGATCAAGACCGTCGTCACGATCTCGACGAGGAGCTGCGTCAACGCAAGATCCGGAGCCGAGAGGTAGATGAAAGTGATGCAGGTGGCGAGACCGGCGCCGCTCATGAATATGAGCGCGGCGAGGCGGTGGAATTTCGCCTGGTAGGCGGTTGCGAGCGCGCACACCGTGCCAATGACCCACACCAGCGCGAACGCGACGTCGATGGGCGTCAGCCGGGGATTGGCCGGCATCAGCGCTTCTCCGATCAGCGGCAGCAATCCGGCGACGAACGCGACGCAGACCAGCGTGCGCAACTGCGGCTGGAGCTGCCGGGTGCCGATGATGCGCATCAGCGCCCGCGCCGCGACACCGATGACGTCGGAAGGCCCCTGCTCGCTGCGGCTGAACCAGGACAGCTTCAGACTGTTGAGGCCGAACCGCTTCAAAAGCGCGTAGACCCCGACACCGCCCGCCAGCGCCACGACGCTCATGAGGAACGGCAGCGTGAAGCCATGCCAGACCGCGAGATTGAACTTCGGCGCACTTGCCCCGAGAACGGAAGCCACCGCCACGTCGAGGAACGGCCCGATCGTGAGACTTGGCGCGATGCCGACCACGAGGCAGACGACAACGAGAATCTCGATGGGAAGCCGCATCCAGTGGGGCGGCTCCTCGGGCGTGCGCGGCAGGCCGGCCGGCGGCGGTCCGAAGAAGACTTCGCGGATGAAGCGTAGCGAGTAGGCGACGCTGAATGCCGCCGCGACAGTGGCGAAGTACGGCAACAGCGTATCGAGGAACGAGCCGTCGTGCGTCTCGATCGTCTCGGCGAAGAACATTTCCTTCGAGAGGAAGCCGTTGAGCAGCGGCACGCCCGCCATCGCGGCGGCGGCCACCATGGCCAGCGTCGCCGTCACCGGCATGAAGTGGTAGAGCCCGCTCAGCTTGCGGATGTCGCGGGTGCCCGTCTCGTGGTCGATGATGCCCGCGGCCATGAACAGCGAGGCTTTGAACGTCGCATGGTTCATCAGGTGGAAGATGGCGGCCACCGTTGCCAGCGGCGAATCCATGCCCAGCAGCAGCGTCGTAAGACCCAGGTGGCTGATGGTCGAATAGGCGAGCACGCCCTTAAGGTCGTTCTGGAACATGGCAAGGAAGGCCCCCAGAACGAACGTGATGAGCCCCGTGGTGCCGACGATCCAGAGCCAGGACTCGGTGCCGGACAGCACAGGCCAGAGGCGGACGAGCAGAAATATTCCCGCCTTCACCATGGTAGCCGAGTGCAGATAGGCGGACACGGGCGTCGGCGCCGCCATGGCGCGCGGCAGCCAGAACTGAAACGGAAACTGCGCGCTCTTCGTGAACGCACCGAGCAGGATGAGGATGAGCGCGGGCAGGTACAGCGGGCTTGCGCGCACCGTGATCCCCGAGGCGAGCACGCGGTCGAGATCGTAGCTGCCGACGATATAGCCGAGCACGATCACACCGCCGAAGAGGCAGAGCCCGCCGGCCGCCGTCACCATCAGGGCGAGACGCGCGCCGGCGCGGGCGGCGGAATCATGCTGCCAGTAGGCGATGAGGAGAAACGAGAAGAAGCTCGTCATCTCCCAGAAGAACACCATCTGGATCAGGTTGCCCGACAATACGATGCCGAGCATGCAGCCCATGAAGGCCAGCAGAAACGAGAAGAAACGCGGGACCGGATCCTCCGGCGACATGTAATACCGCGCATAGAGGAAGACGAGGCCGCCGATGCCCGACACGAGCAGCGCGAAGACCCAGGCAAAGCCATCCAGCCGCAGGATGAAGGAGAGCCCAGCTTCCGGCAGCCATGCCCATTCGGTGCGGACGACACCGCCTTCCGCGACCGACGTATAGAACAGGCTGAGGATGCCGACCTCGGTCAGCGCTATAGCGCCCGCCAGCCACGCCTCGAGGTTGCGGGCATTGGTCGGAAGCAAGGCGGCGACGAGGCTGCCTAGGAACGGAATCGCGAGAGCGAGGAGGAGCAGCGACTCATTTGACATCATCTCTCAGCGATCACCTTCTCCCTGTTGCCCAAATTTCAGCCGCACCGCCATGTTCCGAACACAGCTCCAGCGCCGCAGAAGGACGCCGCGTCCAGCATACCTGCGTAGAGCCTCGAGATTGCTTGATTCTCGGTGTGACGAGGCCGCTCCACCGGCAGACTCGCGCCTCACCCATGGAATCGTAGCCGACCAGACAGCGGTTCAATGGTCAACCGGATTCCGGCGGAATGACGTTATGCAAATGTGCACATGCGCCCACCTGCCGCAGCGCGGCGCCGCGCTGCCGGCTTCGCATCCGTCCGGCCGTTGAACATCGGCAGAACAACCGGAATGGCCCGGTCTCGAAACGCCCACTCACGGACCGGCAGCGGCGGAGTGAGCTTCAGCGGCCCCAGTCGAATCGGTAGACGATCTCGTTGGTCGCCGTTCCGACCACCGGATCGAAGTTGAGCTGGAATACCGGACTGATGCCCGTCTCTGCCCTGGCGTCGTTCCTGTAATCGGCATAGCGCACTTCGCTGCGCCAGAACCATCCATCGCGCATCGCGACCTCGAACCCGCCACCGACGAACCAGCCGCCGGCATTGTAGCTCTGCAGCCGTGCGCCCGGCAGCACTGCGCCCGTGTAGGCGTTGTGCAGGTTTGCACCGGAGAAATGCGCCTGCGTATAGCCGACGCTCCAATAGTTGAGGACGTCCGGGGTCATCAGCCAGCCAACCCGCGCGCCGAGGAACCAGGTGGAATCGTTGCTGGTGCTCGCGGTCGTGAAGACGGCATCGTTCACACGGCCCCGCATGTCGGCGAAGCTGTAGTTGAACAGCAATCCCGCCACGAACCGGTCGCTGAGCTGGCGGTCGTAGCCGAGGCCGGCCACGCCCAGCCAGCCTTTGCCCGAGTGATCGGTCGTCGCACACGATACACAGCGACCGGGCGCATCGGTCGTCGTTCCGGCGCTCCACAGGCCGTAACCTACGCCCGCGTTGGCGTAGAAGCCGGTCCATTTGGTGACCTGGAGCAGTGCGGGCTCGGATCCGGCGGAGGGCGGATATCCATCGGCGCTGGCGGCACCGGCCGTGAGGAGCAGGCACGATGCGATGGTAACGATGCGGGCAGGGCAGCGCATGAACATCTCCGATTGGATGAGCGATGGGCCAGCGTTTCCGATTCGCCCGTCCGCATCCGCCGGTTCGCGAAGATGCCAACAGGGAATGCGGGAGCGGCCCGGAGGTGCCTGCCGGCGTAGCGCCATGGTGCGGGTGGATATCGTGCGGGGTGGCGATGTTACCGGTGGCGAATTGCGGATGGCGGAGGTTGCATGTCCTGCGGGGCATGGCCCGGACGCACCGTTACGGCCGGAGCCCGCCGCGGCCTGGGCACCGGCGGCGACAAGTGTGGCTTTCGGCAGCGCCCGCAAGTCTGCTATGAGGGGCGCTTCGCCTCGCGCCGCCCCCGGATGGCGCGTGCCGGGCCCGTAGCTCAATGGTTAGAGCTGGCGGCTCATAACCGTCTGGTTCCAGGTTCGAATCCTGGCGGGCCCACCATTTCGCGCGCGGCCGCCGCAACCGCCCAGCGCGGGATGGTTCCGGCCCGGTTGCCCTTCCGGCCTTCTACCAACCTCTGCACAGGTCATTGATTTCGAGCGATTTTCATAGAGGTTTACTCCGGCAACAGAGCTCCGAGAGATTTCCCGAATGCCGCCGCCGCGAACCTCCCTCATCGTGACCTGCCACCCCTCACCGGCGAGCCGCTGCGCCGAGATCACACGGCGCATCGCCGAGCTGCTGCGGTCCGGCGGGCGGACGGTCATCATCGACGATCTCGTCGCCACGGATTTTGATCCGGTGCTCTCGCGCGCAGAGCTGCAGCAGTATTACGGCGACGCCGTTCCGGCCGACATTGCCGGGCTCGCCGCACATCTCAAGGAGGCGACGGACCTCTACTACGTCTTGCCGCTGTGGATGTTCGACATGCCTGCGCTGCTGAAGGGCTACTTCGAGCGCGTGTTCCGGCCCCATGTCGCCTTCCGCTTCGCCGGCAACGACATCATCCCCCTGCTCACCCACGTTCGCCATCTCACCGTCGTGGTGACCCATGGGCGCGATAGGGAGGAGACGAAGCGCAGCGGCGACGGCACCCGGGTATTCTTTGAAAGATCGCTGCCGAGCCTGCTGCCGAGCCTCGAGAGGAACACGCGCTTCGATTTCTACGACCTCGACGGGAGCGCAGACCATACCCACGACGCGGTGCGCGACGAGCTATGGCGGTACGTGCGCGCCAGCACTGGGAGCTAGCGGGAGCCGCCGGAGCCCCGGCTCACTTCGCGCAGCGGCGCAGAAGATACGTGTCCATGATCCAGCCCTTTTCCGCGCGCCGCGCGGCGCGGACCTGGCGGATGTCATCGAGCACGTCGCGCACATGGCCTGCGATCAGGATTTCATCGGGCGTACCGAGATAGGCGCCCCAGAAGATCTCCATGTCGTGCCCCGCGAGCGCATCTAGACCCGCGCCGCCATCGAGCAGTACGGCGATCGTGTCGACGCCCTCGGGCATTCTTTCAGCAAGCCTGCGCCCCGTGGTGATCAGCACCGGCTCTCCGATCGGATTGAGCGGAATGCGATGCCGTGCCGTCAGCGCATGGAGGCTGCTGATGCCTGGAATGACCTCGTATTCGGGAACGACGCCGCCGCGCGCAAGCTGCTCCACGATTCGCAGCGTGCTGTCGTAGAGCGATGGATCGCCCCAAACGAGAATGGCCGCTGTCTCCCCATCGCCCACCGCCTCGCGGATCAGCGCGGCGAACGCTTCGCCCTTCGCCGCGTGCCAATCCGCGACGCCCGACTTGTATGACGCATTGTCGGCATCGCGTACGGGGCTCGGCGCCTCGACCCACCGCGGATCCTTCGATCCCGCAAAACGCTCCACGATGTCCTTGCGCAGTTGCGTGAGGTCAGCCTTGCGCGCACCTTTGTCGAGTACCAGCACGACATCCGCGCCGCTAAGCGCGTTGATCGCCTCGACGGTCATGTAGTCCGGATTGCCGGCACCGATGCCGATGATGGAGAGTTTGCGCATCACGAGCTTCACTCACCCGTCACGCCGGCGGCTTGCCGGGATAGAAGATCGCAAGCGGGGCGGCGTAATCGGGCAACGACAGCGCCGCCGGTATTTCCTCTCCCGTTGCGAGAAACTCCGGCAGCAGATGCGTGTGGGCGCCCGGTGACGACCTTCCACCCGGTGGCGGAATCGGCGAGAAAACCTCGATGCGGGCGAGCTGCGATTCCACCACGCGTGCCGGGCTCTTGGCGATGATCTCAGCGCCCGCCTGCGCGAGCACCTCCTCCCATCGCCTGCCTGAAAATGTGCGCAGTCTTGCGATCAGACCCGCGTCGTCCGTGCGCACGCAGAAGCGGCTCGCGCGTCGGCCGAGCCCGAAGTCGAACAGCTCGAAAGTGCCGTGGTGTTCCTCGATCGCATCGATATCGGTGCCGAGCGGCGTGAATACCGATGTCGAGACCAGCGTCACGCGACCGCGCGGAAAGCCGAGCACGATCGGCCCGTCCCCCTCGAAGGCGAATGCGCGCACTTTATCGGTAACGCGCAGGCGAAAGCGCGCATCGTGCGCGCGGCCGATGACGAAGTCACTCCCCGTTTCGACCGTCACCTCGCGTCCCGCAACACACGGGAACTCGGCGGCACCGCCCGGCATGCCCGTGACCCAGATGCCCTTGCGCGCCGTGATCGTTTCCGCAACCCAATCGCGGATTTCCTCGCCGAGAAGCGGCAGCAGCCGCACACGAACCGCCATTGCCAGCAACCGTTCCGGCAGCTTCGCCCAGATCGCGTCCCGATCCGGCTCGCTCAAGCCCGACCACGCGCCGATCTCGCCGCGCGTGCGGCCACAGCCCAGGCAGAAGCCCGATTGCTCATCGAGCTTGCATACGCCGATGCACGGCGAATGGCGCGAGCGCGTTGGGAGGGCGGCGGTCATGGCTGCATTCCTGGATCAATCTTCAAAGACCGTAAAGCGGACATTCGTTCAGCCGTCGTCGCACCAAGCGCTCGCATGGATCACCCGCCGAGCTTCGGAGCGCGCGCAATCTGAAAGATCGCGTCGCAATCGACATGACGCTCGAGGTGATCGGCAAGCTCATCGAGTGTCGCTTCGTAATTCTGCTCGTAGCGCAGCACGGCGGCCCCCGCGCCGATGCGCTCCATCCAGGCGGCCCGTTGCCCGTCGTCCGCGAAAAGCCCATGGACGTAGCAGCCGCTCACCAACCCATCCGCGCTTCCGGCGCCATCGCTGCGGCCATCCGCAAAGGTTAGCAGCGCGCGGCCGCAATCGCCGCCCGCCGTACGCCCGACGTGCATTTCATAGCCCCGGAACGCCGCGCCGCTGCGCGCGCACGTGCCCGAAACTTCGAGCAGCGTCTTCTCGCCTGTGAGTACCGTCTCGATATCGAGGAGCCCCAATCCCTGCACGCGACCGGCATCGCCCTCGACCCCGTGTGGATCGCTGACCGTGCGCCCGAGCATCTGATAGCCTCCGCAGATGCCGAGCACCTGTCCGCCGCGCCGCAGGTGCGCGCGCAGGTCGATATCCCAGCCTGTCTCGCGCAGCGCCTGGAGATCGGCAATGGTCGCCTTCGAGCCCGGCAGGATCACGAGCGTAGCATCGCCCGGAATCGCCGTGCCGGGCTTGATGAAGCTGAGATCGATGGAAGGCTCGAGCCGCAAGGGATCGAAATCATCGAAGTTCGAGATGCGCGGATAGGCCAGCACGACGACACGCGTCTTGCCGGCGCGGCCATGCGCGGCATGGCGCTCGATGCCGAGCGCATCCTCCTCGGGAAGCCGGTGTGCATTGTGAAAATACGGAACGAGGCCCAACGCACGCCATCCCGTCACGTCGCCGATGTGCGCCATCCCATCCTCGAACAGCGCCGGATCGCCGCGGAACTTGTTGACGATGAACCCTTCGATCATGCGCGCGTCCCGCGTCGGAATCACCGCCTTGGTGCCGATGAGGCTGGCGATTACGCCCCCGCGGTCGATGTCGCCGATCAGCACGACCGGAACGTCGGCACGGCACGCAAAGCCCATGTTCGCAATATCGTTGGCGCGCAGATTGACTTCCGACGCCGAGCCCGCGCCTTCGACGAGAACGATGTCGGCTTCGCAAGCAAGTCGCCCGAAGCTGTCCATCACCGCCGACATCAGATCGGCCTTCAGGGTCTGGTAGGCCGCGGCCCTCGCATTGCCGATCACGCGGCCCTGCACGACGACCTGTGCGCCGACATTGCTCTGCGGCTTCAGGAGAACGGGATTCATGTGCACGCTCGGCGGCACGCCCGCCGCACGCGCCTGCAACGCTTGAGCGCGACCGATCTCGCCGCCGTCGTGCGTGACGGCGGCGTTGTTCGACATGTTCTGCGGCTTGAACGGAAGGACGCGCAGGCCCCTGTTTCGAAATGCCCGCGCAAGGCCGGCGACAAGCAGCGACTTGCCGACGTCCGAGCCCGTGCCCTGAAACATGATGGCCCGCGCCGCCATCAGAACTCGATGCCCTCCTGGGCCTTCACGCCGGCCGCGAAGTGATGCTTCACTGGCGTCATGTCGGTGACGAGATCGGCGGCCTCAATCAGCTCCGGCTTCGCGTTCCGCCCCGTAACGACGATATGCAGATCGTCCCGCCGCCGCTGCAGCACGGAGACGACCTCCGCGATATCGAGATGATCGTAGCGAAGCGAGATGTTCAATTCATCGAGGATCAGCATTCGGATGCCCGGATCGGAC
Source organism: Hyphomicrobiaceae bacterium (assembly GCA_044507625.1). Taxonomy (GTDB): domain Bacteria; phylum Pseudomonadota; class Alphaproteobacteria; order Rhizobiales; family Hyphomicrobiaceae; genus Hyphomicrobium_A. The sequence continues at coordinate 116,752 of JBIQJE010000004.1, read as the reverse complement.
ATGAGCTCTTTCGCCTGGGCCCAAGCGCGCTCGGCTGCGGCAACGTCGCGCCCACGATCCTGCGTCTCCCATGTGAAGCCCTCTCCCAGCGTATACCAGACGACCTGATCGCCGAACTTCGCCGCCGCGGTACGCTCGCCGGTATCCCAGGCGCCCTTGCCGAACTGCACGACGCCCGCCCGCATGCCGCGGCCGAGCGCGCGCATCAGAAGCCCGAACGCAGCCGTCGATTTTCCCTTGCCCTTCCCGGTGTGGACGATCAGCAGCCCTTTCTCGATCGTCTTGCCGGCCACCTCCGCATCCTGCGCCGCCTTGCGGTTGGCCATCTTCGTCTTGTGACGCTCTGCATCCTGCGTTGTCTCGGTCATGATCGCTCCTGGGAAGCTCCAATGCTGTCGCCGGTCGACGCATTCATCGCATCCGCCACGCCTGCGCCGATGAGCCGAAATGCCGCGATGGCCGTGCGGAGGCGAATTGAGCGGGTGATGCTTGCGGCATATTTCGTTGACGGGCCTTGCCGGAAACCCTTATCAAGCGGGGGACGGTACCCCGCAAGGGGTTCAAAAGGGAATGCGGTGACGCCCTAAAGGCAAATTCCGCAACTGCCCCCGCAACTGTAATCGGCGAGTTTGAAGCCCGCTCACCACTGGTCGTACCGGGAAGGTGGCTTCAAGCGATGACCCGAGAGTCAGGAGACCTGCCGTCCCTATAGCTCGCAGGCCCCGGTGGGGTGGCCAAGGAGGCGGAATGAACACGCGCACGCAATCCACCACGGCAGTTGAAGTCGGCTCACGCGCTGAAACGCGAATAGCCGCTGCATTCGCGCTGATGGTCGGCATCGGCCTTGTCTTCACGACGGGCTTTGCCCATCCGGCGACAATCCACAACGCAGCGCACGATACGCGCCACGCGTTGAGCTTCCCCTGCCACTGAGGGATTGCCGTGATCACCCGCGTCCTTGCGGTCGGCCTGCTGGCCGGCCTGATCGCTGGTGTCAGCATCGCCGTGATGCAGGCGTTTACGACGACGCCGCTCATCATCGCCGCTGAGACCTACGAAAACGCCCCGCACGAGCATGCTTTCAGCGCTTCCCCGCACCTCGTGCGCGCGGTTGCGATGAACGTTGCTGCGCGCCCCATCCCCGTGCATCAGGTTACCGGCGACGAGGCGCATGATGCCTGGATGCCCGCCGATGGCTGGGAGCGCACATTCTACACGAGCACCGCCACGGTCGGAACGGCGGCGGGCTTCGCATTTCTGCTCCTCGCCGGCATGCTCACCGCCGGCGGCGCCATAACCGAACGGCGCGCAATAGGCTGGGCGGCGGCGGCGTTCGCGGCCACCGGCCTTGCACCCGCAATGGGGCTTCCGCCCGAGTTGCCGGGCATGGACGCGGCGGGCCTAATAGACCGGCAGGCCTGGTGGATCGGAACCGCGATTGCGAGCGCCGTAGCCCTGTGGCTCTTCCTGCGCTCCGAAACGTTCGCACCGAAAATTCTCGCGATTGCGCTCCTCGTCCTCCCGCATACCATCGGCGCGCCGCAGCTCGCCGAAGCCCATGCGTCGAGCGTCCCGGCGGATCTCGCGGCACGCTTCGCCGCCACCTCGCTGGCCGTACAGGCCGCACTTTGGATCCTCACGGGCTTCCTCGTCGGCACGCTCTGGCCGAGAATCGGAGAAGACCATGGCGGATGAAACCGCCGCCATCGCACCGCGCGGCGTCCCCGATGTACCATCGCGCGTCGTCATCTTCGTTTGCACCGCTTGCCGCGGCACCGAAACGGCGAGCGATGCGCACGGCGCCAGAAGCGTTGCCGGCGTCATCGGTGATGGTCTGCGCGCAGCGGGCATCACCGACGTCGCGGTGAGGAATGTCGAGTGTCTCGCCGTGTGCAAGCGCCCGGCGACGATCGCGATCACAGCGCCCGGGAGCTGGACCTATATCCTCGGCGATCTCGATGTCGACGCCGATCCCCAGGGAATCGTCGACACCATTCTCGCCTACCGCCGATCCTCGGATGGCATCGTGCCGTGGGCCGATCGGCCGGCGGTGTTCCGCAAGGGCGTGATCGCCCGCGTCCCGCCCCATAGCTTCGTTCAACCGGAGAGGAAAAGCGCATGAGCAGCTTCGCCAAGGTTCCATGCAGCATCGTCACCGGCTTCCTCGGCGCCGGCAAAACGACCCTCGTGCGCCACGTGATGCAGAATGCAGGCGGGCGACGCCTCGCGGTCATCGTCAACGAGTTCGGCGATGTCGGCATCGACGGGGAGATTCTGAAGTCCTGCGGTATCGAGGGCTGCGGCGATGAAAGCATCGTCGAGCTCGCCAACGGGTGCATCTGCTGCACCGTGGCCGACGACTTCGTGCCCGCGCTGGAAGGCCTGCTTTCGCTCGCGACGCCGCCGGAGCACATCCTCATCGAGACCTCCGGCCTCGCGCTGCCGAAACCGCTTGTGCAGGCGTTCAACTGGCCGGCGATCGCCTCGCGCGTGACAGTGAGCGGTGTCGTCACCGTCGTCGACGGACCGGCCGTCGCCGCGGGCCGGTTTGCCGATGATCCGGACGCGTTAGCTGCCCAGCGCAGCGACGATGCGTCCGTCGACCACGACAACCCGCTCGAGGAGGTGTTCGAGGATCAACTCCTCTGCGCCGACCTGATCGTCCTGAACAAGGCCGATCTCATGTCGGCCGAGGACCGTGCGCGCGTTGCAGAGGAAATCAAATCCGTGGTGCCGCGCGCGGTGAAGGTGGTGGAGGCCGAAGGCGCGCGTCTCGACGCCGCGGTGCTGCTCGGCCTCGACGCGGCGGCGGAAACCGACCTCGCCGCCCGGCCCTCGCACCACGACGCCGAGGAGGAGCACGATCACGATGATTTCGAGACCTTCATTCTCGATATTCCGGCCGTCGAGCAGCCCGATGAGATCGTGAAGCGCATCGTCGACGCCGCCGAGGCGCACGACATTCTCCGGGTGAAAGGCTTTGCCGACGTCAAGGGCAAGCCCATGCGGCTGCTGATCCAGGGCGTCGGCCAGCGCGTCCAGCAGCAGTTCGACCGCGTGTGGCGCGCCGAGGAAGACCGGCAGGGCAAGCTCGTCGTGATCGGCCAGAAGGGGCTCGACCGCGCGGCGATTGCCCGCGCCATCGCAGGCGAGTAACGCGTGAATGCATCTCCTACCGACAGAGACGGCGGCACTGGATGAGGTGGAGGTCGCCGTGGACCTCGGCCAGACCCCGGCCGACATCGTCGTGCTGTCGTTCAGCGACAGCGATCTGTCGGGCATCGCGGCCGCCTGGGAGAAGCACAATGAGACGTTGCCGGGCTTGCGGCTCGCCAGCCTGAAGCGGCTGCGTCATCCGATGTCCGTCGATCTCTATGTCGATGCCGTCATCGCGAAAAGCCGCTTCGTCATCATCCGCAGCATCGGCGGGCTCGACTACTGGCGTTACGGGTTCGAGCGCGTCGCCGCGGTTTGCCGCGCGCGCGGTATCCCGTTCGTGGCATTGCCGGGCGATGACCGCCCCGACGCGCGCCTCACCGCGCTCTCGACCGCGCCGCGCGATGCTATCGATCGCTTCGACCGCTATTTCCGCGAGGGCGGGCCGCAGAATCTCGCCGACGCGCTGAGATTCGCCGGCGCCCTCCTCGGCCGTCTGGAGCCGCACGGAGAGCCGCGGCCGCTCGGCCCCGCCATCGGCTTCATGCGCAACGGCGAGACCTGCGCCGTCGCCGATCTTGAACGAATGCACCCGGGACGCCCGGCAGCGCTCGTCCTCTTCTATCGCGCCAATCTCCTTGCAGCCGACACCGCCCCCATAGAGGCGCTGCTGGCGGCGCTTGAAACGGAAGGCCTGGAGCCGGTCGCGCTTTCCGTCACCTCGCTGAAGGACCACGCTGCGGCAGCGCAGATCGCTACGTTCATCGAGCGGATGCCGCCCGCCGTCATCATCAACGCCACCGCATTTTCCGCGCGCCGCGACGACGACACCACCGTTCTCGATGCGGCGCGCTGTCCCGTTCTGCAGGTGGCGTTCTCCGGTTCGACCGAGGAGGCCTGGGCGCAATCCGTGCGTGGGCTGTCCCCGACCGATCTCGCCATGAACGTCGTGCTCCCCGAGCTCGACGGGCGCATCTTCACCCGCGCGATCTCCTTCAAGGCCGAAAGCACGCTGAGCCCGGATCTCGAATACGCCCGTGTGCTGCATCAGCCCGCGACGGACCGCATCCCGTTCGTGGCGAAGCTTGCGGCGGCGTGGGCTGTTCTCGGAACCAAGGCGCGCGCGCGCCGCCGCATCGCCTTGATGATTTCCGACTATCCCGCCCGCGGCGGGCGCACCGGTTACGCGTGCGGCCTCGACACCCCGGAGAGCGTCCGCGCGATCCTCTCACTGCTTTCATCCGCCGGCTACGCAACCGCCGGCGCCGATTGGCCCGCGCAGGAGATCATCGCGCGCCTCACCCGCAAGGACGCGCCGGAAAAATTGTCCGTACCCCTCGCCCGCTACCGGCAGTGGCTGGCCGGGCACGATGCATCGGTCGCGAAAGAAATCGATGGTGCCTGGGGCGCGCCGGAGAACGATCCCGCATATGCCGGTGGCAGCTTCCACTACCCGTGCCTGCGTGCCGGCAACGTTCTCGTTCTGCTGCAGCCCGATCGCGGATCGCGCGGCGATCGCAAAGAGGGATACCACGACACCGGCTGCCCGCCCCGGCACGCCTACGCCGCGCTCTACATGGCGCTGCGCGAGATGGAGCGCATCGACGCACTGATCCACCTGGGAACCCACGGCACGCTCGAATGGCTGCCGGGCAAGGCGCTGGCGCTGTCGCGCGCCTGCTTCCCCGAAGCGTTGCTCGGCCCGGTGCCTGTCGTTTATCCCTTCATCGTCAACAACCCGGGCGAAGCGGTGCAGGCCAAGCGGCGCATCGCCGGCGTTACAATCGGCCACCTGACGCCGCCACTATCCGACGCAGGCCTGCACGGCCCCATGGCCGAACTCGAAGGGCTGATCGAGGAATATGCCGACGCCGAAGGCGTCGATCGCAGGCGGGCCGGATTGCTCGAGCGCGAGATCGTCGACCGCGCCTGGCGCTCGGGACTTGCGGCCGATTGCGGCGTTGAGAAATCCGATACCCCACGCGAAGCGATCGCGAAGCTCGACGCGCAGCTCTGCGACATCAAAGATCTCAGCATCCGCGACCGCCTGCACATTTTCGGCTGCGATCCGGGCAGCGAGGCGCACGCCGATCTGACACGGGCAACTGTGAAGAGCTTCGGCGATGGCACCGCGGTCGGCGCCGAAGATGTCGCCGCGCTCTACCGCGCATGCGCGGGGCAAGAGCGCAAGGCGCTGCTGGATGCACTCGACGCGCGCTTCGTCGCCCCCGGCCCCGCGGGCGCACCGACCCGTGGCCGCCTCGACGTTCTCCCCACCGGGAGGAACCTGACGGTCATCGATCCGCGATCGATCCCCACGCGCACCGCCGCAACCATCGGCGCCCGTGCGGCCGACGAGGTGATCCGCCGGCACCTGCAAGACCACGGCGAATATCCGCGTTCGATCTTCCTCGACCTGTGGGCTTCCGCGTCGCTGCGCACCGGCGGCGACGATCTCGCCCAGGCCCTCGCCTATCTCGGCGTGCGGCCGACCTGGGACACCGGATCGAACCGGGTTACCGGCATCGAGATCATTCCCGCGCCGAAACTCGACCGGCCGCGCATCGATGTCACGCTGCGCATTTCCGGCCTCTTCCGTGACATCTTCCCGGCGCAGATCGCGCTCTTCGATTTGGCCGTGCACCGTGTCGCCGCGCTCGACGAAGACGATGCCTGGAATCCGCTGGCGGCCCTGCGCCGCAGCGGCGGCAATCTCGCGCGCATCTTCGGAGGGGCCCCCGGCAGCTACGGCGCCGGTACCGCCGACGTGGTTCTGGACAGCGCATGGTCGACGCGCCGTGAGCTTGCCGAGGCCTACCTGTCTGCCGGCGCATACGCCTACGGGGCCGCCGACACCGCGGTGCACGATGGCGAAGCGTTTGCAAAGCGCGTTGCCGCGGCCGATGTGCTGGTGCATCCGCAGGACGACCGCGAGCGCGACCTGCTCGACGGCGACGGCGTCGCCGACTTCGTGGGCGGCTTTGCGGCCGCGGCCAATGCCCTCGGCGGAACGACGCCTTCCCTCTACCATCTCGATACCAGCCGGCCCGAGAAGCCGGTTGCGCGCACGGTGCAGGAGGAGATTACGCGCGTCATCCGCGGCAAGCTCACCAATCCGCGCTGGATCGCCGGAATGCTCGGCCACGGACACCGCGGATGCGGGGAGCTGGCGCAGGCCGTCGATGCGCTTTATGCGTTCGCGGCTGCGGCCGAGGCTGTTCCGGGCCATCTCATCGATGCCGTGCACGATGCGCTGATCGCCGACACGGACGTGCGCGATGCCGTCAACGCCGCCAATCCTGCAGCGATGGCGGCAATGGCGGCACGCTTGCAGGATTTGCTCGCGCGCGGACTCTGGGTTCCGCGGCGGAACGCCGTCCACGTCGAGCTTGCGGCAGCCCGCCGGGCGGCAGAGCAGCCGCAGCAGCCGGGATCGCTGGAGGCCGCGCAATGAACGCGATCCTGCAGCAGCCGGCGGTCCGGGGATGGTGCCCCGGCGCGTTGCGGCCGATGGAGAGCGGCGACGGTCTCATCGTGCGCCTGCGTCCGCACGCGGGCGCTTTCGGCTGCACTGAACTCATGGCCATAGCGGACCTGTCGATCCGCTACGGCAATGGCCACATCGATCTGACCCGGCGGGCCAATCTGCAATTGCGCGGCATTGCGGCCGCAAGCCTTCCCGCGCTGTGGGATGCGCTGCGGGTGCACGGACTGCTCGATGCGAATGCCGAGGCTGAATCCGTCCGCAACGTTCTGGTGAGCCCCCTTGCGGGGAGCGATCCGCACGAAATCATCGATCCGGGGCCTATCGCCGAAGAGCTCGAGCAGGGTCTCGCCGATCACGCCGCGCTGTGGCGCCTGCCCGGCAAATTCGGCTTCGCCATCGATGGCGGCGGCTGCTTCAGCTTGGATGGCGAACGGGCGGACATTCGCCTGCGGGCCGTCATGATCGAGGGGGCTGCGATCATCGCAGCCGGTTTGGACCGGCCCGATGGCATCGACTGGCTGGGTTATATGGACGCCATCGGGGCCGCCGGGGTCGCGCTGGACATCGCGCGCGCATTTGTTGGCGCATCCGTCGAGCCCCGCGCACGCATGCGCGACCTTCCCCGGCACGTCTATGAGCGTCTGCGCCTGCAGACGACCTCGCGGTTCCAGCCACTGCCCGCCCTGCATAAATGGCCCAAAGCCGCGCAGCGCGAACTCGGCGTCCTGCGCCAGAACGGAAAGCCGTTCGCCGTCGGCCTTGCCATCCCGTTCGGCAGGGTGGAAGCCGCCGCCTTGCACACGCTCGCCGATGCCGTGCATCGCGCCGGTTCCTCGCAGTTGCGCCCATCGCCCTGGCGCACGCTCTACGCCCCCGTCGACGGCGCGGCCGCTGCGACAGCGATAATGGAAGCCGGCGCCACCCTCGGCTTTATCACCGACGCACGCGATCCGCTTCTGCGCATCGAAGCCTGCCCCGGATCGCCCGGATGCGCATCGGCCACGTTCGACACGCACGCAATCGCCCGCCGCATTGCCGGCTCGCTATCGGAATTGGACTGCCGCTCCTGCCACGTATCCGGCTGCGCCAAGGGTTGCGCGTCATCGCGTGTCTCCGACTTGGTGCTCGTCGGGAGCGGAGACCGCATCGGCATATCGCGCAACAGCACGCCCCACGAGGTTCCCCGTGTCCTCGTGCCGCCCGGCCGCTTGGCGGAGCTGCGCACCCTCTACGCAACGCTCTAGGTCACGTCCCCATGGCCACATCCCGCACCTATATCCGCGACGGCGCGGAGATATATCGCAACTCGTTTGCCACCATACGAGACGAGGCAGATCTCGCGCGCTTTTCAGGCCGCGCCGAGAAGGTGGCCGTGCGCATTATTCACGCGACCGGCATGGTGGAGATCGCCCAGGATATCTCCATGTCGGATGGGTTTGCCGATGCCGCACATGCCGCATTGAAGAATGGCGCGCCGATCCTCTGCGACGCGCAGATGGTGGCGCATGGCATCACACGCGCGCGCCTGCCCGCTGGTAACGAGGTGATCTGCACGCTTTCCGACCCGCGAACCAGCGAGCTCGCGCGGAAAATGTCCAACACCCGTTCGGCGGCGGCGCTGGAGCTGTGGCGTCCCTATCTCGCTGGTGCGGTCGTGGTGATTGGCAACGCACCGACCGCACTTTTCCACCTGCTCGACATGATCGATGCAGGCGCACCGAGACCCGCGGCGGTGGTCGGCGTGCCGGTGGGTTTCGTCGGCGCGGCGGAATCGAAAGAGGCGCTGGCCACCTACGGCGACATCCCATACCTGACCGTTGCGGGGCGCAAAGGCGGCAGCGCCATCGCTGCCGCCGCGGTCAACGCACTGGCGAGCGACACCGAATGACGATGCTCGAAGCGATCGCCGGCGAAGCCGAGCCCGGAAAGCTCTACGGGATCGGCGTCGGCCCCGGTGACATCCGCTACATGACGCTGCGCGCCGCCGGGCTCGTCCGCTCCGTCGACGTGCTCGCCTATTTCGCCAAGCGCGGTCGCATGGGCAATGCACGCAAGATCATCGCGCCGCTGATCACCACCCCACGCCGCGAGTTGAAGCTCGAATACCCGCTCACCGACGAGGTGCATGTCTCCGACCCCGCTTACCGCGAGGCGATTGCCCGGTTCTATCGCGAGAGCGCGGATGCGCTGAAGGACGAGCTCCGCGAAGGCCGCTCCGTCGGGTTGCTGGCCGAAGGTGATCCATTCTTCTACGGCTCCTTCATGCACATGTGGCGGCGCCTCGAAGGCGGCGTCGCCATCGAGGTCGTGCCCGGCGTCACCGGCATGTCCGGCTGCTGGACGCGGGCGAATACGCCGATGACGTGGGGCGATGACGTGCTCTCCGTCGTGCCCGGAACGCTGGAGGAAAGCCTTCTCGCAGAACGCCTCGCCCGTTGCGATGCGGCCGTCATCATGAAGGTCGGACGCAATCTCGCAAAGGTACGCCGCGCCGTCGAGACCGCGGGCATGATCGACCGCGCGATTTACATCGAGCGCGGAACGATGAGCGAAGAGCGCATCATGCCGCTGAGCGGGTGCACCGATGCAGTGGGCCCCTACTTCGCCATGGTCATCATACCCGGCAACGGAAGACGGCTATGACCGGCAAGCTCACCATTGTTGGCCTTGGGCCGGGCGCACCGGAATTGATGACGCCCGCCGTCGCCGAGGTTTTGCGCAATGCAACGGATCTCGTCGGTTACGATACGTATCTCGACCGCGTGCCGGATCTGAACCCGGCTCAGCGCCGTCATGGCTCCGGAAACGGCGTTGAAATCGACCGCGCGCGTCACGCCTTGCGGCTCGCGGCGGAGGGCCGGAACGTTGCCGTCGTCTCCGGCGGCGATCCGGGCGTGTTTGCCATGGCAGCTGCGATCTTCGAGGCCGTGGAGACCGGCGAGGACAGCTGGCGCAGCCTCGACATCCGCGTCGAGCCCGGCGTGACCGCCGTGCTCGCGGCAAGCGCGGCCGTGGGCGCGCCCCTGGGCGGCGATTTCTGCGTCATGTCCCTGTCCGACAATCTGAAGTCGTGGGACCTCATCACGCGCAGGCTCGAAGCGGCATCGCGCGGCGACTTCGTCATCGCCCTTTACAATCCCACCTCGCGCGCGCGCCCGCACCAGCTCGCCGACGCGTTTGCGGCGCTTCGACAATGGAAGCCTGCAGACACTGTCGTCGTGTTCGTCCGCGCCGCCGGCACGCCGGAGGCGCAGGCGTACATATCGACGCTCGCCGTTGCGCATACGGTGCCTGCCGACATGCGCACCCTCATCATCGTCGGCGCGCAGGGAACGCGGCTCATCGACCGGCCGGGCGCGACACCGTGGGTCTATACGCCTCGATCGGAGCGCGGCCCGCAATGAGCGTCCCATTGCAGCTCCAGCCACGTGCACACCGCATCGACGTCCTCCAGCGTGAGCCGCGCCGGCTTGTGCGGGCGGGAGATCATGATCACCGGCAGCCCCAGCTCCCGTGCAGCCGCGATCTTGGCGTACGTCGCCCCCCCGCCCGCGTTCTTGCTCACGAGGCAGCCGATGCCGTGCGCACGCATCAGCGCGATCTCGTCATGGGGGCTGAACGGTCCGCGCTGCTGGATCACTTCCGTCCTGGGCGGCAGATCCGCTTCATCCGGCGGATCGATCGCCCGCACGATATAGAAGTGCTGCGGCGCCGTGCGAAAAGCGCCGACTTCCTGGCGGCCGATGGTCAGCAGAACCCGCTGCGGCTCCGCGCCGACGGCGCTCGCCGCTTCATCGAATCCGCCGACGCAAATCCAGTTATCGCCCTCCCGCGGCAGCCAGGGCGCTCGCACCACGCTCGCGATCGGAATCCCACAAAGCCGCGCGGCCTCGACCGCGTTGTCCGAAATACGCGCCGCGAAAGGATGCGTCGCATCGACGATGGCATCGATGCGGTGCTCACGAGCCCAGCGCGCGAGACCCCCAGCGCCGCCGAAGCCGCCGGTGCGCGTCACGACGGGATGCTGCCGCGGCGCCGCCGTCCGGCCGGCCAGCGACAGCGTGGCGGAAAAGCGTACGTCGCCGGCGAGCCGCCGCACGAGCGCGGACGCTTCCGTCGTGCCACCGAGAACGAGTATGCGCATGTCAGCCGCTGAGAAGAACGTTCGACCGACTAACAGCACAACGATGCGCTGGCTGTCCATCGTCGGCATCGGCGAAGACGGCGTGGCAGGACTTTCCCTCCATGCGCGCAGCCTCATCGAAAGCGCCGAGCTGGTTGTCGGAGGCGCGCGCCACCTTGCCCTCGCCGCTCCGATCATTACGGGCGAACGCCTCCCCTGGCCCTCGCCCATCGAGGCGGCGCTACCCGAAATCCTGCGCCACCGCGGCCGTCCCGTTGCGATCATCGCCAGCGGCGACCCGTTTCACTACGGCATCGGCAAACAGATCTCCGCCGCCATTCCGCCGGATGAGTTCGTCTGCATTCCCCAGCCCTCTGCGTTCGCGTTGGCTGCGGCGCGCCTCGGCTGGGCATTGCAGGATGTCGCTCCCGTCAGCCTGCACGGCCGCGCACTGACTGGCATCGTCCGCCATCTGCAGCCGGGCGCACGTATCCTGGCGCTCTCCTGGGATGGCGAGACGCCGGCGAAGCTCGCAACACTCCTAACGGCGCGCGGCATGGGAGCGAGCCGCCTCACCGTGCTCGAAGCCATGGGCGGCGCACGCGAGCGCGTGCGCGGCGCCCAGGCTTACCGCTTCGATCTCACCGATGTCTCACCGCTCAACACCATCGCGATTGAGGTTGCCACAGACACGGACGCCAAGATCGTCCCACTCGCCGCCGGGATAGACGACGCCCTGTTCGAGACCGACGGTCAGCTCACCAAGCGCGAGCTGCGCGCCACCGTACTTTCGTCGCTGTCGCCCCGCCAGGGTGAGCTTCTCTGGGATATCGGCCTCGGCGCGGGCTCCATCGCGATCGAATGGCTGCTGCGCCATCCCTCAATGCGCGCCATCGGCATCGAGGCCGATCCAGATCGCGCCGCCCGTGCCGCCCGCAACGCCGAGGCGCTCGGTGCGCCCGATCTCCAAATCGTTGAAGGACACGCGCCCGACGCCCTCGAAGGCCTGCCGCCACCCGATGCCGTGTTCATCGGCGGTGGCCTCGGCGATGGGTGTATCGAAGCAGCGGTGCGCGCACTCAAGCCCGGCGGCCGCCTCGTCGCGAACGCCGTGACGCTCGAAGGCGAGCAGCAGTTGCTACAGGCTTTCACGCATCACGGCGGCGAGCTGACCCGCATGGCCATCGAGCGCGCTGCGCCCGTCGGAACCATGCACGCCTGGCGCCCGGCGCTACCCATCGTCCATTGGCGGATCACCAAGCCATGCTGATTGCCGGGATAGGCTGCCGCGCAGGAACGAGCGCCGAAGCCGTATTGGAAGCACTCGCGGCGGCCGTGCGCGAGTGCCATCTCGAGCAGCGGAGCATCGATGCGATCGCAACCGCGTCCGCGAAGGGAAGCGAGCGCGGGATCATCGAAGCCGCCGCGCGACTGCGCCTTCCCCTGGTCCTCGTCGATAGTGGGGCAATGCGGCGGGTCGCGGAAAGTGCTTTGACGGCCTCGACCAGGGTTCTCGCGCTCAAAGGCGTGCCCTCCGTGGCGGAAACCGCCGCACTGGCTGCCGCCGGAACCGCCGCCCGCCTGCTGGCGCCCCGCGCGGCGACCGCCACGGCGACCTGCGCAATCGCATGGGGAGCGGACACATGACCATTCACTTCATCGGCGCCGGACCGGGCGCACCGGACCTCATCACGGTGCGCGGGCGCGATCTCATCGCCCGCTGTCCTGTGTGCCTTTATGCGGGCTCGCTGGTGCCGTCCGCTCTGCTCGACTATTGCCCCAGGGGTGCGCGCATCATCGACACTGCGCCGATGTCGCTCGATGAGATCGTCGCGGAGTTCGCCGCCGCCACGGAGCGCGGTGAGGATGTGGCGCGGCTCCATTCCGGCGACCTCTCCATCTGGAGCGCGCTCGGCGAGCAGACCCGGCGGCTCGATGCGCTGAACATCCCCTACACGATCACGCCCGGCGTGCCGGCGTTTGCCGCCGCTGCGGCCGCGCTTGGGAAGGAGCTGACGCTGCCGGAAGTCGCGCAGACGGTTGTCCTCACGCGCACCTCCGGGCGTGCCTCCGCCATGCCGCCGAATGAGACGCTGGCAGCCTACGGGGCAACCGGCGCAACCCTCGCAGTGCATCTTTCCATCCACGTGCTCGACAGTGTCATCGACGAGCTGCTGCCGCACTACGGCGCGGCCTGTCCCGCCGCCATCGTCTACCGCGCGAGCTGGCCCGAGGAGCGCATCGTACGCAGCACGCTCGGGTGCCTCTCCGCCGCGGTCGCCCAGGGCGGTGCCATAGAGCGCACGGCACTCATCCTGGTGGGGCGCGCACTGGACATCGACAACTTTCGCGACAGCGCCCTCTACGACGCGAGCTATCAGCGCCGCTACCGCAGCCGCCCGGAATGATCGCGCGATCAGCGCTTCCGGCCTACCGCCACGCACAGTGTACCCCTATGGATCCCCTTCCGAACGACTTTCCGCCCTTTCCGCAGATGCGCGCCGGTGAGGTTTGGCTCGTTGGCGCAGGACCCGGCGATCCACGCCTGCTGACACTGATGGCGGTGCACGCGCTGCGCGCCGCAGACGTCATCGTGCACGACGCGCTGATCGATCCTCGCGTGCTTTCGCTCGCGCGAGCGGGTACGCGCTTTCACCCGGCGGGAAAGCGCGGCGGCAAGCCGTCTCCGGAACAGCGGGACATCACGGAGCAGCTCATCGCCTTCGCGCGCGACGGCCATAAGGTCGTTCGCCTCAAGGGCGGCGATCCATTCGTATTCGGCCGCGGCGGCGAAGAAGCCAAAGCATTGGCCGATGCGCGGATCCCGTTCCGCATCGTTCCGGGATTGACGTCCGGCCTGGCAGCGGCCGCGCTCGCCGGGATTCCGGCGACGACGCGCGAGACCAACCATGCGGTCATTCTCGCCACCGGCCACCGCGCGCTCGACGGGTCGGCCATGAAGAGCTGGGAGGCCCTGGCGCGGACCGGTCAGCCGGTCATCATTTACATGGGTATCTCGAAGCTCGCGGAGATCGCGGAGGCGTTCCTGCGCGCGGGGCTCGATCCGCACACGCCCGTTGCGATCATCGCTTCGGCGACTTTTCCCGACGAGCACGTGCTCGAAACCGAGCTTGCCACCGCCGCGGCAGACGCCGAAAACAGCGCCATTGCCTCGCCCGCGATCGTCGTCGTGGGCCGTATCGCCGCGCTCGGTCCCGATCTGCGCGCGCATCTGCTAGGGCATACGCCATGACTGCGATGACCGCGAGCCGCCCGAAAGGCATCATCATCGCCGCGCCCCGTTCCGGTGCCGGCAAGACGACCGTGACGCTCGGACTGCTGCGTGCGCTGCATCGAAACGGCATCGCGGCCCAGCCCTACAAATGCGGGCCCGATTACATCGATCCGGCTTTCCACGCAGCGGCCTGCGGGCGCAACAGTTTCAACCTCGACACCTGGGCGATGCGACCGGCGCTGATCGAAGACCTGATCACCCGCACCGCCGCTGACGCCGAGATCGCCATCGCAGAAGGCGTGATGGGGCTGTTCGACGGTGCCGCAATCGCCGGGCAAAGCGGAACAGGCTCGACAGCCGACCTCGCCGCAGTCACCGGCTGGCCGGTGGTACTCGTTCTCGACATATGGGCGCAGGCGCAGACCGCGGCCGCGGTCGTGCTCGGCTGCAAGGCATATCGCCCGGATGTCGCGCTCGCGGGTGTCATCCTCAACGGGGTATCGAGCCCGCGCCATGCCGAGACCGTTGCGGAAGCCATCACCGCCCTAGGGGTGCCTGTGCTCGGCCGGCTGTTCAAGAGCGCCGATATCGCGCTGCCTGAACGCCACCTCGGTCTCGTCCAGGCAGCAGAGACGGGTGATTTGGACGCTCGCCTCGATGCCGTTGCCGCGGCGATCCGCGACGCGGTCTCCCTCGACGGCATCATCGCCGCCGCGGCGCCTTTGAGAGCACATTGCGACCACGGCACCGGCGCTGTTCACCTCACGCCACCCGGACAACGCATCGCCCTTGCGCGCGATGCCGCGTTCTCGTTCACATATCCGCACATCCTGCAGGGCTGGCGCGACGCGGGAGCGGAAATCGTGCCGTTCTCACCCCTCGCCGACGAAGCACCCGACGCAAGCTGCGACGCGGTCTGGCTGCCAGGCGGCTATCCGGAATTGCACGCCGCGACACTGGCAAACGCGGAGAGCTTCAGGCGCGGCATGCAGGCTGCAGCCCTGCGCGGTGCCGCCATTCACGGTGAGTGTGGAGGTTACATGGTGCTCGGCGCAGGGCTTGTGACGGCGGACGGCGAACGTTGCGCAATGCTGGGCCAGCTGGGCCTCGAGACGTCGTTCGCCGAACGGCGCCTACACCTCGGCTACCGGCGGGCATCGGACGAGGCGGGCCGCGAAACGTTCGGCCACGAGTTCCACTACGCAACCGTCGTCGCCAACCCCGACGCCCCGTTCGCGGATATCCGCGACATCGCCGGCACTATCGCAGGCGACCAGGGCGCGCGGCGCGGCAACGTCACCGGCACGTTCTTTCATTTGATCGATATCGGACCGTGAGTTCGGCCCGCGATTGTCATTTGCGCCGCGCGCTCGCCGATGCACACTCGATGACGAAGCAAACGCGATAGCAGCGAAATGAGCAGATGCGGCTATTTCGCTTTTGCTTTCGCGGACCGTGTGATCGATTTGATCTTGCCACGCACGCGCCCGGACCGCTCTGCGATCTCTGCGTCCTGCGCTTCGATGACGCCGTGGGCGGGCTCGTCGCCATCGAGGCCGCCGAGCAAGCTGCCGGGAACCTTGCGGTTCGATGTGCGCGATCCATCCTCATAGAGGACGTCGAAAAGCACAAAATCCGCTTCACTCTTGGACCGGTTGCGCGCCATACGTCCTCTTAATCAAGTAACCAGACTTCGTTGCAATAGTCCGCCGCTGCCATGGACCGAACCTGCGCCATCGCGGATGCCGAGCCTCGAGTGAGAAATTCCATGCCCAACTTCGAACGGTGGTCGCGATGGTTTGCCTGCGTGCGCGAGCTCGGCGCTGAAAAGACCAAGGCGGCCGCCCTCATGACGTGGGTTGCCGCCCATGCCGCCGAAGATGGAACCGGTATCGAGTTCAGCGAAGAGACTTGGACGTCGCTCGAAGAGGAGACGGGCCTGACCGGCGAAGAGGCGCGCCAGGCTCTCGAAACGCTGATCGCGCACGGATTGATCACCGCCGTCGGACAGGAGACGCCGGAACGTCTCGTCGCACGTGCGGTGATCTGATAAACCGTCGAGTTATCGAGGTCGTCGGTTCAGCCGCATCCATTGCCTTCAAGGCGGTGCGGCGCCTTCAAGGCGGTGCGGCGCCTTCAAGGCGATGCGGCTGTCGCAGCTCAGGCGAGCTGGATGTTCTGCACTGCGATCTTGCCGCTTCTGCGGTCTTCCGCGGTGTCGAAAGCAACTTTCTGGCCTTCGGACAGATCAGAAAGACCTGCGCGCTCGAGCGCCGTTGCATGCACGAACACATCGCGCGTGCCGTTGCTCGGAGCGATAAAGCCATAGCCCTTCTGGGCGTTGTAGAATTTTACGGTGCCGTTTTCCATTTCAGTCCTCAAACGTGTGCTAACGGACCGGCACGGCATCACGTGCCGTAACCGGCCCTAATTCTCGAAAGATGGATGGTTCAAAGAATCGGGGCGCTGCTTTGGATCATGCGCCGCGGCTCGGTCAGCCGGCCATACGTCGAACCATATTCATGGCCGATTGCAGCGTCCGACGCAAGGTAATTAAAAAATTTTTCGCAACGAATGGCGCCGCAGGTCGGCAATTCAGCTGCTGACGTGGACTTTTTGGGACCCATATCCCATATTCTTTTTATCACGGGCATTTCATTTGGGCGACCGTGCCGAGAGCTGGGCGCGTTCCCGCCTTCAAGCGAGGAGCCGCGATGTGAGCCCCAACCCTTCACGTGATGCTTCGCCTCTTTCGTCCTCGCCATACCGGCTGTTGCCCGTTGACGGTATTGCTAAGAGCACGCAGCGTGGCCTGTACGCGGCCAGTCCGCGCCCGTGCAGCGCCAGGATCAGGGGCGACTGATGCAAGAGACAACGAAATTTCCGTTCGGCGCGAGCGCAGAGCTCTACTCGAGCGGCGGCACGCGTGCGCGCAGCCGTTCCGTGAGCTACCGCCGTTTCGACAGCAGCGCTGAAGCCATTCGCTTCGCCGTCGAGGAGCTGCCTCAGATCATGCAGCGGGGAACGGTGATGGAAATCGGCGAGGACCGTTTCGAGTTCGAGCAAATCCGCGTGCTCTATGACAGCCATGAATTTCCGCTGCCGCGCAACGGCGATGACACCGAAATCTCATAGCCCCCTCCGCATGCGCGGCTCGGCTCACGACGGCTCCCGGCTATTGCGCGCTGCGAGCCGCTTGAGCGTTGCAACCTCCCGCGCCCACTCCTTGAAGGGCACGGCCGGCGTTCCGCCCATGCGCGCACGCGGCGGCACGTCGTCTTTCACGTGGGCCATGCCGGCGATCTGAGCCCCGTCACCGATCTTCACGTGACCCACGACGCCCGAATGGCCGCCCATCACGACGAAGTCGCCGAGCTGCGCCGACCCGGCGATCCCCGTTTGCGCAACGATGACGCAATGGCGGCCGATGATGGCGTTGTGCCCGATCTGCACGAGGTTATCGATCTTCGTCCCCTCTCCGATCACCGTATCGTTGAGGGCGCCGCGGTCGACGGTGGAATTGGCGCCGATTTCCACGTCGCTGCCGATGATCACGCGGCCGATCTGAGGCACCTTCAGATGCCCCTTCGGACCCATGGCAAAGCCGAACCCGTCCTGTCCGATGCGCACGCCGGCATGGATGATCGTACGCTCTCCGACGAGGCAATGGGTCAGCGTCGCGCCCGCGCCGATATAGCAATCCGCGCCGACGACGACCCGATACCCGATGATCGCTCCGGCGGCGACAGTCGTGTTGCGGTGGATCCGCGCCTCCGGGCCGACGATCGCGCCGGGCTCGATGACGCACCCTTCGTCGATTGACGCCGAGGGATGGATGAGCCCGCCTTCGCCACCCCTGTCCCGCGATCTGGCCGCAATGGGGTGCAGGGCATCGGCGTAGAAAAGACGCAACGCAAAGGCGAACGCGCTATACGGCGTCTTCGTCTTGAGGACTGCCGTAGACGCCGGCACCCGTGCGGCGAACGCCGGTGCGAC
Source organism: Hyphomicrobiaceae bacterium (assembly GCA_044507625.1). GTDB lineage: Bacteria > Pseudomonadota > Alphaproteobacteria > Rhizobiales > Hyphomicrobiaceae > Hyphomicrobium_A. Next base: position 98,755 of record JBIQJE010000004.1, on the reverse strand, counting down.
GAGGCAGCCGCCCGCACGCGTCGTTGCAAGTTGATCGATGTATTTGCGATTGTCGAAGAAGGCGAGATGCTGTGCGCCGGCGCTGGCGAGAGGGCGTATGTCCTCGATGTCCGCGGCGCTGTCGCTGATCCCCTCCAGCTCCGCGCCGAGCTTAGTCGCGATGAACTGCAGCGAGAACGGCCCGGCTCTCTCGAAGAACCCCGGATGTTGCTGCATGTCGTTCTCCACGGGACTTCCCTTTTGTTGAGCCAGCATCGTCGTCGATCCGGCACCGGACACCGCAGCGCTGAAGGCGCTCCGAAACGTGATCGCCGATCCACTGATGGGCTAAGTCAAAGACGTGTAATGCCGATGAAGGCTTTGGGCCGCCGCGATGGCGCCTCTGTCAGCGCCAGCTCGGCAGACGAAGCCGATCGACCGCCGCTTGCGGTGCAGATGCGCACGATGGCCATCTGCTCCACTAAGCACGCGCCGTGTTCGAAAAATGTGCCGTCCGGAAGCTCAGGTGTTTCCTGCGCGACGCCCCGCGGTCGTCGTGAAGCGGACACATGAACCTCCGGGCCACAGGCGGGAGCGCTCGCATCTCTCAGCCACCGGCGCCTGAATCGCCGAGCCGGTGATGGCGGCAATCTGCGCCTACCGCGTTGAAATGTCGAGGAGCAACCTGGGCAAGTGGTAACCGGCGTCCCGCCGGGGCGTCACGGAAGAGGGTACGCGTTGCGCCGGATGGGCGCGTCCGCTTCGTGGCTTTTGGGCCTCGGCCAGCGCATAGCGCCCGCGTGCCACATTCGCATTCCCGTTGACAGCGCTCCGCAAGTGTCCTGCAATAGGGGCGTGACGGTGATGCAGCACGCGCAAGCGTGCTGCATTAGAGGGAACACGGTGAGGCGGATTCGCCAAACCCGTGGCTGCGCCCGCAACTGTTAGCGGCGAGTGCTCTCCAACGTATGCCACTGGTGCCTCGAATGAGAACCGGGAAGGCTGGAGAGCGACGTTTGAGCCGTGAGCCAGGAGACCTGCCGGCACGAGTCGTCCATCCCCTGTGCGGGCCGCGCAGTGGAACGGTCACCCGTAGTGACGACTGGGTTGCATCCGAAGGGGGCTACGTCCAGGCATGTCATTCTACGGTGTCATTTCCAGACACTAACCGGTCAACGGACTAGGCAGGCACACCTGCGGCGCTGAACGCGCCGGAGCCGTTTGCACGCGTCCGATCAACCTTTGCAGAGTGCGTCTCGGCGCAGTCCCCCCATCAGTACGTGTAACGGGGGTCTGTTGTGTATTTGCGTAAAGCGTTCGCTACGAAAGAAATCTCTCATCGCACTTTGGGCGCCGGCGCCCGCGGTGCTGCCGTCGGCTTGATGACGGCACTTTCAAGTGTTGCAGCGGCCCAGGAGGCGCCGCAGCCTGCTCCGGCCTCGGACGCGATGGCGCTTCCGGCCGTCGAAGTGACGACGACGACAGCGAAGAAAAAGACAGCGAAGAAGTCCGCGGCGAAAAAGGCATCGCCCGCGGCGACGACCCCGCTGCCGGGCCTGCCTGCGTCCAGCGCGTCGAGCAGCACCGCCGCTTCGGGCGCGGGCCAAACCAAACCTGGTCTCAATCTCGATGCGCCCGCCGCGACCAGCAGCAGGCTCGGCCTTTCGCCTCTCGAAACGCCCGCGAGCGTCGAGGTCATCTCCGGCGACACGATCCGCGAGCGCGGACAAACGTCGGTCAACGAAGCCATCACGCAGAATGCAACGGGCTTCACGTCCAGCGCCGCACCGGGCAACGGCGGAACCTCGCTGTCGGCACGCGGCTTCGTAGGGCACTCGTCCGTCATGCGCCTCTACGACGGAACACGCCTCTACGCCGGTGCAGGGACGGTCACGTTCCCCTTCAACACATGGAACGCCGAGCGCATCGAGGTCCTTCGCGGCCCCGCCTCCGTGCTCTACGGCGAAGGCGCCATTGGCGGCGTGATCAACGTCGTGCCCAAGAAGCCGACCGACTACTTCACGTCCGAGGGCGAGGTCGCGTTCGGAACGGACGGCCAGCGCCGCTTCGGCGTGGGAGCGGGCGGACCGGCATCGGACCGTCTTTCATACCGCTTCGACATCGCGGGCGCGCAGGGCGACGGATGGAAATCGCCCAATGGAGAATGGAGCGAGATCGCCATGTCCGGCGCCGTAAAGCTCAAGGCGGCTCCGGGCCTCACTTTCACGCTGTCCCACGACTACGGCGACCAGCATCCGATGCCCTACTTCGGCACACCCTTCGCTACAAACGAGCGCAGGCCTGAACGCTTCCGCGACAAGAACTTCAACGTCGCCGACAGCAAGGTCGATTACGTCGACAACTGGACGCAATTCAAAACGGAATGGCAGGTCAACGAAACCGTCACGCTGCGCAACGTCGCCTACTACCTGACCACGGATCGCCACTGGCGCAACATCGAACGCTACGCATTCAACGCGAATACCGGACGCATCGACCGCTCCGATTACCTCGAGATCTACCACGAGCAGGAGCAGCTCGGTAATCGCTTCGACGCCACGGTGAAGCACGACATCATGGGCATGAAGAACGATGTCGTGGTCGGGTTCGATGTCAACCGGATCAAATTTACCGGCATCAGCAATTCGCCCTACATCGGCTCCAGCAGCATCGATCCCTGGAACTTCGATCCCGGAAGCTTCTACGATCCGGCTGGGCAGGCACCGACCATCCCGCGGTCGAGCACGGAAACCTTCCAGTACGCGCTGTTCGCCGAGGACCGGCTGGCTTTGAGCGATCAGCTCTCCGTCGTCGGCGGGATTCGCTTCGAGCGGCCAACGATCGATCGGACCGATCTCATCACCGGCGCGCGGGTCGACAAGGATTTCGCCGCCACGACATGGCGTGCGGGCATCGTCTACACGCCGGTCGAAGGGCTCGCCTTCTACGGCCAGTATGCAACGGGCATCGACCCCCTCGGCAATCTCGTGACGCTGTCGCCGTCGGATGCCAAATTTGACCTCGCGACGGGACGCCAGATCGAGATCGGCGTGAAGCAGTCGTTCTGGGGAGGCCGGGGCGAATGGACCCTCGCCGCCTACGATATCGAAAAGCAGAACACGCTCACGCCCGACCCGAACAAGCCCAATACCAGCCTGCAAGTTGGACAGCAGTCCTCCCGCGGCATCGAGTTGTCGGCGGCCGCCCAGCTCACCGACACATTGCGGGCGGAAGGCAACATCGCCGTGCTGCAGGCGCAGTACGACGTTTTCAACACCGCGCCGAAAGTGGTGGGCGGTCAGGTCGTCGAGCCCGGTGCCTCCTACGCAGGCAACGTGCCCACGAACGTTCCCCAGCAGGTCGCCAACTTCTGGCTGAAGTGGGCATTCATGCCGCGATGGGAAGCCTATGCGGGCGTGCGTTGGGTCGGGAAAACCTACAATGACAGCGCAAACCTGAGCTCCCGCCCCGACTACTGGGTGGTGAACGCCGGCCTCAGCTATGCGGTGACCGACAACAGCACGCTTTCGCTGCGCGGCTACAATCTCTTCGATGAGATCTATGCCTACGGCGGCAGCGCCAATGGGGACGGTTCGACGAGAAGCTGGAATCTCGCGCCGCCGCGTTCGGCCGAACTCTCCTACCGCGTCAGATTCTGAGCGGATGCGTGCGGGGCGGACTGCAAGCCAGTCCGCCCCGGCTGCGCCGCTTGCCGTTGGAAATAGATCCCGTCAATGAAGCTCAAAGCGCTAACACGCAGCGCCAAGCAGTGGCTCTACTGGTTCCACCGCTGGCTCGGCATTATCACGTGTCTGCTGTGCGTGATGTGGTTCATCTCCGGCCTCGTCATGCTCTACGTGCCCTACCCTTCGTGGAAGGACGAGGAACGCGTGGCGAATTTACCGGCGGTGGCGGTCGAACGCGTGCGCATCACGCCCGACGAGGCTATCGCGGTTGCGGGTATGCGCAGCTTCCCGAGTACCTTCCGCCTCGAGATGCTGGGTCCCGAGCCGGTCTATCGCGCGGTGTCCGGCAAAGACCGCGCCGTCGTTTCCGCGGCGACCGGGGCGCGCCTCGAGAACGTCACCCGCGACGAGGCGCAGCGTCACCTCGAAACGGTGTTTCCCAACGCCGCCGCAACCCACGCCGAGACGATCGACTACGACCAGTGGACCGTTACCCGCCGCTACGATCCCTTCCGCCCGCTCTACAAGTTCTCGCTCGATGACGGCCTCGGCACCGACGTTTACGTCGCTTCGACGACCGGCGAGATCGTGCAGAACGCCACCCGCAGCGAACGCTTCTGGAACTGGCTGGGCGCCATTCCCCATTGGATCTATTTCTCGCCCATCCGCCGGGATCAGGAGCTTTGGCGCCAGTCGGTGATGTGGCTGTCGGGGCCGCTCACCATCGGCGCTATCACCGGGCTCTGGATCGGCGTTCTGCGCCTGCGCGTGCGGCGCCCCTATTCGCGCGGGCGCGTGACGCCCTACCGAGGCTGGATGAAATGGCACCACGTTGGCGGCCTCGTCGGCGGCGTGTTCCTCACGGCATGGATCGCGAGCGGCTGGCTCTCCGTCAATCCGTTCCAGCTCTTTGCGCGTACGCCGGTTTCCGAGGCGCAACGCATAGCCTATGCCGGATGGAGCGCAGACACGCCCTACCGGATCACACGGTCTGCAATTGCAGAAGCTGCCGGAGGAAAAGCCACCGACGTCTCTTTCGTGTGGGTTGGAGGAAAGCCTTACATCCTCGCACGCGACGCTACCCGCGTGCAGCTTGCCGATCCGCAGTCGGGCCGGGCGGTCGAAATCCCCGATACGGTGCTGGCGGACGCTGCGCGCGCCGCCTACCCCGCGGCCAAGGTCGTCGATGTCAAGCGCCTGTCCGATGAAGACGTCTACTGGTACTCACACCACAACAGGCGGCCGCTGCCCGTGGTGAAAGTGCGGTTCCACGATCCTTCCGCGACGTGGCTGTTCCTCGATCCTGCGACCGGCGCCATTGCCGGCTCCAGCAACCGCAGCGCGCGCACCTACCGCTGGATGTTCAACTTCGTGCACGACTACGATCTGCCGGTGCTCCTGCGCAACCAGCCCGCCCGCGACATCATCGTCTGGCTGCTGTCGATGGCCGGGCTTGTCGTATCCGTCTCGGGCATCGTCGTCGGCTACCGCGTTCTGAAACGCCGCGTGGCGTAGGCCCGCCCCGCGCGGTCAAAGACGTCATGGGCGAAAAGCAGGCTCAGTCGTTGAAGAAGCGGCCTTCCTTCACCTCGGCGACGTAGCCCGCGCGAATGGCGAAGTCGCCGAAGTGCTCGGCCTCCTGGCGCTCGCGGGCATAGTGGCCGAGCACGTTGTCGAGCGCGGAGAGAATTTGCCCTTCGTCGGCGTCCTCGAGGTACATCTTGTTGAGGCGCTCGCCGTGGAAGCCGCCGCCGAGGAAAAGATTATACTTCCCAGGTCCGCGCCCGGTGAGACCGATCTCGGCGATATAGGGACGCGCGCAGCCGTTGGGGCATCCGGTCATGCGGATCGTGATCGGCTCCCCGGCGATCCCGTGCGCGGCGAGAATCCCCTCGATCTTCGTGACAAGCTGCGGCAGGTAGCGCTCGCTCTCCGCCATGGCCAGCCCGCACGTCGGCAGCGCTACGCACGCCATGGAATTGAGCCGCAGTCCGCTCCCGCCGTGCAGCGTATCGAGCCCATATTCGCGCATCAGCTTCATGATGGTGCGCCGGCGCGCGGGCGTCACGTCCGCAATCATCAGGTTCTGGTTGGGCGTGAGGCGGAACATCCCGGTGTGCACGCGCGCAAGCTCGCGCAGGCCGTCCATCATCGCCCGCTCCGGCGTGTTGATGATGCGCCCGTTTTCGATGAAGAGCGTGCAATACCACAGGCCGTTTTCGCCCTTCGACCAGCCGATCGCGTCACCGTTCGACGTGAAGCGATAGGGTTGCGCGGGCTGCAATCGAAACCCTGCGCGCGCCTCGATCTCGGCCTTGATCCAATCCAGACCCTTGTCGTCGATCGTATACTTGAAGCGGGCGCGCGAGCGGTCGGCGCGGTTGCCGAAGTCCCGCTGCACGGCCATGACCGCATCGATGGTGCCGAAGACCTGATCGTTCGAGACGAAGCCGATCAGCGAGGCAAGACGCGGATAGGTGTGGGGCACCTTGTCGGTGCGGCCGAGTCCGCCGCCGATCACCACATTGAAGCCCTTGAGCTTGCCGTCCTCCGCGATCGCGATGAAACCGAGATCCTGCGCGTAGATGTCGATGTCGTTGATGGGCGGAATGACGAACCCGATCTTGAACTTACGCGGCATGTATGTTGTGCCGTAGAACGGCTCCTCGGGTCCTTCCCGGGGCTCGCGCTCGTCCTCGTACCAGATTTCCTTATAGGCGCCGGTCTTGGGGATGGCGTGATCGCTGGCGCGCTTTGCCAGCGCGGAAAGCTCCGCATGCAGCTTCGAGAACTGCGGTGTGACCGAGCACATCACGCCGCGGGAATCATCGCCGCAGGCCGCACGGGTATCGAGCAGAACCTCCCGCAGGCCGCACAGCGTCCGCTGCAGGTTCTGCTTCAGGATACGGTGGAACTGGAATGTCTGCCGCGTCGTCATCCGCAACGTGTTCCCGCCATAGGCGCGGACCAGCTCGTCCAGCTTGAGCCACTGCGAGGGAGTGCAAACGCCGCCCGGCAAGCGCACCCGCACCATGAAGGAATAGGCAGGCTCCATCTTCTTGCGCGCACGCTCGCCGCGCACATCCCGGTCATCCTGCTGATAGATGCCGTGGAATTTCATCAGCTTCGGACCGGTGCCAGGAACGGCGCCCGTCACGTGCTGCCGCAGACCCTCATGGATCTTTCCGCGCAACTGGTCGCTGCCGGCCTTCAGCGTCTCGTCGGAGCTGAGATTTTCCAGCGGCTGGGAAATGTCGTGACTGCGGTCGGGAATATCGTGGTGAGACATGGCGCGGCTCGGCGGAAAAGGATCGGAACGCGATCGGGTTGGCGGCGCGGCAGACGGAGATGACCGACTCAGGGCCGGGCGTTTGCGAGGCCGGCGCGCCATCACCCCTCGCCTTACACGAACCAAGCGATGTTTTTATATCGTGCTACGATATTTACGTCCACGAATGAACGGCGTCAATCCGCATCCCGCGCCGCGGGGCCCAGGCAACGCGGCATTGGCGGTGCGGCGCCGGCACGCGGAGCACCGCTGCACATCCTTTCTGCAGTCCTGTCACCGGTGGGATGGGGTGGGAATGCCCGTCAGAACGATGACCGAGATTGCGGCGCCGATCTGGGCGCCGCAAAATCCATATGCGAGGATCGAGATGAGCGGATCTTCCTGACCCTGAAGAATCGCTGCGGTTCCAGGGGACAGGTAAGCTGCCGCCACAGCGCCAACGAAGCCGACGGCCGCCGTCTCGAGGATCGCTCGGAGGGCTTGGAACTCGATAATCGGTTGGAACATGGGCATCAAACGGCTCCCGGAAACGGAGAACGGACGGTGAGGCGCGATGTTCCGCCGGCCAGTTGATCGCGGCGGTCCGCGGCAGCGTGGGCGTGCGGGAACGGCGGTCTATGCTGACCGTCGCCAACCAACCGTCCGCACACCCGGACTACGCACCCCGGCTCGGGGGCCCGCCGCAAACGCCGGCGGCGCGCGAACACTCAACCGGTCTGCTCGCCGGTCATCCCGCCGTTCCGCCGCCGTCAGTCCATCGTGATGGCGAACACCTTGTAGTCGCCCGTCAGCCGGAAATCGTAGTTGCCGTCCTTGCACTTGACGTCCTCCGCCTCGAGAACGCCCGTGCCTTCCGTTTCCTTTTCGAACGTGCCGCCCTGGCATCCCCACGCGGCAACGGCATCCTTTATCTTAGCCGCCTCTTCATTGGATGGCTTTTGATCGGCGAGAGCTGCCGTGGAGAGCAAACACGCCGTGAGGGTCAATAGGATCGCTTTCATGGTGGTTCCTCCTGCCATTCGATAGACCAAGAACAGGGGGTTTTGCCGGAAGTTCCCGGCCGCGGGGTTCGCGCCGAAACATGCTTTCGGCAACTTCAACCGCTGCAGCCCATTGTGCGATCAGTTTCATCGTAAGCGTGTTCAATCCCTTCGCCCGCTGCTGACAAGATCGGCGGATGTCCGTCGCGGCGGCGCACGGTTAACCTCGCGCCGGCAACCGCGAGACACCACCCGGCTTCGAAGCCCACAAGAGAACAGCGCGAGCAAATTCATGCGATGACGCGCGAACGCTGCGCGAAGCTCCAGATCGTTGCGCGCGGATCGTTGCAATGCGGTCCTCTCGCGCTTGGCGATTCATGTTGTCAGGCCTAACTCCAGCTGGCGCACTGCATCGTTTCCCTCGATGAGGTTGGAGACGATCACCCCGAGAAGCCTCACGCCTTCCGGCATGGGATAAGCCGTGCGTACCAGCGCCACGCTCATCTCCCGCAGTGCCGCCTGCGACCTCACCGGTCTCGGCAGCGTTTTGCTGCGCGTGATCACCCGGAACGACGCAAATTTCACCTTCACGCTCACCGTGTGTCCGAAACTTCGGTGCTTCGTACACCAGCCCCACACCTCGTCGGCCATTTCGACAACCCCAGCCTCGATGGCTTGCGGTTCGAAAAGATCGACGTCGAATGTGGTCTCGCTGCCCGACGATTTGCGGACACGGTTGGGCTCCACTTGCCGGTCATCCTCCCCGCGCGCAATCCCGTAGTACCAGCCCGCCGACCGTCCGAAGTGCGCCTCGAGAAAGGGCAACGAGCACGCACGAAGATCCGCGCCCGTATGGATGCCGAGCGCCTTCATCTTCTCGGCCGTCTTCGGCCCGACGCCGTGGAACCGCTCGATCGGCAGGCCTTCGACGAACCGGGCGCCCATACCCGGCGTGACGACGAACTGGCCGTTCGGCTTGTTCTGGTCGGAGGCAAGCTTCGCCAGGAATTTGTTGTAGGACACACCCGCCGATGCCGTGAGACCGGTCTGCCCATGGATGCAGGCCCGGATCTGCAGCGCCACGTCCGAGGCCAGCGCGACCCCTTTCAGGTTATCGGTAACATCAAGATACGCCTCGTCCAGCGACAGAGGTTCGACCAGCGGGGTATACGCGCGAAAGATCGCTTGAATCTCATTCGACACCGCGCGGTAGACCTCGAACCGCGGCGGCACGAATATGAGCTCCGGACAGTTGCGCTGCGCGATGGCCGAGGGCATGGCCGACCTCACGCCGAACCTGCGCGCCTCGTAGCTCGCCGCCACGACGACGCCGCGCTTAGCCGCGTAACCCACCGCCACGGCCTTGCCGCGGAGCGCGTGGTTATCCCGCTGCTCGATGGACGCGTAGAAGGCGTCCATGTCGATGTGGATGATTTTGCGCATACGCGAAACATACGCGTCACCTTGGCCGCTGGCCAATGGCGAATACAGCGCACTCGACAGCAAAGACAAACGGCTAAGACGGCGGCGAACCGCCCGAAATGACGTTGTCGCCGGGCGTGAGGGCTGGCATGCCGTTCGACTTCGACGACACCAGACCTAAGGCGATCCGCAGAAGCTGGCTTTCCGTGAACGGCTTGCCGAGAATGGGAATGTCGCCAAAGCCGTTGGGCAAACTGGCGCGCCCGTACCCGGTGACAAATGCAAACGGAACGCCCTTCTGCACCAGCATCTCGGCGACCGCATCGGCGCGCTGGCCGTGCAGGTTGCCGTCGAGCAATACGCCGTCGAGATGGATGCCGTCGATGATGTTGATGGCTTCGAGCGCCGTGCCGGCGGGCCCGGCAACGAGAGCACCGGCCTGCTCCAGTGTCGTCACGAGATCCAGCGCGACCAGCGGCTCGTCCTCGATGACGAGGATGGACTTGCCCGCGAGGGCCGAAGACGTTTGCGCCTCGGGCAGCCGCGCAGCGGGCTTCTCATCCGACGTGACCGCACGTGGACCGGCCCGCAACGGAAGCATGATGTCCCATTCCACGCCGCGTTCCCCGTAGGCGACCTTCGCATAGCCCCCGTCCGCCTTTGCCGTCTGCTGAATGAGCGTGGTTCCGAAACCGTGCTGCTTCGGCGCTTCCACCTTCGGGCCGCCGCTTTCGCTCCATCTGAACAGGAGCTGCCCATTACGCAGCGTCCACGTGATGGCGACCTGCCCCGCAGGCGCGCGAAGGCTCCCGTACTTATTGGCATTCGTTACCAGCTCGTGGAGCATCAACGCCACATGCAGCGCCCGCTGCGGCTCGAGCCGCACCGGAGGGCCGGAGACGTTGATCCGGCTCTCCTCGAGGGCACCGAGGATCATCTGGTCCCGCACGAGTTCCAGGACGTCGGCGCCTTTCCAGGTCGCATTGCTCAGCATCGAATGCGCGCGGGAAAGGGCCTGGATGCGTCCGGAGAAGCTCGCAGCGAACTCCGTCGGATCGGCGCTGCGTCTCAGCGTGTGCTGCGCGATGGCCTGCACGGTCGCGAGCGTATTCTTCACCCGGTGATTGAGTTCGCCCATGAGCAGTTGCTGCGTGCGCTCGCTCTGCTTGCGCGCGGTGATGTCATGCCCGACCCAGAGATAGAGGCCGCAGCCATCGCAGGCGCGGTTGATCGGCGAGGCGACGAGGTCCCAGGTGAGCACGTTTCCGGATTTGGTCACGATGTCGAATTCGGCGCGGCAGGGCTCGGTATTCCGGAACACCTCGCGCACATAGGCCGCGATCTCATCGGCCCGTTCGCCGAGGGCGCACGCGGCCCACTCGTGCAACGTCCGCAGATCTTCCGGCGAATAGCCGGTGATCCGCTGCCATTCGTTATTCACCGTCAGAATGTTCTGCTGCTCGTCGAAGACCATCATCGGAGCCGGAGCGAGCATGACGGCACGACGGAATCGCTCCTCGCTCTCGCGGATTTCGTCACGCTGGCGGACGAGCTCCCGCCGCTGCTGATCGAGGTCGAAGAACACCTCTGCCTTCCGGCGCAGCACGTGCGGATCGATCGGCTTGATGAGGTAATCGACGGCGCCCGATTCATAACCCATGAAGCGCCGGCGTTCGTCGGTCGCGACGGCGGTCAGAAAGATGATGGGGACCCTGCGCGTGCGCTCGGTGCTGCGCATATATTCGGCAAGCTCGAACCCATCCATTTCCGGCAGCTGCACATCGAGCAGCGCCAGGGCGAATTCATGGACCAGCAGCAGCTCGAGCGCCTCGTTGCCGGACCGCGCCATGAGGATTTCGAGACCGTCGCGGCGCAGCAGGGCTTCGAGCGCGATCAGATTCTCCGCCACGTCGTCGACGAGTAGGAATTTCACGGGCTCAACCGCCATTGGAGACTCCCTGCTCGTCAGTGTGTACGCGACGGTAAATTCGCTCCGCCGCATCGAATTCACGAAACAAGCCCGCGTGCCGCGAGAAGCGGATCGTTTCGTGTGCGCCCAAGCCGAGGAAGCCGCCCCGCACGAGCGCATCCCCGAAGATGCCGATCGCCCGATCTTGCAGATCCCGTTCGAAATAGATGAGGACGTTGCGGCAGCAGATGAGATGGACCTCCGAAAACACCTGGTCGGAGACGAGGCTGTGATCGGAGAAGACAACGTTCTTGCGAAGCTTTCGGTCCAACACCGCGCCACCGTAGGCGGCCGTGTAATATTGGGAGAGCGAACCCTTCCCCTTCGAGAGCCGGTGGTTCTCCGTGAAGAGCGGGATGCGTTCGAGGCTGTAGACGCCGGCCTCCGCTTTCAGCAATGCGGCCGCGTTGATGTCGGTCGCGTAAAAAATGGTTTTCTGTGCCAGCCCCTCCTCGTGAAAGAGGATGGACAAGGAATAAAGCTCCTCGCCCTCGCCGCATCCCGCCACCCACACCTTGATGGACGGATAGGTCCTGAGGTGCGGGACGAGGTTTTCGCGTATGGATCGAAAGAACGATGGATCGCGAAACAGGTCACTGACCTGCACCGTCAGCATGCCAACGAGCTCCGGCACGATACCCGGATCATGCAGAGCGCGATGCTGCAGGAGGGAGAGACTGGAACAGCCGAACCGCTCCATCGCGCGCTTGAGCTGGCGCGTGATCGACGCGGGGGAGTAGCCGCGAAAGTCGACGTGATAATGCTCATAAAGCGCTTCGACGAGGAGCCGCGCCTCGAGCTGCAGCGTTGCTGGCTGAATATTGAGGCCTACCGCGGTATCCATACGCGCACCAGGGAAAGAAGCTTTTCCACGTCGAGAGGCTTCGCCATGTAGTCGTTGGCGCCTGCGGCTATGCATTGGTCCTGATCGTCGGGCATGGCCTTCGCAGTCAGCACGATGATCGGGAGGTTCTTCCACTCGGCGCGCTCGCGGATCGTCTTCGTCGCCGTGATGCCGTCCATCTCCGGCATCATGACATCCATCAGAACGAGGTCGACGGGCGCACTCGATTGCGCCCGCTCGAGCGCCGTTATCGCCTCGAGCCCGTTGCGCGCGATCTCCACGGTGGCACCCTGGGGCTCCAGAACGCTGGTGAGCGCGAACACGTTGCGAATGTCGTCTTCCACGACGAGGATGCGCCGGCCTTCGAGATTGCCGTCGCGGTTGACCGCCTTCGCCAACATTCGCTGCTGCTCGGCCGGAAGCTCCGACACCACGTGGTGAAGGAACAGGGTGACTTCGTCGAGCAGGCGCTCGGGCGATTTCGCGCCTTTGATAATGATGGACTTCGAGTAGCGCCTGAGTGCCAGCTCCTCGTCCGCGTTGAGGTCTCGGCCGGTGTAGACGATCACCGGTGGGAACGCGCGGTCTTCGTCCGTGCTCAGGCGCTCGAGAAGCTCGAGCCCCGACATATCGGGCAGAGTGAGATCGAGCACCATACAGTCGAACGTCGTCTCGTCGAGCTTCTGCAGGCACTCCGCGCCGGTGCGCACCCCCGTAACATCGACGCTCGTCGGCTCGAGCAAGGCGCGCACGCTGGCCAGCTGATTGTCGTCGTCCTCGACGACCAGGACCCGCCGCATCTTTCGATTGAGGCGCTCCTCGAAGCCGAGCAACGCCTGGACCAACGCTTCGCGCTTGACCGGCTTCAGCATGTACCCGATGGCGCCCCACTCGAGAGCGGTTTGCGTATAGTCGTGCATCGAGACGACGTGCACCGGGATGTGCCGTGTCCGCACGTTGTGCTTCAGCCGGTCGAGCACCGATAGGCCGGAATGATCGGGTAAACCGATGTCGAGAATGATGGCGTGGGGCAGGTATTGCCGCGCGATCTCTATTCCTTCCTCGGCCGTGTCGGCGACGAGGCACTGGAAACCCTGCTCATGCGCGAGATCAAACAGGATGCGCGCGAACGTCACATCGTCCTCGACCACGAGGATGATGCGGCTGTCGCCGCTCAAGCTCTCGCGGTCATCGTCGAACGGACGCGGCCGGGCCGGACGGCTCCCGCCGTTCATCTGCTCGGCGCCGCTCGAACGCACGACCCTGGGCACGACGCCACTGTCACCTGGCGCATGGAAGCGCACATTGCGGGCATCGTAGTTGAGAGGCACGACGAGCTTGAATTCGCTGCCGCTGCCCACCTCGCTCGTCAGCTGGATGTTGCCGCCCAGAAGCCGCGCCAGCTCGCGCGAGATGGACAATCCGAGCCCGGTGCCGCCGTACTTCCTGTTCGTTGTTCCGTCCGCCTGGCGGAAAGCCTCGAAGATCGCGGCCTGATGTTCGGAGGGTATGCCGATACCGGTATCGACGACGGCAAAGCTCAGACGGTCGCTTCCGGCCCGTTCGACCCGAAGCGTCACCGACCCCTTCTCCGTGAACTTGACGGCATTCGAGAGGAAGTTTTTCAGGATCTGTTCCAGGCGCAGGGGGTCGGTGAGGAAGCTCTCGGGCAGGTCGGGCATCAGCTCAACGGCGAACGCCAGTCCCCGGTTCGTCGCCATGGGCTGGAAGGTTCGCGTCAGCTTGTCGGCCAGACGCCCGATCGGGATCTCTTCCGGCTGGATCTCTATGCGGCCCGCCTCGATCTTCGACAGGTCGAGGATGTCGTTGATGAGGGCGAGCAGGTCGTTGCCGGCGGACTCGATGGTCTCGGCGTATTTGACTTGCTCTCCGGTGAGGTTTCCGCCGCGATTGTCGGCGAGAAGCCGCGCCATGATCAGCGCCGAATTCAGCGGCGTACGCAGCTCATGGGACATGTTGGCGAGGAACTCGGTCTTGTAGCGGCTGGCCTGTTCGAGCGCCTTGGCCTGCTGCTTGAGCATCGACTGCGTACCCTCGAGATCGGAGCGCTGCTCTTCCAGGGAGCGGGTCTGTTCCTCGAGCCGCTTATTGGATTCCTCCAGCCGCGATTGCGAGGCCTCCAGCGATCGGCTCTGCTGCTCGAGCTCTTCGTTCGCCGCGCGGAGCTCCTCCTGCTGTTCCTGGAGTTCCTCCGCCTGCCGCCGCGTTTCTTCCAGCAGCTCGTGAAGTCGCGCGCGATACTGGGCGGATCGTATGGTGACACCGATCGGCTGGGAGAGTTCCTGCAGCAGTTCGAGAGCCGCCGGCCCGAGACGCTCCGTCAGTCCGAATTCCATCACGGCATTGATTCTGCCGTCGACGCCGGCGGGCGCCACGAGCAGGCGCGAGGGCTTCCCCTGGCCGAGGCTGGAGCCGAAATAGAGGTAGCCATCGGGAACCGTATCCACCACGAACGGCCGGCCGTCCTTGATGGCTTGGCCGAGCAGGCCCTCGCCGGGACGGATATTTTCCGGCACCGGCGCCGTTGCGGGAACGGCATAGCCAGCGGTTCGGCTGAAGGTGCCCCCGCCGTTCTCAACGAAAATCGCCCCGGTGTTCGCATCGAGATATTCGGCGAGAAACCGCAGCAGCCGGTCGCCCACGTCTGCCAGTGCCAGGTCGCCGCCTATCGCGCGCGCCAATCCGAGCTGACCGGCCTGGATCCACTCCTTACGCTTCAGGGTGAGCTTGCCGCTGATGAAGAGATAGCCGGCGGTTGCGAGGATCCAATACGTGACGACGCCGAAGGACCGGTTCTGGATCGCCATCGAAGCTTCGATGCCGTCGGGGCTCACCAGGAAGCCGCCGACCGAGAGGACCGTGGCGATCGCTGCAACGGCAAATGGAGCGATGGGATGCCAAAGGAGAAAAGCGATCGCGACCGGTACGCAATAAAAGACCCATTCCGACACGCCCAGAGGTGTGGCGACGTCGTAGATGAAAATGAGAGCCATGATGCTGGCGATTGGCAGGTAGAGCCAATCGGTGGAGTCGTGACGCCATGTCGGATGGCCGGCCGCAAACATATCTGCGCCTGGTCGTGTGCTAGGTGTGGGCATATGGCTCCGCTGGTCGGGATCCGTCTGAGGTGAGGCTGGAAGCGGCGGGCGCAGTGCGGACCGGATTCCGCGCACGGGCGCTCGAGCTCGGGCGGAAATATTGCAGACCGGAACAGCGTGGGCCAGCAGGAACTTCCGGCCGTCCTGTGAGTTTTGCTCTCTTAGCCTTGTAACAGTTTCGGCATATGGGCCGGCGCCAAGCGGCGTCCGGAAAACCGCTGTTTTCATGGGAAGCGCGGGAAGCGCGAAAGGGCGTTCTGCTTCAGGCCTGCCTGGCCGGTTGTTTCGGGATCGGCCCTGCGCCGGGCGCGCGAGGCCGGAAACTTCACTAACGTGATGAACGCGCGCCGGAGACGCCGCGCGCCCGGAGCCAACGGCGCCTTCCCGTCCGCTAGACCTCGGGATAGGTCACTGTTCCATCCGGCTGAACAACCGCACCCGCCGTGAGAACCGCCGGCTCGATGCGCCCTTCGCCCATGATGTGAAAAACCGTTTCACCGCTGGCGATGAGATAGTCGGCGATGATGCGGCGATGACACCGCCACCACACCGCTTCCGAGCACATGATCGCACAGCGCCGCCTATGACCCTCGCGCCGCAGATGCTCGAACCCTCTATGGAACTCCTCCGACAGTGCATAGTCCGCGTAGTTGTGGAAGCCCCCGTTCGTCCAGAATCCATTGACGTCGGGAGGCAAGCTTCTGGCCTTGCCCCTGAGGCCGCCGAGAGCGGCGATGTGTTCGTAGCGAATGCCGAAGCCTTCCAGCGCGGGCGAAAGGGTGTCCGCGTTGAATTGCGGGTTCGCGCGGGACATCGGCATCTTTCTGACATCCGCCAGAAGCTCGATATCGGCGCTCGTGAGTAGCCCCGTGAACGTCTCCAAGCTCCGATTGGAGTGACCGACGGTGAAGAACGGATACGGCATTTTCTACCCGGTCAGCTTTCAACTCCGGACTGCCGTCGCGTACGTTCCTGGCACGCAGCGAAGCCGTTCCGTTGCGGCGCGCCGAAGGGTCCATGAGCGTGTCGCGCCTCTATAGCTTCACATATGTATCGCTTAGACCCTCGATGACGCCACCGCGTCGGCGCAAGATATCTGTCTGCGCATCCACCGCGATCAGCCTACAAGCGTCGAGCCGGCGAGGCCTTATCCCGGTTTGATCGCGAACTCCGAATCACCCTAGCGCTCACTGATCGGTATCGGTCAAGGAATGCTCGTGATGGTGAAGCTTGTGCGCGTGTGGCTGCGGATGACATACCGCTGCTGCGGTCTCGAGTGGTCCGACGATTGGCCCGAGCCGTTCAGGCTCGAATGTCCCGACTGCGGACTGTTGGTTGAAGCCCACAGCATCGTGGAGATTCCGCCGCCCGAGGCGTCGGAGTTTTCCGCGGCCACCCCAGCCAATGCTGCCAGCCTTAGCGCAGGTCGCGGGCGCTAAGGCTGCGGGTCATAGGCATCGCGCAACGCGACGCTGCCGCCTCATCGCCGCTCCTATTAGTCGAAAATTGCATATTGCTTAGCAGGTTTTCGAATTTCTCCTGCGCTAACCGCTCCGCTAAGTCTCGCGCGCCGATCGCCTGAAGCGATCGATCGCACCGGCTGAGATGGAGAGGCACATGAACGAGTTGGTGAGTCTAAAAACACTCGCCGGCGCCCAACGCTGGGGTCGCGGCCGCGTCTACGATACGATCGCCGCGACCATCGGGAACACGCCGCTCGTCCGCCTGGCCAAGATCGCCCCAGCATCCCAATCCAGCGCCAACATCCTGCTGAAGCTCGAATTCTTCAATCCTCTGTCGTCGGTGAAGGACCGCATCGGCGTTGCGATGATCGATGCGCTCGAAGCGGAGGGAAAGATCGCGCCGGGGCGCACCGTCCTCATCGAGCCGACGTCGGGAAACACCGGCATCGGCCTTGCGTTCGTCGCGGCGGCGAGGAGTTATCGCCTCATCCTTGTGATGCCTGAGACGATGTCGCTCGAACGGCGCAAGCTGCTCACGCATTTAGGCGCCGAACTCGAATTGACGCCCGGGCCAGGCGGGATGCCGGCTGCCGTCGAGCGCGCCGTTGAGCTTGCGCGTACGATACCTGGCGCATTTATCCCCGGCCAGTTCGACAACCCTGCCAATCCCTTCATCCACGAAAAGACCACGGCGGAAGAGATCTGGAACGACACCCAAGGCAATGTTGACGCCATCGTCGTCGGCGTGGGAACCGGCGGTACGATCACCGGCGTCGCGCGGGCGTTGAAGCCGCGCAATCCGAGCCTCAAGATCATTGCAGTTGAGCCGTCCACCAGCCCGGTGCTTTCCGGCAAGCCGCGCGGGCCGCATAAGATTCAAGGGATCGGCGCGGGCTTCGTGCCGTCGATCTTGGAGAGGGATCTCATCGACGAGATCGTCACCGTCTCGAGTGAGCACGCGTTCGAAACCGCGCGCCGGCTGGCAAAGGTTGAAGGCATTCCGGGCGGCATTTCGACCGGCGCCAACGTTGCAGCCGCGATCGAAATCGCAAAGCGGCAGGGATTTGCCGGCAAGACCATCGTGACGTTCGCGCCGTCGTCAGCGGAGCGTTACCTGTCGAGCGATCTCTTCGTCGAGCCATCGCTCGATACGAAATCCTAAACGCACTGACGACCAATCTTCACATCGAGGGATAGCGCATGGCCGACCAAGGTCGCGGCACACTCGCCGAGGGTGCTGCAAGACAATTAGCTAATGCCACGAAAACACGGGCGCAGTGGGGCGGGATCACGCCGCGGTGGCTGGTTTCGTTTCTGCCGTGGACACCGGTGGAAGCGGGCATATACCGGCTCAACAAAGTGAAAGAGACGCGCGGCGCGACGGCGGCGACCACCGCCGACGTCCAGTGCAGCCCGCCACGCGACAGCGACCCCAACCTGCCGGAGACATTCGTCGACTACGAGGAGCAGCCGCGGGAATACTTTCTCAATGCCGTGACCACCGTTTTGGACGTGCAAACGCGCGTCTCCGACCTCTACAGCCATCCGTTCGATCAAACGCAGGAACAGCTCCGTCTGCTCATCGAAAAGGTGAAGGAACGGCAAGAGGGCGAGCTGATCAACAACAAGGAATACGGCCTGCTGGCCAACTGCGCCCCTTCCATGCAGATCTCGACCCGATCCGGCGCGCCCACGCCCGACGACCTCGATGATCTCATCGCGAAGGTCTGGAAGGAGCCCTCTTTCTTCCTTGCGCACCCGCGCGCCATTGCCGCCTTCGGCCGCGAATGCACGCGCCGCGGTGTTCCCCCGCCCACCGTGAATCTGTTCGGCACACCCTTCCTCACCTGGCGCGGTCTTCCGCTCGTGCCCTCCGACAAGGTTCCGCTGACGACGTCGGGCAAGTCGAAGATCCTGTTGCTGCGCACGGGCGAAAAAAAGCAAGGCGTTGTCGGCCTGTTCCAGCCGGGCGTGCCGGGAGAGGTCTCGCCGAGCCTGTCCGTGCGGTTCATGGGCATCGACCGGCGCGCGGTCGCGTCCTACCTCATCTCGCTCTACTGCTCGCTCGCCGTCCATACCGACGATGCGCTCGGGGTGCTCGATAACGTCGAAGTGGGACGCTACCATGAATACCCTGCCGCAAGATGATCCAACGGGCACGGGACCTGCGGTCTCGGAGCTGGCGCTTCCCGCTCCGGCCGTGGCATCGCCCGCAGTGCCGCCCGGTACTGTGATACCCGACGCCGCCATCATCGCTCGGCTTGCGAACATCTTTTTCAATGGAGATCCGCCGCAGCCGTATCCCGGCCCCGGCGCTGCACTCCCATCCGCCCCGGTGTTCGCAACAGAACCGCTCTACAATTCCATTCCAGGTACGCCGGCGCTGCAACTACCGCTCACGCCCAATCACAATCCTGGACTGCCGTCGGTTCCGCTTCCCGCATCGGGCGCAGCGCAACCGTCGGCGCGGATCTTCGCTGTCGAGCCGTTGACCGAGCAGCCATCCCTTTCAGGGTTAGCAGGTGATGTGCCACCGTTCCCCGGCGACCCCGCAACGGCACTGCCGGGCCGCCCAGGCGAGGTCGATTTCGCGTCACTGCCGAGCCGCTTGACGACAGAGTTGGCGTTCGCACCTGTTCGAGGAGTTCTCCCGGCACCGCCCGCTTACGCCGGCCCTGCTCCGTTCGATCCCGCCTCGAGCGCAAGCTATGGGTTTCTCGACCGGGCTGGCATGGCGGCCTCGCCTGATCTCCTGGGCGCGAATGAGCCCACTGCTCCGGCGCGCAATGCTCCAGCGCCGCCCGGGGCCAGCGCCTCAGCGGCGCGCCAGCCAACCGGCTTAGACCACCACGATATTTCGAATATCGATCTCAGCGGGCTAGCGGTTCAGCATCGCGCGGAGATCGCTGGAATTTCGCTCGGCGGGCGCAGGTCGTTCGATGCCCATGCCTTCCGCCGCGATTTTCCCATCCTCCAGCAACACGTGAACGGCAAGCCGCTGGTGTGGCTCGACAACGGCGCCACGACGCAGAAGCCGCGCACGGTGA
Organism: Hyphomicrobiaceae bacterium; assembly: GCA_044507625.1. Classification (GTDB taxonomy): domain Bacteria; phylum Pseudomonadota; class Alphaproteobacteria; order Rhizobiales; family Hyphomicrobiaceae; genus Hyphomicrobium_A. The sequence goes on along the minus strand of JBIQJE010000004.1, from coordinate 78,957 downwards.
TCGACCGGCTGTCGTACTTTTACGCGCATGAGAACTCGAATATTCACCGCGGCGCCCATACCCTCGCAGCGCGATCGACCGACGCCTACGAGGGCGCGCGCGCGAAGGTCGCGCAATTCGTCAATGCGCCTTCGCCGGACAACATCGTATTCGCGCGCGGCACGACGGAGGGGCTGAACCTCATCGCGCAAGCTTGGGGCCGTCGTAACATTGGCGAGGGTGACGAGATCGTGCTCACCCATCTCGAGCACCACGCCAATATCGTACCCTGGCAGCAGCTCGCCGCAGAAAAGGGTGCGGTGATCAAGATTGCGCCCGTCGACGACGCGGGACAGATCATCCTCGACGCGTACGAGCGGCTGTTCACGCCGCGAACACGCGTTGCGTCCTTCAGCCATGTGTCGAATGCGCTCGGCACCATTACTCCCGTTGCGGAAATGGTCGCGATCGCGCACCGCCACGGCGCCATTGCCATCGTGGACGGCGCACAGTCGATCTCACACATGTCGATCGATGTGCAGGCGCTCGATGTCGACTTCTTCGTGTTTTCCGGCCACAAGATGTTTGCTCCTACGGGCATCGGCGCCATTTACGGGCGCCCGAACATCCTGGAGGCGATGCCCCCGTGGCAAGGCGGCGGAAACATGATTGAGGACGTCACTTTCGAGAAGACGACATTCCAAGGGCCGCCAGCCCGCTTCGAGGCCGGCACGGGCAGCATCGCCGACGCGGTCGGTCTCGGCGCCGCGATCGATTATCTTTCCAACATCGGCATGGCGAACATCGCAGCCTACGAGCACGGCTTACTGGATTATCTCACCCAGGGGCTTTTGTCGGTGCCTGGCCTGCGCATCATCGGCACGGCCCGCGCGAAGGCCGGTGTCGCTTCTTTCGTTCTCGATGAGTGTCGCGTCGAGGATGTCGGCAAGGCACTGGCCGCCGAGGGCATTGCCGTGCGCGCGGGCCACCATTGCGCGCAACCGATCCTGCGGCGCTTCGGGCTCGAGGCTACCGTGCGCCCATCGCTCGCGCTCTATAACACCGCGGACGATGTCGACGCACTCGTCAACGTGCTGAGACGAATCCAGATCGGCCGGGGAAAGGCGCGCTACTAGCGCGCACACATCTCGACCCTACGGACTTGCGCTACACAGCCGCGCAACCTTGCGCGACGGCGGCGCAGCGCTCGTCACCGCCGCACACCGCACATAAGCTTGGCACTTTTTCTTTGTTCCCAGCCTTTAGCCTGCTTCGCAAACTGCGCGGCCAATAACTGCCGGAGGGGAGAATGAACATTTACCGCATGGCCGCGCATACCGGCATCGCGTTTGCATTCGCTGCAATCATCGCCGCGGGTGCAAGCATGGGTCACGCCGCGGCGGCCGATCCCAATACCCTACTCAACGCGTCATACGACGTCTCGCGCGAACTCTATAAGGATATCAACCGTGCGTTCGTCGATGACTGGAAACGGAAAACCGGCGGCACGATTGCCGTCAATCAGTCGCACGGCGGGTCGACAAAGCAAGCCCTGGCGGTAGCCAACGGCCTGGAGGCGGATGTCGTTACGTTCAACCAGGCGCCCGACGTCGAGGTTCTGGTAAAGCCCGGCCTCGTGTCACCTGAGTGGCGCAAGGCCTTTCCCAATGACGCCGCGCCCTACACCACCATTTCGGTGTTCCTGGTGCGCAAGGGAAATCCGAAGAGCATCAAGGATTGGGAGGACCTCGTGAAGCCGGACGTCGAGGTCATCGTTCCCAACCCCAAAACCTCCGGCAATGGCCGCTATACATATCTCGCGGCGTGGGGCCACGCCCTGAAGAAGTCCGGCACCGACGACGGCGCGAAGGATTTCGTCGCTAAGCTCTTCGCAAACGTGCCAATCCTCGATGGCGGCGGCCGCGGCGCGACGACGACGTTCACGCAGCGCGATCAGGGTGACGTGCTCGTCACCTTCGAAAACGAAGCCAAGCTCATTGGCAACGAAGTGGGCGGCGACAAGTTCGAGATCGTCTATCCGTCCACCAGTATCGTCGCGGAGCCGCCGGTGGCCATCATCAATCCGGTCGTCGACAAGCATGGCACGCGCAAGCTCGCCGAAGCCTACCTCAACTTTCTCTATTCCCCCGCGGGACAAGAGATCATCGCCAAGCATGGCCTGCGCCCGCGCGACCCTGAAGTGCTCAAGGCGAATGCTGCCGTCTTTCCTGCGGTCGACACTTTCCGCGTGGAAGACCTGCTTGGCGGCTGGGATGCGGTGAAGAAAAACCACTTTGCTGACGGCGCGAACTACGACCAGATCATCGCGAAGCGATAATCCCTTCAAGGCTGCGAAAGCTTGGCGCGCGCTGCGTTTTTATGGGCAGTGCGCGCCACGATGCATTCATGACCGTCGCGAGCAGCTGCACACGTTCTTGGTGCCCGGTGTGAGCATCAAAAGGCAGCGGGCCGGCTTTACGCAGACGCCGTTGTGCCGGCTCGTTCGATCCGGCCACCCGGTTTCGAATTTCCATATAAGCTCATCTCAATTTCTTTATTCAGTTGGACCCTGACGGCGAATTAGGATGGCTGCCGACGGGCCGTGGTGACGACGCGCGGCTGTCGATATGCGGCATGAACAGCAATGAACTTTCGACAGTTGCGCATCGTGCGCGAAGCGGTGCGATGTAACTTTAATCTCACCGAAGTTGCCAATGCGCTGTTGACCGCCCAATCGGGCGTCAGCAAATACGTGAAGGATTTCGAGGATGAGCTCGGCGTGGAGCTGTTCGTCCGCAAGGGCAAACGGCTGCTGGGCTTGACCGACGCCGGGCAGGATGCGCTGCCCATCGTCGAACGCATCCTCGTCGATCAGCAGAACCTTTCCGACCTCGGCTGGCGCATGTCGTTGAAGGATGAGGGCACGCTGCGCATCGCCGCAACGCACACACAGGCGCGCTACACGTTGCCGCCCATCATCTCGCGCTTCAACGCAGCGTTCCCCAACGTCAAGTTTGCGCTTACGCAAGCGAATCCGTTGGACATCCCGAGCATTCTCCTCGCCGGAGAGGCGGATATCGGCATTGCCACCAACACCATGGCAGACATCGACGGACTGGTGACGTTCCCCTTTCGCACCTGGAGCCACGCCGTCGTCGTCTCCGCCGGGCATCCGCTCCTGGCGGAGAAAGCGCCCACCCTCGAGACAATCGCACGCTGGCCGATTATCACCTATGCCCCGGGCCTGACGGGGCGCGAGCGTGTCGATGAAGCCTTTGCCCGCATCGGGCGCGAGCCGGACGTTGCCATGTCGGCGCTCGATGCGGATGTGATCAAGGCCTATGTTGAGCTCGACGGTAGCATCGGCATCATCGCCGAGGTCGCTTTCGATCCGGCGAGAGACGTTGGATTGCGCCGGCTCGACCTGCCGGGAGCATTCAAACCGAGCACGTCATCGTTGGGGGTGAAGCGCGGGCGCTACCTCCGCGGATATGTCTACCGCTTCATAGAGATGTGCGCGCCAAATCTCACCGAAGATGCCGTCCGGCCCGCTGTTGTTTAGCCCATCCCAGTCAGCGCACGCATTGCGCCGCCCGACGCGAAGTAGCGCGCAATTAATTGCTGGGGTCGCCGCCCGATCGGCGCGATGCTCATGCGGCCGAAGTTTCGAGGAGATCAGATGGGAAAGCCGGAACTTAGTCTCGCGGCCGAAGGCGAAAGCATCCGTATCATCCTCGCCGACGGCACCCGCCGGTCGCTTTCGGTGGAAACGCTTTGGTGCGCGTGTCCCGGCGCGCGGGCAAAGCGCCGGCGCATCGACGGCATCAACGCGCCGCCGCCAAGCCTCGCCATCGTGACTCTCACGGATGTCGGCTACGGCGTGCACGTGGCGTTCTCCGCGGATGCTTACGGCGGCGTCTTCCCCTGGCCGATGCTTATGGACCTCAGCCTGCGTCCGCAGATCGAGGATTTCATCGCGTAACGGCGCAACCTTAGCGGTTCTTGACGGTCGACATGGACGAAATCACCGATCAGCAAAGCGAAATCACGTGCGATGTGCTCGTCATCGGCGGCGGCACCGCCGGACCGATGGCGGCCCTGAAGGCAAAGCTCGCCGATCCGCAGGCAACGGTCGTTCTGCTCGAGAAGGCGAATGTGAAGCGGTCCGGCGCCATCTCCATGGGCATGGACGGATTGAACAACGCCGTCATTCCCGGCTATGCGACGCCCGAGCAGTACACCAAGGAAATCACGATCGCGAATGACGGCATCGTCGATCAAAAGCCGGTGCTGAAGTATGCCCAGAACTGCTACTCGGTCATCGAGGAGCTGGACAGCTATGGCATTCGCTTTCAGAAGAATGCCAACGGCGACTTCGCGGTAAAGAAGGTGCATCACATCGGCACCTACGTGTTGCCGATGCCCAACGGCGAGACGGTGAAGAAGGCGCTTTACCGGCAGCTTCGCCGCGCACGGCTGCTCATCTCGAACCGCTTTATGGCGACGCGCCTCTTGGTTGGCGATGGCCGCATCGCCGGGGCGATTGCCGTAAACACCCGCACCGCCGAACTGCTCGTCATCCGCGCCAAGGCGGTCATTCTCTGCATGGGCGCGGCGGGCCGCCTCGGACTGCCGACATCGGGTTACATGTTCGGCACCTACGAGAATGCTGCCAACTCCGGCGACGGCTATGCGATGGCCTATCATGCAGGCGCAGCGCTCGCCAATCTCGAGTGCTTCCAGATCAATCCGCTCATCAAGGATTACAATGGTCCCGCCTGCGCCTACGTGGCCGGGCCGTTCGGGGCCTACACGGCCAACAACCAAAGCCACCGCTTCATCGAATGCGACTACTGGTCGGGGCAGATGATGCTGGAGTTCTATAATGAGCTGCAGTCCGGCAAGGGTCCGGTGTTTCTCAAGCTCGATCATCTGCATGCCGATACGGTCGGCGAGATCGAGGACATCCTCCACCGCGTGGAGCGTCCGAGCCGGGGAACATTCCACGCCGGCCGCGGGACCGACTACCGCCGCGAGATGATCGAGATGCATATCTCCGAGATCGGTTTCTGCAGCGGGCACAGCGCCTCCGGCGTCTACGTCGACGAGTTTGCGCGCACGACCGTGCCGGGGCTCTATGCAACGGGCGATATGGCCAGCGTGCCGCACAACTACATGCTCGGCGCATTCACCAATGGTTCGATTGCGGGAACTGATGCCGCAGAATATGCACGCAGCACCACCCACGTCGCTTACGACAGCGACGACGTGGAACGGGAGCGCGAACGGGTTCTGGCCCCGACGCGCCGGGAGGATGGCATCCCTCCGAACCAGATCGAATACAAGACGCGGCGTCTCGTGAACGACTACCTGCAGCCGCCGAAGGTGACGCGCAAATATACGCTCGCACAACAACGCTTTGCCGAGGTACGCGACGACCTCGAGAACCGCATGATCGCGCGCAATGCGCACGAGTTGATGCGCGCGCTCGAAGCCAGCTCCATCCTCGATTGCGCGGATATGGCCGCGCATGCCTCGCTGTTCCGGGCCGAGAGCCGATGGGGGCTCTATCACCTGCGCGCCGACCATCCGGAGAAGAACGACGCCGATTGGTTCTGCCACACGCTGCTGTCGAAGCGCGGAAGCAAAATGACAAGCGAGAAGCGCGCAATCGAGCCCTACGTCGTGCCGATCGCTGACGACGAAAAGGATCTTTACGGGAAGCAGCGCGTCAAGGTGCGCGCCACCGCCTGATCATATCGAGGACCTGATATGCCACTTGCCTATGCGCCGACGTCCGTGCCGGTCGTGGTCGATAACGACAAATGCATCGCCGACAAGGGCTGCACGGTTTGCGTCGACGTCTGCCCGTTGGACGTGCTGCGCATCAGCGAAGCGACCGGCAAGGCCTACATGGCCTATGACGAATGCTGGTATTGCATGCCATGTGCCGCCGATTGCCCGACCGGCGCGGTCACCGTCAACATCCCCTATCTTTTGAAGTGACGCCGTGAGCACGATATTCGAAAGCTTCAGCGATCTCGACGACGTGACCGAACGTATCGCCGCGGGCGATGCGGGGCAGCGGCGCGTCGCCATCATGGAGCTCGCCGACAGCGGAGATCCGCACGCGATTCCGCTTCTGGCGGCGGCGTTGTCGGACACCGATACCGGTGTCCGCCGCCAGGCTGCCATCGCTTTGGGTGAATTCGACGGCCCCGCGGCAGCGCAGGCGCTGGCGCAGGCGCTCGTCGATGCCGACCCGCAGGTCGCGGCGGCGGCGAGGGACAGTGCCGCGGAGCTGAAGGATCCGGCCGCCGCGCCGGTTCTCATCCCGCTAGTGGAGCACCACACGGCGTTCGTGCGCGCGGCCACGCTCCGGGCGCTGCGCGAGTTGCACAACAGCGCCACGCTCGCACCCGCTCTCGATGCCCTCGCCGACGCCGATCCGCAGGTTCGCGTAGAGGCGGTCGTCACGGTGGGATATCTGAAGGTCGAGGACTCGCTCGGCGCCCTTACCGCAGCAGCCTATGATGCGGATGCCCGCGTGCGCAGGGCAGTGGCCGCGGCCCTCGTGTTTTCCAACAGCACAGCCGTCGCGAACACCGTCTCCCGTCTGCTACGCGATGACGACTGGACCGTGCGCGAGGCAGCAGCGGAATCGCTGGGGATACTTTCCGCTGGGAATACTGCGCCCCGCGACCTCATCGCGGCGCTCGACGATGCGAGCTGGCAGGTGCGCCTGAAAGCAACCCGCAGTCTCGGCCAGTTGCGCGTGCGGGGCGCCGCTGCGCGCATCGCCGAACATCTAGATCATGCGGAATCGAACCTGCGCAAAGAATCCGCAGCGGCCCTCGGGGAAATCGCCGATCCGTCCGTCTCGGCCGCCCTCGAGCGCGCGACGCACGATCCGGACCCCGAAGTGCGCAAGAACGCCCGCTGGGCACTGTCACGCCTCGGCGGCTGACGCGGCGCTATTGCCACTTTCCAGATGAGCTCATCCGGTTTTGTTTGTTGGGCGCTCCGCGCGTGCCGCTAGCCTTCATCCTTGATTTTCGGCGGCCGGATTTTCGGAGCCCGATTTTGGGGAGCGACACATGAGCGGACCGACATCGGCGTTGGCTGCAACGGGCGACAGACGCCAGCAAGCCATTTATCTGACCGAGCTCGAACTGGAGGAAGGACATCCTCGCTTTTTCGAGCGCCTCGATCCGGCGGAGCTTGCCGCTGTCCGCCTCGCGTCGCGCATCTACACGGCCGGCCCCAACGCGCCGGTCTTCACGCAGGGTGAAACACACGATGGTATCTATCTCATCGAGGCGGGCCGGATTCGCACATTCTATGTGGGCCCATCGGGGAAGGAGCTGACCCTCGCATACTGGACGCCAGGACACTTCGTCGGCGGCCCGGAGGTTTTCGGCGGCGGCATCCACATCTGGTCCGCGGAGACGATGGAGGCATCGCGCATCGCGCACCTGCCGGGCGCGGCGGTGCGGCATCTCGCTGAAACCATTCCAGCCTTTGCGCTCTGCCTCATCGATGCGCTCGTGGCCAAGGGCAAATGCTACTCGGCGCTCGCTCAAATGCTCGGCACGCGATCCGTCACCGCGCGTCTGGCACAGCTTCTGCTCATTCTTTCAGAGGCGTCCGGAACCGGCGGCCGCCATATCGAGCGCAAGATCACGCATGAGCATCTCGCCGGCATCATCGGCTCCACGCGCCAATGGGTGACGGCAACACTTGCACGCTTTCAGAAGCGCGGCCTGATCTCCGTGTCGGACGACCACATCACCGTTCTTCAACCGAATATTTTGCGCTCGGAAAGCTGATGCGGCGCCGGCGCGCTCAAGAAGCGCCGCCTATCGAGAACAATGCGTCGAGCAATAAATTGCGCCAGCTTTTGCTCATAAGAAGCTCACAAATACTTCGTTGCTAAGCATCAACCGCAGCGATCATCCTTCTGTGCGGAACACGACATCCGCGTGACCGAACCGGTCACCGGCCAACCATCGCCATCACAGAAGGAGAGACCATGCGAACGAATATGCTGCTCGCGGGCGCTATACTCGCGACGAGCGCCTTTACGCCGGTGCACGCGGAAACCATCCGCGTCGCGATCGGCACGCAGGACACCACGATCAACACCGCGACCGGCGGCGTGCTCGTGCGCGAGCTGAAGCTGCTCGATAAGTATTTGCCGAAGGACGGCAAGTACAAGGATGTCACCTACGACATCCAGTGGCGGAATTTTACCTCCGGCGCGCCCATCACCAACGATCAGATCGCGGGCAAGCTCGACTTCGGGCTGATGGCCGACTTCCCTGCTTCGTTCAACGGGGTCGCGCACGAGAAGGCCGGGCGCAAGAGCATCCTCATCGCGCCACTCTCGGGCAGCGTGAAGGGCGCAGGCAACGGCATCGTCGTGCCGTCGGTCTCGCAGGCTCAGTCCATCGCCGATCTCAAGGGCAAGACGATCTCCGTGCCGTTCGCCTCCACGGCCCATGGCGTGCTGCTGCGTGCGGTCAAGGATCAGGGCTGGGACCCGGAGAAGGACGTCACAATCATCACGCAGGCCCCGGAGGTTGCCGGTACGGCGCTACGCTCCAACCAGATCGCGGCTCACGCCGACTTCGTGCCGTTTGCCGAGCTGTTCCCGTGGCGCGGCTTCGCCCGCAAGATCTATGACGGATCACAGACCGACGCGCCGACCTTCCATGGCGTGCTCGTCGATGCCGCCTACGCGGAAAAGTATCCGGAGATCGTCACCGCCTACCTGCAGGCGACCATCGAAGCGGATCGGCTCTTTCGCGAAGACCCGGAGAAATACAGCGAGCTGATCGAGAAGGTCGCCGGCGTCGAGGCCGAGGTGAACTATCTGTTCCACGGTCCGCTGGGGCTGCAGACGCGCGACCTCACGTGGAAGCCGGAGTGGCGTCAGGCCGTCGCCACCGCTATCGATACGCTCAAGCTGCTGAAGAAGGCCGATCAGGGTCTCGACGTCGATAAGTTCGTCGATGACCGCTACATCAAGGCTGCCTTCAAGGCTTCCGGCCTCGACTATGACGCGGCGCTGAAGGACTACGCGCAGCTTCCTCTCACCGGCAAGGATGCGGGCACCGGCGAAGACATCAATGATCCCCATCGCGTGGCGCAAGTGTGGGTGAAGGGCGAGGACAAGGTCCGCCACTATGCCAGCGTCGAAAATGCTCTCAAGGCATTGAAGACACTGGAGGCGGAGAACAAGCCGATCCGCGCGTTCTATGCGCAGGATCGCAACAGCGGCATCAAGCTCCTCGGCGCGCAGGCCTGGTTCGTCCGTGCCGATAACGGCGATGTCAGCGCGTTCCTGCTGAAGGATCAGGCGGACGCGTGGGCCAGGCAGCACGGCGGCAAGGTTCTCGACCTGCCCGGTGCGCGCGCTGCCGTCCTTGCGGCAAACTGAGGCCAACAACGTGCGCGCCAATCCCGATACCGGTCTGCGCCGGTGGATCTTACGAGCCGCATCGATCGCCGTCTGCCTCGTTGCCTGGCAGACGGCTTCGGCGTACCGGGCTGACTTCGGCTTCATCACCTTCGCCAACGTGCCACCACCGAGTGAAGTTGCACAGGCGGCCGTCGAGCTCGCCCAATCACCGAAGACGCTCAGCCACATAACGAGCAGCCTGCGCCGCGTGCTGATTGGCTTCTCCATCGCCGCGGTGCTCGGCATCGTGCTCGGCCTCGCCATCGGGCGATCGCGGCGCATCGGCGACCTGCTATTGCCGCCGCTCGAATTGCTGCGGCCGATTCCCGCCGTCGCATGGATACCGCTCGCGGTCCTGATGTTTCCATCCTCGGAGGGGTCGATGATCTACATAACGTTCATCGGCGCGCTGTTTCCGATCCTGCTCTCCACCATTCACGGTGTCGAACACGTCGAACCGCGCCTCATCGCGTCGGCACGCAGTCTCGGCGGCACGCCATTCGCCATTCTGCGCGAAGTGGTCCTCCCGGCCGCGGCGCCGGCCATCGTGACCGGCCTTGCCATCGGCATGGGCACGTCGTGGTTCTGCCTCGTCACCGCCGAGATGATCTCCGGCCAGTTTGGCATCGGCTATCACACGTGGGAATCCTACATCATCCAGCGCTACCCGGACATCATCGTCGGCATGATCGCCATCGGCGTACTCGGCCTGGGCTCGAGCTTCCTGCTGCGCGAGATCGGCCGCCTGCTTACCCCATGGCACGACGAGGACGGCCGATGAGCGGACGCGAGAGACTGGCGTTCTCCGACGCCGGGCGCATCGAGGCGCAAAACGTCGCCATTACACTTGGGCCCGCCGACAAATCCTTCGAGGCGATCAGCGACGTCACGTTGACCATCGCACCCGGCGAACTCGTCTGTCTCATCGGCCCTTCCGGATGCGGCAAGTCCACGCTGCTCGGCGCGCTTGCCGGACATATCAAAATCGCCCGCGGCGATCTCAAGGTGGACGGCACACCCGTTGCCTCTCCGCATCCCGACCGCGGTATCGTCTTCCAGCAGCACACGCTGTTCCCCTGGAAGCGCGTGATCGACAACGTCGCGTTCGGGCCGAAGATGCGCGGCATCGGCCGCAGGCAGCGCCGCAAAGAGGCCGAGGAAATCCTGCAACTTGTGGGGTTGCAGGATTTCGCCCAGCGCTATCCGAAGCAGCTTTCGGGCGGCATGCAGCAGCGCGTGGAGATTGCGCGCGTGCTCGTCAATCGCCCGCGCCTTTTGCTGATGGACGAGCCGTTCGGCGCGCTGGATGCCCTGACTCGCATGCACATGCAGGAGCTGCTGCTCGACATCTGGTCGAAGGTGCGCACAACCATCGTCTTCGTCACCCATGACATCGACGAAGCGTTGTTTCTCGCCGACCGCGTGCTGGTCATGAGCCATCGGCCCGGGCGCATCATCGAGGAAATCAAGGTACCCTTTACCCGGCCGCGCGATGCCGAGATTTCGGTGAGCTCGGAATTCGGTGCACTGAAACACCGGTGCCTGTCACTATTGCACACACGCAGCGAAGGTTTGCCGCGGCTTTCACCGCTCGGCATTCAGAAACCGCGATGACGGCGAGGCCCGGCGACGATCCCCGTGGGTCGGTGGCGCGGCGTCGCCGATGCGAGCGGCGACCGTCTTGATGGAGTTGGGATCGGTCACGTAGGCGCGAATGGCTTCGGCCATGTATTCGCGCGGGATCTCGTCGCCTTTGTAGCCCCAGTGCTTTGGCTCGACGAGATTGCGTGTGCGTTCCGTGCCGCTCTGGAGCGTATTGTAAAGCTGACGAAGCTCTGCGTTGAGGCCGGTGACGGGGATTTCACCGGCCACCTGGTCGATGACGTGGCCGATTTCGTGGCCGGCTACTTTCTCGAGTTGAGGAGGGGAGAGTTTTTCAGAAACGCGAGCCATGGTTGGCCGGCGCGTGAATCGGGCGACGGTGACACTGCCCACGTCTCGTCCCAATTCAGATTGCGGGACCGCCAGTATAGGGCTGCCCGTTCCCGCCGTTGCGATCTCGTTAAGTGCTTCACGCGGTAGCGCCACGTCGCTTGCGCCAACTTCCGCTCTTCCCACGACATGTCTTGCGGTAAACGGTCTTCCGTCCATGTCCAGCTTGAGTCGTCCTGAGTCATACGTCGGAACTCCATCTGGCCACTTTCCGGGGATTTCACCGGCCACCTGGTCGATGACGCGGCCGGTTACTTTCTCGAGTTGAGGAGGGGTGAGCCCTTCAGAAACGCGAGCCAGCTCCGGCATACGGGAGTACCGGTTGACCCTGACGTCGCCGACACTGTTTCCGAGCTTGGATTGAGGGACCACCAGTATAGGGCGGCCCGTTCCCGCCGTTGCGATCTCGTTAAGTGCTTCACGCGGTAGCGCCACTTCGCTTCCGCCCACGTCCGCTCTTCCCACGACATATCTTCCGGTGAGCGGTCTTCCGTCCATGTCCAGCTTGAGTCGTCCTGAGGCATCTGCCGGAACTCCATCTGGCCACTTTGCAGCCGGGTAATCGGCCACAAATGGCCGCTGCGGTTTAACAGGTGGATTATACAATTCCGCGCTTCGACTTTCAACGGAAAGGCCTGATTTTACAGCCGTTCTCACCCCTGGACTGCCAGCGGGCAGCCGTCCGGCTAGGCGCTCCACCACCCGCGCCCCAGCCGTTAGGCGGCGGTCAGCTGCCTTGAGCCACAGCGTCCGAGCGGCGTCCTCGCGATCCTCGACGCTCTTGAGTTGATGGCGCGCCGGCAACAGCGCTCGCGACGTGATAACTGCCTTCTATCGCCATCCGGCGGCGCCATGATCTCGATCTCGCTCGCGGCGCGTACGCCTAAGCCGTGACGGCGCGGATTTCCTCGTCCGACATGCCGAGCACGTCCCGCAGAACCGCGTGCGTATGCTCGCCCAAGGCCGGTGGCGAAACGTGCCGGGTTGTCTCAGCACCAACGAACTGCAGCGGATTGCGGACGCTCGGCACCACATAGCCGTCAGGATGTGCGATCTCCATCGTGATCCCGCGAGCCAGCGCCTGCGGATCGTTCAACGCCTGCGCGATGGAGTTTATCGGCCCGCACGGGACTCCCAGCGCTTCGAGCGTGCTCATCCATTCGACGGTTGTCCTGCCCGCCAGCGCGGCAGCTATGTGCGGAATGAGCGCCGCGCGGTTTTCAACGCGTCCCGCGTTCGTAGCAAAGCGCGGATCGCTCGCGAGCGCATCGAGGCCGGAGGCTGCGCAGAAGCGGGCAAATTGCGCATCGTTGCCCACCGCCAGGATGATATGCCCATCAGCGGTCGCGAACGCCTGATAGGGCACGATATTGGGATGCGCATTGCCCATTCGCTTCGGCGACACCCCGGACACCAGATAGTTCAGCGCCTGGTTCGCGAGACAAGCGACCGCGGTATCGAACAGCGCCAGATCGATATGCCGGCCTTCGCCGGTGACCTGAAGCTGGTGCACGGCCGCCAGAATGCCATTGACGGCATAAAGCCCCGTCAGGACGTCGACGAGGGCGACGCCGATCTTCTGCGGCTCGCCCGCGTAGTGCTGCGGCGGATGCCCGGTGATCGACATGATCCCGGAGATGCCCTGGATCATGAAGTCATAGCCGGCCTTGTCGGCGCTCGGACCGTACTGGCCGAAACCGGTGATCGAACAATAGATCAGTCTCCGGTTCAGCGATTTCAGCGTTGGATAGTCCAGCCGGTATTTTGCCAGGCCACCGACCTTGAAATTCTCGATCAGGATGTCGCTGCGCGCCGCGAGCCGCTGCACGATCGTCTGACCCTCAGCTTTGGCGATGTCGATAGCAACCGATTTCTTGTTGCGGTTTGTCGAGAGGAAGTACGCGCTCTCGCGCCGCTCCTCTGCTTCGAACCACGGAGGTCCCCACGTGCGCGTGTCGTCGCCGATACCCGGCTTCTCGATCTTGATGACTTCCGCCCCGAGGTCACCAAGCATCTGACTCGCCCAGGGGCCAGCGAGGACGCGCGACAGATCCAGCACACGCAACCCGGCCAGTGGCCGATCATCCCGCTGCGTCATTGCGAGAACGCCTGCAGGCCGGTGATCGCGCGGCCAAGTATGAGACTGTGGATGTCGTGAGTACCCTCGTACGTCGATACCGCCTCGAGATTCAGCATGTGTCGCATCACATGAAATTCATCGCTCACGCCATTGGCCCCGAGCATTTCGCGGGCGGTACGGGCGATCTGCAGCGCTTTCGCACAACTGTTCCGCTTGATGAGCGAGATCATCTCCGGCACCTGGTTTTTCAGATCGAACAGCCGCCCGACGCGCAAGCACGCCGCCAGTCCGATGGCGATCTCGGTCTGCATATCACATAGCTTAGCCTGCACGAGCTGATTGGCGGCCAGCGGGCGCCCGAACTGCTTGCGTTCGAGCGTATAGCTGCGCGCGCGCATCCAGCAGTCCTCGGCGGCACCAAGCGCGCCCCATGCGATTCCGAACCGCGCGCGATTGAGACACGAGAATGGCCCTTTGAGCCCTTCCACGCCGGGAAGCATGTGTGCGCGCGGCACAAACACGTCACGCATGACGATCTGCCCCGTGGGACAGGCGCGGAGCGATAGCTTGCCGTCGACCCTGGGCGTTTCCAGCCCTTCAGCGCCGCGTTCAATGATGAATCCGCGGATCACCTCGTCGTCGCATTTTGCCCAGACGATCAGAACATCGGCGATGGGTGCATTGGTGATCCACGCCTTGGCGCCCGAGAGGATGTAGCCGCCCTCCACAGCCCGGGCGCGCGTCTCCAGACTGGCCGGGTCGGAGCCCGATCCCGGCTCAGTCAAGCCAAAGCCGCCGATCCATTCGCCGCTGGCTAGACGCGGCAGGTAACGCGCGCGCTGCTCGTCGGATCCGAATGCAGCGATGGGATACATGACCAGCGACGACTGCACGCTCACCACGGTTCGATAGGCCGAATCGACACGCTCCAGCTCGCGCGCGATCAGGCCGTACTCGACATAGCTGCCGCACGCCGTGGCGCGGCCTGGGTAGTCGACCGTGGAGCCGAGGAAACCCAGCTCCCCCATCTCGACCATGATGCGCCGGTCGAAGCGCTCATCGCGCGCGTCGCCAACGATGCGCCCCAGCAAGCGCGATTGCGCAAAAGCATGGGCGGCTTCCTGCATTGCGCATTCGCCGGCAGTGAGCTGCTCCCTGAGGAGAAGCGGATCGGTCCATTCGAATGACTGCCGTGGAGGCTGCTCGGAAACAGCCAGAGGACGGAGATCGGTCATGAGCCCCTCGCGGACGCTTGAGGTATCGTTCGGCGACGGCTCAGCCGACGAGCAGGTATCCGGCAACCGCGGCAACGGCGGCGGCAGCAGCCGCGAGCAACAGCCAGAACTTGTCGTTGCTGCCGGTCTGCGCCTTTGTCGAGGCCGTCTCGGTCAGAGGATAAGCCGCATCGCCCCCGGCCGGAGCATCGCAAGCGCCTTCCAATCGTGTCTTCAATCGCTCGAAGAACGTCTGCGCGTGTTTGTGCGCGAAACTGTCGACGAGACGCGAGCCGAGTTGCGCCAGCTTTCCGCCGACGTTCGCCTTGACCGTATAGTCGAGCGCCGTTCCATCCGCGTGATCGGCAAGAACGATACGCGCCTGGCCTTTCACGAAACCCGCCGCGCCGCCTTTTCCCTCGCCGCTGATCGTGTAGCTTTGGAGCGGCACGATGTCGGTGAGCGAGACGCAGCCGGCGAAGCGCGCCTTAACCGGCCCGATCACGGTTGCGACGGTCCCTTCGAAAAGTCCTGGTTCGATTTCGCAGAGACCTTCGCAGCCCTCGATGCAGTTCTCCAACACGCTTGGGTCGTTCAGCGCGGCCCATACGTCCGTGCGGGACGCCGCGATCACCTGCCGGCCCGACATATCCATCTCGTCTTGTCCTTATTCAATTCGCGACCAGGATTGCGCGCGAGCAACCGGCGATCATGTCGGGACGATCGCCATGGCTTCGACCTCTATGAGATATTCCGGCTGCGCCAGCGCTTGCACACCGATCCACGAGGAAGCGGGCGGATTCTCGTCACCGAAAGTGTCGACGAGCACACGCGCAATCATGTCGGCCTCCGGTCCCGATTGGAAGTTCGGGATAAAGAAGCGCAGGACTTGTATATCGTCCGGCGTGCCGCCAGCGGCTTCGAGCGCAACGAATACCTGCTTCAGTGCCTGCCGGAACTGCGCCTCGCGGCCCTCGGCGTTGCAGGTCTGGCTCTCGTCCCACGGCACCTGCCCGGCGATGTGCACGATGGTGCCCGGCGGTGACATGACGACCTGTGAAAACCCCCACGGCCTGCTGTTGAAGAGCCCTTTGGGCTGAAGCGTCTTACGTGGCATGAGTGAACCCTCCCTTGTCCTGTTCCTTGTTACTGGCGGATCGGCGTCAAACGAGGCCGAGATGCGTTGCGGCGAACGCCGCGGCGATGGCAGCTAGACCCGGTGCGAGCAGGTTCACCCAGGCATAACCCCAGTCGCTGTCGCGCTTGCCCGCGATCGGCAGCATCTGGTGGGCGATGCGTGTTCCAAGATCGATGGCGTAACCGCAGCCCGTTTGCCCACCGGTGGCCATGATGGCCGCGCTCAGCCACAACCCCGTAGCGAAGGTGCCGGCAATGACGGAAACCGGGAACACGACCTTGCTGATGAGGAAGATCCCGAATGCGAAGATGAAGAACGACAGGAATTCCGCGACGAAGTTGGCCGGGATGTTGCGAATACCCGGCGACATGGCGAAGCAAGCGAGCTTGGCGTCCTTGTCCTCGGTGGCCGCCCAGTGCGGCAAGTACAGCAGCCACACGATGAGGCCCGCAAACATGCCGCCCGTGACCTGGCCGGCGAGATACGGCCCCGCTTCGGTAGCCGGCAGAATTCCCGCGGTGACGAAGGCGAGTGTGACCGCCGGGTTGACATGCCCTTGCGAGCCGATGGTGGTCGCAGCAAAAAGGCCGAGGCTGAGGCCGATGCCCCACGACAGGGCCTGCATCAACCAGCCGCCGCCGTTGCCATGCGATTTGTTCAAGTAGTCCGAGGCGATCGCCGCGAAGCCGAACACCAGAAGAAACATTGAGCCGATCATCTCGGCCAGAAACACGTTCATCATCCTATTCCCCCAACTTACGCCTGATAGCTCCCCAAACCCTGGCCGGTGTCGCCGGCATATCGAGATCGCATCCGATCGCGTCGATGACCGCGTTCATGACCGCAGGCGGCGATGCGACGGTCCCAGCTTCTCCGCAGCCCTTGACGCCAAGCGGATTGTGCGGACATGGCGTTTCGATCAGCTCGATGCGGAACTGCGGAAAATCGTCAGCACGCGGCATGCAGTAATCCATGAAGCTCGCCGTCAGGAGCTGCCCGCTGTCGGGATCGTAGATGCAGTGCTCCAGCAGCGCCTGGCCGATACCCTGCGCCAGGCCGCCATGCACCTGCCCTTCGACGATGAGCGGATTGATGATCTTGCCGAAATCATCGACTGCCGCGAGATCGACGAGGCGGACAAAGCCTGTTTCCGGATCGATCTCCACCTCGGCGATGTAGGTTCCCGCCGGGTATGTGAAATTCGGCGGGTCGTAAGCAGCGCTCTCTTCCAGTCCCGCTTCGAGCTGTTCGCGCGGAACTACGTGGCCCTTGAATGCCGCGACGGCTACGTCCGGCAATGAAACACTGCGCGCGCTCGCGGCGTGTCGGAACACGCCTTGCGCGAAATCGATCTCGGAAGGAGGCACATCGAGGATGTAGCCGGCGATCTTGCGCGCTTTCTCGATGATCTTCTCGCACGCTTTGACGATGGCTGATCCGCCCACCGCCGCCGAGCGCGAGCCATATGTGCCGAGACCATAAGGAACGCTAGCCGTGTCGCCGTGAACGATCTCGATCTCGTCTGGCGGCAGCCCCAGCCAGTCGTGCACGATCTGCGCGAAGGTCGTCTCGTGGCCCTGTCCGTGTGCGTGCGATCCCGTCAGCACCATGCACTTGCCGGTAGGCGTCATGCGGATGGTTGCGGTTTCGTAATAGCCGATGCCGGAGCCGAGCATTCCAACGAGGTTCGAAGGCGCAAGTCCGCAGCACTCGATGTAACAGGAAATGCCGATCCCGCGCAGCAGACCCTTGGCCGCCGACTGTGCGCGGCGTGCCGGGAACCCGGCGTAGTCGATCATCTCGAGCGCGCGCTGGAGGCTCTTTTCATACTGGCCGCTGTCGTACACGGCGGCGACCGGCGTCTGGTATGGAAACTGCTCGGGCGCGATGAAATTGCGCCGCCGGATTTCGGCGCGGTCGATACCGAGCTCGCGCGCTGCGGCATCGACGATCCGCTCGACCACGTAGATCGCTTCCGGTCGCCCGGCGCCGCGATAGGCATCGACGGGCGAGGTGTTCGTGTAATAGGCGTCGACCACCGCATGGATGGCAGGCGTACGATACTGCCCGGACAGCAGCGTCGCATACATGAAGGTTGGAATAACCGTCGCGAAGGTCGAAAGGTAAGCCCCGAGCGCTGCTTTCGTGTGCACGCGCATGGCGAGAAACGTGCCATCGGCGCGGACGGCAAGCTCGACATCCGTCATGTGGTCGCGACCGTGGCTATCGGCGAGGAAGGCCTCGGTGCGCTCTGCGACCCAGCGAACAGGACGGTCGAGCTTCTTAGCCGCCCACAGACAAACGCATTCCTCAGGATATACGAAAATCTTCGCACCGAAGCCGCCCCCCACATCGGGCGCTATGACCCGCAGCTTGTGCTCCGGGACAATACCCATGCCAGCGATGATCTGGCGGGCGATGTGCGGATTCTGGCTGGTGGTGATGAGTGTCGCCTGTCCGGTGCCTCGATCATACTCCGCTACAGCCGCGCGTGGCTCCATCGGATTGGCCACCACACGCGTGTTGATGAGGCTTAGCCGGACAACGCGGTCTGCTCCGGCAAACGCGGCCGCCGTTTCCGCCTGGTCGCCGATCGCCCAGGAAAAGCACAGGTTTTCGGGGATATCGTCGTGAATGCGGGGCGCATCGGGGCGCGATGCATCGGCAGGGTTGACGGCGCAGTCGAGAACCTCGGCATCGAGGACGATCAGCTCCGCCGCATCGCGTGCGGCAGCATAGGTTTCCGCGAGTACCACGGCAACGATGTCACCCACGAAGCGCACGCGGTCGGCCTGCATGGGCGGTCGCTTCGCGGCCCGCATCGGCGTGCCGTCCCGCGATGTAATCACCCAGTCGGACGGCAGAGTGCCGAGTTTTTCCCGTTCCCAGTCGGCGCCCGTCAGAACTGCGACCACGCCGGGAGCGGTACGGGCCGCGCTCGTATCCAGCGAACGGATGCGGGCATGGGAGTACTCGCTGCGGACGAAGCAGGAGAAGAGTTGCCCCGGCCGATCGAAGTCGGACGTATAGCGGCCGGCGCCTGTGGTGAACCGCAGGTCCTCCCTTCGCCGAACCGATGCTCCGATACCTTGATCCACGCGTCTACATCCCGGCTTTCGCGGCACGACCGTCCAATATTTTATGCTTGGGTATTCTCGGCGGGTTTGATCGGCACGGCGGCAATCACATCCATCTCGATGAGGTAGTCCGGATCGACGAACTTCGTTACTTCGATAAGCGTGCTCGCCGGAGGCGGATCGGAGAGAAACGCCGCCCGCGCGCGGCTCACCTCGGAGCGCTTCGACATATCGGTGACGAAAGTCGTGATCTTGATCACATCGTTGAAGGTGGCGCCGTTGGCGTGCAGCACTTCCTCGATGTTGAGCAGTGTCTGCTGCGTCTGGGTGAACATGTCACCCTTGCCGACGAGCCCGCCTTCCCGGTCGGTCGCATACTGCCCGGCGAGAAAGATCAGCTTCTGGTCGCCGAGCGTGACCGCATAGGAGTGCGAGTATGGTCCGCAAGGCGGAGCGACCGTTTCGACCGTGAGTGCTTTCTTCATCATCTGCTCGGTTGTCCATCATGCCCCAATATTGCAGCCTCATCGAAACACGCGCGCTATTGTTCTGACGAGCCATGAAAGATTGCACGCACCGTCCTAAATCTCAGGATAGAAGCGGGAATTGTGCCGTGTATGATGCGGCTTGAGACAAGCAGTCAGCGTCATCGCCAGCACGGAGCGACCTGCGAGAAATGTCCGTGGACATCGAAATTACGGTTAATGGCCGCCCAGCGCGGGCGACCGTTCCCGACGGGTTGCTTCTGGTTGTGTTCCTCCGCGAACATCTGCGTCTGACGGGCACCCACATCGGCTGCGATACCACCCAGTGCGGCGCCTGCACCGTGCACGTCGACGGCAAAGCCGTGAAGAGCTGCACCATGCTCGCCGCGCAGGCGGATCGGTGCGAGGTGCGGACGATCGAAGGGCTCACTGAAAATGGCGCGCTGCATCCGATGCAGACGGCATTCCGCGAGTATCATGGCCTCCAGTGCGGGTTCTGCACGCCGGGGATGATCATGTCGGCTCTCGATCTTCTCAGCCGCAATCCGGATCCATCCGAGGCCGAGGTACGGACCTGGCTGAAGGGGAATCTGTGTCGCTGCACCGGCTACCAGAATATCGTCTCCGCCGTTCGCGCGTGCGCCGCAGAACTGCGCCAGGACAACGTGCTGGGGCGCTAGAGGACCCGAGATGTACGACTTCGTCTATCGTCGTCCAACGGATGTGAGCGAGGCGAGCCGCATACTCGCCGGCGATCCGGACGCCAAGGCTCTCGCTGGCGGAATGACGTTGCTCCCCTCCCTCAAGCAGCGGCTGATGCGGGTCACGTCGCTCGTCGATCTCAGCGGCATAGCCGGCCTGCGTGAGATCGCGGCCACGCCCGGCGCTCTCAAGATCGGAGCACTGACGTCCCACGACGAGGTTGCGCGGTCGAGCATCGTGCGCTCCGCGATCCCCGGGCTTGCCACGCTGGCTGGCCTGATCGGCGATGCGCAGGTACGCAACCGCGGCACGATCGGCGGCTCGGTGGCCAACAACGACCCGGCAGCCGACTATCCCTCAGCCGTCCTCGCGCTCGACGCGACGATCATCACCAGCAAGCGTTCGATCCGCGCGGCGGATTTCTTCCTCGGCCTGTTCGCAACCGCGCTCGATGCGGACGAGCTCATCGTCGGCTTCGAGCTTCCATTGCCGCGCGCGTCCGCCTACGCCAAGCTGCCGAACCCGGCGAGCCGTTATGCAACCGTCGGCGTCTTCGTCGCACGCTTTGCCAATCACTGCAGCGTAGGCGTGACCGGCGCAGCCGGCGGCGTCTTCCGCTGGACGGAGGCCGAGGATCGGCTCGGGTCGTATTTCGACCCGCAATCGGTTGCGGGCATGGTTCTCGAACGGGATGACCTCAATACCGATATTCACGCGAGCGCCGAGTATCGCGCACACGTGGCCGGCACGATGCTGAAGCGAGCGGTGGCCAGCGCCGCGGCCGGCGCCGTCTGATCTCCGCCCATGGCACCGTCATCGCCTGCATGAGCGCGTGCAAGCGCGGCCGCCCCAGTGCTACGCGCCGACGCTGCCTCAGCACATCGGATCAAGGTAGGCGGTCTTGGTGACGGTGAAGAACTCGTGCGCCTGCCGCCCCTGTTCGCGCGGTCCGTAATTGGACAGCTTGCGCCCCCCAAATGGCACATGGAAGTCGACCCCGGCCGTCGGGACGTTGATCATCACCATCCCCGCCTTGACGTTGCGCTTGAAGTGCTCGGCATACGCAAGGCTGCTGGTGCAGATGCCGGCCGACAGCCCGAACTCGCTGTCGTTGGCGATGGCGAGCGCCTCGGCATAATCGCGTGCCGGGATGACAGCAACGATCGGACCGAAAATTTCTTCGCGGGCGATGCGCATGGAGGGGGATACATCGGTGAAGACGGCCGGCGAGAAATAGTAGCCGGGCGTTTCTCGCGTCTGACGCTCACCGCCGACCGCCAGTCGGGCGCCTTCGTTGCGGCCGATGTCGATGTAGCTGAGATTTTTCTCAAGCTGCCGCTCGTCGACCACCGGGCCCACCTCTGTCTCCGGATCGAGCGCGTGCCCCACTTTCAGTGATGCGGCGCGCTGTGCTAGGCGCTCGATGAACCGCCGATAGACGCCCTCAGTGACGATAACGCGCGAGGATGCGGTGCAACGCTGCCCCGTCGAATAGAAGCCACCGTTTACCGCGCATTCGACCGCACGTTCGATATCGGCGTCGTCGAGAACAACGAGGGCGTTCTTGCCGCCCATTTCGAGCTGCAATCTGCGCATCGGAGGACCAGCCACCGCCGCGCGCGCTATGGTTTGCCCGACGCCGACCGAACCGGTGAAGCTGATGCCATCGAGCTTCGGGCTGGAGGCGATGGCAGCGCCGACGTCCTTACCCTCGCCATTGACCAAGTTGAACACGCCATTGGGCAAGCCACTGAGTGCGAGAATTTCCGCAAGGCGATATGCTGTCGCCGGGGCGATTTCCGATGGCTTGAAAACGACGCAGTTGCCGAAAGCCAGCGCCGGGGCAATCTTCCAGGCTGGAATAGCAATCGGAAAATTCCACGGCGTGATGACGCCGATCACGCCCACGGGCTCGCGCACGACGCTCACGTCGAGGCCCGGCCGTATGGACCGCAACACCTCACCGGCCTGACGGAGACACTCGCCGGCGAAGTATTGGAAAATCTGGGCGGCACGCACGCATTCGCCGATGCCTTCAGCCAGAGTCTTGCCTTCCTCGGACGATAAGAGCATGCCGAGCTCTTCTTTGCGCGCCAGAATCTCAGCGCCAACGCGCTGCAGGATGTCGTGACGTTCCAACGGCGTCGTCGCGGCCCAGGCGGGGAATGCACGCCGAGACGCATCGGCTGCGCGATCGACCTCCGATACCGATGCCTGCGCAAATCGCCCAACGATGTCTCTCGTATCGGATGGATTTATATCCGTGAGCTTGGTGGGCGAGTCGCTCCATTCTCCATCGATGAAGTTCAAACCCTCGATCAACGCTCGCCTCCGGATCCAATTTCTTTTGGTCCGCACGGTACGAACGCCAACCTTTTCCCGCGACGCCAAAATTTACGCTGGACTGTCGCAATTATCAGGACAATCTTGAGCAGGGAACGATTAGGAACCGCTGATCCGTGGACCAGTTTCGCACCGTCGAGCTCTTCATCAAGGTCGCAGAAACGGGCAGCATGCGCGCCGCGGGCGACGCGCTCGGAATCTCGAAGTCCGTCGTCAGCTACGAGATCAAGAAGCTCGAAGACCATCTTGGCGCGCGGCTGTTCAACCGGACGACCCGCAACATCGTACTGACGGAAGCTGGCGCACGCTTTCTAGATCGCGCGCAAACGCTACTGCGGGACTGGCGTGACGCAGAGCGCGACGTCGCCGAGTACCACGCGCGGCCCAAGGGACTGTTGCGCATTGCAGCGTCGCCGATGTTCGGCGGCCAGTACGTCGCTCCGGCATTGGTCGACTTCCAGGCACTCTATCCAGACATCGAGGTCGACCTCGAATGCTCGGAGGGGCTCGTCGACGTCGTGAAAGACGGTTACGATCTCGCCATCCGCGTGACGATCCTGCCCGACTCGCAACTTATGCGCCGGCAGCTCGCACCCAACCGGCTCGTTCTGGTCGCCGCGCCGGCCTATCTTGACACTTTTGGAACGCCGACGCGACCGCTCGACCTGGCAACCCACCGCTGCCTGCGGCACGATGCGGAGTGGGCATACTGGTCCCAGTGGCTTGCCATTCTCCCCGACCGCGACCGTCCGGCGGAACTGCACGCGGCGATGACTCTAGGCAGCAGTCTGGCGCTGCTCGAAGCAGCACGCAGTGGCGGCGGTATCGCTCTGTTGCACACCTATGTCGTCGGCGAGGCCATCGCCCGCGGCGAGCTCAAAGCGCTCATGCTCGATCGCATGTTGATCCACGGCGCCATCAGCGCCGTATTTCCCCACGGCCAGCACATGCCGGCGAAAACGCGTCTTATTCTCGATTTCCTGGCGAACCGCTTCAAAGGCACGCCAAGTTGGGAGCAAAGCATATTCCCCCTACCAGCGGAAAACTGTAGCACGAAAGACAGACCGACCTCGCCGGCCTTGTGAACGAATCCGCGAATCTTCCGCCCACTCCCCGTTCGACTGAGAAATTGAAGAGAAAGCCCGTGCGCACCAGCACCCGCCCCACGCGGCAAGCCAAGACGACCTCCGCATCCCGCGATCACGCAGCACCGGCCGCTGCGCTCCCGCCGAAGCCGGACGTCGGCGCGCGCCTCAAGACGCTGCGGACGGAACGCAATCTTTCCCAGCGCGACCTCGCTGCCATGTCCGGCGTCACGAATGGCATGATCAGCATGATCGAGCAGAACAAGCACAGTCCTTCCGTTGCCACCCTCAACCGGATCACCGATGCCCTGCGCATATCGTTCGGGGAATTCTTCGGCAACGTCACCGACGCTCCCAGCCAGCCGCAGATTTTCTTTCAGGCGAGCGACCTTAAGCGTCTCATCGACGGCAAGGTGGAGTTTCGTGTGGTCGGCGATGGACGCAGCAGCCAGGCACTGCAGATCCTGTATGAGATCTATCAGCCCGGAGGGGACACTGGCCCTGACATGCTCTCGCATCCTGGCGAAGAGGGTGGCATCGTCATTTCCGGCGAAGTCGAGATCTTTGTAGGTGAGGCGCACCGCAAGCTCGCGGCGGGGGATGCTTATTATTTTGATAGTCGCATCCCGCACCGCTTCCGCAATTGCGGAGCTACGCCCGCTATCCTCGTAAGCGCCAGCACATCCTCACACTGATAGCGCGAGACCACACGCGCAACGAATGCGCTAGCCCGCACAATCAAATATTTAGTGAAAATTTATAGACTTACGGCGCGCAAAAGACCCTGGCATCCACGCGCCGGTCGGTGGCCGCCTCGGCTCCGCACAAGTTTTCAACATGTTACTAAATGGTGACAGATAGCCCGTTGCGCATGCCGCCGGTCGATTTTGTGCTTGAGGCATCGGATGTCCACTGATTAGGATTTTGATCAGGCAGCCGCGACGGCTGCTACGCTTGATGCCCGCGCAGACCAGAAACCTGTCCGTGTGATTAGTATTTTTACCGATAGATCAATTTTCTATGCGCAGGGAAGCCGGCGGCAGGCAGCAAAAGGGGGACTGCTAGTGCTTACGACGAATCGACTGGGATCAATCGGCGCCGCTGCTCTGGCGCTGGCATCGCTCACCGCGCCGGCACACGCCGCTGACGACAAGCTCACCTTCGTCCTCGCGCCCCAGGCAACCAGCGACTACATCTTCCGCGGCCTCTCCTACAGTAACGAGAAGCCCGCCCTGCAAGCCTATGGAGAGGTTGGCTACAACATCTTTTACGCAGGCTTCTGGGCAAGCGGTAACGACTACATCGGCACGCTCGGACCGTGGGAACTTGACGGCTTCATAGGTGCGCGGCCCGTGACCGGCGACATAAGCTGGGATGTCGCCGTGTGGTGGTACAATTTCGGCAGTCGGGATCCGGCACTCAGCCGTTCCGATCTCGACTATGTCGAATTCAAACTCGGCGCGTCGATCTCACCTATCACAAACCTCACGCTCGGCCTGACCGGCTACTACACGCCCGACCAGGATCTCGCCATGACCGAGTCGACGACGGTGGAAGGCACAATGAGCTACGTGCTTCCGCAGGTCGGCGTCTTCGTGCCGACGTTCAGCGGCCTCCTCGGGTGGACGGGTGGCAACACCGACGGCTTCTTCCTCGGCGAAAAGGAGTACCTTTATTGGAATGCCGGCGTGAAGCTCGGGATCGAGAAGCTATTCATGGACTTCCGGTACTGGGACACCAACATCGACAATGATCTCGCAGATACGCGCTTCGTGTTCACCGCAGGCATAAATCTACCCTAGACTCAGCTGTCTCCCCATTGGACAGCCGGGGGCCTGCGGGCTCCCGGTTTTTTTATTTCCCGAGGTTCCGCAATCGCCGGCCGTATCGCGAACGCGGTGGCCTGCTGCGTCTGCGCCGGGCGGCCGCCTAGTGCCGTCAAGCGCCAGCGCATTCGCCTGTAAATTGATGTGAATCTAGTGGCGCTACTCGCTCTTGCGAGCCACCCATCTCCCCGCCAAATCAGCTGCACGGCACGCCGCGATCACCGGCACGATCCAATCGAGCAAGAAGGCGATGTAGCTGGTCGCGAACACGCCTTCGAAGAAGCCATAGTGAAGGATCGCCACGAGGAAGCCTGCCTCCAAACCGAAGGCTTGCCATAACGGCTCGCGCGCGCGTCCGCGCACGTATGAAATCAGGACGGTGCCGCCGATGAAGATCATTAGAGTGAGCATGTGCCCTCACGCAGCACTCATCGCGCGAGTCTTGCGCGTCGGAAACGAAAAAGTCTCACGTGAGACTTTTTAGGGCGTCGATGTTCTTTTTAAGTGCTCTGAGGAGAGGGCGGATAACGCCTTGAAAAGAATGGTGGGTGATGAAGGACTCGAACCTTCGACCCGCTGATTAAGAGTCAGCTGCTCTACCAACTGAGCTAATCACCCGCACCATGGACGGCGCGCCGAGGCCAGGGTGCGGAGGAAGTCCATCCGCGCGGCCAAGACGTCAAAAGGGCCCGCCACGCGAGCCCTCGTCGCAGAGGCGTGTAGCACCATGGGCCCCGCCTGTCCAGCACCCATGAGCCCCCTGTGAAGATGCCCTGTCGAAGCCCGAAAATAGAGCCGCGAGCCCGAAATTTCGCCGTTCCGATGGGGGGCGCCTATAGCCTCCCCGGCGCGCCTCGTGCAAATTTAGGCCGTGCTGCGAATCATACCCTGATCGGCAAAGCGTTTCCCCCCGGCGCGCCCAGCGCCGGTGCCCCATCCGCCCGGCGATCCGCTCGGTGACCCATGGACGAAAAGCGCAAGGTCCCCCGCCGCCGCGTCCTCAAGGAGGGCAAAATCGTCTATGCGGATGGCCTGCGCATCCTCGATTGCACGATCCGCGACCTCTCCGAGAACGGCGCCCGCCTGCTGATCGCCAACACCGTCGGATTGCCCGACGCCTTCCTGCTCTATGAGAAGTCCTCCGGCGTGCTGCGGCCGGCATCGATCGCCTGGCGGCAGGCGAACGCGATCGGCGTCGAATTCACCGGGCCGCCGACGAGCATCAACGACCCGGCGAACAAGCGCTATGCGCGTCTGAAGTTTGCGTGACGGAAGCGGCAGACGAGGCGATGCGCGCACACTGACGCCGACGCACGGCATCCACTTTTCCGGAAGCGCTCCCTACCCACCGTGCTCCTCGATCCGCCGGGCTACTCACCGGAACGCGGTTCCCCCTTTTTCCGCGGCCGGTCTAAGGACGCATCAGAAGATGCTCGTGCGCGTCGAGGCCCGCCAGCACCGCCGCCGATCCCTTGACCACGCAGTGCATCGGATTCTGCTGCACGCGGAATTTCACACCCACGAGGCGCGTCAGCGCGACATCGAGCTTGTCGACAAGCGCACCGCCGCCCGTGAGATGAACTCCGCGCCGGGCGATGTCGCTCAGAACGTCCGGCGGCAGATCTTCCAGCGCCCGCTCGGCAAAGTCGGCGATGGCTTCGATCGGCTCGCTGAGCGCGGCCGCAATGTCTTTGGCGCGCAGGACGACGCTCTTGGCCGTACCCTGCTTCAGGTCCCGCCCGCGGATGTGCACCTCGGCGGAGCGGCCGTTGCTGCCCGCAAGCGCGCTCCCCGCCTCGACCTTGATGCGCTCGGCATTGACAGGGCCGATGAGAAGCTGATGCTCCCGCCGCACGTAGCGGATGATGGCGTCGTCCATGGCGTTGCCGGCAACGCGCAGCGTCCGCGCCGAGACGATGACCCCGCTCGACAGCACGGCGATATCGGACGTGCCCCCGCCGATGTCGAGCACCATCGCCCCGCCGGGCTCATCGACCGGCAGCCCCGCCCCGAGGGAAGCCGCAACGGGTTCTGCAATCAGGTAAACCTTGCGCGCGCCCAGCGACACGGCCGTCTCGTAGACCGCGCGCCGCTCCACGGGCGTTGCCTGCGCCGGCACGCAAATGAGAATGCGCGGGCGCCGGAAGCCGAGCATCGTCTTCGTGCGCTTGATGAACTGGCGCAGCATCTCCTCGGTGGCGACGAAATCCGCGATGACGCCGTCGCGCAGCGGATGCATGAGCTCCACGTTCTCCGGCGCACGGCCGATCAGCGCCTTCGCCTTGCGTCCGACGGCGAGGATCTCGCGCGCGCCGCGATGCGAGCGAACGGCAACCGTCGACGGCTCGTCTATGATGATGCCGCGCCCGGCAACATGCACCAGCGTGTTCGCCGTGCCGAGATCGACCGCGATGTCGTCCGAGAATACGCTCGCCACGCCCTGCAACATTGCCCGCTCACAACTCTCCGGGCGTGGCGGTGTTCGCCCCGCATCGTCCCGGATGGTGGGAGAAATTTAGACGCTTTCCTCCGTCCACGCCATGCACGAAGCGATCATGGCGCCGGAAAGAACGGGCGCGACCCGCGCGCGGGCGTCAGCCGCAGCGCAAACGCAAAAGGCGCCCCTGCGATGTCCGCAAAGACGCCTTTCGTTCTCTGCGGCGCCACCGCTGAAGTTGCAGCGGCGCCGATAGGCGGTTGGTCTAGATCTGCTGCACCCGCGCCATCTTCTGGCGCTTCACCATCAGCTTGTTGAGCGCCGAGACGTAGGCGCGCGCGGAAGCGACCATGGTGTCGGTGTCGGCGCCGCGGCCGGTCACCATGCGGCCGCCCTCCTCCAGGCGCACCGAAACCTCCGCCTGCGCGTCCGTGCCTTCGGTGACCGCGTGCACCTGGTAGAGGTCGAGCTTCACCTCGTGCGGCACCAGCACCTTGATGGCGTTGAAGGTCGCATCGACCGGGCCGTTGCCCGTCGCCTGCACGGTATGCTGCTCACCGTCGATGTCGAGGGTGAGCGTCGCCGTCTGCGGCCCCATGTTGCCGGCAATGACGGTGAGCGAAACCACCTTCATCCGGTCGTGCATGTGTGCGATGCCCTGGTCGACCAGCGCCTCGATGTCCTCGTCGTAGACGTGCTTCTTGCGGTCGGCGAGGCTCTTGAAGCGCAGGAACGCATCCTCGAACGCGTTCTCGCCCAATTCGTAGCCGAGCTCCTTCAGCTTGGAGCGGAAGGCGTTGCGGCCCGAGTGCTTGCCCATCACCAGCGAGGTCTTGCCGACGCCCACCGACTCCGGCGTCATGATCTCGTACGTCTGCTGGTGCTTCAGGATGCCGTCCTGATGGATGCCGCTTTCGTGCGCGAACGCGTTTCGCCCGACGATGGCCTTGTTGTACTGCACGGGGAAATTCGTCACCGCGGAGACGAGCCGCGAGGCGCGCGACAGCATCGTCGCATCGATGCGCGTGTTGTAGGGGAGTTTGTCCCCCCGCGTCTTGATCGCCATCACGATCTCTTCCAGCGCCGCGTTGCCCGCACGCTCACCGATGCCGTTGATGGTGCATTCGATCTGGCGCGCGCCGCCGCCCAGCGCCGCGAGCGAATTGGCGACCGCCAAACCCAGATCATTGTGGCAGTGGGTGGAGAAGATGACCTTGTCGGCATTCGCCACGTTCTCGCGCACCGCGCGGAACATCGCCGCGTATTCGTCCGGCGTCGCATAGCCGACGGTATCGGGCAGGTTGATGGTGGTGGCGCCCGCCTTGATGGCGGCGTCGACGCACTGGCTCAGATAATCGATGCCGGTGCGCGTGCTGTCCATCGCGCTCCACTCGACGTCCTCGGCGAGATTGCGCGCGCGCGTCACCGTGGCGGTGATGATCTCCAGCACCTCGGCTTCCGTCTTGCGCATCTGGTGCGCGAGGTGGATCGGGGAGGTGGAAACGAACGTATGGATACGCCCGCGTTTGGCATGCTTCACCGCCTCGCCCGCGCGGTCGATATCGGCGTTGATGGCGCGCGCGAGACCGGCGACGGTCGCGTTCTTCACCCGCGCGGCGATGGCGGAGACGGCCTCGAAATCGCCGTCGGAGGCGATGGGGAAGCCCGCCTCGATGATGTCGACGCCCATCTCGTCGAGGCAGTCGGCAACCTCGAGCTTCTCCTCGAAGGTCATGGTGGCGCCAGGGCACTGCTCGCCGTCGCGCAGTGTGGTGTCGAAGATTACAACGCGGTCGCCGGTGCTTTCCTCGGCGCTGGTGTTGCTCGGATCGGTGGTCATCGGATCATCTTTCGCTCGGGGCCGGCGCATTGCGGCCGGCGTTGAACCATCAGCTCGCTCGACTTCTCATCCCCTGAGCACCGTTCCGGCGCACCGGAACCTGTACGGCTCAGGGGCTGCTAAGGAGGATGGGAAGCTGACCCAGACGAGCGAACGCGCCGCGCCGGATGGGCTCCGGGCGGGAAAAGCGTGGGCCGTCAATGACCATTATCTGGCGCATCGGCATTCTATTAATACATCGCCATGCCCGTGGCTAGTGCATGCGGCTCGGCGCCGCTTTCTTCGTTACCGGCGTGGAAAGGGCGCAACGGTCGGGCGGCCGGAGCCATCACCCCGCGTTCACCCGCCCTTTTAGCCCGACCACCACCCTGCCCCGGAACCGCCCGCGCCATCCGGCGAAATCTCCGGCGTCTGGGCGGCGAGCTGGTTCGGGGTGTTGTTGGCGAATATCCCGTCGCGCGCCAGCGGCGAGCCATCGAGGTTGGGAACGCTGTCGCGGTAGGCCGCCGCCGCAGCATAGACTTCCGCACACAGGGCCTCCGGCATCGCGAGCTGGGAGGTCAGAATGCGGTTCTTGTAGCTCACCGCTGTCTTGAGGCTCGGGTAGACCTCGAAGTGGATATGCGGAAAGCGGCCGCGGTAGCAGCCGGGGAAGATGGTCGTGAACGTGACGTTGCCCACGGTGTCGGTTACGCCCACGGCCCGCAGGTAGCTCGTATCGGGCAGGTCGTAGATGGAATAGCGGCCCGTCGCATCGCAATGCCAGACGTAGATGGCATGGCCCGCGACCGGCGCGCAGGCGTGCTCCACGTCGACCAGCTCCAGCGTCAGCGCCAACGGTGTGCCTTCTGCCGCGGCCTGCGTCGGATCCAGGCTCCGACGCATATCGGCACGCACGATCCCGCTCCTGTCGAGCACGTTGGCGAGTGCGCCGTGCGCACGGTTCGAGCCGTCCGCGGGATAGGGGCCCGCGGTCTCGTGCGGATGGGCGACGCATTGGCTCCCATCGGCGCCCCTGCCGGTCATGTCCGCCTCCGCCCGGTCGAACCAGGGGCCGTCGCAGGCACCGAGCGCGGGCGAAAATCCCGCGGCCGCGATCAGCCCCAGAGCGCGCCGGCGCGCGATCATCTGGAGATCGTGCGTCAGGCCGACACCGTGCGCATGCTCATCTTCGTGAGCGCCACCCTCCGGTGCCGCCTCGCGCGGGTTCCTGGCCACTGTCGTCGTCCCCGAATGCGATTGCTGGCAGGAGAACGTGCTGCATCGGGAAATCCGGCGCAACACGACAACCGCCCGCGCGGCGCGTGGTAGCGGAGACTTTGATAGCTCCGACGGACAGCGTGCCGCTGTCTAGCGCCAGCAGGTGGGGCGAGGCTCGGGCGCGATCTCGCCATCGACCACCCGTACCGCGCTGCCGCCGATGCGTACCGTTTCCAGCCGTCCGCCCGCGACGACCAGCGTCAGCGTGATCGTACTCGGCCGGCCCATCTCGTGCCCCTGCTCGATCTGCCGCCGGTGCACACCGTCCGGCAGGCCGTCGAAATCGTGGACGGCGCGGGCAAAGCACACCGCCGCCGAACCGGTAGCCGGATCCTCCGGTACCCCGAGCTGCGGCGCGAACATGCGCGCATGGAAAGCCGCGCCGTTGTGCACGCACTCGCGCGTGTAGAGATAGACCCCGGCGCAGTTCGTATCGGGGAACACCGCCGGCCAATGGGCCGGCTCGATGCGCGCCCGCGCAATGGCGTCCAGCCCGGATACCGGCACGAAGACGAACCCGTTGCTCGCCGACAGGCACTGCGGCGTGTGGTTCTCGAACCCGATTTCCCGCGGCAGCAGCCCGACGGCATCGGCGATGCGATCCCGGGGCGGCGCTGCCATCGCCCCCGCTTCCGGCAGCTTCGGGGCGTCGAACTCGGCGAACGGCGGCTCACCCGCCCGCAGCCGCACACCTACGCGCACCGTGCCGATCGCCTCTTCCAGGACGATGATGGCATCGCTCTCGCCGTTCGCATCACCGGCGCGCAGCTGCGCGAGAAGGATCGCCGTGCCGATGGTCGGATGCCCGGCAAAGGGCAGTTCGCGGGCGGGCGTGAAGATGCGCACGCGCGCTGAATGGGCCGGATTCTGCGCCTTCTGAACGAACACCGTCTCCGACAGATTGAGCTCGCGGCTGATCGCCTGCATGCGTTCGGTGTCGAGTTCGTCGGCCTCGCGCACCACGGCGAGCGGATTGCCGCTGAAACGGCGGTCGGTGAAGACGTCGAGCGTGTGCAGCGGTAGCGCCATGCGAACCTTTTCCCGGAGGATTTTGCGCGCAGTTGCGCCGAAAAGATTGGGGCGGTCAAGCGGACAAAACGCTGTCCAGCAGGAGACGCGCGTGCAGCGGCATGAGCGCATCATCGATGTCGCCGGGGCGCTTCGCGATGACGATGTCGGCGAGCTCGGGCTCGGCCTGTTGCGCCAGAAAATCGAGAATGCGCCCGCGCAGATCGTCGGCCCGCAGTGCGCTGCGCCACTCGATGCCGATCGCCACTTTGATCCCCGCCCGCGCGATGAGGAAGCCCGGAACGCGCGTGAAGTCCGCCGCGCCGAGCCCCGTCTCCTCGACAAGCTCGCGCTCGATGCTGGCGTCGATGTCGATGGCGTCGCCCGTCACATCGTCGCCGTCGAAGATGCCGCCCGGCTGATAGACGAGCCCCGACGTCACCTGCCCCGGGCCTTGCCGCCCGAGCAGCACATGACCTTCCGCCGACCGGATCAGGGACGCGCCGAACGCTTCGCGCACGCCGTCGTGCCCGGTGGTGGGATTGGCGCGCCAGTAGAGCAGTGTTTTGAAGTCGGTTTGAAACAGCGCTCCGGCGAATTCATTCCGCGCAACGCTGTGCGCGCGCATCAGATACGTGGTGCCATTGAAGAGCGCCGGAAGATCCGCGCGGCGCTTCTGCCAATGCGTATCGATCTGAGTGATGTTCTCGATCGCGAACGGCCAATCCCACGGCGCGACGCTCAATCGGCACCGCGCAAGACGCACGCACGGATCGCCTTCCGCAGAGGGTTTTTCCGCCATCAGGCTGCGCGCGCCGCGGTTCGGCGCACGTGTTTCATGGTGCTGTGCGGGAAGGAAATCTTAGTTTTGCCCAGAACCAACCACGCTTCCTCCACGAAGAGAGAGTGGACTTGGACCGTGACAGCAAGGGGGGTGCCGAGGGGGACTTTGCATGCACCTTGCTCAGCCGAAAACATGATGTCGCGCCCGCGGTGAACCTGTCCGCGGGCTGGCGTTTCACCAGTCGAACCTGCGTCCGTGGCCAACCGCACGGTCAGCAATGACGGCGACGTGCGCGCGTGTTCGAAATCCGGCCGCATCATATCCATGATGCTGCTGGAGCGGACGGTGGAGGTCCCCGCTTCTCCGCCGTCCGTTTCTTTGCGCCCATGCGCTCTCATCCGGCGCGCATGGGCGTCTGCCGCTCCGCGCGCCACCACCGTGCTCCGCACACGTGCTGCGAACGAACAGCGTGCTGAAGGCCCACGCGGCTTCGATCCAACGCGCGTTGCCGGCAGCCGTTCTCGACCACGTCCGTTCGTAAGACGGCCGGCGCCTAGAGGCAGCCGAGCGTCTTCGATCCGCACGTATAATAGTTGATCATCTCCGCGGAGCAGCACGGCTGATCCTTGCCGCAGCGCCAAGTCTTGGTCTTGCCGCTGGATGTCTTGTGCTTGCAGATCTTCGTCGCGTTAGACGCAGCGTCGGCGGTCGTCGCCGTCACGGCGAGCGGCGCAGCGGCCAGAAGTGCAGCGGCCGCAACTGAAAAAAGAACGCGCAGCATAATTGGACACTCCCTGATGCTCCCGTTTGCGGGGCGGCATCAGTATGCGCCAACTCGCGCGTCCTTGCAGTTGCAGCCGCGCCTCACCCAGCCTCAGTTACGCGACTTATCAACCAGCGCGCCGGCCTTGATCCACGGCATCATATCGCGCAGCTTGCCGCCCACTTCCTCGATCGGATGCGCGTCCGCAAGGCGGCGGATGGCCTTGAAGCGCGCCGCGCCCGACTTGTATTCCTGCATCCATTCGGAGGTGAACTTTCCGGTCTGGATGTCGCCCAGCACGCGCTTCATCTCCGCCTTCGTCTCGGGCGTGATGATGCGGGGGCCGGAAACGTACTCGCCCCACTCGGCGGTGTTCGAGATCGAGTAGTTCATGTTCGCGATGCCGCCCTGGTAGATCAGGTCGACGATGAGCTTCACCTCGTGCAGGCACTCGAAGTAGGCCATCTCCGGCGCATAGCCCGCTTCGACCAGCGTCTCGAAGCCGGCGCGGATCAGCTCCACGAGGCCGCCACAGAGGACGACCTGCTCGCCGAAGAGATCGGTCTCGCACTCCTCGCGGAAATTGGTCTCGATGATGCCCGAGCGGCCGCCGCCGACACCCGACGCGTAGGAGAGCGCCAGGTCGTGCGCGTTGCCGGAAGCGTCGTGATGGACGGCGATGAGGCACGGCACGCCGCCGCCCTTCTGGTATTCACCGCGCACCGTGTGTCCCGGCCCCTTCGG
Organism: Hyphomicrobiaceae bacterium; assembly: GCA_044507625.1. Lineage (GTDB taxonomy): Bacteria > Pseudomonadota > Alphaproteobacteria > Rhizobiales > Hyphomicrobiaceae > Hyphomicrobium_A. The sequence continues at coordinate 44,737 of JBIQJE010000004.1, read as the reverse complement.
CGCGATCATGATGACGTCGACGGTCTTCTTCGGCTCGATCAGGCCGAAGTGCACGTTGAGCCCGTGGGCGAACGCGATGGCCGCGCCGTCGCGGATGTTACCGGCGATCTCGTCCCGGTAGATGTCGGCCTGCAGCTCGTCCGGCGTCGCCATCATGATGAGGTCGGCCCACTTGGCCGCTTCCGCCACCGACATCACCTTGAGACCGTCGGCCTCGACCTTCTTGGCGGTCGCCGAACCGGGCTTGAGGGCAATGGCGATCTCTTTGACGCCCGAATCCTTCAGGTTCAGCGCGTGCGCGCGGCCCTGGGAGCCGTAGCCGACGATGGCCACTTTCTTGGCCTTGATGAGATTGATGTCGGCATCACGATCGTAATAGACGCGCATGGCTTCCTCTGTGCTTCTGTCTCGGTGCGATAAGAGTTGCAACGCTGCGGAATGCAGCGAGCTAGGCGGGGGCCGGCCACGCACGAAAGCGGTGACCGGCCAGGATTTCCGGATGCTCCTTTAGCTGCTCCCCGGGCCGCGGCCAATGGCGGCGATGCCCGTGCGCGACACTTCGACCAGCCCCAGTTCGGTCATGATGCCGATGAATTCCTCGAGCTTCGAGGGCTTTCCCGTCACCTCGAAGACGAAGTGCTCGGTGGAGGTGTCGACGACCTTGGCGCGGAAAATTTCCGCGATGCGCAGCGCTTCGATGCGCTTTTCGCCCTTCCCCGTCACCTTGACCAGCGCCAGCTCGCGCTCCAGCGCCACGCCCTCGCGGGTGAGGTCGCGCACCCGGTGCACCGGCACCAGACGCTCGAGCTGATGCTTGATCTGCACGATTACGTCGGGCGTTCCGCGGGTGACGATGGTGATGCGGGAGATGTGCTTTTCGTGCTCGGTCTCCGTCACTGTCAGGCTGTCGATGTTGTAGCCGCGGCCCGAGAAAAGCCCGATGACGCGCGCCAGCACGCCCGGTTCGTTGTCGACGATGATCGACAGCGTGCGCGAGACCACCGCCTGGGCGGCACCGGGACCGACATAATGGCTCTGGGAAGGGAGCTTGGGCATGTTCGTCATTGTTTGTCAGGGCTCGGTTTGTCAGGGCTCGGCTGATCTGGGCTCGACTTTTCGGGTGGAGGAGTGTCGGGGACAGGAATGTCCGCGGCAGGCTTGTCGGTGCTGGCATCGCCCGGCTTCGTCGGAGAAGGCGCCGCGCCCTTCTCCCCATCGGGCTTCTGCGACGCCCCGGGCGGCTGCTTCATCTCCGGAAACAGGGTGCGCATGAGCAGCGGGAACCCGTGCTCGTCGATGTTGCGCTTGAACTCCGCGATGCGCTCCTTCGAGACGTTGTATTGCGCGAACGCCGCCCCGACCCGGTGCGTCATGGTCGTCACCAGCCGCTCGGGCGAAGGCGCCCCCATGCGCTGCAGCGCCTCCGGCGGCATGCGCGAGTAGATCAGCGTCAGCACCTGGGTTTCGAGGTAATCCTGCGCGATGCAGGCCTCGAACGCGCGCGTATAAGCCGACGACAGCCGGTGGGTGCGATAGCACGCATCGATGAAGTTGAACGCCGCCGTCGCGCCCTGCGCCTGCTGAATGCGCGCAAGATGGGTCGCCGCTTCCTTGATGTTCTCCACCTGGTCCCACGCGGGCTCCCCGGTGGCGGCGAGAGCCGGGGCGCTGAACCCCGCCAGCACCGCGGCGAGCATGGCGAGCCGCGCACGCTTACGCCGGGCCGCCCCGCTACGCATGCGGGCCGCTCCAACAATGACGCTGCGGCTCGCTTCCGCCATCAGACGAGCACCTTGCCTTCTTCGCCGATGGCAGCGCCGACTTCCTCTTCGGAAACGTCTTCGCCCAGCAGCATCTCGTTGTGCGCCTTGCCCGACGGTATCATCGGGAAGCAGTTGGCGAGCGTCGCAACGCAGCAATCGAAGATCACCGGCCCTTTCGTGTCGATCATGGCGCGGATCGCGTCGTCGAGCTCCGCGGGATCTTCGCAGCGCATGCCTGTCCAGCCATAGGCTTCGGCCAGCTTCACGAAGTCCGGCAGGCTTTCCGTGTAGCTGTGCGACAGGCGGTTGCCGTGCAGCAGCTGCTGCCACTGGCGCACCATGCCCATGTACTGGTTGTTCAGGATGAAGACCTTCACCGGCAGATCGTACTGCACGGCGGTCGAAGCCTCCTGGATGTTCATCAGGATCGAGGCATCGCCCGCGATGTCGATGACGAGCGACTTGGGATGCGCAAGCTGCGCACCGATGGCAGCAGGAAGCCCATAACCCATGGTGCCGAGCCCGCCCGACGTCATCCAGCGATTCGGCTCATCGAAATGATAGAACTGGGCCGCCCACATCTGATGCTGGCCGACCTCGGTGGTGATGTAGGCGTCGCGGTCCTTCGTCAGCTCGTAGAGACGCTCCACCGCATACTGCGGCATGATCACGTCTTTGGAGTTCTTGTAGCTGAGCGATTTCCGGGCCCGCCAGCCGTCGATCTGCTTCCACCAGCCCTTGTGTGCGGCCTTGTCGAGCTGAGGCGCCTTCGACTTCCAGATCCGCAGCATATCTTCGAGCGTATAGGCGACATCCCCGACGATCGGAATGTCGACCTTGACGTTCTTGTTGATCGACGACGGATCGATGTCGATCTGGATCTTGCGCGAGCCGGGCGAGAAGGCGTCCAGCCGCCCGGTGATGCGATCGTCGAAGCGCGCGCCGACCGCGATCATGACGTCGCAATCGTGCATGGCGAGGTTCGCCTCGTACGTGCCGTGCATGCCCAGCATGCCGAGCCACTGTTTGTCGGAGGCGGGATAGGCCCCGAGACCCATCAGCGTCGAGGTGATGGGGAACCCGGTGAGCCGCACCAGCTCACGCAGCAACTGGCTCGCCTTGGGGCCTGAATTGATGACGCCGCCGCCGGTATAGAAGACGGGACGCTTCGCCGTCGCCATCAGCTCGACCGCTTCGCGCACGGCGGCCTGATCCGGCTTCACGCGCGGCTTGTAGGTCTTGTGGGCGATGTTCGACGGACCGACGTAGTTGCCGGTCGCGAACTGGACGTCCTTCGGGATATCGATGACGACCGGCCCCGGACGTCCCGCCTTGGCGATGTAAAACGCCTCGTGGAGGATGCGCGCAAGGTCGTTGACGTTCTTCACCAGCCAATTGTGCTTGGTGCACGGGCGCGTGATGCCGACCGTATCGCATTCCTGGAACGCATCGTTGCCGATGAGATGCGTCGGCACCTGGCCGGTGATGCAGACGAGCGGAATGGAATCCATCAGCGCGTCGGTGAGCCCCGTCACCGCGTTCGTTGCACCCGGACCCGACGTGACGAGCGCCACGCCGACCTTCCCCGTCGAGCGCGCATAGCCTTCCGCAGCGTGCAGCGCGCCGCCTTCCTGGCGCACGAGGACGTGCTGGATCTTATCCTGCTGGAAGAGCTCGTCGTAGATGGGCAGCACCGCGCCGCCCGGATACCCGAAAATGTGTTCGACGCCATGGTCAGCCAGCGCTGCCAGCACCATTTCGGCGCCCGTCATCGTACGTGCCATTAAGTGCTCCCCACGGGGTTCCGCAGCAATGCCCACACGTTTGCGATGCAGGGGCTCCTGCGGCCAGGTATGGCGCGGAAACTAGGGGGCCAATGCGCCCGCGTCAATGACCGGCCTTCATGAAACGTGCGATTTTATCGAGTTCTGTTTCCGTTTCTTGCGTACTGACAGCTCTCCACGAAATCATATTGCCGCGCGCCCAGGTCGCCTGTCTTTTGGCGTACTGGCGCGTCTCCGCTTTTCCGGCCTCGACGGCCTGAGCGAGGCTCAGTGTGCCGGCAAGGTGCCGGCGTAGCGGCCCCACCCCTAGTGCTCCCATGATCGGCAGTTTCGGATCGAGGCCCAGACCCTCGAGTTGCACAACCTCATCGAGTGCGCCTATTCCGATCATCTCATCGAAGCGGCGATCGATCCGCGCGACGAGCTCGGCGCGCTCCGGCATGACGAGAAGCGGCAACGTCTCGGCAAGATCGAACACCGGCTCCCGCGGCAGGCGCTGCCATTCGGTGAGCGACTGTCCCGTGCTGTCGATCACTTCCAAGGCGCGCACGATGCGCTGCGTATCCCCGGGCGCCAGACGCTCCGCCATCGCACGGTCGCGCGCGGTAAGCTGCGCATAGACGTGCGCGGCTCCCTTCTCCGCCTCCCCGCGCCAGTAGCCGCGCACATCGTCGGCCACCGGAGGAATGGGGGAAAGGCCTTCGGTGAGCGCTTTGAAATAGAGCCCCGTGCCTCCGACAAAAATGGGAAGACGTCCGCTTTTCTCCGCCTCGGCGAGGACGCGCTTGACGTCGGCCACATAGCGCCCGGCGGAATAGGCGTCGCTCCCGGCCACCGAGCCGTAGAGCGCATGCGGCACACGGGTCTCATCCGCAATGCTCGGCCGCGCCGTCAGCACGCGCAGCTCGCGGTAGACCTGCATGGAATCGGCGTTGATCACTATACCGCCGAGTTCCTCGGCTAGACGCAGCGCCAAGCCTGACTTGCCGCTGGCAGTTGGCCCTGCGATAAGCACCACACGCTGCAATTTTTTCACCCGTCGGTCGATTTTTGAAAGAACGTATGGCTTTACGCTGGCTCCGGCAGCACTGGCCACTGGCCCGTACGCACCCTTATACGAAGAACCGCGTCATCTCGTTCATCGCCCGGCGCGGCTGGCCGTTCCTGCTCGGGCTCTTCATGGTCATGGTCGTCGTCCTGGCCGCGATGCTCGCGGTGTTCGACCGGCTGAGCCACCCCGATCAGATCCCGGCGAGCACCGTCTATCTTGTCGCCTACCTGCTCGGCGCCGAAACGCTTTTGCCCCCGCCGCTGCTCCCCGTCGAGACACCGATATCGGTCGTCCTCGCCGGGTTCCTGCGCATCCTGCTCCAGGGTCTCTTCCTGGGTACGATCGTTTTCAAGCTCCTCGTGCCGCAGGAGCTTTATACGTTCCGCCCGCGGCTGCTCATCTGCAAAGACGAGAACGGCGCATGGCAGGCGATCATCCGGCTCTATAATTCGACGCGCCTCGAGGTGATCGATCTCGAGTTCGGCGCCTTCCTGCGCACGCCCGTGATGAAAGACGTGCGCCGCGTCGACATCTCGCGCACCACCAAGCTGGTGGAGGCCCTGGCGCCCTTCGTGAAAAATTCCAAGCTCACGCTGGATGCCGCGAAGAAGGATTGGCCGATCTCCATTCCATACATCCCCTACAGCCTGCCCATCCCGCTGCACGATGGCGACGTGTGCTACGACCGCGGGCGTCCGGTGCTGCGATCGATCCAGGGCTGTACCGTTACCCCTTCCGGCATCGACGGCTATCACGGCAACAGCTTCCTCGCGATCATCCTCCGCGGCCACATCCCGAGCCTTGCAACCGACCTCGTCGAAACGCACTGGTTCACGCTCGCGGGCAAGAGCGCCACCGCACCCGGTTACGAGTTCGGCAACTTTCATGACGTCTATGTCGTTCCCGGCTCACTGCCAAAACGCGCCGGCGGCGATCCCCACGCCTGGACGGGCTGGAAGGAGTTTGAGAACGTGCGTCCCGTTACAACGCGGCCAGGAAGACAATGGATCTTCGGCTATGGCTCGCTCGTCGATGCCGAGCATCTTGCGCAATACCTCGCCGCCCACGGCCTCGCCCTCGGCACGTACGGATACTGCGAGCTTGCCGGCTTCAGGCGCACCTGGAACGTCGCCATGAACAACGCCGCGACGCTTCCGAACTATAAATATTACGTCGACCCCCAAACCGGACGGCGGCCGAATGTCTACGTCGCCTTTGCCAATATCGAGGCGCAGTCCAGCCCCGAAGCGAAGGTCGCCGGCATTCTCTTCGAAGCCGACGAGCGGATCCTCCAGGTCTTCGACCAGCGCGAATTGAACTACTGGCGCACCGACGTCACCAAGCACATCTCGGGCGTCGACATCGAAGGCACGGTGTGGTGCTACATCGGCAGCCCGGAAGCAAACGAGCGCTTCCAGCAGGGCGTGCTCACCAACTCGGTCGTGATCGACCGCGACTATCTCCAGAGGATGCAGAGCGCGTTCGCGCACGCAGGGCTCCCCTTCACGGCAGAGGTTCTGCCGCGGGTGCCCATTGTCAATCTCAAGCGCATAGATACCTGAGCTCCACGCAGCCCAAACGCTATCAGCTCTGCGCGCGCCGCTAATAGTCGATCGTCGTTCGCAGGCTGAAGACGGCTGCGTTGGGAATGGGCACCGACGGGTCGTCGGGCCTGCCGGTGTGTCCTCCGGGATTCCAGAAATACTGGAAGTCGGGCTGCACCGAGAGGCCCTGCATGATCGGCGCGGTGTAGCTCACCTCCAGCACGCCCTCGAAATTCGGGATCACCGGGTAGCCGCTCTCCCTGTAGAAGTCGATGGTCTGCGAGGAGACGCCCGTATAGATGAAGCCGATACCCAAAAGGTCCTTCGGCCGCGTGCTCGAAAGGCCCTGCAGCGTGATCCCGGCTTCGAAGTAGTGCTGGATGAGATTTCCTTCGGGCGGCGCCGTCATATAGGTGCCGAAGAGCGTGACCCCGCGCGGGTCTCCCGCTCCCGGCACGCGATAGATCATCTGGTCGAGGATGGCGTAGAAGCCGTAGTTGTTGTCGGCGGCAAGTCCCGGAATGCGGGTGAGCCCTATCGGCAAACCGCCGGAGCCGACGTTCTCCGGCACGAACGTGCTGAAGTTGCGCCACGCGCCGAGCTTCAGCGTCCCTGCGAGCGCGCCCTCGCCCTGATTGTAGCGATAGACCGTCTCGGCGAGCAGCAGCGGCGATCTTATGGGAAACAGCAGACCGTGTGGATTGCATTTCTCCGGAAGCTCTCCATCGGGGCAATCCCCGGCCGGTTCGGCGTTGAAGATGCCGAGAAGGTAGGTCATGGCATCGTTGGGCTTGAACGCGAGCCGCGCCGCCGGCGTCGCCAGCGGATAGGCCGGCCCGCCGTCGGGCAGGTTGACACCGAGGATCGATGGCCAGCCGAAGGAGCCGTTGAGAAATGCGGCCCCGCTCTCGCTGACGGCGAACTCCGAATCCGCCGCCAGTTGCCCGACGCGCAGCGAAAGACCACCGTCGAAAAGGCTCTGCTCCAGATAGAGCTCGAACAGGCGCGTCGACGGCAATGCTTCGATGTGGCTCACCGGCATGAGCACGCCGAGGTCGCGCGCGGAGATGCTATCCCCGTGGATCTGGTAGCCGTTCGCAAAGAGCTTCAGCCCTTTCCAGCCGAGCGCCTTCTCGAGGTCGGCCTCGACCTCGAGGTCGAGAAGGCCGAGATACGTCGCGCCCTGCGCGAAGCCGCCCACCGGATTGCCCGACGCCTCGCCGATGTACCGCACCTTGTAGGTGACGCCCCGGCCGGCGAGCGCCGACCGCATGCCGTCTGGATCGCCGAACGTGCCGGGAAAATTGGCGGCGATCGAAGGGCCAGATAGCCCCGGAAGGCGGTCGTACGGCTCCTCGGCCATCGCCGCGCCCGGCGCATAGGAAAGCAACGATAGCGCCGCGCACGCGCCGGCTCGCAGGCGCGCGCCCGCGCCGCGGCCTTCCGGCGCCACGCAGTTGCGCCTCCCGTTGCCGCGCCAGGCCCGGCGCTGCCCGATCTCCGACCACGACTTCACCCGGCCCACTCCAGTGAGAGGCAGCAGGATCGCTGACCAACGGTGCCGACACGCGCCCACCGCGGATAGAATGGCCGCGATTCGCGACAGCAGGATCACTATGGCCGTGCGTTCCAGATCGCGCACGCCCACAGAAGAAGCGCGCAATCCGCACACAGAATGACCGCCATAGGCCGGCGGTGTGACCGTGAGAGCACGTCGATGCGCCGATTCGGGCGCTTCAAAGCCGATGTCGTTGCCGTCGCGGACTTGTCGACCCGCGGCGAAGCCGTTAGCCATCTACGGACGAGTTGAAGATCGGCGCCGGGGGAGCGCCGCGAGCGAAGGAGGGTGCCATGGCCGAGGAGGCAGTCGTCGCGCAGGCGGGGCCGTATCAGGTCGAGTTGACCGAAGGGAAGGCCTATTTCTACTGCCGCTGCGGGCGCTCTCAGAAGCAGCCCTTCTGCGATGGCTCCCACTCGGGCACCGGCATCGAGCCGCTGCGCTTCGTGGTCGACCACACCGGCACCTTTAATATCTGCGGCTGCAAGCAGACCGATGACGAGCCTTTCTGCGACGGATCGCATCTTTTGCTCTAGGGTGCGGAATATCCGGCCAGCGGGGAGAGCATGGAATATTTCGTTCAGCAGCTAATCAACGGCCTCACGCTGGGGTCGATCTACGGGCTGATCGCCATCGGCTACACGATGGTGTTCGGCATCATCGGCATGGTGAACTTCGCCCACGGCGACGTTTTCATGGTCTCCGCGTTCATTGCGCTCATACTCCTCATCCTGCTCACGCAATTCCTCGGCGTCACTGCCATCGCCCTCGCGCTGCTGATCGTGCTGGTGCTCGGCATGCTGCTCACCGCGTTATGGAGCTGGGTGATCGAGCGCATCGCCTACCGTCCGCTTGCAGGCTCATTCCGCTTAGCGCCGCTCATTTCCGCCATCGGCATGTCGATCTTCCTGTCGAACTTCGTGCAGGTGACGCAGGGGCCGCGCAACAAGTCGGCGCCGCAGCTGCTGAATAACGTCATCTCCATCCCGATCGGGGACGGCACCGTGACGATCTCGGAGAAGCAGGCGCTCATCTTCGCCGTCACGTCGGTGCTTCTGATCGCATTCTGGGCGCTGGTGCAGAAGACGCGCCTCGGACGTGCGCAGCGCGCCTGCGAGCAGGACCGGCGCATGGCGGCACTCCTGGGCGTCGACGTCAACCGCACCGTATCCCTCACCTTCGTCATCGGCGGAGGGCTGGCGGCGGTCGCCGGGCTGATGTTCATGATCTACTACGGCGTCGTCAATTTCAGCGACGGCTTCACACCGGGCGTTAAAGCGTTCACCGCCGCGGTGCTCGGTGGCATCGGCTCGCTGCCCGGCGCCGTCATCGGCGGGTTGCTGATAGGCCTCATCGAGACGCTGTGGTCCGCCTACTTCTCCATCGACTATAAAGACGTCGCCGCCTTCTCCATTCTCGCCGTCACGCTCATTTTCATGCCGTCCGGGCTGCTCGGCCGTCCGGACGTCGAGAAAGTATGACTCCGATGATACTGGGCCGGCAGGGCGTACTGCCGCCCGCAACTTTCTCGATGCGAGCGGCCCTCACCAGCGCAGCCCTCTGGGCGCTCGTCACCCTCGGCCTGTGCTTTCCCATCGTCGCCTACGAGACGATGCAGGACTTCTCCAACCGTCTGACCATCGAGGCGCGGCCGCTCCTCGTGCTCGCCATGGTGGGAATAGTCTTCGCGGGCCGTTTCGTATGGCTTCTCTCCAAGCACCCGGCGCGGCCGCGCGTGCTCTATCCCAAGCTCGATCTGGCGCCCCATCACGCAGCGCTGCTCCCGCGCCTCGGGCTGGCGTTGCTGCTCATCTTCCCCTTCGCCGCCCTCGCCATCACGGGTCAGGGCGGAGCGGTGAAATGGATCGACAATTTCGGCGTGCAGATCCTCATCTACATCATGCTCGCATGGGGGCTTAACATCGTCGTCGGCCTCGCCGGTCTCCTCGACCTTGGCTACGTCGCCTTCTACGCCGTCGGCGCCTACACCTACGCCATCATCGCAACCTACGTGATCCCCGCGACCCTGCCCGCGCTCGGCCCGTGGGCGTTCTGGATTTGCCTGCCCATCGCCGGCATCCTCGCCGCCTTCTGGGGCATGATCCTCGGCTTTCCGGTGTTGCGGCTGCGTGGCGATTATCTCGCCATCGTCACCCTCGCGTTCGGCGAGATCATCCGCCTCGTGCTCATCAATTGGGTCGCCTTCACCAACGGCAACGCCGGCATCCGCACGCCCTACATCACCTTTTTCGGCCTGCCGTTCACATCGCGCACCGGTGAGACGACATTCGGCGATGTGTTCAGCCTGCCGGGGAATGCGAGCGTCCACCGCTCCATCTTCCTTTATTACGTCATCCTGGGACTGGCGCTGCTCGTCGCCGTCGCCAGCCAGCGGCTGAGGCGCCTGCCCATCGGCCGCGCCTGGGAAGCGCTGCGCGAGGACGAGATCGCCTGCCGCTCCCTCGGCATCAACACGGTCAACACGAAGCTCACCGCGTTCGCCATCGGCGCCATGTTCGGCGGTCTCGCGGGCGCGTTCTTCAGCGCCCGTCAGGGCTTCGTCAATCCGCGCTCGTTCGAGTTCATGGAATCGGCGACGATCCTCGCCATCGTCGTGCTGGGCGGCATGGGCTCCGTCGTCGGCGTTGCCATCGCGGCCATCGCCGTCATCGGCGGGATCGAGCTTCTGCGCGAGCTGGATTTTCTCAAGCGCATCTTCGGGCCCCAGTTCGATCCAGGCCAGTACCGCATGCTCATCTTCGGCCTGGCGATGGTATTGATGATGGTCTGGCGTCCGCGCGGCCTCATCGCGGCGCGCGTGCCTTCCATCTCGCTGAACGAGGCAAAGGCCGTCTCGGCCGCGCACGTCCAGGAGGGGCACGGCTGATGCGCTGGCTGCGCGACCCGCTCCTCGTCGTCGAAGGCCTCACCATGCGTTTCGGCGGTCTCGTCGCGGTCCGCGATCTGTCGTTCTCCGTCGGACGGGGCGACATCACCGCGCTCATCGGCCCCAACGGCGCGGGCAAGACCACCGTCTTCAATTGCATCACGGGCTTTTACAAGCCGACCAGCGGGCTGATGGCGCTATCGACCGGAGGCCCCATCGATACGGATGCGGTGGCGGCGCTCGTCGCTTCGAACCGCCGCTATGTCTGCTCCGATCAGCGCATGGGCAGCGACGGGCTCTTTCTGCTCGAACGCATGCCCGATTTCGAGATCGCGCGGCGCGCGCGCGTGGCCCGAACCTTCCAGAACATCCGCCTCTTCCCCGGCATGACGGTACTGGAAAACCTCGTCATCGCCCAGCACAACACGCTGATGCGTGCCTCCGGCTGGTCATTGTTGGGGCTCATCGGCGCCCCGCAGTATGTGGAAGCGGAAAAATCCGCCGTCGACGTCGCCCGCTATTGGCTCGACCGCATCGAACTCACCCACCGCGCCGATGATGCCGCCGGCGCGCTACCCTATGGCGATCAGCGACGGCTCGAGATTGCGCGCGCCATGTGCACCGATCCGGTGCTCCTGTGCCTCGACGAGCCCGCCGCGGGCCTCAATCCCCGCGAAAGCCTGATGCTGAATACGCTCCTGCGCACCATTCGCGACGAGCATGGCACATCCATCCTGCTCATCGAGCATGATATGTCCGTGGTGATGGAGATCTCCGATCATGTCGTGGTCCTCGAATACGGGCTTCGCATTTCCGACGGCACTCCCGAAAGCGTGCGCAACGATCCCAAAGTGATCGCCGCCTATCTCGGCGTCGAGGACGACGAAGTGGCCCGCGCCGAAGCGGAGGCGGGACTATGACGACGCCGCTTCTTTCACTGCAGAACATCACCGCGGCCTACGGCAGCATCACCGCGCTGCACGGTGTCAGCGTCGATGTGCCCGCGGGCGAGATCGTCACCCTCATCGGCGCCAACGGCGCCGGCAAGTCGACGCTGATGATGACGATTTTCGGCAGCCCGCGCGCGCGCGAAGGCCGCGTCCTCTTCGAGGGCCGCGACATCACCTCGCTTCCCACGCACCAGATTGCGCGCCTCGGCATGGCTCAATCGCCGGAAGGCCGCCGCATCTTCGGCCGCATGACGGTCGAGGAGAACCTGCTCATGGGCGCCGAGTTCGCGGGCAACAGCGGCTATGCGCGCGACCTCGAGCACGTCACGACGATTTTCCCGCGGCTGAAGGAGCGTCTGCACCAGCGCGGCGGCACCCTCTCGGGCGGCGAGCAACAGATGCTTGCGATCGCGCGCGCGCTGATGAGCCGGCCGAAGCTTCTATTGCTGGATGAGCCCTCGCTCGGGCTCGCGCCGCTGATCGTGAAGCAGATCTTTCAGGTGATCGCCGAGTTGAACGCCCGCGACGGCCTTACGGTGTTCCTCGTCGAGCAGAACGCCTTTCACGCGCTGCGCCTCGCCCATAGGGCCTATGTCATGGTCAACGGCGTCATTACGATGTCGGGGACGGGCCGGGACCTGCTGGCGAGCCCGGAGGTCCGCGCGGCCTATCTCGAGGGTGGGCGGCACTGAGCACGAGCGCTTCCGGAAAAGTGGAAGCCGGTTTTCCGATAAGAAGCGCGAAAAAAGAAGCGCTTCCGGAAAAGTGGAAGCCGGTTTTCCGATAGGAAGCGCGAAAAAAGAAGCGCTACCGATGAGTGGAGACCAGTTTGGAAGCGCGGCTGCGATGGAGGAAGATGGATGTCCTGGCTTCAGCGCACCCAGGACGGCTAGGGAGCCGACGCCATGACGATCTATGAGACCAGCGACAAAGGCCTGTGGATCTTCCTCCTCGTCACGGTGCTGATGGGAGGATCGGCGGCCCATGCGACCGGCTCTGCCATCGCCGGGACCTGGCGTCCCGCCTGGCAGATTTTCGGCGCCGCCCTGCTTATCACCTTCGCGGTCCGGTTTTTTCACTATGCGCTCTTCTACGAAGCGTTGCTTTCCTGGCGAAATTTCATCATCGATTACATCGTCGTGGCGACGGCGTGCGCCTGGGGGTACAGAATGACCCGCGTGCGGCAGATGGTGGAGCAATACCCTTGGGCCTATGAGCGCGCCGGCCTGCTCTGGTGGCGCCGCAAGCGGCGCAGCGAAACGCCTTAGGCTGCGATGGCCTCGGACCCTGTCGGCGCGAAGCGCGAATCGTGCGCCAGCGCGATTCGGAGGAAAGCGATCGCGCTCTAGGGGTGACTTTTCACCCAATTCAGACGAACATGCCGCGCCATCCATGCGGCCCCGCCACGGCACAAGCGGACATCACCTTGAGGAGCCTATGAGATCAGCAGCCACCTTCGCCGCATTGGCGATCGCATTCGCCGCCCTCTTCGCCGGCTGTGACAGCGGGCCGGAAAAGCTGAAGTTCGGCGTCGCCGGTCCGATGACCGGCACCGACGCCGCTTTCGGCGCACAGCTCAAAAATGGTGCCGAACAGGCCGTCGCGGACATCAACGCAGCGGGCGGCATCGACGGTCAGCAGGTCGAGCTCTTCGTCGGCGACGACGCGGGCGATCCCCGCCAGGGCGTTTCGGTGGCCAACAACTTCCTCGGCGAGGGCGTGAACTTCGTCGTCGGGCACTTCAATTCCGGCGTGTCGATGCCCGCCTCCGAGGTGTACGTCGACAACGGCATCCTGATGATCACGCCCGCCTCGACGAACCCGATGATCACCGACCGCAAGCTCTGGAACGTGTTCCGCACCTGCGGACGCGACGATCAGCAGGGCTCGGTCGCGGGCAAATACATCGCCGAGCACCTCAAGGATAAGAAGGTGGCGATCATCCACGACAAGACCACCTACGGCAAAGGTCTCGCCGACGAGACCAAGAAGGCCATGAACGAGGCGGGCGTCACCGAGACGATCTACGAAGGCGTGGGCGCGGGTGAGAAGGATTTCACCGCCCTCGTCTCCAAGCTCAAGAACGCCGGCATCGAGGTGGTGTATTGGGGCGGCGTGCACACCGGCGGCGGCCTCGTGCTGCGCCAGATGCGCGACCAGGGCCTCAACGCGGTGTTCATGTCGGGAGACGGCATCGCCAGCGACGAGTTCGCCGCTATTGCCGGCCCCGGCGCCGAGGGCACTTTGATGACGTTCGGCCCCGATCCGCAGAAGCGTCCGGAGGCCAAGAAGATCATCGAGAAGTTCGAGGCCCGCGAATACAAGCCCGAGGCCTATACGCTCTATAGCTACGCCGCCGTGCAGATCCTCAAGCAGGCCATCGAGGCGACGAAGTCCGTCGATCCGAAGACCGTCGCCGCATACATGCGCACGGGTGTCATCTTCAATACGGTGATCGGCGACATCGCCTTCGATGAGAAGGGCGACATCAAGCAGGTCGCCTATGTGATGTACACCTGGACCAAGCAGCCCGACGGGCGCATCACCTACGTGCAGAACGAGTAGACGCCGGCGCAGCACCACCTGCGGATGGGCGAACGGAGCGCCTCCGCGCGATGCAGAACTGGTGAGGCCTTTGAGCGCAGACGCGTGAAGCGCGCGGAGCGGATGAGCTTCGCGCGACGAAAGGTGCCGTGTGCGGAGCGTGCGCAGCCTGGAGCGCGCGGCGCCTGCAGAATGTTCTATGTTCTGCATGGAGAACGGGAAAGTGCGAGCGGCTACACGCCTCGCGGCCGGGGCACGCCGCGCACGGGCGCATCTCGCCGCCACCCGACCCACAAAATAAAACGGCGGGCCTTGCGCCCGCCGATAGTCTCGACCGATGCGCCCACTGGCGCAGCGTCGATCCTCTGGAAAACCGTGTCCGGGCGCGATGAGGCGTCCTTGCTGCGGCTGCCGTCGAGAGCGCCGCTATTCTTCTGCGCCTGCGTTCCCCTGCGCCGTGCTTCTCCGAGGCTTCTGCGTCTCCGTCTTCTTCTGCGTTTCAGACGCCGGATCGCTCTCAGTCCAGTCGTGCCCTTGCAGGCTCATGCTGGATGGGTCGGCTCTTTCGAGTTCCGCTCCAGCCGCAATCCCGTTCAGTCCCGGCCTTGAGAAGCGGCCATGCACTCGGCTACCAGCTGCTTTTCAAGAAGGGTTAACTCCTCCGGAACCCGCATTCCCGCCTGACGGTAGCCCCGGATCTTCGCTTGCACCTTTGCATAGCCTTCTCGGAGATCGTCGGTCTGTTCCAACTCCCAACTGAGTTGAGCTATTTCGCCTTGCATTTGATTAGACATTACGCGGCCTTTGCCCTCGCTAGTTCCTACCTTCTTCCGCCCGGTGCCGCCCGGGACGTACTGCTATGGATAGCGCACTACCTGCGCGCCCATTAAGTAACTTTTCGTTTCACATCCCCACTATCAAGAGTAATTCGGGGGATTCAGGGCCAGACGTGACAAACTGTCCACAACCACGACTGCTGCGTCGCAACTGAACAAACAATTAATTGTGTCCAATTCTGGGTATTATTGAAGAGACACCGGTATAGACTAAGTATTGTATGTGTGCGTTGCAACACAAGCACGCTTATGTGGATTTTCTGCCAGTGTGCACTTCGCTAAACCGAATGATCCAAGTATTCCTAGCCCCGGAAACTATTGTGTTCCGGTTGAAGTCGAGCCGCTCCGTCTGCTAGGGCTGCGCTTCATCCCATCGCGCTCCTGCCGGTCAATGGCCCCACGGCCCCGCATCCGCTATGGCTGCGCCCTCACCTTTCCGCGAGGCCCACATGATTCCGCGCTACAGCCGCCCCGAGATGGCATCCATCTGGGACCCTCAGACACGCTTTCGCATCTGGTTCGAGATCGAAGCGCATGCCGCCGCCGCGATGGCCGAGCAGGGCGTCATCCCCCGCGAGGCCGCCGACCGCATCTGGGAGAAAGGCAGCGCGGCCGCCTTCGACATCGACCGCATCGACACCATCGAGCGCGAGACGAAGCACGACGTCATCGCGTTCCTGACCCATCTCGCCGAGATCGTCGGCCCCGAGGCGCGCTTCGTCCACCAGGGCATGACCTCGTCGGATGTGCTCGATACCTGCCTCAACGTGCAGCTCGTGCGCGCCGCTGACCTGCTCATCGCCGACACCGAGAAGCTTCTCGCCGCCATCAAGCGCCGCGCCATCGAGCACCGCCACACGCCCACCATCGGCCGCAGCCACGGGATCCACGCCGAGCCGGTGACGTTCGGATTGAAGCTCGCCTATGCCTATGCGGAATTCGACCGCGCGCGCGAGCGGCTTGTTGCGGCCCGCAAGGAGGTCGCGACCTGCGCATTGTCCGGCGCGGTCGGAACCTTCGCCAACATCGACCCGCGCACCGAAGCCTACGTTGCGAAGAAGATGGGTCTCACCCCCGAGCCGATCTCGACGCAGGTCATCCCACGCGACCGCCACGCGATGTATTTCGCAACCCTCGCCGTTGTGGCCTCCTCGGTCGAACGTCTCGCCACGGAGATCCGTCACCTGCAGCGCACCGAGGTGCTCGAGGCCGAGGAATATTTCTCCCCCGGCCAGAAGGGCTCGTCCGCGATGCCGCACAAGCGCAATCCGGTGCTGAGCGAGAATCTTACCGGCCTTGCGCGCATGGTGCGCGCCTATGCGTTGCCCGCGATGGAGAACGTCGCCCTCTGGCACGAGCGCGACATCTCCCATTCGTCCGTGGAGCGCATGATCGGCCCCGACGCGACCGTGACGCTCGACTTCGCGCTCGCCCGCCTCACCGGCATCGTGGAGAACCTCGTCGTCTATCCGGAGAACATGCAGAGGAACCTCGACAAGCTCGGCGGTCTGCATAATTCCCAGCGCGTGCTGCTGGCGCTGACGCAGGCGGGTGCCTCGCGCGAGGACGCCTATTCACTCGTGCAGCGCAACGCCATGAAGACGTGGAACGAGGGCAAGGATTTCCTCACCGAGCTGAAGGCCGATCCTGACGTCACCGCGCTGCTGAAGCCTGCCGAGCTCGATGAGATGTTCGACCTTGGGTATCACTTCAAGAACGTCGACACGATTTTCGATCGCGTATTCGGCGCGGCCTAGCGGGTCGGCCGTCCGGCACCGAAGCCCCCGAACGTGGCTGGCTCTCGACCATGATCGCTTCGGACCCCACCAGTCCGAAGCGTGAATCATCGGTCGGTAAAAATGACCATGATCGCTTCGGACCCCATCAGTCCGAAGCGTGAATCATCGGTCGGTAAAAAGGACCATGATCGCTTCGGACCCTGCCGGCCCGGAGCGTGATGATCGGTCGAAGCACAAGACTGGAGCCGCATCGCGCCGCTGAGGGGAAGGATGATCATGTCTAGCGCTTTCCACAAAGCGTTTCGCACGGCAGCGCGCGCGGCGCCGCGCTTGTGTCTCTGACCGCAAATGGAACTGACTATCAGCGCTCTTCGGCACCTACACCAGAGCCATGCAGTCCGAGGGGCATCCCCCAGATTTCATACGCGCTCAATAGCCTATTCTTGCCGCTTCCCCGTTTGCCGGCCGCCGCGCCTCGAAGCTGATGATTTCATCGTCCTTCTGCGGCTCTTTTCCGTGCTGGTAGTTACCTGACACGACCACATCCGTGAATCCGGCAGCACGCAGCGCCAGCAAGAATTCATAGACACCCCACCAACGCAATTTGAACAACTCGAGTTCGGTCGCCATCAGGCTTCCACCTTGCCAGTGCTCATAGTGGAGATGGGAAAGCGTCGTCTGCGTGATGTAATTGGTTTCGACCCGATGATCCGTCAGTGTCAGCAGGTCACCGTTTTCCGTCACCCAGCTGCGAACAGAACCGGAAGGCCGAAGAAACCCGCCGATGGCATCGAGGTCTATGATCACCCTCCCATTGGGAGACAAATGACTATAGAACCGCTTCAGCACGGCGCCGGCCGAGGCTACGTCAGTAACCAGCTGAAACGACCCCGCCGGTACGATGATGGCTGCAAAGCGCTTGTCGTAGGCGAATTCTTCGAACGTCTGCCGTGTCAAACTGGCAGAAAGATTCCGCTTCCGACACTCACCGTGGCAATAGGCAAGCATTTCTGAGGACGCATCGAAGCCTTCGATTGGGAAACCGGCTTCGAGCAGCGGCACAAAAATGCGGCCATTGCCGACGGCAGGCTCCAGAACGGGGCCATCATCGCAGTGTTGGAGCCGCTGCCGATAGTAATCCTGATCCCCGAATGAACGGCCGATCGGTTTGTCCAGGCTATAGACCCAAGACGCGAGCTTTCCGTACCGATTTTGCATTTCATTCCTTGGAAATTTTTTCGGGGGGCACAGGCTATTCACTCGGTTGTCGGGCATCCGTTCGACAGACGGTCGGCCGTGAGATCGAAAGCACCTCTCCAGGATCGCCGACTGAATAGGCGCCGGTGTCATACATCCGGCGCGGTTCCCCGCTTGACAGCGCAGCATAACAACCGCGCCCATAGGATGGTAACGAACACACATCCATCCGGGGGAGCATGCTCCATGCCGCTCGACGCTACCTTCTATCGCCGCCTTGCGATCACGGCAGCAGCGCTGGCCAGCTTCCGCCTCGGCGCGCATCTGCCTTTTCCAGGCCTCGACGCCGCGTACGTGGCGCGGGTGCTGGGCAGCCCCAACACCGTACCTGCGCCTATTTCCATCTTCGCGCTCGGTGTCGGTCCGTTCCTCAGCGCCCTGCTCCTCGTCGAGGGCGCCAAGCTCCTGTTCCCGGATCTGCTGCGGTGGGAATTGGCCGATGCGCGCCATAAAATCCGGCTAAGCCGCATCGGCATCGCCCTCGCGCTGCTGTTCACGCTCGTTCAGGCGACCGGGCTCGTCATTTCGCTGGAAGGTGTGGCTAGCCTCGTGATCGATCCGGGCTTTGCGTTCCGTGCCACGGCCGTCATGACGCTCGTTGCCGGCACCGCGCTCGTGATCGCGCTTGTCGAGATTATCGACCGGCACGGCCTCGGTGCCGGGCTGTGGCTGCTGTTCCTCACCCCGGCTCTCGTGGAGCTACCTTACGTGCTCAAGGAGATCGTGTTCGACCACGCCTCGGGCATCTATCCCACGAGCGCTCTCGTGCAAGCCGCTGCGTTCTCTGCGGTGACAGCCGGAGCGATTGCGGCGCTCATCCTCGCATCTCGCGGTGCAGCCGCCCCCGCCACGACCTGCGTGTGGACGCCGCTTATCGCCAACAGCACGGTGACATCATTGCTTCTCGGCTTCGCAATGCTTTTCACCTCTGATGCCAATGCGGCCGCGGGCATCGCCTCGCCCAGCCATCCGGCGTGGTACCCCGCGACGGCGATAGCGGTCGCGGTCATCGTCTGGCTCTATACGCGCGCCTATGCCCATGCCGGCGCACCGATCCCGATACCCGCGATCGTCGTCGCGGCGGTGCTGGCCGGCATACCCATTATAGGCGCAGCGCTGGAATATGGGCTGCGCGTCGACCTGCCCCTCCGCGCCACGCAGCTCATCATCGCCGCCACCGCGGGTACGGTCATGCTGATGCGATGGAGATCGAGCTGCAGCGGGACGACGTCTCCCGCACCCGCAGAGAGCGGTATTTCCGAAGTCCAACCCTGATCGTCCGTGCCGGGCGATCAGGCCGGGACGATCAATCCTCCGGGCGGAACAGATAGCTCGCGCGCAGCGTCACGAGAGAGATATCCGCATTGCCGCTGATATCGGGAGGTGTCCCGACCGGGAGGCCGATGAGGCAAAGGTCGCAGGATGCCGCCTGGCTCAGCTTCAGGTCGACGTACTGGTAGTCGAGCCCGATGATCACGCTCGGCCACAAGGCGTATTCGAACCCCGCGCCGATCGTCCAACCGTCGACGAACTCCGTTGCCTTCGCGGTGGCGATCTGACCACCCGCGGTCGGACCGACGGCCTTAAACGACGCATCGCCGCCAACCCAGCCGCCCTTCACGTAGACCATCTGCCTGTCCCAGGAGAATCCGAGGCGCGGCTCGACGAAAAGCAGCCAGTCGATCTTCGTTGTGAAGGTGTCCACCGGGTTCGGCCGCGATGACCCGTTGAGGCCCGTTCCGAGGAACGACGTCTCGAGACCGAAGATCCAATTGCCCATCTGCAGGTTCGCGCCGCCGAAGATGCCTCCCGCGACGCCGCCCGGTGACATGTTCGCGCCGGCCGGCGCATTGAACTCGACGAAGTTCTCAGACCAGTGAATATCGCTCCAGATACCGCCGAGCTTGCCGCCGACGTAGAGGCCGCTCCAGTCGGTGACGTACTGCGAATCCGTCATCGGTGTTCCGGGAACCCAGCGTCCGGGTTCAACCGGGCGCCACTCATCGGCGAGGGCTGGCATCGTCGACGCGACAATGCCAACGACACCGGCGACCAGCAGCGCTCGGCCCGAAGTCCACAACGTATCCATGGTTCCATCCACCACTTGTTCAGTGATCTGATGCAGTTCTACGGTGAGTCGCGCACCCCGCATACAAAGCGCGCACGAGAACCCCCAAGCTTCCAACAGCGACCAGCAGCCGGCATGAAAACCTCAGACGTAGACATCCTCATCGTGCCGGGCTGGCTCAACTCCGGCCCCGATCACTGGCAGTCCCGCTGGGAGCGCAATCTCAAAACGGCGCGACGGATCGAGCAGCCTGACTGGCACGCACCCAACCGCAACGAGTGGGTGCGCAATATCGTTGGTGCGGTGAGGTCAGCCGAGAGGCCGGCGGTGTTGATCGCCCATAGTTTGGGCGTCATCGCCGTCGCTTATGCTGCGCCGGAGCTTGCCGCGGACCGCGTGGCGGGAGCCTTCCTCGTCGCGCCCGCTGACGTCGACAATGCATCGGACTGGCCGCCGAACGACGGCCACGTGTGGGATAAGGACAGCTTCGGCTTCGCGCCGATACCGATGCGCCGGCTTCCCTTCCCCTCCCTCGTGGCCGCGGCCGCGGACGACCCCTATTGCCGCCAGGAGCGGGCCCGGGCCTTTGCCGAGGCCTGGGGATCGAATTTTGTGGATGTAGGGCAGGCCGGCCACATCGCGGAAGCATCCGGCCACGGTCCGTGGCCGGATGGTCTGCTGCGCTTTGGACACTTCTTAGCCGGTCTCAAAGGTTAACGGCCGTTAACGGGGGCCTCAGGTCCCCTTCGAGCCTTCGACTTCCGCGATGGCCTTGGCCATCAGCTCGGCCATGGTGGTGCGGATCTCCTGATCCGACACCTTCACGCCAGCCGTGGCGAAGTCGTTGTGAATCTTACGAAAAACGTCTTGCTCGCCCTTTTCCTGCAGGTCGGCCTTGAGCACGGAGCGCACATAATCGGGCAGGGCAGCTCCCATGATGCCAAGCTTGGCTGCTGCCCACTCGGCCAGAAGCTTGTTCCTGCGGGCCTCCGCGCGAAACCTAACCTCTTGATCCAAAGCGTATTTGTTCTCGAAACCCTTCTCGCGATCGTCGAACGTTGTCATACTTTTCTCCAGTAGAACGTGACGCCGCAGGCGGCACGGCAGCGATTGAAAGTTGCATCTCCCGTCGGCAGATTCATGACCGCGCGGGCCGTAAAACCGGGCTTTACCATCATTCGGTCCCCCTTCTCGAACCGTTAGCGACACTTGCGACCTTTCCCATCCTTAAGATTGTCTCTGGGGATGGGTTCGGCTAGTGTCTGACCCGGGTGACCGACCGCGCGAGCCGCCACCACAATGCGGCACCTGCAGACACGAACAAGCTGTAGTTTCAAAGACTTGGCGCTTGCTGGCGGGTCGCTTACATCCTCGCAGGACACGTAATTTCAAGTCAAAGGACAAAGTCTCGATGAACAGGCGTCGGCGCATCTATGAGGGCAAGGCAAAGGTGCTTTACGAAGGCCCCGAGCCCGGCACCCTCATCCAGCATTTCAAGGACGACGCCACCGCGTTCAACGCAAAGAAGCATGCGCTGATCGAAGGCAAGGGCGTGCTCAACAACCGCATCTCCGAGTACATCTTCCAGCGCCTCGGCGAGATCGGTGTGCCGACGCACTTCGTGCGCCGCCTCAACATGCGCGAGCAGCTCATCCGCGAAGTCGAGATCGTGCCGCTCGAGATCGTCGTGCGCAACGTTGCGGCGGGCTCGCTGGCAACGCGTCTCGGCCTCGAAGAGGGCATGCAGCTTCCGCGCTCCATCATCGAATTCTACTACAAGGACGATGCGCTCGGCGATCCGATGGTCTCCGAGGAGCACATCACCGCATTCGGCTGGGCCGCGCCCCAGGAGATCGACGAGATCATGCAGCTCGCGCTGCGCATCAACGACTTCCTCGTCGGCCTGTTCCTTGGCATCGGCATCCGCCTCGTCGACTTCAAGGTCGAGTTCGGCCGCCTCTGGGAGAACGACCAGATGCGCATCGTGCTCGCCGACGAGATCAGCCCCGATTGTTGTCGCCTGTGGGATATCGCCACCTCCGACAAGCTGGACAAAGACCGCTTCCGCCGCGATCTCGGCGGCCTCCTGGAAGCCTACCAGGAAGTTGCCCGCCGCCTCGGCGTCTTCACGGGCAACCGCCCCATCAAGGGCCTCGGCCCGGTGCTGGTCGCGTCCAACCCCACCGCCAACGGCAAGCCGAACTGATTGACGGCGCCGGCGAATAGGCCGAAGCGAACGGTTGAGATCGAACCTTCGCCGGCCACCGCCGCCGCCCGCCATCCGCTGGAACGGTTATGAAAGCTCGCATTCGCATTACCCTCAAGAACGGCGTTCTCGACCCCCAGGGGAAGGCCATCCAGAACGCGCTTGCCGCGCTCGGCATCTCGGGCGTCGAGGATGTCCGCCAGGGCAAATACATCGAGGTCAAGCTCGCCGGCGCGAGCGAGGCCGAGGCCAAGGAGACGGTCGAGCGGATGTGCAAGGATCTGCTCGCCAACAGCGTCATCGAGAACTACGCCTACGAGCTGGCGCCCTAGCATGCGTGGGGCGCGGGCCATGGCGGTCTGTCTCGCCGCCGCGATGCTTCCGGTAGCGTCGCAGGCGCAGGAACCTGCCGCCCCGCCCACCATCGAGTGCGAACGGGGTTTCGAAGGCCTGCGCGCCGAGGCAAGGGCTCTGGCCGGAGCGGAAATCGCGGAAGACCAGGGGTTCGAGATCATACGCGTTGCCCAGCCCGAGCTTTGGCGCGCGGAAATCTCGTTCACCAGCGCCTGGCACCCCGCGCATCCCGCCGTGACGCTGCGCACCCTGCGCAAGCAGGTCACCGGCGTCTGGACCGCGGACAGCAAGGTCTGCGGTTACGGCGATCAGGCGCAGTTCTCCGCCCTTGTCGCGGAGATGAAGGCAGGCGACAAAGCCCTCACCGACGCCTCGCGCGACGAGGTCGAGCAACGTAAAGGCGCCCGCTCGCCGCTGGCGCCGCCGAACTAAGCGCTTATGAAGCGCACTGGAGTGAAGCCAAAATGCTGCGCGCCTCGGTCATCGTATTTCCCGGCTCCAACTGCGACCGCGACGTGAAGGTCGCGCTGGAGAAGATCACGGGCTTTCCGGTGAACATGGTCTGGCACGGCGATGCCTCGGTGCCGGCCTCCGACGTCATCGTCCTGCCGGGCGGTTTTTCCTATGGCGACTATCTCCGCTGCGGCGCCATGGCGGCCCACTCCCCCATCATGCGTGACGTGATCGCGAAGGCGAAGGCGGGTACCCCCGTGCTCGGCATCTGCAACGGCTTCCAGGTGCTGTGCGAGTCGGGGCTTCTGCCCGGCGTTCTGATGCGCAACGCCTCGCTGAAGTTCATCTGCCGCGATGTCCACCTGCGGGTCGACAACGCAAACACCTTCTTCACCAAATGCTACCGCAAGGATCAGGTCGTGCGCCTGCCTGTAGCGCACGCGGAAGGCAACTACTTCGCCGATGCGGAAACCCTCGACCGCCTCGAAGGCGAAGGCCGCGTCATCTTCCGCTACTGCAACGAAGCCGGCGAAGCGACGCCCGAGGCGAACCCCAACGGCGCCCAGCGCAACATCGCCGGCGTCACCGACGAGACGGGCCGCGTGGTCGGCCTCATGCCCCATCCCGAACGCCTGTTCGAGCTGTCGCTCGGCGGCACCGATGGCCGCCGCATGTTCGAAAGCGCGCTGGTGTCAGCGCTCGAGCCAACCGTATAGCTCGCACGCACGATCAATCGCGCGTCACGGCTAGCCCTCCGGCCAGCGCCTCATGCGTCGGCAGGCGAGCCTCCGCCCGCGGACGCGCGCCTCGGCCGCTTCGCGTCCGACAGCGGCAGGTCTTGGATCTCCGATAGCTCGGTTACGATTTTGCGCGCACCGATTCCGTAGACCCCGGCCAGCACCGCAGCGATCACCATCGTTGTCTTGGTCACGGACATCGCAGCCCGGTCTTTCCTTGGCGTTGCGGGAAGTGGGTGACCGCGGGCGAATTGCGCGCCCGCGGAACGGGAAAGAAAAAGCGCCGGCCCCGCAGGGCCGACGCTTGCCACCTCGCTGAAAAGGAGGCCGCGTCGTCGTATCAGCGCTCGGCCGGCACGTAGGCCGTCTGCTGCATCGTCTCTACCGACATCGCCGAGGCCGCCGGACCGCAGTAGAAGGCAAGCTCCTTGCCCTCGCCGGTGTCGAAGCGGACGCGCTGTCCGGCTTTGACCGAGGCGCGGAAGCGGGTGGGACGCACGTCGATGATGCCGACGCCCGTGGGCTCCTCGCCGACGACCAGGGTGAGCTCGCAGACGCCCGAGACAGGCTCGAAGTAGCCGATCGCGTGCTTCGATCCCGTGTGCACGCTTACCGCGTGCATCGGCTTGAAGGTCGCCTGACCCTCCTCGGCCGCGGAGACCTGCACACCGAGCACCGTGAACCCGGTGAGCATGGCGGCGCCAACTACGCTCTTGAGGTATGCGGACATGCTCCAGCTCCTTCCTGCTGCAATGAAAAAGTCCTGCCGGCGGAAGCTCCAGGGAGAACGTCACCGGCGACAGAACCAAAGTTAAGACGCGGAATCGGCGGGCGAAATCGACAATGCTGCATTGCAGCAATACGCATGCTGCAGCGCGCTACTGTCGCGGGTAGGCACCCCTTCCCACCCCAACGGGTGGCCGAGGAAAACGAGCGCGCGCATCCGTGGCCGCGGATTCTAGCCACTTCGAGCATATTCCGCTGATAGGCATCAGCGCCGTGGGTAAGACAGGAGGCCGCGGCAGGTCGGTGTTCTTTGACCCCGGCGTCCGGCACCGGATGGCTTCAGGGCTGCGGCACAAGAGCCGATCCATTCATGGAGAATTCCTCGGCGCCTCCATCCTTCGCGCTTCTCTGCTCGCTGCCAGCGACGCGGTCCCTGCGAGCGGCGTACGAATCGCGCCCACCGCAGCTCTGAAAAGCAATGCGCGCGGCGCTCCGGCGCATATCGCCCAACCGAGGCGACAAGCCATCGGACGGCGGCTATAAGCGCATGCGCCGTCCGAGGGACGCGCTCTGCGCAGGGATGCAATAGCCGAAAGCATGTCCGAGACCCGTTTCGAGATCACCCCGGAAATCGTCGCCGAACATGGCCTGAGCCCCGCCGAGTACCAGCGTCTGCTGAAGATTCTCGGCCGTGAGCCGAGCTTCACCGAGCTCGGCATCTTCTCGGTCATGTGGTCGGAGCACTGCTCCTACAAATCCTCGCGCGTGTGGCTGAAGACGCTGCCCACCAGCGGCAAGCAGGTGATTCAGGGCCCCGGCGAGAACGCCGGTGTCGTCGACCTCGGTGACGGGGATGCGGTGGTCTTCAAGATGGAGAGCCACAACCACCCAAGCTACATCGAGCCCTATCAGGGCGCGGCCACCGGCGTCGGCGGCATCATGCGCGACGTCTTCACCATGGGCGCGCGCCCGGTCGCCAATCTCAACGCGCTGCGCTTCGGCGCACCCGAGCATCCGAAGACGCGCCACCTCGTCGATGGCGTCGTGTCCGGCATCGGCGGCTACGGCAATTGCGTCGGCGTCCCGACGGTGGGCGGTGAGGTGAACTTCGACAAGGGCTACAACAACAACATTCTCGTCAACGCGATGTGCGCGGGCCTCGCGCGCACCGACAAGATCTTCTACTCCGCCGCCAAGGGCGTCGGCCTGCCGGTCGTCTATGTGGGCTCCAAGACCGGCCGCGACGGCATCCACGGCGCCACGATGGCCTCCGCGGAGTTCGACGATAATTCGGACGAGAAGCGCCCCACTGTGCAGGTCGGCGATCCCTTCACCGAGAAGCTCCTCATCGAAGCGTGCCTGGAGCTGATGGAGAAGGACTGCATCATCGCCATCCAGGACATGGGCGCCGCCGGCCTCACGTCCTCATCGTGCGAGATGGCGGACAAGGGCGGCGTCGGCATCACGCTCGACCTCGACCATGTGCCCCAGCGCGAAACCGGCATGACCGCGTACGAGATGATGCTGTCGGAGAGCCAGGAGCGCATGCTCATGGTGCTGAAGCCCGGTTCGGAAGCGGAAGCCGAAGGTGTGTTCCGCAAATGGGGGCTCGATTTCGCCATCGTCGGCGAGACGACCGACACCGGCCGCATGATCGTCACCCACCGCGGCAAGGTCGAGGCCGATATCCCGGTAACGACTCTCGCCAACTCCGCACCGCTCTATGAGCGTCCGTGGTTCCCGCCCCCTTCGCCCAAACTCATTCTGCCCGAGTGGGTGCCCGCGCCCAATGCCATCCTCGATACCTTGAAGACGATGATGTCCGGCCCGGCGCTGGCCTCGCGCCGCTGGGTATGGGAGCAGTACGATCACATGGTGATGGGCGACACCGTGCAGCGCCCGGGCGGCGATGCGGCGGTCGTGCGCGTGCACGGCACGAGCAAGGGCCTTGCGCTCACGTGCGATGTCACGCCCCGCTACGTTGCCGCCGATCCGGTGATGGGAACGAAGCAGGCCGTGGTCGAAACCTGGCGCAATCTCACCGCCGTGGGCGCCGATCCGCTTGCCATCACCGACAACATGAACTTCGCCAACCCGGAGCGGCCGGAGGTGATGGGCCAGTTCGTCGGCTCGGTGAAGGGCATGGCGGAAGCGTGCCGCGTGCTCGACTATCCGGTCGTCTCGGGCAACGTCTCGCTCTACAACGAGACCAACGGCGTCGGCATCCCGCCGACGCCCGCCATCGGCGGCGTGGGACTGATCCCCGACGTTGCGCACATGGCCGACATCGCCCTGAAGCGCGAGAACGACCTGCTCATCCTCATCGGCCGCGAGGCCGGCCACCTCGGCCAGTCTCTCTACCAGGAGCATGCCACCGGCAAGCTGGAAGGCGCGCCCCCCCCGGTCGACCTCGCAGACGAGATCAAGGCGGGCCGTCTCGTGCGCGCGCTGATCCGCGAGGGCAAGGTCTCGGCCGTCCACGACGTTTCGGACGGCGGCCTCATCGTCGCGATCGCGGAGATGGCCATGGCCGGCGGCATCGGCGCGGAGCTGTTCGCCTATGAAGGCCGCCTCCCCGCCCATGCGATCTGGTTCGGCGAGGACCAGGGCCGCTACGTGCTGGCGGTCGATCCGATGCTGGCCGAGGAAGTGCTCGAGCGCGCGCGCCTGCTGGCGCTTCCCGCGCGCATCGTGGCCCGTACCGGCGGCGACGCCATCGGGCTGAAGGGCGAAACGGCGCTCACCCTCGCCGAGCTGCGCGCCGCCAACGAGGCCTGGCTGCCCCAGTATATGGCCGGCCGTGAGCTGAGGACAGAATCGCCTTGAGATGACTTAACCACACCGTCAAAAACGATGGTGTGAAAAATCACTTTCAAAAGAGTAGCGGAGCTGATTCCTGCAGGAACTCTGATACCACGGCATTGAACTCGTTCGTGTCGAGGTAGTAATTGCGATAGGCACTCCGCAATTCATCGAGTGACGACGCTTTGACGAGAACAACCTGTCGCGGATCGTCCTTATCAATGGACTGCTCTGCCTCGCCATAGGCAGCTTGTGCCTTAGATAATTCTGCGTTTGAGAATCCAGTTACTGATACTCGCCGCGACGACAAATCAAGATCCAATAGATAGTATTCCGCACCGAAGAGATATGATCGGTCCTCATGCACCGCGTGGCCGTACAC
Organism: Hyphomicrobiaceae bacterium; assembly: GCA_044507625.1. GTDB lineage: Bacteria > Pseudomonadota > Alphaproteobacteria > Rhizobiales > Hyphomicrobiaceae > Hyphomicrobium_A. Next base: position 17,096 of record JBIQJE010000004.1, on the reverse strand, counting down.
CTCAAATCTCCTACGAAAATCTAGTCGCCTTTCTACCTTTCGTAACTCATCTACGAGACCACTTTCGTTTTCGGGTGTTCCAGGAACGAGTGGCGTCCCCTCCTTGATCGCCATACACGACCCCATGAGCCTAAAAAATCGGAGAAAGTCGGCCTGTCCCTGGCTACTCTTGAGGGCTTGATCAGTAAACGTCCCAACTGTCTCCACTGCCGTAGCCCACGCATGCTGTAGGATAGTGCGCGCTTGGATTTCCACTTTCATTCGGTCGTACGGTTTTGTATGCGACGAGTTCGATTTGAATCTATAGATCAAGTGCACGCCACGATAACCAGAGTCGCGCGGCCTGTTTATGTAATCGTCAACGTGATCTAGCTCGTGGAGTTCCCCGTGCGCTCGGTACGCTTCAACGAAGGCGCGGACCTTATCAACGTCGCTCATGATAACGCGACAGCCTGCGATATCCTGCATTTGCGTTAGGCGAGTACGCTCATTGAAGAGCTTTGCCATAATCGAGATGTGACGCTTTAAACGATTTACCACTAGCGCCTGCGGCTCAACGAACGACGCAATGGGCTCGATCGTCGCGTGAATTGCCGTCAATGGATAACTGTGCGCGCCGCGCCAGTCGTGAAGAATGTTGAAGTCTACAGCGAATTCGCCAGGGCCATAGCTTAAGCTGAGGTCCCGCATCCGCTCCCCTGCTGCATCGACCTTCGATCGGGAATAGCCAGGTACCGGCCACGTCATAATCCCAAAAGCCCTCGTAACCGCAAGAAACCTGTAAGAGGCCTATAACCCCGCCGGGTAGCCCGTCAACGAAACATACTTTCCCCACGCCGCCTTGGGTCCGCAGCCAAATCGGCTTATGCTCGGCATCAGGATCAACTTTCCAGGGAGACGCAAACATGGCCATGGACGCCGGGGACATCGAACGGCTGATCAAAGCCAAGTTCCCCGACGCGCAGGTCGAGATCCGCGACCTTGCCGGCGACGGTGAGCACTATGCCGCCCACGTCGTCGCTGCTGAATTCAAGGGCAAATCGCGCGTCCAGCAGCACCAGATGGTCTACGAGGCCCTGGGCGGACGCATGGGCGGCGAATTGCACGCCCTCGCCTTGACGACTGCCGCGCCTGCCGCGGGCTGACCGCTGCGCCGGGACGGCGGAAAAGAGCGGCCTCGCGCCGCTCGTTTGGTCCCTCGACGTGCCTCCGGTCGGCGAAATCGCCGCCCAGTGACCCCGCGCCGAGTTGACTTCTCGGGCCCAATCCACACATTGCGCATTGAAGACCTGCGGGCATCCGGCCCGCCGGTCGCAAAAGTTTCATGGGGCCCACAATGACCAACCCGCAGCAGGATGTAGAGGACTGGATCCGCAAGACGATCGCATCGAACGACGTCGTGCTGTTCATGAAGGGCAACAAGAACATGCCCCAGTGCGGGTTCTCCGCACAGGTCGATCACATCCTTCGCGCCCTCGGCGTCGACTTCAAGGACGTCAACGTGCTCGATGACATGGGCATCCGCGAGGGCATCAAGGCCTTCTCCAACTGGCCGACGGTCCCGCAGCTTTACGTCAAGGGCGAGTTCGTGGGCGGCTGCGACATCGTTCGCGAGATGCTGCAGGCGGGCGAGCTGACGGCGATGTTCGACGACAAGGGCATCAGCTACGACAAGTCGAAGCTCCTCGCCTGATCTTGGCGGCTAGGGGTAGAACTTGGGGCGAAGATTTTATCACCCAAAAAATTTGGCCTTAAACCAAAGCTGCCCCAACCCACCACCTTTAGTTTTGCGGCGCGCACCGCTTGGCTGAGGCAACAACCTCAACAATTGTAGACCTCATTCAACGACTGGCCTGTGGCGAAACCTCCCCAAGAGCCCTGCTTTAATCTCACCGCACTTGCGGAAAGACTATTATTGGAAGAACGGCATCGTCCACTTGCCAAAAAAATTCAACGAGCGTGCGATCTGCACTCGCTCAGCATCGATCTGGCGATGGCCCTCGAAGCCCTTGATGCCTTCGATAGACTTTTGGCGAAGGACGTCGAAGACTTCGATACCCACGCGTTGAAGTCGGCCTTGCTCAATAACGCACTCATATTGTACGCGCGTGCAACCAAGTCCGGGTCAAACGTGCGTAAGCCATTTGACGTGCGTTCAAAGTTGACTGAAGCGCAGAAAACAATCCATCGAGAATTGATTGAACTCCGCGACGACGCAGTCGCACATTTTGGATCAGGCGGTAGTTATCGCGGCGAGTGGCAAGCAACACTCGTAGTTCTACAAATTAAAGATGGTGCCGCAAAACCTGGCGTGGCAACCAAGCGTCAGGTGTTTGATAAGAGCTTGGCACGGCGCCTAAGGCAACAACTAGAAGTGGTGCACGGGATATTGCGCGAACGCTCACTTGCAGCGCTCAATGAAGTGACAGAAGCACTAAATCAGACAATGTCCCGCGACGAGCAGCTAATCGCGTTAACGCGGCAACACCCACTCAACTTGGATTTATTTATGGGGTCTGCCGAAGCTGCAGAAATGTCCCGTTCGTCAATCGAACTAGGATACTGGAAGGGCAGTATCAGACACGGAAAAGATGCCGGAATAGAGTAACAAGCGCTGAGCTCTTCTCCGGTCTCAGTTAAGTCACGTCAGTGAGGCTTTGGTGATGGCGCAGCATCGGCGCATTACTCTCGCTACTCATCCTCTAGACCTGTCAACGTGCTCGAGGACATGGGCATCCGCGAGGGCATCAAGGCCTTCTCCAGCTGGCCGACGGTCCCGCAGCTTTACGTCAAGGGGCGAGTTCGTGGGCGGCTGCGACATCGTTCGCGAGATGCTGCAGGCGGGCGAGCTGACGGCGATGTTCGACGACAAGGGCATCAGCTACGACTCAGCTTTCATTGCGAGGCCATCACTTGAGCGTCGACAACCGGATGCCCGGAGTGCCTTCAATGGCGACCACTCCGTAGCCAGGAAAGCAACGCGATGCTGCGCATTTATGGCCATCCCCTCTCATCCTTCACTTGGAAGGCACTGATCGCCCTCTACGAGCGCTCCGTGCCGTTCGAATTCATGATGGTGGACCCCGAGCACCCCGAAAACACCGAGGCGGTGCGCCGCTTCGCGCCCACCGGCCAGTTTCCCGTGCTCGTCGACGGCACCCGCTCCGTGATCGAATCCGCCGCCATCATCGAATATCTCGACCTCCACCACGGCGAAGCCCCGCCCATGGTTCCCGTCGATCCACGCCTGGCGATCGAGGCCCGGCAGATGGATGGCGTCTTTGACGATTACGTCATGACGCCGCTGACGCGCATGGTGCTCGATGTTCTGCGCGCTGAGGACAAGCGCGACCCGCTGGCCGAGAGCGAAGCGAAGGCGACGCTCGACAAAAGCTATGCCTGGCTCAACCGGTGGATGGAGGGCCGCACCTGGGCCGCGAACGAAACCTTCGGCATCGCGGATTGCGCCGCCGCGCCGGCGCTCTTCTACGCGCACTGGGGCTACGCAATTCCGCAAGCGCACACGGCGCTGCGCAGCTACCGCGCGCGATTGCTGGCCCGTCCCGCGATTGCAAGGGCCATCGATGAGGCGCGCCCCTGGCGCCAGTACTTCCCGCTCAAGGACAACGGCACACCCGACTGAGCGCGGGCATCACGCACACGTTGACCACCACGGCGGGGTCCAGCTCCAAAATCAGACGATCAAAGGTGCGGGTCGGTGAGGGTGCGCCGGCACGTCTCGCGCCATTTTTCCTTCGACATGTGCGTTTGTGCGTCCCACGCGCCTTCGCATTCGGCCATCGTCCTGCCGACCGCGCCCTGGCGCGGACTGCCGCCGACCGATAGCTCGTTGATATCCGTGGAGCGGCCGGGACTGACCCGCTCCGGCAAGGCCCCGCTGTTGGCCGAGGGCTGCTCGTCATCCTGTCCGACGTCTGACGTCCGCCCGCGTGTGTCGCCGGGCGCTGTCGGTTGCGTCGCCGGTGGCTCGGAGTTGCGCAGGTCCATGGCGCGCTGGCGCGTGTTTTCCTGGGCGGGAGTTCTCGTACCCGGCGCCGTCGTCGGCGCAGCGTTGCTCCTGAAGCCGTTGGGGTTCGTATTCGGCGTGCCGGGAACAGCCCGCGACGAGCCTCCCAGCGACCTGCCCGTCGAGGGCGAGCCGGCCCCGCGGCCGACACCACCGCCGGTGGAACCGCCGGCGCTGCCCGCAGAGGACCCACCACCGGAGGAGCCGCCGCCCGATCCGCCGGACGACTGCGCAACCGCCACAACGGGGAACAGCGCGACCGCTGCAGAAAAAAGAATCAATGCTAATCGCTTTGTAGCGAGCCCAAACATGTGCGGCCTCATCGCTTTACGCCTGAGGCTGCAATGCGTCGGGCTGGATAGGGTTCCGAGACCGCCCGTAGGGACTAGGCGGCGGCTGCACCGGATCGTGCGCGTGTCGTTGGTGTCAAAGCGCCGCCGCGCCGCTCACATACGCTCGCCTGGCAATCGGCTCGCCTGCTGCACCCAATCGGCGAATTGAGCTTCGTCCAATGGCTCCGCCTCGCCGATGTGGGCATAGCGCGTGTGCGCGTGTTTGGAGGCAATCGGAGGAACGGGACGCAGCGCAGCGCCGCGGAAGAAGGCCACCTTGATGTATTTCGCGAAGCAATGGAGGCTCAGGAACCAACCCTGCCCTTCCAAACCGTAGAGCGGCGAGTTCCACTTCACGGCTTTGCAAACATCAGGGACCGTTCGAACGATGAGCGCATCGAGCTGCCGCCCGATATCACGCTTCCACCCCGGCATCGCCGCGATGTAGGCTTGCACGGGCGCGTCTCCAAATCCTTTTGCGATCTGGGGATTGCCGCCGGACAGAAGCACCGGCGCATCGGACGCCGGTTTGGCATCCGCATTCGCCGCCTGTGCCGGTTTGCCCGGCGCCTTGCTGGCCATAGCCCTTCGCTCCGACCTTCGCACCATCTGCGCTAGCGTCTTCTGCTGAGCTTACCCGACATCATCGCGAAGCTTTTGGCTTGCCGATCATCCGTTTCGCCGCGCCTCGATCATCTTCCAGCCATTCCCGGCCGGATCGCGAAATCCGGCGTCCATCGTGCCGTACCGGTCAATCGGCTCTTGCGTGAACTCCACCCCGAGAGCACGCATCCGGTCGTACGCTGCGCGGCAGTCGTCGACGGCGAGGACGAGTGGCGGCATCGCCCCCTTCGCCACGATCTCGCGTATCGACTGAGCCGTCACGGCATCGACGACCGGCGGCTGCGGGGTGAAGAGCCCGAGCTGGAACGATGGCTGATTGGGATGTTGCACGGTAAGCCAACGGTAGTCCCCGTTGCGCACGTCGGTGTGCACCTGGAAACCGAGCTTCTCGACATAGAATGCCAAAGCCTCGTCCTGATCACGAACGTAAAGGCCGATCACTGCGACACCACACTGGCTCATGGAACCTCCATCTCTGTTGGGTCCATCACCCTAGCGAGCCCCTCCCGTCGCCGCTTCTCCGAAACTGCGATTGTGAGGTCCGGCCGATAGGCGGCGCTCAAGAAACAATTGGGCACTTGCTCGGGCCGACGCGCGGCGGACCTCTCGCACAGGCGCAGCTCGCCGGGGCTCAGCCCCGTGATATCGCGGAATGTGCGCCCGAACGTGCCGAGGCTGTTCCATCCGGTCGCAAAGGCGATCTCCGTGATCGGCAGCGCCGTCTCGCGCAGAAGCGCCTTTGCGCGCTCGATCCGGCGCGTCAGCAGATAGCGATGCGGCGGCACGCCGAACGCATCCCGGAACGACCGCGCGAAGTGAGCTTCCGAGACACCGCTGACCGATGCCAGACGCAGGATCGGCCATTCCTCGTGAGAGGCGGCATCCATACGATCCTTTGCGCGCAGGAGACGGCGCAACAGCTCTGGGTCTTGACCTCGCGACAACGCACTTCCGCCCGCTTGCTGTCCTGCCCCGCATGAACGACCTCGTAGGTGTCGCCGTCAAGGCGGCGGTGCATCCAGTATTCCCGCGTTCCCGGCCCCAGTTTTGCCGTCTGCGAGCCTTTGAGTGACGGCACGGCGCCGGCGCATTACCATCGTCGCCGAGACATCTGGGGTGACGGTCCATGCGGCTTGGCGGCCGGCGTTTTCTGTTGAGCTTTGCCATCATCGGCGCCGCCGTGTGCCTTGCGCTCGGCATCTCGCTGCCGATCCTGCGGCTCACCAAGTTCATCTTCTGGACCAGCGAATATTCGCTGCTCTCGACCGTCGAGGTGCTGCTCCGTCAGGGCCAGACCTTCCTGGCGACCGTCGTGTTCGTCTTCTCGATCCTCTTTCCCATCGTGAAGCTGCTCTACCTCCTGCTCGTCTCGACGCTGCCCGCCGCGGAGCTGCGCCGCCATGCCAAGCGCCTCAAGGCCATCGAATGGATCGGCAAATGGTCGATGCACGATGTGCTCGTGCTGGCGCTGACGATCTTCTTCCTGAAGAGCCAGGGCGTTTACGACGCCGCGAGCCTGCCGGCGGTCTATTTCTTCACCGCTGGCGTCGCGCTGATGATCCTCTCCTATGCATGGCTGAAAGCGGATGTGAGCTATGCCGCCGGGCAGCCCGCGCCCGCGGAGCCCGCCGTGCCGCGCTCGCTGTCGGTGGTGCGCAACTTCTTCCTCAGCTTCCTCATCATCCTCGCGACGGTGTTCTTTGCGCTCGGCGTCATTCTTCCGGTGATCCGCTTCACGACCGTCTTCGTGTGGACGAACGAGCATTCCATCGCCACGATCATCTGGGCGCTCTATGAGAACAGCGAATATTTCCTCTGCGCCGTCGTGTTCGCCGTCTCGATCTTCTTCCCGTTCCTGAAGCTATTCTATCTGCTCACGCTCGTCACCTCGCCGGACCTCTCGCCCGAGTTCCGCCGCCGCTCGTTCTCCACCATGGAATGGCTCGGCCGCTACTCGATGACGGACGTGATGGTGCTGGCGCTGATGATCTTCTACGTGAACTCGTCCGGATATACCGAGGCCGTGGTGATGCCCGGCGTCTACTTCTTCGCCGCCTCCGCCATCATCACCATGCTGGCCTACGGCTGGGCCAATACGGTGCCGCCGCGCCGCGCCGGCACGCTCCCGATAGCGGACACGGCAGTGCCGGCACCGCCCGCCGGAGAGCTCGTCACCCTGCCGACGAACCCGGCCCGCCGACACCGCCCGTTAAGCAAAGACGCAAGTTTCACCGTACCCTGACCGATACGGAGGCGATCCGGGTCCGCTGGGCACCGCGCAGCAAGATTTCCGCAACGCCCATTGCCTAACGCTGATGACCGGCACAGCTACGGAGATTGGCGATGGCGACCGCGCAGCCCCTTGCTTCGGAGAAAGCCTGGAACATCGAGCCTATCGATTTTCCCCACGATGGGACCCCGCGCGAGGTGCTCGCCTTCCTCGTGCGCTATGCGGTGCTCGCGCCATCCGGGCACAACACGCAGCCATGGTGCTTCGTGCTCGCCGATTCCCACGTCGACATCGTTGCCGATGAGATCCGCAGGCTCGAAAGGGTCGATCCCCACGGCCGCGAGCTGACGATCTCCTGCGCGTGTGCGGCCGAAACGATGTACGCGGCCCTGCGCGCCTTCGGCCTCACCGGCTCGCTCATACCGCTGCCCGTACCGCAGGCTCCGGATGTCATCGCCCGCGTCACGCTGAGTGACGTGCCCTCGAAAGGCATCGAAGATTACGAGACGCTCGAAGCCATCGCCTCCCGCAGGACCGTGCGCCTGCCGTACGCGCATACGCCGGTGCCGCACGACGTGCAGACGCTGCTGATCGAAACCGCCCGCCCCTTCGGCGTGGAACTCACCCTCCACGAGAACACCGCCGTGAAGGACAGGGTGGCCGCGCTCGTCGCCGATGCCGATCGCATTCAGTTCGCAGATCCGGCATTCCGCTCCGAGCTCGCCTCATGGATGCATCCGCTGACATCGCCGAGCGGCGACGGTCTCGCGGGCCCCGGTTTCGGTTTTCCCGACTGGGCGACGCGCGCCGCCGCGAGTCTCTTCCGCATGTTCGATCTCGGCAGCGCCGTTGCGCGCATGGACAAACCCAACGTGATCGACGCGCCGCTCCTCGGCGTGTTCTCGACCGCCGGCGACACGCGCGCCGAATGGGTGGCGACGGGACGCGCGCTCGCCGCCGTCTTGCATCAGCTCACGGCGCGCCGGCTCGTGGGCGCCTTCCTCAACCAGCCGATCGAAGTGACCACCATCCGTCCCAAGCTCGCGGAGCTGACGGTGCCCGGCCGCACACCGCAACTGCTGTGCCGGTTCGGCTATCTGAAGGAGGGTGTCGCTCTTCCTCCGCACTCCGCGCGCCGGCCCTTTGATGACGTGATCATTGCCGCCTGACGGCATGGCACTACGAGCCCGCCCCTGAAACGAAAAAGGCCTCCGCACTGCGGAGGCCTTTCCATGTCCGTGTTCGTATGCAGCCCAGTGGGCGCAAGAATTAGCGCGAGTAGAACTCGACCACGAGGTTCGGCTCCATGTGCACCGGATACGGCACATCCGAAAGCAGCGGAATGCGCACGTATTTCGCGGTCATGCGGCCGTGGTCGACCTCGAGGTAATCGGGAACGTCGCGCTCGGCGCTCTTGATGGCTTCCAGCACCAGTGGCAGCTGGCGCGACTTCTCGCGCACCTCGATCACGTCGCCGACCTTGCAGCGATAGCTCGGCACCGTCACGCGGCGGCCGTTGACCAGCACGTGGCCGTGGCTGACGAACTGGCGCGCAGCGAAAACGGTCGGAACGAACTTCGCGCGGTAGACCACGGCGTCGAGACGGCGCTCGAGCAGGCCGATGATGAGCTCGGAGGTCGAGCCCTTGAGGCGCGATGCTTCCACGTAGATGCGGTGGAACTGGCGCTCGTTGAGGTTGGCGTAGTAGCCCTTGAGCTTCTGCTTGGCCTTGAGCTGCTGACCGTAGTCGGACAGCTTCTGCATACGGCGCTCGCCGTGCTGGCCAGGGCGCGATTCGCGCCGGTTGATGGGGCTCTTCGGGCGACCCCAGATGTTTTCACCCAGGCGACGGTCGATCTTGTACTTGGCGCGAATGCGCTTGGTCATGGTAACAGCACTCCAGCGGTTGCTCTTTGTGGCTTGGAGCGCCCCCTCCTCTGCTCCGAAAATACATTCGGGAGCCGACAGGCCGCGCCACTCGAAAGGGCGCCGCCACAGGTGCGCAACGGACAACGCGGGCCGTTAACCTTTGGCCCGCGTCGGATGTGGCTTGATATAGATAGCGGACGGCCCCGTCAACCTGCGCCCGGCCTCGCGGGCGCCAGGGAGACCTGCCCGGTTACTTCGGGGCGACCGTCACCGTCGGCTGGGCTGCGGGAGCTGCCACGGGGGCGCTGCTGGAGGCGAGCGCCGGACCGGACTTCACATAGGCGGCGATCATCTCCTGCACCTTCGCCTTCTGCTCGGCGGAGCAGGTCTGGGTGCCCTTCTGGGCCTCCTCGGCGACCACGACCTCCTTGTCGGAGCCCTTGTCGCCCTCGCCCTTCTCCACGAGCTTGATGCGCCCCGTGAGCAGCATCACGACGGTCAGGTGCAGCTGGTTGATGTAGACGAGCTGCTGCGGCGTCCAGCGCTTGGATTCGATCTGGCGGCGCATCAGCGAATTGTGGTTGTCGCCCTGCTCCTGCGCGAGACCGCACACCTGGGCATGGGCCGACAGACGGCCGGCGCGGATGACTTCGCGCGCAACGTCCAGCGGAACCTCGATCTCGGCGCGCTTGGTCTTGTCGATGAGGATCGTCTCGCCATTGGGCTTGGTGAAGCGCTCCGGAGTGAGCGTCCACGAGTACTCCATGAATGTACGCGTTGCCTTTTCGCTCAACTCCTGCGCGCTGACGGGGGTCACCGCCAATGCCGGGGCCATGGCAGCCACACATGCCAAACCCTTCCCCGCCCATTTCATGATCCGCATCTCCTGAAACCGTCCCTGCGTTATATTGTTACTATTGGCGCACGCCGTTTGCCGGCTGTGCTGCAGAATTTTTTGCCAGTCGCACGGCATCGCTCAGCTCAAAACTTGGCCACATAATGGCGGTCAGTTTGAGCGCTTGAGGGCATCTCCCCTGCCCTTTGCCAGCGTTGCAACAATACCACGCAAGGTGCGCACTTCCTGCTCCGTGGCCCCCATACGCGTGAACATCGTGCGTAGATTCCTCACCACAGTGGCACGCTTGTGCGGCGGATTGAAGAAGCCCGAACGTTCAAGTTCGCCTTCCAAATGCGCAAAAAAGCCGAACAGCTCCTCCTTCGTCGCGAGGCGGTCGTGGCCCATGTAGAGCCCCGTCTCCAGCGGCCGCTCGTACGTGGTGACCCGGCCGAGACTTTGCGCGTCGCTCCCCCGCATCCACTCGTATCCGAGGATGAGAACGGCCTGCGCAAGGTTTAGCGAAGCGAAACGAGAATTTACCGGGATCATGATGAGCGCGTCGGCGTTTGCCACCTCCGAGGTCTCCAGACCCGACCTCTCGCGGCCGAACAGGACCGCGCAACGCTCCCCGGCGGCGATTCGCCGTCGCATCTCCGCCACCGCCTCCAGGGGTGTCATCACCGGCTTGCGCAGGTCGCGCTGGCGCGCCGTGGTGGCCGCGATCCAATTGATGTCGGAGATGGCCCCGTCGAGCCCGTCATAGCTCGTCGCATCGTCGATGATGTAATTGGCCCCCGAAGCGGCGACCCGCGCCTTCTCGTTCGGCCAGCCGTCGCGCGGGGCAATGAGCCGGAGGTCGTCGAGGCCGAAGTTCGCCATCGCCCGCGCAACCATGCCGACGTTATCGGCCAGTTGCGGCTCCATCAGGATAACGGACGGGCTCTCCCCGGCGGCCGCGAAGGCCGCGCCCTGGACGTTGGCCCGGCGGATGCCGTGGCGCAACTTGCGCAGAACGCGCCGCGCCCAGAACCAGTAGCTCTCGCCCGACCATGACTTTTCCAGCGCGTCGAGGGTCGGCACCCGCAGCGTCTCCTCCCCCTGCCCGAGCAGCCGCACGGCTCCCTCGCCCACCACGATTTCCCGCTGGCGGGCGATGAAATCGTCGATGCTTGCGATACCCAATAGCTCGGTACGCCGCTTGCAGCCGGGGCACGTGACCCGGTCCGCCTCGCACTTAAGTTCCGCGCAATACGTGAGCAGCGGCTCGACCGTCCCGCGGTCGAGGCCCGGGACGGCGAGTTCTTCCAGCCCCGCGTCGATGGTGCGCTCATGGCAGACGCGCACCAGCTCGCCGATGGGAAGCTCCGTTCCCGGCACCATGGGCGCTGGATGGCCGCTGCAGTCGTCGCGAATGGTAACCGTGGCACTCAAGTGCGGCGCCTTTGCTCTCTTGTTGCGTCGCAGCACCACCTATATGGTGCCGCCGTCGCGAAATCCCGCTCTCTATTCGAGGCCAGAATGCAGAAGATCAAGGTGACCGGAACCGTCGTCGAGCTCGACGGCGACGAGATGACCCGCATCATCTGGAAGCTCATCAAAGACAAGCTCATCCATCCCTATATCGATCTGCCGCTCGAATACTACGACCTGTCGGTGCAAAATCGCGACGCGACGGACGATCAGGTCACCATCGACGCCGCCAACGCGATCAAGAAGTACGGCGTTGGCGTCAAGTGCGCGACCATTACGCCCGATGAGGCCCGCGTCGAAGAGTTCGGCCTCAAGGAGATGTGGAAGAGCCCCAACGGCACGATCCGCAACATCCTCGGCGGCGTCATTTTCCGCGAACCCATCATCTGCCGCAACGTCCCCCGGCTCGTTCCGGGCTGGACGCAGCCGATCATCATCGGCCGCCATGCCTTCGGCGACCAGTACCGCGCCACCGATTTCCGCTTCCCCGGCAAGGGCACCCTGACGATCAAGTTCGTCGGCGAGAATGGCGAGACCATCGAGCGCGAGGTGTTCAAGTCGCCGGGCTCGGGCGTCGCCATGGCGATGTACAATCTCGACGATTCCATCCGCGAGTTCGCGCGCGCCACCTTCAACTATGCGCTGAACCGCAACTACCCCGCCTATCTCTCCACCAAGAACACCATCCTCAAGGCCTATGACGGCCGCTTCAAGGATCTATTCCAGGAGATATTCGACGCCGAGTTCAAGACCGAGTTCGACAAGCGCAAGCTCTGGTACGAGCACCGCCTGATCGACGACATGGTCGCCTCCGCGCTCAAGTGGTCGGGCGGCTACGTGTGGGCCTGCAAGAACTACGACGGGGATGTGCAGTCGGATATCGTTGCGCAGGGCTTCGGCTCGCTGGGTTTGATGACGAGCGTGCTGATGACGCCCGACGGCAAGACCGTCGAGGCGGAAGCCGCCCACGGCACCGTGACGCGTCACTACCGCGAGCATCAGAAGGGCAAGGAGACGTCCACCAACTCCATCGCCTCCATCTTTGCCTGGACCCGCGCCCTTGCGCACCGCGCCAAGCTCGACGGCAACGAGCAGCTCGCCAACTTCGCGGCGACGCTGGAGCGCGTCTGCATCCGCACGGTGGAATCCGGTCATATGACGAAGGACCTCGCGCTCCTCGTCGGCGACCGGCAGACATGGCTTTCCACCACCGGCTTCCTCGACAAGATCGACGAGAACCTCCAGGCGGAGATGTCCAAAGGCGCCTGACGCAACGCGCGCGGCGTGTGGCGCCTTTCTCGCCCGGCCTTGCTCGCGCGCTCAATGCGCGAGCAGGAACACGATGCCGATCAGCGTCGCGGCGATGGCGAGCGATACCGGGATCATCGCCACTTCGAGCCACGCCTGCCGCGCGGGCATCTTCCCGGTGAAGGTGTCGAAGGGCCCTTCGAGGAACGTGCGCACCGACATCCCCGCCTTGTGCACCACGTGCGTCGCCGTATGGTGAATGGCGAGCGGCACAATGAGGAACATCAGCGCAAGCCCCGTTGCAATGCCGAGGTCGAGGTCGATGCCGTCGGACGATGAGAACGCGAGCCACGCCATCGCCAGCATCCAGGCGAATGCCGCCACCACCGTGATGTAGACGGCGCCCGGAAGCTCGGCGCCGGGCATCACGAACACCCGAGTTTCCGCGCCTTCCTCGCCTGCGGGCGGAGCGGCCGGATTGGAGGCCGGAGTGGAGGGTGTGCTCTGTAACTCTTCCGCGATTTCTTCTGCGTTGCTGCTCCTGGGCATCTGACGGACCTCCTGACGATCCTCGCGATTGCGGCAGCTATTAAAGACGTAGGCACAGGGCGCGGGATAGAAAGCCCCGCGCCATGCGGCATGATTGGCCGCCGATATCGGCATTGGACGCTTTCCCGCACCGTGCCGATGGTCGATTTGGTCACGCCCGGCGCCACGGCTCTGCCGCTTTGCGGTGGCCTTAGTGCGAACCCTCTTCCGCCGCCATGAAGACGAGATGAAGAAAAACCTTCGATATCTGTCCGTATTCGTAGTGCTGTTCGCGGCCTTTGCCTGGGCGAACAACACGAGCCTTTTCAGCAAGGCATCCGGCGATGGCCGCCCGGTGCTGTTGGCCCATCGCGGTCTCGCGCAGACCTTCAGCCGCGAGGATCTGCGCAACGATACGTGCACGGCACGCCGCATCGATCCGCCTGATCACCCGCATATCGAAAATACGCTTCCCTCCATGGAGGCGGCGTTCGCCGCCGGCGCCGACATCGTCGAACTGGACGTCCACCCGACAACCGATGGGGCCTTCGCCGTCTTCCACGATTGGACGCTCGACTGTCGCACCGATGGCCACGGCAGAACGCGCGACCACACGCTGGCGGAGTTGCAGGCGCTCGACATCGGCTACGGCTACACGGCGGACGGCGGCGCAACGTTTCCGTTTCGCGGCAAAGGGGTCGGTCCCATGCCTTCGCTCGACGCCGTGCTCACCGCGTTTCCCTCGCGCCGCTTTCTCATCAACGTGAAAAGCAACGATGCCGATGAAGGCGAGAAGCTCGCCGCATACATCGCGGGCCTCGAGCCGCAGTCCCGCGCACGGCTGATGGTCTATGGCGGCACGCTGCCCGTCGAGGCGGTGCACGACGCGCTGCCCGAAATTCCCATCGGCTCAAACCGCTCGCTGAAGGACTGCCTCATCCGCTATGCGCTCATCGGATGGACGGGTCGTGTGCCGAGTGCGTGCCGCAAGGGCGTGATGCTGGTGCCGCTGAACGTTGCGCCCTGGCTCTGGGGCTGGCCCCACCGCTTCATGGAGCGCATGCACGCGGCCGGCGTGCAGGTCTTCGTACTCGGACCCTACGACGGCACCTACGGCACGACCGGCATCGACCGGCGCGAGCAACTGGATCGTCTGCCGAAAGGCTTCAATGGCGGCATCTGGACCAACCGCATCGACCGCATCGCCCCGGCCATCAGGACCGCGGGGAAATAATAGCTGCGCCAATGCGGGCGGGAGCGAACGCGCGCGCCGCTCCCGTCGTCACTTCCGTTCACCCCGCGTCAGCCCGGAGCGCGATCGATTTATTCGCGCGTCGGACCCCGCTAGGTCCGAAGCGGCCATGGCCTAGGCCGCAGCGAGGCGCGCTTCGATCGCCTCCAGCGCCGCACCCGCGCGCGAGCCATCCGGCCCGCCCGCCTGCGCCATGTCCGGCCGCCCGCCGCCGCCCTTGCCGCCGAGCGCTTCAGCGCCCGCCTTCACGAGATCGACGGCGTTCCAGGTCTTCGTGAGATCCTCCGTCACCCCGACCGCAAGGCCGGCCTTGCCGTCCTCCGTCACCCCGACGATGGCGACAATGCCGGAGCCGACCTGCTTCTTGCCGTCGTCGATCAGGCCGCGCAGATCCTTCGGGTTGAGCCCCTGCACCGTGCGCGCCAGCAGCTTCACGGTGCCGACCGTGCGCACCGCATCCGCTGCGCCCTGGCCACCCGCGCCGCCGCCACCGAGCGCAAGTTGCTTCTTCGCTTCAGCGAGCTGACGCTCGAGCTGCTTGCGCTCCTCGACCAGCGCCTTCACGCGCTCGGCCACATCCTCGGGACGCACGTGCAGCGCCGACGCAATTTCGCGGATCCGTGCCTCCTGCTCCGAAAGATACGCGCGCGCCGCGTCCGCCGTCAGCGCTTCGATGCGGCGTACGCCCGAAGCGCTCGCGCTCTCCGCAATGATCTTGACGAGGCCGATGTCGCCCGTGCGCTTCACATGCGTGCCGCCGCACAATTCCACCGACCAGGCTTTGTTGGCGTTCGCGCCCGCATCGCCCATGGAGACGACGCGCACCTCATCGCCGTACTTCTCTCCGAACAGCGCCATCGCGCCCGACTGCATCGCGTCTTCCAGCGCCATGAGCCGCGTCTCGACCGGCGAGTTCTGCAGCACGATCGCGTTCGCGCGCGCTTCGACCTCGGCGATCTCCGCTTCGCTCATGGGTTTCTGGTGCGAGAAGTCGAACCGCAGCCGCCCCGGCGCTACCAGCGAGCCCTTTT
This sequence comes from Hyphomicrobiaceae bacterium, assembly GCA_044507625.1. Lineage (GTDB taxonomy): Bacteria > Pseudomonadota > Alphaproteobacteria > Rhizobiales > Hyphomicrobiaceae > Hyphomicrobium_A. Next base: position 1,647 of record JBIQJE010000004.1, on the reverse strand, counting down.
GCGCAACGTGCGGCCCGAGAACCTGGCGCAGCGCCTCGTGCAGCAAGTGGGTCGCGGAGTGGTTGGCGCGTATCGCAGAGCGTTTGGCGTGATCGACCGCCAGATCGACGGTCTCGCCGAGAACGAAACCGCCGTGCTCGACCTTGCCGAAGTGCACGAAAACGCCGCCCGCTTTCTTCTGCGTGTCCGTGACGCGAAAGAGCGACCCTTTGGGCCCGGCGATGATGCCTTCATCGCCCACCTGGCCACCGGACTCGCCGTAGAACGGCGTCTGGTTGACGATGATCGCAGCGTGATCGCCCGCCTTGAGGCTCTTGGCCTCCTTGCCATCCTTGACGAGCGCAACGATCTCGCCGGCCGCAATCTCGGTATCGTAGCCGAGGAATTCGGTGGCCCCCGTCTTCTCCGCCACCTCGAACCAGATCGCCTCGGTGGCGGCCTCGCCCGACCCTTTCCACGCCTTGCGCGCCTCGGCCTTCTGGCGCTGCATCGCAGCCTCGAAGCCCGCCGTATCGACGCCGATCGAGCGCGCACGCAGCGCGTCTTCCGTCAGGTCCAGCGGGAAGCCGTAGGTGTCGTAGAGCTTGAACGCCGTCTCGCCGGGCAGCACGTCGCCCTGCTTCAGCTTCGCGGTTGCTTCACCCAGCAGCCCGAGGCCCTTTTCGAGCGTCTTCTTGAAGCGCGTCTCTTCCAGCAGCAGCGTCTCGGTGATGAGGGGCTGGGCGCGCTGCAGCTCGTGGTAGGTGTCGCCCATCTCGTGCACGAGCGCAGGCACGAGGCGGTGCATCAGCGGCTCCTCGGCGCCGAGCAGATGCGCGTGCCGCATGGCGCGGCGCATGATCCGGCGCAAAACGTATCCGCGGCCTTCGTTCGACGGCAGCACGCCGTCGGCGATGAGGAAGCTCGTCGCGCGCAAGTGGTCGGCGATCACGCGGTGCGAAGCCGTATGCTCCCCCGTTGCCGGCACGCCCGTCGCCTGCGCGGAGGCGGCGATGAGCGCCTTGAAGAGATCGATGTCGTAATTGTCGGTGACGCCCTGCAGCACCGCGGCGACGCGCTCCAGCCCCATGCCGGTATCGACCGACTGCTTCGGCAGGTCGATGCGCTCGCCCCCCGGCAGCTGCTCGAACTGCATGAAAACGAGATTCCAGATCTCGACGAACCGGTCGCCGTCCTCATCCGGCGAGCCCGGCGGACCGCCGAATATCTTGTCGCCGTGATCGAAGAAGATTTCCGAGCAGGGCCCGCACGGCCCCGTGTCGCCCATCTGCCAGAAGTTGTCGTTGGTCGCGATGCGGATGATCTTCTCGTCCGCAAAGCCCGTCACCTTCTTCCAGATGTCGAAGGCTTCGTCGTCCGTATGGTAGACGGTGATGGTGAGGCGCTTGGGATCGAGTGCAAAATCCTTCGTCAGCAGTTCCCACGCGAGCGGGATCGCATCGGCCTTGAAGTAGTCGCCGAACGAGAAGTTGCCCAGCATCTCGAAGAACGTGTGATGGCGCGCGGTGTAGCCGACGTTGTCGAGATCGTTGTGCTTGCCGCCCGCGCGGACGCACTTCTGCGAGGAGGCCGCGCGCACGTACGGCCGCGTTTCCTGCCCCGTGAAGACGTTCTTGAACTGCACCATGCCCGCGTTGGTGAACATCA
>JBIQJE010000010.1:0-117294 GCA_044507625.1 Hyphomicrobiaceae bacterium | reverse complement strand
TTAATCTTGCGACCGTACTCCCCAGGCGGGATGCTTAATGCGTTAGCTGCGCCACCGACAAGCAAGCTTGCCGACGGCTAGCATCCATCGTTTACGGCGTGGACTACCAGGGTATCTAATCCTGTTTGCTCCCCACGCTTTCGCACCTCAGCGTCAGTACCGATCCAGTGGGCCGCCTTCGCCACCGGTGTTCTTCCTAATATCTACGAATTTCACCTCTACACTAGGAATTCCACCCACCTCTATCGGACTCTAGATTGTCAGTATCAAAGGCAGTTCCGAGGTTGAGCCCCGGGATTTCACCCCTGACTTAGCAATCCGCCTACGTGCGCTTTACGCCCAGTGATTCCGAACAACGCTAGCTCCCTTCGTATTACCGCGGCTGCTGGCACGAAGTTAGCCGGAGCTTATTCTGCGGGTACCGTCATTATCGTCCCCGCCAAAAGAGCTTTACAACCCTAAGGCCTTCTTCACTCACGCGGCATGGCTGGATCAGGCTTTCGCCCATTGTCCAATATTCCCCACTGCTGCCTCCCGTAGGAGTCTGGGCCGTGTCTCAGTCCCAGTGTGGCTGATCATCCTCTCAGACCAGCTACGGATCGTCGCCTTGGTGAGCCATTACCTCACCAACTAGCTAATCCGACGCGGGCCCATCCAATGGCGATAAATCTTTCCCCCTAGGGGCTTATGCGGTATTACCCCAAGTTTCCCTGAGCTATTCCGCACCACTGGGAAGGTTCCCACGCGTTACTCACCCGTCTGCCACTCTGTATTGCTACAGCGTTCGACTTGCATGTGTTAGGCCTGCCGCCAGCGTTCGTTCTGAGCCAGGATCAAACTCTCAGATTGAAAGATTTGATACTGGTTTGTCTTGAAGATTAACTTCAAGGATTCTGCGTAACGGGCACCTTCACACTCAACGCACCAGCCTCGAGTTTCCCCGAAACCAATACGTTTGGTGATGGCTTTGAAACGCAGTATCGCCAGAGTCTTTTTCTGATCCTAAGCGCCACTTTCGTGATCGCCGTTGGATCCGCCAGGACTCCGCCGCCTGCGTTTCCCTTCCTTCAAATTCAATTGTCAAAGAGCAAACCCAGCGACACGTTCTCTTGAGCCCACCAGACTTAGCAGGCTCCGAAGACAACAGGGTTCCTACCGGTCAAGTCCCGGCCTGGATCCCGAGGTGTCGTGAGACAATTTTGGGTGGCGAAGCACTGAGCGCCCCGCCGAGCCAGTGAGTTAATACCAACGCCGTGGCGCTGTCAACCCCCTGGTTGAAACTTTGTCAGAAACTCAACGCCGCTCCGTTCGATCTGTCAGCGCCATTAGCGCCTCCCGACCGGCCCGACCGGTGTGTGTGTCTCGGTGACGGGGCGATATCTAGGTCGGCCGTTCGGAACATGCAAGCACTTTTTTCGATTTTTTTTGACAGTCCCCACAGACGCCCTCGCGTTAACCATTTTGGGGGCGGTCGATGCCATCAGGAAGCCCCGTTTTTACGGCTCGATCCAGGACTTGGGCCATCCTCGTACGGTAAATTCCGGCAGCGGCGCAGCGACCCTTGAGGTATCGTTCTGCTTCGCGCTCGCCCGAAACTCCCACCCGGGGATGGCGCTGAGTGGGCCGCTGCAACGCCTGGACGGTGCCGCGGCTATCCGCACTGGGGGAATTCTAGGCTCGTGGTCGACCGGCGCCGCTACTCACCGCATGGACGCTTTGGAGCGCTCGCTACCCCCAAGCGGGAAAGCGGCCTGCCCCAGCTCTATCGCGGCCGCGCGGCAAGCTCGCTCAAGGACCTCTACGAGACCGACCATGCCGAGAGCCGCCAGGTCGGCCGCTTCCGCTGGCTTATCAGCACCTGCCTCGCCGGAACCGTCGGCGCGATTTCCATTCTGGTGGTGATCTACGGCTCGATCGACAAGCGCGATGCCCGCGGCGGATTCCTGCCCGGCCTCACCGAGCTCGGCGAAGCGAACCTCGTTGACCGCGAAATGCCCTTCGTGCGCACCAGCGAGGGCCTCAAATGGGCTTCGCCCAAGAGCGACAAGCTCAACATCACGAGCGGCGCCGTCACCGTACGCTACCTCGTCAACGAATCCATCAAGCAGCGCCGTCTCGGCCGCGAGTACATCCACGCGAAGCCCTATGCGCGCATCGTCGCCCGCCTCGCGCCGGTTCCCGGCGACTATCAGGATAAGGTTCCGCCTTTTAACCCGCTGAAACTTTACGCCACACAGACCGTCAATCCGGGCGAGGATGACGATCCCGAAACCCCCGACCAGGGGAACGTCAGCGTCAAGATCATCGAGCTTCTGGGCGGCATTCTCCCCGAGGACGATGGCCAGGAGCTCGACGATGCCGAGATAGCCGAGCACGTCGAAGCGGCCCGCGAAGCGGAAGTCGAAGCGGAGATGATCCGCGCCGGCGCCGAGGCCGAAGCCGGACGTGGATCGGGGGTCGACGGGCTCCCGATGGGCGCCGAGGGCAACGCTTCGGCAGCGCCAAATACCACCGTCCTGGTGAAGCCCGCCCAGCCCGACGAAGATACCCTCGCCGACCTCGAGGGCCGCGAAACCCAAGTTGTCCGCGTCGGTACGGGCGATACTTTGCGCAAGATTCTGACGCGCGCCGGCGCCGATAACTGGCAGGCCCGCGGCATGATCGAGGCGGCACGTAACATCTTCCCCGAGTCCGAGCTCTCATCGGGGCAAGAGGTGCGCATCACGCTCGTGCCGTCCCTCACACGTCCCGATCGCAAGGAGCCGGCGCGCTTCAGCGTCTTCTCCGGCGGGCACGACCATCTCGTTACCGTCACGCGCAACGCGGCAGGCGAGTTCGTCGCCAGCAAGGCGCCGACGATCGGCGAGGAGATCGCGAACGCGGCCCTCGATCACAACGATCGCGCTTCGACATCGAGCGTCTATGCGTCGGTCTACTACGCCGGATTGCTGCAGCACGTGCCCGACGAAACCATCATGAAGGTGATGAAGGTGCATGCTTCGCAGACGGACTTCCGGCGCCGTCTGCGCCCGGGCGATGCGGTCGAATTCTTCTTCGACATGAAGGACGATGCGAAGGCCGACAGCCCGCCGGGTGAATTGCTCTACACCGCCATCACCAGCGGCGGCGAAACCTATCGCTTCTACCGTTTCCGCACGCCGGACGGCGTCGTCGACTACTATGACGAGCGTGGCAACAACTCGCGCCAGTTCCTCATGCGCCGTCCCGTGCGCGGCGATGTCCGCCTCGCATCGGGCTTCGGCATGCGCTTCCATCCGCTGCTCAACGAGCGGCGCATGCACACCGGTGTTGACTGGGCGACTTCGCCCGGAACGCCGATTCTCGCGGCCGGCAGCGGCGTGATCGAGGAAGCCGGACGCAAAGGTCAGTACGGAAACTACGTGCGCATTCGCCATCCCAACGGCTATCATACCGCGTACGGACATATGCTCCGCTTCCGCAAGGGCATCAAAGCCGGCGACAAGATCCGCCAGGGCGAGATCATCGGTTATGTCGGCGCAACGGGCCTCGCTTCGGGCCCGCACCTCCACTACGAGGTGCTGATCAACTCCCGCTTCGTCGACCCGCTCGCCATCCAGGTTCCGCGCGAGCGGGAGCTCTCGGGCCGCGTGCTGGCCGAGTTCCACAAGGAGCGCCAGCGCATCGACGACCTGCGCCACCTCTCGCCCGTGATGACCGCCAGCAAATAGATCCCGACGGGTTCCTCTCCAGCCCCTCGACTAGCTCCCCGTCGCGGCCCAGGGCTCATCGCTCAAGGCCGCCAACGGCGCAAGGCGCCTCGGCGCGAGCGCCGGCCATTAGCTCGCGCCATGGCCGCCGCACGCAAAGCTTCTCTCCACTCGTGTCAGCGAAGACTCAGGCCGCGGCCTTCACCGGCTGGCCGTTGAGCTCCAGCTCGCCGTCGCGCACGCTGAGATGCACCGTGTCGCCATCCTTGATGCGCCCGGCGAGAATCTGCTCGGCGAGCGGATTCTGCACATGACGCTGGATGACACGCTTCAGCGGACGGGCACCGTAGGCCGGGTCGTAACCCCGGTTGGCGAGCCACGTGCGGGCCGCATCGTCCATATCGACAGTGATCTTACGATCCGCCAACAGCTTCTGCAGCCGCTGCATCTGGATGTCGACGATCTTGCCCATTTCCGACCGCTGCAGGCGATGGAACAGGATGATGTCGTCGAGACGGTTGAGGAACTCGGGTCGGAACTTCGCGCGCACCTCGCCCATCACCAGATCGCGAACGAGATCGGTGTCCTCGCCTTCCTTCTGGTTGACGAGATACTCCGCGCCGAGGTTCGAGGTCAGGATGATGATCGTGTTGCGGAAGTCGACCGTGCGACCCTGGCCGTCGGTCAAGCGGCCGTCATCGAGCACCTGTAGCAGCACGTTGAAGACGTCCGGGTGCGCCTTTTCGATTTCGTCGAACAAGATCACCTGGTAGGGCCGGCGCCGCACCGCTTCGGTCAGCGAGCCGCCCTCCTCGTAACCGACGTATCCCGGAGGCGCGCCGATGAGGCGCGCCACGGAGTGCTTCTCCATGAACTCCGACATATCGATGCGCTGCATCGCGTTCTCATCATCGAACAGGAACGCTGCAAGCGCCTTCGATAGCTCGGTCTTGCCCACGCCCGTGGGGCCCAGGAACATGAACGAGCCGATCGGCCGGTTCGGATCCTGCAACCCGGCGCGTGCACGGCGCACGGCCGTCGCGACGGCATCCACCGCCTCCCGCTGCCCGACGACGCGCTTTGCGAGCGCATCCTCCATCTTCAACAGCTTCTCACGCTCGCCTTCGAGCATGCGGTCCACCGGAATGCCGGTCCAGCGCGAGACGATGCCGGCGACCTGATCGGGCGTCACCGCCTCCTCGACCATGCCGCCTTTGGCCTCTTCGCCCTCCATCTTCAGGAGCTTCTTCTCCAGCTCGGGGATCTTGCCGTAGGCAAGCTCGCCCGCGCGCTGCAGGTCGCCGCGCCGCTGCGCCTTCTCCAGCTCCGTGCGCGCCTGATCCAGTTCCTCCTTGATCTTCTGTGCGCTGCCGAGCTTCTCGCGCTCGGCCTCCCAGTTCTGGGTGAGGATCTTGCTCTCCTCCTCGAGGTCCGCGATCTCCTTCTCGAGATTGGCGAGCCGGTCCTTCGAAGCCGCATCGCTCTCCTTCTTCAGAGCTTCGCGCTCGATCTTGAGCTGCATCAACTCGCGGTCGATGCGGTCCAGCTCCTCAGGCTTGGAATCGATCTGCATCTTGAGGCGCGAAGCGGCCTCGTCGACGAGGTCGATTGCCTTGTCGGGCAGGAAGCGGTCGGTGATGTAGCGGTTGGAGAGCGTGGCGGCGGCGACGAGCGCGCTGTCGGTGATGCGCACGCCGTGGTGCAGCTCGTACTTCTCCTTGAGCCCGCGCAGGATCGAGATGGTGTCTTCCACCGTCGGCTCGCTCACGAATACGGGCTGGAAGCGCCGCGCGAGCGCAGCGTCCTTCTCGATGTGCTTGCGGTACTCATCGAGCGTCGTCGCGCCGACGCAGTGCAACTCGCCGCGCGCAAGTGCAGGTTTCAGCAAGTTGCCGGCATCCATCGAGCCTTCGGTCTTGCCCGCACCCACGATCGTATGCAGCTCGTCGATGAAAAGGATGATACGGCCGCCCTCGGCCTCCACCTCGCTCAGCACCGCCTTGAGCCGCTCCTCGAACTCGCCGCGGTACTTCGCGCCCGCGATGAGCGCGCCCATGTCGAGCGCCAGCAGCTTCTTGTCTTTGAGACTGTCGGGCACGTCGCCCTTCACGATGCGCTGTGCCAGGCCTTCGGCGATCGCCGTCTTGCCGACACCGGGCTCGCCGATGAGTACCGGATTGTTCTTCGTGCGCCGCGACAGCACCTGGATCGTGCGGCGGATTTCCTCATCGCGCCCGATGACCGGATCGATTTTGCCCGCCGCGGCCGCTTCCGTGAGATCGCGCGCATAGCGCTTCAGCGCATCGTAGCCCTGTTCCGCCGACGCGGTATCGGCCGTGCGGCCCTTGCGCAGATCGTTGATGGCAGCGTTGAGCGCCTGCGGCGTCACACCGGCATCGGCGAGGATCTTCGCCGCATCCGTGCCCTTCTCGAGCGCAAGCGCGACCAGCAGACGCTCGGCGGTGACGTACTTGTCGCCGGCCTTCTCCGCGATCTTCTCCGCCGCGTCGAACACGCGCGCCAGCTCCGACGCCATATAGAGCTGTCCCGAGCCGCCCCCCGAAACCTTCGGCCGCTTTGCGAGCTGCGCCTCGACGGCGTTCAGCGCCGCCTTCGGATCGCCGCCCGCCTTGCGGATGAGGCCCGCTGCAAGACCTTCATTGTCGTCGAGCAGCACCTTCAGGAGATGGTCGGGTGAAAATTGTTGATGGCCCTCGCGCAGCGCGAGGTTCTGTGCCGCCTGCACGAAACCGCGTGCGCGATCCGTGAACATTTCAAAGTTCATAGTCCCTCCTCGGCATACCAGTCCGCCCGAATTGGCGCGGGGCCGGCACCTTCTACGTCAGGATGATGGGAGTGCGGACGACCTCGCCGGCGACCGGAAGCATCGTCCGTAATCCTTTCCAACACGTGATATAGTGTGCTCCAAACCGCGCAAAAGAGGGGCTATGCCGGTCCTTTCGCGGGCACTTTGAGTTGCATCAACGATGACATCCCCGAATAGGCCCGCCGTCTGCGGCCTCTATCGCTATCCGGTCAAAGGGTTGTCACCCGAGCCGCTGCAGACGATGCCCTTGCGCGCCGGAGAGACCGCGCCGTTCGATCGCGCCTATGCCATCGAGAACGGCCCCGGGCGCTTCGATCCCGAGAACCCGGCATATCTGCCGAAGGTCAACTTTCTGATGTTGATGCGCGACGAGCGTCTCGCGACGCTTCTCACCCGCTTCGACGATGCCGATCATACGCTCACCGTTTTCCGCGCCGGAAAGCAGGTGGCGCGTGGCGATCTGCGCACGCCGCTCGGACGCCGGATGCTGGAGCAGTTTTTCGCCGCCTACATGCGCGAGGAGCTGCGCGGACCACCGCACATCGTTTCCGCGCCCGGACACAGCTTCACGGACATCGCCGCCAAGGCGCTGCACATCGTCAATCTCGCATCCGTGCGCGAGGTGGAACGTGTGGTGGGCCGCCCGGTCAATCCACTCCGCTTCCGCCCCAATGTGATCATCGACGGCGTGGAGCCCTGGGCGGAGCTGGGATGGGTCGACGCGCCGCTCGGTCTCGGTCCAGTGCAGCTGAAGGTGTTCAAACGCACGCGTCGCTGCGCGGCGACCGACGTCGATCCCGAAGTCGGCAAGCGCGACATGGCGATACCTGCGGCGCTACAGCGCGCCTTTGGGCACATGGATTTCGGCGTCTACGCCCGCGTGCTCACCGACGGCGCTGTCACCCTGGGCGACCCTGTAACCGTTCCGGCGTAGCGGCAATCGGAAAAGCGGCGGTCCGAGGGGGTAGCGCAGCAGGCGAGCACCAGCGGCAGAAGCGCCGTGCAGGCGTTGCCGCCCTGTTCGCCGCGATAGCCGCTCCAGTCCGCCCATTGCGCACACGCCGGGGTCAGGACATCGCAGCCGCCGAAAAAGAGAATGCCTCGGACGGGGCGCGTCCGAGGCATTCTATATTGTCAGCGGCGATAGCGCGTGACGGGCCGCACGCCTGGCCGGCTATCAGTCGCGATCGGATTCGTCGGCAGGCGCTGCGCCAGCCTCCGGAGCGACGCCGTTGCTCTCGCGCCGGGGACGGCGGACAGGACGGCGGAGGAACTCGGGCTGCTCGTGCGGCTGCTGTGAGAAGCGTTCACGCTCCCGCTCGCGGCGCGGCGGCGGCTGGAACTGCCCTTCGGGAGCGGGCTGCTGGCCCATCCCTTCGGCCGCCTCCACATTACGTGCGCGCTGTGGCTGCGGGTTCTGCTCGCCGCGGTCGCGGTCACCACGGTCGTAGCGCTCGCCACGATCATGTCGCTCGCCGCGGTCGTGATTGTTGCGGTTGCCGCGGTGCTCGTTCCGGTCGCGGAAGTTGCGCTGGCCGCCCTCGAACCGCTGGCCTTCCATGCGCGGCTGGTCGCTGTGGCGCATGTGCGGCTGCGGCTGATGGTGCATCGGCTGCATATCGTCATCGCCTTCGTCGTCACCGAAGTCGTCGCCTTCGATATCGTTGAAGGGACGATGACGCGGCATTCCGCCGTTCATCTCGCCGCCCTGGCTGATCTGCTGGTCGCGGACCGCCATGATGATGCGGTTATAGTGCTCTGCATGTTGCAGATAATTCTCGGCCAGCACCGGGTCGCCCGAAGAGGTCGCGTCGCGCGCCAAGGACATATATTTCTCGGCGATATGCGAAGGGGTACCCCGGATTTTCACGTCCGGTCCCGTGCTCTCGAAGCTGCGTGTGAGCGGGCTCTGTCCCTTGCGGTTCCGCCCGCGGCCCCTGCGGTTCTGCTGTCCTTGCCTCATTGGCTCCGTTCTCGGTCGTGATGCAACGAAAAGTCAGCCACGCCCTGCCGTCAGCGTCGTTCGATCGTTATCGCTGTAGAGCAGGCGTTGACACGCAATCTCTGGCCAGTTTCTGGCGGGCGCCCATGCGCGCGCGAATTCTCTTTATCCCGTAACGCTCAACCGGCAGTCGCTACTTCCGATCGGAAAGGGGCGTTGCACGCCAAGCGGCTAGCGATGCCGTTTTAGCGGGAGCAACAGGTCCGCGCCTTTGCGTGTCCCCGTGCTTCGCAATCCCAGCTCGTGCAGGTCGGGTCAGGCTTCAGCACTGAAGCGCGCCGCACGATCAATCGGCTTTGGGCAGACTAGCGCGGAACGGGCGCAAATCAAAGCTTTTCTTTGCGACCAATTATGACTGTATCCGCATCGCCACACAGCGCGTGTGGCCACTAAGGTCCAGATATCGGCATACTTCTGCATTGCGTGTCTTAACGAACTCTTGCTGCAACACCGAAGCCACAGCGTCAGCTTGGCTCGCCCCCACCTCGAGCACCACCCAACCCGTCAGTATGCGATCCAATCCCGCGGCGATTCTGCCGTAGATGCCGAGCCCATCCTCACCGCCGTCGAGGGCGGCGATAGGGTCGAAATCTCGCACCTCGGGGCTGAGCCCGGCGACTTCCGCAGTGGCGATATAGGGCGGGTTGGAGATGACGAGGTCGAACGGGCCTTCGACACCACCGAGGACATCATGCCGCGCAAAGGTCGCGCGCTCGGCGAGCCCCAGCGATACGGCGTTGCGCGCCGCCGTGTCGAGCGCTTCCGCGCTCACATCGGTGCCGAGCCCGCTCGCCATCGGCAGCTCGGCGAGGAGCGTCAGAAGCAGGCAGCCCGTCCCTGTTCCAATGTCGAGGATGCGAATGGGGCGGTCAGTCCAGCCCTCGCGCGTCGAGATACCCAGCACCGCCTCGATCAGCGTTTCGGAATCGGGCCGCGGATCGAGCGTCGCCGGTGAAAGGGCGAACCGACGCCCGTAGAACTCGCGTTCGCCGAGAATGCGCGATAGTGGCTCGTGCGCGCACCGCCGCGCCAGCATCCTATCGAGGCGTCCGTGGACACCGGGCCCCAGCATCTGCTCGGGCCGCACGATGATCTCCGCCGTCGGCAGGCCGCTGGCCGCCGAGACCACGAGGCGCGCCTCCCGCGCCGGATCCTCTATCCCGGCTGCCGTAAGCGCTCGCTGCGCGATCCGCACCGCTTCTCCCAGCGAAACGGCTGTCTCAGGAAGCATTGCGTTCAAGATCCGCAAGCTGGCTCGCCTGATGGTCCATGGTAAGGGCGTCGATCATTTCATCGAGCGCCGAGCCTTCCAGCACCGCATCGAGCTTGTGCAGCGTCAGGTTGATGCGGTGGTCGGTGACGCGGCCCTGCGGAAAGTTGTACGTGCGGATGCGCTGCGAGCGGTCACCCGACCCGACCTGCCCTTTGCGCGCCTCGGCCCGCGCGCTGTCCACCTTTTCCCGCTCCAGTTCGTACACGCGCGAGCGCAGCACCTGCATGGCGAGGCGCCGGTTCTGGTGCTGCGACTTCTCCGCGGAAACGACGACGATGCCCGTCGGCAGGTGAGTCATGCGCACGGCGGAATCGGTCTTATTGACGTGCTGGCCGCCCGCGCCGCCCGCACGCATCGTATCGATGCGGATGTCCTCGGGGCGGATGTCGATGTCGATATCCTCCGCCTCCGGCAGCACAGCGACGGTCGCCGCCGAGGTATGGATTCGCCCGCCCGTTTCGGTTTCAGGAATGCGCTGCACCCGGTGCACGCCGGATTCGAACTTCAGCTTGGCGAAGACGCCCTCCCCCGAAACCGAGGCGACGATTTCCTTGTAGCCGCCGAGGTCGTTCTCGGAGATCGAGATGATCTCAACCTTCCAGCCGTGCAGCTCCGCATAGCGCGAATACATGCGGAAGAGATCCGCCGCGAACAGCGCGGCCTCATCCCCGCCCGTGCCCGCGCGTACCTCGAGAATGGCGCTGCGCTCGTCAGCGGCATCCTTGGGCAGAAGCTGGATTTTCAGTTGCTGCTCCAGCGCCTCCACCCGCGGCTCGAGCGCTTCCAGATCGGCGCGCGCGAGTGCCGCCATCTCCCGGTCGGAGCCCGCGTCCGCGATCAACGCATTGAGATCGCCCCGCTCCTTTTCGGCGGCCCGCAGCGCCTCGATGGTTTCCACCACCGGATTGAGCGCCGAGAATTCCTTGGTCAACTTGGCGTACGCCGCCTGATTGACCCCGGCATTCAGCTCCGCCTGAATCGCGGCCCAGCGCCCGATCATCTTATCGAGCTTTTCCTGCGGGATGCCGGCCATTGGTGTCTTGGGCTCGCGGATGTTGAAGGGAAAGGCCAGCAGCGCGCGAGGGCCTGCCGGTGCAGCTGTCAGCTTGGAGGTGGATACCGCGCTTCAGCGCGCCGCATCTAATCCGATTGGGCGGCCGTCTGCAATTTGTCGCTTCGCCGGGTACGCGGATCGGGCACGTCGATCCAGCGCAGGCCATCGCGCACCGGCGCGAACTGCACGATCATATAATTCTGCGCCCCGCGGACGATGCGCTTCATCGATGGGGGAAGCTGCGAAACCGCGGCTTCCAGCACCGCGGTCTGGGTGATGAGCACGACCATCGCCACACCTATCGTGACGGTGAAGAGCGCCATGCCCGGCCGCCCGGCGTGCTCGTTAACCACATCCCGCACGTTACGTGCCGCCGCTGCGGCCCGCCGCCCTCCACCGCCGAGCGCTTTGAGCGCCGCGCGCCCGCCATCGCCGCCCATGGCCTTGAAGGCTGCTCCCCGGCCGGCGTAACTGAAAGCCTTGAGGAGCGGCGCCCCCTTACCGAAGTTCGGCAGACGCACACGCCGCGCCGCGGCCGGAACGGGTGCGCGCGGCATAGCAACGAATATCTGCTCCAGCGAATAGAGAACGGGGCGCGGATCGAGGGCGGCAAAGCCGGCATAGGTGCGCACGATGCGGCACGTCTCGGGCCACGGCGGTAGCGCCGAAACCCGGCCCGCCTCCAACGCCGCAACGATGTCGACGCGCGTCGACAGCGCCTGCGCGGCCTGCACCGGCGAAAGTTGCAGCGCTGAGCGCAACTCTTGGAAGAAGCGGGCCACCTCGGCAGCGATCTGCTGTACCGGAACGGGGCTTGGAGCTACGGGATTTTGCGCCACGGGATTGTGCGCCACGGGATTGTGTGCTTGCCGCGGCGCACGCCCCGCACCCTGCTGATGCGGATGCGCAGCGGAATAGGGTCTTGCCGGCTCATAGCTCTTACGCATGACCAACGCCACTTACAAACGGAACAGGAAGTTCCCCCAAGGGCACCCATGGTCCGATGAAAGCGCACGCTTGTCAAAGGCGAACGCAACGGCCGCTAGACGTCGATACCTTCCGATTTTGCAAGGCCATCGAGCTGCTCGCGGATGTTGACAGTGCCATTCTCGACCAGCTCATCCACAAGTTTCGCTGCACGCCCTGCATTCAATCCCAGGATCATCGACTTGACCGGGCCGATGGAAGCGGGCGCCATCGAAAGAGAGCGGAAGCCAAGTGCGATGAGCGCCATCGCCTCGATGGGCCGGCCAGCCATCTCACCGCACAGCGTAACCGGCACACCGTGCCTTTTTGCCGACTGCACGAGCGATCTCAGCGCGCGCAACGGCGCCGGCGAGAGCGAGTCATAACGGCTGCCGACGCGCGCGTTCGTGCGATCCGCCGCGTACAGGAACTGCATCAGATCGTTGCTGCCAACGGAGACGAAATCCACCTTCGGCATCAGCGCGTCCAGCTCGAACAGCAGGCACGGCACCTCGATCATGGCGCCGACGGACACCTTCTTCGGCGCTTCGTACCCCTTCGCGTCCATGATCGCGCGCTCCTTGTCGATGAGCGCGCGCACCAGGTCCATTTCCCTCGCCATCGAGACCATCGGGATCATCACCCGCAGCTCCTGGCCGGCGGCAGCACGCAGCAGCGCGCGCACCTGGGTGCGCAGTAGCGCGGGGCGGTCGAGCCCCATGCGCACCGCCCGCCAGCCCATGGCGGGGTTTTCCTCCTTCGGCTGGCGCAGGTAGTGCAGCACCTTGTCGCCTCCGATGTCGAGCGTGCGGAACACCACCGGCTTGCCGTCCGCCCGCGCGAGAATGGCGCTGTAGGAATCGGCCTGCCGCTGCACCTTCGGCAAGGTGTTCGACAGCATGAAGAGAAGCTCGGTGCGGAACAGCCCCACGCCGTCCGCGCCGGAATCCTGCAAGTGCGGCATGTCGACGATGAGACCCGCATTGATGTGCAGATCGACCTTCACGCCGTCGCTCGTCACCGCCGGCACATCCCGCAGCGCGCGATACTGGCGCTGCCGCCGCGCGAGGAACCGCACCTTGTCGGAATAGGCGGAGATCACATCCGTCGAAGGACGCAAGTGAACCTCGCCGGTCATCGCATCGACGATCGCCGCATCGCCCGCGTTCACACGCTCGACGACACCCCGCGCCTGACCGACAGCCGCGATGCCCAGCGCCTTGGCGACGATGGCGACATGGCTCTGACCGCTGCCGTCCTCCACGATGAGGCCGCGCAAACGGCGCCGGTCGTAATCCAGAAGCTCCGCCGGCCCCATGGTGCGGGCGACGAGGATCGTGTCCGGCGGCAGCGCGGATGGCGCATCAGCGCTCGTGATGCGCCCCGCTAAGATGCGCAGCAGGCGGTCCGAGAGATCGTCGAGATCGCGCTGGCGCTCACGCCAATAGGCATCGTTCTGGCGCAGCATGCGCGCGCGTGTGGAGTTCTGCACGCGCTCGACGGCGGCTTCCGCCGTGAGGCCGCCCTCCACCGCCTCGCGCAAACGCCGCTCCCAGCCCTTGTCGTGGGCGAACATCCGATAGGCTTCGAGCACGTCGCGATGCTCACCGGCTCCTGACAGATGCTCGTGGTCGAACATCTCGTCCAGCGAAGCCCGCAGTGCCGAGATCGCGGTCTCGAGCCGCATCAGTTCAGCGGCCGGATCCTCCGCCATCAGGTGCGTGACGACGATACGCGGCTCGTGCAGCACGATGTGCCCGAGCGCGATCCCCTCCGCCATCTGCTCGCCCTGGATCACCGCCGACAGCGAGCGTTCGAGCTCGATGGCCGTGCCCGCCCCCGCGACGGCGCCGGTGACGAGATGTTCCGCAACGACCATCGCCGTCGCCTGCAGCACCTCGACGTCCTCGTCGGAATATTCCTTCTGCGTGCGGTTCTGCACGACCAGCACGCCGAGCACCTGCCCGGAGCGGCCGATCGGAACCGCGAGCAGCGAATGGTAGATCTCCTCGCCCGTCTCCGGACGATAGGAGAACGCCGGGTGGCTCGAGGCTTCGGGCTCGTTGACCGTGACGTTGAGTTCCGCGCACCGCCCGACGAGGCCCTCGCCGCGGTTCATGCGCACCACGTGCACGGCGTTGGGGTTGAGGCCTTCCGTGGCGAACAGCTCTAGTGAGCCGTCCTGCCGCTTGAGATAGATCGAGCAGACCTCCGCGACCATCACGCCCGCGATCTGCTTGACGATCTTGTCGAGACGCTCCTGGCCGTCGCCGGGTTCAGACATGATCTCGCGCAGACGCCGCATGATCACACGCAGCGCCGGCTCGGCTGTCATCACTCGTGGCTCGTCACCTCGCCTTTGCATTGGTCGTGCCACCCGGGTGGGAGCCGCTGGAGGGCGGCTTCAGTGCTCGACCGTGCGCGGGACTTTTCGCGCTCAGTCTGCGTCGAGACCATAAATAGAGTGCAGCGTCCTTACGGCAAGCTCTGCGTATGCCGCGTCAATCAGCACGCTGATTTTGATCTCGGATGTGGTAATCGCCAGAATATTGATGCCCTTGCTTGAAAGGGCTTTGAACATCATGGCGGCGACACCGGCGTGGCTTCGCATGCCAATGCCGATGACGGAGATCTTGGCGACGTCCGCCGAGCTCTGCACTTCGAACTCGCCGATCTCCGATTTTGCCGCTTTCAATGTCTCCAGCGTGCGCGGCAACTCGGTCGCCTGCACGGTAAAGGTCATGTCAGTGTGTTTGCCATCCGGCGTGACGCTCTGGATGATCATGTCGACGTTTATGTTTGCATCGGCAAGCGGACCGAAGATGCGTGCGGCTACGCCCGGCTTGTCCTCGACCTTGATGAGCGTCACCTTGGCCTCATCCTTGACGTAGGCAATGCCGCTGACGACCTGCGTTTCCACGATCTCATCCTCATCGCAAACAATAGTGCCGATGTCTTCCAGGCGGCCGATCTCGACGGGCGCCATCGCCTCCGGCGCCACGAAGCTCGAAAGCACGCGCACCCGCATCCTGTTGACCATCGCAAGCTCGACGGAGCGCGTCTGCAGCACCTTCGAGCCGAGCGAGGCCATCTCCAGCATTTCCTCGTACGAAACCTTCGGCAGGCGCTTCGCCTTCGGCACGATGCGTGGATCGGTTGTGTAGACGCCGTCAACGTCGGTGTAGATGTCGCATACATCGGCCTTGAGCGCGACGGCCATGGCAACCGCACTCGTATCCGATCCGCCGCGCCCCAGGGTGGAGATGCGCTGGCGTTCCGGCTCAATGCCCTGGAACCCCGTTACGACCGCAACCTCTCCCTCATCGAACCGGCGGCGCAGCTCCGAGCCGTTGACCCCGATGATACGCGCCGAACCGTGCGCGGCGCTGGTCGTGATGGGAATTTGCCAGCCCTGCCAGGAGCGCGCCTGCAGACCCATGGACTGCAGCACGATGGCGAGAAGACCCGCCGTCACCTGCTCGCCGGTGGCAACGACAGCGTCGTATTCGCGCGCGTCATGCAGCACCGAGGCTTCGCGCACGTGGGCGACGAGCTGATTGGTGACGCCCGCCATGGCGGAGACGACCACGCAGACCTTGTTGCCCGCGTCCACCTCACGCTTGACGTGTCGCGCCACATTGCGGATGCGCTCGACGTTGGCGACGGAGGTGCCGCCGAACTTCATCACAACAACAGCCATCGCGCTTCCCCGCCGTGCGGCCTTCGCTACAGGTTGGTAGGATTGGACTTTTCTTGGCGCCGGACGCACGGATGCGCGGCCGGTCCACTCGGCGCAAACAGCCTGGGGCAAGCAGGAATCCCGTTTACGCGGCGTTCTCTTAACGACATCCCACGGTTATCGCAATATCCCGCGCCTTGACATTCTGTTTCGCACCCTACGGTATCTGCCCATGCAGACCGACCCCCAAACCGCCCCCCAGACCAACCCGCAGTCCCCGGCAGAGGGCCTTCCGCCCCCGGCCAACCTCGACCCGGCCGAGGTTGAGCGTTTTGGCCGCCTCGCCGCCGAGTGGTGGGATGCGAACGGCAAGCTGCGCCCGTTGCATAGCCAAGGCCCGGCGCGGCTCGGCTTCATTCGCGAGCGCCTCGTGCGCCATTTCGGCTGTCCCGCGGAACGCCTGAAACCGCTTGCCGGTCTCCGGATCGTCGATGTCGGCTGCGGCGGCGGTCTCGTCTCCGAGCCGCTCGCCCGCCTCGGAGCGGAAGTCACCGGTATCGATCCCACCGAGGATTCCATCGCCGTCGCGCGCCGGCACGCCGCGGCGCAGGGCCTCGCCATCGACTATCGCACGACGCCGGTGGAGCAGCTGCTTGCCGACGGGGCGCGCTTCGATGCCGCCATATGCATGGAAGTGATCGAGCATGTCCCCGATCCGGCGGCTTTCGTGCGCAGCCTCGGCAGCATCGTGCGTCCCGGCGGGCTCGTCATCGTTTCCACCCTCAACCGCACGTGGAAATCCTACGGCCTGGCGATCGTGACCGCGGAATATATCCTCGGCTGGCTCCCTCGCGGCACCCACGACTGGAACCGCTTCGTGACCCCGGAGGAGCTCAGCCGCTTCCTCGCCCATGCCGGCTGCGGCGCGCCGGAGCTGTCGGGCATTATCTATGATGTCATGTCGGATACCTGGCGCCTCAGCCCCGACACCGGGGTGAACTACATCGCCGCCGCACCGCGACTGTCGGACTGAAGCGGACTTCCGATCCGCAATGGGCGCCCGCTGTGTGTCAGCTCGGGTTGCACGGACATCGCGCGGAACAGAGAAACCTTAGCTTGCGTTCCATAATGGAACAACAAAGCTAATGCGCTTTCGGAGCGGAGCGATGCATCATCATGATATAACTAAGTCATTTTCAAAAAGCATGGCCCTGGCAATAACCCTGGGCGCAGCCCTCCTGTGCGCCGGTTGCCAGTCGCCCATGTATTCCGGCATGCCCGAGGAAGACTTCAGCCGCAGCGCCGCTTCCGCCTATGCCCCCGGCACCTACGAGCCGCCCTACCAGGTCGGACGCCACGGCGAAGAGGAACTGGAGGAGGAAGAGGTCGCCGCGCCGGTCCAGGCCGAAGTGGAGCAAAAATACCAGTATCGCGGCGGACGCGATCCGGTGACGGGCCGCGCGAAAACCCAGATGTGAGCTCCCGCTCGCTGGCGCCGCCGCACGCGCACTAAACCCCTTTACGGCCCTTGCGCGACCTGCGGCTCCGACTGGCCGCCGGCCGGAACGTTCGCCTTCAGAAACCGGTCGAGGCTGTCACCCCAGAGATCCCAGCCCGCGCGATCGTCGGCGATGGCATGGCCTTCCTGGCCATAGGCGCCCAGCGGCACATACTCGACGCCACCGCCCCCAGCCTTCCAAGCCGCAGCCATCCGCGCGGCAAGCTTCGGTCCGAAATAGCTGTCGTTCTGCGCGTAGAGCCATAGAGTGGGCGCGCGCGCCGTGTGTGCGTATTCGCCCGCCGCTTCGATAAGCTCGGCCTCACCGCATACCGCGCCGTTGCGACCCCACGCATGCCCGCCCCGGCCTCCGGCAAAATTGACAACCGCAGCAACGAGATCCGGACGCGAGCCGGCCAGCGCCAGCGACGCCCAGCCGCCCGTCGAGATGCCGGCGACGACGATGCGCGCCGGATCGACGAACGGCTGCTGCGCCATATAGGAAACGGCCGCGCCCACGTCCTCCGCGGCGATGAGACCGGACCGGTAATGGTGGGGGCTCGAGCAGTCGCCGATCGCCTCGACGAGGTTGCCGCCGGTCGCGCCGTGGCCCCGCCGCTGCGGCAGCACCACCGCATAGCCGCGCTCCACGAACCAGCGCGACAGCCAGTAATAGACCGGCATGGAAACGGAAATGCGGTTCGCTTCGGACGTGCCGTGATTGATGACCACGAGCGGAAGACGCGTCTCGCCGCTGTCCGCCGGGCGAAACACCGTTGCGCGCTGCGCGATGGCCGGGTCGCCGCTGGGCAGCAGCCAGAACTGCTCGCGCATGCGCTGCCCCTCTGGACCGAAGGGACCGTAGATCGAGGCAACCGTAGCGTTCGGATCGGCACGCAGGGGCACGCCAGCCGCGACGAGCACCGGCAGTGCCAATGCAAATACCGCTAAGATGCGGCACGCGCGCCGTACACCGGCGCGCGCCGTTACGAATATTCCGGGCAACAGTCCCCTCCTTTGGCGGCGCGGAACGCCGGAGCGTCAGCGCGCGGAGGGGAGTATCAGCCAATTCCTGTGGCAACGTCGAGGCTAAGATTGGCGCAGTATTTCAATTTGTTATGCACATTCTGATGGAAAGCCCCGCAGACGCGCCATTCGCCACGGCGTGCCTTTAGGGCAGCGTCGTGACGGGAACCCGCTATCGCCGGCGCCGTCCCGCAACGAGGGTGCTTTCAAACGAGATCGGATCGCTCGCCGGAAAAGTCTGCTCGAGCGCCTCGTCGAGCTCGGCATCCTCCGCAGCCTTGGCCTTCTTCTCGGCTTCCTCGTCATGGAACCGCGTATGTCCGGGCATCCGCTCCGGCGTCGCCGGGTTTTGCCCCGGGATGTGGCCCGGTTTCAGGGGATCGGGCATTGCCGGCTTCTTATCCTTGCGTGCCATGTTCACCTCTTTCCCACTGCCCTAAAAGGCGAAAGGAGGCGGATTTGTTCCATCGAGAGCACCCGCTGGCGTTCTCGCGGGGCGGCATCGGCGGAGACGATCTTCGCCCGCCATGGGAACGCCTAGGGGTTAACGCGAATTATCCGCATTCTGCGAATAGCCGGGTTGGGATGGATATGCGCGCAGATTGACAAGCGGCCGCCTCCAAACACATGTCGTGCAGCCCTGCGCACCAGGCGCACCGGTGAAATCCATCCGTAGCCGCTCCCAGCAATCGTGACCAGGTAGCCTCAATGACCGTTAGCCGAAGGGATCTCCTCGCGACCGGAGGGCCATGGGCCCTCGTGCTCACCATCGCCGGAATCGCCCCGCTTCGCGCGGAAGCTCCGCCGGCGATCCGTTTGGGCGACGCGCAGCCCTTCAGCTTCGACGCGCTGCGCGCACGTGCGAAGGAGCTCGCCGCCAAACCTTATCTGACACCGCCGCCGCCCCCGGAGATCGTCGCCCATGTCGACTTCGATGCCGCGCAGAAGATCCGTTTCCGCGCCGACCGCGCGCTCTGGCCATCGGGCCCCGGCACGTTCCCCGTGCGCCTGTTCCACGTCGACAAATACAACTCCCTCCCCGTTCGCATCAACGAGCTGAAGGATGGCAAGGCGCGCGAGATCATCTATTCGGCGGATAGCTTCGACTACAAAGACCCCGCGTTCGCCAGCAAGCTGCCCGCCGACCTCGGCTATTCCGGCTTTCGCATTATGAACGGCCGCGGCCAGGAGACGGACTGGCTCGCGTTCCAGGGCGCGAGCTATTTCCGCTCGTCCGGTGAGGACGACCAATACGGCGCCTCCGCCCGCGGCATCGCGATCAACACGGCGATGCCCGAGCCTGAGGAGTTCCCGCGCTTCGTCGAGTTCTGGCTCGAGGAGCAATCGGACGACAAAGCCTCGATCGTCGTGTACGCACTGCTCGATGGTCCCAGCATCGCCGGCGCCTATCGCTTCGAGGCGAGCAAGGGCCGCGTGCCGATCATCGATGTCACCGCCGATCTCTTCGCGCGCACCGCTATCGAGCGCATCGGGATCGCACCGCTCACCAGCATGTTCTGGTACGGCGAGAACGACCGCCGCTACGCGACCGACTGGCGCCCGGAAATCCACGATAGCGACGGGCTTGCACTGTGGACCGGCACCGGCGAGCACATCTGGCGCCCGCTCACCAACTCCCCGCAGGTGCGCACCAACTCGTTCCTCGATGCTTCCCCCAAGGGCTTCGGCCTGATGCAGCGCGACCGCGACTTCGCCGGATACCAGGACGATGGCGCCTTCTATAATCGCCGCCCCGGCATCTGGGTCGAGCCGCTGGGAGATTGGGGCGAGGGCGCCGTGCAGCTCGTCGAGATTCCGACCGACGACGAGATCCACGACAACATCGTCGCCTATTGGGTACCGAAAGCGCCGGTGAAGACGGGCGACGAGCTGCGCTACGCCTACAAGCTTTACTGGGGCAATGACGAACCCAATCCGCCGGTCAACATCGGCCGCGTCGTTGCGACCTATACCGGCGCGGGCGGCGTTCCCGGCGCGCGCCGGCAGGAAGATCTGATCAAGCGCAAGTTCGTCATCGACTTCGTCGGCGGTCCACTCGCTGCGATGGAACAGCGCTTCGACGTAACGCCGGTGATCTCCCACTCCCACGGGCGCGTCGACAACGCCTACGTAATCAAGGTGGTCGGCACCGATCGCTGGCGCGCGTTGTTCGACCTCGCCACCGAGGGTGACCAACCCGTCGATCTGCGCTGTTACCTGCGGCTCGGCGATGAGACGCTCTCTGAAACCTGGCTCTACCAGTGGATACCGACGGCATAACCGCGTTCCCGGGTGACAAGGTGGTTTAGAGTGATCGCGGGCTGCGCGGCGCCGAGCCGCCCGTCCGAGGTCGATCGGAGGTTTGCAGCGCATAATTCGTAAGGTGGGTTTGCGCGGGGAGTAGTGGACGGCGCGGGGTTGGCCCGCCTCGGAAACATTAAATTTTTCATCGACATGGGAGGGGAACGCGCGCAGGCCCGCGTCCGTTTAGCCCTCCAGCTAAATCCGTGCGGCGGAAGGAGCGAACCATCCCATGATCGACGGTTTTCATTGGACTCGCGCGCTATCGAAACAGCTGCGCTTCCTCTGTGAGGAAGTCGCGCTGCTTCCGGTACCCCAGCGTCTCAAGGTTCTCGCCGAGGCCGCGGACCGCATGCTGGCCGCGCAAACGGGCCCCGATGCTGCGCCGGCCACCGGCGTGGTGGGCGGCTTTGCATCGGCTGCCGAGCCGCTACCGGCAGCTGTCGGCGTGATAGAGCTGCGCACCACCGAGCAGGTCAGTCTCGCCCATTCCTGCGGTATCGAGGCCGATGCTGCATTGCGGAACCAGGAGGCCGCAACCGGCGTTGTTCCGCCGAAAGGAATAAGCCGATGACCTCAGTGCTGATCTGCGAGGACGACGCCCTTCTCGCCGCGGACCTTGCCATGAGCGTGGAAGACGCGGGCCACCGTGTGATTGGCGTATGCGCCAACGCACACGATGCTTTGAAGGCGGCGAGCTATGATCTGCCGGACGTCGCGTTCGTCGACCTCGAGCTCGCCGACGGCCGCACCGGCAACGTCGTCGCGCAATCCCTTTACGCCATGGGCGTGAAGGTCGTCGTGCTCTCCGGACATCCGAATGTCGGCGTAGGCCTCGGTACGACACCGCACACCTATGCAGCCAAGCCGGCCAGCCCGGATATGGTCGCGAGCCTTCTCAATCCCGTCCCCCGCCGTCCGGCTCTTCGCCGCGCGGACGCGCAAACCGACCGAATTTGCTGACCAGCAGCAGCGCTGAACCGAGCAGGTCCGGCGCTGCTGCCGGTCAACAAGTCAGCTTCGACGGAGATGCCGAATCGCACGCCACTAGCGTCGTGCCGGCATCTCCGTTCGCGCCGTGTCGAGGTGAGCATCGCGCAGGGCGGGGAACAGCTTCGCCCACACGCCCGTGAGCATGATCGATCCGACGCCGCCGAAGATCGCCGCGCCGACGGGGCCCAGGAAGCGCGCAGCGACACCGCTTTCGAATTCGCCGAGCTCGTTCGACGCGCTGATGAAGAGGCTCGATACGGCGGTGACGCGCCCGCGCATTGGATCGGGCGTGACGATCTGAATGAGCGTCTGGCGCACGAACACCGATACAGCGTCGGCAGCGCCCAGCGCCGCAAGCGCCAGCATCGACAGCCACACCCACGCCGACAGCGCGAAGAGGATTGTCGCCGCGCCGTAGGCGGCCACGGACACGAGCATCCAGAAACCGGCGTTGCGCTGGATCGGATGCGTGCTCAGCGCAAACGCCATTAGCCCGCCGCCGATCGCAGGCCCCGAGCGCAGCAAGCCGAAACCATCGGGTCCGATGTGCAGCACGTCGCGCGCAAACACCGGCAGCAGCGCGGTGACGCCGCCGAGCAGCACCGCGAACAGATCGAGTGAGATCGCGCCGAAGACGATCTTGTTCGACCAGACATACGAAAGCCCCTCGGCGATGAGCTGCAAGCGCCGTCCGCCGAGATGCTCCGGCTTCGTGTTGCCGCCGATGAACCATACCGCGACGGTCGCGCATGCGTAGAGCCCCGCCGCAGCGCCATATGAGAGCGGCACGGAGATCGCGCAGAGGACGCCGCCGAGCCACGGCCCGAGGATCATGCCCATCTGCATGCCGAGCGTGTTCCACCCGATGGCGCGCGGCAGGACCTCGCGTGGCACCAGCATGGGCCCGAGCGAGGCGCCCGCCGGCATCGTGAAGGCGCGCGCAACGCCGAACAGAGCGGCGACGGCGAAGATGGCGATGAGGCTCGGATGCTCCGCGCCCGCATTCGTGGCGAAGCTGGCCGAGCAGAAGAACTGCAGCAGGCAGCAAGCGATGAGAATCTTGCGCCGGTCGTAGCGGTCGGCCGTTTCCCCGGCCAACAACACGAACGCGAGCATGGGCACAAACTGCACCAAGCCGATGATGCCGACGAGGAATGAAGAGTATTCGACCGAATGATCGGTGCGCGCGATCGAGTACACCTGCCAGCCGAGCGTCACGCTCTGCGTCAGCATTGCGATCGTCGATAGAAGACGCCCGATCAAAAGCAGGCTGAAATCCGGATACCGCCGGAACGGATGCTCGATGGCTAGGCTCATGCTCTGTGTTCGACCGGCTCCGCGCCTTACCGTCCATATCGGTGGAAGCGGCAGGCTCGCGACCTTCTATTGCAGAGCGCGGTCGCGGTCGATATGGGCCTTCGTCGCTGGCTTAGGCTTAGCGGATAGGCGCCGCCGCCTGCACCCGACGCGGCGCCGGCGCCGCATGAGCTGGCACGCGCGGCCCGTGTCTTTTAGAGATCGCTGGTGTGCCGAACCAAAGCGTTGGAGCGCGCCACCTTGCGGCAGCGCGCTCCGGGGGTTTCGAGGGTAGGAGCCTCGAATTCGAGTAGATCCGTCGCCGCCGCCGCCGCTTGCGGCGAAGCGAACGCTCAGTTGGCCGGCAGCGCGAACTGCACGCCGCCGTACACGGCAAGGCTGGCGTCACATGCTATCGGGCAGAGGCCTCCGAACGACCGGAGACCCGGGCGATGCCATCGCGAGCCCACCCCGGCGGTCGATCTGCCCACCGCATTTTCCATCACCAAGTCGTGCCCGCCTTCACCACGTATGTGCGCCCCGGCAAGGGATATGCATTGTACGTGCCATAGACAAACGCATTGGCGACAGCATAGTCGAAATACTCGACGTCCGTGAGATTGGCTACTCCGGCCGACCAGAAGAACTGATCGAACTGTCCACCGACACGCACATCCACGGTGGTGTACGACCCGATCATCGGCTGGAAGTTCTGCTGGTCGTTGTCCATGCGACGATCACCGACATATCGCACCACGGTATCGAGCGTCAGCCATTTGTCGACGATGTCCCATGAGACACCCACGTTGCCCGTCCAGCGCGACACCAGTGGCACCTGGTTGCCGGCATTCGGTCCCTCCCGGAATATCGCGTCGGTATAGGTGATATTTCCGCTGAGACGGACGTTCTTCATAACTTGCCAGCTTGCGATCGTTTCCACACCGCGCCGGCGTGTGGGATCCAAATTCAAATTGATGAAGTTCACGGGATCATAGTGCAGCTCGTCCGTCAGGCGCATGTCGTAATAGCTCGACTGGATTTGAAACTCACCAAATCCCAGCCTTATGCCTGCTTCCCAATCGTGAGAGGTCTGGGTTCGCACGGCATAGTTCGGCGAGTTCGGCCATGGCGTGGAGCCGATGCGCTCATCGACATTCGGCACCCTGAAGCTGCGCGCTGCGCGGCCAAACACCGTGAGCTCGCGCGTAACCTCCTGCTCGGCCCCGAGGTGCCATGCGTAGTTTGTCTCGCTCGCATTCAGCGGCTGATCGAACAGACTAAGCGTATCGTCTGCGCGCGTCTTGTTGCGCTGGATGCGCGCGCCGGCGGACAACGATGTCGACGGCAGCAAGTTCACCGTTTGCTGCCAATAACCGGCAACCGATGACTGTTCGGCCTGATACACGTTGAAGGTTGCGACGCCCTTGGCTGGCCCGCGGCCGGATTCATATTCCGTGTCGAAGATATCGATGCCCGCTATCGCCCGTGACGGCAAGCCCAGGAAAGGCGTCGTTATGTTCACGCGCGGTGTGAGCGATTTGGTGGTGAGCTCGCTTTCGACAAAATACGTGCCGCCGAAACCCGCCAACTGTTCCTTTCCTCGTATACCGCCGTCAACGACGAGTTCGACACCGGGATTAACGAGATACGTGAAGCCAACCGCACCGCGCGCCTCCTGTTTGTCTCCGAAGTCGAGTGGCGAGCTCGTGCCGCGCCGATCGGTGATGAGCTGGTTGATGCCATTGGCAGGATCGACTCTGCGAGCCCCTGGGTAGTTCAGCTCCTGATCTTCAGCGGCGACATTGATGTAGAAACTACCGCGCGCAAACGTCCAGCGAAGATCGGCGACTGCGGATTTCTGCTGCAGTTCGCTGTTCGCGCGGTAGCCATCCGATTCAATGGCGTCAACGTTGACGAAAGCGGAAAAGGGTCCAGACGAGCCGCTCGCGGTTATGTTGCCGAGCCTGGTCTGGAACGACCCGATGCCGGCCTCTACGCGCCCTTGATTGGGCAGCCCCGCACCATGGCGCGTCACAATATTGACGACACCGCCAACGGCTCCATCGCCGTACAGCACAGCGCCCGAGTTTCCACGTGTAATCTCGATACGCTCGATAGAGTCCTTGGCGATCTTGGAGAGGTCGAAACCTTCCGAGTCCCAGTCATTCACTCTCCGCCCGTCTATCAAGACGAGCGTATTGGAGGTGCTCGCGGCACCAAAGCCGCGCATATCGATTTTAGTCCCGACGCCGTTGACGCCTCCGTAGACGCTGGTTGTCTGTATCCCGGCCTCCCGCGCGATAATGTCAGGAAGCGTCACTTGGGGAGCCCGCTCGATCTGCTCGCGTGTGATCACCGTCGTCGAAGCGCCGGTGAGCCCACCGCCGTTCGAGATTTGATCGCCAAGACCGGCGTTCGCCGCGCCACCGGCCCCAGCCTCCCCTTTAGCAGCGGCATTCGCCGTCCCGCTCAGGCGTGTGTTCGTTGGATCGGATTTCTTTTTGACTGTCTTCTTCTTTGCGGTCGTCTCGACCTCGAGCGGCGGCAGCTCGCTGGTTGCGGGCTCAGCAGCCGACTGGGCGAAAGCCCCGGTGGCGCTGACAACGGCTGCAATGGACACCGTGAGCGCGAGCAGGCTCGCATGGATGGATTGAGCGGAAATACGCCCCGACGAACTCAGATACACAGATGGCCCCCGTTACGCAGACTGACCCTGGGGGGACTTCATCACGCACGAAACTACGACGCGTTGAGACAAATACCGTTCAAGCCCGACGCCTGAGGCAGCGGCGGTCGCGAACCGGTCTCAATCGATTAGTGTCGGAGAATGACACCGTAGATTGACATGCCTGACGTAGCCCCCCTTCGGTTGCACACATCAGTCGCCACTACGGTTTTCCGTTCCACCAAGCGTCCCGCATGGAGGATGGGCGACTTGCGGCGGCAGGTCTCCTGGCTCACGGCTCGAGCGTCCCTTTCCGACCTTCCCGGTGACCCAACGCGAGCCGCCAGTGGCATATGCGGAAGAAACTTGCCGCTTACAGTTGCGGGAGCAGCCACGGTCTTGGCGCGTCGTGCCTCACCGTGTTCCCATTTTCATCGGTTGTGCGCGCGATGCGCACAACCGAAACCGTCGCACCCTTAGAGCGCCCGAACGCCGCCTCGATGTCAACGCGAAAGCCGCGGCCCCATCTGCGACCGACACGAGCGATACCGTTCTGCAACACTCGCCGCATGGGCACGCCAACTGCGAATTTCAGCATGAGAAGCGACTTTGCCGAGCCTACGCCGCTGATGCGAAGCGCAAAACGCGCATGCCGACAATCGGTCCGGCACACTCACCGGGAGAGGCGTACGCCTGGCGACACGAGGGAACCCGCCGCGCCGTCGATGGTTGAGCTGTCGTTCGAATAGCTCATGCGACGGAGTATACCATGGACGATCCCCGTGAACTGGGCGTCCCCGACGAGGATGAGATCATCATCCCCCCGGCGCCGCCGGTAGACACCGACGATAATGACCTGCCCAACGCCGACGCGAGTGGCGATTCCGACGACGAGCGGCCCGACGAAAACGAAGCGGTGCCGGATAACTGAGCCGATACCGCGCATCGGAGCCGACCCGCCGGGGTTCTAGCCCGCCAGCCGAGCCTCACGCACAACGGTCGGCTGAACGATTTGCGCCGGATGCACGCACGCTTGCGGATTTCGGGGAGGCTGCAGCCGAAATCGACCACTAACGGAAGCGCGAGAACATCGCCGGTTCGCGCCGACTGTCGTCCGCGTTGTTTTCCGCTCAGCGGAAACGCGTCTGTATGTATTCGATCGCCGAACGGCGCAGGCGGTTACGGTCGCATTCGCCCGACTCCATCATTCCAATGACGTGCCGTGCCGTTGCGAGACGAAGCTCCTGACCGTCATCTTGAATGTCACGGCAACGCTCGATCGCCGCATCGAGAGCGCTGGCTGCAATACCGATGGCTTCGGTGTCGAGAAAATCGATCGCTCTATTCATTGGTACGCACTCCGAACTGCCTAGGCGGGAGCACGGAGACTCTCTCAGCCACGCGCGCCCGGTTGTCGTTGCGCATGATGTGGAAAGCGTAGCTCACGTTGAGCTGCAGGTCGAATCATCCACCGGTAACACTTTATTGTTCTGGCGAATTTTAGAGGTTACCTCTGCTGCGGGATAATCATTCATTCGCGCGTGCAACATCGGCGAGCAAGGCCCGCTCCGACCGCCACACATGAACGACCGCGACCTTGATTGGCACGGGCAGGTTGGCCCACGCCTCAGTTCCGGCGAACACTTCGAGGGGAATTCTGCATATTGGCGGGATGCCGTTCAGACGGGGACGCGACATGCGCCGATAACGGCCGCCGCAGGGAAAAGGTTGCGGCGCCGCGACGGACATCCGGCCGACGAAGCAGAAACCGCATACCTGCGCTGCACCCACCGCTGCCGGCTACCAGCGAAAGGCAGCCGACATCTAAAAGGCTCCTCCCATGCGCGCCGAAGCTGCCTCAGCGGTCATTTCCCTGGCGCGGACCTGTCAGGAGGACGATAGCGGCGCCGACGCGGTCCGCGCAGCTGCCGCTCCTATCGAGAGCAACCTGGCAGCCAGGCTGAAATGGAAACGGATGGAGACAACAGGGCCTGTGTTGGTGGTACCGCCTTCCCGGATCGAACGGGAGACCTCTAGATCCACAATCTAGCGCTCTAACCATCTGAGCTAAGGCGGCACTTGGGCAACATCAGCGACTTAGGCCCGCAGCCGGTGGGAAGTCAATCGCGCCCGTGCCCTGCCCGCCGGCGGGCCGAAGCGCTCCCGAAACCGGTGCTTCCGCGCGGCCGAAGGCGTGCAGGAGCGGTCCAATACATCGGCCGGTCACCTTAGGCAAGATCGGCGAAGTTGCCAAACCACCGCGGCACACCGCGGCCCCGCCGCGGATCACCCCAGGAGACCCGCGAACCGGAGCCGAGCGCGCATATCGCGTCGCGGCAGCGCGCAAAGTAGGCAGAACGGCTCTAGCGCCCCTGGGCCTTCTGGGCGGCCTCGCTCACCAGCCGGCCCAGCACGTGGGCTTGATGGGCGAACGTCTGCATCTGCTTTTGCGCATAGCGCTGCTGAATTTCCATGTATTCCCTCAAATCCCGTGCCCGCGAGAGCTCGGTGGCGAAGGAGAAGCTCGCCTGGATGTTCTGTTCGGCGAACTTGGCGATCTGCGACTGCATTTCGGCAGCGCTCGATGTCACTGCGCCCTGCGACGCTGAGAGCGTCTCCTGGACCTTGCGCGCCATATCGAGGAACTGATTGTAGGCGCTACGTGCCTGCTCGACGTTGCGCTCGGCGAGTTCGCGGACCGCTTCCGGAAACTCGAACTGCGGTTTGTCGGTCATCGGGGTCTCCTCTGGGGCCAGGATGGTTGTCATGCCCGCTCCTGGTTTTCGGGCAGAGTGCAAATATACCGCGTTCTGCCGCCAGCGGTCGCGAAATGAGTGTGGATACCGGACAGCGCGGCACCCAGCTCATGGACGTAGGCGGCTGACCACGCTAACAGGTTTTAAGCTTTGGTATTTTGCCCATGCCAGTAGACGGTCCGTGCGCATCGCTGCCTTCGACTGCAGCCGGTCCTGAGAAGGTCCTGGCGGGCTGTCCCGATCCTGCTTGGATCATCGATCCCGCCAGGGGTCGTGTGCTTGCCGCCAACGCCGCCGGCGCTGCGCGCCTTGGTCTGCGTCCCGACGCCGCTTCCGGAACCCTCGACGCCGCCATGCCGGGCCTCGTCCGCCTGCGGGCGATGATGCGCGAGCCCCTCGACGGCGGCCGGCGCGAACCGCTCGTCTTTTGGACCGCCTATGGCGCCGAAAATCTCATCTGCGACGTCGCCGCGGTGCCCGAGGCCGGCGACCCCGCTGCATCCTCCGAGCTGGTGCTGGTCAGCATCGCCTCGGGAGCAGCGCGACGGCGGTCCGAGGACGCTGCATCCGACGCTGCCTCTCCGCAGCCCACGACCGGGCAAGCACTGCCGCCGCCCGCCGCGCCAACTGCCGACGACGCCGCAACCATGCTGAAGATCGCGAGCGCCATCCGCAGTGGATTTGCCGGCGGACGCGCGCAGCCCGCGGCAGACGCTGACGAAGATGGCGACGCCGCGGCACGCGAGCCGGCTGCATCGACGACCACCCGCAGCCCCCATATTTCCAAGCTGGCCCACGAGCTGCGCACGCCGCTGAGCGCGATCGCCGCCGCCGCCGAGATCATGCGCGATGAGCGCTTCGGCGCCATCGGCAACGAGCGCTATCACGGCTACACCTCCGACATTCACGACAACGCCAAGCACGCGCTGGCGCTGATCAACCGCCTGCTGAGCGGCGACGATACGGAAAAGCCCTCAGGGCCGCTGGAGCCCGTCGAGATCGATCTCAATACGGTTGCGGAGAACTCCGTTTCGGCGCTGCGGCCGCTGGCGGAGGAGGCAGGCCTCAAGCTGGAATGCGAATTCCATAGCCAGCTCCCGAAAGTGCGCGCCGATGTAACGACGATCAAGCAGGTGCTCTTCAACCTGCTCAGCAACGCGATCAAGTTCACCCCGCGCGGCGGCGATGTCCGCGTCGTCACCGGCCTCGGCTTCAACCGGTCTGTTTTCATCGCCGTGCAGGACACCGGCGCCGGTATGCCGGAGCAGCAGGTCGAGGCCGCGCTGAAAGCGCCCGTACCCGAGCAGCCGCAGCGGAGCAAGGACGGCGGACACGGCATCGGACTGCCGCTCGCGCGCAGTCTCGCGGAAGCGAACGGCGCGCGCCTCGAGATCGACAGCGCCCTCGGCGAAGGCACCGCAGTGGCCCTCGTCTTTCCGCGTGACAGAGTGATCGCGCAGGCCGCTGTTTCGAATTAGAGGATTTCTAATCTATTGGGATTTCAAGGGCTTTTGTTGACTGTGTCCGTGCGCCCACGTTAGGGATGATGCCCGGGCGGAGTGTGCCACTCGCCGCCCTGCTCGATCCACCGATACCGGGGCCTTGAACCCCGCCTATTGGAGCAAACAATGCGGTCATCCAGCGCACTTCTGCGCAGCGCGGCGTATTCGGCATTGCTCGCCGTTGCAAGCTCCTCCTTCGCCCCCGCGGTGGGTGCGGTGGAAGAGGTCAACATCTATTCCTTCCGCGAGCCGGGCCTCACCAAGCCGCTGCTCGATCAGTTCACCAAAGAGACCGGCATCAAGACGAATGTCGTCTTCGCGCCCAACGGCCTCATCGAGCGCCTCGTGGCGGAGGGCAAGAACAGCCCCGCCGATCTGCTGCTCACCAACGACTCCGGCCTGCTCGTGCGCGCCGTCGAGGCCGGTGTGACCCAGCCGGTGCATTCCGAGACGCTGAAGAAAGAGATCCCGGCAACCTGGCGCGACGAGAACGACCATTGGTTTGGCCTCACGCGCCGCGCCCGCGTCGTCTACGCCTCGAAGGACCGGGTGAAGCAGGACGCCTTCACCTATGAGGAGCTTGCCGACCCCAAGTGGAAGGGCAAGATCTGCATCCGCTCCGGCCAGCACACCTACAACGTCGCCCTCGTCGCTTCCATGATCGCGCACCACGGCGAGGAGCAAACCGAGCAATGGCTGCACGGCCTCAAGTCGAACCTCGCCCGCAAGCCGGCCGGCGGTGACCGCGAAGCGGTGCGCGACGTGCAGGCAGGCCTTTGCGATATTGCGGTCGGCAACACCTATTACATGCGCGCGATGCTCAAGAACCCCGACCAGAAGGCCTGGGCGGACGCTGTACGCATCGTGTTTCCGAACACCGCCGACCGCGGTGCGCACGTCAATGTTTCGGGCGTCGCCATGACGGCCAACGCCCCGAACCGCGAGAATGCGCTGAAGCTGATGGAGTTTCTCGCGGCACCCGAGGCGCAGCAGATCTACGCCGAGGCAAACGGCGAGTACCCCGTCGGCGATGACATCCCGGCCTCCGAGCTGGTGCAGAGCTGGGGCCCGCTGAAGGCCGACACGCTATCCCTCGCCAAGATCGCCTCACTGCGCAAGAAAGCATCCGAAATCATCGACCGTGTCCAATTCGATCAAGGGGCAACCAACTGATGTCTGAGATCGACACATTCCAGCGCGGCCGCACCGCGCGAGATTCCGCGATACCGGCCGCCGCCATGCTGCCCGCCGCCGAGCGCCTCGTTGGCGTCGGCTTCCGGTGCTGGCTCCAGGGCTTCCAGACCAGCGACATCGGTTGCTGGGAAGTCGCCTGGGACGAGTTCTCGCGCGCCGTCGGTCCGCAGGCGGCGAAGCCGCTGATGACCGAGCTCGCCTGCTGGGTGCGCGCGGTGCAGGATTCCGCCGAGCGCCGCATCGAGGTGTTCCCGGCGCAGTGCCGCCGCTTCTGCCGCGATGAATGCCTTGCGATCTCCATGGTGGCCGCGTGCCAGCACAGCACCTGCCCGGCCTTCCGGGCCTGCGCCGTCGCGCTCCTCGGATGCGACGAGGTCGAGGAAGCCATCGAAGGCGCCGAGAACTTTGCCCGCTGTCTGCGCGATGCCGGTCAGGTTCTCTCGCCCGGAACGGCTTTCATGGGCGCGGGCCTCGTGCTGCCCACCCCGCGCAACCTTTGCTGAACGGTGCAGCGCTCGATCGCTGGTGATACCGGCCGCATAGCGAGCGGCCAATGACGGTCGAGGGGCCGCAACCGGCAATACCCAACGCACGTTTCCCGCGCCTGGGCGAAGCCGTCGCCGGCCTCGCTTCGCTATTCCGTTTTGGCGGCGGCGCTGTGTCGCCCGCCTGGACCGCGGCCACGGCGGCGATCCTCGCCGTCGTCGCCCTTCCCATTGTCACCGTCGTCCTGCTGGCGCTCAATCCCGCCGACAACATCTGGCCGCACCTCGCTTCGACCGTGCTCCCAAGCTCGCTCACGAGCACTGTGCTGCTTTCGGGGGGCGTCGCCGGGCTGAGCCTCCTCGTCGGCACGGCAACGGCGTGGCTCGTCACCATGTACCGCTTTCCCGGCCGCAATCTGCTCGACCGGCTGCTGGTGCTTCCGCTTGCGGTGCCGACCTACATCATCGCCTACTGCTATGTGGAGCTGTTCGACTACGCCGGTCCGGTGCAGACCCATTTACGCGCGGCGTTCGGCTTCACGACCGCGGGCGAATATTGGTTCCCGCACATTCGCTCCCTCGGCGGCGGTATCATCGTGCTGACGTCGGTCCTATACCCCTATGTCTACCTCACTGCGCGGGCGAGCTTCGCGCAGCAATCGGTGTGCGTGCTCGAAGTCGCGCGCACGCTCGGTCGAACCCCGCTCGCCACGTTCTTCGATGTCGCACTGCCGATCGCCCGCCCGGCCATCGCCGCCGGCGTTGCCCTTGTCATCATGGAATGCCTCAACGATCTCGGCGCCGTGCAGTACCTCGGCATCGATACGTTGTCCGCCACCATCTACGCCACGTGGGTACAGCGCTCGAACATCGGCGGCGCGGCGCAGCTCGCCACCGTCATGCTGGTGCTGCTTGCGATGCTCTTTGCGCTCGAGCGCGCGAGCCGGCGCGGCGCACGCACCCACAACACGACGGGGCGCTACCGCGCCATTCCCTTCCACGAGCTGCCCGGCTGGAAAGGCTGGCTGGCCGCGATATTCGCATCGCTGCCGTTCATCTTCGGGTTCCTCGTGCCGCTCCTGGTGATCATCCCGGACGCGGCGAACCATGCCAGCGATGCCCTATCGAGCGGCTTCCTGCCCGCGGCTGGCAACACGTTGCTGCTGGCGACCATCTCCGCCGCCGCCGCCGTCATCGTCGCCCTCACGCTCGCCTACGCGCGCCGCATTGCCGGCAATGGCTTCGTTGGCTCCGCGGGGCACATATCGGCGCTCGGCTATGCTGTCCCGGGAACCGTCCTCGCCATCGGCCTGCTCATTCCCCTCGCGGGCATCGACAATCACGTCGACGCTTTCACTCGCGCGACCTTCGGCGTCTCGACGGGCCTGCTGCTGTCAGGCTCGCTCTTCGCGATAACCCTCGCCTACGTGATCCGCTTCCTCGCGGTGGCGCTCGCGCCCATCGAGGCGGGGCTCGGCCGCGTTTCGACCAATCTCGACGCCGCCGCCCGCACGCTCGGCGAGAACGCGCTCTCGGTGCTCTGGCGCGTGCACCTACCGCTGCTCGTCCCGCCGCTCGGTGCCGCCGCACTGCTCGTGTTCGTCGATTGCATGAAGGAGTTGCCGGCGACGCTGCTCCTGCGGCCCTTCAATTTCGAGACGCTGGCGACGCACGTCTACAGTCTCGCCTCCATCGAGCAGCTCGAGCAGGCGTCCGTCGGCGCGCTCACGATCGTGCTCGTCGGGCTCATTCCGGTTCTGCTGCTGCACGAGGCCGTGGCCGGAGGCCGGCCCGGAGGCCGGTAGCTCCGCATCGGTTCGTCAATCGACGATATCATCATCGTCCGACCAGACGCGCTCAGCCTCGCGCTCCGGCGACGTGCGGTCGGAGAGATCTTCCGACCATCCGATGTTCATGAGCGCGTCCCCCATGTTGACGATGGGCAACGTCGTGCGCCCGATGATGATCCCGCGATGGGGCGAGCGCACCTCCACGGCCGCATCCTCGAACGGATTGGCGACATGGCCGACGATCTCGCCGAGATTGACGCCGTCGCCGATGCGCTTGGTGGTACGGAACACCCCGCCCTCGGGCGCACGCAGCCAGCTCGACGCGTTGATCAGCACCGGCGCCTGCCGCACCGGCACCGGATCGACATCCTCGGCGAGATCGAGCATCTCCATTTTGTACATGACGCCGGTGATCCCATCGACGCCGGCCCGGATCGCAAACTCATCGAAGCGCAATCCTTCGCCACCCTCGTAGCTCAGCACGTCGACGCCCACGGCGCGTGCCGCTTCCCGCAGCGAGCCCGGGCGCTCGGCGTTCTCCAGCATAACCTCCGCACCGAACGCGCGCGCGAGCTCCAGCACGCGCGGGCGCTTGCGGAACACACAGCGGATCTGCGGCAGGTTGATCCGATGTATCGCCGCGGTATGCAGATCGATGCCGATCTGCGAGCGCTTCACGATCTCGGTCAGGAAAAGATGCGCAAGGCGTGCCGCAAGCGAGCCCGACGCCGATCCGGGAAAGGAGCGATTGAGGTCTCGCCGGTCGGGCAGATAGCGCGAGCGGCTGATGAAGCCGAACACGTTGACGACGGGCACACATAGCAGCGTACCGTTTATGCTCTGCGGATCTAAGGTACGCAGCAGGCGGCGGATGATCTCGACACCGTTAAGCTCATCGCCATGGATGGCCGCCGAGACGAACATCGTCGGACCGGACTGCGCCCCGTGTAGCACATGCACGGGCAGTGTGACGGGCGCGTGATTAGAAAGCTTCGAAACCGGCAGGTCGATCAGTCGCCGCTCGCCCGGTGCAACCGCCATTCCTCCGACGACGAAAGGCTGCCTCACCACGAAGCTCCGCTTTTCCGGCACTGCACAATACCCCGGGGAAAGTGCACGAGCGGCCGAGGGCCCGCAACCCGCGCAGCCTTCGCGGCGAACGCAAGTGCAAAATTTTTGTCCACATCATGCTGGATATGCAAAAGCCGAAAAGCGTGAACAGTATCCTTGGTCATCTCGCAATCGCGCGCCATGCGGTATAGAAAGGCCTTGCGGATATTAAGAAAAATAGGCGCTTGACGCCCACCAAGGTCAGCTCGCTGCTTGCACCGCGTATGGGCCACCTTTAAGACTATCGGCGTCCGCTAGGTTCCCAGGCCGCTTGCTTGCGCCGGGTCCTTTTTCGGTGATTTTGAACACTTGGGTGGCGCGTGCTGAAGCGGCAGGGATTCATGAAGCGCCCGAAGCAAAAAGTGCGAGCCTATACGTGGACACTCGCGGTTTTCTGCTTCCTTCTGATCCTGCTTGCCGCGCCGCTGCTCGTCAGCGACCGCTATAATCGCATCGCACTGCAAACGGGCGCCGTTCTCGCCGCGTCGAACAACAGCTACAGTCTCAGCGCACCCGTGCGCCTGATGACCGGGCCGACGATCGAGCTGGAGCGCGGCACACTCTCGGTGCCGCCGAGCCGCACGGGCCTTGCGCGCGGCGGCCAGATGATCGCCATGCTCATCACCGGCAACGGCCCGCAATTGACCCTCGAGCGCGCGGCTTTCACCGCGGACTTCTCCTCCCGCGAGCCGACGTTCTCGCGCGAAGCGCCCGATGAGGAAGTGGCCCCGCTCGTCAAAGCGCTCCAGGGATGGCAGTTCGATGGGCTGGTCGTGCGCGAGAGCACCGTGCGTATCAAGATGTCGGACGGCTCGCTGCTCCAGCTCGACAACGTATCCGCGACGATCTCCAGCAAGCCGAACGGCGCGATCCATGCGTCGGGCTCCTTCGATTACCGCAACGAGACGGTGACTTTCGATACCGCCCTCGATGCCAGCCGCGATGCGCAGGGTATGTCCCGCCCCGTGAGCGCATCCTTCACGAGCCAGCCGATCTCCGCCAACCTCGACGGCAATCTTCTGCTTGGAGAGAACCCGCAGCTCATCGCCCCGAAGGCCACGCTGCAAACACGCAACCTGCGCGCTCTGGCCAATTGGCTCGGCATCGAATGGCCCGCCGGCAACGGCTTCGGTGCGTTCCGCGCGAAGGGCCAGATGGAATGGACCGGGCGCAATATCAGTTTTCAGAACGCCGATCTGGAACTCGACGACAACAGCGCGACCGGCACGCTCTCGCTCAACTATGCTCCCGAACGTCCGATGGTCGAAGGAACGCTCGGCTTCAAGACGCTCAACGCGGTGCAGTATCTGCAGGGCGACGATCCCGCCGCCAAGCGCGACAGCGTTCTCGCCGCGATACGCGACGCGAGCGGCCTCGAATTTCCGCTCATCCAGGCCATCGACGCCGACTTCCGCATTTCCGCCGGCAGTCTCTCGCTGCCGACCCTTTCCGTCGGGCGCAGCGCCGCCACCCTCTCGCTGCGCGAAGGCAAGATGCTCGCCGACATCGCCGAGCTCGAGTTCGATGACGGCACGCGCGGCAGCGGACAAATCCGTATCGACATGTCCGGTGCAAATCCCCGCTACGGATTGCAGGCGAAGTTCGAAGCGGCCGACGTCGGCCATGCGATCTACGCCGTGTTCGGCCACCCGGCCGTGCAGGGCCGCGGCGCGCTCACCGCTGACCTCACTGCCAGCGGCAACACCGGCGACATGTTGCTGCGTTCTCTCGCCGGCAAACTGTGCGTGACGCTGGCCGAGGCGGGCCGCGTGGGGCTCGACATCAACAAGCTCACCGCGCCTGCCAGCGAGCCTCTGGACAGCGCGGCCTGGCAGAACGCAAGCACGCGCGCGATTGCCGTCGATAAGCTCGACGCGCGCTTCACCGTCTCCAAGGGCATCCTGCGGGCGCAATCCGCGGAGGCCGTCTCGGGCGAGCGCGCGCTCAAGGCCGAAGGCGCGATCGACCTGATCGCCCGCGATCTCGATCTGGAATTTGCGATCAGCGATGCACCGAAGACGACGAACGG
Organism: Hyphomicrobiaceae bacterium; assembly: GCA_044507625.1. GTDB lineage: Bacteria > Pseudomonadota > Alphaproteobacteria > Rhizobiales > Hyphomicrobiaceae > Hyphomicrobium_A. The sequence goes on along the minus strand of JBIQJE010000010.1, from coordinate 81,159 downwards.
TGCCGGTCCGATCGAAACCGGCTCCGTGATTGCGCCGGGCGCACCGCGCAACACCGTCGGCGTGCACGGCCCCTGGACTGCGCCGACCGTGCGCTCCGGCATCTCGGCGGGCGAGGCGCCGACCTACGGTCCGCCGAACCCGGGCTAGCGAGAGTACCGCGCGCTCCACGCCATCGCTACGCTCACAGCAATCGCGCGATGGCCTCGGCCGCAGCGGCGCGCTGATCCCCCGTCATGTGCAGCCCGCATTTGGTACGTCGCCAGAGCACATCGTCCGGCGCGCGCGCCCATTCGTTCTCGCGCAGGTAGGCGACCTCGCGCTCCGTGAGGCCGCCGCCCAGATTTGCACCGAGATCCGCGGCCACGCGCGCATCGCCCAGCAGATCATCGGTGAGGCTGCCATACCGGCGCGCCAGCCGGCCGAGATCGGCCGCATCGAAACCGCGATGACTCCGACACAGCGCCTTGATGAAGCCCGCGAGTCCGCCGTCATCGAGATCGCCGCCGGGCAGCTTGACCCTTGCGGTCCACGCCGGACCCATGCGCGGGAAGTGCGGGGCGAGCTTTTCCAGCGCCGCCTCGGCAAGCTTTCGGTAGGTCGTCAGCTTGCCGCCCAGCACGGTCAGGAGCGGCGCGCCGTCCGTGGTGCTCATCTCGAGGCGATAATCGCGCGTCACGGCAGAAGCGTCGCCGCCGGCGTCTTCGCCATAGAGCGGACGCACGCCCGCAAAGCTCCAGACGACATCCTCTCGCGCGGGCGGAGCGGCGAAGAAGCGGCGCGTCAGCGCGAGCAGATATTCTTCTTCCTCAGGGCTGATCGCAGCCGCGCGCGGATCACCGCTGTAGTCGACCTCGGTTGTGCCGATGAGCGTAAACCGCTCCTCATAGGGAATTGCGAAGACGACGCGACCGTCAGCGCTCTGGCAAAGGTAGGCATCGTCTGCACCGGAGATGTGCGGCACCACGATGTGGCTTCCCTTCACCAGCCGCAGCGGCGACGGGTGCGACGCCGCCGACCGTGCGCGCACATCACCGCGCGCTGCGGTGCCACCGCCGATGTCCGCGCCGACGCTGCTTACCCAAGGTCCCGCCGCATTTACGAGCGCACGGGCGCGAACCTCGCGGCAGCCGCCGTCGCCGTCGAGAGCGATGCGCCATTCGCCTTCGTGCACGGTGGCGGACTTGAGCGCCGTGCGCGTCGCAATCACCGCGCCCCTTGCAGCCGCGGCGCGCGCGTTGAGCACCACAAGCCGGGCATCATCGACACGGCAATCCCAATAGGCAAAGCCCTGCGTCAGCTCGCAGCGGAGCGCGCGACCGGCCGGGTCACGCCGCAGATCGAGCGAGGCTGACGCGGGAATGCGCTCTCGCTCGCCGAGATTGTCATAGAGGAACAGCCCCGCGCGCAGCATCAGGCCGGAACGCCCACCTGCGACCTGCGGAAGTACGAAACGCTGCGGCCAGATGATATGGCCCGCGTTCGCGAGCAGAACCTCGCGTTCCTTCAGCGCCTCGCGCACCAGCCGGAATTCGAAATGCTCCAGATACCGCAACCCGCCGTGGATGAGCTTCGAGCTTGCAGACGAGGTGGCCCCGCCGAGGTCGGCCTTCTCCACGAGCAGCACGGATAGGCCGCGTCCCGCGGCGTCCGCTGCGATACCCGCGCCGTTGATGCCGCCACCTATGACGGCGAGGTCGTAGATCATGCGCCGAGATTAACACGCTGCGGGCTGAGCGGCTCGCTCTCCGTCGATGCCGATCCGGCGCGGGTAAGCAGCGAAACGGCGATGAGCGCAAAGATCCCCGCCGGCAATGCGAGTAGCGCGGCGGCGAGGTTGCCTATGCCCCACAGTGAGGCGGCCGAGCGGGCATGCGCATCGAGCGCGGCCCAAGCCAGCACCTGCGCCTCCCCGGGCTCGGCCTCCAGCCAAGCTTCCTTCAGTTGGGCGAAGTATTCATCGCCCGTTGCACCCGACCCCGAGATGACCTCCTGCGCCTCGTAGAAATGCACCGGGAACTGCTGTGTGCCGACAAGATAGACGAGCGCCACCGCAAACCCGGCGAGCATCCCCGCAATTGCACCCGCCATTGTCGCGCGTCGCCACCAGAGGGCGGCGAACAGGGTTGGAAAGAGGCCCGCGGCGGTAAGCGTGAGCGCCCAGGTCGCGACCTCGACGATGCCCGCGGGATGCCGCGAAGCAACCGCGACGGCGATGGCGACGAAGAGCGCCGCGAGCGCGAGCCTCACCGCAAACGGTGCGCGTGACGCCGACGCCGCCGCCTCCCGCGTGCGTCCATCGCCCAGGAGCGTCCGCACCGCCGCGCCGAGCGGACCCAGAGCCGTGGCGAGCACAACCGCCAGGCCTGCAACCGCGAGCAGCCCGAAAGCCCCCCTGGAGAGTCCCGTCATCTCCGGCATCGCCAGCAGGACGGCATCGGGATCGATGGCCACATCGTGGAGGGCAAGCGCACCGCCGCCGTCGGGCAGGGCCGCACAGGCCGCGATAACGCTTTCGACATCGGTGGCCGCGCGCTCGCAGATTTGCAGCAGCCCCAGCTGCCCGTACGTGAACACCCAGGCCGGCAACTCCGCAACCGGGGTGCGGTCGGCGACCAGCGTCGCGAGCGATAGCTTGGCGTACGCGGCAGCCACGGGGAACAGCGTCAGCAGCAGCACGACGAAGGCGAGCGTCCAGAGCGCGGCCGAACGCGCGCTGCGGGTCGAGCGCTGCGCCACTGGCGACAGGCCTAGCACCGCCGGAACAGCCGCCGCGCCCGCCGCAAGTCCGAGCACGATGCCGAGGAAATTCGTTGGCGTCAGCGCAACGAATGGGGTCAGCATCGGACGCATGAAGGCGGGATCCGCGAGATCCTGCTCCAGCAGCATCTCTTCCACGCCCTGCACCTGCCAGAGCGCATTGGCGTAGGCGATTTGCGGAATCGGCACGCCGTACCAGACGGCGGAAAGAATGACGAGCGGCAAGCCGAGCGCGATGAGGAGAAGCGGTACCAGCGCGCCGTTCGTCCAAGCTGAACTGCGCAAACCGCGCAGCGCAAAGCACGCCAGCACGGCAACGCCTGCCACAGCCGTCGCGGCCGCATAGCCGATGCCGAGCACACGCGCGCCGATCAGCCCCGCTGCCATCAGCTCGGCAACGAGTAGCGCCAGCATCGAGAGCGCGATAACGGCGGCACACGTCACGCGCGTCATTCGCCCCGGAAACCGCACCGCGACCAGCTCGGCGAGCGATGTTGCGCCCGCCTGCGCCATGCGCGGCGCGATGATGAGTTGCAACAGCAGACAGCCTGCTCCAAGCCCGATGCCGAAGGCGAGGCCATCATGTCCCCAGGAGAAGATTGCTCCGGCAAGCGCCAGAATGAATGCGCCGGGAACGACCCTCGTCACACCGGAAAGCCCACTGACGATGGCAAGGTTCGCCGCTTCTCGATAATGGTATGCGCCGAGCACGATGAGCGCGGCCAGCAGGACGCCGAGCGCCCAATAGCCGCCGTCGGCGAGAGGAGTGGGGACGCCGAACTGACCGAGAAAAACCAACCCCGCAACGCCGAGCACCGCCGCGAGCGTGAGCCCCGCGAACGCGAGAGAAGTGGCCCGGCGCGCCACTGGCGCATCCCACGCCATTTCAGGAAACCTTCGTGTCGCGTCCTTCGCGACGGTTATGCCAGCACGCCGAAATAATGCCGATGGTCAGGAAGCCCACAAGGATTCCCTGGGCCGCCATGTAATAGCCAAAGGGGAAGGCGAGCACATCGACGAGGTTGAGCGGCTGCACGAAGCGCGGCACGGCGAATGCGAGAAACGCACCGGCAGCGAGCGCAACGATCGGCAAGCGCACTTGCCGGCCCCGTGCGCCGAGTTCGCGGCCAACGGCATCGCTCTCCGGTGGTGATTGATCCGGCACCGCACATCCCCCATCGCATCCGCGGCGCTCCTCGCCGAAGCCCCAAACTCATTGCCCTTTGCGACAGCCTCGTGGCGAGGCTCGCATAGCCGGAGCGCCCTGTCGGGGGCGGGCATAAACACGTGGATGCGTATAAACGAAAAGGCGGGGCGACACGCTCCCGCATCCCCCCGCCCCTGGGATCCTCTCCCTAGACTTGGACCTTATGTCTTTGCGATGGCCGACAGAATGGTCCGAGATTCGTCGGCCCCGGCACCATGTGCGAGCCCGAGAACCGCGTCAAGCTGAAGCCTGGGGACGAATTTCCGATTTACTACAGTAATTTATGAGCGTGTGTTGGAGCCGCAACGCACCTTCCGCTTACGACACCTCAGGCCGGCATTCGGAATCGGACGGGAGCGGGTCGCACTGCCGGTTTCCCGAGCACGTGCGCATCGCCTGCTGCAACCCCGGCGTATAGACGCCGTCGACAGCGCCGAAGTAGAGACCCTGCGCCCGCAACCCGCACTGATACATCTTCACGATGTTGGCGCCGCCCGCACGCATCGCCAGATCGTAGTCCTCGAACGCGGCGTTCGCGTCCCCCATGGATTGGCGAATATGCGCACGCGTATCAAGGGCATAGGGACTGCCCGGCGAAAGCTGCAGCGCACGCTCCACATCGCCGATGCCGTCCGCCGGACGCCCGAGCTTGAAATACGACCAGGCGCGGTTGTTGAGCGCGAGGGGAAAATCGGGCGTAATGGTGAGGGCTTCGTCATAGTCCGCCAGTGCCTTGTCGAACATGCCCAGCAGCGAATAAGCCAGCGCCCGCATGCTGAGGGCCATGCTGCGCTCGCTCTTGGGCAGACCTGGCGTATTGAGCAGCGTGGAGCAGCCGCTGAGGCGGCGCTGGTTGTCATCGCTGAGGCAATCGACGGTCGGATCGTCAACCGTCGCAAGGGCACCCGTCGCCCCTGACGCGAGCGCGATGAGCGCGGCAAAAATCCCGGCAGTAACGGCGGCCTTGGCGCGTACCATGTGATTTCCTTAGCAGCAGATCCTCGGGGAGCCATCCACCGGCCTATGGCGGAACACCCTCCGCACCGTTCAGATCACCCCAAAGGGGGCCTTTGCGAGGCAATTCGCACCCCTTTAGCTTCGCAAGGGACATGCCAGAGCTAGACGCTCCGATGCAGCCGAACCCGCTTAACCCCTTTAGATCGTCGAGTATGCTAGCTTTAACCCATTGCCCTAGCGAGCGTCCCACGTGAAACAACGGCGTATTCTGCTGATCATCGGCGGCGGCATTGCCGCCTATAAATGCCTTGAGCTCATCCGCCGCCTGCGCGAGCGGGGCCCCGCCGTGCGCGCCGTCATGACCCGGGCGGCAACGCAGTTTATCACGCCGCTCTCCGTCGGCGCGCTGAGCAACAGCCGCGTCTTCACCGACCTGTTCGATTTGAACGACGAACAGGAGATCGGGCACATCCGCCTTTCGCGCGAAGCCGATCTCATCGTGGTCGCCCCCGCCACCGCCGACCTCATCGCCAAGATGGCGGGCGGCCATGCCGACGATCTCGCCTCGACCGTACTCATGGCCACCGACAAGCCGGTGCTGCTGGCCCCTGCCATGAATCCGCGCATGTGGCTGCATCCGGCTGCGCAGCGCAACGTCGCGCAGCTTCGCGCCGACGGCATCCGCTTCGTCGGCCCGAACATCGGCGAGATGGCGGAGCGCGATGAGACGGGCCCGGGCCGCTTGGCGGACGTTCCGCAAATCATCGAGGCGATCGAGGGCATCCTGGCCGAGCAGCGCGGGGCAACGCCGCATCAGCTCGCCTCACGGCCGCTCCGCGGAAAGCATGTGCTCATTACCAGCGGGCCCACCCACGAGCCGATCGATCCGGTGCGCTACATCGCAAACCGGTCATCGGGTAAGCAGGGCCACGCGATCGCCCGCGCCGCGGCGACGCTGGGCGCGCGCGTCACCCTCATCACCGGCCCCGTGACGCTCGCCGATCCGGCGGGTGCCGATGTCGTACACGTAGAAACCGCCGCGCAGATGCTGGAGGCTGTCGAGGCGGCGCTTCCCGCCGACATCGCCGTCTTCGCCGCGGCCGTCGCCGACTGGCGCACCGCATCGGCGCGCGGCGAGAAGATCAAGAAATCGGCCGGCACAAAGCCAGCGCTCGAGCTCACAGAGAACCCCGACATTCTCGCCACCATCGGCAAACGCCGCAGCGGACGGCCGACCCTCGTCATTGGCTTCGCCGCCGAGACGGGCAACGTCACCGCCGAAGCCGCACGCAAACGCAAGGCGAAAGGCGCCGACTGGATCGTCGCCAACGACGTCTCTCCGGAACGCGGCGTGTTCGGCGGCGATGGCAACACGGTGCATCTCGTCACGGCGCGCACCACCGAGGACTGGCCGACGCTCAGCAAGGATGAAGTGGCGCGCCGTCTGATGGCACGCGCGGCCGAGCATCTCAGCTCCAACGCGACGGCCGCAGAATGAAATCGACACCCCGCACACCGGCCACCAAGGCTGCGCGCGCGAAGGTCAGCGTCATGCGCCTGCCCCACGCCGGCGAGTTGCCGCTGCCCGCCTATCAGACGGACGGGGCCGCGGGCCTCGACCTCCTCGCCGCCCTCGAAGCCGGCACTCCGATGGTGCTTGCGCCGGGCGCACGCGCGCTCGTCCCAACCGGCCTCACCATCGAGCTGCCGAAAGGGTACGAGGCCCAGGTGCGCCCCCGCTCCGGGCTGGCCCTCAACTACGGCGTGACGGTGCTGAACAGCCCCGGCACCATCGACAGCGACTATCGCGGCGAAGTATGCGTCGTCCTCGCAAACCTCGGACAGGCCACCTTCGAAATCCGGCGCGGCGAGCGCATCGCGCAGCTCGTCATCGCACCGGTGACCCGGGCCGCGCTTGTCGAAGTGATGGACGTATCTGGCACGGCGCGCGGCAAGGGCGGGTTTGGCTCGACGGGAAAATCTGCCTCCAATCAGAACGGGGCATCGCGTAAAACATCGCAGCAAAAGAAATCCATACCCCGGCCTGCCGCAGCACCAAAAAAAACGGCTACGGCCAAGGCACGGACCCGCAATCGCTGATCGGCCCGCCTCCTTGACAGCGGCGATCAATCGCCCAACCGTGGAGATCTGCAGCCGGTTAACGCAAATCGCGTCGCGCGCCCGTTCGGCACACCCAACTGCACCCAACAACACACCAACATCCGCCCGCACATGAGGCCCCCAGATGACTGAGATTAAGACACTTGCCGCAACCAAGACGTGGGGGCGCGGACGCGTTTATGATTCCATTGCCGAAACCATCGGCCATACGCCTCTAGTGCGTCTCGGCAAGATGGCCGCCGCGGCGAACGTGAAAGCCGATGTCCTGCTGAAGCTCGAGTTCTTCAACCCGCTGTCGTCGGTGAAGGATCGCATCGGCGTTGCGATGATCGACGTGCTGGAAGCGGAAGGAAAGATTACCCCAGGCAAGACGGTGCTCATTGAGCCGACCTCCGGCAACACGGGTATCGGCCTCGCCTTCGTCGCTGCTTCGCGCGGCTATCGGCTCATCCTCGTCATGCCCGATACGATGTCGCTCGAGCGCCGTAAGATCCTCACGCATCTGGGCGCCGAGCTGGAGCTGACGCCGGGACCGGGCGGCATGCCGGTGGCCGTTGAACGCGCGAACGAGCTGGCGAAGTCGATTCCCGGCGCCGTTATCCCGGGTCAGTTCGACAATCCGGCCAACCCGCTGGTGCACGAAAAAACCACCGCGGAGGAAATCTGGAACGACACAGGAGGTAACGTCGATGCCATCGTCATCGGCGTCGGCACCGGCGGCACGCTCACCGGCGTTGCGCGCGCGTTGAAGCCGCGCAAGCCCGATCTCAAGATCATCGCCGTTGAGCCGACGACGAGCCCCGTGCTCTCCGGCAAGCCCCGCGGCCCGCACAAGATTCAAGGTATCGGCGCAGGCTTCATCCCCTCGGTGCTCGACACGAAGGCGATCGACGAGGTCGTGACCGTCTCCAGCGAAGAGGCCTTCGACGTTGCGCGCCAGCTTGCCCGCGTGGAAGGCATCCCCGGCGGCATCTCGACGGGCGCAAACGTCGCCGCCGCGCTCGCGGTGGGAGCGCGCCCCGAATATGCCGGCAAGGTCATCGTTACCATCGCGCCGTCCTCCGCGGAGCGCTATTACACCAGCGAGCTTTATCTCGATCCCACCAAACGCGCCTGATCTGCGCCAGAAGATCGACGCGCTGCGCATTGCGCCCTTTAAAAGAAGGCCCGGCTATTCCGCTGGGCCTTCTTTTTTGCGCGCCAGCCGTAACCATCTTGATGGAATGGGGAGACGCGGCGCGCCGGAGTCCGCCACTTCCCCACTGACGCCCTTTATGGTTTGCGGTACGCTTATTCCATGCAGGACAGAACGCCAACGACGCCGCTCACCGGCCAGGAGATCGAGCGCTACAAGCGCCATCTCGTGCTGAAGGAAGTGGGCGGACAGGGCCAGCAGGCACTGAAGCGCGCACGCGTGCTCCTCGTCGGCGCCGGCGGGCTCGGCTCGCCGCTCGCTCTTTACCTTGCCGCCGCCGGCGTCGGCACCATCGGCATCGCCGACGACGACGCCGTCTCACTCGACAACCTGCAGCGGCAGATCGCCCATGCCACCGATCAGGTCGGCAAGGCGAAGGTTGCGAGCGCCCGTGAGGCCATCTCCCGCATAAATCCGCACGTCACCGTGGAGCCCCTCGATGTTCGGATCGACGCCTCGAACGCCCTCGACATCATCTCGCGCTACGACATCGTCGCCGACGGCACGGATAACGCCGAAACACGCTACCTCGTCGCCGACGCGTGCTATTTCGCCAAGCGCACGCTCGTGTTCGGCGCCCTCGGGCCGTTCGACGGCTACGTCTCCACCTTCAAGCCCCACCTCACGGCCGACGATGGAACACCGTATCCCAGCTATCGCTGCCTGTTCCCGGAGCCGCCGCCGCCGGGCACCATCCCGAACTGCGCCGAGGTCGGCGTGCTCGGAGCCGTCGCAGGCGTCATCGGCACGCTCCAGGCTACGGAGGTCCTTAAGGAGATCCTGGGCCTCGGCACCAGCCTCGCCGGCCGGCTCCTGATGTACGATGCCCTCGCCGCCCGCTTCGAGACGCTGGCGTTTGCGTGGGATCCCGATAATCCCATCAGCGGCCGCAACCCTTCGATAACCGATCTTTCAATCCACGCGGCGACGAATCGCAACTCGACATGCGCGGCGTGAGAGGATAGCGGTTCCATGTTCCCCAGCCGGATATTGTGCCCCGTGTTGATTGCCCTCATTACCGCTACGCTGCTGCCGCTGGCCGATTTCAGCCGCGAGGCCCACGCTCAGGCCGAGGAGCAGCCGCAGGTTTCCATCGCCCCCGCCACCTCCGCCCGCACGATTGGCGAAGAGTACGGCGCCATCGCCTTCACGCCGGACGGATCGTTCTTCTCCGTATGGAAGATCGGCTCGCGCCTCGAGGCGGAGGAAAAAGTCCGCGCCGAGTGCGCCGAGATGCAGCGCGGAAACTGCGAGGCGGTGAGCTTCGGCGGCCAGGTGTGCGCGGCCATTGCATCCGGCAGCATCAGCAAGCAGCGCAAGGTGACCTACTCGGGCGGCGGACTGACGCCCGGCGATGCCGAGCAGCTTGCCCTTAGCCGCTGCAACGCCGACCGCCGGGCGCGCGGCACCTGTCAGCTTCGCACCACCGTCTGCGGCGACGGACGGATCGATTCCGCAACGGCGCGGGCGCCCTAGCGCCTTACCGCCCGACACGCCCATTCCAGAAACTGCCGCTCCGAAAAACGAACCCCGCCTGGCATTACGCCAAACGGGGCTGATTTCTTTCGCGCGTTTCAGCGAGGGCGCGGTCGCGCCCGCCGGTCGAAGCCTCAGAACGGAGTCTCAGAACATTGCCGGGTGCACGCGGTCGGGCGGCGCATGGCCATCAAGGAACGTCTTGATGTTGATGATAACCTTCTCGCCCATGTCGATACGTCCCTCGACCGTCGCCGAGCTCATGTGCGGCAGCGCCACCACCCGGTCCGAGTTGAGGATCTTTGGGTTTACCGCCGGCTCGTTCTCGAACACGTCGAGGCCCGCGCCCGCAATGGCGCCCGCTTCGATGAGGCGCGCCAGCTCGTTCTCGTCGATCACCTCGCCGCGCGCGGTATTGACGATGTAGGCCGACGGCTTCAGCAGCCGCAGCCGCCGCGCCGATAGCAGGTGATAGGTCCCGGGGGTATGCGGGCAGTTGACCGAAACGATATCGACCCGCGTCAGCATCTGGTCGAGGCTTTCCCAGTAGGTGGCCTCGAGCTCTTTCTCGACGTCCGGCCCAAGCCGGCGGCGGTTGTGATAGTGAATTTGCAGGCCGAACGCCTTCGCGCGCCGCGCCACCGCCTGTCCGATGCGGCCCATACCGATGATGCCGAGGCGCTTGCCGTAAATGCGGTGACCGAGCATCCAGGTCGGCGACCAGCCCATCCAGTTCGCATGGTTTTCTTTGAGATAGGCGGCGCCCTCCGCCAGCCGGCGCGGCACGGCGAGGATGAGAGCCATCGTCATGTCGGCGGTGTCCTCGGTGAGGACGCCCGGCGTGTTCGTCACCGTGATGCCGCGGTTGCGCGCCGTATCGAGGTCGATGTTGTCGACGCCCGTGCCGAAGTTCGCGATCAGGCGCAGTTGCGGCCCGGCCTGGGAGATCACCGCGCGATCGATGCGATCCGTCACCGTCGGCACGAGAACGTCCGCGATCTTGAGTGCCTCGGCGATCTGGCTCTGCGTCAGCGGCTTGTCATCGACGTTTAGTCGCGCATCGAACAGCTCGCGCATGCGAGTCTCGACCACATCAGGCAGCTTACGCGTGACAATGACGATTGGCTTTCGGGCGCTGTTCGGCATCGGGGGTCGCTGTTGCCTCTATTTTTTGCAGGGAGGAGGGAAGACGGTCCGGAAGGGGTAGCTTCTCACGAGCTTCGTTGGCAGGTCTAACAGAACGCCATTGCGATGACAAAGTGCGGGATTTTCTCTCAGCTCCAACCTAAGCAAGTTGCCGGCGATGGCCCACTTAAGCATTGATCCATCGATTCCGGATACCGGCTAAAGCGAGGCGAAAATGAAGATGCTGCAGGCTGCGGGACGAGGGCGGGTTCGCGCGGCGATGGCTGCAGCGGGGCTCCTCGCCGCGACTGTGTTCGCAACCGCACAGCCCGCAGGCACCGGATCGAGCTTTCCGGGCGGCAGCGGGCTGCCCGTGCCGCGGTTTGTCAGCCTCAAGTCCGATCGCGTCAATATGCGTAACGGACCCGGTACCGACTATCCCACAGCGTGGGTCTACCGGCGCGCCGGGCTTCCCCTCGAGGTGATCAAGGAGTTCGAGGGCTGGCGCCAGGTGCGCGATGCGGATGGCTCCGCCGGCTGGGTGCTGCAGTCGTTTCTCTCGGGCCGGCGCACCGCGCTCGTGTTGCCGTGGGAGATCAAGCCGGGCTCCGCGCCGCCGAAGGTCGCCCTACGCCGCAACGACAGCGAACGCTCTCGCCCCGTCGCGATGATCGAAGCGGGTGTGATCGCGAACCTGTCGACCTGTGACGGGCGCTGGTGCCTCGTCAACATCGATAAGTTTCAAGGCTATATCGAGCAGAAAAAGCTGTGGGGGGTCTACGAGGGCGAGGTGTTGAAATAGGGCCGCCTATCGCAGCGCCGCCAAGCGTCTCGCCGTGCGCACCAGGCTATGGCGCCACATCCACCCTGATGGAGATCAGGCCTTCTTCAGGCGGATGACCACATCGATGTGGGTAATGCGCATGCCCTCGGGCGGCTCCGGCACCCCGTCGACACGGATGGCGTGCCCGGGAATGTCGTGCAGCTCGCCCTGGTCCTCGTCGAAGAAGTGATTGTGATTCGACGTGTTGGTGTCGAAGTAGGCCTTCCCCCCGTTGATGGCCAGCTCCCGGAGCAGGCCGGCGCGCTTGAACTGATGCAGCGTATTATAGACCGTCGCCAGCGAGACGTGCTGCCCCACCGCGGTGGCCTCGGCATGGAGAGATTCGGCGCTCACGTGCCGGTCTTCTCCCTCGAAAAGGAGGCCGCCGAGAGCCATACGCTGCCGCGTAGGCCGCAATCCCGCCTTGCGCAGAAGCTGCGCAACGGAGCGAGAAGGCTTAACGTCCTTAAGCGAGCCGGTTGTGCTGTCGGTCATCCGTCTGCCGTCCCAGGCGCCGCCCACCTTCGGGGCTGCAACCGTGTTGTGCGCCCAGCTTTGGAGCTACACCGGTACTCCGGCGCGCGAACGCTCCAAGCTGACACCAATGATATAGTATAGGCAGAGGTCGGCCCGCCTGCAACATTGGGCATGACCCAGCGCAGGCGCACTTCGCCTCGCCCCACAGCCCTGCGCCGCTTACCCTTTTGAACGCCAGATGACTGTGTTAGGAACCGCCCCTGCCACAGCAAACTGCCACGGGCACTGGCAAGCAAGATGACTGGGCGAAGGAGATCATGACAGAACGCCGCACGAGCTTTGAATACGAGGATTTGCTCGCCTGCGGGCGCGGAGAGCTGTTTGGTGCGGGCAACGCCCAGCTTCCGCTGCCTCCGATGCTCATGTTCGACCGCATCAGCCATGTCTCCGAGACGGGGGGCCAGCACGGAAAGGGACAGATTGCCGCCGAGTTGAAGGTGGCCGGCAACCCCGATCTCGATTGGTTCTTCAAATGCCATTTCCAGGGCGATCCAGTCATGCCGGGCTGCCTCGGCCTCGACGCCCTCTGGCAGATGACGGGCTTTTTCCTGGGCTGGCTCGGGGCGCCCGGCAGAGGCAGGGCTCTTGGCGTCGGTGAGGTAAAGTTCACCGGCATGGTCGTGCCGACCGTCGGCCGGGTGGAATATATCGTCGACCTCAAGCGGGTCATCCTGCGCAAACTGAAGCTGGCCATCGCCGACGGTGTCATGAAAGCCGACGGAGAAGTGATCTATACGGCCACTGACCTGCGCGTCGGCCTGTTCGAGAGCGGCGAAGCGACAGGGGCCGTCAGTCCTTGATCTCGATGGCTTTTCGTGCTCGCTTCCGCCGGAGCAAAACGGCGGTACCAGCCATAAACGCCGGGCACGAGAGGATTGGCGGATGAGACGTGTCGTCGTCACCGGTATGGGTATTGTTTCCTCTATCGGGAACAACTGCCAGGAAGTGCTCGCCTCGCTCCGCGAAGCGAGGTCCGGCATTGTGCGCGCCGACAAATACGCCGAGCTTGGATTCCGTTGCCAGGTCCATGGTGCTCCCAACATCGATTGGGAATCGCAGGTACCGCGCAAGCCGCGCCGCTTCATGGGCGATGGCGTCGGCTGGAACTACGTCGCGATGGATCAGGCGATCCGCGATGCCGGCCTTGAAGAATCCGACGTCGTCAACGAGCGCACCGGCATCATCATGGGCTCCGGCGGCCCCTCGACCCGTGCGATTGTCGCCGCCGCCGACGTAACGCGGGAGAAAGATCCCAAGAAGGTCGGCCCCTTCGAGGTGCCGAAGGCGATGTGCTCCGGCCCCTCGGCCGCGCTCGCCACCAGCTTCCAGATCAAGGGCGTCAACTATTCGATCGCCTCCGCCTGCTCCACCTCTGCCCACTGCATCGGCAATGCGGCCGAGCTGATCCAGTGGGGCAAGCAGGACGTCATCTTCGCCGGCGGCTGCGAGGAGCTCGACTGGACGCTCTCGGTGCTGTTCGACGCCATGGGCGCCATGTCCTCGAAGTATAACGCGACGCCCGCCAAGGCGAGCCGCGCCTACGACAAGAACCGCGATGGCTTCGTGATCGCGGGCGGCGCCGGCGTCGTCGTGCTGGAAGAGCTGGAGCACGCGAAGGCCCGTGGGGCCCGCATTTACGGCGAACTCGTCGGCTACGGCGCAACGTCCGACGGCTTCGACATGGTGGCCCCCTCGGGCGAGGGCGCGGTCCGCTGCATGCAGCTCGCCCTGAAGGGGCTCGACGGCAAAGGCATCGGCGAGAAGATCGACTACATCAATCCGCACGGAACCGGCACACCCATCGGCGACCTGCGCGAGATCGAGGCCATCCGAAAAGTTTTCAACAGCGATATTCCGAAGATCTCCGCCACCAAGTCGCTCACCGGCCATTCCCTCGGAGCGGTCGGCGTGCAGGAGGCAATCTTCTCGCTGCTGATGATGAACAACGGATTCATCTGCGAAAGCGCCAACATCGAGGAAATCGACCCCGAGCTGGCCGACGTGCCGATCGTGCGTCAGCGGATCGATAATGTTAATGTTAATTGCGTGATGTCGAACAGTTTTGGCTTCGGCGGCACTAATGCCACCCTCGTTTTCCGCCGCCTGCCGAGCTAAAACGGCGCCACGCTCGGCCGCCCGCCGGACCTAGCACCACCGAGAATACAAATTGTATCAAGCAGCGGACGGAATTCGCCGTTCCGCGTCATCGAGTAACGACAGGATTTGCCATGACCGCAATCGACCTCGCCAAACCCGGCCCCATCATGGCAGGCAAGCGCGGACTGATCATGGGCGTCGCGAACGAACGCTCGATCGCCTGGGGCATTGCCCGCATCCTCGCCGGACAGGGCGCCGAGCTCGCCTTCACCTACCAGGACGGCGCCTTTGGCCGCCGCGCACTTCCGCTGGCGCAATCGCTGGGCTCCAAGATCATCGAGCCGTGCAACGTTCTCGACCTCGACAGCGTCGATCGCGTATTCGCGCGCATCAAGGAAACCTGGGGCAACCTCGACTTCGTCGTCCACGCGCTTGCCTTCTCCGATCCGCGCGAATTGTCCGGACGCTACGTCAACACCACGCGCGAGAACTTCACCAACACGATGGTGATCTCCTGCTTCTCGTTCACGGAAGTAGCCAAGCGCGCCATCCCGCTCATGCAGAACGGCGGCTCGCTGCTGACGCTCAGCTACGGCGGTGCCACGAAGTCGGTGCCCTCCTACAACGTGATGGGTGTCGCCAAGGCAGCGCTCGAGGCTTCCGTGCGCTATCTCGCCGCCGACCTCGGCCCGCAGGGCATCCGCGTCAACGCGCTTTCCGCCGGCCCGATGCGCACGCTTTCGGGCGCTGGCGTTTCGGATGCACGCGTCATCTTCAATTTCCAGAAAGAGCACTCGCCGCTGAAGCGCACGCCCACCCTCAACGAGGTCGGCGGCTCTGCGCTCTACCTGCTTTCCGATCTTTCCGGCGCGGTGACCGGCGAAGTGCATTTCGTCGACTGCGGCTATTCCACAGTGGCAATGCCGAGCCTCGACGCGCTGAAGCACTTCGACGCTGAATCATCCAACGCGCCCGGCGGCCGCACCCCTTCGGAAGCCGCCGAATAGCGGCGCCATCTTGACGACGCCACGATGCCGGATCACACACGCGCATGATCGGCGTCTTCGATTCCGGGCTGGGTGGGTTGACGGTGCTGCGCGCACTCGTCGACCGCTTTCCCGATAGCTCGTTTCTCTATCTTGGCGACCACGCCCATGTTCCCTATGGCGACCGCTCGTCCGCCGAGGTGATCGACCTGACGCGTGCGAGCGTCGAAGCGCTGTTCGCCGAGGGTTGCAAGCTGGTCCTGCTCGGCTGCAACACCGCAACGGCCGTCGCCGCCCGTCACCTGCAGCAGACGTGGCTGCCTTCCAGCCCCTGGCGCGGCCATAACGTGCTCGGCATCGTGGCGCCGACGGTCGAAGCGGCGACGCAGACGCCATGGGCTGTCTCCGCACCTCAATATCCGCAAAAATACAATACCGACGTCATCGGCGTGTTCGGCACCACGCGCACGATAACCTCCGGTGTCTACCCGGAAGAGATCCGCAAGCGCTGCCCGCGCGTCACCGTCATTCAGCAGGTCTGCTCCCGCCTCGCCGGCGCCATCGAGCAGGAAGCGCCTGAAGCCGAACTCGACCGGCTCGTCGAGGAAGGCGTGCGCGGTCTGCTGGATCAGACAGACGGCATGCCCCCGCACCGGGCTATACTGGGTTGTACGCACTTCCCGCTGGTCGAGCATCTGTTCCGCCGGCATCTACCGCCGTTCACCCGCATTCTCTCCCAGCCCGAGGTCGTCGCCGACAGCCTCGAGGACTACCTCGCGCGGCATCCACGCTATCTCGACGGAAACAATGGCGCGGCCCTCACGCTGCTGACCACGGCGGAAAATCCCGCCGAGATCAGCGCGCGCGCACGCGTGTTCTGGCCGGAGGTGGCCACCTTCTCGCGCTCGGACGAATAACGCGATCCAGCGCCTGTAGCGGTCGCTCTCCACGATCGATCTCCGCGAAGCCGTGTCGCCCGCGCGAGCGCTTGGCGCCGGGGCGCGCGTCACCGCTCGTTACGCCGTGCGAACACTTCCATCAGTTCGGCCACCTTGCGCCGCTGTTCCTCCGCATCCCCGCTCGCGATCGCGTGCTCGACGCAATGGCCCACGTGATCGCGCAGCACCTCCTCCTCCACGCGGCGCAAGGCGGCGCGAATGGCCGAGAGCTGCGTCAGCACATCGATGCAGTAGCGATCATCCGTAACCATGCGCGCGACACCGCGCACCTGGCCTTCGATACGGCTCAAGCGTTTGAGACAGGATGTCTTGGTCTGTGGTTGCATACTTGACGCATACCCCAGGGGGGTATAGATCGCAAGGAGATAAATCGCCGGAGCTCCCCATGTCCGAGCACACCCACGACCGTCACGGATCAACGCCCGCAAAGGCGGGAAGCTGCTGCGGAGATAACCATGCGACGGCTTCGCCCGGCATGGCGAAGGATCCCGTTTGCGGCATGGACGTCGACCCGCACACCGCCAAGTTCCGCGCGGAACATGCCGGGCGCACCTACTATTTCTGCGCCGCCGGCTGCCGCACGAAGTTCATCGGCGATCCCGAGCGGTATCTCAGCAAGGAAGGCGCGCCGCCCGCGCCCGTAGATCCCGGCGCTGTCTACACCTGCCCGATGCACCCCGAGGTGCGCCAGATCGGCCCCGGCAGCTGCCCGATCTGCGGCATGGCGCTCGAACCGTTGGATGTGACCGCCGAGCAGGGCCCCAATCCCGAGCTCATCGACATGACGCGGCGCTTTTGGATCGCTCTTGCGCTGACGCTTCCCGTGTTCGTTCTGGAAATGGGCGGGCACGTCTTCGGCTGGCACCACGCCATCCCGCCGACGCTCTCCAACTGGGTGCAGCTCGTGCTCGCGACACCGGTGGTGCTTTGGGCCGGCTGGCCGTTCTTCGAGCGCGCATGGCAGTCGATCAAGACGCGCAACCTCAACATGTTCACGCTCGTCGCCATGGGCACCGGCGTGGCGTGGACTTACAGCATTATCGCCACCCTCGCGCCGCAGATCTTCCCCAACGCCTTCCGTCAGGCCGATGGCGCCGTAGCGGTTTATTTCGAAGCCTCCGCCGTCATCACCGTACTCGTGCTGCTCGGCCAGGTGCTGGAGCTGCGCGCCCGAGAGCAGACGTCGGGCGCCATCCGAGCCCTGCTCGATTTGACGCCGAAAACCGCCCGCCGCATCGGCAGCCGCGGCGCCGAGGAGGACGTCGCTCTCGACGAGATCGTCGCCGGCGATAGTCTGCGCGTGCGCCCGGGCGAGAAGGTACCCGTCGACGGTGTCATCACCGACGGGCGTTCTTCGCTCGATGAATCGATGGTGACCGGCGAATCCATGCCGGTGACGAAGGGCGCAGGCGAACATGTCATTGGCGGCACCCTCAATCAGTCCGGCGCCTTCGTCATGCGCGCCGAGAAGGTCGGCCGCGAGACGATGCTCTCGCAGATCGTGCAGATGGTCGCCGAAGCGCAGCGCTCGCGCGCGCCGATCCAGCGCCTCGCCGATCAGGTCTCCGGCTGGTTCGTGCCGCTGGTGATCGCCGTTGCGCTGATCGCCTTCGCCGCCTGGTCGATCTTCGGGCCCGAGCCGCGCTTCACCTATGGGCTCATCGCCGCCGTCTCCGTGCTCATCATCGCCTGCCCGTGCGCGCTCGGCCTCGCAACGCCGATGTCGATCATGGTTGGAGTCGGGCGCGGCGCCCAGGCAGGCGTCCTGATCCGCAACGCCGAGGCGCTGGAGCGCATGGAGAAGGTCGACACGCTCGTCGTCGACAAGACGGGCACGCTCACCGAGGGCAAGCCCAAGGTCGTCAATATCGTTGCCGCCGACGGCTTCGATGAAACAGAGGTTCTGCGCCTCGCGGCGAGCGTCGAGGTGGCGAGCGAGCATCCGCTTGCCCACGCCATCGTCGCCGCCGCGAAGGAGCGCGGCATCGAGCTCGCACGCGTCATGGGCTTCGATTCCCCCACCGGCAAAGGCGCGATCGGCATCGTCGAGCGCAAGCGCATCACCCTCGGCAACCCACGCTTCCTTGCCGAGCTGAACATCGCCACGGCCGCGCTCGAAAGCGCCGCGGAGAACTTCCGCAGCGAAGGCGCAACGTCGATCTTCCTCGCCGTTGACGGCAAAGTCGCCGGCGTGATCGCGATCGCCGATCCCGTCAAGCCCTCGACACGCGCGGCGCTCGATGCACTGCGCGCCGATCGCATGCGTGTCGTGATGCTGACCGGCGACAACCGCACCACAGCCGAAGCCATAGCGCGCCGCCTCGGCATCACCGAGGTCGAGGCAGAAGTTCTTCCCGATCAGAAAAGCGCCGTCGTCGAGCGTCTGCAGAAAGAGGGCCGCATCGTTGCCATGGCCGGAGACGGCGTCAACGATGCGCCCGCTCTCGCCGCAGCCGATGTGGGCGTCGCGATGGGAACCGGCACCGATGTCGCCATGGAAAGCGCAGGCGTCACGCTACTGAAAGGCGACCTGCAAGGCATCGTGCGCGCACGCGCGCTGTCGGAAGCGGTCATGAGTAACATCCGCCAGAACCTGTTCTTCGCCTTCATCTATAATGCGGCGGGCGTGCCGATCGCGGCGGGCATTCTCTACCCCGCGTTCGGCATCCTGCTCTCGCCGATCATCGCCGCCGCCGCCATGGCGCTCTCGTCCGTCAGCGTCATCGCCAATGCGCTGCGCCTGCGCCATGCACGTCTCGGCTGAACATACGAATAGGAGGCCGGCGGCGTTTTCTCCGCCGGCCGCACGTTCCGTCTCCGCTCAGTGGCCCGGCATCGTATTGAAGCGCGCCTTCTGCTCGTCCGAGAGCGAGTCATAGAACCCCGCCAGCGCCGGCCGCACCTCGTTCATCGCCGTGACCGTCGCCTTCAACCGCTTATCCATGGCGTCGAGTCGCGCCGCCGTGGAATCGGGGATCTGCGCCGGGCATGTCGCCTGCAGCATCGCAGCCGCCTTCGCCGACACGTTGTCGA
Organism: Hyphomicrobiaceae bacterium; assembly: GCA_044507625.1. Lineage (GTDB taxonomy): Bacteria > Pseudomonadota > Alphaproteobacteria > Rhizobiales > Hyphomicrobiaceae > Hyphomicrobium_A. Next base: position 61,885 of record JBIQJE010000010.1, on the reverse strand, counting down.
GCCGATCGAGCGCAGCCTTCTGCTTCTCGTCCGGATCGACCGTGGCAATGATCTCCTGCGTCGGTACGTTGATGAACTCCTCGTTCCGCGAGGCGCACAGCTTGGCAGCCTGGGAACCCTTGCCACCGCCCAGCGCATCGAGCTGCTTGCGCTGCTCTGCCGAAAGCGAGCCGTCGAACTTCGCAAGCGGGCCGCGCACCAGATCGAGCCCCTGCACCATCGCGTCGAGGCGCTTCTGCAGCGCATCGAGCCGGCCCACCGGCGTCAGCGGTGGCGAGATCGGACACGAGTTGCCGAGAATGCTCTCGGCCTTGCCGGAAGCCATCTGCAGGGCCTTGAGGTCGGCGAGCTGGGCGCCCATCGGCTTCACGCTCGCCTCGATACGGTCGATGGGCAGGTTTGTGACGCCCGGAGCATAGCCGCTGCAGGTGCCGAGGCTTGCGCTCTCGCTATCGTCCGCGGCCGAGCCAGCCGCCGCTGATTTCGACGCCGCAGCGGCACTGCTGTCCGCTGGCCCGGCGCTGTAGATGTCCTGATGTGACGTGCGCGCGTAGGTGTAGCTGTTATCCGTCTGCGTCCAAGCCGTCGCGCCGTAGCCGCCGCTCGGCCAGGCATAGGCGCCGTTGGGCCAGAACAGACCGCCCATGATGTAATCGACATTGTAGTTCCAGAACGGCGCCGTATCTGCGTAGGGCCACCAGGCGAAAGACCACATGTCGCCGAGCGCGAATGGCCAGAACACCGGACCGACCCACCCCCAGCGGCAGTTGTAGCAGTTGAAATTGCGCGCGTGCCAGTCGTTGTTCCAGAAGCCATTGTGATCCCAGCGGCCGACGTTCACGGGCTGGCGCAGGTTGTTCCAGTGCTGCGCAAGATCATCGCGGTGGTCGAAATTGCGATCGTCCACGCCGTGGTGGTCATCGGCCTGCTCGCGCGCGTCGGGATGAGCAGCATGGTCATCGGGGCGCCGACCGTCGTGATGCCTGTCATCCGCTCTCCGTTCGTCGCGACGGTCGTCGGCGCGGTCGTGTTCGGCACGCTGCCGCTCCACGTCGTGGTCGCGGCCGGCACGGTCGTGACGCTCTTCCACATCGTGGCGCCCCTCGCCCGCACGGCGGCCTTCCTCGATGCGCGGAGCATGCATCTCGGGGCGGAATTCCGGTCGGAACTCGGGCCGGAAGGCGGGATGGAAGTCTCGCATTCCCCCGCCGAAATCCCGCATTCCGCCAAAGTGGCCGCCGAACCCACCGCCGAAATGCCCACCACCGAAATGCCCGCCGCCGAACCCGCGCGCATCCGCGCCGGTGACGAGCGTCAGCGCACTGACGCAAACACCTGCCGTCAGCGCCAAAGACGACCTTAGAACCATTTGTCCCTCCGGAATTGAACCGTCGACCGGCGAAAACCGGCGTCTCCAGACGGATACGATGGGAGTTATGAGGATCATTTCAGCGCGGGCCGCTAACCTCGGCGCACGGCAAATAAAGCCTTCATGGCAGCAGGACAGATTTATTCCTGTGCGAAAGCTCCTCCTCAGGACGCCGGACGTGGCACGAATGGCCCCGGCATCCCGCCGGGGCGGCCCCTTGGGCGCCCACGCCTGGCGCGGCGAACCCGGCGCTACAATATGTGGCTCCCCAGAGGGGCCCGTGGCGGCTATTGATCCGCTGGACGAAGGCAACTGGGAATTGATGATGGCCCCCGACGACACCGAAGCAACCGTAACCGTCCCGCCCGAGTGGGCCACGCTCAAGGCGATATGGACGGCCTGGCCGGCCGATGCGAACGAATGGAACGGCGACCTCGAGCCCCCACGCCACGACGTCGCCGCGCTCGTGCGCGCCCTCTCCGAGACGACGACCGTTCGCCTGCTCGTCAACGGTCCGGAAGCGGAAGCCTCGGCCCGCGCCGCCGTGGGCGACCGGGCGGAGCTCATTCCGGCCCGCTACGGTGACATCTGGCTGCGCGACACCGGACCCATCTTCGCCCGCTCGGACCTCGGCCCCGTGGCGCTGCGTTTCGCCACCAACAGTTGGGGCGGAAAGTACGAGCTTCCAGACGACGCGACGGTTGGCGACGAGATCGCACGCATTGCCGATGTTCCCGTCCGCCGCTTCGAATTCGTTCTCGAAGGGGGCGCTGTCGATCACGACGGTGAGGGAACGATCCTGACGACACGCCAGACCCTGCTCAATCCCAACCGCAACGGCTGGACGAAGGAGCAGGCGGAAGCCGCGCTGACGGAAGCTTTCGGTGCCCGCCGCATCATCTGGATCGATGAGGGCCTGAAGAACGACCACACCGACGGGCACATCGATAACATCGCCCGTTTCGTCGGCCCTGGCCGCGTCGTGTGCCAGGCCCCGGCCGGCCCCGATGACCCGAACCGCGAGACGCTGGAAGCGATCGCCGCGACCCTTGAGGCGGCGACGGATGCATGCGGACGTCAGCTCGAAGTGACGCGCATTTCCGGCGTCGGCCTCTATCGCAACGCCCTTGGCGAAATCTCCCCCGCGTCACATATGAACTTCATCATCGCGAATGGCCTCGTCATCGTGCCGGTTTACGGCACCCTGAGCGAAAAGTCGGCGATTGCCGGATTGCAGGCCGTGTTCCCCGATCACAAGGTGATCGGCGTGCCGTCCAAAGGGCTGCTCGGCTGCGGCACCGCCGGCGGCGGCTCCTTCCACTGCATAACCCAGCAGGAACCCCGATAGATGTCGAACCGCACCATCACCGTCGCCGCCATCCAGACGGCGTTCCGCAACGACATGGCCGACAACATCGCACGCACGGAAGGCTTCGTGCGCGAGGCCGCGCGCCGCGGCGCCCAGGTCGTGCTGCCGCCGGAGCTGTTCCAGGGCATCTATTTCTGCACGCGCCAGAACCCCAAGTGGTTCGAGACCGCGTTCGCAACAGAAGAGCATCCGTGCGTGATTGCCATGCGCAAGCTCGCCGGAGAACTCGGCGTCGTCATCCCGATCTCGTTCTTCGAGAAGGACGGCCCCCGCTATTACAACAGCATCGCCATCGCCGATGCCGACGGGTCGATTCTCGGGGTCTACCGCAAGAGCCACATTCCCGATGGCCCCGGCTACCAGGAGAAGTATTACTTCCGTCCCGGCGACACCGGCTTCAAGGCGTGGGAAACCCGCGCCGGCAACATCGGCGTCGGTATCTGCTGGGATCAGTGGTTCCCCGAGTGTGCCCGGGCCATGGCGCTCGCCGGTGGCGAGGTGCTGTTCTATCCGACTGCGATCGGCTCGGAACCCTATGACGCGAGCCTCGACACGCACCTCCAGTGGCAGCGCGCGATGCAAGGCCACGCAGTCTCCAACGCCGTGCCCATCGTCGCAGCAAACCGCATCGGGCTCGAGGAGAACGACGGTGCCGAGCAGCGTTTCTACGGCCATTCGTTCATCACCGACCACCGCGGCGAGATCGTCGCCGCGTTCGGGAAGGACGACGAGGGCGTGCTGGTGCACACCTTCGATCTCGACGAGATCGAAAGCTATCGCGCGGACTGGGGTTTCTTCCGCGATCGACGCACCGAGCTTTACGCCGAAAGCATCATCTGAGCGCGGTTTCGGGAATGGGAGTGCGCCGCCCCCAGCCGTAGGGTGCGATCGACGATCATGAATACGAGCCGCTCCGCGCTTAGCACGGTGGAGCGGCTTTACCTCGACTGGAGAAACGCGCCAAGGATCGACGCGGTGATGCGGCGAGGAAGCGCCGCTCCTTCGCGCAGTACGCCTCCTGCCTAGCGCAGTCGCATCGCCGGTGACCGCCGGTCACCTCTTCATACGCTGACCGATGACGATGAGACGGGCCGCGCGCTCGGCGGCATCCTGCAGGTACTGGCGCGACTTCCCGATCGCGACGTCGAGCGGCATCGCGTTCGGCGTTGCCGTCTCGAGGCCGTCGATCCCGTGGGCAAACACGCCGCCCGCATCGTCCGCGAGACCGCCGCCGATGGCGACAACGGGAACGCCAAACTTGCGCGCGGCCGCAGCGACCCCCGACGGCGTCTTGCCGAATGCGGTCTGGAAGTCCACACGCCCTTCGCCGGTGAAGGCGAGCGCTGCGCCCTTCATATGATCTTCGAGGCGCGTCGCCGCTACGACGAGCTCCACACCCCGCTTCAGCGTGGAATTGGTGAACGCCATCAGGCCTGCACCGATGCCGCCGCCCGCTCCAGCGCCGGGCCGGTCAGCCACATCGACGCTGATCGAGCGTTTGATGACCTGGGCGAAGTGGGCGAGGTTCCGGTCGAGCTGCTCGATCATCTCGGGCGTTGCGCCCTTCTGCGGACCATAGACGCGCGAAGCGCCCTTCTCGCCGCACAGCGGATTGGTGACATCGCAGGCAACGCTGATGTGCGTCTTGGCGAGGCCTGGATGCACATGATCCATGTCGACGGCCTGCACCTTGTCGAGGTGGCCACCCGCGATGAGATCAGGGATGAGCGCGCCCCCGAAATTGATGAAGCGCACGCCCAGCGCCTGGGCCAAGCCGGCACCGCCGTCGTTCGTCGCCGAGCCGCCGATGCCCAGGATGATCTCCTCGACGCCGCGGTTGATCGCATCGGCGATGAGCTCTCCCGTGCCGAACGTGGTCGCCAGCAGGGGATTGCGCTGATCCTTCGGCACCAGTGGCAGGCCCGAGGCCTCCGCCATCTCGATCACGGCCGTCTTGCCGCCGCCGAGGAGACCGTAGGAGGCAAGGACGCGTCCGCCCATGGGGCCGGAGACCTCGACCTTGATGATCTCGCCGCCGGTGGCGTCGACCAGCGATTGCACGGTGCCCTCGCCGCCATCGGCCATCGGCACTTTGACGTAGGTCGCGTTCGGCCAGACCCGCTTGAGGCCCGTCTCGATCTCGCTCGCCACTTCCAGGGACGTGAGGTTTTCTTTGAAGGAATCAGGGGCGATGACGATCTTCATTGGGCACTTCTTCTAGAGGACGCTTGCGCGGCCAACCGCTACTGGGACCAAGGATACGGGGAAAGACTGCACTGTGTCGCGTCGCTGCTTAAAGTTGCTTTCCCTGCGAGGGGTGGCCCGAAAGCCATTATCGCCCATGGTTAAAGGAAGTGACAGAGATCGTTCATAGCGAGGCGAAGGGCAAGGGGTAGCTGCGCGGGACGAGGTGCGCGGGCGGCGCGAATTCGGCGCAATGCACCCTGCGGGGAGAGCCCACGCGCAAAACGCACCAGCATCGTGGCTCACATTTTCGTTTGGACCGCCATAGGCTTGCGCCATGTCCAAACCTCGGCAGCCCCATGACGGCGCGGCGCCTCCCGCCACGGATACGTTTACCCCCTGACTCATGTCAGAAACGGGCGCGGCGGCACACATCGTCCACGCGGTCCCCCGGCATGGCAAAGTATGGACACGCAACCGACCGAACACCCAAAGGAGCAGCCATTGACGACTTTCACCGTGCGGCAGGGACAGCGCTACCGGGCGACCATCTCGCTTGGCCTTCTCGAGAGCTTTGCCGGCAACGACCTGATCGCGGCGCGGCTCGAGGCCGCCGGATTCACCGATGTGTCGGTCGAAGGCTCCGGCTCCCGGCGCAGCGCCGAGGCCCTTTGGCCACACGCGGACGCCAGCGCCGCATTACCACCTCAGGTTAGTGACGTAACCGAAATTGATGCGGCCTAGCGGATACGCAACATCCCTCTCCCCGTACAATCGTCTTCAGAGAACAAACGCGCTGAATGCTAATCGTACGATGAAATATCAGGCGGTTATTACTTCGGGGATTTGTTCGAAGACACTAGGCCGGGTCACCATGTTCTGTTATCGGATGTTTGTTGCCTGAGACTGAGTGTGGATATCGAACGCCAAGAGATACAACCTAGGCACGAAATTCTTCGCGCGATTTGAGCATCGGCCACCCGTCGTGCGCGCTTACGTGAGCATGCCGCAGGCGACACAGATCAAGGCGAAGATTTCAACGAGGGCCAACACTGGTTTCGATTTCCTGAGGCGACGGCTGCCAGTGGGAGGGGCAGTGGAATGGAGCTGAACGAATACGAGGCACGGGAAATACTTGATAGCGCGCACGCCGCTTGGAGTTGCGGCGACATCGATGGCTCGCTGAGCTTCTACGTCGAGGATCTCACCTACGTTTGCAATACCGGCGGAGCCGACGGCGGTCCGCTCCAGATCAACGGGCGCCAGGCGCTGCGCGAGATGCTGCTCGAGATCAACAAAGTCGCCGAGGGCATTTCCGTCACTGACTATTTCCGCTTCAGGGACGGTGTGGCGCGCGCGACTGTCGAATGCTTCATCCGCCACCGGATGACGTCCCATACGCTCGTCGGATCCTATCGGCAGCTCGTGACGTATCGCGACAACAAGATCGCGCGCTTGGAAGAGTTCCATGATGCAGCGCGCATGATCACCTTCTGGCGCATGGTTTCGAGCGTATCGCCGATCGAGAGTTCGCTGCTCGTCGAATAACGGACACGCGCCCGATGGAAGACATTCGCTGCCCCGATGCGGTAAGGTCTTCCCGCCGCAGCCGCGCCATCGCCCTGCACGCGAGTTGCACCTGCGCCGCCGAGCCTTGCAAGCACCGGTCGTCGGCGGCAACCTAAGCAACAGCCCGCCCTGCGCTCCTAAGAGCCTAGAAGTATTACGGATTAACGCGATTTATATTTGCGTCCTGCTATGATCTCCTCAAATCGCAGCTACGGGCATTAAGCGAGACGAGCGCGGAGCTGATCAGCGGAACGAACGAGCCAGCACGGAATTGGGCACGCCGAGAAGCGCACGGGAGTCCTTGAGCCGTCTCAGATGCCTCTATATCCGACATACCTCGACATCGGTCTGCGTCTCCTGCTGACATTCCTGGCATGCGGTTTGATCGGCCTCGATCGCGAGATGCGGGGACACCCTGCAGGACTGAGAACGACAATGCTTGTCGGTCTCGCCGCCGCCGTCGCCATGATCCAGACCAACATCCTGTTGCCGGTCGACGGCAAGACGCCTTCCTCGTTTGCCGTCATGGATTTGATGCGCCTCCCACTCGGCATCCTGACCGGCGTCGGCTTCATCGGCGGCGGCGCCATCTTGCGCTACGGCGCAAGCATTAAAGGCGTGACCACCGCCGCCACGCTATGGGTCGTGACCGTGATCGGCCTCTGCATGGGCGGCGGCCAGCTGATCCTGGGATGCGCCGCGACGGCCCTCGTAATGATAACGCTTTGGGTCTTGAAGGCCGTAGACCTGCGGCTCAGCCGTATCCAGCGCGCGAGGGTGACCGTTGAGACATCTCCCGGCGCGTCCGCGATGGGCGACATGCCCGCCGTACTCGACCAATACGACCACCGCTTCATCCGGCAACGGGAGCTGAGGAGCGGAGCGCGCCTGCTGACGTTCGAGGTGCGCTGGTCGGGACAGAGCCGCGATGCGCCACCACGGGCGCTCGTCGAAGGGCTCACGCAATCGCACCATTTGAAATCGTTCGAGCTGATCCAGGGCGACCACTGACGGCAACCGCCTGGGCGGACGCAGACGCCCCGCGGTCTCGGCTATACTCCGGCGCACACGCGCTCAGCCAGGGCGTAAGTTGCAGGTAAAGCCGCCTGGCGTCGTCGCTGCTGCGTTTTGCGTCCGCGACACCCGCGCCGCCGCGCTTTGCGTCACCCTCAGCCAAACAAAAAAGCCGCCGGATCTCTCCGGCGGCTTTCTATTCGTGATGCGGGAATATCAGCCAGCGTCGCGGTTGCGGCGCGGAGGGCGTCCGCCACCGCCTTCGCGGTCACGGCGCGGCGGACGCGATGCCGAGAACTCCTGCTCCGGCTCCTCGCCTTCGGCGCGCGGAATCTCCTGGCCCGTCGTCTGGTCGATGATCTTCATGGAGAGGCGCGTCTTGCCACGCTCGTCGAAGCCGAGAAGCTTCACGTAGACTTCCTGGCCTTCCTTCACCACTTCGCCAACCGTTGCCGGACGCCCCGGCGCCAGCTGCGAGATGTGAACGAGGCCGTCCTTCGCCCCGAAGAAGTTCACAAAGGCACCGAAGTCCATGATCTTGACGACCTTACCCTTGTAGATCGTGCCGACTTCCGGCTCCGAGGCGATCTCCTTGATGCGCTTCAAGGCGGCTTCGATCGACTCGCGCTTCGCGGCGGCGACCTTCACGGTACCGTCGTCGTCGATGTCGATCTTCGCACCACTCTCCGCAACGATCTCGCGGATGACGGAGCCGCCCGAGCCGATCACTTCGCGGATCTTGTCGGTCGGGATCTTGATGGTCTCGATGCGCGGGGCGTGCTCACCCAGCTCGGTGCGAGCCGTGCCGAGCGCTTTCGCCATCTCGCCGAGGATGTGCATGCGGCCTTCGCGCGCCTGATCGAGCGCAACCCGCATGATCTCTTCGGTGATGCCCGTGATCTTGATGTCCATCTGCAGCGAGGTGACACCATTCTCTGTTCCGGCCACCTTGAAGTCCATGTCGCCGAGATGATCCTCGTCGCCGAGGATGTCCGACAGCACGGCGAAGTCGTCGCCTTCCTTGATGAGCCCCATGGCGATGCCCGCCACCGGCGACTTCAGCGGCACGCCGGCGTCCATGAGGGCGAGCGAGCCGCCGCACACCGTCGCCATCGACGAAGAACCGTTCGATTCGGTGATCTCCGAAACGAGACGGATCGTGTAGGGGAACTCCTCCTGGCTCGGCATGATCGGATGCAGAGCGCGCCAGGCGAGCTTGCCGTGACCGATCTCGCGGCGGCCCGGCGAGCCCATGCGGCCCGTCTCACCCACCGAGTAGGGCGGGAAGTTGTAGTGCAGCATGAAGCGCTCTTTGCGCGTGCCCTCCAGCGCATCGACGAACTGTTCGTCCTCGCCGGTGCCGAGCGTTGCAACGACGAGTGCCTGTGTCTCGCCGCGCGTGAACAGCGCCGAGCCATGCGTCCGCGGCAGAACATGCACATCCGAAACGATGGGGCGCACCGTCTTCAGATCGCGGCCATCGATACGGCGGCCGGTCTTGACGATGTCGCCGCGTACGATCTCGCTCTCGAGCGCCTTGAAGGTATCGGAGAGGAGCACGTGCTCGCTGGGATCATCGGGAAGCTCGATGCCCGCCTTGACCTTCGCCTTGGCGAGATCCTTCAACTCGTAGCGCTTCTGCTTCTCCTTCGTGGAGAAGGCGGCGCGCAGGTCGGCCTCGGCAAGCTCGCGCACCTTGGCGGTATACTTGCTGGCGTCTGGAAGCTGGATGTCCCACGGCTCCTTGGCCGCCTTTTCGGCGAGCTTGATGATCGCCTGGATGACGGGCTGGAAGTGACGGTGACCGAACATCACCGCTTCCAGCATCTGCGTCTCGGGAAGCTCCTTGGCCTCCGACTCGACCATCATCACCGCGTCCTGCGTGCCGGCGACGACGAGGTCGAGCGACGTCTCGGCCATCTCGTCGATCATCGGGTTGAGCACGAACTCGCCGCCGATGAGACCGACGCGCGCTGCGCCGATGGGGCCGAGGAACGGCACGCCCGAAAGCGTCAGCGCTGCGGAAGCGGCAACCAGCGCCAGGATGTCGGGATCATTTTCCATGTCGTGCGACAGCACGGTGACGACGACCTGCGTCTCGTTCTTGAAGCCCTCGACGAAGAGGGGACGGATCGGCCGGTCGATGAGGCGCGACGTGAGCGTCTCCTTTTCGGAGGGACGGCCTTCACGCTTGAAGAAGCCGCCGGGGATCTTGCCCGCAGCGTAGGTCTTCTCCTGGTAGTTCACGGTGAGCGGGAAAAAGTCGATGCCGGGCTTGGGGGATTTCGCGGCGACGACGGTGGCGAGCACGCTGGTCTCGCCGTACTGGGCATAGACCGCAGCGTCGGCCTGGCGCGCCATGCGCCCGGTCTCGAGCGTCAGCTTGCGTCCGCCCCAGTCAATTTCCACACGATGGATATCAAACATGATGGTTGTCTTTCTTTCGTCTCGTAACGTTGCGCGGCCGACCGGATTGCCGACAGCGCTGCCCCCGGCCCTGCCGGGGTGAGAGGCTCAAAGCCTCCTAAGAGCACCCGCCGGAAAAGCGGCAACCGGTTTTCCGAACGAAGGTGCAATAAAACAAATCCCTGGAACCGTGTGCGCGCTCCATTCGGAGCGGCGGGTCCAGGGATGCAGCGGATGACCGGAGTTAGGGGACAGCGGCCATCCGCAAGTCTCCTCAGCGGCGGATGCCGAGCTTCTCGATGATGTTCTGATAGCGCTGCTGATTCTTGCGCTTCACGTAATCGAGGAGCTGACGGCGCTGGCCGACCATCTTCAGAAGGCCGCGACGCGAGTGGTTGTCTTTCTTGTGCAGCTTGAAGTGCTCGGTGAGATGGTTGATGCGCTCAGTGAGGATCGCGATCTGCACCTCGGGCGAACCGGTATCGTTGGCCTTCGTGGCATTCTCTTTGATGAGCGCGCTCTTGCGCTCTGGCGTAATCGACATCGGGCATCCTTTCTTGATGAAGGTGGAAAATGAGGGCCCAACCCTCGGGATGCGGCCACAGCCGGGATGTCGTCCAGCAGGGTCGCAATCGGTGGCCGTCTTATACACGAGCAGGCCAGCCCGGCGAGCACAAATCGGCCGCGAAAAGACGCTTCTGTCGTTAACCGAAGGTTGCATGGGCGTGCCGGGAATCGGACGGTCAGCCGAAATTGAACACCCGCGTCGGCCGGAAAGCCCCCTTTTCCAGCTCGCCCAGAGCGAGAATGCGGCCCTTGAAGTGCACCCATGCCGCACCGCTGAGAACCGGCGCATCCCGGCCACGGACCAGCACCGCCTGCCCGCGGGACAGGCTCGCAGCATCGTTCGGGCCGACGCTCAGAGCCGGAATATCGTCCAGCGCCGCCTCCACGGGCCGCAGATAGCGGTCGATGTCGCCCGCTTCGGCGGCCTCGGAGAGCACGGCGAGCGGCACGGAGGCATCCTCGTAGAACGGCCCGACCCGGGTGCGCCGCAGAGCGATGACATGCCCCGCGCTGCCGAGCTCGCGCCCGATGTCACGGGCGAGCGCGCGCACATAGGTCCCCTTGCCGCAATCGGCCTCCAGAACCGCGGTGGCGGCATCCGGCATATCGATGAGACGCAGCTCCTCGATGAGCACCGTGCGCGGCTCCAGAACCACCTCCTCGCCGCTGCGCGCAAGGTCATAGGCGCGGTTGCCGTCGATTTTGATGGCCGAGAACGCCGGCGGCACCTGGCTGATCTCGCCCATGAAGTCTTCGAGGACATCCTCGATGTCTTCGGCGGTCGGCAGCACATCGCAAGTGCGCACGACCTTGCCTTCCGCATCGTCCGTATCCGTCTCGACGCCGAAGCGTACCGTGAAGCGATAGGATTTTTCCCCATCGACCGCAAACGGCACTGTCTTCGTCGCCTCTCCGAGCGCGATCGGCAGGATGCCCGTCGCCAGCGGATCGAGGGTGCCGGCGTGCCCTGCCTTCTGCGCGCCGAACAGTCTTCGCACCGCGCCGACCGCCTGTGTCGAGGTCATGCCGATGGGCTTATCGAGAACCACCCAGCCATGCACCGGGTTGCCTTTTTTGCGTCGGGCCATGGGCGCGATCAGTCCTTGTCGATGTCCTGGCGAACCTTCGGGCTCGCGAGCAGCGCATCGATGCGGCTCGCCTCGTCGAAGGTCTCATCGCGGCGGAAGCGCAGATCGGGCGCGAACTTCAGGTTCACGGTCCTGGCGACTTCCCCGCGGATATATTTCTTGTTGCGGTTGAGCGCTTCGATCACCGCCTCGGTGCCGGTGTCTCCGAGCGTCACCACGTAGACGGTCGCAAGCTTCAGGTCCGGCGACAGCCGCACTTCGGGAATGGTGACGACGTGTGCAGCGATGATGTCGTCATGCACCTCGCTGCGCGAGAGCATCTCGGCAAGCTTGTGGCGGATCAGCTCGCCGACGCGGAGCTGGCGCTGTGTTGGAGGCGCAGAGCCTCCCGATTTCTTTGATCTCGTCACGGAATTCTATCCATCTGCCAGAGCGGGATCGGACCGCCTCATGGCATCGATTCGTAAAATAGCCCAGCCTCGGCGGCCGAGGGAGCAAGTGCCCCGCGGCGAGCCCGGATCTGCGAAGGGCGCCGTTCGCCATGTGGCGAACGGCCCATCGCCCGCGAGCGGTTAGAGGCTGCGCGTCACCGTCTCGACGTTGAAGCACTCGATGTTGTCGCCCGGACGGATGTCCTGGTAGTTGGCGAATGCCATACCGCATTCCTGACCGGCCGGGACTTCCTTCACTTCGTCCTTGAAGCGCTTCAGGGTCGACAGCGTGCCTTCGTGGATGACGACGTCGTCGCGGATCAGGCGCACCTTGGCACCGCGCTCGACCTTGCCTTCCGTCACGCGGCAACCGGCGACCTTGCCGGTCTTGGTGATGTTGAAGACCTCCAAGATTTCCGCCTTGCCGAGGTAGATCTCGCGGATCGTCGGCGCCAGGAGGCCCGACATCGCCGCTTTCACGTCATCGATCAGGTCGTAGATGATGTTGTAGTAGCGGATCTCGATACCGTCGCGCTCGGCAAGCGCCTTCGCCTGTGCGTTTGCACGCACGTTGAAGCCGACGATGACGGCCTTCGACGCGCTGGCGAGAGCAACGTCCGATTCCGTGATGCCGCCGACGCCCGAATGCACGATCTGCGCCCCGACCTCGTCCGTCGAGAGCTTGCGCAGCGACCCGGCGATGGCTTCCACCGAACCCTGCACGTCGCCCTTGACGAGCAGCGTGAAGTCCTTGCGGCCAGCCTCCTTGAGCTGCTGCATCATCTGCTCGAGGGTGCGTGAGGAACCGGCCGAGCCAAGCGCATCGCGACGCTTGCGCACGCGGTAGTCGGTGATCTCGCGGGCGCGGCCCTCGTTCTCGACGACCGCGAACTGGTCGCCCGCCTCAGGCGCGGAATCGAAGCCGAGGATTTCCACCGGCACCGAAGGCCCCGCGGAAGTCGTGTTCGCGCCGCGATCGTCGATGAGCGCACGCACGCGGCCCCAGGCGGTGCCCGCCACGACGATGTCGCCGACCTTCAGCGTACCGCGCTGCACGAGCACGGTGCCCACCGGACCACGGCCGCGCTCCAGCTTTGCCTCGACCACGATGCCTTCCGCCGAACGGTTCGGATTGGCCTTGAGATCGAGAATTTCCGCCTGCAGATGGATCGACTCCAGCAGCTTGTCGAGGTTCGTGCGCTTCAGCGCCGATACCGGCACATCGAGCGTTTCGCCCGACATGCTTTCAACGACGATCTCGTGCTGTAGCAGCTCCGTGCGAACGCGGTTGGGATCGGCCTGCGGCTTATCGATCTTGTTGATCGCGACGATGATCGGCACGCCCGCGGCCTTCGCGTGATTGATGGCCTCGACCGTCTGCGGCATGACGCCGTCGTCGGCCGCGACAACGAGCACGACGATGTCCGTCACCTTGGCGCCGCGCGCACGCATGGCGGTGAACGCCTCGTGGCCCGGGGTATCGATGAACGTGACCTTTTCGCCCGCCGGCGTCGTCACCTGGTAGGCGCCGATGTGCTGCGTGATGCCGCCGGCTTCGCCGGAGACGACGTTGGCCTGTCGGATCGCATCGAGCAGCGACGTCTTGCCGTGGTCGACGTGACCCATGATCGTGACGACCGGCGCACGCCCTGCGAGCTCGCCCTCGTCATCCTTCTCGCCGATGAACCCGGTCTCGACGTCCGCCTCCGACACACGGCGCGGCGTATGACCGAATTCCTGCACGATGAGCTCGGCCGTATCGGCGTCGATCACGTCGTTGATCTTGTGCATCGCGCCTTCTTTCATCAGGTACTTGATGACGTCGACGGCGCGCTCGGTCATGCGGTTGGCGAGCTCCTGAATGGTAATCACTTCCGGGATCACCACCTCGCGGACGATCTTCTCGCGCGACTGCGAGATGCCCATCGCCTTCATCTTCTCGCGCTCACGCTTGCGGCGCAGCGAGGCAAGCGAGCGTTCGCGCTGCTTCTCGTCGAAGGCGTTGTTGATCGTTAGCTTGACGCGCTCGCGCTTCTCATCCGGCTTCGGAGTCGGCGTGCGGGTCGGCCCGGGCTTGCGCGGACCGCCCTTGGGACGGTTGTCCTCGTCATCGCTCACCTGCGGGGCACGGACCGCGCGCTTGACGGGCGCTTCCGGCTCGGGCTTCGCACGCGAAGGAACAGGGATGTCGATCTCGCGCGGGCGTCCGCCTTCACGCGGCTGCAGCGCAGGATTGTACGTCGTGCGCTGGCGCGGCGGACCATCGTGGCTGCGCGGACCGCGCGCGTGCGTCGGCGCCGGCGACGGAGCCGGACCGCGCGTTTCCGGAGCGCGTGCAGACGGCGCGGGCCGCGGCTCGCTCACTGGGGCAGCCGGTGCCGGCGCTGCTGCGGCGGGCTCGGGAGCCGGCGGCGGAGGAGGAGGTGCGGCAGCGGCGAGAGCAGCGGCCTTCTCGGCACGCTCCTTCGCTTCGATGCGCTCGATGTCATCGCGCTGGCGTGCAGCGGCGAGAGCGCGCGCACGGGCATCGCGCTCCTCATCGGAAAGGCCCCGGCCGGGGGCAGGCGAACGCTCGGCAACCGCAGCGGACTCGGGCCGTCCCGGACGGCGCGGCGTGGGCTGCTCCGCTGCGGGCGCGGCGCTGCTGGTTTCGGATTCGGCGCCAGCCGGACCGGCAAGCTTGCGCGTCTTGCGCTTTTCGACGACCACAGACTTCGAACGGCCGTGGCTGAAATTCTGCCGGACATGGCCGCTCTCGACCGTCCGCTGCAGCGACAACGGCTTGCGCGCGCCTCCGCGGAGAGTCTTGTCGGTGGTGTCCTTGGTCTCTGTCATGCTGTGCTCGTTCAACTCCGAAGATCCGCACCCTGCCTTCAGGATGCGCTAATGCCAGACCGATAGCGCCTCAAGCGCTCGGCCTGGCCGAGAAACCTTTTCGTGGCTCCGCCTTGTATGAGGCCAGCATGTACCACATTTGACCGGCCCATGGCCAAGCTCAATTGTTCGATGGTGAGCCAATCAACAATAGGCGCGGGCTTATCCTTATCCCGTTGAATGGCCGCGAACTTGGCGCTGAGCTTCCGCCGCCCCTCGGCACTTCCGTCCGCCCCGTGCAAAAGCACCGCGGCCCGTCCGCCGTCGAGAAGCTTCTCGACCTTCTCGGCCCCGGTAACGACGAGGCCCGCTTTGTTGGCTAGCGACAGGGCGTTGAGGAGACGGTCTACAAATAGGCATTCGATCCGATCCGGCAAGTCCGCCGGCACGTTCACCTGCCGCTTCAGTCCCTTGGCGAAGGCATTGGTTTTAACGGCTTTCTCGACCGTGGCACGCTCTCCCGACACCCACACGCCGCGCCCCGGCAGTTTGCGGGTGATATCGGGAACGATGGTGCCGGAGGGATCGGCGACGAAGCGGATCAGGTCGTCGGGCGCCAGCTCGCGACGCGTGACGACGCAGCGGCGCGCAGAGCGCCGCACGTCATCGTCATCCGCATCTTCAAGCGCCGTGACACCCAATCTTCTGCTCCTTTCGCCGACATTGTCCGATCAGCCTTGGGCGGCGGCTTCGTCGCCGGCGGGCTCTTCTTCACCCTCGGCAACGTCTTCTTCGCCCTCGGCCGCCGGAGGCTCGAGCTCCTCCGCCGTGATCCAGCCGGCGAGAACTCGCGCCGACATGATCATTTCCTCGGCCTCTTTGCGGCCCACGTCGAAGCCTTCCAGCACGCCCTTATGGCGTACGGGCTCGGCATCCTTTTCCTTCTTGCGCTCGGTCCAGCCGACGAGATCGTCGGTGGCGCAGTCCGCAAGGTCCTCGAGCGTCTTGACGCCGTTTTCGCCCATCGCAACCATCATCGCAGTGGTGACGCCCTGCACCTTGGCGATCTCATCGGCGACACCCAGCTCGCGGCGGCGCGCGTCGCGATCCGCTTCCTGCTTCTCGAGGTATTCGCGGGCACGCGTCTGAATTTCGTCCGCAGTGCCCTCGTCGAAGCCTTCGATGTGCGCGATTTCGGACGGGTCGACGTACGCAACTTCTTCGATCGAAGCAAAGCCTTCGGTGACGAGCAGCTGCGCGATCACCTCGTCGACGTCGAGCGCTTCCATCAGCATCGTCGAGCGCTCGGAGAATTCCTTCTGGCGACGCTCGGACTCTTCCTGCTCGGTCAGGATGTCGATGTCCCAACCCGTGAGCTGCGAGGCAAGACGAACGTTCTGACCGCGCCGGCCGATGGCGAGCGAGAGCTGGCTCTCGGGCACCACGACCTCGATGCGGTTGGAATCTTCGTCCAGCACCACCTTCGTCACCTCGGCCGGCGCGAGCGCGTTCACGATGAAGCTCGCCGCGTCCGGATTCCACTGGATGATGTCGACTTTTTCGCCCTGCAGTTCGTTCACCACCGCCTGCACGCGGCTGCCGCGCATACCGACGCACGCGCCGACGGGATCGATCGAGCTATCCTTCGAGATGACGGCGATCTTCGCGCGGCTGCCCGGATCGCGCGCAACCGATTTGATCTCCACGACGCCGTCGTAGATCTCCGGCACTTCCTGCGCGAACAGCTTCGACATGAACTCGGGGCGCGCGCGGGAGAGGAAAATCTGCGGGCCGCGCGGCTCGCGGCTGACGTTATAAATGTAGGCGCGGATGCGATCGCCGTAACGCACGTTCTCGCGCGGGATCATCTCGTCGCGGCGAATGATACCCTCCGCGCGGCCCAGATCGACGATGACGTTGCCGTATTCGACGCGCTTCACCGTGCCGTTGACGATCTCGCCGATGCGATCCTTGTATTCGTTGTAGTGACGCTCGCGCTCGGCTTCGCGCACCTTCTGCACGATCACCTGCTTGGCGTTCTGGGCGGCGACGCGGCCGAAATCCAACGGCGGCAGCGGCTCGGCGATGAGATCGCCGATCTTCGCTTCGGCATTGCGGCGCTGCGCGTCTTCCAGCGTGATTTCAGTGGAGTCGTTCTCCACGTTCTCGACCACAGCCAGCACACGCGACAGCCGCGCTTCGCCCGTCTTCGGGTCGATCTCGCAGCGGATGTCGTTCTCCGCGCCGTAGCGCGACTTCGCCGCCTTTTGGATGGCGTCTTCCATCGCCTCGATGACGATCTTGCGGTCGATCGCCTTCTCGCGCGCGACCGCGTCGGCGATCTGCAGGAGTTCCAGTCTGTTTGCGCTGATGCCGGCCATTGCCATGGTTCTTATTCCTCCTCGGCGTCCGTCAGCGGCGGCGCCTCGGCGCCGTCGGAGAGTGCCTTGCCCTTCTTTGCGCGGCTCAAGGCCTCGCGAATCAATTCGTCCGTCAACACGAGGCGCGCCTCGGCGATGAGGTCGACAGGAATGCCGATGATGGTCGGTCCGGCATCCTTGAGGTCGATCTCGATGCGCGCCTCGCCGTCCTCGAAACCTTCCAGCGTGCCGCGGAAGCGCCGGCGCCCGTCGACAAGCTCCTTCACCTCGATCTTGGCCTCATGGCCCGCCCAGTCTTCGAAGTCCGAAGGGCGCACCAGCGGCCGGTCGATGCCCGGCGAAGAAACCTCGAGACGGTAAGCGCCCGCGATCGGATCGTGCACGTCGAGCAGCGGCGAGACTTCCTTCGAGATGGCCTCGCAGTCCTCGATCGTCATCGTGCCGTCCGCGCGCTCGGCCATGATCTGCAGCGTCTTGCCGTCCTGCCCGGTGACGCTGACGCGCACGAGCCGAAAGCCGCGACCCTTGAGGGCCGGCTCGACCAGCTCGGCAACGCGCGCGGCGACACCGCTCTCCACGATGAACCGGTCGCCCAGGGCGCTCTCGTCGCCTGCGTGCATATTCAAAGTATTATCGGCCAGCTTCGCTAGATCCGTGATGCCAATACAAAAAGAGCGGACCCGGGGGCCCACTCGTGACAGTTGAGATGATCATGAGCGAAGGGATGATACGGGATCGCGGCCCCCGTTGCAAGTGGGCCGGCGGCGAGCCCGGCCATCATAAGCGCCGATACCGGCCGCTTTGCGGGCGCTGGCCTAGCCCACTCAGCCCTCGCCGGCGCGCCGAAATCTTAAGAAATAGCTACGCCGGCCCTCGCGCACGGCCTTGGCCTCATACCGGGTGCCCGGCCAGTCGGCGCCGCGTGTGCGCCAGTCATGAGGACCTTTCACCTGCCAGGTGAAGGCCGGATGGCCGTGGAACGCCATCAGCAGGGTGCGCAGATAATCGCCGATGTCAGTCGCAACACGCAGCTCGCCCCCCGGCCGCATCACGCGCGCCAGCTCATCGAGCAGGGCTCGGTTGATCAGCCGCCGCTTCACATGACGGCGCTTCGGCCACGGATCGGGGAAGAGGATGAACACACGGTCGAGCGAGCCCGCCGGCAGCCACCGCAGAACCCCGCGCGCATCCTCGTTGCTGACGCGCACGTTCTTGAGCCCGCCCGTGTCGATGGCGGACAGCAGCTTGACGACGCCATCCTCGAACACTTCGCAGCCGATGATGCCGGCGTCGGGATTGGCCTGCGCCTGCCAGGCGAGGTGCTCACCGCCGCCGAAGCCGATCTCCAGCCAGACGGCCGACGGCCCCGTCGGGAAGAGGCTCGCCACGTCGGCCGGGCAGGTCTCTCCCAAAGGAAGCGCGACGCGAGGCAGAACGACGTCGAGCAAATGCCGTTGGCGGGCGCTCGGCGCGCGCCCGCGCCGCCGGCCGAACGAGCGCAGCTCATACGCGCTGTGCTCTTCGCCGCGCTCGGAACCCGGCTGAGGTGAAAGCGAGGTCAAGCCCTCGCCTTTCTCAGCCAACGGCCTTCTTGATCGCGTCGGCAAGGTCGGTCTTCTCCCAGGAGAAACCGCCGTCCGCCTCCGGTGGCCGGCCGAAGTGGCCGTAGGCGGAGGTGCGCGCATAGATCGGCTTGTTGAGATCGAGATGGGTACGGATGCCGCGCGGCGACAGATCCATCACCTCGCCCAGTGCCTGCTCGAGCTTCGCCTCGTCCACCTTTCCGGTGCCGTGCGTGTCGACATAGATCGACAACGGACGTGCCACGCCGATGGCATAAGAGAGCTGGATGGTGCAGCGGTCGGCAAGACCGGCCGCGACGACGTTCTTGGCGAGATAGCGCGCCGCGTAGGCCGCGGAGCGATCCACCTTGGTGGAATCCTTGCCCGAGAACGCACCGCCGCCATGGGGAGCAGCCCCGCCGTAGGTGTCGACGATGATCTTGCGGCCGGTGAGACCGCAGTCGCCATCGGGACCGCCGATGAAGAATTTGCCCGTCGGGTTGATGTGCCAGACGGTATCCGCCTTGATCCACTCCGACGGCAGCGCGCGGCGCACGTACGGCTCGATGATGTCGCGGATCTGGCGCGAGGACAGATCTTCCTTGATGTGCTGATGGGAGACGACGATCTGCGTCACGCCGACGGGTTTGCCATCTTCATAGCGCACCGTGACCTGGCTCTTGGAATCGGGGCCAAGCAACGCCGCATCGCCTTCCTTCTTGTGGCGCGCGGTCGCGAGATCCTGCAGGATCTTGTGCGCGTAGTAGATCGGCGCCGGCATCAGCTCGGGCGTTTCATTGCACGCATATCCGAACATGATGCCCTGATCGCCGGCACCCTCTTCCTTGTTGGTGCCCGGCTGTAGCGCATCGACACCGGCGGCGATATCCGCAGACTGCGGATGCAGCAGAACTTCGATGTCTGCCTTATCCCAGTGGAAACCTTCCTGCTCATAGCCGATGTCGCGGATGGCCATGCGCGCAACGTGCGCGATCCAATCCTTCGTCACCGTCTCGGGGCCGCGCGTCTCGCCCGCGATCACCACCTTGTTCGTGGTTGCGAGCGTCTCGCACGCGGCGCGAATCGCCCAGGGATCGATGCCCGCCTTGGGGCCTTCGCGGAAAAACAGATCAACGATCTCGTCGGAGATGCGATCGCACACCTTGTCGGGATGTCCCTCGGACACGGATTCGCTGGTGAAGAGATAGGATTTGCGTGTCACGTGAGGCTCCCCGTGCGCTTTCGGCGTCAATGAAAAAACGCCGGGTTTGTCTCAAGCTTTGGCTACGGGGTCAAGGATGCGGGGCGCAAACAACCTTCGCGTCCACCCTTCACGCACAGCGAGACTGCGAGTATTTCGCTATTCGAAATTTGCTTATTCGCTCGGCGTCGCTTCGCCGGCGAATGCACGAACGAGATCGACGATGGAACGGCGCACGCGCGGATCGGATATGCGCGCGAAAGCCTTGTTCAGCTCCAGTCCTTCGCGGCTGCCGAGGAACTCGGCCGCGTAGCTTTCGCCCGGGCGTTCGGCAAAGCCCGCAGCCTCCGGTTGTCCAACGGTCAGCTCCTCATAGAAGAACTGCACGGGAACCCCGAGAACCTGCGAGAGATCGAACAGGCGGCTGGCGCCAATCCTGTTGATTCCCTTCTCGTACTTCTGGATTTGCTGAAAGGTCAGACCGAGATGTTCGCCAAGTTTTTCTTGGCTCATGCCGAGCAGCATACGGCGCAGGCGCACACGCGCACCAACGTGAACGTCGATGGGATTGGCGCGTCGCGAAGCACCACGCTCCTCGATTTCAACATCGTCCAACGCGTTTTCTCTCGACATTCCTGCTTACCTTAAAGGCCGCTAGTCAACTTCGCGGTCCGTTTGTTCGCGAGCCGGCACAACACACCTGACGACAGTCAGCCATCCTGACACTCAGCCCCCAACGGGATGCTTTATGACTGCGGATATCTTGTGAAACAACAACCAAATTATCCCTAATTCGGTTACCGTAGCTTGAGCATAACCGCGGCCGCAAGGAAGATGAACGACAGAGCTAAGAAAGTACAATCGCCGAACCTTGCGTAAACGGGCTGTGAAATAGACGCTGGTACTCCGCTATCTATCACCCCCCGCGCGTTGAGCCCAAGCAACGCGACAACACGTCCCTTAGCGTCTACCACGGCCGAGATGCCGTTGTTGGCGGCCCGGATAAGCGGCACCCCTTCCTCCACCGCGCGCACCCGCGACTGATGGAAATGCTGGTAGGGGCCCGTCGTCTCGCCGAACCAGCCATCGTTCGTAATATTGACCAGCAATCCCGGCCGTTCATCCCCCTGCACTATGGCAGCGGGAAAGATCGCCTCATAGCAAATCAAGCCCGCGACCGGCGGTAAACCGGGGATTTCCAGCAGCGGACGGGGCTCGGTGCCCGTCGAAAAGCCACCACGCCAGCGCGTCAGTTGTTCGAGGCCAATACTTTCGAGCAGCGCCTGCATCGGCAGGTATTCGCCGAATGGAACGAGGTGGATCTTGTCGTAGATCTGCCGGACCGCGCCCGTGTCTGCGAAGACCATCAGGCTATTGTAGCCCTCACGCGCGGCACCGGGCACGGAGGCACCGGGATTCTTGAGGCGCAGAGCGCCCGACAGGAGCTGCGTGCCTTCCGGAAGCATGTCGCCGATCGCCGCCAGGGCTTCGGGGTGCTCTAAAGGAAGAAAAGGCATCGCCGCTTCCGGCCAGATGAGATGTGTAACCCCCGCCAGGTCATCCACGCGCCCTGCGGCATCACGCCGCGATAGATCGAGCTGATCCTCGAAGATCGCGCGCTGCTTTTCCGGGCGCCACTTGTCCCGCTGCGGCACGCTCGCCTGCACGACACGGACCTTCACGCCTTCCAGCATCGCCGCCGGACCATCCGCCAGCCGCCATGCGCCGAGCCCGTAGAGCGCGAGCAACGGTACGGTAGCGAGCAGCGCAGCACGGAGCACCGCCGATGCAGCCCTATGCGCCGGTGCCGCGGCATCGGCGATCAAAACCAGCGGCCCGGCGAAGATGGCGACGCACAGGAGCGTCAGCCCGTAGATGCCAAAAAAAGAGGCCGACTGCATCAGCTCCAGCGGCCACGTGAGCGCATAGCCGAGCACGTTCCAGGGAAAGCCGGTGAACACATGCCCGCGCAGCCACTCAGCGCCCCCGAAGGCGAGCGCCAACAGCAACAAGCGCGCGATGCCGGCCGGCCAGATAAGCCGCACCGCGCCGGTGGCGAGGGCCGTAAAGAGCGCCAGCCCCGCGGGCAAAAGC
Organism: Hyphomicrobiaceae bacterium; assembly: GCA_044507625.1. Taxonomy (GTDB): domain Bacteria; phylum Pseudomonadota; class Alphaproteobacteria; order Rhizobiales; family Hyphomicrobiaceae; genus Hyphomicrobium_A. The sequence goes on along the minus strand of JBIQJE010000010.1, from coordinate 39,836 downwards.
ACGACGGCAAACGGCATCAGCCAGGCGAACTTCTCCGCCTCGACGAGGAAAGCTTCGCCGACCCAGAACAGTCCCGGCAGGAAGTAGCCGAAGCCGAACCACCAGCCGGTCCACACGGCGCGCTTCACCGTGTCCCAACGCGAGGCGCCGGTTTCGCTGGCGCCGTCGATGAGCCACACCAGCGCCGGAAGCGTGATGAAGAGGATCGGCGAGAAATGGATCGGCGCCATCGCCAGTGCCGATGCCGCGCCCGCCAGGAACGCGGCTGCGGAGCGCCGCCATCCCGATAGCAGCGTAACCCGCGCCGCAAGACGGGCGACGGCATCGGCAAGGCCCGCCAGCGTCGCGGAGCCGAGCCACGCCTTGCGCAATGATACTGCGCCCGATGTCACGCGTTACCCGGTTCGTCTCGCGGCGCTTCTGCGACCCGCGGCTGATGGATCTTCACTTTTTTGAGCCGTCGCGCATCCGCGTCGAGCACCTCCAGCTCCAGGCCGCTGGGATGGCGGACGAGCTCGCCCCGCACGGGAACCCGGCCCAGGAGCGCGAACATCAGGCCGCCCAGCGTATCGATGTCCTCCTCCTCCTCGGGCTTCAGCAGCTTGATGCCGAGATGCTCCTCGAGCTGCTTCACCGGTGTGCGCGCGGAGGCGACGAGGCCCACCTTCGGATCGGTGACGATATAGGCGTCCTCGTCCACGTCGTGCTCGTCTTCGATCTCACCGACGATCTGCTCGACGAGGTCCTCGATGGTGACGAGCCCGTCGGTGCCACCGTACTCATCGACGACGAGGGCCATGTGAATGCGCGTCGACTGCATCCGGATCAGGAGGTTCATCGCGGGCATCGACGGCGGCACGTAGAGCACCTGGCGGCGGATCTTGGCCGATGTGATCGGGCGCGAGAGATTGACGCTGCCGAACTCCAGCCGTGATGGCACCGCGGTTTCGCCCTCGTTCTCCTCGGGGCTATTCTCGCCTTCCGGCGCAGCTTCGCCATTGCCTTTTTCCGCGGGCGGTGCCACGGCGATCCGCGTGTTGACGGCATCGTCAGCCGCTTCCTGCGTCAGCCAGCGGAACAGGTCTTTCACGTGGATCATGCCGCGCGGATCGTCGAGCGTCTCGCTGAACAGCGGAATACGCGATACGCCGGCCTCGCCGAACGTGCGCAGAAGCTCCGCCAGCGTGTCGCTTTCTTCCAGCGCGATGATGTCCGCGCGCGGCACCATGATGTCTTCCACGCGCAAGCCGCCGAAGCGCAACAGGCGCCGGAGCATCTCGCGCTCTTCGGTGGAGAAGGCCGCTGCGTCGGCTTCCGCTTCGCCTTTGAGGTCCGCCTCGAGCATCTCGCGCAGGCTTGGCGAACGCAGCCCGATGCGGCTCAGGAGAGCGTTGAGAATACTTTGAGCGCCGGAGCCAGGCTGATCGCCGTTGGCATTCGCCGCAGCGGCCGCATCAACCGGCTCCTTGGGTAAGTGTGCGTTGCTCATGGTGTCCGTGTGTTCAACTCCCGTTGCGGGTAATCAGCCGGCCGCGCCGGCGGCGGCATAAGGGTCGGCAATGCCCAGACGCGCGAGGATGCGCACCTCCGAGCCTTCCATCTCCTGTGCTTCCTCATCCGTCTGATGATCGTAGCCCAGAAGATGCAACAGTCCGTGCACAACCAAATGCTGCATGTGATGGCTGAGCGGCAGCCCGAGATCGGCAGCCTCGCGCTGCAGCGTCTCGAGCGCGAGCACGATGTCGCCGAAAAAACGCGGCTCGCCGTCGACCGGCAGCATCGGCGCGGCTGGAAAAGAAAGAACGTTGGTCGGTTGCGGCTTGCCGCGGTAGCTGCCGTTCAGCTCCGCCACCAGGGCGTCCGTGGACAGCGCCAGACAGACTTCGCCGCTTCCGATATCGAGTTCCGCCGCAACGGCAGCGGCGGCTCCGCGCGCGAGCGTTTCAGCGTCCGGGAGGCAATCCCAGCCGCCATCCTCGTGCACCACGTCGATGTAGAAACCTATCGGGGGATCGTCGGCCGGCGCATCGTCGGTCCCGGTGACGGGAGGCGCGCCGCTGTCTGGAGCGTAAGGAGGCATGGCGGTGGAGCTTACTTCTGCCGGTCGTAAGCTTCAACAATGCGCGCAACGAGGTCGCGCCGGACGACGTCGGCGCCGGTAAACCGGATCGCCTCGATGCCCTTGACCCCGTCCAGCAGCGCAATCGCCTCATCGAGGCCCGATTTCATGCCCGGTGGCAGGTCGATCTGGCTCGGATCGCCCGTTACAGTCATTTTCGAATTTTCACCAAGCCGGGTGAGGAACATCTTCATCTGCATGCTGGTGGTGTTCTGCGCCTCGTCGAGGATCACGCAGGCGTTGGCCAGCGTGCGCCCGCGCATGAACGCGAGCGGCGCAATTTCGATCACCCCGGTCTCGAGGTCCCGCTCCACCTTTTCGGGCGGCAGCACGTCATACAGAGCGTCGTAGAGCGGACGCAGATAGGGATCGACCTTCTCCCGCATATCGCCGGGCAGGAAACCGAGCCGTTCGCCGGCTTCCACCGCGGGACGCGAAAGGATGATTCGCTCGACGATGCCGCGCTCCAGGCAGTGCGCCGCATAGGCGACCGCGAGATAAGTTTTGCCGGTACCCGCCGGACCGACGCCGAACACGAGATCCGAACGTCCCAGCGCGCGTATGTAGGCGCTTTGCACGGGCGTGCGGGCCTTGATGACGCGGCGGCGCGTTGCGATCTGCGCCTGGCCATCGCCGGGAACGGCCGCTTCGCGCGCATGGCGGATGAGGCCGTCGAAGTCGCCCGCACCGATAGGCTCGCCGGCGGCGGCGCGGTTATAGAGTTCCTGGAGCACGGTGCGCGCGATATCGCACGCGTCTTCCGGTCCGGTGAGCGTCACGACATTGCCGAGAGCATGGGCTTCGATCCCGAGCCTATCCTCGATCAGCGCCAAATGGCTGTCGTATTCACCAAGAAGCCTCGTGAGGTGACGATTGTCCTCGAAGGGGACCACGAGGCGTTTGTCGGCGGTAGCCCGCGTTTTCGGCGACCGCCCCGGTCCAGCGACCGGATTCCCGCGAAATGCTGCCAATCGGCGCTCCAGACGTCGTTCGCTGCGAATCGTCACTTGCGGTGACAAGTTAACATAAGGTCGCCCCAGGCCGTACCGGGGCTTCTGCATAACAGCCCTGACCGTTACCGGATCATCACTCCGGCCGTATGACGCCCGCTAGACTATTGGGGCCGAAACCCGAAATTTCAACGGGCACGATGCGCCCGAGCATCTCCGCAGGCGCATTCGCATGGACCGACTGCAGATAGGGCGAGCGGCCGATGAGCTGCCCCGGACGGCGGCCGGCGCGCTCGAAAAGCACCGGCAAGGTCCGGCCGACGCACTTGGCGGCGAATGCCGTCTGCTGCGCCTCGATGAGCCTCTGCAGGCGGGCGAGACGTTCCGTTTTCACCCGCTCCGGCACCTGGTCGGCGAGCTTCTCGGCCGGGGTGCCGGGCCGCGGGCTGTACTTGAAGGAGTAGGCCGCTGCGAACCCGACCTCCGCAAACACTGATAACGTCTCCTCGAACTCCTCCTCCGTCTCGCCCGGAAAGCCGACGATCACGTCCGTCGAGAGTGCGAGCTCGGGCTGCGCCGCCCGGATGCGCGCGATGAGATCGATGTATTCGCGTGCGGTGTGCTTGCGGTTCATCGCCGCGAGGATGCGGTCCGCACCCGACTGGAACGGCAGATGCAGATACGGCATCAGCTTCGGCTCATCCCCGTGCGCGGCAATGAGGTCATCGTCCATGTCGCGGGGGTGGCTGGTCGTGTAGCGCAGGCGCTCGAGCCCCGCGATGCGGGAAAGGTGGCGCAAGAGATCGGCCAGCGAATAGGTGCGTCCCCCGGGGCCCGCGCCGTGATAGCCGTTGACGTTCTGTCCCAGCAGCGTCACCTCGCGCACGCCGCTCGCAACGAGAGCGCGCGCCTCGCGCTCGATATCCGCAACGGAGCGCGAATACTCCGAGCCGCGCGTATATGGCACGACGCAGAACGTGCAGAATTTATCGCAGCCTTCCTGCACGGTCAGGAACGCCGTTACGCCCCGCGCCGGAGCACGCTGCGGCAGGTGCGCGAACTTCTCCTCCTCGGGGAACTGCGTCTCGACGAGCGACCGGTTTTCCGTGCGCGTGCGCGCGATGAGTTCGCCCAGGCGATGATAGCTCTGCGGGCCGACGACGAGATCGACGACGGGTGCGCGGCGCACGATCTCCGCACCTTCCGCCTGCGCGACGCACCCGACCACGGCGACGACGGTCTCGCTGCCGCCCTCGGCGCGCGCGTCCTTCACCTGACGGATGCGGCCGAGGTCGGAGTAGACTTTCTCCGCCGCTTTCTCGCGAATATGGCACGTGTTGAGGATGACGAGGTCGGCATCTTCCAGCGCGCCCGTTTCCGCATAGCCCTGCGAGGACAACGCTTCGGTCATGCGCTCTGAATCATAAACGTTCATCTGGCAGCCGAACGTGCGCACATAGACTTTGCGCGTGTTCGCAACGGCCGGAGCTTCAGCTGCGCCAGCGAGCGCCGAGCCCGCACAGGCGCTACGGCCTTGCTCTTCAGGTATCGTCCGATCGTCCATCGCTTCGCGCTGCCCGCCGTCCTGATCCGCCGGTCCGTTGCCTGGACCTGGCCGCCACCCGCTGCCGGGGGACCTCCGTTTCTACAAAGGGGTATCCGCTACGTCCACTTTTGCCCCGCCGGCGCGCTGACGCGGCCCCTCACGCCCGAGGCCACCGCCTCGGGCGCGGTCACGGCGAGCGGTTCATCTGCCGGGCGCGCCCGCAAAATGCGTATCACATGCTCGCGCACCTGCGCCTCGCTGTGGCGGGCGAGTTGCTTGCGATCGGCAAAGCTCGTTAACGGAACCGGATCACCCACCCTGATCTCGACGTCGAGCGGCCCCGCCTTCAGCAGCTCCCAGGCGTGGCCCTTCATCTCCATATCGCCGTACCAGGCGACCGTGGGCCGTCCGCTGCGTCCGAGGGGGATGCCGTGGAGCCGCGTATAGACGACCGACAGCGTCTGCACGACCGCGTCGGGCGCCTTCACCCCGTCGGCCTCGCCGGAAGCCGGCTTTGCCGTGGCGAACAGAGAGGTCATGAAGGGCAGCACGCGATTGCCGTCGCTCGAGGTGCCTTCCGCGAACAGCACGATCGTATCGCCCTCGCTGAGCCGCTGGGCGATCTCGCCCGTCGTCTGCCCCACGGCGCTGCGCCGCGTGCGGTCGACGAAGACGGTGCGCTGCAGCCGCGCCAGCGAAGAGACGAATGGCCAGGTGCCCACCTCCCGCTTGGCGACGAACGAAAGCGGCGCGACCGCCGACAGCACGGGGATGTCGAGCCACGTGGTGTGATTGGAGATCAGGAGCACCGGCCTGTCGCGCACCACCTCGCCATGGATATGCAGCCGGATGCCGAGCAGCCGGCACACGCGCCGGTGATACCAATGGGGAAACGTTCTGGCGCCCTTCGCCTTCATGCGCACGAGCAGCCCCTGCACCGGCATCAACGGCACGGTGAGCGCAAAGAAGCCTGCAAGGACGGTACTGCCGCGCAACGCACCCATGACTGCTGCCGCCTCCTTCGGTCCGCGGCCAAAGTGCTTCCGGAAAAGTGGGAACCAGCTTTCCGAAGGAAGCACGTTAGGTAGAGAGGTCTTTCCGATAAGAAGCACGCTCTAACAGAATAGAAGCGTTCTGCGGGCAGACGAAGCGCAGAACCCGTTTAGGCCTTCTTAGCCGGCTTCATCTTAACGCCATAGAGCTCCAGCCGGTGGCCCACGAGCTTGAAGCCGAGTTCCCGCGCGATTCTGTCCTGCAGCGCCTCGATCGCCTCGTTGCGGAACTCGATGACGCGCCCCGTCTCCATATCGATGAGGTGATCGTGGTGGCCCCGCCCGGCCTCCTCGTAGCGGCCGCGCTTATGGCCGAAGTCGTGCCGTTCCAGGATGCCCTTTTCCGCAAACAGCTTCAGCGTGCGATAGACGGTCGACAGCGAGATCCGCCGGTCGATCCGGTTTGCGCGCTGGTAGACTTCCTCCACGTCCGGGTGGTCGGTCGCGCTCGACAGAACGCGCGCGATGACACGGCGCTGCCCGGTCATGCGCAAGCCCTGCTCCGCGCAAAGGCGCTCGATGGCGCTGATGGTCTGCTTTGATTGATCGGCCATGTGGCGGTGGTCGCTCCGCTCTCGCTCGATGAGCGCTTGCGGCGCAGTTTATAGGAAAGGCCCCCGGGGCCGTCCACCGCCGCGGGCCCGGAGGGAAAGCCGCCGTCCGCGCGGCTCTGCTGATCCGGTGCCGGCCTCTAAATATCGAGCGAGAGGATGATCGCGTCGACGTTTTTGCCGCCGGGACGCTCGTAATAGCCCTTGCGCCGCCCCGCTGGTCTGAAGCCGAGGCCTTCATAGAGCGCGATCGCAGCGGCATTATCGACCGCGACCTCGAGGAAAACCCGCTTCACCTCTGCGCGCCGGGCCGCCCGCACGAGACCTTCCGCCATGCGCCGTGCAACCCCGCGCCGCTGCCATTCGGGCGCAACGCCGATGGACAGGATTTCCGCCTCGTCGGCGGCGATGCGGCCGATGACGAACCCCGCAAGCGTCCGCGGTTCGCCCACCTGCGCAATGAACGAGGCCGAGGTCGGATCCTCGATCGAGCATGCGATGCTCTCCGCATCCCAACGCTTGTCGAACAGCCGGCCATGTAAAGCTGAAATTTCCTCGGCGCGCTCGGGGCTCGCCCACAACAGGCTCAGATTTTTCGGATCGAGCGGAGTGGCGGCCGAGCCCATGGTCAAACCCTCGCGATCGCTTTGCCCTCCTGCTGCCGCGCATCCGGCGGGCGCAGGTAGAGCGGAAGGAGCGGTTCCTCCGAGGGCGCGCTGGCGGCTGCAATGTGCGCCAGCGCCACCGCATCGGGCAGCAAATGAGGCAAGGAAGCTTCGGCCGGCCGGCCTGCGGCAAGGGCCGCCTCGGCAACGGCGGATGCCGCCGAGCCGGCGAAAACGATGCGTTCCGAACCACCCATCATCGCCGCTGCGGAAACCGCGAGGAGCTGCGGCGGCGACAGCGGCCCCCGTCCGCCGTCGCGCCCGAAAAGTTGCGCGTAGACTTCGCCGCGCCGCGCATCGACAACCACCGCCATAAGATCGGCTGCAATATCGCGGCACGCGACCTCAGCCATCACGGCGAGGCTCGAGTAGCCGCCCGTGCGCGCACCCGTCGCCAGCGCGAACGACCGTGCCGCTGCGATGCCGATGCGCGTGCCGGTGAACGTGCCGGGACCGATCGTAACGGCGATTTCATCGATGTCGGAAAACGCCACCCCCGCGCGCTCCATCACCTCGCCGATCATCGGCACCAGGCGCTCGGCATGGCCGGTCTCGAAGCGCTCCATTGCCGAGGCGCGTTCCAGCACCCCGCTCGTCCGCCGCTGGGCGATGCATACAGAGCAGCCGTCGAAGCAGGTATCGAAGGCGAGTAGCGTCATGCGCGCACCCTATACGCAGAGCACGCCCAATTCACCACCCGAAATTTGCTCGAAGCTCAGATGATCTGCGCGCAGTCGGTGAACGGAAGCCGCGGCAGCCGCTCCTTCAACACGGATGCATCGCCGTAGCCGAGGTTGCAGAGGAAATTCGATCGAACGCCCGTGCCCGCGAAAAACGCAGCGTCGACGCCCGCATTGTCGAACCCCGACATCGGGCCGCAGTCCAGGCCGAGCAGCCGCGCGGCCATGATGAGATAGCCGCCCTGCAGGGTGCCGTTGCGGAAGGCCGTATCGCGGATCTTCTCCGGCTGTCCTGCAAATGAAGCGCGCACGTCCTTGTGCGGAAAGAGCCGCGGCAGCTCCTCGTAGAATTCCATGTCGTAGCCCATGATGACGCAGACGGGCGCCTGCATCGTCTTGGCGCGATTGCCCTCGCTGAGGAGCGGAGCAAGCTTTTCCTTCGCCACCTTCGACCGCACGAACAGATAGCGCGCCGGCTCGCAATTGAGGCTCGTGGGTCCGAGGTTCGCCATCTCGACGAGACTATGCAGCAGGCTGTCGGGCACATCCTTGGGCAGCCAGGCATTATGCGTCCGCGCTTCGTGGAATGCCTGACGCAGAACTGTCTCGTCGACTTGCATGATCGCCTCCAGGGTGTGCGCGGGAAACGCATCGAAACGCAAAAACCCCGCCGGATGGCGGGGTTTTCGAAAAGATGGGCGGATCAGACTGCCTGTACGGACTGAACTTCCGGGCAGAAGTGCCGGAGGAGGTTCTCGATGCCATGGCGCAGAGTGGCGGTTGAGCTGGGGCAGCCCGAGCAGGCGCCGCGCATGTGCAGATAGACGATGCCGTCACGGAACGCGGAGAAGGTGATGTCGCCGCCATCCTGGGCGACCGCCGGACGCACGCGCGTTTCGAGCAGCTCCTTGATCGTGGCGACGACAGCCTCGTCTTCCGGATCATAGGAGGTCGCCCCGGTGTCGTCGTTCGCCGTCTCCGCGACGGTCGGCGACCCCGACATGTAATGCTCCATGATGGCGCCGAGGATCATGGGCTTCAGATGCTGCCATTCCTCCTCGCCCTTCGTCACGGAGATGAAGTCCGAGCCCAGGAACACGCCCCGCACGCCCTTGATATCGAACAGGCGCGAGGCGAGCGGGGAGGCCAGCGCCTCGCCCTTGTCGGTGAAATCAGCTGTGCCCTCGGCGAGCACGGCCTTGCCGGGGATGAACTTCAGCGTCGCCGGATTGGGGGTCGCTTCGGTCTGGATAAACATGGATTTGGCCTTTCCGCATTTGCCATCGCCGCCGCTTCAAGGCCGGTATTTCGGCGCGGCCGGTCATACTGCTATTTAGAATGGCTCTAAGATAGGAGCCTCGCAAGGGGTGTCGAGTGCCATGCGGCCCTTTTACGCCAACCCGACGACATCCTCCAGGGCCAGAGTGCCCGGCACGATGGTGATCGGAATGGGGAAACTGCCCATGGCCCCGCTCGTGGCGAGCGAAGACACCAGCGGTCCAGGCCCCGCGGCTTCCGCCGAGGCGCCCAGCACCAGCACGGCAATGTCCTCGTCCTCGTCGATGAGCTTGCGGATTTCCGCATCCGGCTCACCCTCGCGGATGATTTCCTCGCACGCGACGTTGTCGTAGCCCGCCAGGTTCAGCTTGCGGCGCATGAGGCGGAAAAGCGCCTTGGCTTTGGCGGTCTCCTCCTCGACCTGCTGCTGGCGCACGTTGATCCAGTGCTGGAACTCCTGCGGCACGATCACGTACAGCAGCACGAGCGAACCGGACGAACGCTGCATGCGGCTGGCGGCATAGAAAAGCGCGCTCTCCAGTTCCGGGCTCTCATCGACGACGACGAGAAACTTGCGGAAGCGGTCGGCTTCGAAGGAGCGGCGCTTCTTGACTGTGCTCATGACGTTATGCTGCCACGTGGCTGAGGCCCGAACAACACGTTGCCGCGCCGACCCAAGAAACTGTCACCTTTCGGCGCCGCAGGCGCCAAGGCGCGGGCGCCGGCCATCGACCTGCTCGAAGCCGCCGCATAGCCGGCTTTTGCGGCCGCCCGCGTCAGAACTCGATCAAGAGCGGACGAGACCGACGATATCCTTCACCTGATCCATGACAGGGGCCGCGATGGCGCGGGCGCGGGCTGAGCCATCGGCCAGGATACGGTCGATCTCAGCGGGATCGTCCATGAGGCGGAGAATCTCCGTCCGGATCGGGCCGAGCCGCTCCACGGCCACGTCTGTCAGCGCGCGCTTCAAGCCGGTGAAGATGCTGGGACCCTCCTTGGAGGTGTCGATCAACAGCTTGAGGCCGTCTTCCTTCGAGATACCGGCCAGTGCGGCGTAGATGCCGACGAGATTGTCGATCTCCGGGCGCGCCCTGAGCTCCTCCATGTCGGCCGGCGGCGCCGGCTCCATGTCGGTCTTCGCCCGCTTGATCTTGTCGGCGATGGTGTCGACGTCATCCATCAGGTTGATGCGCGACATGTCCGACGGTTCGGACTTCGACATCTTCTTGGTGCCGTCGCGCAAGCTCATGACGCGCGTTGCCGGCCCCGTAATGACAGGCTCCGGCTGCGGGAAGAAGATGCCGTCCCCATAGCCCGCGGCGATGATCTCGTCGCGGAAGTCGTTGTTGAATTTCTGTGCGATGTCGCGGGCGAGCTCGAGATGCTGTTTCTGGTCCTCGCCGACCGGCACATGCGTCGCCTGATAGGCGAGGATGTCCGCCGCCATCAAGTTGGGATAGGCATAAAGGCCGACGGACGCGTTCTCGCGGTCCTTGCCCGCCTTCTCCTTGAACTGCGTCATGCGGTTGAGCCAGCCGAGACGGGCGACGCAGTTGAACACCCAGGCAAGCTCGGCGTGCGTGGCCACCTGGCTCTGATTGAAAACGATGCTCTTCTTCGGATCGAGGCCGGAGGCGATATACGCCGCCGTCACCTGCCGGATGGCGTTCTTCAGCTCCTTCGGATCCTGCTTCACCGTGATCGCGTGCAGATCGACGACGCAGTAGATGCACGCGTGCGTCTTCTGCATTTCGATCCACTGCACCATGGCCCCGAGATAGTTCCCGAGGTGCAGGCTGCCGGTCGGCTGCATGCCGGAGAAAACGCGCTCTTTGAATGCCATCTGAGCCCCTTCCGCGTAGGGCCGGGTTTATGGCGTGCCCGCGCGCAAGGCGCAAGGCCGGCGGACGGGACGCGTCCACATTGAGCGCCACCCCTCGCAAGTGACCCGGGAGCAGCCCTACAGCGGCCCCGAGGCCGCGGTGCGGCGGGTGAGGAAGCCGCGGAGCTTGCGGGCATCGAGCGCGCCTGTGACGAACACCGCCACGGCGTAGGCAAGGAGCCCCGAGCCAACGAGGGCCACCAGCGCTAGCCCCCGCGTCAGCTCCGATGTCGGCGGCTGGAAATGGCCGTCGAGCGCGCCGGCAACGAACCACAGCAAGACGCCCATGATCGCGCTTGCAAGGAAGATGCGGGGCAGCGTGCGCTTCAGCCGCTTATCCGCCACGAAGAATCCCCGCCGCGCCAGCGTTGCATAGAGCAGGCCGGCATTGAGGAAGCCGCCGAGCGTCGTCGCCACGGCGATGCCGAGGTGCGGCATCCATCCGTGGGCGCGGAATATGAAGAACAGCGCGATCGAGCCGAGCGTGTTCGCCGTGAGGCTGATGGTGGCGTAGATCATCGGCGTCTTGGTGTCTTCGCGGGCGAAGTAGGAGGGCGAGAACACCTTGATCAGCACGAAGCTCGGTAGACCGATGGCGAAGATGGCGAGCGCATAGGCCGTCGCCGGCGTGTCGGCGGCGGTAAACGCGCCACGCTCGAACAGCCCCGCGATGATCGGACCCGGCACCACCGCGAGCGCCACCGCCGCCGGCATCGTCAGCAGCGCCGCGAACTCCAGCGAGCGGTTCTGGCTGTCCATCACCGATTCATGGTTGCCCGCACGCAGATGCCGCGCCACGTCCGGCAGCAGCACCACGCCGATGGCGATACCGACGATGGCGAGCGGCAGTTCATAGAGCCGGTCGGCATAATAGAGGTAGGAGACAGCGCCGTTCTGCATCGAGGCGATCACGGTGCCGATGACGATGTTGATCTGCGTCACGCCGCCCGCGATCACACCCGGAATGCCCAAGCGAATGAGCCGCCGCATGCCCTCCGTCATGCGCGGCCGACGCAGTCGCAGCCAGATGTTGTTACGCCTCAGACCATCCATCAGCAGCCAGAGCTGGAAGATGCCGGCAACGAACACGCCCCACGCCTGGATCACGCCCGCCATCGGCTCATTCTGATAGCCGAGCCACATGCCGATCAGCGTCGCCACCATCATCACGCCGTTGAGCACGATGGAAACCGACGAGCTCTCGACGAATTTGCCGAACGAGTTGAGCACCCCCGACATCAGCGCGACGAGCGACATGCAGAGGAGGTACGGCATGGTGATGCGCGTGAGCAGCACCGCGAGGTCGAACTTCTCCGGCGTCTCGCTGAAGCCCGGAGCCAAGCCGTACATCAGGAACGGCATGGTGATCTCGGCGATGATCGTGATCGCCAGTAGAATGAACACGAGCCCCGATAGCGCCTCCTCGGCAAACGCGCGCGCAGCCTCGCGGCCGTCCCCTTCGAGCCGCTTCGCAAACAGCGGCACGAAAGCGGCGTTGAATGCGCCTTCACCGAACAAGCGGCGGAAAAGATTGGGGAAACGGAAGGCTACAAAGAAAGCGTCGGCAACCGCGCCGCTGCCCAGCACCGCCGCGATAAGAATGTCGCGGACGAAACCGAACACACGGCTCAGCATCGTGAGCCCGCCGACGGTAGCGAAGGAGCGGTATAGCTGCATGGGCGCTGAGCGGTAGCCGAGGCGCAGCCGCAGGGCAAGCGCTCAGATGCAACGGCGCTGACGGGGCCGCCCGTGCGGTTGCCGTTGACATCGGACCGGCTTTGCCGACAACCTGCCTGCAAAGGTGGAGAGACAGCCGATGTTCCCGCTGGGCGACGACAATTCCACGCGACTGACGACGCCCTTCGTGACTTACATCCTCATTGTCATAAACGTGCTCGTCTTCCTGCTGGAGTTGCAGAACGGAGACGCATTCATTCAGCAGTGGGCCTTCATCCCGGCCCGCTTCGGCGCCGACCCGACCGGAAACCTATCCACGCTCTTCACCGCCATGTTCATGCACGGGAGCTGGATGCACCTCGGCGGCAACATGCTCTACCTGTGGATTTTCGGCGATAACGTCGAGGACCGCTTCGGGCACGCGAAGTATCTCCTCTTCTACCTGCTGGCGGGTCTCGCCGCGACCTTCGCCCAATACCTCGTGATGCCGGGCTCGAACGTTCCCAACGTCGGCGCCTCGGGCGCCATCGCCGGCGTCCTCGGTGCCTATATCCTCATGTTCCCGCACGGCCGCGTGAATGTGTTGATGCGCGGCGGCGTGGTCGCGGTGCCGGCCATCATCGTGCTCGGCCTGTGGTTCGGCCTGCAGCTCTTCTCCAGCTTCGGCTCGCTGGCAAACACGGGCCAAGGCGAGGAGCAGGGCGGCATAGCCTTCATGGCCCACGTTGGCGGGTTCGTCGCCGGCTTCCTTATGGCGTTTCTGTTCCGCGGCAGGGGCGGGAACCCCCGTATCTCGGCTTAGCCACCCATCCGCGGGCAATGTGATGGGCCGGCTGCGCCCCAACGGCCACGCGCCTCTAGATTGCTGCTTCGCACTGCCAGGCGACGGCCTTGAACCGGATGCACAAATGCCGGAAACTCCGCGCCAAGAGGACCGGGGGGTCCGCGCAGGATCGTGTAAATGCTTCGCCTGGTTGTTCCGTTTATCCTGCTGCTGCTCTCGCTCTTCGGCGGAGCCGTGTGGCTGCTCGACAGCCATCTCAATCCGCGAACGCCCGACGAGCTGGCGCGCGCTGAAAAGCCCGCCGATGCATCGGCGACGAAAGACGCCGCACAGCGCACGACCGACGATATCAAGGATCTGCACGACGCCCTCGCACCGGCCCGCAAGGACAGCGACGGCCCTGCGTTCGACATCGCGCGCATCGACCCCGAAGGCACCTCCGTCTTTGCGGGCCGCGCCGAGCCCAACACCCGCATCACGGTCACCGCCGATGGCCAGGAAGTCGGCACCGCCGACGTCGATGAGAACGGCGAGTGGATGCTGACCACCGAGACACCGATCGCGAACCCCGACGCCAAGCTCGCCCTGTTCAAGGCGGCACGCGAGGCCGCATCCGCGACCGCCGAACGCGCCGCCACCCCAGGCGCGAGCGATAGCGCTGAGAAGCCCGGCCGGGAATCCGCCGCGGCCGCGAGAGAACCCAGCGCCCCAACCGCAACGCCGTCTCCTGACAAAACCGCCGAGGCGGCAGCGGGCGGTGCACCGGCGACCGCGCCCGGCGTTGACGAGCCGCAGCCGAAATCCGCCAGCGCCGTCACGGCGAACATGCTGAAAAATCTCGAGGGCATGGTCGCGGACGCCCGCACCGAAGCGGACCAGTCCGCCAGCGCCGGCGCTCCGGCATCCGAAGCCGCCGCTTCCAACAGCGAACCGCAGGCGGCGCAACAGCGACCGCAGCAGCTCGCGAATATCGCGCAGACGCCGCAGCAGCTTGCCGACGCGCCGCCCCAGCACGTGACGGAAGTGCCGGGTGCCGCTGACGGAAAAGCCGCGAGCGTTGGCGGCGCCACGCCGCTGCAGCCATCCGCGGCAGCCCCTCCCACGCCGGTCGCTCCCGCCGATGCCCAACCTTCCGGCACGGGGCGACAGCTCGCGGCCCAGACGCCAACCCCCAGCATCTCCGTGCCGGTGCCGGTCACCTTTGTTTACAACGAGGCGACGCTGACCGCGGACGGCCGCAGGGCTGCAGGGCTGCTGCTCGAATACTTGCAGATCAAGCGGTTTCCCAAGGTCACGCTGACCGGCCACGCCGATGAGCGCGGCACCAACGAACTCAACATGACCCTCTCGCGCGAGCGCCTCGAGACCGTCGCCCGGTTCCTGCGCGAAGGCGGGTATACCGGTCAGCTCGCGCTCATCCCCAAGGGCAAGACCGAGCCTTACCTCGGCGTCGTGCGCGGTGATTTCTCGCAAGAGGATCTCTGGCAGCTCGACCGCCGCGTCGAGCTGGTGGTGACGCGCTGAGCGCCGGCCCTGGGCTCAACCCGACGCCCCGCCGCGCGCGTCGTTGTCGGCACTATCGAGGACACTCAGCAGCCGCGCCCGGATGCCCTCCTGCCGCATCTCGCTGTCGATCTTCTTGCCCGTCAGATCCGTCACATAGAAAACGTCGACGGCCTTCTCGCCGAATGTGGTGACGTGCGCCGACGTGATGTCGAGCAGCAGGTTCGAGAGCGTGCTCGTGAGCTCGTAGAGAAGCCCCGGCCGGTCGCGCCCCGCCACCTCGATCACGGTGAACTGATCCGACAGCGCATTGTTGATGATGACGTCGGGCTCGACGGTGAACGCGAGGACGCGCCGCGCCGGCTGGCCCCGTTCGGCCAGAAGCGTATCGAGCCACGCATCGCCCCGCAGCAGCTTGCCGATGAGTTCGCCGATGCGTCGGCCACGGCGCAGCTCGTCCTCATCGGTATCGAACGCGCGGTTGAGCAGAAACGTATCGAGCGCAAAGCCATCGCGCGTGGTCATGATGTGCGCGCCCGCGATGTTGGCGCCCGCCGCCGCACACGCACCGGCGAACAGCGCGAGCAGACGCGGATGGTTCGGCGCTACGACCGTCAGCTCGGTGACAGCCCTGAAGGCGTCGGTGCGCGTATCTGTTGCGAACTGCTGCCCGCCCTTGTGCGTATTGCGCAAAAGCCGCGCGTGCTCGACACGCTGCGTGCCATCCGTGCGCAGCCAGTAATCGGGATAGTGCCGTTCGATGTAGCCGTCGATCTCCTCCGGCGCCCAATCGCTGAGCACCTCGCGCAGCGCCTGCTGCGCTTCCGCCATGCGCTGGCTGCGCTTGACCTGCGTATGCCCGCCCGCGACCAGCGGCTCGGTCTCATAGTAGAGCGTGCGCAGAAGCTGCCCCTTCCAGCCGTTCCACACGCCGGGCCCGACGGCACGGATATCCGCCACCGTCAGCAGCAGCAGCAGCTTCAGCCGCTCGGGGCTCTGCACCACATCGGCGAAATCGCGAATGGTTTTGGGATCCGAAAGATCCCGGCTCTGCGCAATGTTGCTCATCGTGAGATGCTGCTCGATGAGCCAGGCCGCCGTTTCGGTCTCGGCGGGCGTCATCCCGAAGCGCGGGCCGAGCTTGCGCGCAACGCGCGCGCCGACAACCGAGTGGTCCTCGATCCGGCCCTTGCCGATGTCGTGCAGGAAGGCGGCAACATAAAGCGCGCGCCGGTTCTTCACCGTGCCGATGATCTCCGTTGCAAGCGGCAACTCATCGCTCGGGCCGCCACCCTCGATGTCGGCCAGCACGCCCACGGTGCGCAACAGATGCTCATCGACCGTGTAGCTGTGGTACATGTTGAACTGCGTCATGCCCACCACGTGGCCGAAATCCGGCACGAAGCGGCCCAGCACGCCGGCCTCGTTCATGCGCCGCAGCGACATCTCCGGATTGGTGTGCCCGGTCAGCAGCTCGATGAAGATGCGGTTTGCCTCCGGATTCGCGCGCAACTTGTCGTCGATCAGAAGCTTCGACTGGCGCAGCAGCCGGATGGCATCGGGATGCAGAAACGAATTCGAAAGATGCGCCTCTGCAAAAAAGCGGATCAGGTTCGTCGGATTGCGCTTGAAAACGTCGGGGTCGGCGACGTTGAGGCGATCGTTGTCGATGCGGAAATCGGTGCGCGTGCGTAGCTGGCGCCGCTGCTTCCAGCTCAGCGGCCGCAGATACTGGCTGATGCCCGGCGCCGCCTTGAGCTGCTGCATCTCGAGCGCCGAGCACAGGATCGTCGTCAGATCCCCGACGTCCTTCGCAATCAGGAAGTAATGCTTCATGAAGCGCTCGACGCCGCGCAGGCCCCCGCGGTCGTTGTAGCCGAGGCGTTCTGCGAGCCACGGCTGCATGTCGAAGGTCAGCATCTCCTCCGCGCGCCCGCTGCCGAAGTGCAGGAAGCAGCGCACCGTCCAGAGGAAGTCCTCGCAGCGGCGGAACGTTGCCACCTCGTCCGGGCGGAAGATCCCGGCCGCCACCGTCGCGGCGCCCACACCCCGCCCATAAATGTATTTAGACAGCCAGTGCAGCGTGTGCAGATCGCGCAGGCCGCCCTTGCCGTCCTTCACGTTCGGCTCGACCCTGTAGCGGCTTTCACCGGCGGTGCGATGGCGCGCATCGTGCTCGGCCATCTTCGCGTCGATGAACGCGCGCGCGGTGCCTTCCACCACTTCCGTGCGGAAGCGCTCCTCGAACGCGCCGTAGAGCTGCCTGTCGCCGTGCACGAGGCGCGCATCGAGCAGCGCCGTGCGGATGGTGATGTCGGTGCTCAGCTTTACGCACTGATCGATGGTGCGCGTTGCGTGCCCCACCTTCAGTCCCAAATCCCACAGCATATAGAGGATGTATTCGGCGACGCTTTCGCCCCATGCGGTCTGCTTGTAGGGGAGCAAAAAGAGCAGATCGATGTCGGAACCCGGCGCCAGCAGTCCGCGACCGTAGCCGCCCGTCGCAACGACAGCCATCCGCTCCGCGTCGGAGGGGTTCACGGCCCGGTAAACGTGCGCCACCGTGTAGTCGTAGAGAACGCGGATCAGCTCGTCCTGAAAGTGCGATAGCCCCGCCGCGCACCGCCGGCCGCTGTGATCTGTCTCGAGGCCAGTCCGCGCCGCGGCGCGTGCATCCGCGGCGAGTTGCTTCAGGCGGTCGACCACGCCGGGGCGCGCCTTGTTCGCGTCCCCGCCGCTGGCGTGAAAATGAGCGGTCAGCTCCGCGCGCAGCGCGTCTGCATCAAAATAGGGCGCTTTCTGGTGGATGGCTTTGTCCATACGGCTTTGAGCGCCAATCCTTCTCAACCTTCACACGCTTAGCGGCGGCGTCTAGTGCCCTTTATCCCCATCCTGGCGCAACGCCTTCAAGCGATATATGGCATCGAGGGCTGCCCGTGGCGTCATCTCGTCCGGGCTCATGCTGTCCAGCGCCACCTCGACCGGCGACGGACCGGCGCGCTCCTGCTGGGTTGCCGCGCGAGCGACCGCGAACAAGGGTAGCTCATCGAGACCGCCGTTACGCGCATTCTTCCCCCGCTCTGCCTTCTCCAGCAATGCGAGAACTTCCCGCGCGCGCCCGACGACACCTTCGGGAAGCCCGGCCAGCTTAGCGACTTGGATACCATAGGAGCGATCGGCCGCTCCCGGCTTCACCTTGTGCAGGAAGACGATGTCGTCCTGCCATTCCCGAACGTCAATGGTGACATTGAAAACGCCATCGAGACGTCGGGCGAGTGCCGTCAGCTCGTGATAGTGCGTAGCGAACAGGGCGCGCGTGCCAAGCACATCGTGCAGGTATTCGACCGTCGCCCAGGCGATGGAAAGACCGTCGAACGTGGCGGTGCCGCGCCCGATCTCATCGAGGATGACCAGCGAACGCGCGCTCGCCTGATTGAGGATGGCCGCCGTCTCCACCATCTCCACCATGAAGGTGGAGCGGCCCCGCGCCAGATCGTCCGATGCACCGACGCGGCTGAACAGCCGGTCCAGAACACCGATGGTGGCGGCGCGTGCCGGCACGAACGAGCCCATCTGCGCCAGCACGGCGATCAGCGCGTTCTGGCGCAGGAAGGTCGATTTACCCGCCATGTTCGGCCCGGTGACGAGCCAGATATGCCCGTCGTCGCGCGCCTCACCGCCGTTCTCGCCGTGCTCCTGCGATGCACTCGCAGCACCTGACGCATCCCCTGCCGCCAGCACGCAGTCGTTCTCGATGAACGGCCCCGCCTTCGCGGCGCGCAGCGCCTGCTCGACCACCGGATGCCGCCCCCCACGGATCTTGAACACGCGGCTCCCGTCGATCACCGGACGTGTGTAGCCCTCGACGCGCGCCAGCTCCGCCAGCGACTGGGTGGCGTCGAGTTCGGCAAGCGCGGCGGCGACACGGCCGAGACCGCCCATCTCGTGCGCGATCGCCTCCGCCAGCTCGGTGAAAACCTCCTGCTCGAGGCTCAGCGCCCGCTCGCTCGCCGACGCGATCCGGCCCTCGATGTCGATCAGCTCGGCCGTCGAAAAGCGCACGGCATTCGCCATCGTCTGGCGGTGGCGGAACTCCGCGGCTAACGGCTCCTCGAGCAGCGGCTTGGCGTTGCCCTGCGTGACCTCGATGTAGAAGCCGAGGATATTATTGTGGCGCACCTTCAGCGATTTGACGCCCGTGCGCTCGATGTACTTCGCTTCGAGCCCGGCTATCACGCCGCGCCCGTCCTCCTTGAGCCGCCGCGCCTCATCGAGCTCCGGGCGGTATCCTTCGCGCACGAAGCCGCCGTCACGCTTCAGATGCGGCGGATCATCGACGATCGCGGCAGCGAGCGCGCCATGAAGCTCCGGACCGACGGCGCGCAATTCGCTTGCGATGCGCGACAGCTCCTCCGGCAGTCCCATTCCGGAAGCTTCGCTTGCCAATAGGTCCGCGCACCGCGCCGCGCTCGCGAGACCTTCGCTTACGGCCGCAAGATCCCGCGGCGATCCACGCCCGAAGCTAAGACGCGAGGTTGCGCGCGCAATGTCGGGCGCACAACCGAGACTGGCGCGCACGTCGGCGCGCAGGGTCTCCTGCGCCATCAGGAAACCGACGGCGTCGAGCCTGCAGTTGATCCGGGCGACATCGCGCAGCGGGCTCGCAAGCCGCGCCGCCAGCTCCCGTGCACCAGCCCCCGTCACCGTGCGATCGATCGCCGAAAGCAGACTGCCCTGCCGCTCCCCCGACGCGGAGCGCATGAGCTCGAGGCTCGCGCGGCTTGCCGCATCGATGAGCAGGATCGCATCCGAGCCCGTTCGCTTCGGCGGGCGCAGCGCCGGGCGCTGCCCCACCTGTGTCAGCTCGATGTATTTCAGCATGGCGCCGATGGTGGCCAGCTCGGCGCGGGTGAAGCTGCCGAAGCCGCCCAGCTCCGCGACCTTGAGGTGCTTCCTGAGATTGGCCTCGCCCGCGAGGCTATCGAAATACGCACCGGGCACGGGCGTAGCCGCCGCGCCCAGCCGCTCGACCCAGCCGCGCACGTCTCCATCGGCAAAGAGCGCATCGGACGCGATCACCTCGCCGGGTGCAAGACGCGCCAGCTCCCCGGGAAGATCCACGGCGGAAATCTCGCCGACCTCGACCTCGCCGGTGGAAATATCGACGGAAGCCAGCGCCAGAACGCCGCCGCCGTTGGCCGCATCCCCGCCCCCGTGCGCGGCAGGGCGAAACAGCGCCGTCAGGTAGTTGCGCACCTTGGCGTCGAGGAGCGCCTCCTCGGTGAGTGTGCCGGGCGTCACGACGCGGACCACGTCGCGCCGCACCACCGCCTTCGAGCCGCGCTTGCGCGCCTCCGCCGGATCTTCGAGCTGCTCCGCCACGGCGACGCGGTGGCCGGCACGGATCAGCCGCTGCAGGTATTCGTCCGCCCGATGAATGGGCACACCGCACATCGGGATATCCTGTCCGATATGCTTGCCACGCTTCGTCAGCACGATGCCGAGACATGCCGAAGCGATCACGGCGTCCTCGAAGAACAGCTCGTAGAAATCGCCCATGCGATACCAGAGCAGGCAATCGGGATTGGCAGCCTTGATTTCCAGGAACTGCGCCATGGAAGGAGACGCCTCGCCCCCGGCCGCAACAGCGGCCGTCCCGACCGGAGCAGCGTCCTTTACGCCACCGCCAACGCCCCGCTCGGCAAACCCCTCCGTGTCCAAGGCTTCCGATGATGGCGCGCCGGCGCGATCGGGCCCATCGGGCGCGCTCGCTCCCGCCGCCTCCCGCTCCGCCTGACGCTTCACCCCTGTCCGCTTACCCGCCATCGGCGGCATTCCCCCACTGTAACAACGCGACGCTAGCAGCGCCCGGCCCCGCGCACCGAACCTCGCAGCGAAACGATATGCGTCATCGACCCCGCGACATCGGCGAGCCCCGCTTGCCCGCAAAACCTTTGCTGCTTCGATTGTTTAAGTGCTTTCAGAAGCCTATGTTGCCAGCCCTTTCAACCGCATCGCCCCGGATCGACCGCTCGCCCCATGTCTGCACCCCGCAATTCCAAAGCCGCCGAAGCCCGCTTTACGGATCAGGAAGCCCTGCAATTCCATGCCCAGGGCAAACCCGGCAAGCTGGAGATCATGCCGACCAAGCCGCTGACGACCCAGCGGGATCTCTCCTTGGCGTATTCGCCCGGCGTCGCGGTGCCCGTGAATGCGATCGCCCAAGATCCCCACGCCGCCTACGACTACACCAACAAGGGTAACCTCGTCGCCGTGGTCTCCAATGGCACCGCCATTCTCGGCCTCGGCAACCTCGGTGCGCTCGCCGCCAAACCCGTGATGGAGGGCAAGGGCGCGCTGTTCAAGCGCTTTGCCGACATCGACGCCATCGACCTGTTGGTGGATACCCAGGACCCCGAGCAGTTCATCAACGCGGTGCGCTACCTCGGCCCGTCGTTCGGCGGCATCAACCTCGAGGACATCCGCGCACCTGACTGCTTCATCATCGAGCAGCGCCTGAAAGAGCTGCTCGACATCCCGGTTTTCCACGACGACCAGCACGGCACCGCCATCATCGCCGCCGCGGGCCTGATCAACGCCGCCGAGCTGACCGGCCGTAAACTCGAGGACCTCAAACTCGTCGTCAACGGCGCCGGCTCGGCCGGCATCGCCTGCCTCGAGCTGGCCGTTGCCCTCGGCATCCCCAAGCAGAATGTCATCCTCTGCGACACCAAGGGCGTCGTCTACCAGGGTCGCAAGGAGGGCATGAACCAGTGGAAGTCGGCGTATGCGGCCAAGACCAAGGCCCGCACGCTCGCCGACGCACTCAAGGGCGCCGACGTGTTCTTCGGCCTCTCCGCCAAAGGCGCCATGACCCAGGATATGGTGCGGTCGATGGCGCCCAAGCCCATCATCTTCGCCATGGCCAACCCCGACCCGGAGATCACGCCGGAAGAGGTCGCGGCGGTTCGCGATGATGCGATCGTGGCCACGGGACGCTCTGATTATCCCAACCAGATCAACAACGTGCTGGGTTTCCCGTTCATCTTCCGCGGGGCCCTCGACGTGCGCGCCTCGACCATCAACGAGCCGATGAAGGTGGCCGCCGCCCACGCGCTGGCGGAACTCGCCCGCGCTGAGGTTCCCGATCAGGTGGCAGCGGCCTTCTACGGCCGCCGGGCCATGTTCGGCACCGAATACATCATCCCCGCTCCGTTCGACCCGCGCCTCATCTCTACCGTGCCCGTCGCCGTTGCCAAGGCGGCGATGGATTCCGGCGTCGCGCGCCAGCCGATCGTTGACATGGACGCCTACATCGCCCGTCTGGAAGGTAGGCTCGATCCCACCGCGAGCTGGCTGCAATCCACCTTCAGCGCCGTGCGCGAAAACCCCAAGCGCGTCGTATTCGCCGAAGGCGAGGAGCCGGCGGTGATCCGCGCCGCGCACAGCTATTTCGCGCAAGGGTTCGGCATACCGGTGCTAATCGGAACGGAGGCCGTCATCCGCGACCGCTTCCGCGAGCTCGGCATTCCCCTGCGGACGGAATACGAGATCGTCGACACGCGCAAGAACCCCTACACCGAGGAATTTACGGCGTTTCTTTATGCGCGCCTGCAACGCCGCGGCTACCTGAAGCGCGATTGCCAGCGGCTCGTCACCAACGAACGCAACGTCTTTTCCGCGCTCATGCTCGCCCACGGGCATGCGGACGGGCTCGTCACCGGCGTGACGCGCAACTGGACGAACGTCTATGACGACATCCAGCGCGTTCTCGACGAGGAGCCGGGGCGCCACGTCATCGGCGTTTGCATGGTGCTGCTGCGCGGGCGTGCCGTTCTCGTCGCCGACACCAGCGTGCACGACATGCCGACCGCCACCCAGCTTGCCGACATCGCGACGGAGGCGGCGCGCGCGGCGCGCAACTTCGGCATCGAGCCCCGCGTGGCCATGCTCGCCTATTCTACCTTCGGTCAGCCGAAGAGCGAGCGGTCAGACCAGGTGCGCGAAGCCGTTGCGCTTCTGAACCAGCGCCAGGTCGACTTCGAGTACGATGGAGATATGGCCGCCGACGTCGCCCTCAACCGCGACCTGATGCGGCACTACCCGTTCTGTCGTCTTTCGGACACTGCGAACGTGTTGGTGATGCCCGCATTCCACGCCGCCTCGATCTCTACCAACATGCTGAAGGAGCTGGGCGGCGCGACCGTCGTCGGTCCCATTCTCGTGGGCCTCTCCCACCCGGTGCAGATCTGCGATTTCGGCGCCAAGGACAGCGACATCGTGAACATGGCCGCGATTGCCGCCTACGAGGCCGGACGGCGAGCATAAAACGTCCCGGCGCTTTTCCCGGCCGCTCCAGGAAAATCATCCCCCCTCACCCGCTGAGAGGCGTGCCGGCGCGCGGCTGGAGCATGATCGCGGCGATACGAACGACCGCACACGATGTAGGCCCGACAGCGCCGCACACCGCGGTCTTTTCACCCGGCGCAAGCGCGAGACTTCAAGCCCTTAGGGAACACGTGCGCCTAAGGCGCTGTCAGCGCGAAACATTGCATTTCGCGGCCGCAAAACCCCGCGCCAATTCATCTGCCATCTGACGTTTCAATTCGCCGCACGCGCAATCACAGGCGCGTCGCAATTGTTACCTAGATATTAATCGCAGCCCCATTTTGGCACGACGCCCGGCGCGCTTGGGCGCAAAGCGAGCAAAAAAGAACGCTTCGACCACGAAGCTTCCGATCGTCGCTGCTTTCGGGGTTGAAATTAACGTTTTCTTTTCCTTAATTACATCGAAATTAATCACGGGGTAACCATAGTGCTTTTTCGCGTTGCCGAGCGGCGTAGCGTTTCCGAAAGCCAGACCGAGGCGCAAGGCGCCACGCCCCCACAGCAGATCAACGCCCCTGCAGAACCGGAATTCATCCGGTCCCGCGTCGATGACTACCATGTACGGCGCAAGGTCGATCTCTGGCAGGGACATCACCCGCTCCAGGGTAGATCCCCCGGACCCGGCAGCATCAAAGTCCGCAGCAATGACTATCTCTGTCTCGCCGGCCACCCCCACGTGATCGAAAGCGAGATCGCCGCCCTGCGCGACGGCGGACACGGCGATTCCGTCTCCCGCGTGTGGGTGCACCACGAACGCGACATCACCCGCGACTTTGAAAAGCGCGTCGCTGATCTGATGCAGGCGGAGGATAGCGTCGTGTGCTCATCGGGCTACACGGCCAACGTCGGCCTCATTCAGTCATTCGCAACGCGCGGCAAGCCGGTCTTCCTCGACATGAAGGCCCACATCTCCCTGCACGAAGGCGTGATCAGCGCCGGCGCCGTGCCCATGCTGTTTCGCCATAACGATCCCCAATCGCTCGACCGCATGCTGGCCCAGCACGGACCCGGCCTCGTCTGTGTCGACGCCCTCTACAGCACCGACGGCGACATGGCGCCTCTTGCCGAGCTGGTCGACGTCTGCGAACGGCACGGTGCGGCCCTCGTCGTCGACGAGACCCACTCCTTCGGCGCCCAGGGTCCGGACGGCGCCGGCCTCGTCGTCGCGGCAGGCCTTTCCAACCGCGTCCACTTCCGCACCGTTGGCCTGTCGAAGGCGGTAGCGAGCCGCGGCGGCATTGTCGTCTCCTCGCGCCGGAACATCGAATACTTCCGCTACGAATCCCTGCCGGCGATCTTCAGCACCTCTGTGATGCAGCACGAGGTTGCGGGCTTCGACGCCGTCCTCGACATCTTCAAGAACGAGCCCTGGCGGCGCCAGAAGCTGCACGCCAACCACGCCTATCTGAGGCAGGGCCTCGATGCGCTCGGCTACAACGTCTCCGCGTCGAAGACACAGATCATCGGCCTCGAGCCCGGCGACATCCGTCAGGCGACGACCCTGCGCGATGCGCTGGAAAGCCGTGGCATATTTGGGGCGATCTTTTTCCCGCCCGCCACGCCGGATAAGCGCTGCATCATCCGCTTCACGGTGAACTGCGGGCTCACCCGCGACGAGCTCGACCGCATCATCGCGGTCTGCGACGAAATCCGCGACGAGGTTGGCATGGCCGCTTGGCGCTCCACGCGCCGCAAGGCAGCACAGGTCGCGAAACCGCTTGCTCCCGTTGAGTTTGCGCGCGGCAGGCCGCGTCCCGCCTCAGGCGGCAGCGGCGTCGTCGGCGGCTGGCTCAACAGCCGGGAGCTCAATGGTGAAGCAGGTCCCGACGTTCACCTTCGAGGTGCACGAGATCGTGCCCCCGGCCCCCTCAATAATCATGCGGCAGAATGAAAGCCCGAGCCCGGTGCCAACGCCCGGGCGCTGCGCCGACACGAACGGAATGAACACGTAGTTGAGAATCTCCGGCGGGATGCCTTCGCCCGTATCGGTGACGACGATTCTATTCATCACCTGACCACGCCTCAGCTCGATCGAGATACAGTTTCCGCTCTCGCTGTCGCGCGCTTCGATAGCGCGGAAACCGTTCTTGAGAAGGTTGAAGAGCACGTGCGTCATCAGCAGGTCCGACCCGCGGAATTTGAAGTCCTCCGCAACGTCGGTGCGCAGCATCTCCCGCTGGCTCGACTTGAAGCTGTAGCGCTCCACGGCCATCGCCACGATCCTGCTCATGTCGTGCAGCTCCGCCGTCGGCGCGCCGCGGTGATGTTGCGCGACGTTCGTGAGCAACAGGTCGATGACGGAGTTGGCCGATGTAATGTGCTGGCGTACGCGCCGGTGCGACGCTGCGAGCTTGTTGCGGATGGGCGAATCCGGAAGGCGCTGCAGCAGGCGTTCGCAACCGTCGGCTTCGAAGCGGATGCCGGTGAGCGGCGTGCGGCACTCGTGCGCAACCTGACTCGCGAGCGACGCAGCCGCCTTCAGCTTTTCCCGCGCGATGACATTATCGCTGTAGGCGAGCGCGAAAAGTCCTGTCAGCGCGAAGATCAGGATCGGAAGCGTAACGAGATAACCGACGGGAACAGCCGAATTGCCCGTCATCAGCATGTAGGCGCCGACCGCAGCGAGCGAGCCGACGACAAGCACGACGATTGCGTTGACGAGGTCGTAGAGCAGCACCACGTAAATCAGCGCCGCCAGCGTGGACATCTCCCACGTCGAGTTGCTCCCGTTCATGAGCAGCATGAGCGTGAAGAAGAACGGCAGGCTGTAGAAGAACGTGAAATACGAAAACGGGACGACGTAATGCCGCAACTGCGGCGGCCACCGGCGGCTCAGGGCGAGCATCAGACACGTGCCCGCGCCGATGGCCCGCAAGGTCATGCTTTCGTACGGCTGCGGCACGGCGTACGTCCAGACCAGATAGAACAGCGGAAACCCGAAGACGCCGATCACAGCCGCAACGTGGATCTTCCGCTGCGCATGGGCGTGATATTCGATGTAGCGGCGCGATAGATCGTCTACCAGGCGGCGCAATGAAAGCCGGCTCGCGGGCTTGCGCTCGCCGATGCCCAAGACCGCCCGCGGCCTTAGCGAAAAACGTTCGGACAGTTGAAGCATTTAAACTTTTAACTTTCGCCGTACCGGATCCGATACGAAACCGTAGTACGAACATCCTTACGGAAAGTGGATTCTTCGTTTCGGGACCTCGGCCTACAATGACCCCCTTCTACCATCCAACTTCGAT
The DNA here is from genome assembly GCA_044507625.1 of Hyphomicrobiaceae bacterium. Lineage (GTDB taxonomy): Bacteria > Pseudomonadota > Alphaproteobacteria > Rhizobiales > Hyphomicrobiaceae > Hyphomicrobium_A. Next base: position 13,513 of record JBIQJE010000010.1, on the reverse strand, counting down.
ACTCGTTCTCGACGATGATCCGCTTTTTCTGGAAAGTCTCGACTTCCAGTTCAGTGAGGAGGTCTCGTGCCAGACGTTCACCCGTCCGGACGCGGCACTGCAGCATCTCGCCGCCCAGGCGTCCCAGCATCCAAACTTTCCCCGCTATTTCAAGGACGCCTCGGCGCTCGACGACCGTACCGACATGCGCGTGGGTGACCGGCTGCTGCGGCTGCAGCTTTCCGGCCTCCGCGCCGTCATCGATGACCCGGCACGCGAGCAGCGCGTCGCCGTCGCCGTCGTCGACTACGACATGCCGAAAATGACCGGCGTCGAGTTCTGCCGCGCGATCCGTCACCTTCCGGTCAAGACCATCCTGCTCACCGGCAAAGCCGGCCTCGAGACCGCCATCGCCGCCTTCAATGAAGGGGTCATCAATTGCTTCCTCCAGAAGCAGGACGCGAGCGTCACGTTGGCGTTGCGCCGCGAGATCAGGCGGCTGCAGGAGGAGTATTTCGAGGAGATCTCCGCGCCGATCTCGAATGCGCTCGCGCTCGATGAGCCCTCGTTCTTCGCCGATCCGAGCTTCATCAGCCTCCTGCGCGAGATGATGGACGAGAACCAGATCGTCGAGCACTACGTCTCCGCCACGCCACCCGGCGTGATGATGCGAGACGCCGACGGCAACGAGCTGTTCCTATTCGTGTCGCACAGCGAAAGTCTCGACGCTCAATACGCGAGCGCCGAGCGCCACAACGCCCCGGCCGACCTGCTGAAGCTTCTGCAGTCGCGGCAGGCGCACGGATGGTTCCCCACCGAGGACGGCCACTACCACCCCGACTTCGAGAAGACCTGGTCAAAGTTCGTCAGACCCGCCGAACCGCTGCCCGGCTCCGAAGCCTGGAGCTACAGCCTCATCCGGCGAGAGGCGCTGCCGGAAGAAGCGCCCTACCGGCAGAGAGCTTGATCCAGCTGTTCACCGTTTAACGGCGCCACGCCTCGCCCCACCGAATTCGCGTAAAATCGCCTAAACGTGATTCGGGAAGCGGGGGATTGATGCGCGGCGCAGCGAAGGCGCATGTCGGCGGCTTGCTACTGGCTATGGCCGCTGTCGCACTGTCCGGCTCCAGCGCGCAAGCGCTGGAAGGCTACTTCCAGAACGCATACGGCGCGCGCCATAAGGCACTGGCCGGCGCCGGTGCTGCCGACGGACGTGACGCCACCATCGCCATCATCAATCCCGCAGGACTGGTTCACGCGAGGAACGAGGTCGACGCAGCGTTCTCGCTCTTCAGCCCAACGCGCGAGATGCGAGGCTGGGGTGCGCCCGGTCTCACACCGAACGGCAAGTACGAAAGTAATACGCTCGAATTCTTCGTGCCCAATCTGTCGGTCGCCTATCGCATCTCGGACAGCCCGCTGGTCGATGTGATCGGCGTATCCATCTGGGGCAACGGGGCCGGCACCAACTACCGCAATTTCGACCGCACCGCCTCGCCCTGCCTTGGCGGCGGCACCGGCATGTATTGCCGCGGCCCCGCCGGCATCGAGTTGCAGCAGACATTCGTAACGCTGTCCCTCGCCAAGCAGCTCACGCCGGATTTTGCCGTCGGCTTCGGGCCGACGTTCGCGCGCCAGCAATTCCGCGCCAAAGGCCTGGAGCTCTTCGCCCCTGTCTCGAACAGCATCGATGCGGAATGGGGCTATGGCGTCAGCGGCGGCATCGAATGGAGCTTGGCGCCGCACTTGCGTTTCGGCGCGGCGATCGCCTCACGCACGTACATGGGCTCGTTCGAGAAGTATGCCCACCTCCTGGCCGGTGCCGGCAATTGCGACGTACCGGCGTACGGACAAGCGGGCATTGCATATGACGTGCAGCACAACCTGACGGTTATGCTCGACTACCAGCATATCGCGTACGGCTCGGTTCCGTGCGTTGCCAATCCCGCCGCGAATATGCTGTTCGCCCCCTTTGGGGCCGCCGATGGTCCAGCCTTCGGCTGGCGCGACATCGATGCGGTGAAGCTCGGCATCGAATGGCGCTATCGCCCCGATCTCACGCTGCGTGCAGGTTACAGCTACAACACGAGCCTTTTCAGCGCGGCCAACGTGCAGCTCAACATCCTCGCGCCTGCAACGACTCAGCATCACATCGCCGCGGGCGGCGAGTGGCGCATCGATCACAACTGGGCGTTGGAGCTCGCTGGCATGTATGCGCCGGAGACTAAGGTCGCCGGCGCGGAAATTCTTCCCAATCCCGCACACGGGATCGAAGTATCGACCGAGCAGTATGAAATCACGCTCGGCATCAAGTATTATTACGGAGACGAGCCATAAGGCCGATGCTGCGGCCGATTGGCAATCTGCGCTGAGAGCGCGTGGACATTAACTCCGCGCTAAATGATCCTGCACTCAAAGCAGACGATTAGGATTGTGGAGACCAACCTGACGTAGAGTGTTGCTAATCTGCAGAGGCGATGTCGGAAAGGCCCCACGTGACCAACGGTGCGCTCAGACTTGCCCCTGGTGCCCGGTGGCAAGACCACCAGCACGGCGAGCAGGCATCCGAGCCGGGCTCGGCCGACGAGGTGTCCAGGCTCAAGGCTAGCTTCGACGAGCAGCTGAAGGGACTGCTGCAGCGAAACGAGAAGCTGGAGCAGCTGAATGCGTGCCTGGAAGTCGCGCTCGACCACATGGGTCGCGGTCTTTCGATGTTCGACAGCGAGCAGCGTCTGCTCATCTGCAATAAGGCCTACGCCGACATCTATTTCCTCCCACCCGCGCTGACCGCCCCCGGAACGCCCTTCGTCGACATTCTGCGCTACCACATGCGGCGCGTGAACGGCGAGGAAGCGTCCGGCGAGTTTGCATCGAACTGGATCAAGGACCACGTCGCGCGCCTGCAGCACCTTGGCCAGGTGGAGGAAGTCCAGCATCTCCCGGACGGCCGTGTCATCCGTGTCACCTATCAGCCGCTCGCCGGTGGCGGATGGGTCGACATGCAGGAGGACATCACCTCCCAGCGCCAATCCGACGAGAAGATCGAGTGGCTCGCCCGCCACGATGCCCTGACCGAGATCGCTAACCGCTTCCACTTTCGCGAAAAGCTGGAGCAGCAGTTCGAGACTTACGATCCGCGCCAGGGTTTTGCCCTGCTGTGGCTCGACCTCGACCATTTCAAGGAAACCAACGACCAGCTCGGGCACCTCATCGGCGACGGCCTGCTCAAGAGTGTCGCCGACCGCCTCAAGAACTGCCTGCGCGCCGGCGATGTCGTCGGCCGTCTCGGAGGCGACGAGTTCGCCATCCTCCAGGTGGGCGTCGACCGCGAGGAGCTGGCCGACTCCCTCGCCCGCAGAATCCTGGAAAAAATTCGCCTGCCCCACGAGGTGCACGGCCACTGCCTGCACACCGACGTGAGCATCGGCATCGCACTTGCCCCGCAGCACGGGCAGACGCCCGAGCAACTGTTCGCCTGCGCCGACATGGCGCTCTACCGCGCCAAATCGATGGGTCGCGGCGCCCACGCCATCTACACGCCGGGCGCCATCGATCCGCCGCCATCCACGTCGCAGACGCCCTTGCGCGGCGAGCTGCAATGCGCCGTCGACCGCTCCGAGCTTGTGCTGCACTATCAGCCCATTGTCGATCTGCAGAAGGGCAAGGTTTCGAGCTTCGAAGCCTTGATGCGCTGGAAGCACCCGAGCCGCGGCATGATCCCGCCGTCGGAGTTCATTCCCATTGCGGAGGAAACGCGCCTCATCGTACGCATGGGCAAGTGGGCTCTGATGCAGGCCTGCAGCGACGCGAAGGAATGGCCGGCCGCCACCAAGGTGGCCGTCAACCTGTCGGCGGTGCAGATCGAGTGCAGCGACATCTACGAAACCGTCACCGAGGTCCTGGAGAAGACCGGCCTCGATCCCCAGCGCTTGCAGCTCGAAATCACCGAGACCATGCTGATGCGCGACCAGGCGCGCACGCAGGAAGTGCTGCGCAAGCTGCACGACATCGGCGTCTACATTTCGCTCGATGATTTCGGAACCTGCTTCGCGACGCTCAGCTATCTGCGCAGCTTTCCGTTCCGTAAGATCAAGATCGACCGCAGCTTCGTGCGCGACATCCCCGAGCACCATGACTGCGTGGCCATCGTCAAGTCCGTGGCCGATCTCGCACGCGAGCTCAACATGCGCTCCGTTGCCGAAGGTGTCGAGACGGCGGCGAGCCTCGCAGCCGTGCGCAATGCGGGATACAATGAGGCGCAGGGCTTCTACTTCAGCCCGCCGGTGCGCATGAGCGGCATCAAGCGCGCGGTCAAGCAGTGTGCGCTGCGCTTTGCCGCCGTCGATGCCGCAGCGCCCGCCGGCAAGCCCACGAAGCCCTAGCCTCGATCAGGCATCCACGGCCACGCGGCTCTTCAGCTCGCTCGGCGTGCCGAAGTGCTCGAAGTAGCGCGGATCGATCTTCTCGACGGGGAGAATGATCAGCACGTCCGTGGTGCCGAACTGCCGGTCGATCACTGCGCCGTCACCCACGAAGGCTCCGAGCCGCAGGTAGCCCTTCACCAGCGGGGGCAATGCCTTCAGCGCGGCCCTCGCATCGACCTTATCCGCCGGCAGGCGATCCATCGGCACGTGCAGATGACGGTGCGCGCGGCAGCGCCATTCCGGCGGCGCCAATGCATTGTGATGCAGAAAGCTCAACGCCATCGCATGCTGGTCGGGATCGGTGCCGGCGAGACTGGCGCAGCCGATCATCACATCGACTTTATGCTCCCGCACATAGGTCCACAGCCCGTGCCAGAGCAGCTCGACCGTGCGCTTGTTGCGATAGGGCTCGAGCACACATGAGCGGCCGAGTTCCATGAAGCGATAGTGAGGCTTGGAAGCGATGAGCGGGGCGATGTCGTATTCGCTCTGCGTATAGAACCCGAGCGTATCCTCGGCGATCTCCTGCCGCAGCACGCGGTAGGTGCCGACCACCTTCTGACGGCGCAGCCCGCCCCACGGCTCGTTCCCGGGGCTCACCGTGCTGTCGACCACCAGGAGGTGATCGCAAACGGCATCATAGGGGTCTTCGTCCCGCCGGCGCAGCTCAGCGCGCAGCGTCGGGATCGCGGACATCTCCTGGTAGAAAACCTTATAGCGCAGCCGCTGCGCCAGCTTGATGTCGCGCCAGCGCCGCGACAGGCGCACTTCGAGATTTCCGATCTTGCCGTACACCTTGCCGGGCTTGCGCAACGGAAAGGTGGAGCCGCGCTCGCGCAGCGCACGCAGTGCCAGAAGCCCCCCTGGCACCGACTTCCAGCGGGGACTACGCGCCAGCCGGCTGGCCATCCGCCGCGCCGCTTCCTTCATGCTCCGACTCTCCCCTGGCTGCTGCCCCATCATATGGTGCCCGCAGCGCCCCTAGAAGCGGCTCACGCCGCCCCTCCCACTCTCACCCGTTTTTGGCTTTTTTCCCAACGGACGCGGGTCGGTATCACGCTTCCATGACAGACTTTTTACCACCGGCCAATGGTCGCGGAGCAACGGGTTCGGGCCAAAAGGAGGAGCAATCGCGGCCGGAATGAGCCGCTACATGATTCGCCGTGCGCGCGGGCAAGCGGGCGAATTGCCGGAAAGCTCCATCCGATCAGGCCGCCGCATCGGTGTCGCCGCCCGGCCGCGGCCCCAACCAGCGCAAGAGCACCGCTTCGAGGTTCGCCCTGTCGAATGGCTTGGCGATGTAATCGTCCAAGCCGGCGGCGAGGTAGCGCTGGCGATCCTCGGCGAACGCGTTGGCCGTGAGCGCCACGATCGGCGGCGCGGCAAAGAGGCACCCGCTCTCCGTGTAGAGCGCCTTGATCGCCCGCGCCGCTTCGATGCCGTCGAGCTGCGGCATGAAGATATCCATGAGCACGAGATCGATTGCAGCGGCTTCGCCCAGCATGGCGCTCCGTACCGCCGCGACCGCATCCACCCCGTTGTCCACGGCGATATATTCGCACCCGCATTTTTCGAGCACGCGCTTGGCGAGCAGCGCGTTGATCCCGTTGTCCTCGGCGAGCAGCACGCGGCGCGGTGAAGCCGCGAACGGCAGCCCTGGCGCCCGCAGCGCGCTATCGGACAGCAGCGCTCCGGGACCGCCCTTGGACACGTCTCTGCATAGGGCCAGATGCATGAGCATGGATGCCGGACGCACCGGCCGCACGAGATAGGCGTCGAACCCGATGGCACGGAACTGGGCGAGGGCGGCGCGCGTCATCACATCGACCAGCACGACGCCACGCACGTTGCCTGTCCGATTGAGCCTGCGCGCCTCGGAGAGCACCGCGCCCGCCGCGACGGATCCCTCAACCCCGTCGACGACGAGCCTGTCGAAAGGCGCGCCGCGCTCGGCCGCATCGGCGAGCGCCTGGGCGACGCACGAGAAGTCCACCTCTGCAGCGCGCACACCGACCGCGCTCAGCGCATCGTGTAGCGCGCGGCGTTCGAGCAGCCTGTCGAACGCCAGCAGAACATGCCCCGTATCGACCAGCACGCCGGGCTCCTGCACCCGCTCGTCTGCATGGCCGGCGGAGGTTCCGGCACATCCGCACTTCAGCACCAGATCCGCCGTGAAAACCGATCCCTTGCCGGGCTGGCTTTCAACGCGGATCCCCCCGCCCATGGCCCGCGCGAGCTGCATGGAAATGGGGAGCCCGAGCCCCGTGCCGCCGTGGCTGCGACGCATGGCCGAATCGACCTGCGCAAACTCGCAGAACAGATCGCGCATATCCTCTGCGCTGAGACCTATGCCGGTGTCCTGCACCTCGATGGCAATGCACACGTCGGAAGCTGGCGCGTCGCCGGGCCGGGGAAGAACGCGCACGACCACACCGCCCGTTTCGGTGAACTTCATCGCGTTGGAGAGGAGATTGAGCAGGATCTGACGCACGCGTGCCTCATCGCCCACGACGATGCGCGGCAGCTCCGCACAGATCGACCACGCGATCTCGAGGCCCTTCTCGTGCGCGCGCGGCGCGAGCAGCTCGACCGCCGCCTGCACGCAGTCCTCCAAGGCGAATGGCGCGTCATAAAGATTGAGCTTCCCGGCCTCGATTTTTGAGAAGTCGAGAATCTCGTCGACCAACGCGAGCAATGTGCGCGCCGATTGGTCGATCGCTTTGGTATAGGTCTGCTGCTCCGGCGTCTGCGCCGTGTCGAGCAACAGCTCGGCCATGCCGAGAATGCCGTTCATCGGCGTGCGGATTTCATGGCTCATCGATGCGAGAAAGCGGCTCTTGGCGCGGTTCGCCGCCTCGGCCTGATCGCGCGCCTGGGCGAGCTCTTGCTCCCAGTGGCGCTGCTCCGTGATATCGCGCCCGACGCTCTGTACTTCTTTGCGCCCCGCATGCGAGGAGACGATCCGCTCCTCCCACGCGACCCAGCGCGGCCCCATCGCCGTTAGGACGTGCTGCACCTGGGATTTGCGCCCGCTACCTTCCGCAACGGTCAGCGGCACAGTCTCATCACCATCGCAGCCCACGATGGCGTATGGCTTGCCCAGTGCGGTCTCTGCATCGAGGCCAAACATCTGGAGAAACGCGCGATTGGCGTACGTGAGGTTTCCCCGCTCGTCACGGCGCGCGATCGCCTGCTCCTGCGCATCGAGCAACGCGCGATAGCGGGCTTCCTTCTCGCTCAGCTCCCATTGCGCATCCCGGAGACGTTCCAGCCGCCTTTCCATGCGCGCGCTGGCGGCGTCCAGCTCCGCTTGGCTTCTTCCGAAAAGCGCATTCGGCGGTGCGTGGATAGCGAAGAAGATGGCAACGAGCGTCAGCGCCGCGCCGGCCGTGCCGAACACCTGCAACGCGGTCACCGGCGCAGGCAGCAGCGCAAAGACGACGACGAGGCAGCAAAGCCCTGCCAGCATCAGCACGCCCGACACGCTCGCCAGCGCGCCGAAGATGTCCTCGCGCGTATGCTGCCGTTCAGTCAGCTCGACCGGCGGATCGGAAAGAACCGAAAATTCGCCTGGCGCGCTGTCGCTTTCCCCCTGCGCGGCATGGGCCACGCCAGAGGAATGCAAACCGTTGTCGCCCACGCAAACGTACCCATACGCAGATGTCCCGTCGGCGCGAGAGCACCACAGGTGCCTTTCGAAACGTTGAAAGGGATTGGTTAACCGAGCCGGGCTGTGTTGTCGCAGGCGCCAATCCGCATGCGCAGAAGGCGCCGATGTCGAAACAAGCGCGGATAAGCGGGTGCGGATACGTCGCCTGGAAATCTTCTAGTCCGCGCGAGGATCATCGAGACGGCGCGCATCTTCCAAGCGCATGCGCGGGATACCATCACGAATGGGAAATGCGAGCCCCGCCGCGCGGCTGATCAACTCCTGCGCGGTCGCATCGTATTCCAGCATTGTCTTCGTGAGCGGACAGACGAGCAGCTCGAGAAGCTTCGGGTCGATTTTGCGTTGAGCCTCATCAGCCGGTCCCGTCATCTTGCGAGCCGCCTATGCTATTGCAGCGTGGTGCCGCTGCTGCCGCTGGAGGCAAGCTCCATCTCGGCGAGCGCAACGAGAACCTCCGCACGGCGTTTGAGGTCATCCGCCTCCAATAGCGCCTGCTTCTCTTCGGGCCCATAGGGGCACATTACGCACAGGGCATTGATGAGAAACTCGCTCGACGCACGCTGGATCGCCGCCCAGTCCGCTTCGAGTTTGTTCGCGTCGAGATAGGAGCGCAGCACACGCAACAGGTTGGTGCGATCCACCATCTCTTCGCCGAGCCCCTCGTTGAGATCATTGGCGAAGCGATCGTAGCTTACGCTCATCACGCGATAGGGAAGGTCAGTCATCGCCTCGTCGAGTACGTCGTAGCGCATGACGCCGGTGAGCGTGATCGACCGGCGCGCGTGGTCGAGCTCCTGGTACGACGTCACCCGGCCGACGCATCCGACACTGCGCAGCTCGACCGGCCCGCGCGGGCTCTCCTCATCGTCGGCACCTTCGCTCAGGGCCGGCTGAATGATGCCGATGAGGCGGTCGCCCGCCATCACGTCATCCAGCATTTCCAGATAGCGCGGCTCGAACACGTTGAGCGGCAGCGTTGCGCGCGGAAGAAGGATCGCACCGCGGAGCGGAAACACGGGGATACGGGGCGGAAGGTCTGCCGGACGCCGGTAGCGATCGGTCGGTGACACGGGCAATTTATCCTTCCGCCTCCAATGAGGCCCTGAAATTCCTACGAGAAAAGCAGCGACGAAAGCCTGCGGCGTCCGTCGATTGCCGCCGGATCCTTAAAGCCCCACGCCTCGAAAAGTTGTACGAGCTGCTTGCGCGCCGCCTCATCGTTCCATTTACGATCGCGCCGCACAAGTTCCAGCAAATGGTCCACCGCCTCCGCCTTCTGCCCGCGCGCCGCGAGCGCGACGGCAAGGTCGAAGCGCGCTTGCAGGTCGCCCGGATCCGACACGAGCCGCTGCTCGAGCGCGCCGCGCTGGTCCGCAGGTCCCGCTTTCCGAGCCAGCTCCAGCGCCGCCTTCACCTGCTGCACGGCGGCGATAGACGCCTCCTCCGGCGGCACCAGCGCGATCATCTGATCCGCGCGGTCGAGATCGCCAGTTTGCAGATAGCAGCGGGCAAGACCGGCGAGCGCCACGGGGTTCTGCTTGTGCTCCTCGAGGACGGCGGCGAACACCTCGGCGGCGCTCTGCACGTCACCCGCCTCCAGCGCTTCCTCGGCCGTCGCTAGCACGGCGGCAATATCGGATTCTGCGTCATCCCCGATGAGGCGATCGACGAACGCGCGCACCGCGCTCTCCGGCTGCGCGCCCATAAAGCCATCGAGCGGCCGCCCGTCGCGGAAGGCATAGACCGTTGGCAGCGACTGCACGCGAAGCTGCCCGGCGATTCCGGGGTGCTCGTCGACATTGACCTTAACGAGCCGCACCTTCCCGTTGTAGCTGCGGACGACCTTCTCCAGAACCGGCGTCAGCTGCTTGCACGGGCCACACCACGCCGCCCAGAAATCGACGATCACGGGCACAGTGCGCGATGCTTCGAGCACGTCCTTGGCAAAGCTCGCCGTCGTCGAATCCTTGATGACGTCAGCATCGCCCCCGCCAGCGGACGACGCCTTCAAACCGAATTCCATTGCCTCTTCTCCTCGCGGCGAGCCAGTAAGCCTATCGCCAGCCAGCAACTCAATAGCAAAAACGCCGTGGCCGCCTCAAATCCGGGCGCCGGAACGCCGAGAAACCATGCCTTCCGCCCCCACATCGGAATGCACGGCGCGAGTTGCAAGTCGCGGCAGCACCGGAACTTTCCGGCACTTCGTGCGACCCCTAATCTTCGCGCACAGCGTCAGGGCCAAGCATGGCAACCCTCAGCTCGTGACCACAAGCGCGAATGAACCGCAAAAGGTCCTCCCGTGCAATGTTGGTGGTCGCGGTGTTCTCAAGGGGATGACAATTGACGGTTTCATAGCCCAGCAGTTCCTTATCGAGCACGACGTTGACCCGCCGGTCCTTGTCATTGATCAGCGCAAACGCTGTCACCGCGCCAGGGGATACGCCTAGCACTTCGAGCATGAGATCCGGCTTGCCGAAGCTGAAGCGCCCGGCACCGAGGGCGCGCGAGAGGGCTTTGAGGTCGACGCGGGTGGAGGAGACGGCCACGACAAGGAACAGCGCCCCCTTGTCATCCTTGAGAAACAAATTCTTCGTGTGAGCGCCAGGAAGTGCGCGCTCCACCGGGGCGCTCTGGGCCACCGTAAACAGCGGCTCGTGCTCTACGGTCGTCGTTTCGATGCCGAGCGCGGCGAGACGGGCGAAAAGATCCTGGCGAATTGCGGGCATGGCTCGTGGCGATGAAAGCGGAAGCGCGCGATGAAATCGACGCCCTACTTAGGCGAGAAGCGCAGGATACGCTACGCTACTCGGTGTCGATCGGCCGGATCACCCTTCCTGCTGTCGACGCTTGCCTGCCCTGCGCTCGCTCAGCCCTTTCAGCCCGGCTGGACATGCGCTCAAGGGCTGCCTCGAGGGAGACCCCTCTTTTTTAGCCCAGGCCTTCCGCCATCGACCCCGCTTGATGGCCGATTGGGCCGGCAGTAGCATCGCCCTTTCCGTGGACGCAGGAGATCAGATGCTCACCCGAGCCCTCTCGGCAACTTCCGCCGCACTGACTGTTCTCGTGTTCAGCATGTCGTTCCCAGCCTTCGCACAGGACCGCTGGGCCGCCATCGCCCCCAACCTCGAAAACACATCGACGGTGGTCTGGGCCACCAGCAAGGATCAGGCGAAAGAGCTTGCCGTCGTAGCCTGCAAGAAGGTGTCATCCACCTGCGCCGAGACCCCCGCCAGCACCAACGGCATGGACCACACCTTCGCCGTGATGTGCTGTACCGCCCCGAAGGCGGGATGCGCCGCCGCCGTGGGGGCGACGCGACAAATCGCGCTGAAGGAGGTGAAACGGCTCTTTTCCGAGGGGGGCTACTCCCAGTGCAGCCTCAAGAGCTATTTCAACGCCGGAACGGGGGAAAAAGGCTAGCTGTAGGGCCCCGGGCGGGTCAGACCCGCGGGCCGGACCAGCAGACCAGCGGGGTTTCAAAGGGCCGTTCGTGAGCGCTTGCAAACCTCGCTTAGTTGCGTCATAAGGCGGTCCGCGCTAGTCGCAGCGCCGATTACCCTAATGGATGCGGGCGTAGCTCAGGGGTAGAGCATTACCTTGCCAAGGTAAGGGTCGTGAGTTCGAATCTCATCGCCCGCTCCAATAAATTCTCAAAATCCGGTCGTACCGCCCCTCCGTTCACCCGGAGCGGGGTCGGCGTCGAGCCATTCCCATCACGTCCATGCCGAGCGCTTTGCTGCGCTTTTCTTGTGTGACAGCCTTCGACAAGCGTGACCAGCGGCCCCCGTTCGCAGTTTATCGGCGGAGGGATTCCGCTTAGGCCTGTGCGCGGAGAGCACGCGCGAATAACAGCCGCCCTGAGTTGACAACTTACCGTTGCAAATCTCGATAACTGTCGTGGGTTTCTTTGCAACGCACCGCACTGGAGCATCAACACGCAGCTGCCGGCACCCTATAGTCTGCACAATCAGTATTTAGACATCGCGCACGACACACCGCGTTTTGCCGCGACCCGCGACGGCGCACAAAGGACGAGAATGGAATTGTCCGCAGTTGACCGCGCGTCAGCAAGCGCCAGCGACGTCTCGCCCTCCCGCACGCCCTTCGGCCGCGTGCTCGTGCTCCTCACCGAGGATTGGTTCGCGCTTTCGCACTTCAAGCCCCTGTTGGCAGAGCTGCGCAGCCTCGCCCGCGAAGTCGTTGTAGTGACGCACTCGTCGGGCCGGATCGGAGAGCTTGCCGCCCTCGGCGTCCGCACAATGGAGTTCGACTTCCGCCGCTCCTCCCTCGACCCGCTTGCGCAGGCCCGCGTCATACGCGGACTGGCGCGGATGATCTCGACCGAAAAACCAGAGGTAATCCATGCCGTCACCATGCAGACGATGGTGGCAGCGTGCGCGGCACTGCAATTTACATCCGCAGTTCCGCACGTCGTGCTTCACCTGACCGGGCTCGGCTATCTGGGCATTTCCGAAACGCGTCCCGCCCGCATCCTGCGCCCGATAGCGCTTCGCCTCCTCGGCACGATTCTAAAACGGCCCGGCAACTGGCTGTTGGCCGAAAACCCCGACGACGCTGAGTTCCTGCGCGTAAGCGGCGCTGATCCGGGACCGCGGGTCCGTATCCTCGGCGGCGCGGGGATCGACGAGAACGAGTTTCCCGCGCTGCCCGCTCCTGACAATCCTGTCCCCGTTGCGGCGTTCGTCGGCCGCATGGTCCGCTCGAAGGGCGTTGACGTGCTCATCGAAGCGCAGCGTCTGCTGGCGGCGCGGGGCGTTGCACTCGACACTGCGCTCTACGGCAAATCCGACGAGAACAGCAAAGGCGGCCTCGATCGCGCGCAGCTGGAGGAATGGGGGCGGCGCGGGGGTATCACCTGGCACGGACACGTCACCGACATCCGCAATGTCTGGGCACGCAACGACATCGCCGTGCTGCCCGCCGTCACCCGCGAAGGCCTGCCCCGCAGCCTGCTCGAGGCGGCCGCCTGCGGCCGCCCGCTCATCACCACCAACGTTCCCGGCTGCAATCATTTCGTGCGGGACGGTATCGACGGCCTCATCGTGCCACCGGGCGATGCGATGGCCCTCGCCGATGCACTTGAACGCCTCGCTACGAGTCCCGAGTTGCGCCGCCGCATGGGCGCAGCGGCGCGCGAGCGTGTGCTCGAGGGCTTCACCACTGTCGTCGTGCGCCGCACAATCCGCGAGACCTACCTCGCGATGGCCCGGCAGTGAGGGCGCACCTGGCGGAGCGCGCGCCTCAACGTGCCAGCGGCTCGATCAGGTAAAGAAAATATATTCGTGGTCGCCGGTATAACCGGTCTGCTCGTAGATCCACTGCCACTCTTCCGGCGTGTGAAATGCCCGACACGTGAGTTGCCAATAGAGCAGGTTCATCTTCTCGCGCTCGTTGCGATACGCCTCGACGCAGATGTATT
>JBIQJE010000030.1:0-29907 GCA_044507625.1 Hyphomicrobiaceae bacterium | reverse complement strand
GACATGAACGAGGAATCGACGCGGTTGCAGGCGCTGCAGGTGAAGCAGCAGCTCGGCATCCAGGCGCTCAGCATCGCCAACGCTTCGAGCCAGAGCATCCTGCGTCTCTTCCAGTAAGAGAGCGCGCAAGACTGAAAGATCGGGCCAGGCTCTGCCTGGCCCTTTCGATTCCCTTATCCGTCGCCATCGCTGACGTTCGTCGGAGGGTGGAAGCCAGCGACGATTTCTCTTAACCCAGTTCTTCGGGCAGCGAGCAGCGGCGCAGGCCTATTAATCCCGCCGCAAGCATTGTTCTTTAAAGCCTAAAGCACGACAGGTTGGGCCTCCCGGCTCAAGGGCATGAAGCCGAACTGTTGTGCCGGAAATGATCCGGTATGTCCCCCCAGTTTGTACGTTTAGTCAGTAACTCAGGGACAAACCTCTATGGCGAGTATCAATACCAACGTCGCCGCGCTGACGGCGCTGCGCGCACTCACGGCCACCAACACCGCTCTTGAAAAGACCCAGAACCGCATCTCGACCGGCCTGCGCGTCAACGACGCCTCCGACAACGCCGCCTACTGGTCGATCGCCACCACGATGCGCTCCGACAGCAAGGCCCTGTCCGTTGTGCAGGACTCGCTCGGCCTCGGTGCCGCGACCGTCGATACCGCCTACGCCGGCATCAACTCGGCCATCGGCATCGTCGATCAGATCAAGCAGAAGCTGCTGAGCGCCCGCGGTGAAGGCGTCGACCGTTCGAAGATCCAGAAGGAAATCACCGAGCTCCAGGGCCAGCTCCGCGGTATTGCCGACGCGGCCGTCGTCCCCGGTGCCGAGAACTGGCTGTCGACCGATTCGAGTGCAGCCGGTTACAACGCGCTGAAGAGCATCGTGTCGTCGTTCACCCGCGTCAACGGCACCGTGTCCGTTCAGACGATCGGCGTCGATACGTCGAACATCAAGCTCTATGACGGCAACTCCACGCCCGTAACCGGCACCACGACGGGTACGTTCGCCGCAGCTGCCGGTAACTTCACCCTGTCCGTCGGCGGCAACGCCGTTGGCACGGTGACCACGACGACGGGCTCGACGCTCAACAGCATCGCTGCTGATATCAACGCCCTCGGCGCTGGCATCACTGCGACGGTGAGCGGCGGTCAGCTCGCCTTCACGAACAACAACGGCGCGGCTGTAACGGTCAACGCCGGCTTCGCAACGGCCACCGGCCTTACGGCTCCGACCCTCGGTGCCGCGAACACCGGCGTCGTTTATGGCAACACCACCGGTACGTTCTCCGCCGCCGCCGCCGGTCCCATCAACATCACGGTGGGTGGCGTCAACGTCGGCAACTTCTCAACCACGTCGAACTCGACCCTTGCCAGCATCGCTGCTGACATCAACGCCCTCGGCATCGAGGGCCTGACTGCAGCGGTGAACGGTTCGCAGCTCACGTTTGCCAACCGTACGGGCGGAGAAGTCGGCTTCAGCGGCGCTTTCTCTGGCTTGACCGGCCCGACGATGGCCGCTCCCGCTCCCGCAGCCAAAGGCACGCTCGATAAGGCCATTATCGACACCTTCAGCGGCGGCCGCTGGACGAGCAGCAGCGTGACCGACCTCGACATCTCGGCTCTGACCAACAGCGCGACAGATGCGGCGACCCTCGAGACCATGATCGCGGGTGTCGACGCTCAGCTCGGCAAGCTGACGGACGCGGCCACGAACCTCGGTTCGGTCAAGTCGCGCATCGAGCTGCAGAAAGACTTCGCGAAGAGCCTCATGGACACCCTGGAGGCGGGGATCGGCCAGCTCGTCGACACGGACATGAACGAGGAATCGACGCGGTTGCAGGCGCTGCAGGTGAAGCAGCAACTCGGCATCCAGGCGCTCAGCATCGCCAACAGCTCGAGCCAGAGCATCCTCAGCCTGTTCCGGTAAGGCAACAAACGACAATAATTGGAAAAGCCAAGCCCTTTCCTAGGGCTTGGCTCTTCTAGCGCAATTTTCGCGCAAGGTTCCCAACGAAAGATCGCGCCGGCAATCCATAGGCCGGGGATCGAACTGTTGGGGAGCGTGATGGTCTGGAGCGAACAGCTCAAGCAATTGTGGACCAACCTGTTGGCCCTCGGGCCGCGACGTCTCGCGGTGCTCGGGCTCGTGGGTTTCACGGTGTTCCTCGCCGTCGGCCTCGGCAGCTACTATTTGAGCCGCCCCGAGTACGAAACGCTCTACGCCGGACTGGAATCGCAAGACGCTGCGCGCATCGGCGCGGCGCTGCACGAATCCGGTATCTCCTTCGACGTCAATCCCGAAGGAACCGCTGTCCTTGTGCACCCGGGGCAGGCATCTCGCGCGCGTATGCTGCTGGCGGAAAAGGGCCTGCCCAGCAGCGCCAGCGCCGGCTATGAGCTCTTCGACAAGATGGGCGCCATCGGCCTCACCTCCTTCATGCAGGAGATCACGCGCGTCCGCGCCCTCGAAGGCGAGATCGGCCGCACCGTTCAGGGCATGAAGGGTGTGCGCGCGGCCCGCGTGCATATCGTCATGGCGGATACGGGATCCTTCCGCCGCAGCACGCAGCAGCCGTCGGCCTCCGTGGTCATCCGCACCGATTCATCGTCTGATTTTTCCTCAGCGCAGGCGATCCGTCATCTCGTCGCCGCGGCTGTGCCGGGCCTCACCGTCGACAAGGTACGCGTGCTCAGCACCGATGGAACGGTGCTCGCTTCGGGAGACGGTTCGTTCAACACCGCACCCACCAAGATGCTGGAGCTGGAGCGCACAGTCGCAACCGAGCTGAAGCAGAATGTGAGCGAGACGCTGGCGCCCTACATCGGTATCGACAACTTCCAGCTCAGCGTCGCGGCCCGCCTCAACATCGACAAGCGCCAGATCAACGAGACCGCCTTCGATCCGGAATCACGCTTCGAGCGTTCGCGCCGCACCATCAAGGAGCGATCGAACTCGCGTGATGCGGGCAATACCCAGCCCGTCGGCGTCGACCAGAACCTTCCCGCCGAGCAGACGCAGGGCACCGGAGGCGACAACTCCTCCTCCCGCTCCAGCGATCGCAAGGAGGAACTGAAGAACTTCGAGGCGAACTCCAAAACGATTTCCACCATCAGCGACGGCTATCGCATCGACGCGCTCACGGTTGCGGTGGTCGTAAACCGCAAGCGGCTCGAGGCGCTGCTGGGTCAGGGCGTCACGCAGGAAGCGATCGATGCCAAGCTGAAGGAAGTGGAGAACCTCGTTGCTTCCGCGACCGGCGCCGACATGAAGCGCGGCGACCGTATCACCGTCGCCGCGGTCGAGTTCATGCCGCGCTCCGATATGCTCGAGGCGCTGCCGGATGCCGGCATCACCGCTTACCTCTACGACCAGATGGGCACGCTGGTGAAGGCGCTGGCGGTGCTCGGCGCGGCTGTCATCCTCGCCTGGTTCGGCTTGCGCCCCGCCACGCGCATGCTGCTGGAGTTCCAGCCGACGCCCGCGATGGCCGTCACCGCGGACGCCGGCGAGCTGCCGTTCGAGCCGCAGATCGCACCTGCCTTTGCGGTTGAATCGCCGTTCGCCACCGCGGAGATGGATGATGCGGCGCCCGATCTCATAAGCGACCTTACGAGCCAGATAAACCGCACGCCGCAGAAGCGGCTCGAGCAGATGGTCGACTTCGATGAGGATCAGGCCATCGCCATCATGAAGCAGTGGCTACGCGGAGGACAGCAGGCGTGAGCGGGGTGCCGATCGCCAACTTCCTGGTCGATTTTGGCAACAAGGATCTTTCCCTGGAGCTCGCTCCCGCTACGCTCAGTCCCGTGCTTCCGATCGTCGAGGAAGTGAACTGGGCCGAGCGCCTTGAAGAAGCGCGAGCGCGCGGTTTCGAGGAAGGCCGTCAGGCTGCGGAAGTCGAAGTCGAGAAGCGCCTGTCGGAGCAGAAGGCAGAGGCCGAGCAGGATATCGCTGCGGCACGCGCCGCCTGGTGCGCGGAAGCGGGGCCGCAGCTCGCCGATCAGTTCAGCACCGCCGTTCGCGAGATGGAGGATCGTGTCACCGACGCGCTCGAGCGCGTTTTGAGACCATTTCTCGTGAGCGCGGTGCGCAAGCACGCGATCAGTGAGCTGCGCGCCACCCTGGAAGAGCTGGTCGGCAAGAATCCCGGCATCGCCCTGGAGATTTCCGGGCCCGAGGATTTGCTGGAAGCTGTGCGCGAGAGCCTTCCTGCGTCGCTGAAGGATGTCGGCTACGCCGCCAGCGACGCGCGCGAAATCCAGGTGAAGGCCGGAACGGCCCTGATCGAAACGCGCATCGCCAACTGGCTCGATAGCATCGCGGGGCAGATCAGATGAGTACCCCCCCGCCCGAAGGCGAGGAGGACACTCGCCAGCACGAGCTCGTCATCATCCGCCGCCGTGGCCATGACGATGACGCGCCCCATAAGGGCGGCGTCTGGAAGATCGCGCATGCCGACTTCATGACCGCGCTGATGGCGTTCTTCCTCGTCATGTGGCTCATCAACGCCACGGACGAAAAGACGATTTCGGGGGTCGCGAACTACTTCAATCCCATGCGGATGAGCGACTCGACGACGCGGCCGAAAGGTGTCTTCACCATGGACGCCGGCAGCTCCACGGACGCCAGCGAAGGCACCGCTTCGGAATCCAACGATCCCGGCAAGGAAGGGAGGCCGCGGGGCAAGGGAAAAGCGAAAGGCGGCGAGGCAGCGCTCTTTGACGATCCCATGGCGGCGCTCGATGGATTAGCCGCAGAGGCACCGCACGAGAACGCGGCCAACGCCGCGGCAAAGGGCGATCCCGAAGGCCACAAGGTCGATGAGTTGTTCCGCGATCCCTTCGATCCGGACTCGCGCTATGCGCCGACGAAAGAGGAAGAAGCCGAGCGCAAGGCAGCGGCCGACTCGGCTGCCGCCGGCGGTGGCGGTGGCGGTGCGGGCGAGGGCCCTGCCGGCCCGCACGTAGCCGCGGGCGCCGGCGTGCCGGCCGACCTCGTCCAGCTCATCGAGAAGTTGATGGAGGAGACGGGCTTCCCGGCCATGCCCGCGGTCGAGATCAAGACGAGCGAGGAAGGCATCCTCATCAGCCTCAGCGATCAGCAGGATTTCGAGATGTTCGGTGTCGCCTCCGCGCGTCCGAAGCCGGAGCTGGTGGTGCTGATGGAGAAGCTCGGCAACGTACTGCTGGAGCGCAACGAACCGATCGTCATCCGCGGTCATACCGACAGCCGCAAGTTCAAGGCCGGCGGATCCGACAACTGGCGCCTTTCCAGCTCGCGCGCACAAATGGCCTACTACATGCTGATGCGCGCCGGCGTACCCGACGAGCGCATCGACCGTATCGAAGGCCACGCCGACCGCGAGCTGAAGAACGCAGATGATCCGCTCGCCGGCGAGAACCGGCGCATCGAGATTCTGCTGCAGAGGGATAAACCCTGATGCAGCGCTCGGCTTTCAGCGTCATCGCCGTGTTGGGGCTTGGAGCAGCCTTCGCCAACGCCGACGACGCGACCACCAAGAAACCGTACGAGCTCGTGCGCGAGCTCCAGGTCTTCCAGGATCAGGCGGCACTGAAACGAACAGGCGAGCGCGCCGAGCAGCGCGAGCGCATTGCCAAGGTCGCGGAGGAGCTGAGCAAGTTCGACGCCAGCGTGTGGGTCGAGGAGCGCAACCTGCGCGCAGCCGTAATCTACGTGTTGAGCGGCGGCAATCCGCGTGCGCTACGCAGCCTCGTCGATTCCAAGGAGGACCTCGGCGACAACGACAGGCTGGTGAAGGGCGCCCTGGCGTACAGCGAGCGGCGCGACGCCGAAGCGGCTGAGCTGCTCTCGGGCGTCGATGTCGAATCGCTCGACCGCAGCGTCGGTGGCCATGTCGCGCTGGTGCGGGCGTCCCTCGCCGCCGAAAGCGACCAGCGCAAGGCGTTTGCGCTGTTGGACAGGGCGCGTGTCATCGCACCGGGCACGCTTGTCGAAGAGGCGGCGCTGCGCCGCCAAGCCATCCTCGCCGCCAAGATGGGCGACCTCGATACCTTCGAGCGGCTGTCTTCGCAGTATTTCCGCCGCTTCGGCGCCTCGCTGTTCGCCGGCAGCTTCGAGCAGCAGTTCGCCCAGGAAGTCGTGTCGAAGGCCTATCCGGCACAGGAAAAGCGGATGGCCAAGCTCGAAGAGATCATTCGCAGCATCGAGCCGGAGGTGCGCATCAACACCTGCCTCGCTTTGGCCGAGCAAGGCATATCGAGGGCGAATGTCGAGGTCGTGCGTTTCGCCGCGCGCCTCGCAGGCATCGATGCGCAGTCCAGTCCGCTGGATGCCACGCGCATGCGCCTGTTCGAGGCCGCGGCGTTGCTGGTAACGGATGCGTACGAGGAAGGCTCGCGCGCGCTCTGGACCATAGACCGGGCGAAGCTGGGGGTGCGCGAAGAGGCGCTGCTCAATGCGGCCTTTGCGGTCTCGCGCGAGATCGCGCGGCCGCCATCCATGGCGACGTTGGCCAGGCAGAAGCCGGGCAAGCAGGACGCCTCCGCTACGGAAAACGCCGACGCGGCGGCCGATAAGGCAAATGAGATTACAGAATCCCGCGTCGTCAGCGACGCACAGCAGGCACTTGAGCGCGTCGATGAACTTTTGAAAGAGGCATCGAGATGACGGGACCGATTGCGAATGCGGCGAGCGCGCCGTCGAAAGCCCCTGTAGGTTCGCGCCAGGGCGGCGGCAGCAAGGGCGATACCTCGGCGGGTAAGGAAGGGTTTGGCGACGTCCTGTCCGGCCTTGAGAAGACGGACCAGGACCAGGCTTCCGGAAAGACATCGACTGCCAAATCCACTGGGCGCGCCGGCGGACGCGAAGGCATGCCGCGCGGTGATCTCGGCATGCAATCGCAAACGGCCGATCCTGCGGCAGACAAAGACGCTGCCGCCACCGACGCGCTTGCCCTTTTGCAAGATGATCTGCAGCTCATCGGCGACGCTCAACAGGACGCGAATGCACCGGCGCCTGCCTCCACCGCTGGAACGACGGCGGCGGCCGATGGCGCCCAAGCCGGCATGTCCATGATCGCCGCGCTGAATGCCGCAAGCCAGGGATCATCTGGCGGGCCGGACGCAGTTGATGCGCAGGCCGACGATGCCGCTCAAACCGGCACTGTGGAGCTGGATGACGCAGTGGCAGGCGGCGCGGCAAAGCGCGCCGTACCCACCTTCGCAGTGAAGGGCGATACGGCCGCGCAGGCCGCCGTTACTGAAAAGAGCCCGGCCGGCGCCGCCGATCCGAACATCGCGCGCGTTGCCGCCGCTGTGCACAGCCCGCCTGCGCAGAGCAAGAAGAGCGACCTTGCCGATGCGGCAACTGCCACGGCGGAAATGCCGGCGGATCTGGAAAGCGACGAGAACATCAATATCGTCCGCCAGACACGGGCCAATGTCGTGCGCCAGGAGGTGCATTTCGCCCCCGTCACGGAACCGGTTTTGGTAACCGACGGAACCGAGCAGAGCACGCCCTCGGTCGACGCCCCGCAACTGGACCTCGGCGAGCTGGGATCGAGTGGCATGCGTCCCGCAGAGCAGGTCGCGCAACGGATTGCCTCCGAAGCGGCTTCCTCGCCGGCCTTTGCGCGCCATCTCGCGGGCGCTGACCAGCCCATCGGAAAGCCCGCGCTCAAAATCCTCCAAATACAGTTACAGCCCGCTGATCTCGGCACCGTCACGGTGCGGATGGAGATGAAGGATTCCGATCTCGTGCTGCACGTTGAAGCCGATCGCGCCGCCACCGCGGAAATGCTCCGCAGCGATCAGGATTCCCTCTCCAAGCTCCTGCGCGCCTCCGGCTACAACGTCGATGCGGGCTCGATCCGCGTCGTCGAGGGCGATCGCGGCGCCGCTGCGCAGCAGAACAATCAGCAGGGCGGCGGTCAGCCGAACCTGCAATCGCAGGCCCAGTCGCACTCCGGTGCTTCGCACCACGATGATGGCGCACAACAGCGCGGCGGCGGCCAGACGACCGGTGGTGAAGCCCAACCCGCACGACGGAACGAAACCCATGGGACGACTACGCAGCGCGCTGGCTCTGGTCTCTATCTTTAATTGCCTCTCGATCACGGTTGCCGCCGCGGGCGAGCTCAATGCGTGCGAGAGCGAGATGGTGCGCGCATCGGCGATCCACAACGTTCCCCTCGGCATGCTGTATGCCGTGGGCTTGTCGGA
Source organism: Hyphomicrobiaceae bacterium (assembly GCA_044507625.1). Lineage (GTDB taxonomy): Bacteria > Pseudomonadota > Alphaproteobacteria > Rhizobiales > Hyphomicrobiaceae > Hyphomicrobium_A. The sequence continues at coordinate 21,715 of JBIQJE010000030.1, read as the reverse complement.
GACCGGCCGTGGCGACGGCCTGCGGCCCTATGCGCTCAACGTCGACGGCCGTGCCATCTACGATCTCAGCAAGGCAGCCGCGCTCAGAGCATTCCACGAGGCGCAGCGCGACGGCGCACGCTTCATCGACGTCGGCTGCATGCAGATCAACCACCACTTCCACGCCAAGAACTTCTCCTCCGTCGAGGATATGTTCGACCCGGCGCAGAACGTCGCCTACGCGGCGCGCTTCCTCAGCGAATTGAAGGAGCGGGAGGGAACATGGACGAAGGCCATCGCGCGCTATCACGCCGGACCCGCTAACGTCACCGCACAGAAAACCTATGTGTGCCGCGTCATCTCGCGAATGGTAGCAAGCGGATTTGGCGAGTGGACCGACGAGGCGCGCACCTATTGCGGTCGATCCTAGAGTGTTTCCGGATCGCGGAGACCGGTTTTTCGTAAGATGCGCGGGCAATCGCAATTGGGAAATCGCGTGGCTGATACCACACCTTGAGGGGGAAGATACGAACGATGGCTGCGAAGACAGGCTTGCTCGGGCCCTATCGCCTCAGCTTCGATGACATAAACAGTGCGGTGGCGCGCCGCTCGGCGGGGGTGTACGTGCTCGGGAGCGCAGACCCGAGCGGCAATTTCCAAGTGAAGCACGTCGGCCGATCCGACAGCGATGTGCGCAGCCGCCTGTGCGAGTGCATCGGCTCGGACGCCCTTTTCAAATTCAGCTTCTACGGATCGGCGCAGGCGGCCTTCGAAAAGGAGTGCGAGCTGTTCCACAATTTCGCGCCGCCCGGAAATCGCATCCATCCGGGCCGAACCAAGGGCTCGAATTGGGAATGTCCGCGCTGCCGCATCTTCAATGCTGGAAGATGAGGCTCACCGCAGGCGCACCTCGAACTTATCCGGATCGCGTATGATTACGGTCCCTGTCAGCGGTTGAGCAGCTTCAGCATGTCGTCGATGGCGGCCTGATAGCCGTGGTGCCAGTAGGCCTGCTCCGGCGACCCGGCATCGAGATGCCGCTGCTCGAAATCCGTATGCTCTCCCGCCTGCGCCAGCCACTCGCGAATGCGATCTCTGCGCTCGGCGAGGAGTGCCAGGTTGCCGTCTGCCGACATATTCTGCTTGTTCCCCACTGACGCACTTCGTGGCGCTTCACGCGCATTTGCCGATCCTAGTGGAGAGATGTTGGCGCCCCCTCAAACCAATTGTTCGAATTTTCTCGATTTGGCCGGGCGGCTTTGCGCGCTATGACGCATGCCGCTGCTTGACCGCGCTATCGATCAGCATGTTGGCGATCATCATGCGGCGCGTGGCGTCGTGCCGCTCCGCGTCGAGGCAGCGATCCGGATGATTGGCGCGGGCGAACTCACGGCGCAGACGGTTGAGATCTGCGATGCCCATGCGATCGGAAATCGCAAGCTCGGCGGCGATCGCCTGCGGATCGGTTGTCAGTGATGCGCGCGGCCGCGCGTGCTTTTCTATCTGATGCTCGAGATAGAGATCGAGCGAGCCCGGCGCGGTCGCGGCACCCGCACCGCGCATGCTGCTGACGACCGCCTCGACACTCGCTTGCGCGTTGCGGAGCTGGTGCTCGCGCGCCGCGCTTATGTCGTCGAGCTCGATCCCAGCCGCGCGCGAGGCGTTCTCCAAGATGTCCGCGAAATCCATCGCGGAAGATGTCCCGTTCAGAAGAACTCGCATTCATCGCCCCCGGCCCTAGCCTGTCTCGGCATATCCGGCTGCTTCAGCCGTTCGCTGAGGGAGGCCAGGAGCACGCCGTCGCAGGCTGCGCGCGCATCGAGCGCCCAGTTTTCCGGGGCGGATGTTGAGACTTTCTTAAGGAACTCGGAAAGCCCGATGAGATTTTGCGTGATGTGGTCGATGCCCTGCAGCACGTCGAAGCACTGCGCCTGGCGCAGGGAATCCCTCACCCCCGGCAGCTCCACGATGTCGTGCAGGCGTTCGACGTCGACGGCGAGGCTATGCAACTCCTCCCCCACCACATTCAGCAATGCGGGGATCGGCGTGTGCTCATCCTGGGCGTCGTCCGACTGTTTTTCCATTTTATCGTGCGTGCCGGGCGCGCCGTCCCGGTCCTCCCTCAGAACAGCTCCAGATCCCCATCGGGCATCGGCTTGGCGGGCGCCGCCGGCGGCGGTGCAACCGTTTGCGGATCGCCGACGAAGATCTGCCGCGCCCGTCCGCTGACGGGCCAGAATTCGACACGGCGGCCCGACTTGCCGCCAAGGCTGCCGCCCACGATGCCGATGCCTTCATTCCGCAGAAAGCGTTCGGCGAAGGCCGCATTCATTTCACCGACGTCCGAGCTCTTGAAGACCGTGCACGCGCCGCCGAACAGCTTGGCCTCGAGCCGGCCCCGTTGCGCGCCCTGGCTCATCAAGCCGTTGACGAGAAGCTCCATCAAATGGACGCCATAACGTTCCGCGTCGCGAGACCGCGCACGCTCTGCATCACCCGGCAGGAGGAAATGATTCATTCCCCCTATGCGCGCGACCGGATCGCGCAAGCATGCGGCAACGCAGGAACCCAGCACCGTTGTCAGGACGAGACCGGGCTCGTCCGAGACATGGAACTGGCCTTCCATCACGTGCCGGCGAGTGACCGCATGGTGGTTCATTTTAGGCGACCGACGACCGCCTCCAACGCCGTCTTGAGCGCCGGAACGGTAAAGGGTTTGGTGAGGTAGTTGTTGATGCCGAACTGGATCGCCTTTTGAACGACCTCCTTATCGCCTTTGCCGGTGAGCATGATGAAGGGCATCTTCTGCGTCGGCGCATGCTGGCGGATGGCGCGCAGCAGGCCCAGCCCATCGAGCTTCGGCATGTTGAAGTCGGAGATCACCAGATGCGTCGGCTGGGTCATCACGTGCTTCAAGCCCTGCTCGCCATCGGAGGCGAACGAGATGTTCTTGATGCCGATCTCCTGCAAGCCGTCGCGCACAAGCATACGGCTCGTCGTCGTGTCGTCCACAATGAGGACTTTTAGTTGGTCAGCGAGTGACATTTGTTGTTCTCCCTCCCCTGGCGCCCACGCAAATTGGTCATGACGAGAACCGCGTTCGCGATCCGATCGAGTGAAAGCTGGCGCTCGACAGCGCCGATCTCGAACGCTGCTCTCGGCATGCCGTATATGAGGCTCGATGCCTCGTCCTGTCCGATCGTGCGTGCGCCGGCTTGGCGCATGGATAGAAGTCCCTGGGCGCCGTCACGCCCCATGCCCGTAAGAATGACGCCGATAGCGTCGGCCTTCGCCGCGTGTGCAACGGATGTGAACAGTGCGTCGACCGAGGGCGAATGGCCGCTGATGGGCGGGCTTGCCCGCAAGTGACAGCGCAGACCGCGGTTGTCCTGCACCTCCAGGTGTCTCGCACCACCCGGCGCGATGTAGACATGACCGACCTCGATGGGCGCGCCGTCGTGGGCTTCCATCACCTTTGGCGCGTAGAGGCGGTCGAGACGTGCCGCAAGGCTGGCCGTGAAATCCGGCGGCATGTGCTGCACGATGAGCGTCGGCGGGCAATTCTCCGGCATCTGCGAGATGAGCGCTGAGAGCGCTTCGACGCCGCCCGTCGACGAACCGATCGCGAGTATCTTCCCGTCGGGCTCATAGGCGGCAATCATCGGCCGGCGCTTTTCGCCCTGCTTGGCATCGCCGCTTGCAAGCGCACGCGGACGCACCCGGACGCCCGCTGCCGCTTTCACCTTCGCCGGCAGATCTGCGAACGGCTCGCCGCCGCCGGGAGCCGGCTTCGCGATGCAGTCGACGGCACCGATTTGCATCGCTTCGATGGCGGTCTCCGTACCCTCCCCGGTGAGATTGGAGACCATGATCACCGGCGTCGGCCGCAGGCGCACGATCTTCTCGAGGAACTCGAGGCCGTTCATGCCCGGCATCTCGACGTCGAGCGTAATGACGTCGGGATTGTGCGCCTTGATGGCGTCGCGCGCGGTCAGCGGGTTGCTGGCGGTCGCAACGACGTCGATCTCGGGATCGCGGCGCAGGGCCAGCGAGATCAGCCCGCGCATGGTAGCGGAATCGTCTACGACGAGAACACGGATCTGTTTCATGCCGCATCCTCCCGCAGCCGGTAGGTGGTGATCGCTTCGTTGACGTAATAGGGCACAGCTTCGCCGAAGAGACGCTCGGAATGGCCGATGTAGAGATGCCCGCCCGGCGCCAGCAGCGGCACGAAGCGGCACCAGATGTCGATCTGTGTCTCTTCCTTGAAGTAGATGAGCGCGTTACGGCAGAAGATGGCTTGGAACGGACCGCGCATCGGCCAGTGCCCGATGAGGTTGAGCTTGCGGAAGGTGACGAGCTTGCGCAGCTCCTCGCCGGCGCGCCAGCTCCTGTTGCCGTCGCGATCGCTGCCCAGGCTGAACCACCGATGCAGCATATCCTTCGGCACGGCGGTCATCGCCGCTTCGCCGTAGATGCCCGTCTCGCCCTTTTGCAGGACATTCGGATCGATGTCGGTCGCAAGCACCTTCACGTTATGCACGGCGGCGTCCGGCATCACCGAAAGGATTGCGAGTGCGATCGAATAGGGCTCTTCGCCGCTCGAGCACGCAGCCGACCAGATGCGTATGGGCTTGCCCGCCCGCGCCGGTCCGATGAGGGCGGGGATGACGTGCGTCTTCAGATGTTCGAAGTGATGCGGCTCGCGGAAGAAGCGCGTGACGTTGGTGGTCAGCGCGGCAACCATCTGCTGGCGTTCCTCGCCGCCCTCTTCGCGCGCGAGCAGGGAGCAGTAGCTGTGGAAGCTCGCCAGCTGCAGCGCACGCAGCCGCTTCGCCAGTCGCGAATAGACGAGGCTCGCCTTCGACTCACCCAGGTCGATGCCCGCATCGGCATAGGCGATGTCCGCGATCTGGCGAAAATCGTCGCGGGTGAAGGAGAACTCGCCATCGATGATGGACGGCTCCTTCTTACGCGCGGCGCTACCGGTGGCCGGCTTCATTGCGCCTCCCCGTCGTCGCGTTCCGGCAGGATGTTGTCGACCGAGAGAATGCTGATCATGCGCCCGTCGATGGCGAGCAGACCGCAGACGAACCGCTTGGCCATATCGGAGGCGACGTCCGGCGGGGGCAGCATGTCCGCATCCGTGACAGTGAGGATGTCGGAGACGGCATCGACCAGCAGGCCGACGAGCTGGGAGCCCACCTGCACGACGATGATCACGTGACGTCCCATCGCCTCGGTCGGAGGAAACCCGAGCCGGACGGCAAGATCCATGATCGGCAGCACGGCACCGCGCAGGTTGATCACACCGCGCACGAACGACTGCGAATGGGGAAGCACCGTGGCCGGCGTCCAGCCACGGATCTCCCGCACCGACATCACGTCGATGCAGAATTCCTGCTTGCCGACAGCAAACGCGATGAGTTCGCGCGCGATGCCGGCGTGCTTATCGAGGACGTGGGCTGCGCTCATTTCACTCATGTTCATCCTGCCATTGCAAGCACGGCTTCTTGGCCGAGGTTTCCTACGCGTGCGCCGGCCACGACGGCATCGACATCGAGAATGAGGGCCACGCGGCCGTCACCCAGGATCGTCGCCGCGGCTATGCCGGGTACGCGTCCATAATTCGCTTCGAGACTCTTGATCACCACCTGCCGCTGCCCCTGGATGGCATCGACGAGGAGGGCGCTGTGCCCGCCGCCGTCGGATTCAACCAGCAGAGCGACGCCGTCGCCTGGATCCGCAGCCTCACTGCGGAAACCGAGCTCACGGCCGACGTCGACAAGCGGAATGAAATTATTGCGCAGGCTGATGACGCGCGCGTCGCCGCCGAAACCATGCACGTCGCCGGGCTTCGGCTTCAGGGTCTCGATGATCGACGTGAGCGGCACCACCAGCGTCTGCTCGGCCACCGTGACGACCATGCCGTAAAGGACCGCGAGCGTCAGCGGCAGACTTAGGGTGAAGGTTGAACCCTCGCCCGGCCGTGAAGAAATCGACACGCGTCCGCCGAGCGCCTGGATGGAGCGCTTGACGACGTCCATGCCGACGCCGCGGCCGGAGATGTCCGAAATGGTCGATGCCGTGGAGAACCCGGGCAGGAAGATGAGGTTGTCCACCTCCTCGTCCGTGAGCTGGGCATTGGGCTGAATGAGGCCTTTCTCCTCCGCGATCGCGCGCACGCGCGGGCGGTTGATGCCCGCGCCGTCGTCCGCGATGTCGATGACGATGCGGCCGGAGCGGTGCGTCGCGGAGAGACGCACGAGACCTTCTTCGCGCTTTCCGTTGGCAACGCGCACCTCGGGTTTCTCCAGCCCGTGGTCGATCGCATTCCGGATCATGTGCGTCAGCGGATCGGCAAGGCGCTCGATGACCGTCTTGTCGACTTCGGTGCTCTCGCCCTCGGTGACGAGGCGCACCTTCTTGTTCGTAGCGGCAGCAACCTCGCGCACGAGACGCGGCATCCGCTGGAACACAGACTTCACCGGCTGCGCGCGGATGGCCATCACGCCTTCCTGGATGTCGCGCGTAAGCTGCTCGAACTCATCGAGCCCGGTCGCGAACTCCGAGGAACGGGAGAGCCCGGCCTCGCTGAGCCGCTGGGAGAGCATGGCCTGGTTGATGACGAGCTCGCCGACGAGGTTCATCAGCCGATCGACGCGGTCGAGGTCGACGCGGATCGTCTGCGCCGCTTCGGTAACGGCAGATTTATTATCATTCTTCGCCGGAGCAGCGGCTTTGGAAGTTTCCGCCTGCCCGCTTCCGCGCTTCTCCGTATCTCCCGAAGATACCGCGTTGCTCGCGGCGGGCTGCGGTGCAGGAGCGACAGGCTCCGGCTGCTGCACGGCCTTCTCGGCATCGCCGGTTTCCGGCTGCACCATCAGGGAATCAGGACTTCCAAACGAGCCGGACCCAGCGTCCGCGTTGTCCCCGGTGGCGGCCTCAGCAGCGGGAGCCTCTTCAACTTCACCGCGCACGCGTGCCAGCAGCGCTTCGATCTCATCGTCCACCGGCGCAGCCGATTCCTCGAGACCCGATCCATCGTTGATCGTGAGCTCGCAGTCGCCATCCACGAACTCGAAGATGCTGCGAATCTCGTCCTCGGCCTGCTCCGTCCTGAGCTGGATCGTCCACGAAAGGTAGGAGCCTTCCGGATCGATCTCCTCCAGGTTCGGAACCGCGGAGGTGTCGCACGTCGCTGTCACTTCGCCGAGGCGGCTGAGCTCGCGCAGGAGCACGACGGGCTCGTTGGCGTTGCTGTAAAGGCTCGGGTATGGCTTGAAGACGATCGTATATTCCGTGCCACCATCCGGCTCAGCCGACATCTCGAGATCATCGAACACTGGAAGAGCCACCGTCACCGGCGTGAAGCCGATATCGTCGAAGCCATCGTCGGCCTCTTCCGTCTCGCCCGCGGCGGGCACGCCGCTCAGCGCCGCCAGCTCGTCGCTGCAGGTGCGGATGCGCGCTTCATCGACAGTGCCGCCGTCGCGCGCGACGCGCACGAGGTCCGATAGCACGTCGGCAGACCGCAGCAGCGTTTCGATGACGTTGTCGGATGTCGTCAGTCTGCCTTTGCGGACTTCATCGAGAACCGTTTCGAAGACATGCGCAAAGCGGACCAGATCCTCAAGCGCGAAGGCACCCGCACCGCCCTTGATCGAGTGCACCGCGCGGAAAACGGCGTTGACGATCTCGGGATCGTCGGAGCCGCCGCTCTGGATTTCCAGCAGTCCGGATTCCAGTTCGGCGAGCTGCTCCTCGCATTCCTGGAAGAATATTTGACGTAACGAGTCCATTGCGTCCGCCACCATTCGGTTCGGTACGCGATCATGCCGAAACGCGGCGGATCGCATCCACGAGTTTCACTGGATGGAACGGCTTCACGATCCACCCCGTCGCCCCGGCGCTGCGTGCGCGGTTTTTCTTCTCCGCGTCGCTTTCCGTGGTGAGCACGAGGATCGGCACCGCGCGGTGCGTCGCGTCCCGCCGCACGTGCTCGATGAAGCCGAAGCCATCGAGACGAGGCATGTTGATGTCCGTGATGATGACGTCGGCCCGCTGATCCTTCAGGACTTGAAGTCCCTTCAGGCCGTCCTCCGCCTGCAGCACGTGGAAGCCCGCTTCCTGAAGTGCAAGCAAAAGCATCTCGCGCATGGTGCGGGAGTCGTCGACGGTGAGAATCGTTTTGCTCATCACGCGGGCTCCGGTCGTGCCAATTCTTCTTCAAAGTTGAGGCCCAGGAGGCGGCTCGCCTCGAGGAACTCTTCGGTTGGCTTCTCCAGGCAGAGGCGCACGCCATCGCTCTGCCATGTGGTGGCAGCCGCAAGCAGGACTTGCAGGCATTGCGCACCGACACGGCGGACTTGGCTTGCGTCGATGCTCAGATCGGCGCCACGGCGGGTAAGGAAAGACTGGGCGAGAGGAGCTGCGGCCGTCAGGTCGAGAACTTCGGGGAGCTGCAGCCGCTTCTTCGCGGTCTTTCTTGTGCCGGCCTTAGAACTCTTCCCAGTCCTGCTCATTGGCGATCGCCTCCAGCTTGCGCACTGCGGCGGGGACGCCGCGCACCGAAACCGTCTTCAGAGCGGTACGTGTCTTGCCCTGGCTGGCGGCGGGGCGTGTCTCCCGCGCAGCCGGCTCGGCGGCAAGCTCCTGTCCCGTCTCGAAGCGGCCGACGAGATCGAGCAGCTTCTCGATTTCGCGGGCCAGGCCATGGCTGGCTGCCGTCGTCTCCTCGACGATGGCGGCGTTCTGCTGCGTGACGTGATCCATCTGGCCCACGCCGGTATTGATCTCCTGCAGGCCGACAGACTGCTCCTTCGCACCGGCCGCGATTTCGGAGACGATCGTGTTGATCTCCGTCACCTCGGTCATGATGCGATCGAGCGCCTTGCCCATCTGGCCGACGAGATCGACGCCCTGCTCGACCTGCTTCGTGGAAGCCGAGATGAGGCCCTTGATCTCCTTTGCCGCTTCCGCCGAGCGCTGGGCGAGTGCCCGCACTTCGGAGGCGACGACGGCAAAGCCGCGACCGGCCTCGCCCGCACGCGCCGCTTCGACACCGGCGTTGAGAGCGAGCAGGTTGGTCTGGAAGGCGATCTCGTCGATGACGCCGATGATGTGACTGATCTGCTGGGAGGAGCGCTCGATGTCGCCCATGGCGGAGATCGCCTGACGCACGACTTCATCGCTCTTCTCGGCATCCGACTTCGCAGAGGCGACAACCTCACGCGCATGGCCGGCGCCGTCGGCGGTCTTCTTCACCGTCGCCGTAATCTGGTCCAGCGCAGCAGCGGTTTCTTCGAGGCTGGCCGCCTGCTGGGCGGTGCGCCGCGACTGATCGTCGGCTGCGGTGGAGATTTCGGTCGTGGCGAAGCGGATTGCCTGGGTGCTGGAGGCGATGGTGAGGATCGCTTCCTGCAGGCTCGAAGCCGTCGTGTTGAAGTCATGACGGATCTTCTCGTAGTCCTCGGAGAACGGCGTATTCAGGCGGAACGTGAGGTCGCCCTTCGAGAGACGCTCCAGCGCATTCGAGAAGTCGCGCATGAAGGTGTTGTGCGCTTCGATGTAGTACTGGCTCTCCACTTCCGCCTTGGCGCGCGCCTCTTCGGCAGCGGCGGCGGCAGCGGCGTTCTCGTCCTCCAGGCGCTGCTTTTCGATGGCGGCGCGTTTGAACGTCTCGACCGCCTTCGCCATCATGCCGATCTCGTCGGTACGATTGAGCACCGGTACATCGATGTGGCTGTTGCCGGAGGCGAGGCCACTGACGGCATCGGTGATGCGCCCCAGGGGATGCGCGATCATTCGCGACAGCCACCAGCCCGAAAGCAGCGCCATGCCGATAGCGAGCAGGCTTCCGATGAGCTGCGTGGCGCGCGTGTAGTAAAGCGCCTCGTGCAAGTCGTTTCTGGAGTGGTCGACCCAGGCATATGCCTTGGTCTTCGCTGCTTCAGCAGCGGTACGGGTGCTGTTGAACGCGGCGAACGAGTTGGCATTGTTCATATCGCCGCTTGAAACCTGCCGGCGCCACGCCGCAGCATTCGTTTCCATCCGCTCGATATCGCCCGCGATGGCAGCCTGGGAGGGATAAGCATCGACGATTGCGCGCGCTGCCGTCAGATTATCGGCAAAGCGTTGGGTCGCCGCCTGCACCGCGCCGGCGCCAGCGTTCTCGAGAAGCGCTTGCTGCTCGTCATAGAGCGAAGCCGTCGCGCCAACGATATGCTTGTTGAGCGCCGAGGCGGCAGCAACGTCCTCGCTGGCGTGGTCGATGGAAAGGAGGGTGAAGAAGAATGCTGTCGCCGTGATAGCAAACACGACGAGAACACACATCAGTCCCAACGCAAGCTTGCGCGAGACCTTCAAATTCGCGAGCACCATTTGCCGGCGGCCCCTTGTTCGCGGTTACGCAAAACATACCGGGCTCGCACCGGCATGGCAGAGCGGCATCATGCTCTTTGGCGGCGCGAGGCGCTCGACCAATCTGCCATGCCGGTAACTATAGGAGCGCAGTCCTAACAATGAATTAGTCCATCGTGTTTGCACTGTTGTTGAACTGCTTGCGCGCCGCGTCTGCGTGAGTTCGCACCGTTGCAACCCCCAGCAGGACGCTGAATTTCGCGTAGTTCGGCCGATGCAACGCGGACTTTGCTCCGCTCTCGCGGAACACGAATGCAAACCGCCGCCCGAGCATCCTCGAGCGGCGGTCAATGCTGAATCCGAAGCGAAGCGCGTGCGTAAGGGGTGCGCCGTCGCGCGCTAGCTCTCAGCGATTGTGCGCGCAGTCGTTGAAGAGCTGCCACATCTGCGGGCTCGGGGACTCGATCGCGCGCTGATAAAGGTAGTTGCAATCGTTCGGCATCGACGAGCCGGAATTGTTCGGCGGCGTTTGCAGCAGATCGTTGTAGTCCATCCCGATCCACGGAACGGCATCGCGCGCGTAGGGATTTGTGCGCCCTGGAACCGTTCCGTATCCGCCGCCGTCAGGTCCCCAGCGGCCGTGGTCGCCGTCGGGACGCATGCCCCGTTCACCCCCGCCCCGGTCCCAGCCGCCGCGCTCACCGCCGCCAAATCCGCCGTGTCCGCCGCCGAAGCCGCCACCGCCGAAGCCCCGGGCCTCGGCTGCTGGCGCCAATGCCGCCAATCCCATCATCACGCCGAGGCTTGCAGCCATCAGCGGCTTCAATTTCCACATGGTCCCTGCTCCATGGTCGGATGTCGGCTGAACTGCCAACGATGAACCACTTTCGCCGAAAGCCATGAAAACTCGCTGAAATATGCGCTTCACGCTGGATGCGCGGCGGCTACCTTGCGTTAAGAGGGCGTCCGTCCAGAGCGCCAGAAGCCCCTTGTGGCTCAAGCGCGGTGGTAGGGATGGCCCGCGAGGATCGTCGTCGCGCGGTAAAGCTGCTCGATCAGAACGGCCCGCGCCAAGCCGTGGGGCAGCGTCATCGGCCCGAGCGAAAGCTTCAGGGCGGCGCCGCTGACCGCTTCGGAGCCGTGACCGTCCGGACCGCCGACGAGAAACGCCAGCGTCCGGCAGCCGCCGTCGCGATACTGTGCAATCCAGGTCGCAAACGCCGGGCTCGAAAGCGTCTTGCCGCTTTCGTCGAGCACCACGAGCGCGCTCGCCGTGCCCGCCGCCTTAACGAGGCGTGAAGCTTCATCCGCCTTGCGCGCATCGGCGGTGGCCGCGCGGCTTTCATTCAGTTCGGAAATCTTCAGGGGACCGAGACCCAGCGGCCGTCCCGCGGCATCGAAGCGCTTCGCATAGCGCTCGCACAACGCGTGCTCGGCGTCCTTGAGCCGGCCGATGGCGGCGACGATGAAGCGCATACACAAGAATCCAGACCGGGACAGTGGGGTCTGTGCCCGGTGAGAGCAAGCGAGCGGGGCGCCGGCGGATGGACCGGCGCTCCGACTGATCAGTGCGACGTCGACGGTTCGCCCGGCCGCTCCGCCGACCACATTTTCTCGAGGTTGTAGAACTCCCGCACCTCGTCACGGAATACGTGGACGATGATGTCACCGGTGTCGATCAGCACCCAGTCGCAAGCCTCCAGCCCTTCGACTCGCGCGTTGCCGAAGCCGTTTTCTTTCAGCTTGCGTCCGATCTGATCGGCGATCGCGCCCACGTGCCGGTCGGACCGGCCGGTGGCGATCACCATGAAGTCACCGATGGAAGACTTACCCGCCAGATCGATCGTCACGATCTCCTCGGCCTTGGCCTCGTCGAGCCAGTGGACGATCTGCTTCAGCAGGGCTGCCGACTCCTGTCCGTCAGACAGAAGTTCAGTGCGAGGCGCGCCCTGGCGGGCACCCTCAAGTGCGGTTCGCATCGTGTGCTGGTTGTCCCTTCCTCATGCACCCCTTCGGGCCTGTGCTGCGATGCCCCGTTAAATCAATTCAAATCGAGCCACCGCCAGCACTCTTCAGCGGCGAGGCACGGCCTGCCACCGGAGCAAAGCATATGGTGTCGGGTGCCGTTCCAGCAATAGTTAATGCGGATAAAGGTTCGGTGGTGGTTTCTGGCGGACCTAGAAATATTCCGGTTTTACGCGAGCTTATGGCGCGCCATCGCCGCGCAGAGCAGTGGAGGATGCCCCCGAAAGACGCGTCGTCAGCAAGGTCCAGGCCGGGGGGACCGAGCCTGGAATCAGGGCGGCCTCGCGCTCCGGCACCCGCGACCGGGCGAACGCCCGCGCCGCCGGAGAGGCCAGCGCAGCGTGGCGGCACCCTGGCCGGTCGACGATCGCCATCGGCACCAGCGCCGCGATCTCACGCCAGTGCTGCCAGCGGTGAAAGCCGATGAGATTGTCCGCGCCCATCACCCAGACGAAACGTACGCCCGGCAGGCGCCGCTTGAGATAGCAGAGGGTTTCATACGTGTAGGCGGTCGCAATCCCCGCCTCCAATCCCGTCACGACGATCCGCGGATCGTTCGCGAGGGCGCGACTGGCGGCGATCCGCTCGCCCAACGATGGCAAATTGTTATTTTCTTTCAAGGGATTGCCGGGCGTGACCATCCACCAGAGCCGGTCGAGCTGAAGCCGGCGCAGGGCGGTCTCGGCGCAAACGAGATGCCCCTTATGGGGCGGGTTGAAAGTTCCGCCCATCAGCCCGATGCGCTCGCCAGGGAAGGCCAGCGGCAGACGGATATCGGAAGACGAGAGCTGAGCGGTCTGGCGGGCCATGCGATTGGGAGAGCCGGTTGGTAAGGTGAGCGGGGAAGTACCCGGGCGAGTGTAGCTTGCGAGTGCCACCAGGCAGGAAACGCAACATAGCCGCTCCGCAGCCGGTTTGGGCGCCCATGTGTGGCCGGTCGTTGGCCAAGCATTTGAAACTGCGGCCACTCCGGTTGCGACATGCAACCCTGCCGAGGTCACCAGTAGTAACGGCGCGGTCACGATTGCTCTGCCATTTCTTGCCTCCGGCTCCCGCCAGGAGATCCACATGCGCAGACGCCAGTTCTTGGGTTCAGCATTGGGGGCGGCGGGGCTGACATTGCTCCCGCGGCGCGGCGCGAGGGCAGCTCGGGGCGCTGGCGGTGGCATCCCCCATTTGCTCGAGGGCTTTCTTGCGCAGCCGGGCACCAAGAGCGCGCATGTCGATGTCGACACGGCCGAAAGCCCCTGGCGTGCAACGTTCCAGCCGCACGAGCCGCTGTTTTGCGGCAGCTGCTTCAAGACGTTCGTTCTCGCCGCCTACTTGCAGGAGGTGGAGGCGGGGCGCGCCGACGAGAACGAGCAGCTCGCCATTGACGACGATGTGCGTTCTCCCGGCGGCTCGGTGTTCGAAAACCTCAACGGCACGACGGCGGCGCGCAACGTGCTGGAGGCGATGATCGCCCACAGCAACAACACCGCGACCGACGTCGCCATGAAGCGTATCGGTGCCGAGCGCGTGCGCAGCTTCATCGCCGGCGCCGGGCTCTCGAAGGTGCGCATCCCCGATTCGACGCGCCGCTTCTTTTCCTATGTCGCCGGAGCCTCCGCCGCAGAAGATCTCGGCTGGAAAGGGCTGCGCGAGGTCCTGCAGGATCAAAACCCCGACACCGCAAAATTCCATGCTCCTCTCAACGACGTCTCGACGATGGCTGCGCCCGCTGATGAGCTCGTGGCCTATTACAAGCGCGCGCTGGCCGGTGAATTTTTCGAAAAGCCGGAGACGCTGCGCGAGTTCAAGCGCATCCAGGCGATGGCCGATTCCATTGCCGTCGCCGCACCCGCCGACACGCCCTGCTACATGAAGGGCGGTTCCATCGATTGGAATGGCTTCCACTGCATGGCGTCGGCAGGTCAGATGATCGTGCGCGGCACGCCGGTGACGTTCGCGTTGACCTTGAATTGGCGCGATAGCGATGGCGACCAGGCGAAAACCGCTGCGGCGTATAAGGATGCCGTTGCCGGCGTGCTCGCCACGGTCAATCGGAGGCTGCTGGAGGTGGGCACGTAGATGCTGCGCAGCGCAAATCATCTCGCGGCGAACGCAGTGAGTGTGGTCGCCCTTGCCTCGGCGCTGCTGGCGATGATGCAAGCGCCCCGCGCGATGGCCGATGCCGCGGAGGATGACATCCGCGCGCGGCTCGCCCAATGGACCCATGACTTCAACGCCGGGAAGGCGGACGCCATCTGCGAGCTCTTCTCCAAGGATCTCAAATACGATTTTCGCGGTTACCCCGAGCGCGACTATCAGGACATTTGCGACCGCCTGCATCGCTCGCTGAGCAACGCCAGCAGGCGCTACGCCTATGGCCTCGACATCCGCGAGGTGATCGTCGAGGGCGATCTGGCGGTGGTGCGTCTCTCCTGGACTTTGACGGTCAGGCTGCCCAACGGCCAGACGGTGACGTCCGTGGAGCCGGGGATGGACGTCCTGCGCAAAGACGCCGACGGCCAATGGAAAATCGTCCGCTACATCGCCTACGAGGCGCCGGGGCGCGTAGCCGGCAGTGGCGAATAGAAACCGAAAGGCCCTTCGGGGAGTTGTTGTTCCTGCGAATGTAAATTCTCCCAGGAGCAGTCACATGAAAGCCGGAATAAGTACGCTCGCCGCGCTTGCATTTTTGACGGCGCCCGCCCTCACCGCGGAGACGCTCGCTCAAGAAGCGCCCAAGCCCACGCCGCAGAGCGATCAGGTGAAGCCGGATGCCACGACGCCCGCAACGCCGCCAGCGACCCATCCCGCCGCGCCAACGACGACGCCTTCCGCCCCCATGACGCCATCGACCCCGTCGACATCGCCCTCCATGGACCGGCAGGCAGCCGCTCCATCCGGTAACCTGCGCGAAGAGGAAAACGAAGACCGGATGGTGCCGCAGCTCAACGCCAGCGTCGATGCGGTTGAGGATATGGACGTCTATGACGCCAGCGGAAAGAAGATCGCCGAGGTCGAGGCCGTTCTCGTGGACGGCAAGGGCGAGGTCAAAGGCCTCGTCATCGAGCACGGCGGCTTTCTCGGATTCGGTAGTCGCGATGCCGTCATCACCATCGACCGCGTGCGGACGAAGGATGGCAACATCGTCACCGATCTGACCGAGGAGCAGCTTCCGACGCTTCCGGAGTGGAATCGCTAACGTCCTTTACGGACGTCGGCAGAGAACGCGCGGCGCGTGCGGGCGCCGCGCGTTCTTTCGCGTCCGGAGCAGCGTCGATGCCTAGATCGCCGACCCGCCGTCTAAACGTCGAGGACGATGCGGTAGCGTGCCTTCCCATCGATGAGATGCTGGACGGCATCGTTCACCTTCGCGAGCGGGAAGTGCTCGGTCTGCGGCAGAATGTTGTGCCGCTTCGAGAACTCCAGCATTTCCGCGATACTCACCGGTGAGCCGGTGGGCGAGCCCGATACGCTTTTCTGCGACATGATGAGGTCGAACGCCATGACGGGGATCGGCTTCAACACCGCGCCGACGACGTGAAGGCGCCCCTTTGGACGCAGCGTCGCCAGCATCGCGCGCCAGTCGAGCGGCACGTTCACGGTGACGAGCAGCATGTCGAGCTTTCCGGCCATGCGCGTCAGGTCATCGGCATTGCGGCTGTTGATGACGTTGTGCGCGCCGAACGCGCGAGCCTCATCGGCCTTGCTGTCCGTCGAGGTGAACGCCGTCACCTCGCAACCCCACGCATTCGCGAACTTCAGGCCGAGGTGACCAAGGCCGCCGATGCCCACGACGCCGACATGCGCCGTTGGCTTGATGTCGAAAACCTTGAACGGCGCGAAGACGGTTATGCCGCCGCAGAGAAGCGGTCCGGCATCCGCCGGCGAAAGGCCCTCAGGAATGGGAATAGCCCACGGCCACTGGGTGCGCACGCGATCGGCGAAGCCGCCGTAGTGGCCGGCGATGGTCGGCTGAGCCTCGGCGCAAAGGTTCTGATTGCCGCCGAGACATTGGTGGCAATGCTGGCAGCTCCCCGCATTCCAGCCGATGCCGACGCGATCGCCGATCTTAACGCCCTTGGCATTGGGACCGATGCCGACGACGCGCCCGATGACCTCATGTCCTGGCACCACCGGGTAGCTGGAAAAACCCCACTCGTTGTTGATGATGGAAATGTCCGAATGGCAAAGGCCGCAGTGCTCCACCGCGACCTCCACTTCCTCGGCACCGAGTGGTCCGGCATCGTAGCTGAACGGTTCGAGCTTTTGCTTGGCTCCCATGGCGGCCCAGGCATTGATCATATGTTCCCTCGTCGTTGAGATGGCTTTGGGACGTGAAAACCTATCGGCTCTACGCGACCGGCGCGCTCCGTTTCTTGCGACCTAATTTTTGCGCTTCTTTAGCGAAAACGCCGTGCCTGCGCGCGATCCCAGGCGCGCTGCTCCGCCGGCGAGCACCACGGATTGCCGTAATACCCGAAGCGCCCGTTTACGCGCGTGCAATCCTTGAGCGGCGGCGCGTAGGCGCGCACGCCCCGGCGCGAGCCGGCATCCGATGGTAACGCGAAGCCGGCGCAAAGAGCGATTGCGAGGGCGATCAGGCTCAATGGACGCAACATGTTGGGCCAACCTCCGTTGAGCGAATTACTTCGGCCGGATCTGGCCGGCGCCATGGACAACGTATTTGAAGCTCGTGAGTTGCTCCACGCCGACGGGCCCGCGCGCGTGCATCTTGCCGGTGGCGATGCCGATTTCGCCGCCGAACCCGAACTCGCCGCCATCGGCGAACTGCGTCGAGGCGTTGTGGAGCACGATGGCCGAATCGACTTCGCGCAGGAAGCGTTCCGCGGTGTCGGCGTCGGCCGTGACGATGGCATCGGTATGCTGCGTGCTGTAGCGGCCGATATGCTGTAGCGCGCCGTCGATGCCGTCCACCGCCTTGGCGGAGATGATGGCGTCGAGATGTTCCGTCGCCCAGTCTTCGTCGCTGGCGGCGGTGACGCGCGCATCGGCCTTGCGCGCAGCTTCATCTCCGCGCACTTGGCAGCCCGCATCGAGCAGCGCCTTCACCAGTGTCGGCATGAACTCCGCCGGCGCGCCACTGTCGACGAGAAGCGTCTCGGTGGCGCCGCACACGCCTGTGCGCCGCATCTTGGCGTTGAGCACGATATCGACGGCCATGCCGAGATCGGCGCGGCGGTCCACATACGTATGGCAGAGCCCCTCCAGATGCGCGAACACCGGCACGCGCGCTTCCGTCTGCACGCGCTCGACGAGGCTCTTGCCCCCGCGCGGCACGATCACGTCGATAGTGCCGCCGAGGCCCGCAAGCATAAGGCCCACCGCTGCACGGTCGGGTGTCGGCACGAGGGAGATGGCAGCTTCGGGTAGCCCGGCGCTCTTGAGCCCGGACGCCATCGCCGCATGAATGGCGAGCGACGAGTTGAGGCTCTCCGATCCCGCGCGCAGGATCGCCGCGTTGCCGGCTTTCACGGCGAGCGCGCCAGCGTCCGCGGTCACGTTCGGGCGGCTCTCGTAGATGATGCCGATGACGCCGAGCGGCACGCGCACGCGCTGGAATTGCAGCCCGTTGGGCCGGGTCCATTCTGCGAGCACCGTCCCGACCGGATCGGGCAGCTCTGCGATCTCGTCGACGCCCTGCGCCATCGCATCGATGCGCTTTTCATCGAGCAGCAGCCGGTCGATGAATGCATCGGGTCGCCCGGCCGCCTGTGCCGCAGCGATATCCTTTGCGTTGGCAGCGAGGATGTCCGGTACGGCAGCACGCAGCGCGGCGGCAGCGGCGTGCAACGCCTTGGTCTTGGCTTCCGGGCTCGCGAGCGCCAGGGCGTGCGCGGCGGCCCGCGCCCGCTTCCCGATGGCGAGCATCGTATCCTCGGTGGCGGTGTCGATGCGCTCGGGCTTGTTCATGGTGTCATTCACTTCCGGTGAGACGTCATTTCCGGTGCAGGGCCATGTCTTCACGGTGGATCAGCTCATCGCACCGCGACACACCCAATATAGTGGCGATCTCCGAGCTTTTCCTGCCGATGATGCGCTCTGAGTCGAAACGGGAATAGGAGATCAGGCCGCGACCAAGCTCGCGCCCGTCCGGCCCGCGGATGACGACTGCGTCGCCGCGGTCGAACCCGCCTTCGACCCGCACCACGCCGGCAGGCAATAGGCTCTTGCCCGCCGCGAGCGCGCTTTCCGCGCCCGCATCCACATGCACCGTGCCCTTCGGCTCCAGCTGCCCGGCGATCCAGCGCTTGCGGGCCGTGATCGGGTCGGAATGGGCAAGGAACCACGTGCATGGCGCGCCGTCGGTGATCGAGCGCAGCGGATTCATCACCTTGCCGCTGGCGATGACCATGTGCGTGCCCGCGCCGAGCACCATCTTGGCAGCCTCGACCTTGGTGCGCATGCCGCCCTTGGAAAGCTCCGTGCCGGCATCGCCCGCCATCGCCTCGATCTCCGCGGTGATGGCCGTCACCACGTCGAGACGGACCGCATTGGCGTCCTGTTGCGGCGGGGCCGTATAGAGGCCATCGATGTCCGACAGCAGCACGAGGCAGTCGGCCGAAACCATAGAGGCAACGCGCGCCGACAGACGATCGTTGTCGCCGTAGCGGATCTCGGTGGTCGCGACCGTATCGTTCTCGTTCACCACCGGCACCGCGTTGAGTTCCAGCAGCGTCTCGATCGTGCGGCGGGCGTTGAGATAGCGGCGCCGCTTCTCCGTATCGCCGAGCGTCAGCAGGATCTGAGCGGCAACGAGACCACGCTTGCGCGCCATGTCCTGGTAGGCGTGCGCGAGGCTGATCTGCCCCACAGCGGCCGCCGCCTGGCTCTGCTCCAGCGCCAGCGGTCCCTTCGGCAGCTTCAACGTGTGCCGTCCGAGCGCGATGGCGCCAGAGGAGACCAGCACCACCTGCTTGCCCTCCGCCGCGAGCGCCGCCACGTCATCCAGCAGCGAGGCGAGCCAGTCCGCCTTCAGTGATCCCGTCGCCCGGTCGGTCAGCAGCGCAGAGCCGATCTTCACCACGATCCGGCGGGCGGCCGCCCATTGCGCGCGCGGGTCTATCGCCAGGGCTGTTTCTGCTTGCGTTGCCATGTCTTTGTCGCGGGCTTGCCGCCTGTTGCGTCCGGTTGGAGGCTCGCCTGATAGCGCAGGCGCGGCAAAAGCGGTAGCCTCGGCAAAAAAAGAAGGGGCGGCTTGCCCCCCAGCGTGGCACCCATGAAACCTGCGCCCCGCGCCGCGGAGCGCCGTCGCGTGTCCACGGGGAACCCAATGAAGCTACGCCAGGGTGCCATTCTTTTTGCTGCGGCAAGTGTAGTCCTTTCGTCCATTCCGTCCATCGGGGCGCGCGCTGGCACCATGACCTCGGATGGGACGGCAGCCGATATCGTCCTCAAGGGCCACGGGCGCGACCTCGCCGAGGCGGCATACAGTCCCGATGGCAGCCGCGTCGTGACCGCCTCCAGCGATAATACGGCGCGCGTCTGGGATGCTGCGACGGGCGCGCTCATCGCTGAGCTCAAGGGACACACCGAGGCGGTCCGCAGCGCCGCCTTCAGCCCCGGCGGCAAGCGCATCGCCACGTCGTCCCGCGACGGCAGCGCCCGCATCTGGGACGCGGCTTCCGGCGCCGAGCTTCTCAAGCTGGACGGCCATGGCGGCATGCTGGAGCAGGCCGCGTGGAGCCCAGACGGCGCCCGTATCGTCACGTCGTCCCGCGACAAGATCGCGACCCTGTGGGATGCCGCCAGCGGCAAGGCGATCGCCGAGCTGGATGGCCACACGGGCCCGGTGATGCGCGCAATTTTCAGCCCCGATGGCAGCCTCATCGTCACGGCTTCGACCGACAAGACCGCGCGCGTCTGGGATGGGATGACGGGCGCCGCCGTTGCGACGCTCGAAGGCCACCGGCGCATGGTGCTGAGCGCGGCGTTCAGCCCCGATGGTAAGCGGGTGGCAACGGCCGGCAGCGACGAGACCGCCGCCATCTGGGATGCCGCGACGGGACAGCGCCTCGCCACCCTCGAAGGCCATGAGCGCGGTGTGCTGCACGTCGAATACAGCCGCGACGGTGCAAAGATCCTGACCACTTCGAGTGATCGTACGGGGCGCATTTGGGACGCGGCAACAGGCACGCTCCTGCTGACATTGCCGGGCCACGGACGCCCGGTGATGGACGGCGCCTTCAGTCCAAGCGGGAAGCTCGCGGTCACCGGATCGCACGACAAGAAGGTGCGCCTCTGGGACGCCGCCACGGGCAACCTGCTGGCGACCCTTTCGACCGACGGCAGCGAGGTGCAGAGCGCAAGGTTCAGCCCCGACGGCAAGCACGTGCTCGCCGCTTCCTTCGACGGCGTGGCCCGGATATGGGACGTCTCGTCCTATTTGAAACCCTGAAGGAACCCTATGGGCGAGGTGCTCGGAATCTACGAGGCGAACGCGGCAGCATTCGACCATGACCGCGGCCGCAGCCTCATGGAGAAAGCTTATCTCGATGAGCTGCTCGCGCATCTGGATGCCTCGCGCCGGCGCGTCCTGGATGTCGGCTGCGGCGCGGGCGATCCGATCGCGCGTTATCTGATCGAGCACGGATGCCGGATTACGGGCGTCGACGGCGCGGCCGCCATGATCGACATCTGCGCGCAGAAATTCCCTGGCATGGATTGGCGCGTCGGCGACATGCGCCATCTCGATCTGGGTCAGCGCTTCGACGCGATCATCGCCTGGGACAGCTTTTTTCACCTTACGGCCGAGGAGCAGCGCGGCATGTTTCCAATCTTCGCCCGGCACATCGCGCCGCGCGGGCTATTGCTTTTCACATCCGGCCCGGCACATGGCGAAGCCATCGGTGAGCTCTACGGCTCCGCGCTCTATCACGCGAGCCTGAGCGCGCAGGAATATCGCAGCCTTCTCGCCCGGAGCGGCTTTGGCGTCCTGCGCCACGTGGTGGAAGACCCCGATTGCGGCCGCCACACGGTATGGCTGGCGCAGGCGGCTTAGCACCGCCCGCAGCGATCCTCAGTCGTTGCCGCGGCGCACTTCGAGGGCGAGCAGCGTGAGGCTGATGCCCTGCAGCAGCAAGGCGGCGCCGACAATAGTGCCCAGCGTCCAGCCCGCCGATGAGGGCAGGTCGAACAGGATGAGCAGGCCGGCGACGATCGAGATCACCGCCGACAGGATCAGCCAGCCGCGGCTGCCTGCGTTATTGATCCCGCCGCCCACCATCAGCGACGTGATGCCCTGCGCAACGAGGGTCACCGCGATGATCATCGTGAGCGAGACGAGGCCGAGCGTCGGATAGAGGAAGATCATGATGCCGCCGGCGATGAATATCGCCCC
>JBIQJE010000009.1:0-121612 GCA_044507625.1 Hyphomicrobiaceae bacterium | reverse complement strand
GGAGCCTTGAGGCCCTTCGAAGCGATCTTCGCAACCGCTGCCGATGTCTTCTCGTTCGCTGCCATGATTGAAATCCGTCTATCCAACTTCGTGCTCAACTACGTGCGCAATGCAATGCGTGCGCGGCCGATCCCGTATACATGGGTTTCGACATTTCTGCATTATGCGTTTGCATCGCGTGCGCATAACTTTGCGCGCGATCGTGTTGCGCGCAGCAGCTCGCGCGCATCACGCGCTCTCCGCGCTATTTGTCGGCGGGAACGTCGAGCCCATCGAGATAGATGAGCATTGCCGCCTCGAGCAGCTCTTCGGGCGACATGGGAATTGGCCGCCGCGCGGCATCACCGCGGCCGAACAGCGATGCGATGCCGTGACTGAGCGACCAGATATGCAGCGCCATCATCATCGGCGGTGGCCGCTTCTCCTTCGGCAGCGTTGCGGCGAGCGCCTCGCAGGCCTGCCGCAACACGGCGAACGCACGCTCGCCCGCGGCGCTCACTTCCGGATAGTCACCGATGGGCAAGCCGGATTCGAACATCGCGGAAAAGAGCGCGGGCTCCTTGGCGGCGAACTCCAGATAGGCCCGCCCTAGACGCTCGAAGGCGGCGCGGGGTGTTGGCCGGCCATCGTTCCAGGCGCGTGAAAGCGCGTCGGCGAAGCCATCGAAGCCGCGCCGCGCCACGTCGGCCATCAGCGCATCGCGGTCGCGAAAGTGCCGGTAGGGCGCGGCGGGGCTGACGCCGGCTGCGCGCGCGGCATCGGCGAAGGTGAAGCCCGCGGGCCCCTTCTTGGAGATCAGTTCCAGCGCTGCGGCGATCAGCGCCTCGCGCAGGTTACCGTGGTGGTAACCGCGCCGCGCGCCGGGGCCGTCCTTCTGCCATGCCATGGCGCGCTTGTAGCGCAATTTGCCATGGCGCGGCTATCGGCCTGCGGCTGTGAGCACGTGCACGCTGAAAAGGCGCTCTGCATCGACCCATACTGTCTCGGGGCGCCACCCGGCGTCGCCCGCGAGCG
Organism: Hyphomicrobiaceae bacterium; assembly: GCA_044507625.1. Lineage (GTDB taxonomy): Bacteria > Pseudomonadota > Alphaproteobacteria > Rhizobiales > Hyphomicrobiaceae > Hyphomicrobium_A. The sequence continues at coordinate 120,598 of JBIQJE010000009.1, read as the reverse complement.
CCTGGAAGCCCTCGATATCGTATTTGTGCGAGTGCTCGGTGTGGATGCGCTCGCCCTCGAGGAAGCCGAACCGGCGGCCGCATACGGTGACCGTTTGCGGGCGCCGGCTTACGAGATGCATGTCGATCCTGCCGTGGCGGACGTCGTAGGCGGCCGAGTGGGCAAACTGCTCCAGGTCGAAATTGGCGCCAAGCTCGCGGTTGGCGCGGGCGAGCAGGTTCAGGTTGAACTCGGCCGTGACCCCGGCGGCGTCATCGTAAGCCGCAAGCAGCCGCCGCACATCCTTTTGCAGATCGACGCCGATGATCAGACGCGCGCCCTCCCCGAGTATCCGGCGCATGTTGGCGAGAAGCGCGATCGCCTCGCCGCGCCTAAGGTTGCCGATGGTCGAACCGGGGAAGAAGCCGAGGTGCGCGCACCCTTCGATCTGCTCCGGCAAACGCAGCGGCTGGGAAAAATCGCCCTCGACGGGGAGCACCGGAAGATCGGGAAAGCGCTCCGCGATACGCGCCTGCGCCTCGCGGAGCGCTGTGCCGCTGATGTCGATGGGGACGTAGGCGTTGAGCGCGGTCATGCGTGCGAGGAGAAGCTCGGTTTTCGTGCTCGACCCGGAGCCGAACTCGATCAGCGCGGTGCCCTCGCGCGCGAGGGCCGCCAGATCGCCGGCGTGGTCCGCGAGGATCTCCGTCTCGACGCGGGTGGGATAATATTCGGGCAGCTCGGTGATGCGCTCGAACAATGCGCTTCCCACCGCGTCATAGAAGAAACGGCACGGAATGGATTTCGCGGGCATCGACAGCCCGGCGATCAGGGCAGCGGCGAACGCATCGCTCGGCTCGCGCCCCACAAGCTCGGAGACCTGGGCGTCCTCGCACAGGCCGGCATCGTCGGCGAAGTCGACATCGGGCGCATCGAAGCGCGCCGCGTGGTGGTCATCCTCATTGTTCATGCCGCGTCCTCCGCCAGGCGGACGCCGCTGAATTGCCAGCGCTGATGGGGGAAAAAGAAGTTGCGGTAGCTGGCGCGGATGTGTCCCGGCGCGGTGGCGCACGAGCCGCCGCGGAGCACGTTCTGGCTCACCATGAACTTGCCGTTGTATTCGCCGACGGCGCCCGGCGCGGGCCGGTAGCCCGGATAGGGAAGGTAGGCGCTCGACGTCCACTCCCACACATCACCGAACATCTGCATCAGCGGGCCATCGGGCGAACGCGAAGCGGCACGCGGGCGCAGCGCACCGCTGCCGAGGTCGTTGCCGCGCGGGGCATAGCCCTCGCTCGCCGCCTCCCACTCGAATTCGGTTGGCAGCCGCTTGCCGGCCCAGGCCGCAAAGGCGTTGGCCTCGTAGTAGCTGACGTGGGTGACGGGCGCGCGTGGATCGACAGGCAGCAAGCCCTCCAACGTCATCTGGTGCCAGACGCCATCGCGCTGCTCCCAGTAGGCCGGCGCTTCCCATCCCTGTGCGTTGACGGTCGCCCAGCCGTCCGCGAGCCACAGCAGCGGATCGCGGTAGCCGCCCGCCTCGATGAAGCTCAGCCATTCGCCGTTCGTCACGCAGCGGTCGGCGAGGCGATAGGGATGCAGCAGCACCTCGTGGCGCGGGCCCTCGTTGTCGTAGGAGAAGCCCGCGCCGTCGTAGCCGATAGCGCGGATGCCGCCGGGAAACGCGACGAAGGTTGCCTCGCCGCCGCTGCCGACCGTCTCGGGCTTGGGCTCCGGCGCACGGTAGGCCGGGCGCAGCGGCTGGGCTGCGAAGAGGCTCAGGATGTCGGTCAACAGCAGCTCCTGGTGCTGCTGCTCGTGATTGATGCCCAGCTCGATGAACGCGGCGAGCCCGTCCGGCGCATCGTCGACGATACCTTCCGTGAACAGACGTTCTAGCGCGGCATCGACATGGGCGCGGTACTCGCGCACCGCTTCGGCCGATGGCCGCGTCAACAGCCCGCGCCGGCCGCGCGGCTGGCGGCTGCCTTTACTCTCATAATAGGAGTTGAAGCAGTAATCGAAGTCGGGCGAGAACTCGCGATAGCCGGGCAGGCTCGGCTTCAGGATGAAACTCTCATAGAACCAGGTCGTATGCGCCAGGTGCCACTTGGTGGGACTGGCATCGTCCATCGGCTGGACGGTCTGGTCTTCATCGCTCAGCGGCGCTGCCAGCGCGAGGGAGAGGCGGCGGCTCGACCGCAGACGATCGTTAAGATCTACCGCGCCGGGTTGTGACTCGAAGCGGGAGATGGTCGGGGCAGATGTCGATGGGGGCACGTGTACCTCGCGGCTGTAAGGGGCGAGTTTGTTAAGCGCGGCCCGGCGCTACAGCGCATTCCTGGGCCGGCACGGCGATAACGATCGTTTGGCCGTTAAGTTCGCCTGCAACCCGCAAAAGGTTGCATCTTCGGCCCTGCGCAGATCCCGCATAAACGCGGGGGAAAGCTCAATTCCTTCAATTTGTCATAACTGCCGACACGCATCCTTCAATGCGCTGTGCCTACATTGCCGGTTGTGGAAGCGCCACGGAACAGGGGATTCGCCCATGTCGCGCCGGGAATTGGACGTCGGATCGTTCGTGCACCTCTCCGGCCTCGAGAGCGGGCTGATGGTGCCCGAGGCTTCGTATTGCATCGAGCAGCTGCTCACGCTTTCAGACGGAAACACGCTCTACAAGGTGCGTCACGAGGCCGAGCCGTTCGACCGCATCGTGCGCGAGCGGGATCTGCGCATGCCATTGGCAAAGCCATAGCATCCGCACGCTTCGTCACCCGATCCCGCATATTCGCCCGCATATTCGAAGGAGCGCCCATGCGCACACTCTCGCTGATCATCGCTGTGATCGTCTCGGCTGCGGCGGTGTCGACCGCCCATGCCGCCCCACCCGCCGTCGAGTTCGAAGGCCAGCGCTACACCCTCGGCTTCGAGGACCATACGACGCTGGAAGACGGACAGATGGGCGATGCCATTGCCGAGTTCACCCTGCCGGGCGAGACGGTGGAGGACTGGTCGAAGCTGTTCGCCTTCTACGCTTATCCGCAGATGGGCGATGATCCTGCCGCTGCGGTCGAAGCTGTCGGCAAGGCGGTGAAGGATGCGAACAAGGACGCCAACTACGCCATCTCGATCGACGAGGAAACCGGCGAGGCCATCATCGACTTTCTCACCTGGCAGCCGGAAAGCGACGTGATGGAGTTCAACGTCTTCAAGTACGCGCGCGCGGAGGATGGGCGCGGGCTGATCGCCATGCAGTTCGCGCAGCACGTCACCGTCGCCGATACCGATGTCGAGGAAATGCGTGCCCTGCGCGTGCGGGCGGTGAAAGATATGTCCGATATGGACATGGAGCAGGCGCAGACATACTTCGCAGGCAAACGGTCGCAGTCGTCGGCCGATGCCGGCGATGGCGGCAAGCCGTCGGTGGCCGAGGCTGGCGAGGACAATTGAAACGCGCTAGCCTGGTGTCTCCCAACGGGGAGACCCGCGTATGCGCCTTGCTCTCATCGTTCTCGTTGCGATGGCTGCGCTCTCGACGCCCAGCGCCGCCCGCCTGCAGCCGGAAATCGTCTGTCTCGATCCCGACATGGAATTTCCCGTCGCCTGCGACGACGGGGAGTGAGTTCCGCGCAGGGATGACGCGTTCTCACTGACCGCGCTTCGTCGACGGTGTTAGCGTCTCACTTGCAGACGATGCGCAGCCCGTCGGATCCACGCCGCGCCAGATCCACGTGGAAATGGTCGTGGTGGTTGCCGTCGTAGTCGGGGCTCAGCACCGTCGTGAAATGCTCGCACGCACCGGCGCGCACGGTGCGCAGGAACGCCCGGTCGCGCTCGTTTCCGCGCCAATCCTTTTTGACCGATATGCGCCGGCCATCGGCCAGCACGAAGCCCGAAACGTCGAGCGCATTGGCGTGTCCGTGCTCGGAGAGCATGGCACCGAACGCGTTGTTCATCGGACGGCAGGAGTAGGAGCCTGCAATGCGCAGCTCGGTGAGCGGCACCTTGTAGTAGCGCAGCGCGGCCGGCTCGATGACCTCGCGCACCCAGCGGTTGACCTGGGGGATCATGGGGCAGCGGAGCAGCGCTGCCGGCTGCAGCTTCACGCGTCCGCCGTCAGTGGCCGCCAATTCGAACGGCCGCTCGGCGCCGCACGCGCTCGGGCCGCCGAGGGAAAGTTTCGTCTTGATGAAGGGGTTTTCGCGCACCGCACCGGAAGCCAGGCAGGCCCGCTCCTCGGTGGAGCGCCACGGCTCATCCTTGGTGACAAAGTATTGGCCGCTATTGCCTCCGCAGCCGGAGAGCCACGGGACAAGAATGCCAAAAATTACGCAGGAACGGACAGATGGCATGTCGGAACGCTAACCGCGGTAACCCTAACGGAGTATGAATCAGCCATCTTTCCCAGGGTGATAGAGACACGGCAATCCGGCGTATTTGCGACTCGAACGGGGCGCGGATCAGCTAAGCGGGAACAAGACAACCGCCTGGCGCGCACTTATCCACAGATCGGATGCCGCGATGGCCGACGGGTGGGAAGACCTGCCATCTTTAACTTGTTATACCTTGGAGGCCTGACGTTCTCAGGCCCCTGGCAGCGGCCAATCCGTACTGCGTATGTGCTGCATTCCAGGTGTGTATGCGTCTTGGCCCCGGCATTGGTCGGGCGCCGCGTCCCCTGGCAACCCCGCGTTTGTCTTTCGGGATGTGGCGCCGACCGCCGGGGTCTCGTATTTCCGGGCCACGGCTTTCGGGATACAGCTTCCGGATCACACTTTCCGGCGCCGCCGCGATTTCCAGACTGCGTCGAGGCCGCCGGCATCGTCCCGACCAGGCGCCGCTGCTACTCCTGGCCCACCAGAAATTCCAATACCGCGGCCTTGAACGTTCGATCGCCCACCGCCTTCATGTGATCGCGGTCGGCGAGTTGCACCGCCTTCCCGCCGGGGATCAGTGCTGCCAGCTCCGAGGGCGAGCCGCCGATCACATCCCGGTCACCCACGACGACGAGCACCGGACAGCGCAGCGTGCCCAGCGCCTCCGCGGTGATGGGCGCACGGGCGGAGCGGATGCACGCGGCCAGCGCCTTGAGGTCGCTGCGCGTCTGCTCGGCAAAGGCGCGGAACGTGCGCGCGGTGGGGTTGGTCACGTCGTCGATGCTCTCCGCCTCGAGCGCGCGCGCCACCGGCCCGGTACCGGCCACGCCGCGCACCATATTGATGCCGAGCCCGCCGAACACGAGACTGCGCACGCGGCCGGGATGCGCGAGGGCGAGAAACGCCGCGATACGCGCGCCCATGGAATAGCCCATCACATGCGCGCGCTCGATGCCAAGGTGATCGAGCAGACGGCGCGCATCCTCCGCCATGATCGGCGCGCCATATTCTTCCACGCTATAAAGTTTGGCGCTGTGCCCGTGCCCGCGATTGTCATAGGCGATCGCCCGATAGCCGGCATCGGTCAGCGTCTTGACCCAGCCGGTGTCGACCCAGTTCGTAGCGACGTTCGACGCAAAGCCGTGGATCAGCAGCACGGGCTCGCCCGATCCCTCGTCAAGATAGGCGATCTCGATGCCGTTGGAGCTGAAAGTCTGCACGTGTTGGCTCCTTGCGCGGTGCGCTTCGACGCAGCTATCGGAAGGGCGGCCCGCACCCCTATCATTTACCGTTCGCCGAGGCTATGGTCTGGCCTCTATCGATCAGATAACGCAGGGCAATTCGATGGCCGCGAGCCCCGTTCCCCATCTCGCAAACGACGATGGCGTGGAGAAAATTTTCGTTGGCGTGCGCGAGCTGAACTGTATGGGCGCACGCCCGCCGTTCGACCATCCTCATGTCTATCTCGACATGGGTGACGACGGTCAGATTCTCTGCCCCTATTGCTCGACCCTCTATCTCTACGATCCGCGCCTGGCGGCAGACGAATCCGATCCGCCGGGTTGCCTCGTCGTAACGGTCGAGGACGCTGCCTAGCCTCTCCGCACTTTGCAGGGCGTGGACGTCGCAGATCGTCCACAGCATCGATGGACGCACTCACGCTCGATCTCGATCCGACGGCCAACAGGAACGCCGCGGCGGCGCTCGCAAGCGCTGGCGCTGACCTCAATCCGAACGACCGCGGTCCGGTGCTGATCGCCGGCGCCGGCATCGGCGGCCTTGCCAGCGCGCTGGCGCTCGCCCGGCGCGGTATCCCCGCGCGCGTTCTGGAGCGCCGCGATGCCTTCGCGGAGGAAGGCGCGGGCATTCAGATCGGACCCAACGGCACCCGCATCCTGCGCGCGCTCGGCGTCGAGGATGCGCTGCGACCGCACGTCGGCACGCCGGAAAAGCTGCGCGTGCGCGATGGCCATACGGGTGCGCAACTGGCACTGCTGCCGCTCGGGCGCTGGATCGCGGATCGCCATGGCGCGCCCTATTGGGTGGTTCACCGCAAGGATCTGCACGCGGCTCTCGTCGAGGCCGCGCGCGCCGAGCCGCTGATCGCTCTCACCATGGACTTCGCCGCCGACGAGGTTGCGCTCGGCCGTGACCGGGTCGCGGTGGCGGACGCGCGGGGGCGCGCGAAGGTGGGCCGCGCACTCATTGCCGCCGATGGCATCGGATCATCGCTACGGGGGCAACTGTTCGAGAGCCCTCAACCGCGGTTCTACGGCAAGAGCGCTTCGCGTGCCGTGGTGCCCATCGATGGGCTGCCGGCGGACTTCCGTCGTCCGGAGGTCACGATCTGGCTGTTTCCCGATGCACACGTGGTGCACTATCCCATCTCCGGTGCGCGCGAGCTTGCCATGATCGTCGTGCTCGACGACACGGACAGCGATTGCGATTGGAATACGCCGGTCGAGCCTTCCGCAGTGCTCCGCAAGATGCCTTCGCGTGCACCCGAGCTCGAGGCCCTGATGCTCGCCGTCGAGAACTGGAAGCGCTGGTCCTTGCGCACGCTGCCCGTTCCCCCGCGCCTCGCCCGCGGGCCGGTGGCGCTTCTCGGCGATGCGGCCCATCCCATGCTGCCGTTCCTCGCGCAGGGCGGCGTGATGGCCCTCGAGGACGCCATGGTCATCGCCGATATGCTCGCGGTCTGGCCCGGCGATGCCGCCGCCGCGCTCTGGGCCTACGAGCGACGGCGGCGCATGCGCGCCTCCCGCGTCGTTGCCGCCTCCCAGCGAAACGGCACCATCTATCACTTGCGCGGCGCAGCAGGGCTGGCGCGCAACTTGGCGCTGCGCGTCATCCCGGCACAGCGGCTGATGGCGGGATTCGACTGGCTATACGGCTGGCATGCCGATCAACAGGCGTAGCGCATGGCGGCGATGCGCATGAAGTTGTCGTAGAGCCGCCGCGAATTCCCGAGCAGCTCAGCAAACGCTTCGCTGACGCGGCGGCGCAGGACACCGCGGTCGCCCAATGGCGGCAGGCGCCTGAACGCATCTTCCCCCAATGGACCGACAGACCAATCGAGCACCGACTGGTCCGTCGCTTCGACGTGATACTGAAGGCCGAACGCGGAGGAGCCGTAGGCAAAGGCGGCGATCGGGCAGTGGTTGGTGGAGGCGAGCCGGACCGCGCCCTGTGGCATCGTCTTCACTTCGGTGAGGTGCCACTGGACGCCGCGCTTCGTTTCGCCGAAGCCATCGTACAGCGGATGCTTGCGGCCTTCCTCGCTCAGCTCGATGTCGAGGAGGTTCATCTCGCCCACTTCCGCGGGGCCGACAGTGCCGCCCAGCGCATCGGCGAGGAGCTGGTGGCCCAGGCAAACGCCGAGATAGGGACGGTCCCGCTCGCCTACCCAGGCGCGGATGGCCGCCTTCTCCTCGCGCAACCAGGGATAAATGTTCTCCTGCCAGACCTCCATGGGGCCGCCCATGGCCATGAGGATGTCGAAGCCGTCGAGGTCCGGAATGGGATCTCCGCGGTAGAGCCGCACCACTTGGGGCTCGAAACCGTCCGCCAGCAGATGCCCGGCAAAGGTGCCCGCGTGGCAATTCTCAGCGTGCTCAAAAATGACGACGCGAAGCATCGATGGGTGCTGCTTTATTGGTGATTTTGGCCCATCTGGAAACGCATAATACCCCGAACTAGCATTTGGCAAGCAAGCTGACGTAGTGGCGCCTGATGGTGCGCAATCGCCGACGCTATCATTTGCTTCTGCTGCATCGTTCGCTCCCTTGCTGCGATGCGCGCGCCTAACGCGCGTGGCGACGTCAGACAGGGGTTCGGCTTCGCTCGCCCAAACGGCGCTCCCTGATAGTCGCGGGACTTACGGCGAGAACGCCGATGGCGAGGACGAGTTCATTAGCGCCTGACGCGAAAGCGTATTTCTCCAACAGGGCACGCCACGCGGCGCAAAAAACGGCGCCGCTGGGATCGGATGCACGACACCCGGCCGTGCAGCATTCCGGGCCTCGGCGTGGAACCTACGCCGACGGCAAGGCTTCTGCGCAAGCCGCGCGCCGCATCCAAAATGCCTGCGGTGCCATCCAAAAGAAAAATGCGGAAGGCGCCACGCGCCGTAGCCCGCGACAGCCTTCCGCAAGTGCGCGGCGCCTGGAACGTAGCGGCCCTGAGCGCATTGCGGATAGGGCTACCTTCCTGGCGGTGGTTTCCGAAAATTCCCGAGGCGCGTAGACCTGTTGTCGCGCCCCCGCGCGAAGTCTCGCGCCAGACTTCCCCAAGCCGGCGGCGGTCAGCGCCCCCTGCGCGGGTTACTTCATTTCCATAGAGACGCGGATGAGGTCCGCGGTGCGCTCCACCCCGAGCTTGCTCTTGATGATCGAGCAGGTGTTGGCAACGGTCTTGTAGGCGACCCCGATGGCCTGGGCGATCTCGGTCAGGGAGTTGCCCTCGCCCAGGAGGCGCAGGATCTCGATCTCGCGCATCGTCAGCTGCTGCAGCGGATCTTCGGCCGAAAGCTGCGTGAAAGCGAGTTCGCCGGCGATCTCACGCTCCACGTAGCGTCCGCCCTCGGCAACCTTCTTGACCGCGGTGACGAGCTCGTCGGCGCCAGCGCTCTTGCTCACGTAGCCGCGGGCGCCGAGCCGCAGCGCGCGGGCCGCATAGATGGGCTCGGCGTGCATCGAAAAGACGACGACGCGCACCTTCTCGTCCTCGGTCAGCAGGCGACGCAATAGCTCCAGCCCGCCAATGCCCGTGAGGTTGAGGTCGAGCAGCACAAGCTCGGGGCGGATATCGCGGAACATCGCCAGCGCCTCTTCACCCGTCGAGGCCTCGTGCAGCTCGACGCCGTTCATGCCCGAGAGCAGCCGGCGGACGCCTTCACGCACCACGATGTGATCGTCGACAAGCAATATCTTCATTGTAACGTAGCCTCGTGCGTTGAGTAGGCGTGGGCCGTGGTGACCGCGTCGCGGATGGGAAGATGCGCGGACACGGCAACGCCGGGTCCATCGTGGCGATTGGCAACCTCGAGGCGCCCGCCGAGCGCGGCAACGCGCTCCTGCATGCCGACAATGCCATAGCCCGCGCGGCCCGTATCCTTGAGGCCGGAGCCGTTGTCGGCGACGCGGATGTCTATCGTGAAGTCGGATTTCGCCTCAATGTCGATGCTGATGAGAGTCGGCCGTCCGTGGCGCACGGAGTTGCTGATGCTTTCCTGCACGATCCGGTAGATGGCACCATCGATGAACTCGCCGAAGCTCTCCTCCGGCACGTTGACGTGGAATTCAAGATCGGAGCGGTGCGCACGCCAGAAGGCGACGAGATTGTCGATGGCGTGCGCCAGGCCGACGTCGAGCAGCATTGCGGAACGCAGGCGGCTGAGGATATCGCGCACATGGCGTTGCATACGCCCGATCGCCTCGCGGATGGTGCCGACCCGCGTCGGGATCTCCCCATAGTCACCGGACTTCGCAAGCTGCTCGATGGCAACCGCGTCCACGTCGGCGGCGAACAGGAGCGGGCCGATCTCATCGTGCAGATCGCGCGCAAGATCGGCGCGCTCTTCATCCTGCACGGTCGCGAGCTGCTCGCGCAGGCGCTTGTTGTGCGCTTCCGACTGGGCGAGCCGCTCCACCATCTGGTTGAAGCCATGGGATAGCCGCACCAGCTCGCTGGGACCGCTTTCGGGCACACGCTCGCGATAGTCGCCGTCGCCGACCCGGGCGATGGCGGCGGTGAGCGTCTGGATCGGCTGGATGACCGTCGCCATGGTGCGGTAGACGAACGCGAGGGCGAGCGCGCAAAAGATGCCGAGCACCGCCAGCGTGAGCGTCACGTCGGACCAGACCTCGCCCACCTCGTTCCGGGGGTCGGTCTGGAGCTGGACCGTGCCGTAGGCGTCGAATATCTCCGGAAGCTCGACCGTGAGGATCTTCGGGGGCGGCTCCAGCAGGTGCACGAACCAGGCCGGTGCCGGGTTGTCGGACGGGGCGACGCTCGATTCGATCTGGATCTTGCCATCGAGGCCGATGAGCTTGGCGCGCAAGTGCCGATCGCCCTCGAAATCGGCAATGAGCAGGGCGAGCCGGCGGGCCGGGTCCGTGGCCTCCTCCCAGTCATCGACCGCGTTGCGCGCGATGCGGCTGCCCACGGCGATGGCCGCGTTCATCTCGGTTTCGATCTTGGCGGTGGCGTGCCAATACGTGAATACGCCCCCGGCGACGAGGCTCATCGGCAGGGTGGCACAGATCGAATAGATGAGGCGTTTGCGCAGCGACAAACCGGAACCCTCGGTAAGCGAAGTGGAAACATTATAACAGTGTTTTGCCGCCGCCTAGAGCGGGAAGTTCGGATCTTGAGGACGTTCGTTTGGTATCTGCTTCCATCTCCAAAGGGTTGCGCGGTGCACCGCCCGATCACGGCCGGGGGCGCCAAGGCACGGGAAATACGGGTCTAAGGTGAACGAAAATTCTGTTTGCAGCGTCGCCGTCATCGGCGGCGGCCCGGCTGGGCTGATGGCCGCCGAGGTGATGGCCGGCGCAGGCGTTGCCGTCACCGTGTACGACCGCATGCCGTCGCTGGCGCGGAAATTCCTGCTCGCGGGCCGGGGCGGGCTCAATCTCACCCACAGCGAAGACCTTTCCCGTTTCCTTTCCCGGTACGGGGCCTCCGAGGCTCGGTTGCGCCCGATGGTCGAGGCACTGACGCCGGAGGCCGTGCGCACCTGGTGCGAGGAACTGGGGCAGCCCACCTTCGTGGGGTCGAGCGGACGGGTATTTCCCCGTGCGATGAAGGCATCGCCATTGCTGCGCGCGTGGCTGAAGCGGCTCGAGGGGACGGGCGTCAGCTTTCGGATGCGACGGCGCTGGCTCGGCTGGGACGATGGGGAACGCTTGCTGTTCGACGGGCCGGAGGGGCGCGAAGCGGTGGACGCGGATGCGGTTGTGCTCGCCCTCGGCGGCGCGAGCTGGCCGCGGCTCGGTTCCGCCGGCGACTGGGTGAGGCCTCTTGGCGAGGTGGGCGTCGGCATCGCTCCGCTCGCACCGGCCAACTGCGGATTTTTCGTTCCGTGGTCGGATGTCTTTCGTGCGCGGTGCGAGGGGCAGCCTCTGAAGCGGATCGCGCTTTCGTTCGCAGGGCGAACCGTGCGCGGCGAAGCACTCATTACCGCGCGGGGCATCGAAGGCGGGGCGATCTATGCCCTCGCCGCACCGCTCCGCGACGGGATTGCGGCAGACGGCTTTTCCCTTCTCGGTATCGATCTGCGTCCCGACATGGAGGTGGGTGATCTGGCAACGCGGCTCGGCCGTCCGCGCGGCAAGCAATCGCTGGCAACGTTCTTGCGCAAGGCGGCGGGACTTTCGCCGGTGGAAATCTCGCTGCTGCACGAATGCGCGCCGAAGCCCATCGCGCAGCTCGACGCCGGCGCGCTTGCGGCGCTGGTCAAGGCGGTGCCGCTGCGGCTGACGGCGGCTGCGCCGATAGAGACGGCGATCTCCAGCGCCGGCGGCATCAAGTGGAGCGAGGTCGATGGGCATTTGATGCTGCGCCAGCGGCCCGGCGTGTTCGTCGCCGGGGAGATGCTGGATTGGGAGGCGCCGACCGGCGGCTATCTGCTGCAGGGATGCCTCGCGACGGGCGCGTGGGCGGGCCGCGGCGCACTGGAGTGGCTCTCCCACCGCCGCGGGCACCGCGACGGCACCTAACTCCCGGTTACTGCAATTGGCTTGGATGGCGGCCAAGACGGAAAGAGACCGGCGCACCGCGGCCTCGCCGCCTCCATGCCCGGCGTACCGTGCCCTAGCTTAAACGCCTTCGATTTCCTCGCGCAGGATTTCGAGCTCCAGCCATTTCTCCTCGGCAGCCGCGAGCTCTGCCTCGACGGCGGCGAGGCGGGCCGATCTATCGGCGAAGGCCTTTGCATCGCGCGCGTAAAGCCCGGGGTCGGCGAGGGCCTCGGTGAGCTTCTTCGCCTCGTCCTGGAGCGCCGCCATCTGCCTGGGCAGCGTTTCAAGCGCGTGCTTCTCCTTGAAGCTCAGCTTGCGCCTGGCGCTTGGCGCTGAAGTCTGAGCGGCGGGCGCATCGCCCGTCTCCGCCGCGGCGACGGGTTTGGCCTTCGCCGCCGGTGCGGTGCGCCGCCCCGACAGATCGGCGCCGCGCTGAGCCAGCATGTCGGAATAGCCGCCGGGGTATTCGCTCCACTTGCCATTACCTTCAGGCACGATGACCGAATGCACCACGCGATCGAGGAAGTCGCGGTCGTGGCTGATGAGGATGACGGTGCCGGAATATTCCGACAGCATCTCCTCCAGCACGTCGAGGGTTTCGAGGTCGAGGTCGTTGGTCGGCTCGTCCAGCACCAGCACGTTGGAGGGTTTGGCCAGAGCGCGCGCAAGCATGAGCCGGCCGCGCTCGCCGCCCGACAGTACGCGTAGCGGCGTACGCGCCTGCTCGGCCTGGAACAGGAAATCCTTCATGTAGCTGACGACGTGCTTGTGCTTGCCCCCCACGGCCACCTGATCGCCGCGGCCACCGGTCAGCGCTTCGGCGAGCGTCCAATTGGGATTGAGGCTGTCGCGGTCCTGTTCCAGCGAAGCCATCTCGATGTTGGAGCCGAGGCGAATCTCGCCGGTGTCGGGCGGGAGCACGCCGGTCAGGAGGCCGACGAGCGTCGTCTTGCCCGATCCGTTGGGGCCGACGATGCCGATGCGGTCGCCGCGCATCACACGGGTGGAGAAATGCTCGACGATGGGCCGCTCGCCGTAAGCCTTGCCGATATCCTTCGCCTCGATGACGAGCGCGCCGGATTTATCCGCCTGCGCGGCCTCGATGACGGCTTTGCCCGTGGCGCGGCGGTGTTCGCGCCGCTGCTGGCGCAGTGTTGCCAGCTCCGCCATGCGCCGCACGTTGCGCTTGCGCCGCGCGGTGACGCCGTAGCGCACCCAATGCTCCTCGCGCACGATCTTGCGGTCGAGCTTGTGTTGCTGCACCTCCTCGTCGGCGAGCTGCTGGTCGCGCCAGCCTTCGAACTGCTTGAATCCCACCTCGACGCGCCGCGCCTGTCCGCGGTCGAGCCACACCGTCGTGCGCGAGAGCGCTTCGAGGAAGCGGCGATCGTGGCTGATGAGGACGAGCGCGCCGCGCTGGCCGGCAAGGGTGCCTTCGAGCCACTCGATGGTCGGCATATCGAGATGGTTCGTCGGCTCGTCGAGTAGGAGAATATCCGGCTGCGGCGCCAGCACGCGCGCAAGGGCGGCGCGGCGCGCCTCGCCGCCAGAAAGATGTGCGGGGTCTTCATCGCCGGTGAGACCAAGCTGTTGCAACAGGTAGCGCGCCGCGTGGGTGTCGTCGCTGGCGCCGAGGCCCGCCTCGACGTAGGCGAGGGTCGTCGTGTATCCGGAGAAGTCGGGCTCCTGCGGCAGATAACGCACGACGGCGCCGGGCTGTACGAAGCGCGTGCCGTGGTCCGGCTCGATCAGTCCCGCCGCTATTCTCAGCAGCGTGGACTTGCCCGAACCGTTGCGGCCGACAAGGCACACGCGCTCGCCCGCGGAAACGGAAAGCTCGACGCCGTCGAGCAGCGGGTGGCCGCCGAAGGTGAGCGCAATGTCGCTGAGCTGCAGAAGCGGAGGCGCCATGGTGGTCCGATAGCTGAATGGGATTTAAGGCTTGGGCGTTGGATACGTCTCGATCGTGCTTCTCAGCGAAAAGCCGGTGCTCACTTTTCCGGAAGCACTCTCTATCTCCTCCGTGCTTCTCATCGGAAAACCGGTGTCCACTTTTCCGGAAGCACTCTCTATCTCCTCGTGCTTCTCATCGGAAAACCGGGGTCCACTTTTCCGGAAGCACTCCCTATCTCCTCCGAAGCACTCTAGCCCGCCTGACCGATGATGTAGCGGGCGATGTCCCTATCGCGGACGCCCTTCTCGCTGCGTGCCCAGCCGCGCACCGAGACGCCCGCTTCGTGCACCGTTTCCGGATCGCCCGAGACGAGCGGATGCCACCACGCGAGATCACGGCCTTCGGCAAGGGTGCGATAGGCACATGTTTCCGGCAGCCACGGCATCTGCGCGATGTCGTCAGGGCCGATGCTGAGACAATCGGGCACCTTCTTCTTGCGGTTGGGGTAATCGCGACAGCAGCATGAGTTGGTATCGAGCAATTTGCACCCAAGGCGCGTCAGGTAGATGTCGCCCGTGTCCTCGTCCTCGATCTTCAGCAGGCAGCACTGGCCGCAGCGATCGCACAGGGATTCCCATTCTTCGCGCGACATCTCGTCGAGCGACTTCACCTCCCAGAACGGACGGAAGCCGGGGGTTTCCTGCTTTTTCCTGGTTTCGCGCGGGCTTCGGGGTTTGCTCATGGCCGGCTTGTACCACATCCGCCCCCTACGTCACGTCCCCGGGGTCGCCACTGGCGGGCGCGTTAATGCCACGCGCCAGGGCCGTCTTCCGCAGCAGCAGGTAGCCTCCCAAGGCCGCAATGGCGGATAAAACGGCGATCAACCCCACCTGTACCGACACTGCGGCAGGCGGCAAGCCATCCAACAGGAGGACTACGGCCAGCATCAGTGCATAGACCTCAGCAGCGGCAAGGCATGACCACACGGTTAAACGCCCGCCCCATGCGACCCAAGCGCCAAGCGCGAGCCCGGCGAGGAGAGCCGAAGGGCCGCCGATCATGTATGAGGCCTGGATCAACACGAGCACCCCCTCCACGACATCGTGGATAGGCCGCGGCAGCGAGCCGGCACCGAGGCCGCTCGACCACCGGAACAGCTCGGTGAGCGTTATGAAGGCAAGGCCGCCGATCAGCGGCCCGAGCAGGGCGACGGCGGCAAAAACTTTCGCTGCTACGCTGATCGGTTGTCTCACGCTTCCATTCCCTTTCACGCGCTCGCTGGTCACTCGCTCACATCGCAGGACGTCGCTGCCGCTTGCACCGGCGCGGCGCCGTCGCCATCTGCCCGCATCGAGCTGCATATCGACGCCGCACCTTTCGCATCACCCGTGGGAGATCACATGCGCCGTCTTGCCGTCTGTCTTGGTCTCATTCTTCTCACCATCGCACCGGTGGTCGCCGACAACCCGGACCTCATCTTCAAGAAGACGACTGTCTGGAAGCTGCTGTCGCCGGACCACAAGCTCGGCACCTATGCCATCGACGATCTGGACGTGGAAGGCGTCACCTGCTATTTCACCGTCCCGGAGAAGGGCGGCTGGACGGGCTGGCTCGGACTCGCCGAGGAGCTTTCGAACGCATCGCTCGCCTGCCGGCAGGTAGGGCCGATCAAGTTCAAGCGCAAGCTGGAGCAGGGTGCGGAAGCTTTCAGCCAGCGCCGCTCGCTGATCTTCAAGCGCATGCAGATCGTGCGCGGCTGCGATCCCAAGCGCAACGTGCTGGTCTATCTCATCTATACGGACAAGATCATCGAGGGCAGCCCCGAGAACTCGACGTCCGCGGTGCCGATCAGCCCGTGGGGCGAGACAACGCCGCCTGCGAAATGCGCCGACTGGATCGCGCAGTAGGCCGCGCCTTCGTGCGGGCCTTCACGGATGGCGAAGAACGGCGGCGCTAAGAGCTGTCCGCGGAATTCGGCTGCACAAGCGCCTCGATCTCCGGCGGTGAGGCGCCATTCCCGCCGCTGTTCTTCATCGCCTCGAGATCGAGCGAGGACAGCCGCTCGCGGCGTCCGAGGATCTTTGCCGTGGAGGCGGAAACCTTCTCCAGGGATTTGCGCGACAGGGCGAAGTGCCGCTCGAGGTCGGAGACGCGCTCCACGAGCTGGGCGACATCGGTGAGCAGCAGGCCGACCTCGCGCTGGATGACATCGGCGTGGTCGCGCATCTTGGCGTCTTTGAGCAGCGCCTGCACCGTCTGCACCGCGAGCATCAAGGTGTTGGGCGCAACGATCATCACCCGCGCACGGTGAGCCGCCTGCACCAGATCGGGGAATTTCTCGAACAGATCGGCGCAGATCGATTCCGACGGCACGAACATGAGCGCCGAATCCTGCGTCTCGCCGGGAATGAGGTACTTGTCGGCGATGGCCGCGACGTGGCGGCCTACCGCCTCGCGCACCGCGGCGCAGGCGAGCTTTGTTTCCTCGGGCGTGCGCGCGATGCGCAGCGCTTCGAAGCCCTCCAGCGGAAACTTGGAATCCACAACCAGCGGCTCGGCGTTCGGCAAGCGGATGACGCAGTCCGGGCGCTTGCCGTTCGAGAGCGTCGGCTGGAAGTCGAAAGCGCTGGAGGGCAGCGCGTCGCGCACGATGGTCTCCATGCGCACCTGGCCGAACGCTCCGCGCGCTTGCTTGTTCGCCAATACGCCGTGCAGCGATCCGACCTCGCTCGACAGGGCGGAGAGGCTGCGTTTCGCCTCCTCGATGAGCGCGAGCCGCTCGTGCAGCGTGGAGAGACTTTCCGACGTGCGGCGCCCGGCTTCGCTCAGGTTGTCTCCGAGGCGCGCGGTGGTGGTATCCAGCGCTTGCGCGAGGTGGCGCGCCAGACCGTCGAGGCGGTCGTTGACGGCGCGCACCTGTTCAGCATTTTGCTGCGTGGTGAATTCGGCCATCGCCGAAAGGCGACCTTTCAGCTCGGCGAACTCCATCTGCGTCGCCTCGCCGCGTGCTCGCCCCACCCGCAGCAGGACGAGCAGGGCCAAAAGCCCGACGATTGCCCCTAATCCATAGAAAAGAGGCGGCGGGATTTCACCCGGCAGCGTTTCAAGAAAGTTTGAATCGATACTTTGCAGCCATTCGAGCATACGGGGGCAAATATCTGATTCGTATGGACGAATTTCGACAGGCTAGCCCACGCGGCATCACGATTGTGACCCCCGAGAAACAATGCTCGCGCCGGGATGGAACACTGGCGGGCTGAGCAACGTTGTGGATGCACGAAGCCGTTCCCCCCGCGGCTTCCTTAGGTTTGCCGCAGGCGCCCCCCTCCAGCGGCAACCAGCCCCGGACCGCAAAGGTCCGGGGCATCCTTTTTTCAGCGGACAGCAATCGCCCGTACGCCCCTCAGTCGGCGAGGCCCTCGGCAATGCGGCGTGCGAGCCATCTCGCCGGCACAATGCCGAGCACCAACCCGATCGCGGCGGCGACGAGGAGACCGGTTACGCCGTAGGGCGCGGCGGCAGGGATCGCGAGGGCGACAAAGACCGCGTTGATCGCGCACCCCGGCCCGAGAAGAGCATAGCAAAACAGCAGAAGTCCGATGGAAACGGGCGGCTTCCCGGTTGCATCCAGGGCGGCGTGGGAACGCTCCGTCATGCGATCATCCTCTCAACCCTTGCGAGCCGAATAGGTAGAGCCCAAAGCAGAGCGCAAGAAAAAGTCCGATCACGAGATCGAACGTGCGCATCCAAAAACGCGAGCCGCCGATGCCGAGGTAACGGGCGAGGATCACGCGGGCTTTGAAGCCGGCGAGCACCAGCACGCCAAGCGCCACGTACGGCCCCGCCGGCGCGCCGCGCGAAGCCAGCAGCACGGTGCCCAAACTCAGCGCGACGAGCGCTGCCCAGGCTTCGATGAGATCGCGTGCGGGCATCTTCTCACCCCAGAATATAAATGATCGGGAACAGCAGCACCCATACGAGATCGACGAGGTGCCAGAACGAAACCGCCGCCTCCATGTTGCGCACCGCATCGGCCCAGGCGACGAGCGCGAGTATGGCAACGCCGGCGACGACATGCAGCGCGTGAAAGCCGGTGATCAGAAAGTAGAACGTGAAGAACGGGCTCGTATCGATGCCGATGCCAAGCTCGGCCTTACTCCAGTATTCAAACCCCTTCACCACAAGAAAGAGAATGCCGAGGCTTCCGGCGCCGGCGAGCCATAGGCGCGCGCGTCGCCTGTCGCCCGCCTCACGTGTGCGCAGCGCCATCGCGGCGCAAAATCCACTCGTCACCAGGGCGATGGTGTTGATCGCCGCCGCCGTCTGATTGAGCAGCGCCTGATCGGCGGCGAACTGCTCGGAATTGGCGACGCGCACGGCAAGAAACACGATGAGAAACGCGCCGAACACGAACAGCTCGGATACGATCAGCACCCACATCATGAGCTCGCCCGGGAGCTCGGAGAGCACATCGGATTGGACTTGCGAAGACTGTGCTTTGACGGTGGTGCTCATCCGCTCACCAGGTGACGATAGAGGTGCGGCAGGGCTGCCACGAGCTTCTCCGGATCGGGAATGACGACGTAGCCGCCCTTGCCGAATATCCGGCTGAACGTTGCCTGCGACTTGGTATCGATGGTGACGCCGAAGACCGACTGTCCGCGGCGGCGCGCTTCGCGTACCGCCATGTGTGTATCCTCGATGCCGAAGCGGCCCTCGTAGTGGTCCATGTCGTTGGGCTTGCCATCGGTCAGCACGAGCAGCAGGCGGCGCTGGCGCGGGCGCTCGGCCAGGGTTGCCGATACGTGGCGGATCGCGGCGCCGAGACGCGTGAAATGGCCGGGCCGCAACCCCGCGATCCGCGACTCGACCGCCGCGCCCATCGGCTCGTCGAAACTCTTGCAGCTCGCGACGAATACGCGGTCGCGGCGGCGCGAGGAAAAGGCATTGATCGCGGTGTCGTCGCCGCAGGCATCGAGGCCCCAGGCAAGGGCCAGTAGCGCCTCGCGCGCGATGTCGATCACCTGCCGGCCGGCGACGTAGGTCTCCGTCGAGCGGGAGGCATCGAGGAGGATCGAAACCGCGAGATCGTGCGCCTGGGTGCGGCTGGCGATGTAAACACGGTCGGAATGCTCGCCCGTGGTGACGAGATCGACGCGCGCCTCGATCGCGGCAGCGATATCGATGTCATGCCCTTCCACCTGGCGCGTCAGCTGCACGCGCTTGGGTCGCAGGGTCTCGAACTGGCGCCGTACGCTGCGGATGCGGCGATTGGAGCGCGCGCTCATCTCCGCGCCGCCGCCGGATGGCGATGCCAAATCGGCGCTGCCCGCGAGCACGCGGCAGTAGTCCGGCATATAGGCGCGCGCGCGATGGTCCCATTCGGGGTAGACGTGACCCCCCGCGAGCCGCTCGAATTCGGCTTCCTGCGGCGACAGATCGAGGTGCAGACGCAGCCGCGTGCGTGCCTGCTGGGGTACGTCGGCGAGGCCGATCTCGTCCTGATCGTCGGCGGCCTTCCTGGCGTTCTCCTCGTCGTCGTCATCGACGCGTCGGTTGATGTTGAGCAATTCCGCCCAGGAGAGGATCGCCTCGAACTTATGCAGGATCAGGCTGTCCTTGCGCGCGGCCTGATCGGATTGCTTGCGCGAGGCTTTGAATGTTCCCTCCTCGGCGTTTGCCGGCGCCTGGGTTTCGCCCTGCGCGGCCTCGATGGCGGCGCCATGTTTGATGCGGCCCGTCAGGGGGCGGAGGTCCGGCCATAACGGAACGGGAAGAAACGTGCGATAGCCCCGCGGCGCGACAAAGCCGGTGAGGTCATCCGCCTGGCCATGAACCGCCGCGGCGATCGCGGTCGCCAGCTCGCCTTTCGGGAGCGGGCCGCCGAGCAGGTGCAGGATCGTTTCCTCTACGGCCGTTTCGACGGGAGGTAACCGCCGCTGCAAGCGACCTTTGCGGGTTTCAACCGTGAGGGCGGCGTGCTTGCGGCGCAGGCCCGGACACTCGGCGAGTGTCTGCCGTGTCATTCTCTGCGCCGCCTGCAGTGCGCGGATGTCGGCCCGGAGCGGATCGGCTTCCGCCGGAGGGCTTTCGGCGAAAACGGCGGCGGCTGCGAGCCAGAGGTAGAGCGCGACGTTGGCCTCATGCTCGGAGAAGGCCGCGATGCGCTCGGGCAAGCGCAGCGTCTCGCCGTCGAAGCTCGCCGTTGCGATGCGTTCGGCGCTACGCCCCAAGGCGCGGCGCCACGACATGCGATGGCTCGAGGCTTCCTGCCGCGCGGCTTTGATCTCGACATCGCGCGCGCCGCCGAGGCCACGGAACAGCACGCCAAGGCGTGCGTGGGTTTCGTCGAGTGTTGCCGCCGCGGTATCGAATGCGCCCGGCGCGTCGAGCGGATCGACAATGGAATGCCAGAGCTTGCCGACGCTCTCCTCGGGCTCCCATGGCTCGAAATCGACGCCCATGCTGCGATCCTTATCCGTAGACCGTCGCGACGAGGTCGATCAAACCCCGCTTGATATCGGCGTCATCGCTCAGCGGCTCGATGAAGGCGACGCGGATCGCACGCTCGATGGGCATCCCGCCCTCGATGAGGTTGGCGCAGTAGACGATGAGGCGGGTCGATACGCCTTCCTCGAGGTCCTGCCCCTTCAAGGCGCGGAGCTTTCCGGCGAGCCGGACGAGCTGGGCGACACGCTCGCGGCCAAGGCCCGTCTCGCGCATCACAATCTCGATCTCGCGGTCGGCCGGCGGGAAATCGAAATCGATGGCGATGAAGCGCTGACGCGTCGAGGGCTTCAGCGTCTTCAGGATGTTCTGGTATCCGGGGTTATAGGAGGCGACGAGCATGAACTGCGGCCCGGCCTCCAGCACCTCGCCCGTGCGCTCGATCGGCAGCATGCGCCGGTCGTCGGTCAGCGGATGCAGCACGACGGCGACGTCCTTGCGCGCCTCCACCACCTCGTCGAGGTAGCAGATGGCGCCTTCGCGCACGGCGCGCGTGAGCGGTCCATCCACCCACTCGGTCTCACCGCCCTTCAGCAGATACCGCCCGATGAGGTCGGCTGCGGAAAGATCGTCGTGGCAGGCGACCGTGTATAGGGGACGGCCGAGCACGGCCGCCATGTGCGCCACGAAACGCGTCTTTCCGCAGCCGGTCGGTCCCTTGAGCAACAGCGGCATCTGTCCGCGGTACGCCGCGTTGAAGACGTCGCATTCATCGCTCTGCGGGAGGTAGAAGGGGACTGCTTCGGTCCCCTTCCTGTATATCTGCACAGCCTGCATGGTCTTACTCCGCGGGTGCCAACTGGTTCGCCGTCACGTCGTCGTGCGAGATGATCTCGCGGCGGGGGAAGAGGATGGAGAACACGAAGAGCACAGCGCCCAGAACAACCGCCACACCAGCGCCGAAGCGCATGTAGTGGAACAGCATGATCTGGTCCTGCACCTCCATGTAGCTCTGCCCGAGGACACGCTGCAGGTGAGTCTGGATCGTGCCGGCGAAGGTGAGCACGAAGGTCATGAAGCACATGCCACCAGCCATCAGCCAGAAGCTCGCCATGTTGAGCACCTGGTTATAGGGGTCGCGGTTGCGCAGCATCGGGAACGCGTAGGTGAAGATCGCCAGGTTGAGGCACACATAGGCGCCGAAGAATGCGAGGTGCCCGTGTGCGGCGGTGATCTGCGTGCCGTGGGTGTAGAAGTTCACGCCGTGCAGCGTGTGCAGGAAGCCCCATACGCCGCCGCCGAAGAACGCAAGCGTTGCGCAGCCGAGCGACCAGAGCAGCGCCGCCTTGTTCGGGTGATCGCGGCGACCCTTCCACACCATGACGAAGCTGAACGCCATCATCAGGAAGAACGGCACGACCTCGAACGAGGAGAAAATCGAGCCGACCCACTGCCAGTAACCCGGCGCGCCGATCCAATAGTAGTGGTGACCGGTGCCGAGAATGCCGGAGAAGAGCGCCGTGCCGACGATGACATAGAGCCACTTCTCGACGATCTCGCGGTCGACGCCCGTCAGCTTCAACATCAGGTAGGCGAGGATCGAAGCCATGATCAGCTCCCACACGCCTTCGACCCACAGGTGGACGACGTACCACCAGTACATCTTGTCGAGGCTGAGGTTGTGCGGGTTGTAGAAGGCGAAGAGGAAGAGGATCGCCAGACCCCACAGGCCGATGAGCAGCACGTTGGTGATCGACGTCTTCTTGCCGGACAGCACCGTCATCGAGATGTTGTAGAGGAACAGGAGCGCGGCCACGACGATACCGATCTTCACCCACAACGGCTGCTCGAGGAACTCGCGGCCCTCCTTGCCGAGCAGAATGTTGCCGTGAAAGAGATCGAACACGTACGTGAGCACGGCGCCCAGCGTGCCGACGACCAAGATCGCGAGCTGCAAATAGGCGATCTTCGGCGAATAGATCTCGCGCTCGGATTCCTCGGGGATGATGAAGTAGGCCGCTCCGAAGAAGCCGAGCAGCAGCCAGACGATCAGCGCGTTCGTGTGCAGCATGCGCACGATGTTGAACGGCAGCGTCTCCGCAAGGGTGTTCGGGAAGATGTAAATGAAGCCGGCCAGCAGTCCGCCCGAAACCTGCACGATGAAGAGCGCCATCGCGGCGAGGAAGTAGGCGAGCGCAATCTTTTGAGTCTGATATTTCATGGTCTTTTCTCTCCCACTGTCCGCGTCAGCCGGATTCCTTCGGCGGCCAGCCCTGGCGGTCCGTCCGGTCGGCCCAGATCAAGAAATCGGACAGGGCCCTGATATCCTCGTCCGACAAATAGAAGCGCGGCATCTGCCGCCGTCCCGGGACGCCGCTCGGCTGAGCTTCGATCCAGCCCTTCAGCGCCTGGAACGCATCCTCGGGAGATTTGGAGACGCCCCACCGCGACATGACGTTGCCGACCTCGGGCGCGAAGTAGGCGCCCTCGCCGTGCAGCGTATGGCAGTTGATGCAAGCGTTGGCTTCCCATACCCGCTTGCCCTGCGCCACCGAGTCCGTCAGCGGAAGCTCCGCCGTCGATTTCGTGACGATGTAATAGTGGCTGTGTGCCGTCAGTCCGACGAAGATCAGAATGAAGAACAGCGACCCGCCATAAAAGATGTTCCGGGCCATGGCTTTCGTCATGACTTCGCGCATGTCTCGCTTGCCTCCCACCGAGGATCCTGGACCTCGATTGTGTGTCGGGGGTAGGGAGCGCCACTTGACGAAAAGCAAGTGCTCGCGGGATTCCTCAGGAACTACATCGTGTTGCGATATTTTGTCCAATCGCTTTCAGAAACGTGCGCGCCGCATGCAAAAGCGCCCCGGCTTTGATGCCGGGGCGCTGCGATGGGCAGACATACGCTCCGGTCAGCGGTGCGGCACTTTCGTGTGCACGCGCGGCGTCGTCAGGATCGGTGCATATACGATTACGAAAAGACCGAACGCGGCGATCCAGGCGAGAGCCGCGGCGAGCAGTGCGCCGATATAGTGCCCTGGTGCCAGAAGCGGCCCGGCCACGCGCAGCACCCCCGCCAGCGTGATGAGATAATACACCCAGACGACGCGGGGCGGCGCAACGAGGGGCCGGCCCGTATGGCCGAGCGAGGCGCGCGTCATGACGGCCAGGATCATGGTGCCGATGGCGCCCGTCGCGAAGGCGTGGGTGACGATGGCGCCGGGGATCGCGCCCGTGAGCGAGGCAATCGCACTGAGCGCCAGCCCGGTTACGATCCATCCGTAGCCGAGGTGCAGGATCCATACGATGGGCTCAGAGGCGGTTGCCGCGCCGCGCCACAGCACCAGGCGCGTGCCGTTCGCGGCCGCTGCAAAGAGCGCGGCGATGCCGACGAGGATGTCCGGCGCGCCGAAAGCCGACAGAACCACGAACAGAACGAGCGAGATCAGTGCGGTCTTTTCCAGCCATGGCACGCGCTGCGGCATGCGCTCGGGCTTGCCGCGGTTGTTGAGCCAGTTGTGCGTGAAAGCGGGAATGATGCGTCCGCCGATGACGGCGATCATCAAGATCACGACCAGTACGCTCGCGCGGATCGCGGCCAGCGGATCGACCGAGATATAGCCGTCGTTCCCAAGGTGGAAAATCAGGTTGCCTATCGTCAACGCCGCCACGAGCACCAGAAAGACGAGGTTGCGCATGGCGGGGCGAGTGAAGAGCTGACGCGCGGCAAACCCGCCAAGAATGGGCAGAAACGCGACGTCGAGCGCCATGACGAGGGGATAAGGCAGCAGCCCCGAGACGGCCATCGCCAACCGGCCGAGCAGCCACGTGGAAAACAGGAACACGAGGGGCGCGCCCGACAGCGGCAGCGTGCCGGTCCAGTTCGGCACGGCGGTGAGCAGGAATCCGCCGATTGCCGCGGCTGCAAAGCCGAACAGCATCTCGTGGGCGTGCCAGGAATAGGGAGAGCCGGCGACGGGTAGCCAATCGGTCAGCAATCCGGCGTGGGTGCAGGCTATCCAGACGATCCATGCGGCCATCGCCAGAGCTGCGTAGACCGCGGCGCCGAGAAAGAACGGGCGGAAGCCATAGGAGAACAGCGCGTCGAAGCTCGGTCGCGCACCGGCGTGCAACGTGGCCGCAACACGGTCGGTATGGGGAATGGGTGAGAAGGTCATGGCTTTTCAAGCCCGGACGCCCGCTCATCCGGCCGCCCAAAGCCTCCCTGCACACTTCATGGGCGTTCAAGCTAACGCCCGGAGGCCACCCTCTGCTTAACTAGGATCAACCGAAGTGCTCGCCGTCGCGTCCGGCCGGGAGCGGGCTCCTCAGAAGCCTTCGTCGCCGCGGTCGCTGGAATCGACGAACCCGGCCAGCAGGGCCACATCCACAATCGAGACCTGCTCGCGGTCGACGCTCACCCCGAGCGGGCGCAGCTTGGCGAGGGCGCGGGAGAGACTTTCCGGCTTCATGCCCAAGCGATTGGCCAGCAATGCCTTTTCGTAGGGAAGCTCGATCACCGCGCCGCCCTCGCGGACGTTGGCGAGGCGCACCAGGAACTCGGCGACGCGCTGCGGCGCGGAGAGCACCTTGATGTGCTCGATGTGCTCGACGAGGTATTTCAGATGGTAGGAGGCCGACGCCAGCATCGAAAGCGCAAGCTCCGGCTGCTCCTTGATCCGGCGGCGCAGCATCTTGCCGTCGACGCGGAGCAGGCGCGCGTTGGTGACGACCTCGGCGCTGACCGGATAGCGTCCGCCGAGGAACATCGCGGCTTCGGCGAAGGTTTCCCCCGGCTTGAACACCCCGACGACGGCTTCATTGCCGTCGTGCGTGACGCGGTAGAGCTTCACCCAGCCACCCAGCAGCACGAAGAAGGAATCGGCCGGATCGCCCTGGTGAAATAGCGTGTCGCCCTTCTGGTGCACAGTCACCGGCTGGTGGCCGATGATGGACTGCGCCACCTCCAGCGAGACGGTGCCAAAAAGGGGTGTCGAACGCACGATCTGCCAGTCGGATTGATCCATCGCTTCGCCTTCGTGCGGGAAATTTTGGGACGCCCCTCAGCCCATCTACGCCCGGGCAGATCGGCCCGGCGAGATGGCACAATGCTTTCGGCGTCCGCTTCCGCACGGCATGAGAGGGTGACCCCGATCCAGGGTCAAGCGCGGCGAGGACGCACAACATCGCATCCCGATACTCATGGCCTTGGACCGTAAAGGCAATTCACGATCGCGCCATGGGGTGAAGGAGAGCGAATGGAGGGGTGCAGGGACCGAATGGAGGGGTGGTTACGGATATCCGCCAGCCCATGCGCCGGCATCGGGCTGGCGGTAGGCTCTGAAGCGGCCGTGCCGGCGAGAGATCGATGGAGCGCTTCGCCAGCAATCCTGCCGTCGGCAGCTTCAGCTCAACCACATCGGCAGGAATTGGACCGGCACTTCACCGGTCGGCCAGTCTTCCGTTGCCGGATGGCTGGCCGATCCACATGGCCGGTCCAATGGCCGGTCCACATGATTGGCGCCTACCGATCGCCGGAGCCTGCCGGACGCTTCGTCCGGCAGCCTATTTCGAGGCCGGAGCTCAGAGCACCTTGAAGGTCTGCTCGGCGGCGGGCTTCCCTGTCTTTCCGTTGCCGCGCTCCACGACAGCCGTCAGGTGCGCGCCGGGCGACGGCTGCGGACTGAGCGACACATGGATGTTGCGATGGTCGCCCGCATCGACCGCCACATGACCGATCCGCTTCTCGCCGTGGCGGTGGCCTGCTTCTCGCTCGAGGATTGCGAGTGTGCCCTTCTCCGGGAAGTTGGCGTACGTGATCGAGACACCGCCATCTTTCATCTTCTGGTTCAATGCGATCACCGACGGGGGAAACTTATCGGCGGCCGCGGCTGCGGTCACCATCGGCGCTTCGAGCATGAGAGCACCTGCTATCAACGCGAGGCTCATTCTTGCGAAGCTCGACATTGCTGAGCTCGACATGGCGGTCTCCTTCCTTTGCTGCGAATATCTCCCCCTCAACTCCGTTGAAACATTGAAATAGGTGGGCAGCGGCGCGCGGGTCTGCAATCGCCTGCCGCCCTCCTTACGGATCGGTAAGTCGCCGGAGAGGTTCACGACAGAATGCGCATCCGATCGTGAAGTGCCGGATCATGCAGGGCGGCCAGTTGCGCACGGTCCGGCGCAGAAGCGTGCAATCCACGAACGGCTTTTAACGTGAACTGAAGGTTCCTGAGGCAGACTGGTACTTTGACGACAGGGGTGCGGAATGAGCGTACCCGCGGGGTCAGTGCTCAGCATTCCGAGGTCGAGCCAGGTGACGCCAGCGGACCTGGCTGGCAGCGCGAAGCGCGATGTGGATCGTTGAGGTAGCCCTAAAGCGCCCGTACACGTTCATCGTGTTGGCGCTTCTTATTGCGATTTTTGGCACGCTCGCTGCCGTACGCACGCGCGTCGACATTTTTCCTAGCATCGACATTCCTGTCGTCAGCGTGGTCTGGACCTATTCCGGCCTGCTCCCGAAGGATATGTCCGACCGGGTCATCTACTATTACGAGCGGGAGCTGACGGCGCAGGTGAGCTCCATCCAGCACATCGAGTCCCAGTCGCTCACCGGCTTCGGCGTCGTAAAGATATTCTTTCAGAAGGGTACGGACATCGGCGCCGCCGTCGCGCAGGTCACGGCTGCATCGCAAACCGTGCTCAAGCTTCTGCCGGCCGGAATTACGCCGCCCTACGTACTCCGCTACAGCGCCTCCAGTGTCCCGATTCTCAACCTCGCGCTATCGAGCAAGTCGCTGCCGGAAGATCAGCTGTTCGACCTCGGCCAGAATTTCATACGGCCGCAGCTCGCTACGGTGAATGGCGCGGCGCTGCCATCGCCTTACGGCGGCAAGGTTCTCCAGGTCCAGGTGGATCTCGATCAGCGGGCCATGCAGGCGTATCACGTATCCGCCGACGACGTCGTCAATGCGATCTCGGCGCAGAACCTGATCTTGCCGGCCGGAACCGAGAAGATCGGCAATTTCGAATGGAGCGTCGCGCTGAACGCGAGCCCCACGATTCTCGAACGGATCAACGATCTGCCGCTGAAGCGAACCGATGGCGCCATCCTCTATATCCGCGACGTCGCGTACGCCCACGAAGGCTCACCGCCGCAGACGAACCTCGTTTTCGTCAACGGCGTGAAGGCGGTGTTGATGTCGATCCTGAATTCGGGATCGGCCTCGACGCTGGACATCATATCCGGCGTGAAGGAGAGGCTTGCCCGCATCAAGGCGGGGCTGCCCAAGGATCTCGAGCTGCACGCCGTCGGCGATCAGTCAACCTTCGTCAAGGCGGCGGTCATGGGTGTCGTGCGCGAAGGCGCGATCGCCGCCGTGCTCACGGGCCTGATGATCCTGCTGTTCCTCGGCAACTGGCGCTCGACCGCGATCATCATGGTCGAAATTCCGCTCGCGATACTGTTCTCGCTGGCGGCCCTGTCGTGGGTCGGCGAGACGATCAACGTCATGACGCTCGGCGGGCTTGCGCTCGCGGTCGGCATTCTCGTCGACGACGGGACCGTGACGCTCGAAAATATCAACTGGCACCTCGAGCAGGGAAAAGCGCGGGAAGCCGCCATCATGGATGGAGCCCGGCAGATCGTGCTTCCGGCGTTCGTCACGCTGACCTGCATCTGCATCGTCTTCGCGCCGATGCTGCAGCTCGGCGGCGTCGTGGGCTACCTGTTCCGGCCAATGGCCGAGGCCGTCACGTTTGCGCTGGTCGGCTCCTTCCTGCTGTCGCGCACGCTGGTGCCGACACTCGCCAACTATCTGCTGCGCGAGCATGGTGCGAAGGGGGCCATCTTCGAGAGCGATCTACAGACGCCGCCAAGCCGCAATCCATTCATGCGATTTCAGGCGGGTTTCGAGCGCGCATTCGGCCGGATTTGCGACACCTATCACACGCTGCTCGGCATGGCGCTTGCTAGCCCGCTGAAGTTTGCGGCCGGCTTTCTTGCCTGCGTCATTCTCTCGTTCGGCCTCCTACCTTTCCTCGGCCGGAACTTCTTCCCCCCGGTGGACGCGGGCCGCATCCTGATGCACATGCGCGCGCAGATCGGAACGCGCATCGAGGAAACGGCCAGACTAACGGGAGAGATCGACGCGAACATCCGGCAGATCATCCCGAAAGCCGAGCTCGAGAGTATCGTCTCCAACATCGGACTGCCGATCAGCGGCATCAACATCGCCTACAACATCACCGGGACGATCGGCCCGGAGGACGCCGATATCCTCGTGTCGCTCGCTCCCGGGCACGCGCCGACGGCGCAGTACATCAAGACGCTGCGGACGGTTCTGCCGCAGAAGTATCCAGGCGTGACCTTCTCGTTCCTGCCGGCCGACATCGTTGCTCAGATTCTGAATTTCGGACTGCCGTCACCCATCGACATACAGATCATCGGCCCCAAGCACGATGCCAACTACGCCTACGCGACGGATCTGCTTCGCCGGATCAGCGGCATTCCGGGCATCGCCGACCTGCGGATTCAACAGAACTTCGGCTACCCGCAAATCAACGTGACCGTTGACCGGTCCCTCGCCAAACTTGTTGGCATCAGCCAGCGCGACGTCGCCAACAGCCTTCTCATCACGTTGTCCGGCAGCAGCCAGATCAGGCCGAACTTCTGGCTGAACGATGCGAACGGTGTCTCCTATCCGATCGTCGTCCAGATGCCGCAATATCGGATCGACACCATGTCGGACCTCGTCAACGTCCCCGTGGCGTCCGCGCAGGGCGGCCCGAACCAGTTGCTGGGCGGACTTTCTGACATAGGGCTCGGTCCTTCAGCGGGACTTATTTCACACTACGACTCCCAGCCTCTGATCGACATATTCGGCGCCGTGCAAGGGCGTGATCTCGGCGCCGTCAGCGCCGACATCAATCGGATCCTGGAGCAATCGAAAAAGCTGCTGCCGCCGGGGTCGTACGTGGCAATGCGCGGACAGGTCGAGACGATGGGCAGCGCATATGCGCAGCTCTACTTCGGTCTCGCGTCCGCGTTCGTGCTCATCTATCTCGTCATCGCGGTCAACTTCCAGTCCTGGACGGATCCGCTCGTCATTCTCACCGCCCTTCCGGCGGCGCTCGCCGGCATCGTGTGGATGCTGTTCCTAACCGGCACCACGCTGTCCATTCCAGCCTTGACGGGCGCGTTGATGTGCATGGGTATCGCAACAGCCAACAGCGTGCTGCTCGTGAGTTTCGCTCACGAAGCGCTCGCGCGGAGCAGCAGCGCCGCCGAGGCCGCTCTGGAAGCGGGCTACACGCGTTTCCGGCCCGTGATCATGACCGCCCTCGCGATGATCATCGGAATGCTTCCGATGGCCTTCGCCATGGGGGAAGGCGGCGAGCAGAATGCGCCGCTGGGACGCGCGGTCATCGGGGGCTTGCTCGTTGCGACGCTGGCAACGCTCTTCTTCGTGCCGGTCGTCTTCAGCGCCGTGCATGGGCGCCGCAGTTCCAGGGGCTCGCACGATGCAGCGGAGCCCGCATCCACCCACCCCGGCAGCTAGCGAGACAGAAGCGTGGCACAGACGCGGCAAAACTCCGATGATCGGCCAGCCTCCGGAGGCAACCTGCGGAGAAGGTTGCGCATCGCCGCTGTCGCCGTCGCGATCCTCGCTGCGGGGAGCGTTGCGAACGGCATTCTTTCGCGCCACAGGCAGGACGTTGCCGTCGCCGATTGGACGAAGAACTCCGCGATCGCCACGGTGCACGTGGTTACCCCGAAGGCCGGGGACAGTCATCGGAAGGTCGTGCTGCCCGGCGATGTGCAGGCGTGGTTCGAATCCCCGATATACGCGCGCGTGAACGGCTATCTGAAAGCATGGTACTTCGATTTCGGCGCGCACGTGAAAAAAGGCGACGTTCTCGCCGATATCGAGACACCCGAGCTGGATGCGCAGCTCGCCGCTGCGCGGGCAACGCTCGATGCGCGGAAGGCTGATGCCAAAGTGAAGGAGGCAGAGCAGCGGTTCGCCAAGACGACGTATGCGCGCTGGCGGGATTCGCCGAAGGGCTCCGTCTCGGTGCAAGAGCAACAGGCCAAGCGATCCGACTATGAAAGCGCCGTCGCGCGGCTCGATGCGGCCAAGGCCAACACCGAGATCGCGCAGGCCGAGGTCAATCGTCTGCAGGCACTCGAAGGCTTCAGGCGATTGGTTGCGCCATTCGACGGGACCGTCACTGCACGCAATACCGATGTCGGTGCGCTCATCAACGCGGGCAGCGGAATGGGCGGAGGAAACGCGCCAGAACTCTTCAGAGTGGCCGATACGCATAGGATGCGCATCTTCATGAAGGTGCCGCAGCTCCTGGCGGCCGGAATCGTGCCGGGACTCAAGGCGGAGGTGCGGCTGCCCCAATACCCTGAAAAGGTGTTCCACGCCGTCGTGGCGGCGACGTCGCAAGCGGTCAACCTCGCATCGCGAACGTCTGTCATCGAGCTTCAATCGGACAACGCAGACAGCCTGCTGCAGCCGGGAACCTATGCGCAGGTCAGCTTGGAGATCCCAGGCACGGAATCGGTCTTGCTCGTGCCGGCGAGCGCGCTGCTGTTCAGGGAGCACGGACTCGAGGTCGCCGTGGTGACACCCGATAGCAGGATCGCGTTGAAGAGAATCAGTGTAGGTCGTAATCTCGGCGTCGACGTCGAAGTCGTAGACGGCCTCAATGCAACCGACCGGGTCGTCGCAAGTCCGCCCGCCTCGATCGGCAAGGGTGATCTCGTAAAAATTGCCAGCAACGACGCCTCTGTAGCTCGCTAACCTGTTCATTGCTTATCGCAACCCCAGTCGCGGTGCTCCGTTCGAATGCGAACGGATCGCACACCGACATAAATGTCTCGCCGGATTCCGCTGCGATGGCGGCCGGGAAGGGAAAGGGGTCAGGGCTCGATGCAGAGGCCCGGATTTCGTTTGCTGGCGACCGCGACCGTCATGCTTGCAGGCTGCTCAGTCGGCCCCGACT
The DNA here is from genome assembly GCA_044507625.1 of Hyphomicrobiaceae bacterium. Lineage (GTDB taxonomy): Bacteria > Pseudomonadota > Alphaproteobacteria > Rhizobiales > Hyphomicrobiaceae > Hyphomicrobium_A. Next base: position 89,144 of record JBIQJE010000009.1, on the reverse strand, counting down.
ATTTTCCGCCGGATCCGCCGCTTCCAGCGACCTTCGCGGCCGCCAGGCACGAGGCTTCGTGGCAGCCGCGCGTCGTCCAGTGGTGGGGGACGCTCAACGATCCGCAATTGAACGGCTTGATCGAGCGGGCGATCGCATGCAACCTCGATATCGAGATTGCTCTCACGCGCGTGCAGAAGGCGCGCATGCAGGAAGTGGTGGTGCGTCAGGGCCGGCTCCCGGAGGCCGGGGTCAGCGGCGGCATCGCCGCCGGCAGCGGCACGGACCTCACCAAAGGGCGCGTGGCGAATTCGCTTCGCTCCGGCACCAGCACGACGGGCCTCGAATCGCTGCAGCGTATCGTCGGTCTGGACGGACGCTGGGATCTCGACCTCTTCGGCAAATACCGGCGTCTGCTGGAGGCCGCCGAGGCGGATACGGAAGCGATGGCCGAGATGCGGAATGCGGTTCTCGTTACCGTGGTTTCCGATGTCGTGCTCAACTACGTGCAGATCCGGGCCCTGCAGGCGCGGCTCCAATATGCCCGGCGCGACGTCGCGACCGCGCGCGGCTCCGTCGATTTGACGCGCACGCGTTTTGATCGCGGCATCACCAGCGAGCTTGATGTCGCGCTCGCCGAGAGGCACCTGGCGACGTCACAGGCGCGGATCCCCGATCTCGAGGCGGCACTCTTCGCCGCGAAAAGCCGCCTGGCGCTGCTGCTGGATACATTTCCGGAGGAGACCGTCGCCGAGCTCGGAGCGGGACGCATTCCGGATGCGCCGGGCGAACTCGATCCAGGCACGCCCATGGAGCTGCTGCGGACGCGGCCGGACATCCGTTATGCCGAGCGCAAGCTCGCCGCCGCGAATGCGCGGATCGGCGCAGCGACCGCCGATCTCTTTCCCTCGGTTGGGCTCACGACCGGGTTCGGCGTCCAAGGCGGCGCGGGACAGCGCGTGGCGCCATCGGGTGGCAACGTGATCCACGGTCCCATCTGGTCGGTCGGACCTTCCGGCTATTGGCCCTTCCTCGATTTTGGCCGCCTGGATGCGCTCATCGCCGTCGAGGAAATGCAGACCCACGAGGAGCTCATCGGCTACAAGAAGGCGATCCTGACGGCGGTGGGGAAAGTCGAGACTTCTCTCGTTGCCTATCGGGCGGCGCGAAGGCGCCTCAGCGCGTTGAATTCGGCGCTTTCAGCGAGCCGGCGCGCGGTGAAGCTCGCGACAGAGCGCTATGACCGTGGCCTGACGGATTTCCTCAATGTGCTCGATGCCCAACGGCAGATGTTCGAGACGGAAGACCTGACCGTAATCGCTCGCGAGAACGTCGCCCTGCAATATGTGGCGTTCTACATGGCTCTTGGCGGCGGCTGGGAGGCCTATCAGGAGCTTCCGCCTCTGCGGAGGCCCGAGCCGGCGTTCATCGCCATGTTCCACCGGCTCGCCGAGCACGCGGAACCGCGATGAACTCCTGGGGTCGGTGCACACAAACTGCACACCACCTCTGCCATTGAAATCATTGGTGCGGACGGTGGGAATCGAACCCACACGGCGTTGCCGCCTCAGGATTTTAAGTCCTGTGTGTCTACCAGTTCCACCACGTCCGCAACGGCCCGTTTATGGGGCCCCAGGGCGGCGCGCGCAATCGCTGCGATGGGAGACGGCGCGATAATCCCAGGCTGGGCAAAACTTCGATGCCGAGGTTCGGTTGTCTATGCCTGCCGCGGCTTCGGCTGGCCGTGGCGGATAGCTCCCAGCAGCAGGATGAAAAGCGCCAATCCATTGAAGGTGTGCCAGAGGAAGTGCGTGCCGAGGGTGCGGCCGGCGACGATCGAGCGTGAGCACATCTCCCAATCGACCGTGCGGAAAGTCATCGCAGCCAAAAAGACGACGGCGGCGGCGAAGAGATAGGGCGCTGCACGCTGGCGCCGCACGGCCGCAGCGGTGCCTATGACCACCATCGCCACGAGTGCCGGCGCATACGTCATCGTGCCGTTGAGGCAGTGGCGCGCATTTCCGACGACCGCAAACAAGCCCGCACGGCATTGAATACCGGCAGCGTATTGCAGGCTCCACCAGAACACCGCAAGTCCGATCAGCGCCAGCAGCCAATTGAGCGCCAGATAGCGGCGCAGCGCATAGGCGACGTAGGCGAACATGAAGATGCCGATGGGGATGGTGTCGGCTTTCGCGGCCCAAAGCGTCGCATAGGTGTGAAACAGGAAGCTGCCGACGCCGATGACGAACGTCATCGCGATGAGCGCCCATTCGGCGATGCCGCCGCGCTGGCCCGCGGGACGGCGCGCCAGAATGAGCGCCGCCACGATCGCTGCGATGATAAACGCGCCGTTGGAGATGGCGTTGAGCGGCTCGGCCCAGAATCCCGGATCGCCGCCGCGCTCGCAGTAGCGGAAGATCTTCTGCTGCCAGTCCATCGTCCCCTCCGCCATGGCGCAACGCTCAGAGCCGGTAGTATCGCTCCGCGGCGGCGCGGCCGCGCACGCGCTTCACCAGCGACGCGATCGCCGAGCGGAGCAGCGCGCGCGCAAAGCCGAAGGAGCCGAACGCTTCGAGCCGATAGCGCAGCTTTCCGGCGAAGTCGCGATGGGGTGCAGCATCGCGGAAGCGGGCCCGCGCGGCCAGGCTGCGGTCGCGCCCCATTTGGTCGATCTGCGAGACTTCGAGCACGTCCGGCTCTACGGGGGGCGGCACGACCCCGAACATATTGAGCCCGCTGCGCCAGGGACGGCGCAGATCTTCATCGATGGGCAGCAGGCGCCGCGCATAACCTTCGCTGAATTTGATCGCGCCGGTGCGGCTGATGAGATAGGCGCCGGTGCCGTTGGGCACGGTCCAGAAGCGCACGAGGTCGCGGCCGTTGCCCAACGGGGCCACCGGCAAGACGGCGGATTTCGGCGCATTGGAAAGCCGGATGATATCCCAGTCGCGCGCCTGGGCTACGGCGGCCTTGATGGTGGGAACGAGATCGTCGTCGAGGCGCACGTCGTCTTCCAGGACGAGCGCGTATTCGCCCTCGCGATCCTCCAGCAGACGGTGGATGCGCAGGTGGCTTGCGTAGCAGCCGATCTCGCCCGGCGTGAAGGCTTTCTCGTGCGGGTCGCTGCCCAGATAGAACTGATCGCGCAGCTCGATATCGAGGCGATTGCCGTCGATGGCGACGAAGCGTTCGAATTCGATCCCAACGCGCTGCGCCTCGCCGACCATCCGAGTGAGGCGGTCGCGGTCACGGTCGAGGTTGATCACGAATACCCACATGCAAGATTGTCAGCGACGGCTCGCGACGGCTGCGTCTGCCTACTCCTTTTTTTCGGGTGCAACGACGCGGATGTGCAGCTCGCGGAGCTGCTTCGGCGCGACTTCGGAAGGCGCGCCCATCAGCAGGTCGGCGGCTTGCTGGTTCATCGGGAACAGCGAGATTTCACGCAGGTTCTTGGCGCCGACGAGCAGCATCACGATACGATCGATGCCCGCGGCCATTCCGCCGTGGGGCGGCGCGCCATACTGGAACGCGCGATAGAGGCCGCCGAAGCGCGCCTCGACGTCCGCCTGCGAAAGCCCCGTGATCTCGAAAGCCTTCACCATCGTGTCGGGCCGATGGTTGCGGATCGAGCCCGAGGCGATCTCGTAGCCGTTGCAGACGATGTCGTACTGGTAGGCCTTGATGTCGAGGCGCTCCTCGTCGGAGGCAGCGCCCTGCAGCGTTTCGAGCCCGCCCTGGGGCATGGAGAATGGGTTGTGCGAGAAGTCGATCTTCTTCTCGTCCTCGTTCCACTCGTAGAAGGGGAAGTCGACGATCCAGGCGAGCGCGAACTTCGTCTCGTCGATGAGCTTCAGTTCCTCGCCGATGCGCGTGCGCGCCTCGCCTGCGAAGCGGTAGAATCGCGCGGGGTTACCGGCCGTGAAGAAGACCGCATCGCCCTCCTTGAGGCCGAGCTGCGCGCGGATTGCATCGGCGCGTTCCGGGCCGAGGTTCTTGCCGACCGGACCGGCAGCCTCGCCTTCACGGAAGAAGATGTAGGCAAGGCCCGGCTGGCCTTCGCCCTGCGCCCATGAGTTCATGCGGTCGCAGAAGGCACGCGAGCCGCCGCCCGGCGCGGGGATCGCCCACACGCGCACCTTCGGATCCTTGTCGATCATGCCGGCGAAGATCTTGAAGCCGGACCCGCGGAAGTGCTCCGTCACGTCCTGCATCTCGATCGGGTTGCGCAGGTCGGGTTTATCGCTGCCGTATTTCGAGATCGCTTCGCTGTAGGGAATGCGCGGCCAGCCGTGGGTGACCGACTTCCTCTCCCCGGTGATGGCGGCAAATTCCTCGAACACGCCGGTAATGACGGGTTCCATCTTGTTGAACACGTCTTCCTGGGTGACGAAGCTCATCTCGACATCGAGCTGATAGAATTCACCCGGCAGGCGATCGGCGCGCGGATCCTCGTCGCGGAAGCAGGGCGCGATCTGGAAGTAACGGTCGAAGCCCGAGACCATCAGCAGCTGCTTATAGATCTGCGGCGCCTGCGGCAGGGCGTAGAACTTGCCTGCATGGATGCGCGAAGGCACGAGGAAGTCCCGCGCGCCCTCGGGCGAGGACGCGGTGAGGATCGGTGTCGAGAACTCGAAGAACGCTGCTTCCGTCATGCGCTTGCGGATCGATGCGATGATCGCCAGCCGCTGCATGATGTTCTTGTGCAGCGTTTCGCGGCGCAGATCGAGGAAGCGATATTGCAGGCGCAGATCTTCCGGATAGTCCGGCTCACCGAACACCGGAACCGGCAGCTCCTTCGCTTGCGAAAGCACTTCGATCTCGGTCGCGAACAGCTCGACCTCGCCCGTGGGCAGCTCGGGGTTCACCGTGCCCTCGGGACGCTTGCGCACCGCGCCGTCGACGCGGATCACCCACTCGGAGCGTACGGCTTCTGCGGTCTTGAAAGCGGGGCTGTCGGGATCGGCCACGACCTGGGTGATGCCGTAGTGGTCGCGCAGATCGATGAAGAGGAGGCCGCCGTGGTCGCGTACGCGGTGCACCCAGCCCGAGAGGCGCGCGGTATTGCCGATGTCGGAGGCACGCAAGGCGCCGCACGTGTGCGAGCGATAGCGGTGCAGATCACCCGCCGGGGCGCCCACAGCCGATTCCGCCTTTTCCGACTTACCTTGAGCCTTCGCCTCAGCCATCTTTTCGCAGTCCCGCCATGCAGCTTCGCGCAACGGCCGCCGGTGCGATCGGCACCGGCCGCAATTACACATTAATTTTCTATTCGCGCGCGGGAAAAGCGCATGGCCTCAAGAGGTTGTCAAGGATATGGGTTGCCGGGGCAAGGGGACATCCCGCAGCGCGCGCCGGATCGGCCCGGGCAAACGCCCGGGCGGTGGCGGATTGATGTTGCATTTTCTTTGGTTAGCGCCGCGCGCAGCGGAAAAGTCGGCTCAGGTCCGGTTGTCCTTTATCGCCTGCGCCACTTTCGTTGCCTGCGATACGCTGCCGATCTGGCTGCCGGGAATGATCCTGCGGCGCCGCGTGCGGGGAATCGGCTCCATGCCTTCGTTCGCGGTCCGGCTCGGCGGCTTCGTGGTCTCGAACCCGGCGCTGCGGTGCAGCGCCAGCGCCCGGCGGGCGGCATCGACGTGTGCGGTGCGGGCCTCCAGGATACGCAGGCGGCCGAGCTCCCGGTTGACCCGCTTCAAGGCACCGGAAAGGGCCTGCTTGCGCTTCAGCGGCTGCTCGGTGCCACCGGGGAACGATTTTCCGCGCGGCTCGGCCTTGCCCCTCGCCTCCCGCTGACGCTGGCGGACGAGCGTTCGTACCTTGCCGCGCTCCTCGCGCAGCTGCTTCTTGAGCGCTCGCAGCTCCTTCGCATCGGCGTCGTAGATCGCGGGATGGTGCGTCTTGTCGACGAGCTCGAGCTGCTCGCGGGTCAACACGCTGCGTTCGGTGGCGCGGGTCTGGGCCATTTCGATCCTCCGTTCGGCAGTGGCAGTGGACCATAGCGGAGCCGCGGGGCGTATGCGCGCGGTCCGCGCGATCAATCTTGCTCAAATCTAAGGGCGATTGGAGCAAAGCGGCGCGTCTGAACTTTCGCCAGGGCACCGGCCTCAAACGCGGGCGCCGCGCAGCACACCGGTAGTATCGACCGCCGCCGCGTCAAGCCGGCTGAACGGCAGCACCCGCGGTTGATCAACGCCCGCAAACGCCGTCAGATCCAACCGGCTGAAATTCAGGCTGCCATAGCCTCTCACCAGCAGAAGACGGCGGTCGAGATCGGCAAGGCTCGTCCAGCAAGAGTATTCGGTTGCGTAGGGTTCACTGCCGCCAGTGCTGAGCCCCGGCACCTCGAGGTGTCCGGCGCCGCCGTCGGGATAGTCGATGGTGATGCCGCGCGGCCGGTCGAAGTTGTTCATGATGTGCGCGAGCGTCGTCAGCGCACGGTCGGGCGTCGGCGCTTTTTCGGCGTACTGGGCGTAGTACACGGCGCGCACGAAGCGTCCCACCGAGGTGTTGGAGGCGGGAAGCCCAACTGTCGCAATTCCTGAATCGGGCTGCACCGCTTCATAGGCGCCGAACGTTGCGCGCGAACGATCGACGTTGCTGAGGAAGGTGTAGTTGTCGAGGTTGGTGAGATGCCAGCTGAATTCCGGACCGTTCGTCATCACGCCGACGGGATTGTCGTAGACCGACATGACGCCGCGATGGAACTCCACGACGAGGCAGGAACCCGAAGCATCGTGCACGACGTAATGAAACGGGGAGACGGCGCCGCCGAGAATAGGCAGCGCTTCGAGCATCAGCGGCTGATCGGCGAGCGCCGCCTTCACCTCTGCAACGGTCGAAAACTGACTGAGGGCCCAGCTGCCGAGATCGGAAGCGGAAAGCACGCTTCGACCCGGCGCGACCGGTGGCTGATCGCCGCCTGCTGCGGGATAGGAAAGGAGACTGAAGGTCAGCCCCTTATCGTTGAGGCCCTCCAGAACCTTCAATTCGGAAGGCGCGGGCTCGGCGCCGGGCTTCGGCACATGCGCCGGCATCGTCACGGCGAAAAAGGCGTTCTTCGCCGCGTATTCGAGCGCAGCGTAGCCGGTAATGTGCGAGGTGAAGGCGAAGCCTGCGGGAAAAAAGGCGAGCCGGTACGGAAGATCGACCGAAAGCTCCAAGGTGCGCCCGAAGTAGACCTTGCCCGCGGCATCCCGGTAGCTCAACGATGTGCACATACTCGCCCGTTTCTCCCATGCCGATGCGCGGCAGGAACGATCTGCCGGTGGAGCTGCTAAGGGACACGGCTGCCGGTTAAATAATCGTGGCCGGATCCGCGCGGACTGGCACCGCTGCCATACGGCCGTCAGCGCGCCTTCGACGGCGGCAGCGGATCGGGGAAGGCGAGCACGTTGCCGGTGTAGGTCTCGGTCACCTGGCTGATCGGCGTGCCATCGGGCAGCACCAGCACGGCGCGGTGTTGCAGAACCTCGTGGGGGATTTGCAGCGTGCCATTGCCCGGCAGGGGCGTGTTGTCGTTCGCCGCGCGCATCTCCCATCCCATGGGCAGCGGCGACCAGAGCAGCTTTGCCGACAGCGTCCGCCGCTGGAAATTCAGCGGTTTCACCACGCGGCCGAATGCCGTGTCGGTGGTATCGAGCGTCCGGTTCATTTCGGGCGTGAGCCGCGCGGGCACATACCAATTCTCCGCTTCGGAGAGCACGTGTGTTCCGCACTTCAAGCGCACGCGGCGGAAGCGTACGGGCTCGTCGGGACCGACGGCGAGGAGCTTGCGCTGCTCGTCGGTCGCGGCGGCATCGGCGCCGCCGACGCGTTCGGCGAGGATCCGCGCCGGGGAAGCGAGGTTGTGGGCGGCGCACCAGCGATCGAGTGTCAACGTCGCGCTATTGTTGCTCAAGAGCTCGGCGTTGAGGGTTTGCAGCAGCGCAAGGGCTTCGACGCGCGTGGTGTAGTCATCGCGCCAGACCGGCGCCGGCAAAGGCTCGGCAACGGCGAGCGATGAAAGCGCTGCGAACGCCACCAGTGGACGCCAGGCGAATAGTCTCAGAGCTGAAACAGCTCGCATCAAACCGGATCTCTGCCTGATCATTCGCGTACGTGACGAAGCTCGCCGCGGTTCCGAAGCCGGCCGTAGCTTCGCGGAAACCGCGCAGGCAATCAACGGGCCGCGTCTTGCTGCGCGCTCAATGCAGGGCTGGGCGGCGCGCTTCGGTCAGCTCGGAGCTCTGCTCCTGGATCTGCTCGGCAATCGCCTGCGCGACCTCCAGCTCGATCGCATACGGCGCCTCATCGTCAAAGCGCAGCAGCACCATGCGCTCTCCCGTCGCGTGGCCCACCGCGCATGTCTTCGGCAGCCGGGTCATCTCCGCACCCCCCATCCGCGGCTGGGCCGCGGCGAGCGTCTCCAGCACGGGCACGAGGTCCGCGGCGATCGCCGACGGGATGCTGATCGCGTATTCCTGACCGTCCGCGTCGCGGAAGGTGAGCTCGAAACGCCGCCGGTCCTGCGAGACGGTCGTGTCGGTGAGCATAGTGGCTTGAAACGTTTTCATCGCTGACCCCCCAGTCAAGCGCCCGCGCCCATTGTGGAATCGAGTCGAGATCGCTCACAAGGGGCTTGGCCGCCAGGGGGCGATAATCCGCCGGCCCTGTGCCCAAAAAGAATAGCGCGGCCGAAGCCGCGCCATATTTGGGCAAATTGTCCCGGTTCAGGAGCGGCTTAGCCAATCGTCGACATCCCGCTTCACCTGATCCTTGGCATGGCCGTAGCGCGCCTGAATCTTGCCCTCGAGCTGCTCACGGTTGCCATTGATCTGGGCGATGTCGTCGTCAGTGAGTTTGCCCCACTGCTCCTTTACCTTGCCGGTAAACTGCTTCCAGTTACCTTCGACGCGATCCCAATTCATCGCTTTCGTCCTCCGTAATTACACACGGGCTAATAACGCGCCCGACGCCTCGGCGTTCCCTCTTCCGGCGTGGCCGTTCGGAGCAAACCCGGCAATAATCGCGTCTACGCCGATAGAAGAGGGTGGATCGATGGTAAGCGCATTTGCCGAGCAGCTGCGGGATCCCAACGTGCGGCTCGCATATGTGACGGGCGGCATGGTGCTCATGGTGGTGCCGATGCTGTGGCTGAGCATCTGGTATCACCGCAAGATCGGCAGCTCGCCCGGCGGACGCGCGCTCATGCAGCGCCAAGCCAAAAGCCAGCCACTGACGGGAACGTTCCGCGGCGTGGGCGATGCGATCCCCATCATGCGCGACATCTCGGCCGGACGGTATGGCCAGCACGCGAGGAAACTGCAGCGGCGCGTCTATTGGGTGGCGGGCGTGTGGATTGCCGTGCAGATCGTCTACTTCGGGCTGCTCTTTTGGGCGGACGAACTCAATCGTGTCACGGTGCCGGCTTAGCTCACGCGAGGCGATCGCTTTTCTCCGAGTCGCAATCCTACAATGCGGCTCGTCTTTCGATCAGACCGATACGTTACGCTTCGGACCGACGGGTCCGAAGCGATCATCGTCTGTCGCCGCCAGCCGCCCGGACACGAATGCGCGGGCGGCCGAGCGTCAGTGCTTGTTGTGGGGCGAGCGATCCGAGGTCTTGCCGGTTTTGGTTCTATCGACCTGGTTCTCAGGCGTCGCCGTGTGCTTTTGCGGCGTGCGGTTCGAAGTGGCGGCGCCCGGCTCCTGGTTCGAAGCCGCGCCCGGCGCATTGGCCTCCGGCGTGCCGCCCTTCGCGTCCTCGGCATTGGCGATTGCAAATGGCACCGCCACCGAAAGCGCGGCGGCTGCAGCGATTGCTAGAATCCTATGCATACTTTTTCTCCTTGTTTCTCTCGCATGCAGCTAAACGCGGCGGGAACGACAAGGTTCGTACACTGAGATCACATCAGCGCGCTGAGATCACACGGGCGCGAGGGCTATTCCCGCGCCGTTACAGTGCTTGTGCGGCGGCGAGCAAAAGGCCACCCACGATCGCGAGATTGGAAATGCACACATTGTGAAGCGCTTCCCGCGTTTCGCCGGCGGGCATGTCCCAGAAATTGGCCATGACGTAGGAGGCGAGCACGGTGAACAGCGCGAGCCCAAGCGCGGCCGGCACGACGGCGACGCCCATCATGAGACAGGCGCCAGCCAGAACTTCGAGAGCGCTCGCGGTGTAAAGCGCCAGGCGCGGCTGGGGAATGCCGCGTGCTGCGAGCACCGGAATGATCTTCTCCGAGACGGGTCCGAAGTGGCTGAGGCCCGCAAAGACATAGAGGCCGCCGATCAGCAGTTGTCCAAGGGCAATGAGAATAGTGGGCAGGCTGAAATCCATGGAATGATCCGCTGTCGCTGGGATGATTGTTTCCGTTGCGCGATGCGCGATGCGCGACCATAACCACGGGACGCGCGAAGTCGAGACAGTCGCCTCACCGCGCGCAAGCATCCAGAGCGGACGATGGCGATGTCGGCTCAGCGGTAGATGTACGTCACCGTGAAGGTGCGATCGAGCACCGTCGCGTTCTTGGGCGGGAAGGGATAGGCGGTCTGGCGCGCGGCGAACATGACGTTGAAATCGAGATCGGGGTTGCCGCCGCTCTTCAGCAGCTTCACGTCCGCGCGCGCGCCGTTCTCCGACAGCACGATGCGCACCGTCACGCGGCCAATGGCGCGCTCGGCCGGCATCGTGCGCTGGAGCGCACGGATGACGTTGCGCGCGAACTCATCGTTCTCACCCGACTTCGTAATGCCGGGCGGCCGCTGCACGGCGGACGTGCTGCCGGCGTTCGACGCGCTTGATCCGCCGTCGTAGGGCATGCTGAGATCGAGCGCCGAGGTTCGGGTGTGGCGCTTCGGCTGCTTCGCCTGCTTTTGCTCGGGCGGCGCTTTCTTCGCCTCGGGCTTCTTCGGCTCGGCTTTCTGGGCCTCGGTCTCTTTGGCTTCCGGCGGCTTTGCCGGGGGCTCCTCGGTCTTCGCGGGCTCGGGCGGCTGAGGTGCTTCCTCCTTCGCCACGTCGGCAAGCTCGGGCAGCGCCTGGGTGGAAGACTTCGGCGTTTCCTGCGGCTCCGGCTGAGGCGGCGGGGGCGGCGCGGCCTCGGCGACCTCCGGCGGCGGGGGTTCGGGCTCCGCCTGTGGCTCCTGCGGAGGCTGGACGTCGGCCTGCGGCTGCGGGGGAGGCTGATCCGGCTGCGTGCCGCGCAGTGCCGGCGCCGGCTGCTCTATGCCGGGCGGCGCGGCGGGCGGTGTCGGCGGCGCCATGCTGTCCTTCAGCGTCGCACCGTCGACGATCTCGACCGCGATGGCATCGGCCGCGCCGTCAGGTGCGCCGACCGTGCGCTGGCGGGCGCTACTGATGCCGACGACCAATGCGACATGCACGAGGAAGGCCGCGGCGAGGCCCATCCAGAAGGCGCGGTCGCGCTGCGGCTGCAGCCAAGGCTGGTGATCGCGCTCCGGCGATACGCCGTGCGCTTCCAGCACGATCTCACCAGCGTGCATCCGCCCGCCCGCCCCGAGTTGCTCATCCTGTCCGGCCACGGGTGATGGTGTGGCCGCCGAAAAGGTAGTTGTCCATGCGATCTAGGCATTTTCAACAACGTGGGGGCCGTTGCGGGCCCGCCCGCTTTGCCGCAGCCCATAAAACGGGCATTGCGAAACGCGAAAAGGGCTCCCGCGGAACGGAAGCCCTTTGCAGCGCTCGGGAAATGGCCGGTGATCGCGACCCTGGGATGCCGCGCCCTCCAGCCCGTCAGGGGCTGAGGCTCAGGCCGGCGACCGAGGGAATGTAGGTGGGGTCCAGGAGGTCGGCCAGCTCCCACATCACGCGGCGGGCGATGGCGTCCATGGCAGGGTCCTTGATGACGAACTCGACGCGGCGATCGTCGGCATGAACGATGCCCTTGGAGTAGGGCAGCGCTGCGCCCGCGGAGCCGCGTCCGATGGCTGCGACGCGGTTGGGCGCGAGGCCCGTGGCGATGAGGTAGTCGGCAATCGCCTGGGCGCGCGCCTGGGCCATCGCACGGTTGGTGAAGCTCGAGCCGGTGCGGTCGGAGAAGCCATGCACCTCGATGCGCATGCCGGGGCAGGACTGGGCAAGGATCGAGAGGCGATCCAGCTCGGGCTGCATCTCGGCGTCGACCTCGACGCTGTTGGCGAAGTAGAGCGGGCCAAACGGCTTGCCCGTCACGCGGCACGGCTCGGTGGAGATGTCGCGGCGCAGGCCGCCGTCCATCGCCGCCGGGGCCGTCTTCGGCATTGCCGGGATGGCGATAGCGCCGGTCTCGAGCGGCATGTTGTGCTCGGCGCCCGGAGCCGTATACGCGCCGTGGGCGATGGCCTGGGCCGCACGCTCGCGGGCCACGGCGGCCATGGAGCGGGTTACTTCGGCGTTGCGCGCCATGGCGAATTCGTGCTCGAGCTCTGCGGCACAGCGCGGGGTTACGCTGGTGCCCTTGCAGTGGGTCGTCGCGATGGCGACTTCGCTGCGGTCGAGCTTGTCGAAGTTGCAGCCCGAGCTCGAGTAGCCGGCGGTGCGGCACTCGTGAACAACGGCAGCGACCTGACGGGCGCGCTCGGCTTCGCAGCGGGGATTGGAATCGCTCTTGGCGCAATGGGACGTCGCGGCGGCATACTGCATGGCACGGGTATGGGCGACCGCCGCCATCGAACGCTCGATCTCGGCGTTACGCTCGGCGGCGAAGGCGCGCTCACGCTCGGCAACGCAGCGCGGGCTCGTGTCGTTGCCCGTTTTGCAGTGCGTGACGGCGAGGGCAAGCTCGCGGACGCGCTCTGCCGAGCAGCGGGGGCTCTCGCCAATCCGTGCGCAGTGTGAGGTCGTCGCGGCCCACTCGCTGGCACGGACGCGCTCGACGAGCGCCATGGAGCGGGCGGCCTCGGCGTTGCGCGCGGCGGCGAACGCGCGCTCACGCTCGGCCTTCACGCGCTGCATGGATTCGGCTGCAAGCCGGTTCTGATAGGTGGCCGCGTGACGCTCACGCTCGGCGATGCACTTGCTGCGCGTGTCATCTAATCCGCAGGGCGCGTTGAGGATCGCGATCTGATGCCGGCGCTCGGCCTCGACCCGGTCCATCGAGGCGCGGGCAAGGGCGTTCTGATGGGCCACGAAGCGGCGCGCACGCTCAGCTTCGGCGGCGGCCATGGAAGCGTCGATGTACTTGTTTTGCGCCGTTTCGAACTGGCGGCGCTCCGTGGCTTGCGCGACCTTGCGGGCCGCAGCGGCCGCGGTGCGGAGCTTCACCACGCGGGCCATCGATGCATCGGCGAGCGCGTTCTGACGTGCGGCCAGCACGTTGTCGCGCTCGGCGAGGCAGCGAGGCGTGCTGGAAAAATCGGCTTTGCAGTGGGTGACACTGAGCGCCAGCGCGCTGGCGCGCTGAGCGGCAACGCGAGCCATCGAAGCGTCGATCTCGGCGTTGCGCGCCAACGTGAACTCCGCCTCGTCGATGAGGCAGCGAACACTATCGGCGGCGGTGGCGCAGTTGGAGATGTCGGACGCCATTGCCGGTATGGCTAAGGGCGCCAGGAGTAACGGCAAAAACGGACGCAGCATACGCATGACGGGGTCCTCGGGCTGAACGGGGCTGGCTAAGGCGCGCTGAAAAGACCCATATAAATTGAAGCTATTTTGCTTAAAATTCAGTGCTCTAAATGGCTAAGCTCATAACAAGGAGCGCGTCAAAACAGGACGAATGCGGGGATTTTCGCGCCTTGCGCGGCGAGGCCATTTCTAAATTTGAAAGCAGCGCGTTGTCGGCGTCTCTTCACACGCGCGGTGCGTTTCGATGGCGACCGCTCTGAAAACAGATCCCGCGCAAAGAGTGTCCGGTGCGGCGGCGCCGAATTGTAGGGGCAGGCTGAGAGTGCCAGTGGCGATCGCCGGCGCGATTGCCTCGATGGGATCGCCTCGTTCGCCGAGTGTGCGCCGCGGGATAACGTTCGCGGCCCTTCTCGCCCCGGAATCTGCTCCAGGTGCGGCCATAGGAACGCGCCTCGGCCCTATTTTCCGGGCGTCACCCCCGCGACAAATTCCATTCTATGCGCTATATCGGCCCCACATGCGTATCGTCACCTCCTCTCAAGATCTCACCCAAGCCATAGGGCGTCTTTCGGCCAGCGATTTCGTTACGGTCGATACCGAATTCCTGCGCGAATCGACGTTCTGGCCGCAACTGTGCCTCATCCAGATCGCTTCCCCCGAGGAAGCGATGATCATCGACCCCATGGCGGCGGGTATCGACCTTGCTCCGTTCTGGGAGCTGATGGGCAACGACCGGGTCACCAAGGTCTTCCACGCCGCCCGCCAGGATATCGAGATCGTCTATGCGCGCGCGGGCCTCGTTCCGCGCCCGGTCTTCGATACGCAGGTCGCGGCCATGGTGTGCGGCTTCGGTGAGAGCGTCTCGTACGTCAACCTCGTGAAGAACGTGACCGGCGTCGACATCGACAAGTCGTCGCGCTTCACCGACTGGAGCCGGCGCCCGCTCTCGGAAAGGCAGCTCGAGTACGCGCTCGGTGACGTAACGCATCTGCGCGACGTCTATCTCCATCTCAAGGCCGATATCGACAAGGCCGGGCGTTCCGAATGGCTCAGCGAAGAGATGGCCGTCCTCACGGATCCGAAGACCTACGCATCGCATCCCGAAGAAGCCTGGCAGCGGCTGAAACTGCGCGTGAAGAACCGCAAGGCGCTGGCGGTGCTGATGGAGCTCGCGGCCTGGCGCGAGCGCATGGCGCAGTCTCAGGACGTGCCGCGTTCGCGGGTGCTGCGCGATGAGGCGCTGTACGACATCGCCAATCAGGCTCCGACGTCGACGGAGCAGCTCAGCCAGCTGCGCACGCTCAGCGAAGGATTCTCCCGCTCGGCGCGCGCACGGGACATCATCGAGGCGGTGAAGCTTGGCCTGGCACGCGATGTCAAAAGCGTGCCGCCCATCGCAAGGGGCGCGCAGCTTTCAGCGGAGAACAGCGCGCTCATCGAGCTGCTGCGCGTGCTGCTGAAGGCCTCGGCCGCGCGCCATCGCGTGGCGCCGAAATTGATTGCCGGGTCGGAAGATCTGGAACGCATCGCCACCGAGGCCGAGCCCGATATCCCTGCACTGAAGGGCTGGCGGCGGCGCCTCTTCGGCGAAGACGCCCTGCGCCTCAAGCGTGGCGAGATCGCGCTGACGCTCTCGGGCAGCGAGGTGGTGCCGATCGCGACGGTGAAGCCGAGCCGCGAAGCCGCGCAGTAAGCGACGTTTGCAGCGGACTATCGCGCCCCGGACACGCGGCCCGGGTTTGGAGACAGGCCTATTGCCGGTGCCCGTGCGCACCGGGCGGGCCAAAGCTCAGCATCGCATCCGGCCAGGCGAGCGGAACGCAGCTTAGCGCCAAGTCATTTGCGTCCGGGATCGTAGCTGTTCTTCTGGCGCCACTCGGAGAAGAAATAGGCGAGCGTGTCGTCAATCTTCTCGGGCAACACGAGGCGCACCGTCACGAGCTGGTCGCCCGCCTCCGCGCGCCCCGCGCTCTTGACGCCCTTCCCTTTCAGGCGAAACACGCGCCCCGAGCTCGTGCCCTTCGGCACCGTGAGCTGCACACGGCCCGTGACGGTCGGCACTTCCACCTTCGCGCCCAGCACCGCCTCGTCGATCGTGATCGGCACTTCAAGCAGAATATCGTCGTCCTCGCGGCGGAAGTACGGGTGGGGGCGGACGCGGATCTCGACGAGGGCGTCGCCCGGCTCTGCGCCACCGGCGCCGCGCTGTCCCTTACCCTTGAGACGGAGCACCTGGCCGTCTGAAACGCCGGCCGGTACGTTGAGATCGAGGGTGCCGCCGGCGGGCAGGGTTACGCGCTTCGTGACGCCGACCGCGGCCTCGAGAAAATCGACCTCGAGCGTGTAGCGCACGTCCTGGCCCTTGGCGGTGAAGTTCGTGCGCGGGCCTGCACGCGTCGAGGCGCCGAAAATGTCGGAGAAGATGTCGCCGAAGCCGAACTCCTCGAAACCGGCGCCCCCTGCCGCCGCCCCCGCGTTGGCACGGGCACCGCGGGCATAGTGGCGGAAACCGTTGTGGCGCGGCTCGCCGCGGCCATCGATCTCGCCGCGGTCGAAGGCGCGGCGCTTCTGCGGATCGCTGAGGATCTCGTAGGCCGAGGTCACCTTCTTGAAGCGCTCCTCGGTGCCCTTGGAAATATCGGGATGCAGCTCCTTGGCGAGCTTGCGGAAGGCCCGGCGAACGTCTTCATCGGAGGCGTTCTTGGTGACGCCGAGGACGGCGTACGGATCTTCGGCCATTGCGCTAGCGTCCTGTCCCCAACGCCGACCCCCTCAGGCCAGCCCGGCTCAGTTTAGCAGGAAATAAGGCGGCCGCGGGCCGCCCACAATGGCTACCCACTTCTGCGTGCGAAGCTGTGGAGGGACGTTTGCCTGCCGCGGAGGGCGGATTTGCACACACTTTTTGTGTCTCGTGAACGGGAGATTCCGCCGCGCCCATGGAAAGCCCCGGGACACCCCTCACCGACCGAGGCGAATTTCCGGCTGCTTCTCGACGAGCTGGGCCAGCACCTCGAAGCGACGGCGCAGACGTTCGCCGTCCAGCCCCGCATAGGCCTTCGGAATCGTCAGCACAAGCTTGTCGCCCTCATAGGACAGGGGGGTGTGTTCAATGACCCCGGGGATGCCGACCGACAGCATGTGCGCGGTGCGGATGGCGGCGGCGACGATGCGCGCGCGCTTCAGCGCCCGCTTGGAGACGAGCCCCTTGAGGCGCTCCGACAGCTCTGCCGTCTGCTCCTGGCTGGCGCCGGCGTGACGATAGAAAATGGCGAGCGCCATGAATACGCGGCCGGCGTGGTCGATGCCCGCAAGCCCGGCATGGGCAAGCAGGTTGAGGCTCTGCTCACCGCGGTAGTCGGGGTGCTCACGCCAGCCGATATCGGACACGAGGCAGGCGGCAAAGCGCATGCGCCGCTCTTCCGGCGTTTCCTTCGGGCCGGGCGGCTCGAAAATCGGATCGGTCCACTTGCACAGCTCCCAGGCATGCTCGACCGAGCGCGAGCGCACACCGGCGTATTCGGCGCAGAACGAAAGCAGCGGATCTTTGCTGCGTTCGTGCGGGGGCAGCAGCGAATAGATGAGACCTTCGCGCACGCCGAAAACGGAGAAGACTACCCGGCTGGGATTGAGCGCCTTCAGGAGACGCTCGAGAACCAGCGCACCGAACGGCAGCACCTCGCGGCGCGCCTTGGCAAGCTCTTCAAAACCGGCAAGGCCGGTGAGTTTCTTGGTCTTCCGCAGGAACTCGCAGAAGGCGATGGTCTCGGAGGTGGGGATCGCGTAACCGTGCGTGACGCGCAGGGGATATCGCGTCTGCTCCATATGCAGCCGCGCGATGGCACGCCAGGTTCCGCCGACGGCGAAGAACGGGCGTCCGGCTCCTTCCGGGAGCCACGGCACCTGTGCGATCGCCTCGTCGACAGGCTGCTGGGCCTTCTCGATCTTGTTGCCGGTGGCGCCGATGAGGCGAAGACCGCCCACGGGAAGGGTTATCGCGTGCTTCAGCTCGCCGGGGGCGACGTCGATCAGCTCCAGACTGCCGCCGCCGAGGTCACCGGCGACGCCGTCGGGCTCGACGAAGCCCATCATGATGCCCTGGGCAACCAAGCGGGCTTCACGCTCGCCGGAGATCACCTCGACGGGTATGCCGAGCGCCTTTTCCGCACGTTCGATGAACTCGTTGCCATCCGCGGCCTCGCGCACGGCGGCGGTTGCAAAGGCATGCAGGTTTTTCACCGCAAGAACTTGCGTGATGGCGCGGAAGCGCGACAGCGCCGCGAGCGCGCGCTCGACGGCTTCCTTGCCCAGATGACCCGTCGAAGCGATGTCGCGGCCGAGGCCGCACAACACCTTCTCATTGAAGAGCGGTGTCGGCGCGCGCACGGCGCCCTCGTAGACGACGAGACGCACCGAGTTGGACCCGATATCGACGACGCCGATGGGCTCTAGCTCGTGAGCTCGGCCATGTTCGCCGAACAGTCGCTCCAAGCTCGTCAAGTGCGGCCTCTGGTTTTGACGTCAGTCTTTGGTGAGCAAACTGAAGCGGGGCGGGAAGTTCTCCTTGAGCGCCTGTCCTCGACCCGAAAGCGACGGGTTGGTGAGGAAGTACTGATGGGCGTTGAAGGCTTCCTCTCCCTTCGCCGGATGAATGCGCTCCGAGGAACCGTCCGGCTTTATGCTCCAGCTCTGCTGGTTGTCCTTGAGGTTGGCGACCATGATCTGATCGAGCACCTGTTCGTGCACGGTCGGGTTCATGATCGGCACCATCGCCTCGACGCGACGATCGAGATTACGCGGCATCATATCGGCGGAGCTGATGTAGACGGCAGCCTTCGGGGATGGCAACCCCTGACCGCGTCCAAAACAGTAAATGCGCGCGTGTTCGAGAAAGCGCCCCACGATGCTCTTGACGCGAATATTCTCCGAAAGCCCCGGAATTCCCGGCTTGAGGCAGCACACGCCGCGCACCACGAGATCGATCTCGACCCCGGCCTGGCTCGCCTCATAGAGCGTGGTGATGATCTGGCTGTCGACGAGCGCATTCATCTTCATCCAGATCGCGGCGGGGCGGCCCGCCTTGGCGTGCTCGATCTCCTCGCGGATGTGCGCAACGATGCGATGGCGAATGCCGTGCGGGCTCGCGGCCATGGCTTCGAGCTCGGCCGGCTCGCCATAGCCGGTGACGAAGTTCAAGATGCGCGTCACGTCGCGCGCAATCGCGGGGTCCGTGGTGAAGAGCGACAGGTCGGTGTAAACGCGCGCGGTCTGCGGGTGATAGTTGCCTGTGCCGATGTGGCAGTAGCTCGTCAGCTCGGTGCCTTCGCGGCGCACGATCATGCCGAGCTTGGCGTGCGTCTTCAGCTCGATGAAACCGTAGACCACATGCACGCCCGCGTTTTCCAGATCGCGCGCCCAACGGATGTTGGCGGCTTCATCGAAACGCGCCTTCAGCTCCACGACGGCGGTCACGGACTTGCCGGCTTCGACGGCCTCCTTGAGAGCCTGCACGATGGGGCTGTCGCGCGAGGTACGGTAGAGCGTCCACTTGATGGCCATGACGTTCGGATCGGCCACCGCCTGGCGCAGGAACTGCACCACCACGTCGAAGGATTCGTACGGGTGGTGGACGACGAGATCCTTCTTGCGGATCGCAGCGAAGCAGTCGCCGTTGAATTCGCGGATGCGCTCGGGAAAGCGGCTGTTGAAGGGCTTGAACAGCAGATCGGGGCGGTCGGGCACGATGAGCTGCGCGGTGTCGGCGAGGGCGAGCAGTCCGTCCTTTATGAAGACGGAATCTTCGCCGACCTCCAGCTCCTCGATGACGAACTTCTTCAGCCGGTTCGGCATCGACGCTTCGAGCTCGAGGCGGATCACGTGGCCGCGGCGGCGGCGCTTCAAAGCCGATTCGAATGAGCGCACCAGATCCTCGGCCTCTTCCTGGATCTCGATGTCGCTATCGCGCAGCACCCGGAACGCACCCTGACTTTTAATCAGGAAGCCAGGGAACAGCTCGGAGATGAAAAGGCCGATCAGCGTCTCGAGGCGGATGAAGCGCAGCTCCTTGTCCTCGGGATCGTGCGCGCCGAGGCGAATGAAGCGCTCGAGCTGGCCCGGAATGGGGATGAGCCCGTTCATCGCCTTCTGGTCGCTCTCGCGCTGCATCTCTACGGCGACGGTGAGGCCCTTGTTGAGAATGAAGGGGAACGGGTGCGCAGGATCCACCGCAATCGGCGTGAGGATCGGGAACATGTGCGTCAGGAAGAGGCGCTGCAGCCATCCCCTGTCGCTGGGCTTCAGATCGTCGGGCCCCAGAATCTGGATGCCGGCCTCGGCCATCTCCCCTTTCAGCGCGCGCCAGCATGCCTGCTTGTCGGCGACGAGACCGGCGGCGAAGCGATTGATGGTGCGCAGCTGCTGGGACGGCGTCAGGCCATCCTGCGAAAGCGTCTGCACGCGCGCGGCGACCTGGCCGTAAATGCCGGCGACGCGCACCATATAAAATTCGTCGAGATTTGAAGCTGAGATTGAGAGAAAGCGCAGACGCTCCAGCAGCGGATGGCGCTCGTTCTGCGCCTCCTCGAGCACACGGCGGTTGAACTGAAGCCAGGACAGCTCGCGATTGTAGAAGCGGTCCGGTCCCTGGGGCGGCGGCGTGATTTCCTCATTTATTACGACTGCCTTGTCCGGCACCTTGTTCCTCGCACTCGCCATCTCGCCATCCCCGATCGCAATCCGCCCACCGGGCGACGACGACACCGTAGGTCACAAATATGACATGTAAGCCACGAACCCCGTGCCAAACCTATTTATTCACGGGTCTCATCCAGGCTTGCGAGCACCTCAGCGACCAAGGGCCGCGTCACCTTACGGTGTTTCGATAACGCCAGTCGATCCGCCGCCGCGACAATCTGGCTGGCGGCCGCCATCGAACGCTCCATACGCAGGCTGAGATAGTCGATGACGGGCGGTTCGACATTGAGCTGGCGATCGGCGAACAGCTTCACAAGAACCGCCTTCAGCAATGGCTCGTCCGGCGGCCGCAGCTCGGCCATCGGCATCGCGCGCAGGCGCGAGCGCAGGTCGGGGACGCGGAACTCCTGCTCGCCGGGCGGCACGCGCGATGTGATGAGCACCGCGAGCTTGCTCTCGCGGGCGCGGTTCAAAAGATGGAACAACGCTTTCTCATCGGCGATCCCGCGGTCGAGGTCTTCCACCACGATGGCGCCCCCATCGGCGAGCGCCGCCACGGCGCCATCATCCAGCGCAGCCGCCGTGATGACCGAAGCGCCGGAACGCAGCCGCCACACGTTGGCGAGGTGGCTCTTGCCCGCACCCTGCGGCCCGACGACGATCGAAGCGGGATGGGGCCAATCGGGCCAGCGATCGATCATCTCGACCGCGGCATCGTTGGAGCGGCTGACAAGAAAATCCTCGGCCCCCAGCGCCTGGCGGTGGGCGAGATCGAAAACGAGCTGATGGGGAGAGATGGTGGTCATGCCGGCGTCAGATTGCGGATGATTACGGCGAAACTGGTTTCGTCCGCACGACAGGCTGTGCAGATGCTGTCGTCACTTGCAACGGCGCAACCGCACCCGGCTCGATGCCGCTGTAGACGGGGCTCGCCAGATAGATCCTGAGCGCAAAGCGGACGACAACGCCGATCGCCGCGGCGATGGGCACGGCCACCAGCACGCCGACGAAGCCGAACAGATAGCTGAACACGAAGAGCGCAAAGATCAGCCACACGGGGTGCAAGCCGATTTTCGACCCGACGATGTTGGGCGAAAGAAAGCCGGCGTCGAGCACCTGCGCCACGGCGAAGATGGCGACGACGGTGAGGATAGGCATCATCTCCGGCCAGAACTGCACCACCGCAATCGTCGTCGCCGTGATGAGGCCGAGCGCCCAGCCAACGAAGGGCACAAAGCTCATGAGCCCCGTTGCGAGACCGACGAGCAGACCATAGCGCAGCCCCATCGTCGCCAGCGCGACCGCATAGTAGAGGGCGAGGATGAGGCACACCGTTCCCTGGCCGCGGATAAAGGCCGAGACGGCGTCGTTCACCTCGCTGGCGAGGCGACGGATCGTCGGCGCATGCGCGCGGGGCAGCCAGGAATCGATCTTGGCCAGCATCGGATGCCAGTCGATCAGCACGTAGAACACCACGAGCGGCGTCACGAGCAGCAGCGAGAGGAAATCGAACAGGGCGCGGCCCTGGCTCCACAGCGAGCCCGCGATGAAGCCCGCGAAGCTCGACATGTTGTTGGCCAGTGCCTCGGCGGTGCGGTCGACGCCCGCTTCGAATTCGGGATAGTGCGCGCCGAACTGCTCGCGCGCCCACGTATCGATCAGAGCGCGCAGGCGGGCGATCTCATCGGGAAGCGCGACGGCAAACTGCTGCGCCTGATTGACGAGCAGCGGCACGAGGAAAATCAGCGCGAGCGTGATGAGGCTGCCAAAGGCGGCCACGATGAGCACAGCGGCGAGTCCGCGCGGCAGCCCCCAATTGGTGAGACGGTCTGCGGCGGGATTGAGGAAGTAGGCGATGACAATGCCGGCGACGAACGGAAGGATGATGCCGCGTAGCAGCGCGACCAGCAGCACGAGCACGATCGCGGCGGTCAGCCAGAACAGCACCTGACGTTCGACGCGCATCGTTTGGGGCCCCCGGCCATCGTTCCTGCGCACGGCTGACGCCACGTCAGCTCAGCTGCGCCCGCCCGGCGATTCATAACCGGACATGTGTAGCAGCCAACTGTGCAAATAGGCAGCCAGGGATGCGACGGTGAGCGCACCCGTGAGCCAGACGAGGACGAACCGCGCCCAACCCAGCCCGAGGCCGAAGCCCTCGTCGGCGAGGACGGTGCCGGCGAGAATGATCTGCGCCACCGTATTCGCCTTCGACACGATGAGCGGACGGATGCGCACCGGGTTGCTCAGCAGCCAGGACAGAATGACCGCAATGACGATGAGGATATCGCGCGAGACCACGGCCACGACCAGCCACAGGGGCAGCTTTCCGTCGACGCCGAGGGCGAGAAAAATGCTTACGATCAACAGCTTGTCGGCCAGCGGATCGAGATAGGCGCCAAGCTCGGTCTGCCAGCCGAAGGTTTTTGCAAGGTAGCCGTCGACCGCATCGGAGATGCCGGCGACGATGAAAAGCACAAACGCGAGCTGGGTCTGGTCGGTGATGAGCAGCCAGAACACGACGGGGACCAGGATCACCCGCAGCAGCGTAATCAGGTTGGGAAGGTTCAACCGCTCCACGTTGGTCCCTACTCTTCACCGGGCCGCCGGCGCCCGGCCAACTCGTCGTTACTCATCCATCCAGGGCGCGGCGCGGCCCCCGTTGGCATGCTTAGCGCCTACCGGCGATCCTGGCCTAAAATGATGAGCGGAGGATGAGGCGATCGGCGCCGTTCTCGAGGGAGAGGCCGCGCCCGGACAGCGCCGAGGCAAGCTCGGGGGCGCCGCCAGGGAAACGCAGACTGAGGTCCGCCCCCCTCGCCGATTCCGCATCGATGTGGAGATCCTCCACGCCCGGCAGATTGAGGAGCTGGCGGCGCATCTCGCTCCACTCGGCGAGGCTGCTGTACTGGGCGCGCATCGCGATCTGCGTACCACCGCCGGACGACGTCGCGGCGTAGGGGGGCGCGTAGTTCGAACCGGCGGCGGGAGGAACCTTCTTCGCCTTCCAGCGCCCCTCCAGCACACCGAGCCCCACGACGGCGGCGAGCTCCATCGCATAGGCGGTATCGCCGTCATAGATGCGATAGCTGCGCTTGAGGCCAATGCCACCCACCCCGTCAATTCCCGATAGCGTCACCACGAGGCGCTTCGCGGCGGGGTCGGGATCGGCGATGGCGAGAACGACATAGGGCGAGCCGTAGGCGCCCGCGATAATGCGCTCAGCGCCTCCGCTGCCGTCCGCGGCCTTTTTCAGCGCATCGGGCGTGATCGCGGCCTTCAGGGCCTCGAGCGTGAACGGTGCCAGCGAGTGGTCGAGGTCGAGGCTCTTCCAAGCTTCGGTCCAGGCGCGGGAGGCCGCGCCGCCATCGACCGAGCCATCCGCGTTGCGCACGACCGGCACGACCATGATCTCGCGCGCCTGCTCCTCCACGAAGGGGATCCCCTCCTGCTGCAGGACGGTGCGCACGGTGTCGGGCCGAAAGGAGAAGTCGAGGCTGGCGATATAGCGGGTGGTGGAGTTGCGCTCGGAGCGCACCGAGACCCCTTCGAGGAAGCCGGAGGCCTTGAGGCTCGAAAGCCGCTTCAGGCGCTCATAGCTGGTGACCGGCACGAGGCGCTTCAGAAGGGAGCGGAATGCCGCCTCCTGGCCGTCCGCCATGGCCTTGCGCTTGGCGGCCACGGCGTTGGCGTCCTGCGCGTCCACCGGATAGTTGCCGACCGTGAAGACCTCATCATCGGCGGCGGCAGCGCCGACGCCGGAGACCAGAAGCGCAACCATTAGAAAAACGCCCAGAAAATCGGGTCGAACCGGCCGCACGCACTTCTCCTCCTCGGTTTCCCCGGTATTTGCCGAGGGTTCGATATGCCGCGAGTTGCCCATGACCCGCAGAAGCTGCTAGGGACGCGGCATCTTTCGCAGGCAAACAGGCAGAAGTTGGGTTCCAAGGTCACATGACAGAGCCTGATCGGGAACGCAACCCGGCCATCACCTATCGCGACGCTGGCGTCGATATCGACGCGGGAAACCGGCTGGTCGAGCTGATCAAGCCGCTGGCCCGGGCGACGCAGCGCGCCGGCTCGGATACCGACCTCGGCGGCTTCGGCGGGCTGTTCGACCTCAAGGGGGCGGGTTTCCGCGACCCCGTGCTGGTTTCGGCCACGGACGGCGTCGGCACCAAGCTCAAGATCGCGATCGACACGGGCCAGCACGCCACGATCGGCATCGATCTCGTCGCCATGTGCGTCAACGACCTCGTCGTGCAAGGCGCCGAGCCGTTGTTTTTCCTCGACTATTTCGCGTGCGGGAAGCTCGACGTCGAAACGGCGAGCACCGTCGTGGCGGGCATCGCCGAGGGATGCAAGCAAGCCGGCTGCGCCCTTATCGGCGGCGAGACGGCCGAGATGCCGGGCATGTACCAGGCCGGCGATTATGATCTTGCGGGCTTTGCCGTCGGCGCGGCGGAGCGGGGCCAGCTCCTGCCACGGAGCGATATCGCCGTCGGGGACGTGCTGATCGGGCTCGCTTCCTCGGGCGTGCACTCCAACGGCTATTCGCTCGTCCGCCGGCTCGTTAAGGAAAGCGGCCTTGCCTGGGATGCTCCGGCGCCGTTTGCCTCCGCGAGCACCCTCGCCACGGAGCTGCTTGCGCCGACACGGATCTATGTGAGGCCGGTGCTCGCGGCGATCGAAGCGACAGGGGGAACGGAAGGCGCGGTGAAGGCACTCGCCCACATTACAGGTGGCGGCCTTTCGGAAAACGTGCCGCGGGTGCTGCCGGAAAGCGTCGCTGCACGCATCGACCTGGCGGCCATCCCGGCGGTGCCGGTGTTCGGCTGGCTGGCGGAGACGGGACGCCTTTCGGATGCCGAGATGCTGAAGACGTTCAACTGCGGCATCGGCATGGTGCTCGTCGTTGCTGCGGGCGAGACCGATGCGGTTCTTCGCGCGCTGCAGGAGGCAGGCGAGGCGCCGTATGTCATGGGCGAGATCGTGCCGCCGGGAGGAGAGCGCTCCGAAGCGAAGGGGCGCGGCAACGCCTGGGCCGTGCAGTACACCGGCTCGCTCCGCTACGCATAACACCGCCTGCACAGAGCAGCTGCGGAGCCGCTGCTCTTTCCGTTCATGCGCATGCAGGCCGCCACGCACATTCGCGGGATTGGCTCCCCTGCGGATGTCCTGCCCGGCCCGCCAAGCAAGGGGCGCGCCTCAGGCCTTTTCGAGGGGCCCGTGGTCGTCGCAATGGTCACCGTGCGGGTGATGCAGGTGTCCATCGACGAGATAATCGATGTGGTCGCCGTGCGGGACTGCTTCGTGTCCACAGCCCGGGCCGTGCACGTGGCCAGGCTCATGGCCGGCACAGCGGTGCTCCGGCGTACAGCGATCGGGGTTGCGGTCGGATACCTCGATGACGTGCTCGTGCACGTGATCGCCATGGGGATGGTGCAAGTGTCCATCGTGCAGGTAATCGACGTGGTCGCCGTGGCGGACGGCGGTGTGTCCGCAGCCGGGGCCGTGCTGGTGGTCGTGATGGGCATGTTGAGGATCGGTGCATCCGGGCATGGTCGTCGGCCTCCATGTGCTGTGATGCGAATGATGTGCGAACCTTAACCACATTTGCCGGATGCGGCCACCAACCTTCGCGCCCGGAGAATGCAAATCGCTTCGCAGCTGATGGGCTGCGAGCTTCAGTCTCGTGCTAGAGCCGTTCCGGTTTAGCTAGAAACGCAGAACGGCTCTAGACCATTGTTTGGTCGTGCTTCTTATCGGAAAACCGGTTCCCACTTTTCCGGAAGCACTCACTCTTGGTCGTGCTTCTTATCGGAAAACCGGTTCCCACTTTTCCGGAAGCACTCACTCTTGGTCGTGCTTCTTATCGGAAAACCGGTTCCCACTTTTCCGGAAGCACTCTAAGGGAGCGCCATGGCAGCGAAAAAGCGAATCGGCATTCTCATCTCCGGTCGGGGCTCCAACATGGCCTCGCTCATCGCCGCTGCGCGAGAACCGGACTATCCTGCCGAGATCGTATGCGTGCTCTCCAACCGCCCCGGGGCGGAGGGACTTGCGCGCGCTTCGGCGGCGGGCATCGCGACACAGGCCATCGATCACAAGGCGTTCGCCACGCGCGAAGCCTTCGAGGAGCAGCTCGATGCGGCGCTGCGCGCTGCCAACGTCGATATCGTCGCGTGCGCAGGCTTCATGCGGAAGATGACCGCCGGCTTCGTGGAGCGCTGGCGGGACAGGATGCTGAACATCCACCCCTCGCTGCTACCAGCCTTCAAGGGCCTCGATACGCACGAACGCGCCCTCGCCGCGGGTGCGAAGCTCGCCGGCTGCACGGTGCATATCGTACGTCCCGAGCTCGACGCCGGGCCGATCATCGCCCAGGCCGCCGTTCCCGTTCTGTCCGATGACACACCGGAATTGCTCGCGGCGCGTGTGCTGGAGGCCGAACACCTTCTTTATCCTCATGCACTTTCGCTCATCGCCTCGGGCAGGGCTGCCATCGAAGGCGAGCGGGTCAAAATCATGCAAGTCCCGGTTAACCAAGCAAAACCGTTGTACTGGCCACCTTTGAAGTGACGCTGCGGGCGTTGCTTCAGATCAGCGCCTTGGCGCCAAAGTGAAGCGGAAACGCGTGGTCGCATGGACACTTGCGCGTAGCGAGTGCTACTCATCTCGCAGCCTTGGGGGGAGGTCTGCTCGTCCGAGCAGAATGTCCATGCGGGTCCTTCCCGCAGCCCAGTTTACAACCCGTTGGCTGGATTAGGCATAGAAGTGCGTTTGAACGGCCTTCTCGCCGGGAGAGACGTCATGACCGCAACGGCAAAACAGCCCACACCCAGCACGGATGTGGATGCGCCAGCCCACGCTCAAGGGCTCGGCGAGGAATCGAGCATCTGGTTCAAGCTGACGCCTCTACTCAAGGCTGGCGTAGACAACCCGCTGCACATCCTCATGCAGATGGCGGAGCGCTACGGCCCGGTCATCCCCATCAACCTCGCCAACCAGCGCATCGTGCTGTTGTCGGAGCCCGAGCACTTCAAGCATGTGCTTGTGACGAAAGTAGATGCCTACATAAAATATTTCGACGGCCTGAAGCCCATCTTCGGCAAGTCGATGATCACGAACGACGGCGTGCTCTGGCAGAAGATCCGCATGCCGCAGCAGCCCGCGTTCCATCCCGACATGTTCGCCGAGTACATCCCGTACTTCCTGGCGGCTATCCGCACCAAGATGGACATGTGGTCCAAGGTGGCGAAGTCAGGCGAGACCATCGAGATGGTCGAGCAGACGTGGACGCTCGCGGCGGACATGATCTGCAAGGCGCTGTTCGACCGTGACATGCCCTTCAATCCGCACTTCGTCTTCAAGTGCGTAAAGACCTACACCGACGTGATGAATCACAAGGAGATCCGCCTCAAGAAGCAGGCAGGCGAGATCTTCGAGATCACCGAGGAGGACGCGGCGAAGGCGATGGAAGTGTGGGCGAGCGTGCCCCCTGCCGTCATCGGCGCCGATCCGCGCGAAGAGCGCGAGCGCACCCTCCTCAAGATGATCCAGGCGGCAGCCGCCGATCCGAACATGCCCGAATTCGACGCCCAGCAGGCTGTCGACGAGCTGAAGCAGTACCTGTGGGCCGGCACCGAAACCACGGCGCTGACGCTGGCCTGGGCCCTTTACGAGACCGCCCGCAACCCGGAAGCCGCCGAGCGCATCCGCAAGGAGGGCGAGGCCGTCTATGGCGATCGCGAGCCGACCGCGGCGGACTACTCGGCGCTCGCCTACACGCGCGCCGTCATCCAGGAGACGATGCGGATCTATCCGCCGATCTGGGGGCTCATCCGCGTTGCCAGCGAGCACGACGTGATCGGCGGCAAGGAAATCCGCCCCGGCGACCGCGTGGTGCTGTTTGCCTATGGCGCGCATCACAACCCGCGCTTCTGGGAGGCTCCGGAGGAGTTCCGTCCCGAGCGCTGGATGGCGGGCGCCGCCAAGAAGCAGGTGAAGTATTCCTATCTGCCGTTTGGCGGCGGCAAGCGTTCGTGCATCGGCGGCGCGATGAGCCAGGTCGAGAACACGCTCGCACTGTCGCTGCTGCTGCGCCGCTTCCGCCCCGAATACGTCGGCAACGATCCGGCGGGCATCAACGCCACCGTCACGCTGACGCCGAAGGGCGGCCTGAATTTCAAGATCCGCGAGCTCTCTTAAGCTGCGGGGGGCACCTCCCCTGGGGAGCTGCCGCCGGACGAAGCAACTGCAATCAAAACGGGCGCCGATCCCCTCGGCGCCCGTTTTCGATACTATGCACACGATGGCCTGGACGATCGCGGCGCAGCGAAGATACGAATTCGGCCCGCGGATTTGACCGGGCGCAACGCCTCCAGGAAGCCGTTCGGGTTGACTGCTGTTGAAGATCAGCGAGCGATGGAGGGCTTACATGCTTCGAGAAACCAGCAAGGACGGCGGCACCGCGCTCTACCTCGGCATTCTCATTGCCGCGTTGACGCTCACCGGCTCCTCGCTGATGGCTCAGATCCATCCCGACGCCAAAACCGGCAAGCAGATCGCGGAAAAGCTTTGCGTGGGGTGCCATATCGTCGGCCCGACCGCAGAGGGCACCGTGCCTGCGGACGTGCCAAGCTTCATGCGCATCGCCAACGAGCCCGGGCAGAGCGCTGAAACCATCGCCGGCGCGATCGTCATCCCGCATCCGCCGATGCCGACCATCCATCTGACGCGCGAGGAGATCGGCGACATCGCGGCGTATATTCTCACTCTCAAAGAGTAGCTGACGCGAGCGGCGCGAAGCATTGCCTGCGGCGAGCGATGCGCGCGTGGATGGCCGGCGCACGCGCCGGGCGCCCTTGGCGCCGTGCCGCCTGCGGCGGCCGAGGGTTGGTTTGGGAGTAGCTGACGCGAGCGGCGCGAAGCATTGCCTGCGGCGAGCGATGCGCGCGTGGATGGCCGGCGCACGCGCCGGACGCCCTTGGCGCCTTGCCGCCGTCGGCGGCAGAAGCCTCAGAGCAGCTGACGCGAGCGGCGCGAAGCTTTGCCTGCGGCAGCGTTGGGGAGCGTGGAGAGCCGGCGCTCGCGCCGGGCGCCCTTGGCGCCTTGCCGCCGTCGGCGGCCGAGCCTCAGAGCACTGACGCGAGCGGTGCGAAGCTTTGCCTGCGGCAGCGTCGGAGAGCGTGGCGGGCCGCGGGCGGGAGCATCCGCGTACCCGCGGAAACCCGCGCGTTACTTTAAAGGATCCGATCAGCGGGGCGCCAGATAGCGCAGCTTCACCACGCCATCGGGGAAGGCCTCGATGCCGTCGAAGGCGAGCGTGGGGCGGCGGGAAAGATCGTTCAGCAGACTGAGCCCGGAACCCAGCAGCACAGGAACGAGAAAGATCTCCATCATGTCGATGAGACCTTCCTCGAGGGCGGACTGCATGGTGACAGCGCCACCCACAATCCAGATGTCCTTGCGGGTCGCCGCCCGGGCCTGCAGCAAGGCCGCCGCGATGCCGCGCGCACATACGGTGACGCCGCTCGGCACATCGTCGAGGGAGCTGGAGGAAAGCACGTACACCGGCTTGCCGGCGTAGGGCCAATCCTCCCCCAATGCGGAGATCAGCTCAAAGGTGCGACGCCCCATGATGAGCGCGCCGACCTCGGAGATGAAGCTGTCGTAGCCGTAGAGACGGGCGTCGTATGGAGCCAGCCAGTCGACGCTGCCTTCGCGATCGGCAATGAAACCGTCGAGGCTCGTTGCAACGTAGAACCGGATGCGCGTCATAGGGAGTGTCCCCTTCCGACCGCGCTATCCAGCTACGGTCGTCAGCCGACAATTTCCTTCGAGCCGAAGTTCAATGCAATCTCCCGCTTCGCCGAAGCGGCGCTGTCGGAGCCATGCACGGAGTTCTTGCCCTTCGATTCGGCGTAGCGCTTGCGGATGGTGCCGCGCTTTGCATCTTCCGGATCGGTGGCGCCCATCAGCGCGCGATACTTCGCAACGGCATCCTCGCCTTCAAGAACCTGAACGACGATCGGGCCGGAGGTCATGAACTCGACGAGCTCACCGAAGAACGGGCGGGCCTTGTGCTCGGCGTAAAATTCACGGGCCTGCGTCTTCGTCCAGCGCACGCGCTTCTGGGCGACGATGCGAAGACCGGACTGCTCGATCAGTGCGTTAATTGCCCCGGTAAGGTTGCGCTCAGTGGCGTCCGGTTTGATAATGGAGAATGTTCTCTCGGTGGCCATACCTTCGACCTTCTAATCACGGTTAGGAATTGTCTTGAATTGCGGCGCCTTATAACTGGACCACGAATTCGCAGCAAGACGACTAGAACGCCGCCGTGGACGAACTGGCCCCGCGCCGGTGCGGCCAATTGACGAGTGAGGGTGCGGCGAACCACATTGACGCCATGCAAAACGGCCAATCTCGGCTAGGTGTCACGCGCCCGGAATCCTCGACTTTCCTCAATCACACGAGACTTCTATGACTGGCCAGCAGGCTGATATTCAGTGGTATATCGCGCGCGACGGCAAGCAACACGGGCCTTTGTCCGATGTCGAGATGCGCACCTTCGTCGCGCAGGGCCACCTAAAACCCACCGATCTCATCTGGCGTCCGGGCTTTGCCGACTGGCGTCCGGCACCGGCCGTGTTTCCGTTCCCTCAGCCCGAAGCGGCGCCGGCAGCGGCCCCGCGTCCCGGTGCCGCGGGGGCCCCAAATGCGCCTGCATCGGCGGGTGGCGGGCGGTGGACCGATTCTTCAGGCGCTGCGGGGAGCGCCGCGGCGCAGCCGTCGTTCGAACCGAATCGCATTCGCGTCGCGGATGATTCCGACGGCAGCCGCTGGGCCAACGTCCGGCGCGCGGTGGGCGCGCTGGCGCTCATCGCCATCGTGGGCGGTGGCGGCTGGGTCGCCTGGCAGAGCGGCGCGCTCGGCTTCCTGCACGACAGCGTGACTTCAAGTGGAGATGGCGAGGTGCCGACCGTCGCTGCTCCCGGCTCGGATGCACCGCCTTCCGGTGAAGCCGCGGCCCCTGCTGCATCGACTGCAGCTCTGAGTACCGACGCGCAGGCGCTCGATAGCAAGTTCTCGCACCTTGCAGCCTGGAGCGTCGTCAAGCGCGAGTTCCCCGACTGGTATGGCGAGCAGCTTCGCCAGGCCGCGCAGCTCACGAGCGAGCACCAGAGCGAGGAGGCGGTGAACAAGCATCTCGCCGAGGCGCTCGTTACCCTGCGCCGCCAGCACGCCAACGACGCACTGGCCGCGAGCACGCCGCGCCTCAAGGAAGTCGCCGTGGCGTTCCTCAACAACCTCAAGGCGCTCGCGGAAAAGAATGTCGGCGCCTGCTACGGCTTCATCTCCCAGGGCGAGACGTCGCCAGCGGTGCTGGAAGTGCTGCAGTCGCCCGAGCATGGCGCCTCGGTGCAAACTCAGATCGCCGCGATCTTCGAAGCCATCGCGGATGGCCGCCGGGCGCCCACCACGCACGAGAAGGCGGTGAAGGAAGATTACGACGTTCTCGTGCAGGAGCTGACGAAGCTCGGCTGGAAGGAGAACGACCTGCAGGTGTTCTCCAATCCCTCGCTTCTGTCGCGCGAGCCGCCGGACCGGGTCTGCCAGATGGTGCAGGACTGGTTCCTCGCCCACCTCACGGTCGCCGATCAGGCAACCCAGGAGCGTCTTCTCGTCGAAACGCTGAAGCCGGTCGTTTCAGGGTAGGACCCGATGCTTGCGAACCTCATCAAGGTCGCCATCACCGCCGTTCTGGTGGTGGCGATCTCCGAGGTCGCGAAACGCTCCTCCCTCGCCGGCGCGGTGCTGGCGTCGATACCGGTCATGTCCGTGCTGGCGATGATCTGGCTCTATGTCGATACGGGCGATACCGTAAAGGTCGCCGATCTCGCGACCGACATCTTCTGACTGGTGCTCCCTTCCCTCGTGCTGTTCGTCGCGTTGCCGCTGATGCTGCGCGCAGGCTGGGCTTTCGCTCCGAGCCTCGCCGCCATCGCCTGCGCGCTGACGGTGGCGGCCTATTTCCTGGCTCTGGCCCTGCTGCGGCGCTCGGCATCGGCGTCTGATCCCAAGACGGGGAACGGCTAGCCCGGCGCATGGAACTCCTCGCGCATGGCCGTCGTGACAGGCCGCGCGGGAGGGGCTATGTGCTCGCCATGCTGCACATCAACGACCTCAGCTACCGCATCGAGGGCCGCCCCATCTTCGAGGGCGCGACCGCTGGCATCCCCACCGGCCACAAGGTGGGCCTCGTCGGCCGCAACGGCACCGGCAAGACGACGCTGCTGAAAATCATCTGCGGCGATCTCGCGCCCGACATGGGCTCGATCACCGTTCCGCGCACGGCCCGCATCGGGCATGTTGCGCAGGAAGCGCCGGGCGGAGAGCAGAGCATCATCGATTGGGTGCTCGCCGCCGACACCGAACGCGCGCAGCTTCTGGCGGAGGCGGAGCACGCCGCCGACCCCAACCGCATCGCGGAGATCCACGAGCGGCTCGCCGACATCGGCGCGCACGCCGCCCCTTCGCGCGCTGCGCAGATCCTCGCCGGTCTCGGCTTCGACGAAGCGGCACAGCAGCGGCCGTGCGGATCACTTTCGGGGGGCTGGCGGATGCGCGTCGCGCTCGCCGCGGTGCTGTTCCTCGAGCCGGAGATCCTGCTGCTCGACGAACCGACGAACTATCTCGACCTGGAAGGCGCCCTATGGCTGGAAAGCTATCTGCGCACCTATCCGCATACGGTGGTCATCGTCAGCCACGACCGCGACCTGCTCAACCGCGCGGTGACGAGCATCCTGCATCTCGACCGGGGCAAGCTCACGCTCTATTCGGGCGGCTATGACGACTTCGAGGAGGCGCGGCGGGAAAAGCAGCGGCTCGAATTGAAACTGAAGAAGCAGCAGGACGAGGAGCGTCGCCGTATCCAGACGTTCATCGACCGCTTCAAGGCGAAGGCCACGAAGGCCGCCCAGGCGCAGAGCCGCGTCAAGGTGCTGGCGAAGATGAAGCCCATCGCCGCCCAGGTCGACGAGCGCGTGAAGCCCTTTCACCTGCCGAACCCGGCGAAGGCGCTCGCCTCGCCGCTGATGCGCTTCGAGGATGTGTCGGTGGGGTATGCGCCCGGTGCACCAGTGCTGACGGGCCTCAACCTGCGCATCGACCAGGACGACCGCATCGCGCTGCTGGGCCAGAACGGGAACGGCAAATCGACGTTCGCCAAGCTGATCGCGGGCAAGCTGGGCCCGCTCACGGGCGATGTGCTCGGCGCCAAGCGGGTCGACATCGGCTATTTCGCCCAGCACCAGCTCGACGAGCTGAACCCGGCGAAAACGCCCTACGATCACATCCTGGACCTGATGCCGGAGGCGACGGAGGCGCAACGGCGCACGCGGCTTGGCACCTATGGCTTTTCGGCGGACAAGGCCGATACCAAGTGCGCGAACCTCTCGGGCGGCGAAAAGGCGCGGCTGTTGCTCGCGCTTGCGGCGTTCCATGCGCCGCACCTGCTCATTCTCGACGAGCCGACCAACCATCTCGACGTCGACAGCCGCGAGGCACTGGTGCATGCGCTGGCGGAATACGAGGGCGCCGTCATTCTCATCAGCCACGACCGGCACCTCATCGAGGCCTGCGCCGACCGGCTATGGGTCGTGCGCGCGGGGACCGTGAAATCCTACGACGGCGACATGGACGCCTATCGCACCGAGTTGCTGGAAGCGCGCGGTGTTGGAACGCGCAGCAAGACGGCAGCTTCCAAGAACAGCGAGACGGGCCGCACTGCGCGGGCCGATCAGCGCCGCGCCGCCGCCGACCGCCGTGCGTCGCTCGCACCTCTGAAGAAAGCGATGCAGGCCGCCGAGAAAAAAGTAGAAGCTATCGGTGCAGACATCGCGCGGCTCGATCGCATGCTCGCCGATCCGCAATTCTACGCCAAAGAACCACAGGCGGCGCAAAACGCAGCCATAGAGCGCGGCCAGCTCGCGAAGCGTTTGAGTGAGGCGGAAGATGCGTGGCTCATCGCGAGCGAAGAATTCGAAGCGGCGAACACCGACGCTTCCGATGCGGCGGATGCGTAGAGCGCAAACTTCGCGTGCCTAATCAGCGGCAAATCACATGCACGCGATTTGCACATGAATATTTGTTTTCGCCTACCCAATAGTGGCGGCGGCGCGGCCGGTGTATGAACGGTCGCCTGGGAGCTGGCCGGCCTCGGTCTTAAGCGGGGATCGTGCCTGTGCGGTAGAGGGCCAAGCGGGGTCCGCGGGCCAGCTCTCAACGGTTCTCCAAAACAAGATGCGTAGATGTCAGCGGCTGCTGTCCCAGCGGCCGCTGGCGATGCGGCGCGCATCTGCGTCGGCGGGGGCTTGGCGCAGCAGATAGACCCAAGCATCGAACGTTTCGCCGCCCGCAAGACGCACCTGCCGTACGGCGCGCTCGTATTCGTTGCTGTCAGCTTCGTTGTTGTCGCCGTTCGGCGCGTAGCCCTCGTAGTCGTCGAGCCAGGCGAGCGAGGCCACGGCGTCGGCGAGCAGCACCACTTCGCCGTGCACGATGTCGTAGAGGCCGCCGCCGGACGTTGCGCCGGGATAGCGCCCAAGGTCGTAGAGCAGCGCATGGGGCAGCGAGGCGGGGCCGAGGCTGTCCGATTCAGAGGCCAGGCGCACGCGTTGCTCGGCGCCGAAATCCGTTGCCGCGCCGCTCATCAGCGTGCCGTAGATGAAGAGATAGCGGGTGTCGGTTTGCATGGGTTTCTGGCGCCTCCCAAACTCTACGCAGTTGTGCGTTCTCTGCACGCCCGGTCATTCCGGAAGTTGCGAACAGTGTGAGCGGCTATCCGGGACCTCGCGTAAGGCGTGTCGCAGACACTTTATCGGGCCGATGGCAAATTCTCACGCTGGGTCCCGGGTCTTGCTCGCGACGCTCGCTGCGCCCGGGATGACAGGGTTGTTGGTTTAGCCAGCAATCTTGGTGAAGTCGGCGACGTTCAGAGTTGCAGCGCGGATCTGCGACAGCAGGTGCAGCCGGTTCTTGCGCAGCGCCGGATCGTCGGCGTTCACCGTCACCTTATCGAAGAACGCATCGACGGGCGGGCGCAGCTCGGCCAGCGCGCGCATGGCGCCGGCGAAGTTTTCAACGCTGAGCGCGGCGGCGGTGTCGTGCTTCACCTTGTCGATGGCGGCGGCCAGCGCCTGCTCCTCCGGAAGCTGCAGCAGCGCGGCGTCATAGTCGCCCGCGTAGCTCGTCTTGTCTTTCTTTTCCTCGATGGTGAGGATGTTCTGCGCGCGCTTCACACCTGCGAGCAGGTTGGCGCCGTCTTCGGTGGCGAGCAGCTCGGTGAGCGCCTCCACGCGCTTGACGATGAGCGCGAGGTCGTCCTGGCCGGGCAGCGAGAAGATGGCGTCGATCAGGTCATGGCGCGCACCCTTGTCGCGCAGGTAGACCTTCAGGCGTTCGGCGAAGAATGTGAGGAGGTCCTCAGACAGTTTCTTACTCTCAGCTAAGTATTGCCGCTTGAGAGCCTCCTTGCGCGTCGCGCGTTCTTCGTCAGATCCCGAAGAAGGGGCGGACTTGCTCGAAGACGTTGGTCGGTGCCCGGTTTTCTCGATATAGTCGATCACAAGTTCGGCTTGCTCCGCATAAGCTGCACGCAGCTCGACATCGAGAGCCTTACTCTTCAGAGTGAGCAGGAGCTGCATAAATGGCAGCAAAAGCTGCTTCATTAGTTGCATGCGCAGGTCGTTGTCGAGCACCAGGCGGATAACGCCCAGCGCGGCGCGGCGGAGCTGATAGGGATCGCCCGAACCGGTCGGCTTCTCGCCGATGGCCCAGAAGCCAACGAGCATGTCGAGCTTATCGGCCAGCGCCACGGCCACGGCGGCGCCGTCGCCTTCGCTCTCCAGCGGCACGGAGTCCGTCGGGCCCTTCGGCTTGTAGTGCAGCTCGATGGCGCGCGCGATCTCCGGCGCGATGCGTTCCGCTTCCGCGTAGTAGCGGCCCATCAGGCCTTGCAGCTCGGGGAACTCGCCGACCATGCCGGAGACGAGGTCTGCCTTCGATAATTCGCCCGCACGCAAGGCGAGTGCCGCCTCGCACAGCTCCTGCTCGGTGGCGA
Organism: Hyphomicrobiaceae bacterium; assembly: GCA_044507625.1. Classification (GTDB taxonomy): domain Bacteria; phylum Pseudomonadota; class Alphaproteobacteria; order Rhizobiales; family Hyphomicrobiaceae; genus Hyphomicrobium_A. Next base: position 52,803 of record JBIQJE010000009.1, on the reverse strand, counting down.
TCTGGTGGGCCAGCTCCTTCACACGCTCGGTGCGCTCGAACTGCGTGCCGAGCTTTTCGTGGAAGGTGATGCCCTTCAGCTCGTCGCGCATGTCGTCGAGCGTCTTCTTGAGGTCCGTCTCCCAGAAGAACTTCGCATCCGACAGGCGAGCGGCGATGACCTTCTCGTTGCCTGCGACGATGGTCTTGCCGCCGTCCCTGGCCTTGAGGTTCGAGACGAGCAGGAAACGGTTGGCGAGCTTCTTGCCGTGGCGCAGCGAGAAGCACTTCTGGTGCGTGCGCATGGCGCTGGTCAGGCACTCGGCGGGCACGTCGAGGAACGACTTGTCGAACTCGCCCATGAGCACGGTCGGCCATTCGGTGAGGCCCGCGTTCTCGGCGGCGAGCGCGTCATCCTCGACGAGCGTCAGCTTGGCATCCTTGGCGAGCGTGTGCGCGGCCTCGTTGATCGCAGCGGCGCGCGTCGCAAAGTCGAGCACAACCTTGTTCGCCTTGAGTTGCTTCTCATAGTCGGCGAAGCCCGTCACCTTGAACGCTTCGCCGCCCATGAAGCGGTGACCGCGCGTCGTCGCGCCGGATTTGATGCCGGCGATCTCGAACGGGACGACCTTGCCGTCGAGCAAAAGGATGATGGAATGCAGCGGACGGATCCAGCGCAGCTCGCCGCCGCCGTCGAGCTTGGCGTTGAAGCGCATGGATTTCGGCCAGGGGAAATTGAGGATCGTCTCGCGCAGCACCTCGGCGATGATCTCGCCCGCCGGGCGGCCCGGCTTCTCGATGCGCGCGAGGTAATAATCGCCCTTCTTCCCGTCGTTGACGACGACGGCTTCGTCGATGGAAGCGAGCCCCGCCGCCTTCAGGAAGCCCAGCACGGCCTGCTCAGGCGCATTCGTGCGCGGGCCCTTGCGCTCCTCCGAGATCGCCGGCGACTTCTTCGGCACATCCGCGATGACGAGTGCCAGGCGCCGGGGCGTTGCGAAGCTCTTCGCCTCGCCCGTCTCCAGGCCGCGGGCCTTGAGGCCATCGACCATGAGGCGGCGCAAATCCTCGGCGGCGCGCACCTGCAAGCGGGCGGGGATTTCTTCGGAGAAGAGCTCGAGCAGCAGCTCAGACATGGTGTGTTCCGGGGCTTTCCTGACGGCCTTCAAGGGGAGGCGCACTCATACGTGATGATAGCGCCCCGGGCAATGATCTCAGGGGTCGACGCATTGGCATCGCGTCAGCGCGCGTAGGTGCCGGCTGCGCCGTTCATGGCGACAACATGCCTGCGCAGGGTCAGTGGATCAGCCGATGGGCGCGCGCACGCCGAGATCGTAGTCCGGAACGGCAAACAGAATGCGCTTTCGCTCCACCGTCATCGGCACGAGGCTCAGGATGAACTCGGTGGCGGCGCCTTGAGCCTGCAGGAGATTGAGCATCAGCATGCCATTGGGAGCGGCAAGAAAATCGTGCAGGAAGATGAAAGCGCTCTTCTCATCGACGTCGAAGCGGCCGACCGCCCAGGGCGCGAGGGGCTTTGATTCTTCCGGATGCAGGACGTAGAGCGCGAACCGCTGCAATTGCGGCTCGAAGGGACGCAGCGCCTCCTGCAGGGCGCGATCCTCGATCGCGGCGACGTCGAGCGCCAGATCGATCTTGAACAGCGGCACGACGCCCGCCGGGCCGTGGCGCCAGACGCGCGACGTCCACGAGATTGCGCGCGGCGTGATCACCGGCAGCTTGTCGGCGGGCGGCGGCTCGGTTTTCGTATAGGGTGCGAGCGCCATTCCTCAGGGTGAGACAGGCGAAGGCTCGGGCACGGTGACCGGCCCTTCGCCGATGATCGCGGTGCCGATATCCTCCAACGCGCCCGTCGATCCGAGATAGCCCAGCGCTACCAGCACCAGCGCGACAACGAACCAGAAAATCGGGCGCCGGCGCCAAAAGAAAGCGAAGTAGGCCACCAGCAGAGCAGGCACCGCAATCGCCAGTGCGCCGGTAACAATCGGAGAGATCATGCACCGCCTCCCGCGGTCTTGAGCCATGCGGCGCAGCAGGCCTTGGCCAGCTCGCGCACGCGCAGAATATAGCTCTGCCGCTCGGTGACGGAAATGACGCCGCGGGCATCCAGCAGGTTGAAAATGTGCGAGGCCTTGATGCACTGGTCGTAGGCCGGCAGCGCCATCAGGTGGCGGCCTTCGGGCGTTTCGCCCTTGTCCAGCAGCGCCTTGCACTCCTTCTCCGCGTCGGTGAAGTGCTGGAGCAAAAGGGTCGTGTCGGCGTGCTCGAAGTTGAAGCGCGAGTATTCCTGCTCGGCCTGGAGAAACACGTCGCCATAGGAGAGCGCGCGCTGATCCTTGCGGCCGTTGAAGGACAGATCGAACACCCGGTCGACGCCCTGGACGTACATGGCAAGCCGTTCAAGGCCATAGGTGATCTCGGCCGCGACGATGTCGCAATCGAAGCCGCCCACCTGCTGGAAGTAGGTGAACTGCGTCACCTCCATGCCATCGCACCACACCTCCCAGCCGAGGCCCCAGGCGCCGAGGGTCGGGCTTTCCCAGTCGTCCTCCACGAAGCGGATGTCGTGCAGCTCCGGCACGAGGCCGATGCGGCGCAGACTTTCGAGGTAGAGGTCCTGGATGTCGGCGGGAGCCGGCTTCATGATCGCCTGGAGCTGGTAGTAGTGCTGCAGGCGATTCGGGTTCTCGCCGTAGCGGCCGTCCTTGGGGCGGCGGGACGGCTGCACGTAGCAGGCGTTCCACGGCTTGGGACCCAGCGCGCGCAAGGTCGTCGCGGGATGGAACGTGCCGGCGCCAACCTCCATGTCGTAGGGCTGCAGGACGACGCAGCCCTGCTCCGCCCAGAAGCGCTGCAGGGCGAAAATGAGATCCTGGAACGACTTGGCCGGGTGCAGCGGCGCTACCTCGAGGGCATGCGCGCGGGCGGCAGTCTTCGTGACGTCTGAGGTCGGCATCATGGGGCCCTGGCTGAGTTCGGCCGCACTATACGCACATCACCGGGCCTGTCACGCGAGCAGCCTCTACGCGCGCGCTGTCGGCGGTCAGATGCCCGTGAGGGCGACGGGATCGGGAAGCGGCGCCAGCATCGCGGCGAGGCGGGGATCGTCCGTGCGCTGGCCGTAGACGTCGCGGTAGAGCGTTGCCAGCCAGCCCGCCAGCGTCGCCCGTCCGAGCGCCGTGCGGTCCGGCGCGTCGTGGACGAGCAGCATCATCGGCGGCGGCGTGGTGCCCGGCATAAGCGGCGGCAGGATGTAATCGAGCCCGCTGACCATGCGGCAGCCCTTCCTGTCATAGAAGGATAGGCGGCGGCGCATGGGATCGGCCTCGCCAACGCCGCCGCCCGGCTTTTCAACTTCCAGGATCCCGGGCGCGTTATCGGTATGCCGGGCGCCATACGCGATGGCGGCCGCGAAGAGGTGCGATCCGAAACCGGACGAGCGCGCCGTTGCATCGACAGCCATATATTCGAGCAGCCAGAAATCGCGCGACGCCGGTATGAACACGATGGCGAAGCCGACGACGACGCCCTCCTTCTCGGCAACGAGGAAGTTGAAGCGGGAATCCTCGATTTGGGCGCGCAGCACGTCGGGCGACTTCTGCTCCGATGGATCGATTGCATCGCGATAAATGCCGATCGCCGCATCGAAGCGCGAGTCCGAGCCGGCGTTGAGGCGTGAAATGGCGATGGTCAAGGCGCACTCCGGTCGTTGCGTTCCTACGTTTCCGGAAGGGGCGTGCTTCTCGTCGGAAAACCGGTGCCCACTTTTCCGGAAGCACGGGATTACGTGACGTGCTTCTTGTCGGAAAACCGGTGTCCACTTTTCCGGAAGCACGGGATTACGTGACGTGCTTCTTGTCGGAAAACCGGTGTCCACTTTTCCGGAAGCACGCTAGAGGCCGCGCGAGGGCGGTGCGCCGAAGGCCGCCCGGAATGCGCGGCTGAAATGCGCCTGATCGGCAAATCCGGCCGTGTGGGCGGCATTCGTCAGGCTCGCGCCCCGCGCAGCCTCGCGGATGGCCATGCGCAGGCGGTGCCAAAGGCGATAGCGCCGGAATGGAACGCCGACCTCCCGCGTGAACAGGTGCTGGAAGCGTGACGCCGACAGCCCCGCGGCCTCCGCGGCCGAGACCGTCGCGTACGATTCCGGCGTCAGCATTTGCATTTGCTCGACGGCACGCGTGATACGCATGTCGACGCTGCGGTGCGTGCGGCGGGCGCCGTACTGCAGCAGCTCCATCATAGCGGCGTGCATCTCACCGGCATCGGAACGGCGCTCGAAGCACGCCCGCAGCAGGGAGCGATCGCGCCGGCCGACCAGCGCGCCGCCGATTTCCTCATTGCTGCCGGTGAGCACGGCGAGCGCGTCTGCACCGCCAAGATTGGGCTCGAGATAGAAAACCCCGAGCGGATCGCCCGCGACATCGAACTCGTACGGCGTGCCCGCGCGGATGACCGCGCTGCGGCAGAGGACCCAGTCACCGTCGCGGATGCGGAGCCGGAACGTCCCGTAGAGCCCGGCGAGGTAGACGGCGGCGCTGTGGGCATGGAGCGCATTGTGATGCAGCGGGCCGGCAAACATCGCCCAGCCGGCATCGACATGCCAAAGGCTGGCGGCTGACGCCGGCGGCGCCGCAGCACGTTCGTTCAAGGCGCCCCGAATGGCCATCGCTATCCTCTGCTGTGTGGGACGCCGGCAAGGTTGCAGAGGATGGACAAAGTGGCAATGGCTGAGAAGCTGAACGGGCACGGGGCCGACGCCGGGACAATGCAGATTTCCCGCAGGGGACTGCTGGGCGCTGCCACCGGGCTAGCCGCATTGCCGCTCGCAACCTCGCTGCTCCCTTCCACGGCCATGGCATCGGCGCCCAAGCTCGGACTGGGCGCATCCACCTGGCGCCGCTTCAGGCTCGGATCGTTCGAGCTGACGATGCTCCCGGACTCCGATGCTTTCATCGACGGGCCATTTCCTATCATCGGCGCCAACGCCGCCGAGGCGGACGTGCAGAAGCTGATGGTCGACAACCTCCTGCCGCCCAAAACATATCAGCCGGGGTTCACCCCGATGGTCGTCAACACGGGCAAAGAGCTGGTCCTCTTCGATACGGGCAACGGCGCGAACGGATTCGTGAAGCGGCCGGACGGCGGCTGGCTCGCCGCGCAACTCGCGCCCGCCGGGTTCACCCCGGAGCAGATCGATGTGGTGATCATTTCGCACGGCCATATCGACCACGTGGGCGGCATCATGGAAGGCGGCAAACCGCTCTTCTCCAACGCGCGCTACGTCATCGCCGGCACCGAGTACGACCACTGGACGCAGGAAGGCATCCATACCAGCGAGCTCGGCAAGCTGATGGCGGACGTGTTCCGCACCAACGTCGTGCCGGTGCGCGACCGCATTACCTTCATCAAGCCAGGCGATGATGTCGTCAGCGGCATCCGCTCCCTCGCGGCACCGGGGCATACCCCGGGACACCTGGCGTTCATCCTCGAGAGCGATGGCAAGACCATGCTCTTCTGGGGCGACTGTGCGCACCATCAGGTGGCCTCGCTGGCGCGGCCGGACTGGCATTGCGTGTTCGATTCCGACAAAGAGCAGGGTGTCGAAACGCGCCGGCGCATCTACGACATGGCGGCAACCGACCGGATCCCCGTGCAGGGCTATCACATGCCCTTCCCGTCGCTGGGCTATGTCGAGCGCCGACCGGAAGGCGGCTACCGGTGGCTGACGCATACCTATCAGCTCAGCATACCGTAAGGCCGTTTTCCGCTCGCGTATTGACGGACGGCCGGGATCGCCCATAGGCTGCGGCAGGGCCGATGCAGCCCGCCGCTTGCGCCTTTCCGGGTTAGGTGAATGCATCCTTCGATACTTTGATCCTTCGGCCTCCAAGGCGAACGGGTCGGCAATGCAAGCGCTGATCTTTCTCGTTCGCCCGCAACGCCCAAGGATCGATATGCGCACATTCACCGATGCCAAGGCGATGGCACGCGCTCTGCGCGAAGCCCTCGCCGAGAAAAACGCAACGCTCAGCCATGCCGAGTGCCTGGAGATCGTTGCGCGTCAGTTCGAGACGCCGAACTGGAACGTACTGTCGGCCAAGATCGAAGCCGCCGACCGGGCAAAGCACGCGGACGGCGAAATCCGTTTCTCGGATGCCATACCCATCCTGCGCATCTTCTCGGTGGAGAAGGCGAAGGAGTTCTACGTCGACTTTCTCGGCTTCACGATCGATTGGGAGCACCGCTTCAGCGACAATTTCCCGCTCTATGCGCAGATTTCGCGCGCCGGCCTCAGGCTGCACCTCAGCGAGCACCACGGCGATGCCAGCCCCGGCTCGACGGTTTTCATCTGGATGCGAGGCATTGCGGCCTATCACGCCGAGCTCATCGGGAAGGACTACAAGTATTATAAGCCCGGCCTGGAAGAGGCCGTGTGGGATGCGAAGATGATGCAGGTCGGCGATCCGTTCGGGAACAAGCTACGTTTCAGCGAGCCGAACGACGCGGAAGACCGGCGCGCGATGGGCTGACCCGAAAACCGCCGGATAGGGTTAGCAAGAGGCACACTCCGCACACGAAACTTCTATCTTCTCTGCGCCAAAGGGCCCGCTTGACGTCGCGGCCTGGGGGCTTAGATCAGGGGACGAGGCAACGCCCTCGTCCCTGCACTGGCAGGGTGCAATGTCCGGGACGGCCCGGCTCTTCAAATTGAGGAGGGGCCAGATGGCCTGGATCGCGTTGTTAATTGCGGGTGTGCTGGAGGTCGTATGGGCCTTCTATATGAAGCAGTCTCATGGCTTCACACGCCTCGTCCCTTCGATCGTGACGATCATCGTAATGGCGGCCTCTATCGGCCTGCTCGCCTATGCCATGCGTCTGCTGCCGCTCGGCACCGCCTACACGGTGTGGACGGGAGTCGGCGCGATCGGCGCGTTCTGCGTCGGCGTCGCCGTACTGGGTGAGCAGGTGACGGTGGCGCGCGTTGCCGCGGCGCTGCTCATCGTCAGTGGCATCGCGCTGATGAAATATTCGTCGAACGCCTGAACGGCGCGGCGTCGGTCGGCTGGCTATTTCGCCAGCCGGTCACGCTCGGCAAGCAGCGCGTCGAGCTTCGCCTGCTGGTCGGCAATACGGTCAGATATAAGGCTATCATCGGCTGCGCCCGAGTAGGCGGCTGCCTGCTCGACAAGCTCGCGCAGGTTGTCGCGCAGAATGGCAATGCGGTTGTCGATGTCGGCGAGCAGGGCAGAGTCGGGCGCGGCCATAGCGTTCCTCTCGATTGACGTAGGGGCATGCGATCCCGGGCACGTAACGGATCGGGAGCGGATTTACGACGTCGCTGGAGCCATCAGATGGCGTCGTGCTCGCTCGGCCGGTAGACCCCGGCATCGGCGTCCCACACGAGCGCGCCAAGGTCCTTCGGCACGGTCGCCAGCGGACCGTTGACCACCTGCTCCTGCGCGGCGCGCGCGTCAGCCGTGCGCACCACTTCCCGAGCGAACCACTTCATGCCGGCCGCGATGCCGGCTCCAATGAGTACCGCGGCAATGACATGGGGCATCATTGTCACTCTCTCCAATCACGCTGCCAACTACGCGAACGCTGGCAAATCCTAGAGTCCGAAGCGCGACCACAATGCCCGCGCTTCGATTGCCGATATGACATCCTCGGCAAAGGCAAGCCTACCGCCAGTTAATTCCCCGTAACCTGTGGTGGCGGGAGAACGCCGCAAACGCCCCAAAAGGCCACCCCTGTCGAGCGGCACCACCTTGAGGCGAACCTTGTCGCCGTAGATCTCGCGCATCTTCCCGCGCACATCGGCGATGCCGTCGACGAGGCCCAGCTCCAGTGCCTTCGGACCCGACCAAAATGCCCCGGAGAAGAGCTCGGCGTCGCTGCTCCGGAGGCGACCGGCGCGTCTTTCTTTCACGACGCCGATGAAAACATCGTGCACGTCGCGCTGAACGCTCTTTATGCGCTCAACATCCGCGGCGCGCTCGGGACGGAAGGGGTCGAGCGCATCTTTCATGTCGCCCGCCGTGTAGATGCGCCGTTCGATGCCGAGCTTGTCGATCGCCTTGTCGAAGCCGAAGCCGGAAAAGATCACGCCGATCGAGCCGACGATGGACGAAGCATCGGCGTAGATCTCATCGCCCGCGAGCGCGAGATAATAGCCGCCCGACGCGGCGACATCCTCGCAGAAGGTATAGATGGTCTTCTTCTTTTCCTCCGCGAGCTTGCGCATGCGCTGGAACATCAGGCTCGACTGCACGGCCGATCCGCCGGGCGAGTTGATCACCACCGCAACGGCCGGGCACTTCGAAAAGCTGAACGCTTTCTCGATCGCAGCAGCGGAATGGGCGATGGAAAGACCCGGACGCAACGGCGTCGCCATACCGATGGGACCGGAAAAGCGCAGCACCGGAACGACTGGACCTTGGCCGAAGAACCACATGCAGGGGCCTCGCTGACAGATTGGTGGTGGGCGGAGCGGAAAGTTTTAGGCCATCGCGGGTGGCGCCGCCAGCTATCGTGGTCAGCGCGTGCCGATCAGCGGCAGCGGCGCGCCGTTGCGCAGGACTTCCTGTGCGGCGCCCGTAAACCCATTGCCGTCTCCATGCAGGACAAAGCCGGGCAGTATCTGCAGCGGCGCCTTGCTGCCCTTTATACCCTGCACGAGCACGCGGCTCGCCGGTGCGCCGGGCCGCGGATGGAGCGGCAAGACCTTCAACGCGCCGAAGCGTGTTCCGAGCGCGCTTAGCACGCACGCGAGTGCATCGGCCTTATGCACGATCGTCGCCGTGCCGCCGGGAATCGCCATGCGTGCCATGAAGCGGGCCCAGCGCTCGAGCTCCTCGCCGTCCATCGCGTGCGCACCCGCCTTCAGCGCGTCGGGCGCAAGCGTGCCCGCGCCCGTTGTGTGATAGGGAGGGTTGGCGATGACGTGGTCGAAGCTCTCATCGGCGAGCATATTCGCGCGCAGCTCCGCGGGCGCGGCACCGACCGCCGCCACCACGGTGCGCACGCGTCCGGCAAAACCATTGCGGCGGATATTCTCGGCGCCGAGGTCCGCGAGTTGCTTTTCCCGTTCGAGCAAAACCACCTCGGCCGATGGCAGACGACGCGCGACGCACAGCCCTGCGGTGCCGACGCCCGCGCCGATGTCGAGCACGCGCACGGGGCGATCCCTTGCGTCCGGAACGGCGGCCGCGAGCATCACTGCATCGAGCCCCGCGCGATAGCCCGAGCGCAGTTGCAGAATGGAAAGCGCGCCACCGAGGAAAGCGTCGTCCGTCCGCTCAGCGGCGGCGGCCGGGATACTCTCCATTGCCGTATCGGGATCCATGGCATCTCTGCCCTCAGCGGGCACTCCGGGTGCAGACGGCTTTCCTCGCCCGCGGTGCGGCATGGGTTGCAGCATCACTCCTCATGGCCTTACCATCCACTGACCGAGGTCAGCCTCGATCAGCAGCCGGCGCGCCGCGTCCCAGCGGTCCTCGGGCACGGCCAGGCGTTTCGTCACTGCCCCGAGCGTGCCCTGGACAATGCTCATGTTGCCGTCGAATACCTCAGCGTCGATCCCTGCGTCCTGCAGCAGCACCAACAGATAGCTGAGAAGCACAGGGTCGTTCGTCGTCACGAGATCGCGCATGCGGGTAAAGTAGCCCGGGCGGGGGCTTGCGGCAAAGTTTGCTTGGTATTGCCCCCCTCGCCGACGCTATACCATTTCCAAGAAATCAACTCGGAAACAGGTCCTTGGCACAGATCATACCCCTCGATGCCGCCCGCACCCCTCCGGCCAGCCTGCAGCCGCTTCTCGACCTCGTGGCGGGCGACATGGAGGCGATCAACCGGATCATCCTCGACAAGCATGTTTCCGATGTCGAGCTGATCCCGGAGCTGGCGCATCACCTCATCGATTCCGGCGGCAAACGGCTACGTCCGATGCTGGCGCTGGCCGCCTGCCGGCTGTGCGACTCGGAGGGCTCCGGGCACGTGCGCGTCGCCAGTGCGATCGAGTTCATGCACACCGCGACGCTGCTGCACGACGATGTTGTCGACGAGAGCGGACTGAGGCGCGGAAAGAAAACCGCGCGCATGCTGTGGGGCAACCAGGCGAGCGTGCTGGTGGGCGATTTCCTGCTCGGCCAGGCGTTCCGCATGCTGGTGGATGTCGGCTCGCTGCCGGTGCTGAAGATTCTGTCGAACGCGGCTGCCGTCATTGCCGAAGGCGAAGTGATGCAGCTCGCCGCCGCCAACAACACCACGACCACCGAGGACGAATACCTCGCCATCATCAACGCCAAGACCGCGGCGCTGTTCTCGGCCGCCGCCGAAGTGGGCGCCGCCATCGCCAACCGGCCTGCCGCGGAGCAGATGGCGCTGCGCGCCTATGGCCGCAATCTCGGTCTCGCTTTCCAGCTCGTCGACGATGCACTCGACTATTCCGGCGACAGCGCCAACCTCGGCAAGGCGACGGGGGACGACTTCCGCGAGGGTAAGATCACGCTGCCGGTGATCCTGTCGTTCCGGAGGGGCAGCGAGGAGGAGCGCGGCTTCTGGAAGCGCACCATCGCCGATGGCCAGATCGAGGACGGCGATCTCGAACGCGCGATCTCGCTGATGAAGCAGCATCGGGCGCTCGATGCGACCATGGAGCGGGCCCGCTCCTACGGGGCCATCGCCCACGATGCCCTGGCGATCTTTCCCGACCGGCCCGAGAAAGCGGCCATGCAGGAGGTGATCGCGTTCTGCCTGCATCGCTCACACTGAAAAAACGCGGCGAGCGTCGAGGGATATTGCCCGGGGCAAACCGGCATCCTAGCATCCGGTGCTTTGCAGGCTGACAATACGGGGAGCCATCAGTGCCGTCGCTTATGCATTCCGTCAGGCGCATGCTCGGGCCGACCGGCTGGCTCCTTGCCGCTTTCTCCATTGCCGTTGCAGGCGGTGCCGCGGCGCAACCGCCCGCAACCCTCGAGGGTGGTATTACGCTCGTGAAGCTCGGCATCGGCGACATGAGCAAGGCCGAGCAGGCCAACCTCTGGAAGCTGGTGGACGAATACGCCACGGTCGACGCGCTACAGGAATTCTGCGGCACCAAGCTCAACCTGCAGCGCCGCGCCTGGGTGGCGGTGAGCGGTTGCGTCGACCCGACATCGCTGCGCAAGGTGTTCGCCACCTTCCGCACCAAGAAGGGCGAATACCTGAAGCAGTGGGAAACGCTGCACGGGGAGGCCGAGGCGAAGAAGACGATCTGCGAGCGCTTCAAGCCGAAACTGGCGGAATATTCGAAGATCATGAGCGGCCAGATCAACGAAGCCGCCACCGCCTGCCGGAACTGCTTCTTCTGCTGAACGTCCGCGACGGAATAACGACGCGTTGCATGCGCCCAGTGCGGGCTGCATCACGCCGTGTGGCGCGGCTTTGGCCAGCCTATCTGTCGCCCAGGGTCGTTGCGGCGATCCACCAGCCGGGATGGCGGGTGCGCAATATCTCCGCAGCCGCGGCGGCGTGCTGGCCGTCCGTGAAAATGCCGAAGCTCGTCGGTCCGGCGCCGGAGAGCCCCACGTAAACACATTCATCGCAATCGCGCAGGGCGGCATCGGCTTGCGCGCACACCGGCATCACCGCGCGTGCAGGCGCCGCCAGATCGTTGCCGACCGCGCGCATGTATGCGAGCAGCGCATCGCGGTCGGGGAACGGCGGCAGCGGAGCGGGCGTTTTCACCGGTTCGGCGAGGGGCAACGAAAGCTGCGAGAATACGGCCCTGGTCTTTCCGATCGGGGAGGCGCCCAGAGGACATACGAGCACGGCATCGAGGCTGGGCAGATCTGCAACCGGCCTTATCTTTTCGCCGGCGCCCCACACGTGGGATGTGCGGTCCGCAAGGCACACGGTGACGTCTGCGCCGAGGCTGGCTGCGATCTCCTCCCAGTTCACTTTGCCGGCGGGATTGGCGCGGCGCACGGCGCGCAGCACGGCTGCCGCGTCCGCCGAGCCGCCGCCGATGCCGGCTGCAATGGGAAGCTGCTTGTCGACCTCGATGCGGCCGAGCACCAGCGCGGGATCGGCGGAGGTGAGGCGCTCCAGGGCCGTGTCGATGAGATTGCTTCCGGTGATGGCGCCGGCATAGAGGCCCGACATCTCGACGCTTGGCGGCTCGCCCGGCGCAAAGCGCACGGCATCGCCCACGTCAGCGAAGGTGATGAGGCTTTCGAGCGTATGATAGCCGTCGGCGCGGCGCCCGAGCACGCGGAGCGTCAGGTTGATCTTCGCACGCGCGTGTTCGGTGATGGTGAGCATCGAGTTCGCCGCCTCGCCCATCCGATCCGCTCGCCGATGGCGATACCGGTCCGCTGGGCGCGAAAGCGGGGCCGTGCCGGAGCAGCGCGGCGCCGCGAAATGCTCGCCGGCCTACTCGACGAGCGCCGGGTTGAGCTTCGTTTCCTTGCGCCGCTTCTGATGCACGCGGCGCATCGTCTCGCGCTGGCTGGTGCGCGCAGTCCCGATGCTCGGCGGCAGTCCCTCGACGAGCTTCTTCTTGATCTTCTCCACCTCGTCGGGCTCGGGATCGAGGGTGAGCGACTGATCCCACTGGAACTTCGCCTCACGCTCGCGGCCGACGCGCCAGAGCGCATCGCCCAGGTGATCGTTGAGGACGGGGTCCTGCGGCTTCAGCTCGACGGCCCGCTCGAGGAAGCGCACCGCCTCGGTGTAGTTGCCGAGCTTGAAGTGCGCCCAGCCGAGGCTGTCGACGATGTAGCCATCGTCGGGCTTCAGGGCGACGGCCTTCTCGATCAGCGACATGCCCTCCTTGAGGTTCACGTTCTGATCGATCCAGCTATAGCCGAGGTAGTTCAGCGCGAGCGGCTGATCGGGGTAGAGCTCGAGCGCCTTCTTGAGATCGGCCTCGGCGGCCGGCCAGTTCTTCAGGCGCTCATAGCAGGTGCCGCGTGAGTAATAGATGCTCCAATGCCGCTTGTCGGGCTTGGGGATCAGCTTGATCGCGCGGGTGTAGACATCGGCGGCCTCGTCGTAACGCTTGCGGGCGCGCAGAATGTTGCCGAGCGCATCGAGCGGCTTCAGATCGTCGGGCTCCTGCTTCGCCAGGCGGTCGAGGATCTGTTTCGCCTCATCGGCCTTGTCGAGCGAGTTGAGATCGAAGGCCTTGCGAATGTCGATCGCCGACTGCAACGCCGTTCCGGGAGGGATGCGATCGTAGGCGTCGATGGCGTCCTGGTAGCGCTGGCCGACTTCATAGGCGCTGGCAAGTGCAGCGAGCGCGAACGGGTGCTTGGGCTCGGCATAGAGCGCGAGCTGGAGATAGAGGACGCCCATGCTGAGGCCGCCTTCGCTCGTCAGCGCTTCGCCGAGGCCGTAGAAGACTTCCGCGATGCCTTCGCTAGGCGTCGAGACCAGCAGATCGACCTTCTTCTTGCCCGGGGCGATCGCGGCCTGCAGCTCGCGAACGAGTACGTGCGGCTCGGGCTGCGTGCGCTCGGCCTGCATACTCAGGATTTCGTTGGCGCGCTTCAGGTTGCCGTTCCGCGCCGCGTGGCGGGCAAAGGCGAGCGCGATGCGCAGCGTCGTTGCATCCTGGCGCATCGAATGCTCGTACGAGGCGGTCGCCTCGTCGGTGCGGCCCAGAACGTCGGCGATCAGCGCCTTGTGATAGTTGAGATAGAACTGCGCCCACTCGGCCTGGCGCGGCATCGCGAGCAGATTGAGCGCGCGCTGCGCATTGCCGGAGCCGGCAGCGGCCCAGGCGCGCGCCAGCGTGCTCGTCAATTCGCCGATGGGGCCGTCGCTCGCCTTGCGGAACTCCTCGTCGGCCTTCGTGTAGTTGCTGCGCTTGAAGGCATCGAGGCCCAGCAGCAGATGCGCCATGCGGTTGTCGGCGTCCTTGGCGACGAGCTGGCGGGCGAGCGGCACGGCGCGCTCCCAGTTGCCGGCAGCCGCTTCCGTCTGGAAAGCCTGCTCGATCAGCACGGCATTGTTGGGATCGAGCTGCAGCGCGCTGCGGTAGAACGTGGCCGCGCCGGAGGTGTCGTTGGAGCCCTTGGCGAGGTTTGCCGCCAGATAGCTGCCCAGCAACGAGTGCGATCTCGTTTCGGTCGCGAAGTCGTTGGCGGCCTGCGCGGCGCTGAGACTAATGACAAAGACGCCAAGGGCGGTTGCCGTGGCGTGCAGCAGCTTGCGAAGGCTGGACGGCATTCAAACTCATCCTTTGGAGGCAGTGTGGGCCGATTCCCGCAACGGCGCAGCCTAACAAACAACGCGGCGATTTGGCGACACCGGCACGGCGGGTAACGTTGAATCCGGAAATTCCCGCCGTGACTTATTCACACATCCGCAAACGAGCTAGGCACCTCACATTCCGGCATAATTGGGGCCGCCGCCTCCTTCGGGGCAAACCCAGGTGATATTCTGGCTCGGATCCTTGATATCGCAGGTTTTGCAGTGGACGCAGTTCTGCGCGTTGATCTGGAAGCGCGGCTCGCCGTTCCCTTCGGTCACGATCTCATAGACGCCGGCAGGGCAGTAGCGCTGCGCGGGCTCGGCGAACTCGGGAAGGTTGATTGCCACCGGCACCCGCGGATCGGTGAGCTTGAGGTGAACCGGCTGGTTCTCCTCATGGTTGGTGCCGGAGAAGGATACGCTCGTGAGGCGGTCGAAGGTCAACACGCCGTCGGGCTTTGGATAGGCGATCGGCTTTGCATCCTGCGCCCGCTTCAGCGTCGCGTAGTCCGGTTTCTTATGGCTCAAGGTGAAGCGAAGGCCGCCCGGAAGCAGCGTATTGAGCCACATGTCGATGCCGCCCAGCGCGATGCCGAGCAGGGTGCCGAACCGCGACCACAGCGGCTTGGCGTTCCGCACTGGCATCAAATCCTTGGCGATATCGCCCTCGTAGACTGCCGTCTCGTAGGCGGGTAGCTCATCGTGCGCTCGGCCTTCCCCGATGGCCGAGAACGCCGCTTCAGCCGCCGCGATGCCGGACAGGATGGCATTATGGCTGCCCTTAATGCGTGGGACGTTGACGAACCCGGCCGCGCAGCCGAGCAGCGCACCGCCCGGGAAGGTCAGCTTCGGAATCGATTGCCAGCCGCCCTCGGTGATGGCGCGCGCGCCATAGCCGATGCGCTTGCCGCCCTCGAACGTGTCGCGGATGGCGGGGTGCGTCTTGAAGCGCTGGAACTCGTCGTAGGGCGAGAGGTAGGGGTTCTCGTAGTTGAGGTGCAGCACGAAGCCCACGGAGACGAGGTTATCGCCATAGTGGTAGAGAAACGAGCCGCCGCCGGTGCGGTTGTCCAACGGCCAGCCGAAGGAGTGCTGCACCAGCCCGGGCTGATGCTTCTCGGGGGCCACGCGCCACAGCTCTTTCAAGCCGATGCCGTATTTCTGCGCCTCGCGGCCCTCGGTGAGCTTGAACTCCTCGACGAGCTGCTTGGTCAGCGAGCCGCGGGCGCCCTCCGCCAGAAACGTATATTTGCCGCGCAGCTCCATGCCGCGCACGAAGGCGTCGGTGGGCTGGCCGTCGCGGCCAATCCCCATGTCGCCCGTCGCGATGCCGACGACCGCACCTGATTCATCGTAGAGAACCTCGCTGGCGGCGAAGCCCGGATAGACCTCCACGCCGAGTTCGGCCGCCTGCTCGCCCAGCCAGGCACAGAGCGCGCCGAGGCTGACGATATAATTGCCGTGATTGTTCATCAGCGGCGGCATGAAGATGTTCGGCAGGCGCAAGGCCTTGGTGGCCGTGAGGAAATAGAAGCGGTCGTCGCGCACCTCGGTCTCGATGGGCGCACCCTTCTCCTTCCAGTCCGGAATGAGCCGGTTGAGCCCCTTCGGATCGATGACGGCGCCGGAGAGAATGTGGGCGCCGACCTCGGAGCCTTTCTCCACCACCACGACGGAAAGCTCGGTATCGGCCTCGGCGGCGAGCTGTTTCAGGCGGATGGCCGCGCTCAGGCCAGCGGGGCCCGCGCCCACGATGACGACGTCGAATTCCATCGCCTCTCGGGGCGGCAGCGCGGCTGCAGTCTCGGCCATCTTCCGTGTCACCTCGTGTCGCGCGAAAGCTTCTAATGTCTCTAAAGTGGTCGTAGGTCTCCCGGGGCGGCAGCGTCAAGCGCCGCGGGGCCGCAATTCGGGGCCGATGATGGGAGATGTGACGGCGCGCGCGCTATTGAGCGGGCCGTGCAGCACTATATGGTGCTGCGCCATGGGTTCTGACAGCGCTTCCGACAAAACACCTGGGATGGCCGCTCGCCGCGCTGCGGGGCGCATCCTCGCCTGGTATGCGGCGATGGGTGTCGATGCGGCGCTTGCGGAAGAACCCGTCGACTGGATGGCGCGCGGCGAGACGGCGCCCGGAAGCGGCTTTTCCATGCCGACGAGCGCGGACAGCGCCTCTGGTGCGGCGGCAAGCTCCACTCACCAGCGCGCGCCGGCCCCGGGCTCGCCGCCTGCCGCCGCCGCTCCACGTCAAGGATACGTTCCCGCATCCCCCGCGGCGCGTCCCATGCACCAGACGCCGCCGGCGCGGCAGTTCTCCGGTGCGCCTGCGGCACCTTTGGCGCTCGAGCCCCGCGTCAATCTGTCGAGCGTGCGCACCCTCGCCGATCTCGGTGCCGCGCTCTCCACTTTCGACGGCTGCGGTCTAAAGGCGACCGCCAAGAACCTGTGCTTCTACCGCGGCGCGGAGCGGGCACCGCTGCTCATCGTCGGCGAGGCACCGGGGCGCGATGAAGACCTCGAAGGCAAGCCGTTCGTCGGCCGCGCCGGGCAGCTTCTCGACCGGATGCTCGCCGCCATCGACATGGGCGAAGCCAACGTCCACATCACCAATATCGTCTATTGGCGCCCGCCGGGGAACCGCACGCCGACGCCGCAGGAAGCTCTCGCCTGCCGGCCGTTTCTCGAGCGGCAGATCGCGCTCGTCGCGCCGAGGGTGGTGCTGGCGCTCGGCGGCTCGGCGGCGAAGCAGCTGTTCGATGTGCCGGAGGGGATCATGCGTCTCAGGGGCAAGTGGCGTACGCTGGATGTGGGCGGAGAGCCGGTAAAGGCCATGGCTACGCTGCATCCCGCCTACCTGCTGCGCACGCCCGCCGCCAAAGGCATGGCTTGGCGCGACCTGCTTGCCGTGAAGGCGGCACTGAAGGCCTGAGCCTCATTCCATTCAACGCAAAGGGCTGTCATGTCCATTTCAAGGATCGACGAAAGCATCGCCTTCCGGCCGCTGCGCATCGCAACGCTGACCGTTTCGGACACGCGCGACCGGGGCTCCGACAAATCGGGTGACACGCTGGAGGAGTTGATCGGAACCGCGGGGCATACGCTGGCGCAGCGCGAGATCATCACGGACGACGTGGAAAAGATCCGCGCGCTCGTGAAGAGCTGGATCGCCGATCCGGACATAGACGCCGTCATTACGACGGGCGGCACCGGCTTCACCGGACGGGACGTGACGCCCGACGCCGTGCGCCCGCTTTTCGAAAAAGAGATCGAGGGCTTCTCGGTCGTCTTTCACATGCTCTCGTTCCAGAGCGTGGGGACATCGACGATCCAGTCGCGTGCCTGCGGCGGCACTGCGAACGGCACGTATATCTTCTGCCTGCCGGGATCGCCGGGCGCATGCCGGGACGCGTGGAACGGCATTCTCAAATACCAGCTCGACAGCCGCCACCGGCCCTGCAACCTCGTCGACATCATGCCCCGCATGAAGGAGACGAAGGGCTAGCGCCGGCCGTTCGCCCATGCCGTGGCCGGATCGTTCGCGCGAATGACCGGGTGAGCCGGCGCTCAGTAGCCCGCCTGAGCGCGCGCAACGGCTGCCCGTTCGAGCGCGGCGTTGGTGCCGTCGAAGATGGCGGAGGCGACCTGACCGCCAACGGCGAGCGCAAGGCCGATCACCACGAACGGCACGCCGATCAGCACGCCCAGCGGCAGCCCCATGACCGCCGCCGAAAGCTCGGTGACGAGGCCCGCCACGGCCGCGATGACGCCGATGATACCGGTCAGCAGCGTCAGCCAGCCGATGCCGCTGAGCGTGTGCGCTGCCAGCTGAGCGATGCGGAAACGGGGCTCGTACGAGGGCCGCTCCGTCCCGGCGCGACGGCGGGAAACGATCTGCGGCAGCGCGCCCGCCGCCTCTGCGTGATACTCCTCGGAAGCATTGTCCGAGCCGGCAGCGTGGTAGGCGCGCTGATCGCCGTGGGCTTGAGCCGGACCCGGCGCAGGCCTCTGCTGCTGCGCCTGCGGCTGTCCACCCTGCGGATTGGCCGCGCCCTGGCTGCCGGCTTCCCGGCCGTGGGTGACGCGTGCTTCCCCCCAACGCCACTCGGCGATGCGGAAGAGCCCCTCGCGCGCTGCCTGGGCTTCAGGCGAATTCCCATGCTGCTCCACGAGGTGGCGATAGAATTGTAGGGCATAGTCCATCTTGCCCTCGGCCTCGGCGCGCTTTGCGGCCTGGAGAACCTGAACGGGCGTGAACTGCACCTGCGTCTGCGCCATGGAAGTGACCCCCTGCGTACTCACCTGAGCGATGCATACCTACCACTGTCAAATACGAATGTCCGCTCCGCGCGGCGCGAAAACCGTCAAAATCCCAAACGTTGCTAACAGCGCTCCGGCGCGGCGATGGCGCCGCGTCTCGCTCTGCGCTGCCTTGGAAAAAACCTCGAACGAAGAGACGCGTCCGACGGGCGGCGCCGGGAACCGAAGCTGCATCTTGACCGGTATGCGGCTCACGGTGAGCGGCGTCTCCGGGTTCCTTTTCGCCGTATCGTCTTTGCCGTGCCGGTGGACACCCGGGGCCGACGCGAGAGCCGCATCGGCGTCCTTGGCGCCCGGTGACGGCGTCACGGAGGCAAAGCCCGCGAACATGACCTGAACCGAAGTGGCGGTCACAGCTTTCACCCCCGTAAAGCGCTGATCCAGGACAAAAACATCGAACTCTGGCGGCGAAATTACGACCGCCGAGGAATTTGCTGCGGCGGCGGCGCTGCGGGGTGCCGAAGCGGCGTGCCGGCAGGTCAGAGAAAAGTCCCCCCGGCAGCCGCGCTGAGCAGCCCCTCCGGCGGGTTCCTGACTCAACGGCGATTGCCGCGTTCCGGGCGGCCGAGGCCGGCGCCGCATTGATTATTGTTCTTGTTTTGTTCTGGATGGGGTGCTAGGGTTCAGCCCTGGCGAAGGTCGCGTGTGTGCGCCAGCCCATGCCGGCCGAGCAAGCGGAGAACAATTTGGCACGGCAGCAAAAAGCGTTCCCGAAGCCCGTTGCGACACCCGGCGGCCTCGTCGAGGACGAGCGACGGCGCGGGCGCGGCGCGCGCTCCAACCATACGGGCCGTTTCGAAGAGGAGCGCCGGGAAGCATTTGACGATGGCTGGGAGGGGCTTGCCGACCTCGACGCCTTCAAGACGACGGTATTCGACGATCCTGCACGCACCATCATCACACGCAACGACAGTCCCGACATTTCATTCGATCGCTCGATCAACCCCTATCGCGGCTGCGAGCACGGCTGCATCTATTGCTTCGCGCGGCCGACGCACTGCTTCCTCGGCCATTCGGCAGGGCTCGACTTCGAAACGAAACTCTATGCGCGCACCAACGCTGCGGCGCTGCTGGAGAAGGAGCTTTCGAACCCACGCTATACACCCGCATGCATGGCGATCGGCACCAACACCGATCCCTATCAGCCGATCGAGCGGGAGCGGCGCGTCATGCGCTCGGTGCTGGAGGTGCTGGACCGGACCAATCATCCCGTCGGCATCGTCACCAAGTCGGCTTTGATTACGCGCGACATCGACATCCTTCAGCGTATGGCGGAACGCCATCTCGTTCGCGCGTGCATCTCGGTGACGACCCTCGATCCAAAGATCGCGCGGGCGATGGAGCCGCGGGCGCCGACCCCGCAACGGCGGCTGGACGCCGTGCGCCAGCTCGCCGAAGCGGGCATCCCGACGACCGTCATGGTGGCGCCGATCATCCCCGGGCTCACCGATCCGGAGATCGAACGGATCCTCGAGGCGGCAAAGGCGGCGGGCGCGCGCTCAGCGGGCTACGTGATGCTGCGGCTGCCGCTGGAGATCGCGGCGCTCTTCCGCGAATGGCTGGCATCGGAGTTCCCGGACCGGTCGGACCGGGTCATGCACCTCGTGCAAGGGATGCACGGCGGCCGCGACTACACATCCGAATTCGGCATCCGGCAGCGCGGGTCGGGGCCCTATGCGGAGCAGATCGGAATGCGCTTCCGCCTGGCGGTCAAACGCCTCGGCCTCAACACCGACCGCTCGGAATTGCGCACCGACCTCTTCCGCCGGCCCGTGCTCCAGGGGCAACAAATGCCGCTTTTCTGAGAGTTTTCCTCAGGCTGAAGCGCAAGTCTCTTTGACTTGCGGACCGGGGCGGCGGAACTTCCCCCGATGGGGAACGCGACCGCCGAGCTTAGACCGCGACCGACCTTCGAGCTGGAGGCGGCCGAACTGCAGCTGCACGGCGGCCCGATTGCCGGTGTCGACGAGGCGGGCCGGGGCCCGCTGGCAGGCCCGGTGGTTGCCGCGGCCGTCATCCTCGATCCCGAGCGCATCCCCGACGGCATAGACGATTCCAAGGTGCTCGATCCCGAAACGCGCGAAGTGCTCTACGGGCGCATCCGCGCGACGGCCATCATCGGCGTCGGCGTTGCGGACGTGGAGATGATCGACAGGATCAACATCCTGCATGCCACCATGTGGGCGATGGCGCAGGCCATTTCGCAGCTCCCGCAAACGCCGAAGCTCGCAGTCATCGACGGCAATCGCGCGCCGAAGCTCAAATGCTCGTCGCGAACGGTGGTGAAGGGCGATGCGCGCTGCCTCTCCATCGCCGCGGCTTCGATCATCGCCAAGGTCACGCGCGACCGCATGATGGTGAAGCTCGGCGGGCTGCATCCCGAATACGGCTTCGAGCGCCACAAGGGCTACGGCACGGCTGAGCATCACGCCGCGATCAAGCGGCTCGGCGTGACGGTGCACCATCGCCGCTCGTTCCGCGCGGTGCAGCTGGCGCTTGGCCTCATCCCCGCAGACGTTGCGGAAGAAGAGGTCGCGTAGGCGGCCTTCTCCACCCGTGCAAAGCCGTCACAGGGATTACGCCCAGAAGGCCTTGATCGCCTCGGCCTCGCGCTTTGCGCGGTCGTATCCAATGCGAATTGCCGGCGAAATCTGCTTCGGGTCGAGCAGATTGACGTCCGGCGGGTCGGCCTTGATCCATAGCGTCTTGGTCCCGACCGCTTCGATCTGCCGGATGTTCTCAGCGATGGGATGGGGAATGCCGGTGAGGAACGGCGGCTTCAGGCCGTCGTTCAGCGTGATGATCAGTGCA
The DNA here is from genome assembly GCA_044507625.1 of Hyphomicrobiaceae bacterium. Taxonomy (GTDB): domain Bacteria; phylum Pseudomonadota; class Alphaproteobacteria; order Rhizobiales; family Hyphomicrobiaceae; genus Hyphomicrobium_A. Next base: position 31,432 of record JBIQJE010000009.1, on the reverse strand, counting down.
CGCTTCGCGCCGGCGACGAGATCGACGTGCGCCGGGTTGGAGCACATGCCGCCGTCCATGCAGTAGCGTTGACCGAGCAGCGTCGGGCCCATCACACCCGGCAGCGACGAACTCGCCGCGGCGCCATGGGCGAGCGGGATGCCGTTTCTGCGCGCGGATACCTGTGAGACGACGACCCGCTCGCCGGTGTAACAGTCGACGGCGGTGGTATGCATCTTCGCTGCCGGCCAGCCGGTTTTGCTGTCGCCGGTGAGAAATGCCGCGACGCGCTCGACCGCCGATCCGTTGAGGTGATTGTCGGCGGCCAGCGCGGCATGGCCGATGATCTGCCGCGTGGCACGCGAGCCGTCCTTCGCGGCGGCGTTGATCTTCTGTGCCCGCTGCTGGCTCGCGTTGGGATCGCTCACCGGGGCAAGACGCGCGAAGAGACCGGGGAAGTGCCCGAAGAAATCGAACTCGTCGCGTAGTCGGTGGAAATGACCGCTGGCCATCGAGGAGCCCGCGTACGATCCCGCCGAAGTTCCAACGATCATCTCGGCCAAGACCGAGGCGTCGATCCCCTGCTCGAGCAGCCCATGGAAGAAGCCGCAATACCAGGCGACGTACCATTCGCCGCCCCCGCCGAGAACCAGCGTGCGATCGAGCCCCGATGCGAGCGGCGAGGGCGTGTGGGTCGCGGCGAGAGGCACTGCCAGACCGTCGGAGAAGAGGCGCGCATCCAATTCATCGGCCAACTGCGCAAGACGTTGCGTATCGGCGGCAGCAGAGGCTGGCGCGGAGCCGAGCGCGGCGGCCATGGGCGCAAGCGCAGATACCTTGAGGAAGTTTCGGCGTTGCATGTTCTGGCTCTCCGATACGGGACGCTACCTTTTCGCCGATCTTCACTTAACGCACCGCGAAGATGCGCAATCGCTTGCGGCCGATTTCGCGCAGCCGGACTCCCGGTTGTATAGATTTCCAACGAGTCCAAGTGCTTGATTAGACTCGCCTCTGCATCGGCAACCGATAAATTGCTGGCCAAGGGACTCCGCGCGCCGCTAGACTCCCCTTGGCTCCGGGCTCTCCGGAGCGCGGATTCCCCCGTGTTCGAAGTCTGTTTGCGAGAGTTGCGTCCCAATGGTTCTGCGTCGTTCCCCCGTGGCCGCTCCGGCCAATCGCGTCATCGTCGGTGATTGCATCACCGCTCTGAAAAAACTCCCCGACGCCAGCGTCGATCTCGTCTTCGCAGACCCCCCTTACAATCTGCAGCTCACGAACGACCTCATGCGTCCCAACAATACGCGTGTCGACGGCGTCGACGACGCGTGGGACAAGTTCGCCAGCTTTGCCGACTACGACAAGTTCTCGCGCGCATGGCTCGCCGAAGCGCGCCGCGTGCTGAAGCCGGACGGCGCCCTCTGGGTCATCGGCTCCTATCACAACATCTTCCGCCTCGGCGTTGCGTTGCAGGACCTCGGCTACTGGATCCAGAACGACGTCATCTGGCGCAAGGTGAACCCGATGCCGAACTTTCGCGGCAAGCGTTTCACCAATGCGCACGAGACGCTGATCTGGGCCGCGCGCGATCAGCGCTCGCGGGCAACCTTCAATTATGAAAGCCTCAAGGCGCTCAACGACGATTTGCAGATGCGCTCCGACTGGCTGATCCCGATCTGCTCGGGCCCTGAGCGTCTCAAGGACGATGGCGGGCGCAAGGCGCACCCGACGCAGAAGCCGGAAGCCCTGTTGCAGCGCGTGCTGCTCGCAACGACAAGGCCGGGCGACGTCGTCCTCGATCCGTTTTTCGGCACCGGGACCACGGGTGCGGTCGCAAAGCAGCTCGGCCGCCGCTTCATCGGCATCGAGCGCGACCCGGACTATGCGAAGGCCGCGGAGGAACGCATCAAGCGCGTCGTGCCGTTGCCGCCATCCGCGCTCGAAACCGCGCGCAGCAAGCGTGCCGAGCCGCGCGTGCCTTTCGGCCAGATCGTCGAAATGCGGCTGCTCTCGCCCGGATCGACGCTGCTGGATTCACGCAAGCGCGTCAAAGCGGAGGTGAAGGCGGACGGCACGCTCGCCTGGGGCGGCAATCAGGGCTCCATTCATCGCCTCGGCGCCATCGCGCAGGGCAAGACCGCCTGCAACGGCTGGACCTACTGGCACTTCGAGGCGGAAGGCAAGCTGAAGCCGATCGATTTGCTCCGCGAGGAGGCAAAGCGGCAGCTCGGGCTCACTGCCCCGGCGTGAATGCCGTTGAATAATCAAGGCGCTATTGCGCGCCTGCAATAAATTTATGCACGAACGGGCGTCGGGGTTGGGACCTTGGCGCCCGTTCGACGTTGTCAACCGGTAATACGAACAGGGGCGTGAAGACGCAGTGGACGGGCGCAACGTCTGGGTCTAATTCAGGTCTCCACGCATAAGCTTATTCCCGGGACAGGTGATGCGTCGCAACGCGATCACAGCCGACCGCCTGCTTGTCATAGGCGCGGGGCCCATCGGTTTAGCGATGGCCGATGCGCTGAAGCAGCGCGGCATCCAATTCGACCAGGTGGATGCGAGCGACGGCATCGGAGGATTGTGGCGCCACGGGGTTTATCAGGGCGTACACATCGTCTCCTCGAAAAAATCTACCGGCTACACGCACTATCCAATGCCGGCCCATTACCCCGATTTTCCCAGCAGCACACAGGTGCTGCGCTATCTCGAAAGCTTCGCGCACGACCGCGACCTCGATTCCAGCATCGAGGTTCGCCGCAAGGTGGTGCGCGCCGTACCTTTAGCGGATGAAAGCTGGAAGGTGGCGTTCGAGGACGGCGAAGAGCGCATCTATAAGGGCGTCGTCGTCTGCAACGGCCACCACTGGGACAAGCGCATGCCGCGCTATCGCGGCCGCTTCACGGGCAGCTTTATTCATTCCTCGGACTACAAGGAGCCCAAGCAGCTCCAGGGCCGCCGCGTGCTCGTCATCGGCGGGGGAAATTCCGGCTGCGATATCGCGTGCGAGGCGGCGCGGGTCGGCGCTTCCTGCGACTGGAGCCTGCGCTCGGGCTACTGGTTCCTGCCCAAGACCGCGTTTGGGCGGCCGCTGACCGACCTGCCGATCTGGGGGCTGCCGGTGCCGCTGCAGCGCCTCATCCTGCGCGGGCTGGTGCGCGTGTTCATCGGCGATTACCGCCGCTACGGCTTGCCGAAGCCCGACCATAAACTCTTCGAACGCCACCCTGCCTTCGGCACCGACGTGCTGAACTATCTGCGCCAGGGGCGCATCAAGCCGCGGACGGACGTCGTCCGCTTCTCAGGCACGAAGGCGCATTTCAACGACGGCAGCGTCGGCGAGTACGATCTCGTCGTCGCAGCCACGGGCTTCAACAATTCGCTCCCCTTCCTGTCGAAGAACCTCGTACCCATCGAGGACGGCGTCGTACAGGTCTACGGCGGGGCGTTCCCCGATACGGTGAAGAACCTTTACATCATCGGCTGGGCCCAGCCGCGCAACGGCTTCGGCACCATCATCTCGCCGGCTGCAAAGCTCTATGCGGAGATGATCGCCATGCAGGACGAGCTGGAGCTGCCGATCGGCTACGTGCTGCGCTGCCGCGGGCTGAAGATCCCGACGACGCATCTCATCGATCCGGGGGCAACGCGCCGCACGATCTGGCTCGCGCACAGGATGCTGCCGGTGCTGAAGCGGCGCGCGCAGCGGATTGCCGAGACCGAAGGCCGGCCGGCGTTCGATCCGTCGCGGTTCGAGTTCGATGGTGACGAGGGACCCGTCGCCGTCAATCAGTGACGCTTCCGTCGCCGGCGATGAATCGCGGGCGCTGCTATGGGGGCCGGAATGGCCGCACAGGGCGACCGCCTGCGCTCAGGCGGGCAAGCCCCGGAAAGCCCTTCTCCTAAGCCCTGACGGCCGTTAGCGCTGCACGCGCTCGCGGTGCGGCACGTCCGTGGGACGCAGCTCGCCGGTGCGCTCACGGTAGGCGAGACCCGGGTAGTAGGGATAAGCGTAGCCCTTGTAATAGAAGTAGTACGGGCCCTGGAAATCCTGCGGCAGGCGGCGGTATTTCACCTCGCCCGAGGGTGTGCGGTAAAACTCAGCCCTCGCCTCCGTATGGGGGACGGTGAGAAGTGCCAGGGCGGCGAAGGCCGCCGAGCCGAGAGCGATGGTGGTCCGCATGTTCTTCCTCGTTGATCCGGTGAGAACACGGAACGCCTTTTTCCCCCCGCGCCTCATTCTGAGAAAGTAACAACGGTTGCTTAACTAAGGGTGACCGGTATGCCACGCCGCCGCGCCAATAAGCGCCACAGGACCGATCATACGGCGGGTGCCAAGGCCGCAGCCGGCTACAGCTCCCGGAACATGACGAGGGCATCGACCGGACCCTGCTGGGGGTGCCTGAAAGCGCGAGGCAGGCGGCCCACGATTGCGAAGCCGAACGCCTGCCACAGGTGAACGGCCGGGGCGTTCGTGCTGACGACGAAGTTGAACTGCATCGCGGCGAAGCCGCACCGCCGGGCCTCCTCTAGCGAATGGGCAACCATCGTCCGCGCGATCCCGTGGCCCCGCCAGGCGGGGCCGGTGGCATAGGCGCAATTGGCGACGTGGTCTCCGCCGCCGCGCTGGTTGGGGGCGAGCGTGTACGTGCCCGCGATCACGCCTCCGACCTCGGCGACGAACACCGCCCGCCCTCCGCTCCAATAGGCCAGCGCCTCCGCTTCCGGCATGTCCCGGGCAAGGGCATAGGTCGTGCCTTCACGGATGATCGGCTCCAGGATCGTCCAGATAGCGGGGGTATCGGCAGGGACAAACGGCCGGATCGACGGTGCTCCCGGCTCTCCGCTCCCCTGCGGACCGGGGAACTTTTTTGTTATCATTGGCGTCCTAAGGTGGAGGCGGCATTCCCCGTTGGTTGCGGAGCAGACGATGGCCGCGCGTGCATACTGGAAAGGTTTCCTACGCCTTTCCCTCGTTTCGATCTCCGTCGAGATCTACAACGCCGTCGAGACGAAGTCGGAGATTTCCTTCCGGCAGATCCATAAGCCTTCCGGCCGGCGCATCAACTACACCAAGACCGTGCAGGGCATCGGGGAGGTGAAAAGCGCCGATATCGTCAAGGGCTACGAGGTCGGCACGGACACCTACGTCACGCTCGATCCGGACGAGATCAACGCCGTCAAGCTCGAGAGCAAAAAGACCATCGACCTCGTGAAGTTCGTCGATGTCGCGGAGATCGACCCACGCTATTTCGAGCGGCCGTATTTCATCGCGCCCGCCGACAAGCACTCGGCGGAGGGTTACGTCGTCATCCGCGACGCCCTCAAGAAAACCGCGAAGGCGGGACTCGCGCAGCTCACCATCGCCGGGCGCGAGTGGCTCGTCGCCATCACGGCGCTCGGAGACGGGCTGCTCATGGAGATGCTGCGCTATGCGGACGAGCTGAAGGAGCCGGCGCAGTTCTTCGACGAGGTTCCCGACGCGAAACCCGACAAGGAGATGGTGGATCTCGCGGTCGAGCTGATCGAGCGCAAGACGGGCGAGTTCACGCCCGAGGAGTTCGAGGACCACTACGCCACGGCGCTGCGCGCGCTGGTCGACAAGAAGCTCAAGGGCCAGAAAATCAAGGCGCCGCACGAGGAGGCCGCACCGGGCAGCGCCAAGGTCATCGATCTCATGTCGGCGCTGCGTAAATCGATCGGCGAGGGCGGCAAGGCCGGAGGCGGCAAAGCGAAAGCCAGCCGTTCGACCGCCCGGCGCGCCCCGGCCCCGCGCCGCGGGGCCAAGAAGCGCGCTTCCTGAGAGTGCTTCCGGAAAAGTGGACACCGGTTTTCCGATCAGAAGCACGGTGGATAGAGAGTGCTTCCGGAAAAGTGGACACCGGAAGCCGGCGCTGAGTGAGCCGCGAGAAGACGATGCCGGAGAGAAAGAGCCCCTCTCGTTCCTCCCAATTCGCCCGGACCGAAGGCGCCGAGCCGCGCAAGCTCATCGCTTTCGACCGTGAGATCCTGCAGGCGCTAGAGCTTCTCGGACGCGACTCCATGAAGGACATGCAGGAGCTGGCCGATGAGGCCTTCCGCGACCTTTTGAAGAAGCACGGCCGCCCCGCCGGCTTGAAGGAGGCTCTGCGCCAGTCGGCGCGCCGACATCCTGCCAACGATTCCAGCGGGACGGGCGACCTGGGGAAGCCGCCCCCGCGTCGCAAGGCCGCGACAAAGTCTGTGAAAGGGACGCGCAAGATACCGGCTGCATCCCGCAAAGGCGCGAAGCCGGCAACCATCCGCTAGGCGCCAGCCGGGCCACGTTTGCGGCCCATTTCAATTGACACAGCGTTCAATTGTGCTCGTCAGCGTTAATTCAGGGCGACAAATTGCAGCGTGCCCATCACCTGCCGGAAGGCGATGAATCCCCGGCCCAGGGGGCATTTCTCAAGTTAACAAAAAGTATATTGCAGCAGATTGCATCACTTTGAAGACACTGAATATTCCTTCACGAAGTCAGCCATGCAAGAAGCCCCCGTCCCCATAAGCAACCCAGGGAGGTCTCATGCACGCCCTATCTGTCGGAACGTTCGCCGTGGCTATCGCCGCCATGCTGTCCATCAATGGCGCCAGCGCCCAATCGGGAATTGCTTCGCACTATTCGGACCTGTCGGTTACGGCCAGCGGCCGCTCATACAGCTCGGGCGCCATGGTCGCCGCCCACCGCACCCTGCCTTTCGGCACCAAGGTTCGCGTGAAGAACCCGCGCAACGGCCGTTCGATCGTCGTCACCATCGTCGACCGCGGACCGTTCGTTAAGGGCCGCGTCATCGATCTCTCGAAGGGCGCCGCCAGCGCGCTCGGTTTCTCCGGCCTGCAGCACGTGCACCTCGCCGTGGTCGGCAAGGGCGGCAAGTAAGCCCAGCCCCGAAGCCTGCCCGGCGGATGCTCTTATCCCCGCGGCAAGTTGAAGCATCGAAAGACGAAGACGCTCTCCGGGTTCGGCCTGGGGGGCGTTTTTCGTCTGTTTTGCCGGGATGACGGGCCGGCGCCAAGAGCGGCTCACGTTGCATCGACCGCTGGATACAGCCCAGATTTGCGCAGCGCGCATACCTAATATTCAACGTTCGCAGGGACGATGTGGCTCCTAGCCCAAAAGCGCCTGTTCAGGTCGCAGACGAAGAGCCATGTCCGCACTCGCGAAAGCCCTGGTCGCTGGCCGACACCAGCGCCTGATATACCTCGTACTGTTAGCGGGCATTTTCTCTGTCCTGCTGGTGATCGGCTATGGCTTCGTCAATTGGCAGGTTGCGAGCCTCGTCGCGCAGGATCAGCGGGCCGAGATTGCCCGAACCGACACCATTCGGCACAGCGTCAACAAAGCCCTTCAACTCATGCAGCGGGATGCGACGTCTCCTCCCTGCTCGCACGCGTTCCTGGCGCAGATGCAGCACATCGCCTTCCTCGCCGATGGCCTCAACGAGTTTCTCTACGCCCCCAGCGGCTATGTGAGCTGCTCCACATCCCGAGCGAGCTTCACCGAGCGCGTATTCCTCGGCGAGGAGGACGTTCCACCCAGCGGCCCCGAACGGATCAGCTGGCGGATCCAGCGCAACCTCGGACCGATCGGCCTTACCGATGCCGTCGGTACGATCGCGCAGATCGGAGACTTTGCGGTCGCCATTCCGCCCTACGGCAGCGAGAACGAGGTCGGATGGCTCAGCCGGGAGCTGGTCGCCCGCTCCGGCGACCGGGTCTGGACCATTGCCGGCACGGAGAACCTCTATAAGGAGCTGATCAGCAAGAAGCCGGAAACGTGGATGCGCCGTCTCACCACCGTCTCCTCGATCGCTTGCGACAGCCAGGGTTTGCACTGCGTCGCCTCCCGCGCCGACCTCATCGGCTGGGCGCGCAGTTCCATCACCATCCTTTCCTCCACGGTCGTGCTGACGGCGATGTTCGCCTGGATCTGCGCGTTCACGATCGTTCGGTGGCTGCGGGATTACTGGTCGTTCGAAGCGCGCTTCCTGCGCCGTCTCGATACCCAGTCGGTGCTGGTGCTCTATCAGCCGATCGTGGACATCAGCTCGGACGAGGTCGCGTGCGTCGAAGCCCTCGCGCGGTGGGTCGACGTCGATGGAACGGTGGTCAGCCCCGCCAACTTCATCGACATCGTGGTGAAGGCCAAGCGCACGGCCGAGTTCACGCAGATGGTAGCGGACCGGGCATTCGCCGATCTCAACGAACATCCTCCGCCGTGCTCGCATCCGCTCGAGGTCAACTTCAACGTCTTCGCCTGCGATTTCGACAGCGGGCGGCTGCTCAAGATCTTTGCGAAGTTCCTGAATCAGCCGCATCGCTTCCGCGTCGCCATCGAGCTCATCGAATTCCACGACATCGATCTGGAAAAGGCGCAGGCTACGGTCGAAGCACTCGCTGCCGCGGGCGTCAAAACCTACATCGACGATTTCGGCACCGGGTATTCGAGCATCGAGCGCGTGGCGCGCCTTCCGGTCGATGGCGTGAAGCTCGACCGCTCGTTCGCCATGTCGCCGCCGGACAGCATCATGGGCCGCATGCTCGTGCAGGTGATCGAGATGGTGAAGACGACGGGCCGCTCGATCATCGTCGAGGGCGTCGAAACCCTCACGCGCCTCAACCTGCTCCGCGCGACGGGGATCGTGGGCTACGTGCAGGGCTATGTGATCGCGCCGCCGCTCGAAATAGAGGCGCTGAGAGCATTCATGCTGCGCGGCAACGCCGCTTGGAAAGCGGACGACGTCGCGGCCTGAAGGCTACCGCTCGAAGATATGCGCCTGTTGGCGCGTTATGCAGCGCGCAGCGCTGCCGACGGCCCTGCCGTTAACCGCAAAACACATCCCGACGCCGAAATACCCGCGATGAGCGCCGGATATCGGCTTCATTTGTGGACGGAACGGCGGTTTCGCCATGATTTAAGCCAAAGTCCTGCCACTATGCTGCTCGAGCCGTCGACTTTCATGGAATCATGGAGCGGCTCTACGCTTTTGCTTGCGTGCTTCTGATCGGAAACCGGCGCCAACTTTTTCGGAAGCACTCTCTATCTATCGTGCTTCCTGTCGGAAAACCGGTTTCCCACTTTTCCGGAAGCACTCTAGTGCAGCCGTCGGAGGATCGAGGGGGATCTGGTGTTTCCCAACTGCCGTTTTGCCGTAGCGACGCTGTCGCTGATCGCGATGCTGTCCGCCGCTTCGCACGCACGGGCGCAGCCACCGGCGGCCAAATGCGAGGACGCCGGCATCGCGGTGCTCGCCTCTCCCAACTCGCCCTGGAAGGGCGCGCCGCTGCGGGTGATCTTCACCGTCGAGAACGCGCTCGACGGGGAGCTTTCGCTCGTTGCACCTAACGGCAAAATTGCTGTTACGACGCGCGAGCGGCACGGCGGCCCGCCCTACTTCTGGTCCGCCGAGGTGGCCTCGCCCGCCGCGGGAACCTGGCAGGCGAAGTTGACGCGCGATGGTGCGACGGACGCGTGCGCGACGATCACCCGCCCCATCGAAGTGCGCCGCGCCGCGGCTGCGCCGCCGCGGCAGACGAACGCGAGCGTATGGCCGGTGCGTGCGGCGTGGGACCGCTCGATGGAGAACATCTACTCGGCCTGGATCGAGAAACTGTTCGACGCACCGCTCGAGGAAGCGCCGTCGTGGAAGGCGTTGCACGAGGTCCTGCGTGACCGGCAGCGCAATGTCCTTTTCAATCATCTCGGCCTCGGCGAAGACCAGAAGGGCCTCGTCATCCGGCCCGACTGCGCCGACCTTCCCTATTTCCTGCGCGCCTATTTCGCATTCAAGATGGGTCTGCCTTACGGGTACGCGAAGTGCACGCGGGGCGGCGGCGGCAAGCCTCCGCAATGCCCGGTGTGGTGGAACATCGCCAACGAAGAGCCGCCACCGGAGCCGCCCGCGCCGAAGACGCCTCCGCCGGCGGATTTCTTCGGGCTGTTCACAGGGTCAACATCGGCAAAGCCCCCGCCGCAGACGAAGGTATCCCTGCGGCCGCCGGGGCTCGTGCCCTCATTCGGCTATTACCTGCGCAACACGGTTGCCAACGGCGTGCACTCCGGCTCCGGGCGCACGGCCGCCGACGATGATCGCAGCGACTACTATCCCGTGCCGCTGAAAGCGGAGAACCTGCGGCCCGGCACCGTCTACGCCGATCCCTACGGCCACCTGCTGGTGATCGCAAAGCGGGTGCCGCAGACGGCCGATAGCGCGGGCGTCATTCTCGCCGTCGACGGGCAGCCCGACGGCACCATTGCGCGCAAGCGCTTCTGGCGCGGCAACTTCCTTTTCGCGCAGGACCCTGCTCTCGGCAGCCCCGGCTTCAAGCGGTTCCGGCCCGTCGTCGCCGGCCGCGACGGCAAACTGCGGCGGCTGACGAACGCGGAGATCGCGAAAAACCCCGACTATGCGGATTTCTCGCTCGAGCAGTCGCAGCTCGGAGTCGAGGATTTCTATGACCGCATGGACGATCTGATGTCGCCCGATCCGCTCGATCCGCTGCGGGCGATCCGCGAAGCAATCACCGCGCTCGATGAGCAGGTGCGTGCGCGCGTGACGTCGGTGGAGAACGGCCGCCAATATCAGATCAAAGGCGGCGGCGAAGTCTCGATGCCGGATGGCGCATCCATCTTCGAGACGACGGGCGCGTGGGAAGACTTCGCCACGCCCTCGCGCGACCTACGCCTGCTGATCGCAACCGACGTCGTGCGCGGTTTCCCTGAGCGCGTGGCGCGCCGGCCGGAGCGCTACGCGATGCCGAAGGACAAGACCGCGGCCGACGTAAAGGCGGAGCTCGAAAGCGTGCTCGCCAGCGAGCTCGCCGCGCGCAAATTCGAATACACGCGCACCGACGGCTCTCTTTGGCCGCTGACGCTCAAGGATGTCGTCGCGCGCGCGCCCGATCTGGAGATGGCTTACAATATCAACGACTGCGTGGAATTGCGTTGGGGCGCAGCGCCGGACAGCGACGAAGCCGCCACCTGCAAGAAGCGCGCATCGGGCGCGCAGCGTCAGAAAATGACCGAATACCGCTCCTGGTTCAACGAACGCCGACGCCCGCCGCGGGGTTAGTTTTCCGTCAGGGCGTGGGCGATGATCTTGCGCATCACGCTCGGCACCGCGGCGGCGTGGAGATCACGGCGCGCGACCCACTGGCAACGGTCGGGATCGGCCCAGAACGTCAAGGTCGCGTCGGCCGGCACGAGCGCACGGTAGACGATCACCTCCAGGCGGAAGTGCGTAAAGACATGCACCACCGTGCCCGGCACCGCCCACCAGTCGGCGCGCACGGGCGCGGTGCGGAGCGTTTCGTTCAAGGGCGGCAGCAGGTCGCCCCACTCGCTGCCGGGAACCTCCAGCATGCCGCCGAGCAACCCTGCTTCGGGACGGCGGCGCAACAGCACGCGTCCGTCCTCGCTCAGCGCCACGAAAGCGTAACCCACCCGCTGCGGGCGCTCGGCCCGTTCGAGCCGCATCGGCAGCGCCTCCGCGATCCCATGGGCGGCGGCTGCGCAATCGGACTGCACCGGACAGACGAGGCAAGAGGGCCTGCGCGGCGTGCAGATGCCGGCGCCGAGATCCATCATCGCCTGGGCGAAGTCGCCGGCGCGGTGCTCGGGCGTGAGGGTGGCGGCGAGGCGCTTCAGCTCCGTCTTGGCATTGGGCAGCGGCTGGCGCACCGCGAAGAGGCGCGCGACCACCCGCTCGACGTTGCCATCCACCGGCGTTGCCGAGGCGCCGAACGCGATGGCGGCGATGGCGGCAGCGGTATAGGGCCCGATGCCCGGGAGCTTCTGCAGCTCGCCAACGGTGCTCGGGAACTTGCCGCCGTAATCCTCCGCCACGGTAATCGCGCACTTATGCAGGTTGCGGGCGCGGCTGTAATAGCCAAGGCCCGCCCAGGCGGCGAGCACGTCATCGAGTGGGGCGGCAGCGAGCGCCTTCACCGTGGGCCAGCGGGCGAGGAAGCGCAGATAGAACGGGATGACGGCCTTCACCGTCGTCTGCTGCAGCATGATCTCGCTGAGCCAGACGCGATAGGGATTGGCGCGCTTGCCCGGGGCGACACGCCAGGGCAGCTCGCGCCGCTCCTCGTCGTACCAACCCAGCAGCGCATCCACCGTGTCCGGTCCGGCCGGACGTAGCGGCAGTTGCTTTCGCGCAACAGCAGTCAAGGGATCATCTCCCGGCGCCCGCGAATCGATCCCCTGATGGTAAGCGTCGAATACCGCACTGCAAACTCTCGACGGCGGACAAAGCCCCATGGCCAGCAACGTAGCGACGGCACGCCGACCTTCAATCCGCGCCAATTCCTGGACGGGCAACGGGCGCATCGAAGCCCGCGCGCGGGGTTATATCGCGGCACGCGCCGTCGGAAGCTATATCCCCAAGCTGACGCACAAGGCGTTCGAAAAGTACGGTTTCGCAGCGGCGGCCCTGATCACCGACTGGGTCGCGATCGTCGGCCGGGACGTGGCGGCTTACACAGCGCCCGAGCGCCTGAAATGGCCGCGGGGCGTCGATTTCGGCGGGGAGACCGAGGACGGCGCGGCGGGGCGACCGGGAGCGACGCTGGTCATCCGCGTGGAGCCGGCGCGGGCGCTCGACGTGCAATACAAGGCCCAGCAGATCATGGAGCGCATCAACGCCCACTTCGGCTATCGTGCCGTTGCGGAGCTGCGCATCCTGCAGGCGCCGCTGCCCGAGCGCGCGGAGCGCCCGTTGCCTGCGCCGATTACGGTGGCGCCCTGCTCCGCCCCCGAGCTTTCCGGCATCGCCGACGAGCGGCTGCGGCTCGCGCTGAGCAACCTCAAGAGCGGCCTGATGGCCCGGCGCGCGGCCGGCTAATCCCCGTCCTTAAGCCAAGCTTAAGCTTCATTCACTTGGTGGAGGGCAGCTTTTGCCTTATTCCATCGCCCGGTAGCGTGCTAATCCGGCCCAGGCCCTAAGCGCGCCATTGCGAAAATCGAATACTCCCAAGGAGCATGCACGTGTCCGCATTCAAGATCTCATCCGGCCGATTTGAGCTTGCGCGGCGTGCCGTGCTCACCGCGCTTTGCGCCGGCGCCATCGGCGCGGCCCTGGCACTGCCCCTCGCCGCACAGTCGCGCGGCCCGAGCGAGGTGCCGGTTGCGGAGCTGATGAAGCCCGTCGGCCTGCCGGATCTCGCGCTCGGCCCGGACGACGCGAAGGTGACCGTCGTCGAATATGCCTCGATGACCTGCGGGCACTGCGCGCACTTCACCACGGACGTGTGGCCCGAGTTCAAGAAGAAGTATGTGGATACGGGCAAGGTCCGCTACGTGTTCCGCGAGTTCCCGCTCGACAACCTCGCCGCCGCGGCCTCGATGCTCGCGCGCTGCACGGGCAAGGACAAGACGTTCCCGCTTATCGAAGTGCTGTTCGAGAAGCAGAAGGAATGGGCATTCGGCGAGGGCAACCCCGTGCCGCGCCTGTTCGAGATCGCCAAGCAGGCCGGCTTCACGCAGGAATCCTTCGACAAGTGCCTGACCGACCAGAAGCTTCTTGACGACATCACCGCCGGGCGCACGCGCGCTGCGGACGTGTTCGGGGTCTCGGCAACGCCGACGTTCTTCATCAACGGAAAGAAGCTGGACGGCGCGCCGACGATGGAGAAGCTCGACGCGGCCATCGAGCCGCTGCTTTCCAAGAGCTGAGCGCCGAGCCGGTGAAGAGAATAGGCGTCCTTGCCGTACTGCTGCTATCCGCCTCGATTGCAGGGTGCGGCGGGGCTACGCTGACGAATACGGCGGGGCTCTCGCCGGAACAGGCGGGAGATGCCGGCGGCAACTCCCCATATCCCACGGCCGAGGACACCGCGTCGAGCGGGCCGGCGCGATTCCATCCGTTCGCCGATCCCACGGAGAAGCCGGCCGGCGGACGCGAGGTCATCCAGAACCCGACCCTCGCCGATGTCATGGAAACCGGTCCTCTGCCGGAGATGGCGTTCGGGCGAACCGATGCGCCCGTGACGATCGTCGAATACGCCTCGCTCACCTGTCCGCACTGCCGCAATTTCCACCTCAAGACGTTCCCGCAGTTCAAGAAGGAATTCATCGACACCGGTAAGGTGCGATTCATTCTGCGCGAGTTCCCCATCGGCAAGACGTCGGGCGCCGCAACCATCGCGTTGCGCTGTGCGCCCCCGGACAAGTATCTGGCGCTGCATAGTAAATTCATGGAGCAGCAGGCGAGCTGGGTCTCGCAGGACGTGCGCCTCGACCCTATATTCAACGTCGCCTCGCAAGTGGGGATGACACGGCAGCAGTTCGACGCGTGCCGTGAGAATCAAGCCATGATCAACGGGCTCAAGTGGGTGAAGGACCGTGGGCGCAAGCTCGGCGTGATCGGCACTCCCAACTTCTTCATCAACGATAGGCTGGTGAAGAAGGAGCTCACGATCGAGGATATCCGGACGATGGTCGATTCGCTCGTCTCTGCGCGCGCCACCGCATCGGCCGGAATCGCGAACTAGAGCGTCTTGCGATCCGATGGAATCGGACCGAACGCTCTAGGTAGTTGATTGGTCGCATTTTCTTACGACGAACCGGCATCCACTTCGTCGGAAAATGCTCTAGCTGCCGCCATCGAGCGGCGATGCGCGTGTCTCCACCGCATCGCCTCGCCGGGCAGATTAGCTGCGTTTTGGGAACCGCGATGAAGATCACACGCCTGCGGCTGTTGGGCTTCAAATCGTTCGTCGAGCCGACCGAGCTCATCATCGAGCCCGGCCTCACCGGCGTCGTCGGCCCCAACGGTTGCGGCAAGTCCAACCTGCTCGAAGCGCTTCGCTGGGTGATGGGCGAGACCTCGCACAAGAGCATGCGCGCGGCCGCCATGGACGACGTGATCTTTTCCGGCACCACCGGGCGTCCGGCGCGCAACAGCGCGGAAGTGACGATCTTCCTCGACAACACGGCGCGCCGAGCGCCCGCCGAGTTCAACAACTCCGATTCCATCGAGATCACGCGGCGCATCGAGCGCGAAGCTGGTTCTGCCTATCGCATCAATGGGCGCGAGGCGCGGGCGCGCGACGTGAAGATCCTGTTCGAGGATGCCGCAACGGGGGCGCGCTCCCCCGCTCTCGTCCGCCAGGGCCAGATCGGCGAGATCGTGAACGCCAAGCCCGAGCAGCGCCGCCGCATTCTGGAAGACGCCGCCGGCATCGCGGGCCTGCACAGCCGCCGGCACGAGGCCGAGCTGCGCCTCAAGGCGGCGGAAGCGAACCTTGCCCGCCTCACCGACGTGCTCGGCCAGCTCAACAGCCAGGTGGAGAGCCTCAAGCGGCAGGCGCGCGCTGCGCGGCGCTACAAGGAAATCTCCGAAGCGATCCGCCGCTCCGAAGCGCTCCTGATGCATCTTTCCTGGACCGATGCGCAGGCGCACGTCGATGCCGAGGAAGCGGGCTTGCGCAACGCGCTCGCCGTGCTCGCGACGGCAACGGAGGAGGAAGCGCGCGCTCTCGCCGAGGAAGCGCGGCTCGCGGAGGCGCTTGGTCCGCTGCGCGAGGAGGAAGCCAAGCGTGCCGCCGCCTTGGGCCGCCTGCGCATCGAACAGGAGAACTTCGAGCGGGAAGCCGAACGGGCCGCCGAACGCGAACGGGAGCTGCGCGCCCGCGCAGCGCAGCTTGCGAGCGACAGCGCGCGCGAGGAGGCGTTGATTGCCGAAGCGCGCGACATTCTCGACGACCTCGAAGGCGAGATCGAAGCGCTCAGCGACGCCGATACGCAGACGGAGCAGGCCGAGCGCAATGCCCGTGAACGGCTGGAGGAAGCGCAGGAGATACTGCGCGAAGCGGAGGCTCAGCTCGCCGAGCTGACCACAAAGGTCGCCGATCATAATGCGCGCAAACGCAGCGCGGAGGCGAACCTTGCCGAGCGGCAAGGCATGATCGCGAAGCTCACGCGCCAGCTTTCCGAGTTGCAGGCGCAGGCGCGCGAGATCGCGGGCCGTGCGCCCGATGCGGAAAAATTGCAGCAGATCACCGAGGCCGGGCAGCAGCTCGCGGACAAGATCAGCAAGCTGGAGGTGCAGGCGCTTGCCGCGGAAGACAACGCGCGCGCGCTCATCGGCACGGCGGACCAGGCACGGGAGGAAAGCTCCAAGGCGCGCCTGCGGCTCACCGCTCTCAAGGCGGAGCGCGAGACGCTGGTGAAGCTGCTCATCGGCACGCGGCAGCCGGACTATCCGCCCATCCTCGACCGGCTGCGCGTCGCGCCGGGCTATGAAGCTGCCCTCGGTGCTGCGCTCGGTGACGATCTCGAAGCACCCGCCGCCGAGGAAGCGGCCGTGCACTGGCGCCATGTCGAGGTGGCGCGCTCGGATGCTGCCCTCCCCACGGGCGTCGAGCCGCTTGCAAACCATGTCAAGGCGCCGCCCGAACTCGATCGCCGCCTGCGCCAGACGGGCATCGTCACTGACGCCGAACAGGGACGGAAACTGCAGCTGTTGCTGAAGCCGGGCCAGCGTCTCGTGACGCGGGCCGGCGATCTGTGGCGTTGGGATGGTTTCACCGCAGCCGCCGAAGGGGCGACGCCCGCCGCCCAGCGCCTTGCCGAGCGCAACCGTCTTTCGCTACTCGAGCTGGAGGAGGCGGAGGCCCGCACCGCCGTCGCATCCACCGCCGAAGCGGAACGGGAGGCGAGCGAAGCACTTGCCGCCGCGCGCACCGAGGAGCAGCGCCTGCGTCAGCTCGGCCGCGAGGCACAGAGCATGCTGGCGAAGACGCGCGAAAGCCTCACCGCCATAGAGCGTGCCGCCCGCGAAACCGAGAGCAAGCTCGCCGCCGTGACGGGCGCACGCACGCGCGCGGAGGAGGAGCTGGCGCTCGCCCAGCAGCTCGCCCGCGAGGCGGAGGATGCCGTTGCCGCCATCGCCGCGGCGGAGGATCCCGGACCTGAGCTTTCCCAAGCGAAGAGCACTGCGGAAGCACGGCGCATCGAGCTTGCCGAGTGCCGCGCGGCTGTTGCGGACATCGAGCGGGAGCGTCGCGCGCGCGCCGATCGTCGCGCCGCCATCGGCATCGAGCGCGACCGCTGGACGATCCGCTCCGCGGGCGCGGAAAAACAGATCGAAACCCTGAAGACACGGCTTGCGGAAACGGAGCAAGAGCTGCAAGGCCTCGCGGACGTTCCGGCGATGATCGAAGAAAAGCGCGGCACGCTCCTGACCGCCCTTTCGGACGCCGAGCGCGCGCGCCAGATCGCGGCGGATGCGCTCGCCGAGGCGGACGCCGCCGTGAAGGCAGGCGTGCAGGCGCTGCGTGCGGCGCAGTCCGCCGTCGCGGAGGCACGTGAAGGACGTGCACGCACGGAGGCGCGTCTCGAAGCGGCGCGCACGCGGCGCCAGGACGTCTCGCGGCAAATCCGCGAGACGCTCGATGCCGCGCCGGAAAGCTGCCTTGCGCTGGCGGAAGTGGAGCCGGGCGCAGCGATGCCCGATCTTCACGCCGTCGAGCGCAAGCTGACGAGCCTGCGCGGCGACCGCGAGCGCCTCGGGGGCGTCAACCTCGCCGCCGACGAAGAGCTCGAAGTGCTGAGCGCGCAGGCGACCGGCATGGAAAGCGAAAAGGCGGATGTGGAAAGCGCCATCGCCAAGCTGCGCGGCGGCATCGGGCAGCTCAACCGCGAGGCGCACAAGCGGCTGCAGGAAGCCTTCGAGGCGGTGAACGGGCACTTCGGCCGCCTCTTCACGACGCTGTTCGGCGGCGGCGAGGCGCGGCTCGAGATGATCGCGGGCGAGGATCCGCTGGAGGGCGGCCTCGAGATCATCGCCAAGCCGCCGGGCAAAAAGCCGGCGACGCTGTCGCTGCTGTCGGGCGGCGAGCAGTCACTCACGGCGATGTCGCTCATCTTCGCGGTGTTCCTGACGAACCCCTCACCGATCTGCGTGCTCGACGAAGTGGACGCGCCGCTTGACGACGCCAACGTCGACCGCTTCTGCCGTCTTCTGGAAAACATGGCTGAGGAGACCGCGACGCGGTTCCTCGTCATCACGCATCACCCGATGACGATGTCGCGCATGAGCCGGCTGTTCGGCGTCACCATGGCGGAGAAGGGCATTTCGCAGCTCGTGTCCGTCGATCTGCAAACCGCGCAGCGCTTCCGCGAGGCCGGCTGATATTGTTCCGTTTGCTCCAGCGTGACGCGTCCGGAAGCGCGAAACCGCATTGGCGCTCACACGCGGTCACGGCGCGCCGGTGAGGCCGCGGGAACGAGCTGCGGCAGCCGCCGCGCCTTCGCCGGCTTGCCGATGGGGGCGATAAGCTCCTTGCTGGCCTCGACGATCAACACGCCGCAGAACGCAGGCGAGATGCCCTCCCCGACGCGCTCCCACGCGGTCGCCGAGCGCAACAGCATGCGCGAGCCCAACGGCGGAAAGTACATCGCCCCGCCCCAATCGAGCGGCGTGAACATCGCACTCTCCAACAGTTGCTCCAGCTGGCGGCGGCTGTAGGGCCGGCCCTGGCCGAACGGCGTTCTATCGAGCCGCGCCCAGACCCCGCGCCGGTTCGGCACCACGAGGATCATGCGCCCCTCGGGCGTCAGCACGCGCCACATTTCGCGCAACAGATGCCGCGTATTCTCCGCCACCTCGAGGGCATGCACCGCGAGCAGGCGGTCGACCGAGCCATCGGCGAGCGGCAGACGGTCATCGTCGACGAGCACGCTGTGCAAAGCGCCTTTCGGCGGCCAGCGCACCGCGCCCAGGCTATCCGGCATCAGGGCGCCGAGGCGCTGCACCTCGCCGCGGAACCCGCCGAGGAAGGGCGCTGAATAGCCGAGGCCGACGAGGGTTGCGCGATGGAGGCCGCGCCAGCGGGCGCGGATGCGGTGGGTCAGCAGACGCCGCACCGTCTGGCCGAGCGGCGTTGCGTAAAACTCCACCAGATCTTCGATATCGAGTTGCACGGCCGGGGCTCCGCTCCACGCCCGTCAATCTGACCGCTTTCCAGGGCAATTCAAGCCCTTGAGCCGGTGCTCGCATTGTCACCGCGCCAACGCATCGCTACCTTCCCTTTCGCGACTGCAAAATCAGCGACAGAGCGGGACCGCATGCCGAAGCTCGAAATTGAGCAGTTCATTTGCCTTTCCGACAATTTCGGAGTGCTGATCCACGATGCGGCGGGGCGCGCTACGGCCGCCATCGATGCACCCGACGCGGACGTGATCCTGGCGCGGCTCGCCGCGAAGGGCTGGACCCTGACCCACCTCTTCATCACGCACCGCCACGCCGATCATACGGGCGGCATTGCGCGTCTCAAGGAGGCGACGGGCTGCACGGTGATCGGTCCCGAAGACAAGGCGGGGCGCATTCCCGGCATCGATGTCGTCGTGCACGAGGGCGATACGGTTCCGTTCGGCAACTTCGAAGTCGAGGTACTTGAAACGCCGGGCCACACCAACGAGCACGTCACCTATTATATTCCGGCGGCGAAGGTCGCGTTCGTCGGCGATACGCTGTTCTCGCTGGGCGCGGGGCGCATCTTCGAGGGATCGGCCGAGACGATGTGGAAATCGGTGCAGAAGATCGCGCAGCTGCCCGCCGATACCGAAATCTATTGCGGGCACGAATACACGCAATCGAACGCCCGTTTCGCGCTGTCGCTGGAGCCCGATAATCTCGCGCTGATCGAGCGCGCCAGGGAGGTCGATGCGCTGCGCGCGCAAAACCGGGCGACGCTGCCGACACGGCTCGACCGGGAGCTCGCCACCAATCCGTTCCTGCGCCCGCAGGCCAGCGCCATCCGCGCCAAGCTCGGCATGATGAACGCGCCGGACTGGCACGTCTTCGCCGCCATACGCGAGCGCAAGAACAAGAGCTGAGAGATGTCCGATCTTGCCGCCGCGGACATCATCCGCATTCTCGATCTCAAACCGCATCCTGAAGGCGGACATTTCCGCGAAACGTTCCGCGATGCTCCGCGCGAGGATGGACGTGCGGCCTCCACAGCCATCTATTTTCTGCTGGCGGCGGGAGAGGTTTCACACTGGCACCGCGTCGATGCGGCGGAACTCTGGCACTGGCACGCGGGCGCGCCGCTCATGCTTTCCATCGCGCCGCCGGATGGCGAAGCGCGCGCGATGCGCCTCGGCTGCGACCTTGGCGCGGGCGAGCGTCCGCAGGGAATCGTGCCGCCCGGCTACTGGCAGAGCGCGCGCAGCCTCGGCGCGTGGACGCTTTTGGGCTGCACCGTCGCGCCGGGTTTCCTGTTCGAGAAATTTGAGCTTGCCGCAGAAGGATTTGCGCCCTCGCGCGGGTGATGCGGTCATCGCTGCCCACGGCGCCGAGTGTTGCCGATTAGCCCCATAAATACGTTATCCACCGCCAATACTCTACACGGAAGGTCTCTAACCGCCCGTTCGCGAACAGTTTTCCCGCCTTCACTGCAGTGTGGCGGTTGCCGCTCACCCGCGACTCACCAAATGGTTCTCGCAATCGAATGTGTTGCCACGGCCATGCGGGGGGATGTCGGTTATGAAGCGCGAGTCGTCTGGGCCAATTTTGACGACGGTTTTCGTCGACTACGACAACGTCTACCTGTCGCTGAAGCGCAAGAACGAGGAAGCGGCGAAACGCTTCTCCAAAGACGCTGGCGTATGGCTCAAGGAAATCGCCAGCGGCGCGCTGATGACGGCGACGAACGCGCCTGCGGTGGATGTGGAGCGCCGCATCGTCATCTGCCGCTGCTACGGCAATCCCGTCCCGCGCCGGAATCAGGGCGACAACTCCACCGACATGAGCTCGTTCCCGTTCGTGCGGCACCATTTCCTGCGCGCGGGATTCGAGGTGGTCGACTGCCCGCCGCTGACCGCGCAGCTCAAGAACTCGGCCGACATCCGCATGGTCATGGACGTGCGCGACATCCTCACGCACGAGACGCGCTTCGACGAGTTCGTGATCCTCTCGGCCGACGCCGACTTCACGCCGGTTCTGCATCGCCTTCGTGCCCATGCACGGCGCACCATCATCTATTCGAACGACCACACGGCGGCGCCCTACACGGCGATCTGCGATGCGGAGATTCGCGAAGCCGATTTCCTGTCGCTGCTGCTCGACGGTCAGATCGCCAATCAGTCGCCGTCCGCCCGTGGTGAGACACAGGCACTGCCCAGCGCCGCCTCGATCGAGACGATCCGCAAGGATATCCTGACGGAAGTCGCCAACACGGTGCGCACCGCCGATCAGCCGGTCCCGCTCGAAGCGCTCGCGGACCGTTGCGTGCGCATTCTCGGCCACGACAAAACCGTCGGCGCGGCGTGGGGCGGCACCGGCAGCTTCCGCGACCTGCTCGCACGGGGCCTGCCCGAGGACATCCGGCTGACGCCGCAGCCGCCTTACTTCGTCTATGACGCCACGCGCGCAGCCCAGAGCGAAGCGCCGCGCATCGAGAGCCGCCACGAGCACCGTACGGAGCAGCGGGTAGCCCCCGTTGCCGCCGAACCGGCACGGGGCGAATCTCCGATGCTGCAGCGTGCACTCGCACCGCTGTTCGGCGCGCAGCCCACTCAGCGGCCGGCTACGCTGCAGACCGGAGCCCCCGCTCCGGCGCCGCGTGCTCCGCTGGCTCCGGCACAGCCCGAAGCCCTCTCGGGCCAGCCGGGGCTATCTCAGCAGCCGCAGGCGCCGGTTTCGCCGCGCACGGCGCAGGGCGCAGCATCGATCCAGCAGTCGATTGCGCGCATCCATGAGGCCAGCCAGGCCCCGACGCTGTCGCCGCAGGACTACCGCACGCTGTTCGACGTGATGGCGCAGGAGATCGCTGCCAACGGTCTCGCCGGGCAGCAGACGCTCGCCAACATCGCAAAGCGCGCCGAAGCTGCGGGCATCGAGGTTCGCCGGGACGACGTGCGCTTCGTGCTCGACGTGGTGAGCGAAGCCGATCCGTGGTTCGACCAGGGGGCTTCGCCGAGCCTCTTCGCCTCGCGCTTCCGCAACTTCGTCGTGGCGCGCTGCCGGAGCCAGGGTCTCAATCTTTCTGCCGACGAGCTCGATCTCATCGAGGCGTGGTTCGCGGCGCCGGTGGCCCAGCCCCAGCGCGAGCGCGCCCAGCAGGACGGCTATGCGCCCGCTCGCCAGGCTCAGCCCGGGATGCCCGGCGCCGGCCTCACGACGCAGGATCCGGGGATGGCACAGGGCGACCGCGGCGGCCGCTGGGTGAGCTACGACGATGGCGCCCAGGGGCTTCCTCAGCAGGGCACCGGCACGGGCGATGATTTCCCGCGCATCATCCGTACCCGCCTGCGCGGATAGGACTTTGCGCTGGCGGTGGCGGCGATCCGCTCATCGCCGCCGGCGCAGCATCGATCACCATCGACATACAAAAACGGCCGGGCGCGATGCCCGGCCGTTTCAGTTTCAGACAATCCGCAGCGGCGGATCAGGTGGCCATATAGTGGCCGCCGTTGATGTCGAAGCAGGCGCCCGTGATGAAACCGGCGCTGTCGGCTGCGAGGAATACGACGGCGCGCGCGATCTCCTCGGACTCGCCGAGGCGGCCAACGGGAATCTGCGGGATGATCTTGGTGTCGAGCACTTCCTTCGGCACGGCGGCGACCATCTCGGTGGCGATGTAGCCCGGCGCGATGGTGTTGACCGTGATGCCTTTGTTGGCGCTCTCGTAGGCCAGAGCCTTGGTGAAGCCGTGCGTACCGGCCTTGGCCGCGGAGTAGTTCGTCTGGCCCATCTGGCCCTTGCGGCCGTTGATCGAGGAGACGTTGATGATGCGGCCGAAGCTGCGCGCGCGCATCCCATCGATGACGTGGCGGCTCATGTTGAAGACGCTGTCGAGGTCGACATTGATGACCTCATCCCACTGCTCCTTCGTCATGCGGTGGAGCATGGCATCGCGGGTGATGCCCGCGTTGTTGACGAGCACGTCGACCGGACCGACTTCCTTCGTCACCTGGGCGATGCCAGCGGCGCAGGCATCGAAGTCGCCTACGTTCCACTTGAACACGGGGATGCCCGTCTCGGCCTGGAACTGCTGCGCAGCGGCGTCATTGCCGGCGTAGTTGGCGGCGACACGGTAGCCGGCATTCTTGAGCGCAACGGAAATGGCGTGGCCGATACCGCGCGTACCTCCCGTCACCAGGGCGACACGAGCCATGAAAAACCTCCCTCGATCAAACTTTTCGTCGGTGATGATGTGAAAAGCGGTGCAGCATCGGCAGGAATGGCCCGGAGCTGCACCGCGCTTGTTTCGTCAGTCGCGCGCAACGCACATGGCGATGCCCATGCCGCCGCCGATGCACAGCGT
Organism: Hyphomicrobiaceae bacterium; assembly: GCA_044507625.1. Classification (GTDB taxonomy): domain Bacteria; phylum Pseudomonadota; class Alphaproteobacteria; order Rhizobiales; family Hyphomicrobiaceae; genus Hyphomicrobium_A. Next base: position 8,155 of record JBIQJE010000009.1, on the reverse strand, counting down.
CGCAAGGCCCTTCTTGGCACCGCGGCGCTTCATCTCGTGCACCAGCGTCGTCAGCACGCGGGCGCCGGACGCGCCGATCGGATGGCCGATGGCGATGGCGCCGCCGTTGACGTTGACCTTGTCCGTATCCCAGCCGACGCCCTTGTTGACGGAGCAGGCCTGGGCGGCGAACGCCTCGTTGGCCTCGATGAGGTCGAGGTCCTTGGCTTCCCAGCCGGCCTTCTCCAGCGCCTTCTTGGCAGCGGGGATGGGACCGGTGCCCATGATCGAGGGATCGACGCCCGCCTGTGCCCAGGAAACGATGCGGGCCAGCGGCTCGATACCGCGCTTCTTCGCTTCGGCGGCGCTCATCAGCACGACGGCGGCGGCGCCGTCGTTGATGCCGGAGGCGTTGCCGGCCGTGACGGTGCCGGCCTTGTCGAAGGCAGGGCGCAGCTTGGCGACGCTATCGAGCGTGACGCCGTCGCGGATGTACTCGTCGTCGGAGAAGACGACGTCGCCCTTCTTGCCCTTGATGGTGACGGTGACGATCTCGTCCTTGAACTTGCCGGCCTTCTTCGCGGCCTCGGCCTTGTTCTGCGAGGCGACGGCGAACTTGTCCTGGTCGTCGCGGCTGATCTGCCACTGGCGGGCGACGTTCTCGGCCGTGGTGCCCATGTGGTAGTTGTTGAAGGCGTCCCAGAGGCCGTCCTTGATCATCGTGTCGATGAACGAGACGTTGCCCATCTTGGTGCCGTTGCGCATGTGAGCGGCATGCATCGACTGGCTCATGCTCTCCTGACCGCCGGCGACGACGATGTTGGCGTCGCCCTCCTTGATCTGCTGAGCACCGAGCGCAACCGCGCGCAGGCCCGAGCCGCACACCTGGTTGATGGTGAAGGCGGGGCTGTCGACCGGAATACCGGCTGCGATGGAAGCCTGGCGCGCCGGGTTCTGTCCCTGCCCGGCGGTGAGCACCTGGCCGAGGATCACCTCGGAAACCTCTCCCGGCTGCACGCCGGCGCGCTCGAGCGCGGCCTTGATGGCGATGCTGCCGAGCTCATGCCCGGGAAGGCTCGAAAGCGAGCCGTTGAATGAGCCGACCGGCGTCCGCGCCGCGCTGGCAATGACGATGGTGGCGTTGTCGTCGCTCATTCCGGAAGGCTCCTCCTCAAGCGATGTGGATTTTGCGAATTAAGATAGCGCGCGTCCCGGCTGCGGACCCAGTTTTTGGGCCTCGCCGGGTCGCGGTGTGTAAACCACGTATTACCAAAGCTTAGGCTTGCTGCCAGCTAATGCGTCATCTGGCGTTCGCGGTCAACACAAACGGCTGGCACCTCCCGGTGGGGGTGTGTTACGCTGCCGCAGTGCAAAAAACGTACTTGGCGGCCCCGCGATGCTGAACAAACCCGACGCACCTCCCGAAAAAAAAGAAGCGGTTGTCATAAAAAAATATGCCAATCGCCGACTCTACAATACCGAGACGAGCACGTATGTGACGCTCGAGGATTTGGCGGCGATGGTGCGCTCCGACCGCGATTTCGTGGTCTATGACGCCAAGACCGGCGACGATCTCACGCACTCCGTACTCACACAAATCATCGTCGAGCAGGAGAACCGCGTCGGCGGCCAGACGCTGCTTCCGGTTCCGTTCCTGCGCCAGCTCATCCGCTTCTATGACGACAGCATCGGCCGCATGGTGCCGGGCTATCTGCAGTTCAGCCTCGAGAACCTCGTCAAGGAGCAGGAGAAGTTCCGTACGCAGTTTGCAACCGCATTCTCCAATCCGGCGGCGGCATTCGAGGTCTATCAGGACCAGGCGCGCAAGAACATGCAGATGTTCGAGCAGGCGCTGACGATGTGGAGCCCATTCTCCGCCGGCATGCCGGGCAAGGCGCGCGGCGGCGAGGCGCCCACAAAAGGCGAGGCGCGCACGGCGCCCGAGGCGACGAAGGCCTCCGATCCCAATGAGATCAGCGAGCTCAAGGCACAGCTCGCGAACATGCAGCAGAAGCTCGACAAGCTGTCCCAGAACCGGGACTGAGCTTCTAAAATCGGCTGCGCTGTCACTTCGACGATTGCAACAAAACAACCGGTTTAAGGGGCTTTTTGGCCCCCCTGCCGACGCGCGTATCGTGGCGATCGCCCGGATCGCGACCGCCCGTACGCAAGCATCGGCCGCCCATTGCAGGGCTGTGATTAGCCCGATGATCGAGGCTTCTGACCGATGGGGCGCGAAGCGGTCATGGCCGAGCGCCAGAGCGCGCGCGGCCGCCCGCGCGCCCGTTGCCAATCTGGCGATGACGCGAATTCACAAGCCTGCCCATGCGGGGCGCGAAACGCGGGCGCGCATCCCGCTCGCAGGGCGCGCGATTACTCGGCGCCGCCGATCGACAGATCGCGCCGTGCGACGCGGATGCCGATGGTGAAGCCGGCCACGACGTCGATCGCGGTGGCGACCATGATGATGAAGAAGGTCGAGGTGGCGGCGAGCGGGGCGAGCATGAACTCGACGAGGCAGGCGATGAAAACGATCATCGACAGGCCATGGTCGATCAGCGAGGACGTGCTGGTGTAGGTCGCCTTGATGAGCTCGGCAAAGAGCAGGAACAGCGTGATGATGATGATCAGGTCGCTGACGGTGAACGTCCAGTGGCCGCCGCTGAGCATATTCAGCTCGAACAGGGACTTCCCCAGCACGTCGGTGCTGCCGGCGATGAAGACCACAGCGTTGTAGAGGATGAACGCAAGGACGAGCGACGGAATGGACCTGAGCGACATAACGCATTCCCCCTGTTGGGCCGGACACGGCCCGTCGTTTTCAGACCGTTTCTGCCACGCGGCGGTTTCTGCTGCAACGCAGAAAGGTAGTGCGGCGTGCCGCTGTTGCGGCACGCTGTCCCAGGCGCCTCAGATCAGACGTCGGCCTTCGGCGCGAGGATCTGACGACCGCGGTACTTGCCGGTCTTGAGGTCGATGTGATGCGGGCGGCGACGCTCACCCGACTCCTTGTCTTCGATATAGGTCGGGGAAGACAGCGCATCGTGCGCGCGGCGCATGCCCTGCTTCATGCGCGATACTTTCTTTCGCGGAACTGCCATCGTCTAAACTCCGTGCTGAGAACCGGGCTCGTGCGGGGCGAAAGCACCGCCAGCGGGCTCATCGCGCGCCCGTCCAATCCCGGTTGTGAAAAGCGAATATCCTCTGGGTGCTCTTTAGCGGCCAAGCCGGTCAGAGCGTGCGTGGGGCGCCTTATACTACATTCTTCGGGGACTGCTAGAGCCCTCCCATGCGTTAACGGACCGTGTCGGCGCAACTGGAAGCGCCCCGTGCGCCGGCGGCCCGCTTCTGGATGACCGAGGCCCGCCTGGCGGTTCGCGGACCCGGGCGCCCGGCGTTGCGGACAATCGGGTTGGGCAGCGCGACCGCCAACTGCGCCGCCTGGCGGGGGGACAGGCTCGCGGCGGAGCGGCCGAAGTGGGCCTTGGAAGCGGCTTCGGCGCCGAAGATGCCGGGACCCCACTCCACGATGTTGAGGTAAACCTCCAGAATCCGCGCCTTAGGCCACGCCAGCTCGATTGCGAACGTCAGCGGCAGCTCGATGAGCTTGCGCACGTAGCTCTTCGCGGGCAGCAGGAACAGGTTCTTCGCCACCTGCATGGTTATGGTGCTTGCGCCCCGCGGGTAGCCGTCGCTGGCCCGCTTCAACGCGTTTGCGGCTTCGATCAGGTCGACGCCCCAGTGCCGGCAGAAGCGGCCATCCTCCGAGACGATGACGGCGCGGCGCAGATTGGGAGATATCTGCTCCAGCGGCACCCACTGCTTTTGTATTCGCGTGCCGGTGAGGAATTGTTGCGCCATCAGCATGGAGAAGGGCGGGTTCACGAAGCGATAGGCGACGATCAGAACCAGCACCGCGATGAACCAGCCGGCGAACAGGAGAAACGCTCCGTGCGCGATGCGCCGGATGAGATCGCGCCAATCCCGCCCCGCCGGCGCCGGCTCGGCGGCCGCGTCGGGGGCCACCGCAGCCGTCGGCGTGAAGGCCGCTGCAGCTCCCATCGCCGCCGCCATATTGCTGGCCGGTCCCGGGGAAAGCTGCCGATCGGACCGCGTTGCGAAGACAGGCGGGTCCCGGCGGCTTTCGGAGGCTTCGGGGGTTGCCGCTCCGAAGGACGCCCACGGATCTGCGACGGACGGATCCGGCGCGATATCCGGCGCGGCACGAGCGGCCTCGGGCGCGGCGGGGCCGGGCCAGGAGGGCTCCGGCCGTGGCCGATAATCGAGAAAGCCATCCTGCGGCCGCGGCTTGCCGAACGATGGCTCCACCCTCGCGTGGGGGTCGGCGGCCGGAGCGTGCGGGATTTGCAGCCCGGCGGCGGGCGCTGCTGCATGCGCGGGAGCCGGCGGGCCCTGCAAGGATATCGGCGTCTCTGCTTCCGGCGGCGCGACAGCCGGCGTTTCCTGGGCGGGCGGAGGCGGCGTTTCACTCGGCGCCCTCGGCGCTTCGAGGGGCGCTTCGAGGGTCCGCCTATCGGCTGCGGCGACGAGCCGGGCCTTGACCGGCCCCAGGGCCGGCAGCTGCGGCGCGGACGGCAATGACGGCGACGGCGCTTCGCCCGGCGGGAGCACAGCGAAGGGCGCCGGCTCGAACGGGTGCCCAGGGCTCGCCTCGAGACTTGCCTCGGCGACGCCCGCGTCCTCCGGAGCAGGGGTTTCAACGTCCACGTATGTGGCGGCAAGCTCCGGAAGCGGCTCGCGCCGCGCGTCGCGATAGCGCGGAAGCGCGCCGGGGGCTGCGCTGTGCCCGATAGAGGGGTCCGACGCCGGCGCGGATGCTGCCGTGTGCCCCATGCGCCGGGCCATCGGCTGGGTCATTTCCAGCGGATCGGGCCACGGCTCCAGCGGTTCGATATGGGGCAGGTCCACGAGCGGCGGATCGGATGGCCGCGCGGCAGCGGCGGCGTCGCCCGCCTCGGGTGGGGGCGGCTCGAGATCCGGCGGCGTCCCGTTGGGGGCTGATCGCTCCCCATCGTCCGGCGAGGCCGGCGCGTCACCGGCAACGCCGGGGACGCCATCGTCGATCCCGCCATCCGGCGCCGGCATCTCGTGCGCGGACTGCGGCGGCTGCGCCAGCTGTTCATCCAGAGAGGGAAGTTCTTCAGGAGCACCAGCATCTTCAACGCGTGCCACCGATTGATCATCGTCCGGCGGCGTGGCAGCGCATGCGGATTCTGCCGCCGGTGCATCTGCGCCGTCAGCTACGTTTCCATCTTCGGTGGAAGGCTTTTTGGGCTCGTCCTCGGCCGTCACGGGAGGGGCGCCAACGGGCCTGGGAGGATCGGACCTTTCCATACTGTGCTTGCATCGCCCCGATGCTATATCCGCTGCTCAATCCGCAGCGCCCATCGCTCGCCGCCGCCCGGTGCGCGACGGGCTTGCCCGACGCTAGTAGGTAATCCCAAATGACGTTCGTGCAAAGGCTCGCCGCCGCGGCGGAGCGTATCGAGCAGCATCTTCGGAAGGTGCTCGCAGAATACGGGCCGCATGAGGGCAGCCGCCTCAACGCGGCCATGGAGCATGCCCTGCTGGGCGGGGGCAAACGCTTCCGGCCGTTTCTGGTGCTGGAAAGCGCCGCTCTTTTTGGCGTCCCGGCGGACCGCGCCCTCGATGCCGCCGCCGCGTTCGAGTGCGTGCACTGCTATTCGCTCGCGCACGACGATCTCCCCAGCATGGACGACGACGATCTGAGGCGCGGGCGGCCAACCGTGCACCGGGCGTTCGACGAATGGACGGCGATCCTCGCGGGGGATGCGCTGTTGACGCTCGCCTTCGAAATCATCGCCACCCCCTCGACACATGCCAATCCGGCGGTGCGCGCCGAGCTTGCCCATGTGCTTGCCCGCGCCGCCGGCAGCCGCGGTATGGTGCTCGGCCAGATGCTCGATCTCGAAGCGGAAAAGCGTGGCGAGCCCGCCCATCCCAGCGCCGATCACGTGCGCCATCTGCAATCGCTCAAAACGGGCGCGCTGATTGCGGCGTCCTGCGAAGCGGGGGCCGTGCTCGCGCAAGCCTCACCCGCCGCGCGCGCGGCGTTGCGCGGTTATGGCGAGCGGCTGGGGCTCGCATTCCAGATCGCCGACGACCTCCTCGATGCGGAAGGCGATGCGGCGACGATGGGCAAGGCTGCGGGCAAGGACAGCGCTGCGGGCAAGGCGACGCTGATCGAGCTCATCGGCGCCGAAGCCGCGCGCGCGCAGCTGTGCGAAGCCGTGCACGGCGCCGAAGCGGAACTCGCGACATTCGGGGCGCGCGCTGATCCGCTCATCGAAGCGGCTCGCTTTGCAGCGAACCGCGAGCGCTGAGATCGGAGCACGCCAAGCCCAATGAAAAAGGCGCCCCGTGGGAGGCGCCTTTTTTGAATCGCTCACGGCGTCGTTCGGATCAGAAACGGTAGTTGAGACCGACGCGCGCGGTGTGAAGGTCGGTATCGGTGGTGAAGGTGCCAGCGGGCGTCGAGAACGATTCACGCCCCAGGTCGACGTAGAGGTATTCACCCTTCAGCGACCAGTTCGGCGAGAACGCCCATTCGACACCGCCGCCCAGCGTATAGCCGGACTTGAACTCGCTGCTGGAGATCGTCGCGGCGGGCGCAACGACGGTGTAATCGACGTCGGCGAAGGCCCAGCCGCCGGTGACGTAGAACAGCGCCGGTCCGCTCGCGAAACCGATGCGGCCGCGCAGCGTCGAGAACCAGTCCATGTCGCTCGTGACACCGCTGAAGCCGCCGCTGAGCACGGTGGAGTCGCTGAAATCGGCACCCTGGATATCTGCCTCGAGGCCGAGCACGAGCGAATTGAACTGCGTGTTGTAGCCGATCTGGCCGCCGCCGAACCAACCGTCCGGATTGAGCGAGCCCGAGCCGCCTCCGATACCGTTGAAAGAGGCGGAGTTGTCATTGCCCCAACCGTAACCAGCGTTCACGCCGAGGTAGAGCCCCTGCCAATTGTAGGCTCCGCTACGCACGGGCTCGTAAACCGGCTCGTAGGCGCGCGGCGGATTATAGGGACCAAGGTCGGCCGCGAGCGCGCTACACGACCACGCAGCGGCGGCGAGGCCGGCAAGCAGCAATCTCTTCATGGCGATTACCCCCATTGATGTGGTGCGTGGTTAACGCTTCAGGCGGGCACCGGTTCCGGGGTGCTATTTCAGCGTTGCGGAAAACCTAAGCAGTACCAGTGGCCTAAGCTTGACGATTGAAGGGCGGATCGGCCCGAAGTGGGGCCAAAAGATGGTTTCCGCCGCCCTGACTAGAACAGGGGCGCTAACAACCGGCTAAGGCGCGAAGAGGCTGGGCACGCAGGATGGGCGCAGCGCACACGCCTCACCCGAGAAGCGAAGCGTGCCGGACGCATGCGCACCGGCAGCCAATCATATCTGAAGCGTCGTCTTGGCGGGGCGTGCGCTACATGCCGCCGACGCCGGGACCGCCCTTCTGGGAATCGCGGGGATCACCCGACTGCGGTTTCTTGTTATCGAAGATCTGCTCGGCATTGGCGCGGGCGCCGGCGACTTGATTAGCCGTCAGGCGGCACTCGTTGTTCTTGTCGAGCAGCGCAAAGGCACGGTTCGGTTTATCGACGAACTCGGTGCGATCCACTTTGCCGTCGCCGTTGGCGTCGTAGTAGCTGAAGTCCACCGTCTCGAACATGCGGTCGATCGAGATGATCTTGGTGTACTCGGTGCGATCGAGGCTGCCGTCGCCGTTCGCATCGGCAGCGGTGAACAGCTCGGCGGCATATTCCTTCCACTCCTCGCAGGTGACGACGCCGTCGCGGTTGCGGTCCCAGCCTCCGGCAGCGGAGAGGAACACGCGGTCGGTATCCGGCAGGCTCGAGCCCGAGCAACCCGCAGCGGCTAGTCCCGCGAGACCGAGCGTGCCGATTGCAAACACGCGGCTAAGCACACGCGCAGGCGCACTTTTTTTTGTTGTCATTGTCGTTCCCCCCAAGGGTTGCGGCCCGCCTCAAGCCGTATGCCGTTCCGTTGCCGGAAGCTCAACCTGCGCCGCCCCGCCGAATCGGCGCTCGATATAGTCCTCCACGATTTTCTGGAATTCAGCCGCGATGTTCGGCCCGCGCAGAGTTATCGCCTTTTTTCCATCGATGAAGACGGG
>JBIQJE010000003.1:0-334235 GCA_044507625.1 Hyphomicrobiaceae bacterium | reverse complement strand
GCGAGGGCGAAAGCCGTAGTCGATGGGAACCACGTTAATATTCGTGGGCCAGTGGGTGAGTGACGGATGCTGTAAGTTGTTTGGGCTTATCGGATTGCCCGAGCAGCGAAGGTGTCCCTGGAAACAGCCCCCACATAGACCGTACCCTAAACCGACACAGGTGGACAGGTAGAGAATACCAAGGCGCTTGAGCGAAGTGTGCTGAAGGAACTCGGCAAATTGCCTGCGTAACTTCGGGATAAGCAGGCCACCCGTTTGGGCAACCAGGCGGGTGGGGCACAGACCAGGGGGTGGCGACTGTTTAGCAAAAACACAGGGCTATGCTAAGTCCAACGACGACGTATATGGCCTGACGCCTGCCCGGTGCTGGAAGGTTAAGAGGAGAAGTGCAAGCTTTGAATCGAAGCCCCAGTAAACGGCGGCCGTAACTATAACGGTCCTAAGGTAGCGAAATTCCTTGTCGGGTAAGTTCCGACCTGCACGAATGGCGTAACGACTTCCCCACTGTCTCCAGCACATCCTCAGTGAAATTGAATTCCCCGTGAAGATGCGGGGTACCTGCGGTTAGACGGAAAGACCCCGTGCACCTTTACTGTAACTTTGCGCTGGCAATCGTGTTTGCATGTGTAGAATAGGTGGTAGGCTTTGAAGCAGGGGCGCCAGCTCTTGTGGAGCCGCAATGTGAAATACCACCCTTATGAACATGGTTGTCTAACCGCGGACCGTTATCCGGTTCCGGGACCGCGCATGGTGGGCAGTTTGACTGGGGCGGTCGCCTCCTAAATGGTAACGGAGGCGTGCGAAGGTGGGCTCAGGTTGGTCGGAAATCAACCGTCGAGTGCAATGGCATAAGCCCGCCTGACTGCGAGACTGACAAGTCGAGCAGAGTCGAAAGACGGCCATAGTGATCCGGTGGTTCTGTGTGGAAGGGCCATCGCTCAACGGATAAAAGGTACGCCGGGGATAACAGGCTGATGATTCCCAAGAGTCCATATCGACGGAATCGTTTGGCACCTCGATGTCGGCTCATCTCATCCTGGGGCTGGAGCAGGTCCCAAGGGTATGGCTGTTCGCCATTTAAAGAGGTACGTGAGCTGGGTTCAGAACGTCGCGAGACAGTTCGGTCCCTATCTGCCGTAGGCGTCGGAGAATTGAGAGGATCTGTCCCTAGTACGAGAGGACCGGGATGGACGCACCTCTGGTGGACCTGTTGTCGCGCCAGCGGCACAGCAGGGTAGCTATGTGCGGACGGGATAACCGCTGAAGGCATCTAAGCGGGAAACCCACCTCGAGACGAGTTCTCCCTCGAGAGTCGTGGAAGACCACCACGTTGATAGGCCGGGTGTGGAAGTGCAGCAATGCATGCAGCTTACCGGTACTAATAGCTCGATCGACTTGATTGCTCTCATTATGCAATGCTCATCATCGCGCTCACCGAAGTGAGCCGTACCTTTAGAGGTGCTGGCTCCTTTCCCGAGACGGCGCTTAGGCGCCGGCGCGTCATCTGCTCTGCGGATGACGCCGCTTGATGGGCGTAAGAACACAGGAAAGACCAGAACAGAAGTCATCTCACTTTTCCGCCGACCTGGTGATTATGGCGGAGTGGCTGCACCCGATCCCATCCCGAACTCGGCCGTGAAACGCTCCAGCGCCAATGGTACTGCGTCTTAAGACGTGGGAGAGTAGGTCGTCGCCAGGTCTGCAGAAAAGTGAGTGTCCTCTGGAACGAAGTCATCATAAAAATCCCCTCTTTCGATACGTTATCAGCGCCGCCCTGGCTTTTGTCAGGGCGGCGTTTTCGTTTGTGAACTCTGCTAGACGGCTTCCGTGCTGGTGGTCGGGTTTCCGCCGATCACGATGCGACTGTCTCGTGATTGCTTCGATTTCGAGGCCTTGGCTCTTCGCTCCTTGGGCGATCTTCGTTCGCGCCGGAGCGGGAAGGGAGACATCGGGTCGTTGCGTTCGGATGGGCGGCTCGACAGTCCGCTCTTCAACAGCACGTTGTCTCTGAAAATCCTTGTCCGTCCGACCGATTCAATTGGTGCGCTACTGGCGCGATCTTCTTTGGGATCGGGCGCGTGTCGTTCCGTCGAAGATGGACGGGTGGGTGCCGATCGTGCGGAGTGAAGCTTTCGCGTCCGTTGGTGATGTCTCCAGGGTATCGCTGAATTGGCCACGGTTGGCGCGGGCCGCGATCGTACCCGTTCTCCCGATAATGTCGTTGATGCCAGCAGAGGGCGCTCGATTCTTCGACGCTCTGGTTGGAGGTTGCGCGAGCCGGCGGCGACGGCCGGTGTGAACGGATACCGATCTCCGCGGCCAACATTCGTTCTCGCGACCATCGGTTGCCGGCGGTTGAAATGGGGTGAGCCGGTCGCTTCGGATATGGCGGGCGATGTGGCGGTCGGAAGCCTGGGGAAGTGGGCGGTGCCGACGACCGTGATGCCGGAAGCCGGTCCGCGGGTCCGCCGATGCACCTTGGGAGCAAGCCAGTAGGGATTGGTGCCGATGGGCAAAGTGTCACGCTGTTGGCCAGCCCCGTCTTTCGAACTGCATTGGCAGCCGCTCCGTCGCGCAAAGTGGGCAGACTACCGCCCGCTGCCGTCGGACAAAGCGAGTTCGAGATTTCTTCGGCGCCACGCATGCAAATAGGCTTTAGCGGAAAGTTTGTGACGCACAGCTTCGCCCCGATGGGGAGCGGAGATTGCGAGCGGCAGTCGAAACATTGAAATTCCCCGCGCGGTTGAAGTGAGGCGCCGGAGTGGCGATAGTCACCCGCGAAAATCAGCAGCAAACGTGGAGGGACTGCGCCGATATGAGCGATCGCATCATCATGAGAGTTGGGGAGAGCCTGGTTGCGGGTGGACCCCCAGGCACGGCGGCCGAACCGGAAGTTGCCATCGGCGAGATGGACGGCCCGTTCGGGACCGCCTTCGCTAACCTCCTCGGTAATCAGGTCGCGGGGCACTCGCGGGTGCTCGCCCTGCTCAACACCGACGTGATGGTTCGGCCGGCGACGATCTGCGTCAGCAAGGTGACCGTCACCGATGAGCGCTACACCAACATCCTGATGGGCACCGTGCAGTATGCGACCGCGATGGGCGTGCTCGACAGCGTGCGTGCCGGCGACATCCCGAAGGAAAAGGCCAACGATCTCGGCATCATCGTATCGGTCTGGCTCAATCCTGGAATTGTCGAGGTGAAAGATCTCGATCATCGCGTGCTGTTCGACATCCATCGCAAGGCGACGGCGCAGGCGATCCATAAGGCGATGACCCAGCAGCCTTCGATCGATTGGCTGCTCGAGAACCAGGACAAGGTTATCCACAAGTACTTCGAAAAGGGGCTCAAAGGGGAGCTCTAAGTCCGGGTCCAAGCGACGCGAATTTCAGCGAACATTTTGGTTCACCGGACGCGAATAAACTGGCGTCCGGCGCGCGGCGGGCAGAAACCGTCGCGCCGCGATGACCAGAGTCTTCTGCTTTTCTTGAATCGCAGCACAGCAAATCGAGGCGTTGCTTCAGCCGGCAAGTTCATTCCGGCGCGAAGCAGCGCCTCGATGCGATTCGCGACCCGCTTTTCATCGAAGGTGCCGTTCGGCGCGCGCGCGACCCAGGGCTACGGGCGGCGGCGGCAGTGCATCCAGGCGATGGGAAGGGCGTATCGAGAGGCGGTGTGTCGCGATGCAGCCCGGCACCGCGCGGGGCAAGGTCAGCGAAGGTTCCGACCCTTTCGTCCGGTACCGTACCTACGTCACGCCGGAGCGAGCAGCGCCGCGATGCGATTGGCGACCTGCTTTTCATCGAAGGAGCCATCCGGCGCGCGTGCGACCCAGGGCTGCAGGCGGCGGTACTTCTGAGGGTCGTAGAGCGTGACGCCCTCGTTGAGGATGCCCGCTGTGTAGCTGAAGGCGCCCTTCGACATGATGAGCACATCGGCTTCCACGAGGGCGCGGTGTGTCTCGAGAGCGGGCGTGTCGAGGTGCAGCCCGGCGCCAAGGGTCGTGAGATCGGCAAAATCCCCCGGGCTTCCTTGCGAATAGACATCGATGCGCGCAACGGCGGCGCGGTCGGCGAGCAGCGCCTTGAGGCGGGAGAGCGTATTCACGAACACGCCGTTCGGCGTGAAGTTGCGTGCGACCTTGCTGTTGCTCGCGGATACATCGCCGCGCCGCATGTGCACTGCGATGCGGATTTCGCCGGGTTGGCGTGGCGCGCGCTTCTTGTTGCTCCAGAATTTTGCGCGCAGATCGGGGAGGACGCGCTCCCACGCATCGGGATCGCTGTTGCAGAAACGCAGGTAGTGCTCCGCCGTGACGATGACGGGCATCTCGTGAGGAATAAGAGGCAGGCGATCGACCGGAGTGAGGGGCGCGGAAATATCATCGACGGCGGTCTCGCCGGCGCCGAGATTGAAATACGTCTCGCAGGCGTGCACCCAGGTATCCATATCGCCTTCGGCGTGCTCGATGGTGGCGAAGGGGCGATGGACGTAGGTCAGCCCGTGCGCGCGGGCAAAGCAGAGCGCCGACATGGCCGCTTGGGCCTGCGATCCCGCGCCATCCCCTTTGCCGGTGGCCATCACCATGAGGTTGTCGCCGATGGTGCCGGAGCGGAGCGCGCGGCTGAAGCGGTCGACGTAGAAGTTCGCATCGGACTTCGTTGGCAGCCCCAATGCTTCTTTCGTTTTCACCCAGACGGCGCGTGCACGAAAACGCGCGCCGGCGGGCGCCGATCCATTCCGCAAAATGATCATTCTTCTAGCGTCTGTACGTTGCGATTTTGACCAAACGGCGCGTGCGTGCCCGAGCAATTTCATGCGCGATGCGCAGTCCTATCAGGCCGCCCGTGCAATTGCGACGAAGGACATAGTATCGGAAAAACAGAATGGGATATTCGAACGGAAGACGCGCGATGACATACCAGCGCGGCTTGCGCAGCTCCTTAGCCTGAAGATCGGTATATTTCTCGAGCTTGCTGCGCACGTGGGCAATGCTGCGCCAGGAAAAATGCAGCGCAATGCCATCGAGCTGGCCAACGGGGTGCGATCCGGTATCGACGGTATCGTGCACGAGGCTGTCGCGGAAGCGGACACGCCGGCGATCATAAAGCCGCACGTAATTGTGGTAATCCGCCCACAGCCGCGGACGCTCATGGCCCGGATAGACAGTCACCTGACGGAAGCGATAGGCCGGGAGACGCTGCTCGTCCGGCAACTCCATGACCGCGGTGATTTCGCGCGCGAGCTCGGGCGTGACGACCTCGTCAGCGTCGAGGTTCAGGATCCAATCGTTCTGCGCACAGTCCTCGGCGAAGCGCTTCTGCGGGCCGTAGCCCACCCAGGCATTGTAAAATGTGCGCGCGCCAAGCCCTTCCGCCTTGGCGACGGTGTCGTCTTTAGAGCCTGAATCGACCACCAGGATTTCATCGACGATGTCGCGCACCGCTTCTATGCAGCGGGCGATGCGATCGCCTTCGTTCGCAGCGATGATGCAGCAGCTCAGCTTTGCGCGTTGCATCGCATCAGCCCGAGCCGGTTCCGCTGCGCCAGGGCAGGCGCTTGCCGATCGACCGCTTGAGGCGCTGCAGGAACGTCTTGGCGCGCTTGGGCTGGAATGGGTCGTGGGCGTGGCGGTCATCGCCGATGTGATCGGCGATGCCGGGCACCACCATGGCGATGCGCATGCCACGCTGCTTCAGAAAGAGGCTGAGGTTCTCCTCCGTCACGAAGCGGGCGAAGGGGCCCACCTCGCGCCACAGCGACAGGCGTGCGATCGAGGGATTGAACGAATAGGAAAACCACTTGGGATGGGCGTCGAGATCCCAGACGAGGTAGTCGAGGCCGCCGTGGGTTTCTTGCCGTGCGCCTTTGGAGAAGCGCGGATCGTAGATGCGGTGTGCGATGCAGACGACGGAAATGTCAGGGCGCGCTTCGAGGAAGTCGGTGACGCGATCGAGGTCGATGCCGCGGGTGAAACCCCAATCATCTTCCAGGTGCAGCACATAGGGCGTCGACAGCGTCGCGTAGTGGGCATCGATGGAGCGCATCTGGCCGAGCTTCGGCAGGTTGACGCGGACGTCTGCCACCGGAAACGTGCGTGCGAACGCAGCCGCCGCGGCGCTATCCTCCGAATCCTCGGCGATGAGAACGCGCTCGACATCGAAATGGCGCTGGAGCGAAGCGACCGTTTCCCCGAGCAGGTCGAAACGACCGCAGCTCGTTAGGACCGTCGAAAACTTGGCGGGGTCTACCTTGTATTTCATGGGCCCCCGGGGCTGGCTGCTTGGCGGTGCCGCAGGCCTAGTGGCTCAGCTGGCCCATGGCAAGTATGGCAAGACTGATGGCGCCGATCCATAGGGCGACGCGGCCCCAGCGGTTGCGGCGGGCTTCCTCGCGCGCGATCTGGCGTACGGTTTCGTCATCGAGCCGCAGGCCGTTGCGGGCCATTTCGGCAAGGGCGACCGCGGTTTGCTGGCCCTGGGTCAGCAGAGCTGGAAGGTCGGCCAGGATGTTGCCGATGACGGAAGCGCCTTCGCCCGCCTCGCGTAGCCTTCCCGCGGGGCCGAGGTTGCTCTCGATCCACTCCTTGGCGACCGGCTCGGCGGCAACCCACATGTTGAGGCTGGGGTCGAGGCCGCGCGCAACACCCTCCACGACCACCATCGTTTTTTGCAGGAGAATCAGCTCGGGCCGGGTCTGCATGTCAAAGACCTCGGTGTAGGCGAAGAGCTGGCCTAGGAGGTCGGCCATGGAGATTTCCTCGGCCGTACGGCCGTGAATCGGCTCGCCGATCGCGCGCAGGGCCTGGGCGAAGACCTCGACGGGGTGGCGCGGCGGCACGTATCCGGCCCAGAAGTGCACCTCGGCGGCGCGGCGGTAATCCCGTGTGATGAGGCCGTAGAGGATCTCCGCGAGGAAGCGGCGCTCCTTGGTGCCGAGGCGCCCCATGATGCCGAAGTCGACGGCGACGAGCCGGCCGCCGGCATCGACGAACAGGTTTCCCTGATGCATGTCGGCGTGGAAGAAGCCGTCGCGCATGGCGTGCTTCAGGAACGAGCGCATGACGGTGAGGCCGAGCGCCTTGCGGTCGATGGGGGCGGCGGCGATGCGCTCGTGGTCGGAAAGGCGGATGCCGTCGATCCACTCGACGGTGAGAACGCGCTTTGCCGTGCGCTGCCAGTCGACCTGCGGCACGCGGAAATCTTCGTCCGCGGCGGTGTTCTCGGCCATCTCGGAGATGGCGGCGGCCTCGAGGCGCAGATCCATCTCGAGCTCGGTGGAGCTTTTGAGCGTATCGACGACCGCGACCGGCTTCAGCCGGCGCGAAGGCTCATGCCAGCGCTCGATCTGGCGGGCGGCGAAATAGAAGGTGTCGAGGTCACGGCGGAAGCGGCGTTCGATCCCCGGGCGCAGAATTTTGACGGCGACTTCGCGCCGGCGGCCATCGGCGTCGAGCACGGCCGCCTTGTGGACCTGGGCGATGGAGGCGGCCGCAACAGCGGGGCCGAACTCGGCGAAATGATCTTCCAGGCGTCCGCCGAGCGCTTCCTCGACGGCGCGGCGCGCCTCGGCCATGGAGAACGGAGGGAGGTTGTCCTGAAGGAGGGCGAGCTCGCCGGCGAGCTCCTGGCCGATGACGTCCGCGCGGGTGGCGAGAAACTGGCCGAGCTTGATGTAGCTGGGGCCGAGGCTCGTCAGCGCGCTGGAAAGGCGGCTGCCGCGGGATCCAGAGCGCCGCGCGGGGGAAAACCACCCGAGGGGCGCGGTAACCGTGCTCGCTACGCGCAATGGCAGCGGGACCGGCATTCCGGGCGGCACGAAGCGCACGCCATGCTGGGCGAGCACCAGGCCGGCGCGGGCCAGCCGCATACTGTTGATGATCGCTCCGGCCATCGGCGCGGCTCAGTCCTTCGCTGGCAGTCTTCGCTGCGGGTTGCCGCTCGACTGCGGGGCGCAGATTGCCTCTTAGCCGCCCCGGGTCAAGGATCATAGCCGGCGGAGGGTTTCGATAAGGAAAGCGCGGATGTGGTGCTGCAACTTTTTGGGCGTGCCGCGGAAGCAGGAAAGGCGGTATGGGGCGCAGATTTTAGCCGATTTCTCCGCCGCACTTCGCCTATCATGGGGCGTCGAGAATGCGTCACCTGCGGCCCAAGGGAGGGCCCTCCAGGAGCCAAGTCGTGCCGACCAACATACTGATCGTCGATGACCACCCGCTGTTCGTGGAAGCGCTGGAACAGGTCATCCAGAATACATTTGCCGATGCAGCGGTGTCGAAGGCGACATCGATCGAAACCGCGCGCGCGGTCCTGGACGAGGAAAGCGGTTTCGACCTCGTCCTGCTCGATCTTTCCATGCCCGATACGCGCGGACTGGAGGGCGTGATCGAGCTGCGCACGCGCTACCCGAAGGTGCCGATCGTGGTCGTATCGGCGCTGGAGGATGCGCGCATCATCCACGAGGTGATGCAATGCGGGGTGGCGGGCTACATCTCCAAATCGACGCGCGGCGGCGATCTCGGGCGTGCGCTCAAGGACGTGATGGACGGATCGGTGGTGTTGCCCAAGGGCTATCAGCCGCCGGCGCCCAATGCCGCGTCCGATCTGGCGGCGCGGATCGCGACACTGACACCGCAGCAGGTGCGCGTGCTGCACATGCTGCGGCAGGGGCTGCTCAACAAGCAGATCGCGTTCGATCTCGGGGTCGGGGAGACGACGGTGAAGGCGCACGTATCGGAGATACTGCGCAAGCTGAAAGTGAACTCGCGCACGCAGGCCGTGATCGAGGCCTCGAAGATCGATTTCGAATCCATCCTCGGCGGCACGCGCGAGGAGTAAGCCCTGCGGCCATCGTTTTGCGGAGCAGCCGGCTATTCGCCGCCGTGGGCTGCGTGCGCCAGAAGGTGCAGCATCAAGGCCCGCAACCGGGCCGGCTTCACGGGTTTCAGCAGAACCTCGCAATCCATCTCGTGCGCGGCGTCGGCGATGTCCGGTGCGCGGTCGGCGGTGATGATGATGGCGGGGATGGCCGCGCCGGCCGCACGGCGTAGCGCGTGCACCGCCTCGAGGCCATTGCGACGCTCATCGAGATGATAGTCCGCGAGGATGATGTCGGGTGTGCTTTGCGCGGGTTCAGCGCGGGCGAAGCCTTCGAGGCTGCGCGCCGCATAGACACGGCAGCCCCAGCGTTCGAGCAATGAACGCATCGCTTCGAGCACGCCTGGGTCGTTGTCGATCACGGCGATCTCTGCGCCATCGAGGCTCGATGTGCCGACATCGAGATGCGTCTGCGCCGCGGTCGTCTGCTCCTGTATCGCCGGCGCCTCCGTCAGTGCACGGGGAACGGTGACGGAAAAGCGCGTGCCGTGTCCCACCCGCGAGCACAGGTCGAGCCGATGGCCGAGCGCTTCGGCCATCCGCTGCACGATGGATAGTCCGAGGCCGAACCCCCCGACCGTCGGGCGGTCGGTCGCGGCGCCGCGCTGGAACTCCTCGAAGATCGTTTCCCGGTCCGCTTCGCCGATGCCTGGGCCGGTATCCCAGACTTCGATGCGAACCATCTCGCCCCGTGGTCGCGCAAGGAGGCGGACGCAGCCTTTGTCGGTGTACTGCACCGCGTTGGCCATGAGGTTTTGCAGGATGCGGCGGAGCATCAGCGGATCGGAGTTCACGGTGAGGCCGTTGCGGCGCCATGTGAGGGCGAGGCCCTTGGCCCTTGCCTGGGGCTCGAGATCGACGACGAGGGAAGCAAACATTTCATCGAGCGCCACGGAGCGGCATGCCGGCGTGACGACGCCGGCCTCGAGCTTCGAAATATCGAGGATTGATTTGAGGAGCTGCTCGATGGTGGTGAGGGCATGCTCGATGCGCTCGGCAATGGCGCGCTGGGAGGCGCTGCCATTCGCTTCGGCGAGGGCGCTGGCCGAAAGGCGGGCCGCGTGCAGCGGCTGCAGAAGATCGTGCCCTACGGCGGTGAAGAAGCGCGTCTTGAAACGGTTGGCGCGTTCGGAGGCGTCGCGCGCCGCCGAAAGCTCATCGTTGGTGCGTTCGAGGCGTGCCAGGGCACTGGTCAACTCCTCGGTGCGCTGGCGCACCTGGCTTTCCAACGCGATCGCCGTCTGGAACAGGGAATAGGCGTTGCCCTGCTGATCCATCGAGCGCTCGACCCGCTGCATGAGCGCCGCATTGATCTTCTGCAGCTTGGCTATGCGCCGCTCCAGATCCTCCGGACTTGTCCCGGGCGCATCGATGCCGAACAACGAAGCCACGGCTCACGCCTCCGGTGCCGGCGCGCGGTGCCCGAAGGCGATGCCGGTCAGCGTCTGGTTGAGATGCATGGCGTTGAACTGCTCGCCGTAGGTGTGGAAGCCGTAGACATTGTATTTCCGATAGAGCGCGTCCATCTGGTGCCGGATCTGCCGGGTTTCAGCATCGAGCCGGCGCAGGATGCAGTCGAAGCCGACGACGAGGTCGATGCCGCCGAGGAAACTCTCGACTTCGCTCAACGTCGCTTCCGTCGCGCTCAGTATGTCGCGCGGGCGCGCCACCGTGAACACGAGCCCTTCGTCGATAGCGCAGAAAAATGACAGACTGCCGTCGGCATTCATGTTGCGGATGGAGCGGCAGAAGTAGTCGCCGCCGACCTTCACCACCAGCGGATAGGAAGCAAAGCTGAAGGGTCCGAGGTCGTCGGGGCGCAGGCCGATCGCGGCGGCGTATTCGCGCGCCGCGGGCTCGGCATTGAGCTCGTGCACGATGCGGTTCTCGGTGTCGGCGGCGGTGACGACAAGCTTGATGCCCGTCGGCTCGAAATTCTGTGTCTTGAACACACGGAACGGGAGGTCGGTCTCCACCAGGATGAGGACGGCGGCGCGCTGGGCGACCTCGCCGTCATGGAGAATCGCGGTCCGGTGGAAGTGGATGCCATCGCCCGCCGAGCCGCCGATCAACTCGACGTCGTCGAGCGCCCAGTTGATGGCGGCGACAATGTTCTCCTCGGCGTTCGACAGGCCGTCGACCAGCAGCATCGCGAACATCGTCTCGCGCGAAAGCCGTTCGGACATGGGGCACAGCCGCGACTTGATGCGGCGCACCGCCTCCGTTGCCCGTTCAACGCCGAAGCGGCCGATATTGGTGATGAGCTCGGTGTGCACGCGGAAACCGGCGCGGGGGAAGGCGACGAGCAGCAACCCGCCCTGCATCATGCCGGCAGGACCGATCTCGCCGGCCGTCGAGCAGCCGGCGACGGATATGTTCGGGAAGGCTTCCTTGAGCGCGCCGGCCAGCACCTCGGCATCGTGGTCGATGCCGAAGAAGGCGATGAGCTGCTGGTAGTCGCCGCCTTCCAGGTCGAGTGCGGCTTTCGTTTCGCGCACGGCGTCGCGTGTGGACGGCAGCGTGCTTGCTGCAACACGAATGCCGCTGCTGCTCTGGGTGGCGTTTGGCCGGGTCAGGGTCGTCATGATCCTCCGCTGCGCCTTCTCGCGGGCGCTGCCTGACGGGAGCGTGCCACACTCGCACAGCGGCGGCAAATCGGCGCAGTTCCGGGCGTCCGCGGCCCGGGGATCAGCCCGTCAGGAGGGGGTCGTTGGGCAGCAGGGGGCGGGTAAAGCGCACACCTGCCGACGTACCGCTGCACCAGGCGACCGATCCGGTGAAGCGCCGCCCGCTCGGCAGCTCGATCTCGACCATGGTCTTGGGCACGAGCTGGGGTACGCGCTCGAGGCCGAAGCCGCCCGGCGAGACGTCGCGCACGAAGGCCTGGGCGGTGAGGTTGTTGTAGGTCAGGGTGCAGGACTGGCAGACGGTGCGGCGCGCGGACTGCCGGCGCTGGGGAAGGTCCGGAAGGGCGATCTCGCCGCTCGCGTCGAGGCAGGGCGAGCCGCCTATGATGACGTCCTGCAGCAGATTGTTGAGGAGCTTGGAGTTGCTCACATACTGCGCCGGCAGGAGATGCAAGTCGGAATGCAGCTGGCGGATGGCGAGCAGCGCGTCCTGGCAGGCGCGGCGCCAGGTCGTCGACAGGGTCAGAAGGTGCAGCGCGACGGCGCGGTCCTCGCCCAGCACATTGGCCTCGGAGATGTAGCGGTCAATGGCGAGGCGAGCAGGTGCGAGGTCGTCGAAGAACTGGATGATGAGGCGTACGGTGTCCTCGTTGAGGTCGGTCTCCAGCATGCCGTTGCGCAGCACGGAGATGATCGCGGGCTCGCCGGGGATATACGGCCGGATGGCCGCCTCGCCGCGCGGGGAATACCCACGGTTGAACGCATTGATGACGCTCGCGATGGTGGCTGTCAGCAGGGCGGCGGCGTGCACCTCGCAGACCAGAGCTTCCAGCATCGGCATGCTGGAATCGGGGAACTCGGGGCGGCGGTCCTGGGTGCGCAGGTTGTTGCCCTCCGCGGCGAGGCCCGCGCGACGTAGTCTGCTGAAAGGCGGCACGGGTGGCCTCGACGCTGCTTACGAGTGTGCCTAAAAGGTAGGCCGCCAAGCGCTAACGGCCGGTTATCCTCCGTAGTGCGAAATCCCGATGCGAAGTAACCAATGGCGCGTACGGAACGTATGAAGCCGCGCGTTCGCGCGAGGTGCGGTTACGGGCCGCAGCTCGAATATATCAGAAGTCGCGCGGCCGCGGCGGGCTTCCGCTTATCCCGGCGAGGGTTTTGCTCAGCGCGTGAGCACGATGAAGTCGGTGTATTCGCCCATCTCGTAGCTGCGCGGATGATCAGAGACGATCAGCGAGCCGCCGGTCCATAGCAGCTCCGAAATGCGCTCGCGCGCTTCCTCGGGAAGCTCGATACGGTCGAGCGCACCCGCGGCGGTTTCTGGCGCCGCGCTGGATTGAGCTGCTTCGTCTGAAGCTGCATCTTTGCCCTTCGACTTACCGCGGCGCGGCGCAGCGGCGCCTTCTGGGGGCATCGTGATGGCGGTCCAATGGACGTTGGAGCCGTCCGGGGCGACATCGACGGCCGTGTAGACATGCGTGCCGAGGGGACGCTCGGGATCGCGGATGGTGACGGGCGCATCCCACACCTCTTTCCAGTCCTGGCGGATGAAGATGCGGCCCTCCTTCTTGGAGACGAACACGGATACCTGCTGGCGCCGGCGGGTCGCTTCCGCGATGAGATCGTCGGCGGCTTCGGCCGTTTCCGCTGCGCGTTTCCAGGCTTCGACGGCGGCGAAGGCTGCTTTCGATTTCTCCGCCTCGTGCTCGCGTGCAGCGGACAGTGCGCCGCGCGCCTGCTCGACAGCCGCCTCGGCGGTGGACTTTTCCGATGCGATCGAGGCGGTTGTGTCGGGCGTGGCAGCGCCTGCGTCGGCCTGATCCGACGCGCCGGCGGCACGTGCGGTGACGTCGCCGAGCTTGGTCTCTGCGGCTTTGAGCTCGGTCTCGGCCGTCTCCACTGCCTCGGCTGCCTGTCGCGCCTCAGCGCCTGCGGCCTGCGCGGCGTCGAGGGCGGACTTGGCCATTGCGTCGGCTGCGGATTTGTCGGCGAGGGCGCGTTGCCGGAGCGCGCCGGCGTAGGCGATAGGGTCGAGCAGCTTCGGCGCGCTGGCTTCGTCGCCATGGCCCGCCGCAGCGGCCGTGGTGTCGCTGGCGGTCGCGGCGTCCGCGGACGCGAGCTTGACGGCTGTCTCGCCTGCGGCCTCCTGCTGATGGGCCGGCGCGGGCTGCATCTTCGGCAACGGGAGCAAGGCGTGGGAGAAGTCGACGGGCGTGACATCGCGCGTGGTGACGATCACGCGGGCGCCGATTTTGGTGAGGCCGTAGAGCTGCGGCGCGAACGAGTAGGGCAGGCGGATGCAACCGTGCGAGGCTGGATATCCGGGCACGACACCGGCATGCAAGGCGATGCCCGACCACGTGATGCGCTGCATCCACGGCATGGGGGCGCCCGAATAGATGTTGGAGCGGTGATGCCGGCTTTTACCGATCACGCTGAAAACGCCGGACGGTGTCCGGTGTCCCGCGACGCCGGTGGAGACGCGTGAATGGGCGATGCGGCCGGTCGCGTCGTAGACGTTGATGTGCTGATCGGGCAGCGAGACGATGGCGGTGAGGGCGCCTTTGGGTCCGGCCTTCTCCGCCTTCGCGGCGGTTGCCTTCGATGCTGCGGCCGCGCTGCCCGCCTGTGCGGGCGCTGCGGGCGGGCGCTTTTTGCGCACGGCGCGCTTAGGCGGATTTTGATAGCCGAAAAAATTGCCGAAGCCCTGCTGGGCCGCTGCCGGCTGGACGGTTCCCGCCATGGCGCCCATGAGGACGAGCGCTGCGCCTAAGGCTATGGCGCGGGGAAGGAAATCCAAGGGCTTGAAGAGAGGATGATGGGGGGTGCTGAAATGGCGGTAGAGCACGGCTAAGGGGCTCCGAATCTTCATGTAATCGCAATGCTCTCTGCTATACCGCAGGCCGTTGTGGCGTGCGCGGACTTTTGACCTCGGAATACGCATATCCGAGGATGTGTTGCTCCCCGGTCGCCAGGGTACCCCGATATTCGCCACAAAATTCGGCGGTCGACGCGATTAGTCCGCGGCGAAGGAGAAAAATCTTTCCCTTCGAGGCAGCAGGTCGCAGTGCGTCCGCTTCCGTGGCGCTATCGCAGTCACTATTTGGCCTGGGATGGCGCTTAATTGGGCGCCTTATCCCAAGCGTCCCTCCCGGCGCCAACGAAAGCAGTGTGGAGCATGAACCCACCCGACGACCGCGCCATAGCCGAGGGCGCGCAGCAGAGCTTCCAGACAAGTCCGATGCCGGTGTCAGAATTCATCGCACTCGTTGCGGTGATGATGTCGCTTACGGCGATGGCCGTGGACGTGATGCTGCCGGCGTTGCCGCAGATCGGCGAGGCGCTGGGCATTTCCGATCCCAACGCGCGCCAGAGCATCGTGATCATCTATATGCTGGGTTTCTCGATCGGGCAGCTCGCGTACGGGCGCCTGTCGGACGACTACGGCCGTCGGCCCGTTCTTATGATCGGCATGGGTATTTTTATCGTGGGCTCGCTGGCGGCGTCCTTCGCTTCGGGCTTCGAAACGCTGCTGATCGCGCGGGCCGTCCAGGGCCTCGGAGCCGCCGCGCCGCGCGTTCTCGCCATTGCCATCGTGCGCGACCGCTTCTCGGGGCGGCAGATGGCGCGCGTGATGTCGTTCGCGATGGCGATGTTCATCATCATTCCGGTGATCGCGCCCAGCATGGGGCAGGGTGTGCTGGCCATCGGCACGTGGCGCAACGTGTTCGATCTGCTGCTCGTCTCGGGGGCGCTTGTGACACTGTGGGCGGCGCTCCGGCTGCCGGAATCGGCGCCGTTGAACGGCTCGCCCCTGTCGCTCAGCCGCTCCGTGCGGCTGGTGCTCACGGTGCCGCAGACGCTGGGCTATGCAATCGCGGGAGGCTTTGCGTTCGGTTGCGTCCTCGCCTATGTCGCCAGCGCGCAGCAGATCTTCGTCGACGTCTATGATCTCGGCGCGGCTTTCCCGGTCGCGTTCGGCGCCATCGCGCTCACCATCGGCACCGCTTCGCTCGTCAACGCGCGCTGGGTGGAGCGGCTCGGTATGCGGCTCGTTTCCCACGCGGCGCTCTCGGCCTTCATCGTGCTTGCCAGCGTACTCCTTGTTGCCGGGCTGCTCGGCGCGGCGAACGTGTGGGTGTTCATGCTGCTGATGGGCGTGCTGTTCTTCCTGTTCGGCCTCGTGGCGCCGAATTTCAACGCCCTCGCGATGGAGCCACAGGGCGACAACGCCGGCATGGCATCGTCGGTGGTGGGTTTTCTGTCGACGGCGGCAGGCGCCATCGCAGCGGCGGTGATCGGCCATGCCTTCGACGGCTCGATCGTTCCGCTGGCGGCCGGTTTCGTCTTTCTCGGCGTCGGCTCCTTCTTCATCGTTCTCTGGGTGGAAGGCGTGCGCGGGCTCTTCCGCTCGGGGCGCTGAGCGAAGTTTCGCTGCTCTACGGTTGCAGACGAAGGGCTCGGCCTGAGGCCGAGCCCGGATCTATCGCGTACTCTATTACGCGCGAGGGTCAGATCTTACGGACGGCGGTTTCGCCCGGCACGGTGCCGCTCGACGGTGTCAGCCGCTTTCGGGCGCACTCGTCGGCAAGAAGCTGACGCAGCGCCGCCTCGCGTTCTTTCCACTGGGCGTTCCCGGCGAGGTTCTGCAGCTCCATCGGATCGGCGGTGACGTTGTACATCTCGACCTCGTCCGGCGCAGGCGACGTCTTTACGCGCTGCTCGTAAAGGCGGTGATTGCTGCCCTCCGACGTTGCCTCGCGCCGCAGCGGCTTCACGATCATATCCTGTACGCCGTCATCACCGGGCGTGCCCGGCGTGCTCCAGTAGCGCGGATGGTCGAAGTAGCGGGAATACTTCCATATCGCGCCGTCGATCTCGGCAATCACCGTCTCGACGTGGTTCGGCTGGGAGACGGAATCATACGTGAGGCCGATGAAGTTCTTCTGGTCGAGGCCGCGGCTGGGGTCATCGTCACTCATGAAGTAGACCGGCTCGGCGGCGGTTTTCGCATCCGCTTCGCCGCGGATCACGGGCGACAGGTCACGGCCGACGAGCGGGAGCGCATCGGTGAAGCCGGGAGCGATTTTCGCGCGCACGGCTTCGGCGTCGACCCCGGCGAGGCCGAGGATAGTCGGTGCAAGGTCGATATGGCTTGTGGGGACGGGCACGGTGCGCGCTTGGCTCGCGCCCGGCGGGACGATGACGAGCGGCACACGCAGCGCTTCCTCGTAGGCCATATACCACTTCTGGAAGAGACCGCCGTGTGAGCCCAGCAGATCACCGTGGTCGGACGTGAAGATGACGACGGTGTTGTCGAGGAAGCGGGAAGCCTTCAGCGCATCCATCACCTCGCCGAGGTGCTTATCGACGTCGGCGTGCAGCTTGTAATAGAGGCGGTAATAGTCGGGCCGCACCGCGCTCGCCTGCATGAACTGGCCGTAGGCGTCCTTATAGGACTGCTGGCATGAAGGCTTCTTGTCGAGCTTTTCGGTGCGCGATTTGGCGAACATCGCCTTGTCGAAGACGTCCTTGGGCACATAATCGGGAACGCTGAAGTCGTACTGGTTCTGCGCCGCTGCCGCGAGGTTGGTGAAGAAGCCCCAGAGCGCGATGTCGTGCGGGTTCGTGAACGACGCCATGACGAACCACGGCGTGTCGTCCTTCGCGGCGTCGAGATCGTGCAGCAGTTTCACGACCTGGGCGGCGATGGCGGGATCGCGACCCTGCTTGCCCTTGGCGGCGGAGGAACCGGAGCGCAGGGGATCGGAGCCGTGCGGCTCGGGACCGACCCAGCCTTCGAAGCCGAACGGATCGAGCACGTTCGCCTTCAGGTAGGTGTTCTCTTTTGCCGGATCGGTGAAGCCATCGGCGTCATAGCTGGTGACCACCTGGCTGGTGCCGGGCACACGGAGATCGGCTTCGTGGGCATGCCACTTGCCCTTCCAATAGGTGCGATAGCCCGCTTCGCGCAGATAGTGGCCGATGGTCGGGACCGAGCCGGGCAGCAGCCAATGCATGTCCGGGTCCTCGGCGGCCTTGGCGGCACCATCTGTGTTGGCGACGCCGTGCAGCGATGGATAGTGGCCCGTGTAGAGCGAGGTGCGGCTCGGCACGCAGGCAACGGACGCGATGTAGTGCCGGTCGAAGCTGATGCCTTTCTGGGCAAGCGCGTTTTGCACGGGCAGGTGGGTTTTACGGAATTCCTGCAGCGCCTTGCTTTCGTAGACTGTCGGGTAGCGCTGCTCATCGACGAGTAAAAACAGGATGTTGGGCCGTCGCGCGCCGCCGTTTTGTTTCTTCGCGGCGGCTGCCGCCTCGGCGGTCGAGGTCGCTTCCAGGCCGCCCGCAATGCCGGCGGCTCCGGCGAGGCCGAGCTTCAAGGCGGTTCGCCGGTCCACGTCGCGCGTATCGGTCATTGCTACTCCCCCAGCAAAAATCGCTTGCAGCGCCTGAAATCGGGCTAATGTCCTACGGCGCTGCCTGTCTTTCGCTAACGGAACGACGCTTGAGTTCAACTGTAGAAATTCAGTCGTATCGCTCGCGCCACAGGGGACGTGACGGTCTCGCTGGGGCACTCGCCGATCCCGATGCCGACATCGATGTGGCGGCCCTTTCGCGTGAAGGCGGACCGCTCGCGCCGGCGAAGCGCGCGTGGTTGTGCGCGCAGCCGGGCTTTGACGCATCGGCGAAAGAGACGTCCGCGCGGCTCGTTGCGGCTTTTCACGGCAAGCGGCTTCTCAATCTCATCATCAACGACCGCGGGCGCTTCATCGTCGCGCTGCTGGCGCTCGATCTGCATTTCCGCGACGATGTGCCGAATGCAGGGCTTACCTCGGGGCGATTGAAACGCCTCTGCTCGGAAATGGGCGTGTGCAGCCCCACACGCGTCGGGTCGCTGCTGGCGCTGATGCGGCTGGGTGATTTCGTGCGGGCAACGCCTTCGCCGGACGACAGGCGACGCCGGGTTCTCGTTCCGACGGTGCGGCTCATCGCTTCACAACGAACGCGCTGGCGCTTTCACCTGGAGGGCTCGTCGCACTTTCTGCCGGAGGCGCAGCGCGCCATTGCGGCGCTCGATGACGACGCGTTCGTTGCCCAGATGGTGCGGGTGCTGGCCGACCATTTCTATGCGGGACTGCGCATTCTCGATCTCGTTCCGGGACTGCGGCTGTTCGGTGAGCGCACGGGTGGAATTTTTGTCGTCTTGGCGCTGCTTGCCGCGGCCGACGATGCAGCGCTGCGCGGGAAGAGGCCGGTCGAGACCTCGGTTTCGGAGCTGGCGCGGCGCACGGGAACCTCGCGCGCGCATATCATCAAGCTATTGGGGGACGCGGCGGGCGAAGGGTTCATCGACCGCCTTGAAAACAGGGACATCGTTCTGCAGCCGCGCCTCGTCAGCGCAGCCCAAGATTTCCTCGCGGTGGGCTATCTGTTCTTGAACTACGCGGCGAAGCTGTCGCTGGCGCGCATCGATGGCACGGCGCGCGGGTGAGGGGTGCGGCGCTTCAGGCGCGTGTCTTCCCGCCGCAGGCGGGCTCCCGGCGAATTTAACGTAGATCAACGTCGGCGAACTTCGCCGGTGGGATATTCGATGTCGTTCGGATCCTGCCGAGACAGAGCGGAGATCGCACATGACGACCGTATCTGGCGCGCCCGTCCGCGGGCAAACGCGCGCGCTTTGGCTTTCAACGGTGTCGTTCACCGCCTGCTTCGCGGTTTGGACCGTATTCTCCATCATCGGCATCCAGATCAAGGATAGGCTCGGGCTCAACGAGACCCAGTTCGGCCTGCTCGTCGGCACTCCCATTCTCACCGGATCATTGATCCGCATCGTGCTCGGCGTCTGGGCGGACCGATACGGCGGGCGGCGCATCTTTGCGCTGGTGATGCTCGCGGCTGCCATTGCGACGTGGCTTCTCACCTATGCGAAGACGTATCCTCAGATGCTCGTCGCCGCCCTGGGCGTTGGGATCGCGGGTGGCGCATTCGCCGTCGGTGTCGCTTACGTTTCGCACTGGTATCCGCCCGAGAAGCAGGGAACGGCGCTCGGCATTTTCGGCGCTGGCAACGTCGGTGCCGCCGTCACCAAGTTCCTGGCGCCGTTCGTGCTGGTGGCCTACGGCTGGGAGCGTGTGGCCCAGGTTTGGGCCGTCGCCCTCGCGATCATGGCCATCGTCTTCTGGCTCGGTACCAGCGAAGATCCCGTTCAGCGCGAGCGGGCGATGAGCGGCAAGAGGCCGAAGAGCGCATGGCTCGAACTCGCGCCGCTCAAGAACCTCCAGGTTTGGCGTTTCGGGCTGTACTACTTTTTTGTCTTCGGCGCCTTCGTAGCGCTGGCGCTGTGGCTGCCGCGCTATCTCATCAGCGTCTACGGCGTCGATATCGGCACGGCAGGCATGATCGGCGCCGCGTATTCCGTGCCGGCGAGCATCTTCCGCGCATACGGCGGGCACCTATCCGATAAGTATGGCGCGCGGCGCGTGCTATATTGGACGTTCTTCGTTTCGGTCGCGTGCACTTTCATCCTGTCGTATCCGCCGACCGAATACGTCGTGCGCGGCATCCGGGGGCCGATCGCCTTCGAGTTCGAGATCGGCGTCGTGGCTTTCACGATCATCGTGTTCGTGCTCGGCTTCTTTATGAGCCTCGGTAAAGCCGCCGTTTACAAGCATATCCCTGTCTACTATCCGGACAACGTCGGGTCGGTTGGCGGACTTGTGGGCATGATCGGCGGACTTGGCGGTTTCGTCTTGCCGATCGCGTTTGGCATGCTTAACGATCTCATTGGCGTTTCGACGAGCTGCTTCATGCTGCTCTTCCTGCTTGTCGTCGCGGCGCTGACGTGGATGCACCTCTCGGTCCGGCACATGGAGCGGGAGAAGGGTATTATCGTCAAAGAGCCGCGGACACGGGTGTCGACGGCATATCGGATCGAGGATCCTGCGAATGCCAGTGCGGTCGGTGGATCACCTGGGTAGTCGGGGCTCGTGTGGGCCGATGCACGCGCTCACTGTAACGGTGCAACGACGGCGTTCTCCGCAAGCGCCAGACCGCCGGACTCGAAGCTCATGGTTGCATTGACGGGTGCCGCGGATACGGCTGACGCTCTCGATGGTCACGAGCGGCTGGCGGTTCTCACTCTGTCCGAAGCCCGGTGTCGAGGATGAAGGTCAGGGCGGCAAGGCCCGGGTCGCTGTGCGCCTGGCATTTGCCGATGAGTGTGATCCACGCTTCGTCTGCCGCGGTGTTGGCAAACATGCGGACGCTATAGACAACGTACTCGTTGACAGGCATGTCCGCCGCGGTGGCGGCGGCTGAGATGCGTGCCAGCAATTCGGCATCCCGTATTGTCGCGAACGCGTTGGCCGCGGCTTCGGGGTCTTCCATGCTGCGGATCAAGTCACCGAGCATCATGACAGCCGCGCCTCGTTGTTGCGGCGATGCTGGCCGGGATCGAGTTGGATTCCTTCGATCCGCGCGTGCCCCACGAGCATCTGCACATAGAGCGCGCGCGCCTGGGCGATCGCTGCTGCACGCAAGTATTCAGCGATGCGCTCCTTCACCAGCTCGAATGGAACGTCCTCGCCGGCGATGCGGCGGTCGAGCCGAATGATGTGAATGCCGTAGCGCGTCTCAACGGGTGCGCGTGTCATCTCGCCCGGCGCAAGCTTCATCAAGGCCTTCTCGAACGCCGGTGTCGTCTCACCCTGAACGATCTGCCCGAGGTTTCCGCCCTGTGCGCCCGAGGGGCATGACGAATGGGCTTTCGCCAGCTCGGCGAATCGCCCCGGCGCGCGCGACAGCGTAGCGATGAGGGCTTCGGCGTCGCGGCGCTTGGCTTCGAACGCTGCACGGTCGTGGTGCGGGGCCGAGAGCAGGATGTGCGTCGCCTCGTAAATTGCCGGCGCGCGGAACTTGTCGCGGTTGCGGTCGTAATAGCGGCGACAGGTTTCGTCGTCGGGCTCGGGCGCGAGGATGCAGTCGTCGAGCAACGCGCGGATCATCGCCTCGTCCGGCGTCTCGCTGCGCCCGTCATCGTCGCATTCGGGTGCAGCGACGATGCAGAGGCGGGTGGCCTCCTGCAGCAACAGCTCGCGGATGACGAGCGATCTCGCAGCCTGCTGCCACGCCGCGGCGGGCGATGGTGCGGGGTGGTTCTGCGTTTCGCGCGCAATGGCCTCGTGCGGAATGACGACGCCGTTCACGCTCACCCGCGTCCGCGGGGCGTTGGCGAGGTCGGTGTGAAGCGAGCATCCCATGGCCTACTCCGCAGCTTGGATTCGATTGGCGGGGGCAACGGCCGCGCCGCCGCGCCTGCGTACGATCTGATAGCCGCGCCGGCCGAGGTACCAGATGGGGGCGCTCCAGATGTGGACCAGCCTGGTGAAGGGGAAGACCAGAAAGATGGTCATGCCCAGGAACAGGTGCGCCTTGAAGATGGGGGCTGCGTCAGCGATCAAGCTGGAGACGTTGGGTTGGAGGGTGAGGATACCCTGCGCCCAGGTCATGAAGCGCACCATCTCGGCGCCGTCGATGTGGTGGAGCGAGACGGGGATGGTCAGGAGGCCGAGCGTGAGCTGCACGTAAAGCAGCAGCAGCACGGCAATGTCGCCGAACGAGGACGTGTTGCGAATGCGTGGGTCCAGCAGCCGGCGATGCACGAGCAGCGTGATGCCGATGAAACACGCGATGCCGGCGATGCCGCCGACGGTGATGGCCATCCATTGCTTGAATTCGTGTGAGATGCCGACGGCGTCGAAGATCCAGATGGGTGTGAGCAGTCCGACGAAATGACCCAAGAAGATGACGAGAATGCCGACG
Organism: Hyphomicrobiaceae bacterium; assembly: GCA_044507625.1. Classification (GTDB taxonomy): domain Bacteria; phylum Pseudomonadota; class Alphaproteobacteria; order Rhizobiales; family Hyphomicrobiaceae; genus Hyphomicrobium_A. The sequence continues at coordinate 311,911 of JBIQJE010000003.1, read as the reverse complement.
TGAAACAGGTTGGACCCCAGTGCCAGTTGCCGATGACGCAGGAGCTGGCTCGAGCCCGAGCGCCAAGTGTACTGCTCGCGGTCGAACCGTAGCCAGCTGCCGACGAGAAAGACGGTGAGGCAGAGGTAAGGGTACCAGCCGAAGACGATGTGGTTGAGGGTCTCGTGCATGGAGCGGTCCTCAGGTTTGCGGTTCGGCGGGACGTGGCGGGCGTGCACCGACGCCGGGTGCGGGTCTGCGTCCTGCGCGGATGCGAGAGATCAGCCCGTCCTTGCAGCCGCTACCACCGGCGCCGAAGGAGACGGGCTGGTCCTCCCACGCGGCATCGAGCGCCGCCAGGTCGCTCGCGTCGGCATCGGGCTCCTGCAGGAGTGCCGAGACGTCATCGCTTTTCGGGGTGGCCGCCGAAAGCGCAACGAGGGCGCGAAATACAGCCTCGTACGGCGCGCGGCGTTTGGCGAGACGCTCGGCGAGCGCTGCAAAAATGTGTGCCGGCTGAGTAAGCAGGCTCCGGGCTTCGTCCTCCGGCTGCGTCGCCAAAAACTCGAGGAACAGCGGAATGAAGTCGGGGAGCTCTTTGGCGCTGAGGTGCAACCCGTTTCTCTCATAGAGCTCTTGCAGATCGACCATGGCCTGGCCGCGGTCACGGCTTTCGCCGTGGACATGCTCAAAGAGATAGAGCGACAGCGAGCGTGTGCGGTCGAACAGCAGCACGTATCGTTCTTGCGCGTCGTAGATGTCGCCGCCCGCGATGTCGTCGATCAGCGCCGTGAGCGCATCGCGCAGCGCCGCCGGCAGGCGCGGCTCGGCTTCGACGACGGCGCGCATCTCATCCGCCGCACTCTGGATCTCTGCCGTCGGATAGGTCAGCAGTGCCGACAGCACCTTGCTGATATTGCGGGTCATGCGACCTCCATCGGCGTCTTGTGGCGCTTTGGGGTTCCGAAAAGGTTCGGCTCGCTGGCTCCGCCGGAGCAGCCGTTGCCGAACGAGAAGCCGCACGAGCCACGCAGGTCGTAGGCGTCCTCGTCGAGCTCGCGGTGCGCCGTCGGGATGACGAAGCGGTCCTCATAGTTGGCGATCGCCATGGTGTGATACATCTCGTCGATCTGCCCGGCCGTAAGACCGACGCGTCTTGCGATGCTCTCGTCGGTGACACCGTCGATGGTCTTGGCGCGCATATAGGCGCGCATGGCGAGCATGCGCTCGAGCGCCTGGGCCACCGGCGCCTCCTGGCCTGCCGTCAGCAGGTTGGCGAGATACTTGAGCGGGATGCGTAGCGAGCGCACATCGGGCATCTCGCCGTCATGACCGATCTTGCCTGCGGCGGCTGCCGACTGGATCGGCGAGAGAGGCGGCACGTACCACACCATCGGAAGGGTGCGGTATTCCGGATGCAGCGGGAAAGCGACTTTCCACTCCATCGCCATCTTCCAGATGGGCGAGCGCTGGGCCGCCGTCAGCCAGTTTTCGGGTATTCCTTCGGCGCGGGCGCGGGCGATGACGATCGGGTCATTCGGATCGAGGAAGACGCCGAGCTGGGCCTCGTAGAGGTCCTGCTCGTCGGGGACGCTTGCCGCTTCCTCGATGCGGTCGGCATCATAGAGGAGAACGCCCAGGTAACGGATGCGGCCGACGCAGGTCTCCGAGCACACGGTCGGCTGTCCCGACTCGATGCGCGGGTAGCAGAAGATGCACTTCTCGGATTTGCCCGACGACCAGTTGTAGTAGATTTTCTTGTACGGGCAGCCCGACACGCACATGCGCCATCCGCGGCACTTGTCCTGATCGATGAGAACGATGCCGTCCTCTTCGCGCTTGTAGATGGCTCCCGACGGGCAGGATGCGATGCACGCTGGATTGAGGCAATGCTCGCACAGACGCGGCAGGTACATCATGAAGGTGTTTTCGAATTGCCCGTAGATGTCCTTCTGCACGTCATCGAAATTGACATCGGCCGAGCGCTTGTCGAACTCGCCGCCGAGGATCTCCTCCCAGTTGGGGCCCCACTTGATCTTGTCCATGCGCTCGCCGGTGATGAGCGAGCGCGGACGGGCCGTCGGGAAGGCGCTCAGCTCCGGCGCTTGCTGGAGATGCTCGTAGTCGAAGGTGAACGGCTCGTAGTAGTCGTCAATCTCGGGAAGGTCCGGGTTGGCAAAGATTTTGGCGAGCACGCGCCACTTGGCCCCGATCTTGGGCTCGATCTTGCCGTTCTTCTTCCTCACCCAGCCGCCATTCCAGCGCGCCTGATTCTCCCAGTCCTTCGGATAGCCGACGCCGGGCTTGGTCTCCACGTTGTTGAACCACGCGTATTCCATGCCTTCGCGGCTGGTCCAAACGTTCTTGCAGGTGATCGAGCAGGTGTGGCACCCGATGCATTTGTCGAGGTTCAACACCATCGCTATTTGGGCACGGATTTTCATTCTGCTGGCTCCAGCTGCGTTGGCGTGACCGGAAGTCTCTGCGGCTGTTGGGCGGCCGGCCGGTCGAGCCAGTCGATCTCCGCCATCTTGCGGACGATGACGAACTCGTCGCGGTTGGAGCCGACGGTGCCGTAGTAGTTGAACCCGTACGACTGCTGGGCGTAGCCGCCGATCATGTGTGTGGGCTTCAACACGGCGCGCGTCACAGAGTTGTGAATGCCCCCGCGCTGGCCGGTCTGCTCCGAGCCCGGGACGTTCACGATCTTCTCCTGCGCGTGATACATCATGCACATGCCTTCCTTGACGCGCTGCGACACGACTGCGCGGGCGACCAGCGCGCCGTTGGTGTTGAAGGCTTCGATCCAGTCATTGTCGACGATGCCGGCCTTCTTCGCATCGGCTTCGCTGATCCAGACGATGGGGCCGCCGCGCGACAGCGTCAGCATCAGGAGATTGTCCGTGTAGGTGGAGTGAATGCCCCACTTCTGATGCGGCGTGATGAAGTTGAGCACGACGGCGGCGTTGCCGTTCGGCTTGCGGTCGATGACCGGCTTTACCGTTTTGGTGTCGATCGGCGGCCGGTAAACGCAGAAGCCTTCACCGAAGGCGCGCATCCACAGGTGATCCTGATAGAGCTGCTGGCGTCCCGTGAGGGTACGCCAGGGGATCAACTCGTGAACGTTGGTGTAGCCCGCGTTGTAGCAAACCTGTTCCGACTCGAGCCCGGACCAGATCGGCGACGAGATGATCTTGCGTGGCTGGGAGACGACGTCGCGGAAGCGGATCTTCTCGTCCTCCTTCGGGATCGCGAGATGGGTGTGATCGCGTCCGGTAAAGGTGCCGAGCGATGCCCACGCCTTCACCGCGACCTCGCCGTTGGTTTCCGGCGCCAGGGTGAGCAGGACCTCGGTGGCATCGATGTCGCTGTCGATGCGGGGCGCGCCCTTGGTCGGTCCTTCCTCGGTGACGGCGCCGTTGAGTTTGCGCAGCAGGTCCACCTCGTGCTCGGTGTTCCAGCTCATGCCCTTGCCGCCGTTGCCGAGCTTCGCCATCAACGGCCCGAGCGATGTGAATCGCTTGTAGGTATTGGGATAGTCGCGCTCGACGACGGTAACCTGCGGCATGGTCTTGCCGGGAATGGGGTCGATTTCCCCCTTCTTCCAATCCTTCACATCGAGGGGCTGAGCGATCTCGCCCGCGGTGTCATGCATGATCGGCGTGAGCACCACGTCCTTCTCGATACCCAGGATTTCGGGGGCGACCTCGGAGAACTTCCTGGCGATCGATTTGTAGATCTCCCAGTCGCTGCGGCACTCCCACACCGGATCGACCGCTGCCGTCAGCGGGTGAATGAAGGGGTGCATGTCGGATGTGTTGAGATCGTTCTTTTCGTACCAAGTCGCGGTGGGCAGCACGATGTCGGAGTAGACGCAGGTGGTCGACATGCGGAAGTCGAGCGTGACCAGGAGATCGAGCTTTCCTTCCGGGCCCTCCTCGTGCCAAGCCACCTCCTGCGGCTTCTGGAGCCCGGCCTCACCGAGGTCCTTGCCCATCACGCCGTGCGTGGTGCCGAGCAGGTGCTTAAGAAAGTACTCATGGCCCTTTCCCGATGAGCCGAGAAGGTTGGAGCGCCAGACGAACAGATTGCGCGGCCAGTTGACGGGTTTGTCGGGGTCCTCACATGAGAGTTTCAATTCGCCCGAGCGGAGTGCTGCCGCGACGTAGTCCTTCGGCTCCTGCCCGTTCGCGGCGGCTCTAGCGGCGATTGTCAGCGAATTGGTCTCGAGCTGCGGCGTCGAGGGCAGCCACCCCATGCGCTCGGCACGCACGTTGTAGTCGATGATGGCGCCGTCCCACGGTCCGGGTGGCGCCGTGGGCGATACGATCTCGCCGACATTGAGGGTCTCATAGCGCCACTGGTCGGTGTGCGCATAAAAGAACGACGTCCCATTCTGCTGGCGTGGCGGCCGGCCCCAATCGAGCGCAAACGCGAGCGGCAGCCATCCCGATTGCGGACGCAGCTTCTCCTGGCCAACGTAGTGCGACCAGCCGCCGCCCGACTGCCCGACGCAACCGCACATCACCAGCATGTTGATGGCGCCGCGGTAGTTCATGTCCATATGATACCAGTGGTTCATCGCCGCGCCGATGATGACCATTGAGCGGCCGCGCGTCTTCTCGGCGTTGAGGGCGAACTCGCGCGCGACGGTGATGATCTGATCACGCGGCACGCCGGTGATTTTTTCCGCCCAGGCCGGCGTGTAGGGCTCGTTCTCGTCGAAGGACTTGGCGACGTTGCCGCCGCCGAAGCCGCGGTCGACGCCATAGTTGGCAAGGAACAGGTCGTAGACGCTCGCGACCAGGGCTTCGCCTTCGGCGAGCTGCACCTTTTTCACCGGTACACGGCGCAGCAGGATGCTGTCGTGGTCCGTGCCGGTGAAGTGGTCGTGCTCCAGATTGCCGAAGTAAGGGAAGCCCACGTCGGCGAACTCTTCCTCGATCCCGCCGAGCGAGAGGCGCAGGCGCGTGTCGCGACCGTGCGATTCCTTCTCCTCCAGGTTCCACTTTCCCTTCTCGCCCCAGCGGAAGCCCACCGAGCCGTTGGGTGCCACGAGTTCGCCCGTCGTCTCATCGTAGGCGACCGTCTTCCACTCGGGATTGTTGCTCTCACCGAGAGCACCGGAAAAGTCGGAGGCCCGCAGCATGCGGTCGGGAATGAGCTTGCCGTCTTGACGCACCAGGCGGACGAGCATCGGCATGTCCGAGTACTTGCGGATGTAATCCTCGAAGTACGGGACTTTCCGGTCGATGTGAAACTCGCGCAGGATGACGTGACCCATCGCCATGGCGAGCGCGGAATCGGTGCCCTGCTTCACCGAGATCCACAGGTCGGCGAATTTGGAGGCCTCGGAGTAGTCGGGGCAGATCACGACGCTCTTGGCGCCGCGGTAACGCGCCTCGGTATAGAAGTGGGCGTCCGGCGTGCGCGTCTGCGGCACGTTCGAGCCCCAAAGGATGAGGAAACCCGCGTTGTACCAATCGGCGGATTCCGGCACGTCCGTCTGCTCACCCCACGTCTGCGGAGACGACGGCGGCAGGTCGCAGTACCAGTCGTAGAAGGAGAGGCACGCGCCGCCCAGAAGCGAGAGATAGCGCGAGCCCGCCGCGTAGCTCACCATCGACATGGCGGGAATGGGGGAAAAGCCGCAGACGCGGTCGGGTCCGTAGGTCTTGATCGTGTATGCGTTCGCGGCGGCGATGATCTCGGTGACCTCGTCCCACGTGGCACGGACGAAGCCGCCGAGGCCGCGCTTCTTGACATACGCGGCGCGCTTCTCCGGCGTCTCGACGATCGAGGCCCAGGCTGCGACGGGCGTGCGCACTGCCCTCGCCTCGCGCCACAGCTTCAACAGGCGGGAACGCACGAGAGGATACTTCGTGCGGTTGCCGGAATAGAGGTACCAGGAATAACTCGCGCCGCGCGGGCATCCGCGCGGCTCGTGGTTCGGCAACTCGGGACGCGTACGCGGGTAGTCGGTCTGCTGCGTCTCCCATGTCACAATCCCGCCCTTGACGTAGATCTTCCACGAGCATGAGCCGGTGCAGTTCACGCCGTGCGTGGAGCGCACGATCTTGTCGTGCTGCCAGCGCTTTCTGTAACCATCCTCCCAGCGGCGATCCTCGCGCGTTACGATCCCATGTCCATCGGCGAAGTCGTCTACGACGCGATTGAAGAACGTCAGGCGATCGAGGAAATGGCTCATCAGGTTCTCCAATTGTGATCGTAGCCGAGCGGCGTCAGCAGGGTTTCTCGGCTCCGGCGCGCGCGTAGTACCACCAGTTTATGATGATGCAGACGAGGTAGAAGATGGCGGCCCAGTAGAAGAATGCGTTGAAGGAGCCGAACCAGTCGTAGGCGTATCCGAGCATCAGTCCGCAGGCGAATGGTCCGTAGGCGGCGATCGCGGCAGTCCATCCAATGACGCCGCCCGCCTGCCGCGGCGGAAACAGCATCGGCATCTGCTTGAACGTCGATGCGTTGCCGACGCCCGCGAACAGGAACAGCGAGAGCATCGCCGCCACGAAGTAGGGGAATTCTCCGAGTGACGTCGGCGTGGTGAAGAATGTGATGGCGATCGCAGAGGCCAACATGCCGATCGCGGACCAGTGCGTGACGCGGGCACCACCTATTCGGTCGGACAGCGGTCCGCCAAAGATGCGCGCCAAGGATCCGACGAGCGGACCGAGGAAAGCGTAGGCCAAGGGATCGGGTGCGCCGGAGAAGTCGCCGTAGATCTTCTGGATGAGGAGCGGGAACGTCGCCGCAAGGCCCGAGAACGTGCCGAAGGTGGCGACGTAGAGGAACGTCATGAAAAGCCCGTGCTTCATGCGGAAGATATCGAGCTGCTCGCGGAAGTTGGCGCGTACAGGGACGCTTTTGAGCATCACAAGCGCAGCGACACCGAAGACGAGTATGAACGGCACGTAGATCGCGGCAGCGTTTTGCAGCCAAACTTGCGATGTCACGCCATTCGCCCCGGTCGCGGTCTGCGGGCTCCCGAGGAGCGTGCCGGCGAGCGCAAATCCGATCACCCAAGGCGTCACGAATTGCACGATGGAGACGCCGAGATTTCCGATGCCCGCCTGGATCGCCAGAGCCGTTCCCTGCAAGCGCTTGGGAAAGTAGAGGCTCGTCGAGGGCATGAAGGACGAGAAGTTGCCGCCGCCCAAGCCCGCGAGAAATGCGAGAAGGAGCAGCACCGAATACGGCGTCGAAGGATCCTGGACGGCGAAGGACCAACCGGCCATGGGAATCAGGAGCGAGAGCGTCGCGTAGCCAACGACGTTTCGCGTCCCGTACAGCGGGATGAGAAAAGCGTGCACCATGCGCAGCGTGCCGCCGGCCAACCCGGGCATGGCGGCGAGCCAGAAGAGCTCCGTCGTCGAGAGCTTGAAGCCGGCAGCGGGAAGACGCACCACCAGCGCGGAAACTACGAACCAAGCGATAAACGCGAGGGTAAGGTTAGCGGTCGTTATGGCGAGCGTTCGCCAAGCCAGCTGCCTGGCCGTGGTGTCCCAGAAAAGCGGGTCTTCCGGCGTCCACTGCTGGAGCCAAGGGCCATTGTTTCCTTGGACTGCCTCGATCTTCGTGTTGAGCATGACGGCCTCGTGGGATCTTCAAGCTCAGTGCGAATTGTGATGCATGCGACGGTCATCGGCGTTGATTCAGCTCAACGGGCCGAAAGACGAGCACTCACAATCGAGACAGTAGGTCCGAGGCCGGGCCGCGCTTCTTAACCCCGGTCAATCAGGCAACGGAGGAAGCTGCGACACGATGTTCGCGCGATTGATATTGGTCGCTTGCCATGCGGCGTTGCGTACCAATGTCTCGGCACAGGGAGGTGAAGCGCGGGAGTCGACAAGATAGGTGGGAACGCGTACGCGTGGCCGTCTCACGCGTCCGATCGTGTTCTTAGATGGGGGAGTGCTGGAAACTTTTCTTCGTCACTATCACGTCGGAACGTCTACGGTGCCAACGCCCATTGAAAGGAACAGCCGATGTCATCGAAGCGTCTGGATGGCAAAGTCGCAATCGTGACGGGGGCGGCGCGGGGCATCGGCCGGGCGAGCGCTATCGCCGTCGCGCACGAGGGCGCTACGGTGGTCGGAATCGACATCGCGGGGCCGGTGAGCAAGACGCTCGAAGTGACACCGGCGACGCCGGCCGATCTGGCTGAGACGGGGCGGCTTGTCGAGGCGGCAGGTGGGACATGGGCGGCGCGACAACTCGACCAGCGCGATATTGCAGCTCTGCGCGAAGCGGCTACGTGGACGGCAGATGCCTTCGGCAAGATCGACATTCTCTTCGCCAATGCGGGGATCCAAGCTTTCAAGCCGATCCTGGAGATGGACGATGCCGACTGGCACGATCAGATCGACGTCAATCTCAACGGCACTTGCAACGCGATTCGCGCGGTCGCGCCTTACCTCGTCAAGAACGGCGGCGGACGCATCATCCTCACGTCGTCGACGCAGGGACAGCATGGAACGAAATACGGTGCGGCTTATTCCGCCTCGAAATGGGGCATCATCGGCCTGATGAAATCCGCGGCGCTTGAGTTCGGGCAGTACGGCATCACCGTCAACGCAGTCATCCCCGGGCTGGTCGACACGGCGCTCACGCGGCATCGGCAGCGCTACGCGCAAGTGGTCGACGACCTCAACAATTCGGAACCGCTCGAAAAGCTGGAAGCGGAAGCAAAGCAAAAGCTCATTGCGAAATCTCCGCTCGGCGTGCCCTGGCTGCCGCCTGAATCCATCGCTCCCGTGGTTGTCTTTCTGGCCAGCGACGATGCTTACATGGTTTCGGGCGCCACATACGACGTGACGGGCGGAGACAGCGCCAACATTACCGCTTGAACGGTCCCGTTCTGCGCCGGAGGAGGAAGGGATCGGCCCCGCTTCGACCCGGTAAACGGCGAGGCCGTAGCCGGTCGTTCCCTCTTTGCCGAATCGTCGAGCTGGACTGCCAACTCCAATTTTTCATCAGGCAAACTGCTTTTGCGCCTTGGATGCCGCACTCGCTCCGCCGGTCGGTTGAAAAATCGTCAAGCGCCGCATGAGATGCTTCTCGGCCTCCAGGATGACCATCGCCAAGACGCCGACACCGATGATGAGCACGCCGTCACCCAGGCTTACAGGCTGGGTCGCGAACAGCTGATGCATCACGGGCAGATAGGTGAATGCGAGCTGCGCGAGCACCACTGCACCGACGGCGATGAGCACCGCCGGTGTGCCGAGCGCGCCTTTCCAGGTGAAGGATGTCATGCGCAGATACCGCACATTGAAGAGATAGAATATCTCCAGCACGACAATGGTATTGACGACCATGGTGCGGGCCATGTCCACGCCGAGATCGCGATAGAGCGCGTAGAAGAATATCGCGAGGGCCGATGCCACGAAGATCAGCGACACGAACACCACGCGCCAGAGGAGGAAGGGCGACAGCAGCCCGGCCGCAGCGGGCCGGGGTGGACGTCGCATCACGTCGGGCTCCGACGGCTCGAATGCAAGCACGAGGCCGAGCGTGATGGTGAGGATCATGTTGATCCACAGGATCTGCGCCGGCGTCATCGGCATCGTGAAGCCGATCAGGATTGCGGCGATCACCGTCAACGCCTCGCCGCCGTTGGTCGGGATAGTCCAGGCTGTTACCTTCTGGATGTTGTCGTAAACGGTGCGCCCCTCGCGTACGGCGGAGACGATGGATGCGAAATTGTCATCCAGAAGCACCATCTGCGATGCTTCCTTGGCGGCCTCCGTTCCCTTGTGCCCCATGGCGACACCGACATCCGCCTGCTTGAGGGACGGCGAATCGTTAACCCCGTCACCCGTCATCGCCACGACGGCCCCTTTGGCCTGCAGTGCGCGCACGATGCGCAGTTTGTGCTCCGGGCTGGTGCGCGCGAACACCGCGGTCGCCTCGACGACGGCATCGAGCGCTGCATCGGACATGCCGTCGAGATCACGCCCGGTGAGCACGTTGAGGCGATCGGCGATGCCCAACTGCCTGGCGATCGCCGCTGCCGTCGCGGCGTGGTCGCCGGTGATCATCTTGACGTCGATGCCTGCCGAGCGGCACTCCGCGATCGCGGCCACGGCTTCCTCGCGTGGCGGATCGATGAAGCCGACGATGCCGAGGAAGACCAGCCCGGTTTCGACGTCATCGAAGTCCAGGCGTGAGCCATTTTCTGCGGCGCGCTTCATGGCGAATCCGAGCACGCGCTCGCCTTGTGACGCGGCGGCGGAAATCCGCGCGGCCCACATCTCGCTGTCGATGGGTGCATCGTTCGGGCCTTGCGCCTGCATGGCGCACATTTCCAACACCCGTTCCGGTGCCCCCTTGACGAAGATGATCCGGTCGCCTGCCGGCGTATCGTTCAGCGTCGCCATGAATCGATGCTGCGCATCGAAAGGGATCTCGTCCACGCGCGGCCAGCCGGCCCGTGTCGGTTGGGCATCGAGCCCGGCCTTGATGGCCAGTGCCACCAGCGCGCTCTCCATCGGATCTCCATGCGATGTCCACACGCCGTGCGCTTCGCGAAGTTGCGCATCTCCGCACAGAAGGCCCGCACGCGCGATCGCAAGCGCCGCATTATGCTGCGCTTCTTCTTCGGCACCTTCGGTGAAGAGCAGGCTGCCCTCCGGCGCATAGCCGGAGCCGCTCACACGGGTTTCGCCGAGCGCTGTAACGACACGCCGCGCGGTCATTTCGTTCCGCGTGAGCGTGCCCGTCTTGTCCGAGCAGATGACGGAGGTTGCGCCGAGCGTCTCGACCGCCGGCAGGCGCCGGATCACGGCATTGCGGGCGGCCATGCGCCGTACCCCGATAGCGAGCGTGATGGTGATGACCGCGGGCAACCCTTCGGGCACTATGCCAACGGCCAGCGCGACGACGGCCATGAGCGCTTCGTCCCAGGCAAAGTCGCGCGCGAGCACGGCAAACGCGAAAAGCAAGGCGGCGCCAACGAGCGCGACCCAGGTGAAACGCTGACCGAAACGGTTGATCTGGCGCAGCAGCGGCGTCGTCAGCTCCTCGACCTCGCCAAGCAAGGCGCTGATGCGACCGATCTCCGTGCGAAGCGCGGTCGCCACCACGATGCCGGTGCCTTGTCCGGCGGCGACGAGACTTCCCGAGTGGGCCATGGACCGCCGGTCGCCCAGTGCGGCGTCCGCGGCGACCGGCGCCTCTTGCTTTTCGGCTGCCACCGACTCCCCGGTCAGCAACGCTTCGTCGATCAGCAGGCCGCGGGCGCGCAGAATCCGCAGATCGGCAGGAACACGGTCGCCCGCCTCCAGCAGCACGATATCGCCCGGCACCAGCTCGTTGACGGGCACGTTATGGCGCGTGGACTCCCGCAGGACGTTGGCGCGCGGAGAAATCATGTTGCGGATGGCGTTCAGTGCATTCTCCGCCTTGCCCTCCTGAATAAAGCCGACGATGGCGTTGACCAGAACGACGACGACGATCACGGATGCATCTATCAGATGGCCGAGCGCCCATGCCGCCAGCGCTCCTGCGAGGAGGAAGTAGATCAGCGCATTGTTGAACTGAGCGAGCAAGCGGAACAGCGGGTGGCGTCCGGCCACCGCCGGCAGCTCGTTGGGACCGAAGCGCTTCAGGCGTCGTTCCGCTTCGTGCAAGCTCAGGCCGCCGGCGTCGGCTTTAAGGGCGGCGAGAATTTCTTCCGCGCTGCATGCATGGGCTCCGCGTTGCTCAGTCGTGCTGCTTGCGCCGGTATCCATTCCGCCCCGATGCTCCTTTCCGCCTGCCGTTTGCGTTTGGATGTCCGGCCAGTTTAATCAGCCGCGCCGATCCAAACATTGCCAAAGATTCCCTTGCTCTCTCGGAGCACTGTGAGCATGGCAGAGACCGGCGGTGGCGCGACTGATCTGGATCAACGATAGCGCAGAGGCGCGATCGGGGTTGCTGACGCGAGTGCCTCGCTCCGCGCCGCGTGCTCGGGCGCATGATGACGATGGCAGCTCCCGCTCCCGAAGCAGGTCCGGCCGTGCGCTGGCCGTCTGGCTCGGCTGCGGCGCGCTGCAAGGCGACGGCGGACCCGTTGGATGCTTGGCCACAACGCGGCGTGCGTCCCACGGCGTCAGGAACGCGGGTGCCTCGCCTCCCATGCGACGCGTCTCGACAAGGCGCGCCAGGCCAGCGCCACAACCGTCAGCCTGCGTTGGGAATCTTGCCGGCGTCCCGATCCTTGCGCATGCCATCGACCATGTAGGCCGCGGCGCGGTCCCAGGCTTTGCTGTTGTCGCCGCGGAAGTCGAGCACCTTGGCAAAGGTGGTCCGCCCGCTCGCGACATCCTTGATCTCGACGTGCAGCGTGCCGATGAGCGTCGATACCTTCCATACCCAGCCGATCATCACCTCGTCGGCGCCAATCTTGCGGGCGATATCGAACTCGCAGCCGTTGCAGGCACGCAGGTACGTCCCTGGGTTCACCTCGGCCACGGCCTTGGCGACGGCACTGGGCTCGACGACGTCGTAGAGACCCGCCGCCTTGATGCGCTCGCCGGTGTACTGGGTCAGCTTCGACAGCATTTCGGCGTGGCGCGATGCCGGCCCCGTCTCCCCCGAGGTGTCGTGGATCTCGAACGGCAGGATGGCGAGTTTCTTCCTCGCCTCGGCGGTAGAAGGGGTTACTGCGATCCACGCGACGAGCGCTGCCAGCGCTAAGCCGCGGATGCGTGCTAACTTGTCCATAGTTGGCGTTCCTCTTGCTGTGATCAACTCTTGAGGAACGCGAGGCGACGCCCGTGGGTGCCAATCGGGGGTCGCTATACATCGAAGATCGGTCAATTTGTCCAAGGCGGAGCGGCTATTCTCGCGCGGTGCCCGAGCGACAACCCTACTTGCTCAGCTCGTTTCACGGGCTCGTGATGCGGCGCGGCGGCGTCCGCCGCGCTTTTTGCATCCTGTGCAACCTAGAGCGCGCTCGCATTTCTCGAATGCGACGCGGCTCCAGTATTTCAATTGGACCGATGATTCACGCTTCGGACCGATAGTGGTCCGAAGCGATCATGGTCTAGGCGCCTAGGGCGGGACTAGTCCCAGCTCAGCGCGCCGCCGTTCTGGTATTCGATGACGCGCGTCTCGAAGAAGTTCTTCTCCTTCTTGAGATCCATCGCCTCCGACATCCACGGGAATGGATTTTCCGCCTCCGCAAACACCGGCTGCAGCCCGAGCTGCGCGCAACGGCGGTTGGCGATGAAGTGCATGTATTGCTCGCACAGCTTCGCGTTCAGGCCCAGCAGTCCGCCGGGCATCGTGTCGCGGCCATAGGAGGCTTCGAGCTCGGCCGCGTCGCGCAGCATCTGGCGCACCTCTTCCTGGAATGCTTTCGACCAAAGATGCGGATTCTCGATCTTGATCTGATTGATCACGTCGATGCCGAAGTTCAGGTGGATGCTCTCATCGCGCAGGATGTATTGATATTGCTCCGCGATGCCGACCATCTTATTGCGCCGCCCGAGCGAAAGGATCTGCGCGAAGCCGGTGTAGAACCACATACCCTCGAACACGACGTAGAAGGCGACGAGATCGCGCACGAAGGCCTGATCGGCTTCCGGCGTTCCGGTCTTGAAGGCAGGATCATCGAGGTGCTGCGTGAACGCCAGCGCCCATGCGGCCTTGTCGGTGATCGACGGCACCTCGCGGTACATGTTGAACAGCTCACCCTCATCGAGGCCGAGACTTTCGACGATGTACTGGAACGTGTGCGTGTGCACGGCCTCTTCGAACGCCTGCCGCAACAGATACTGGCGGCACTCCGGATTGGTGAGATGGCGATAGATGGCCAGCACGATGTTGTTGGCGACGAGGCTTTCCGAGGCGGCGAAGAAGCCGAGGTTGCGCTTCACCATGCGCCGCTCCTCTTCCGTCAACCCATCCTTCGACTTCCAGAGCGCGATGTCCGCCTGCATCGAGACTTCCGTCGGCATCCAATGGTTGTTGCAGGCGTTGAGGTACTTCTCCCACGCCCAGGCGTACTTGAGCGGCAGAAGCTGGTTCACGTCCGCGCGGGCGTTGATCATGGCTTTATCGTCGACGCGCACGCGACCAGCGCTGCGGTCGATCTCGCCGAGACCCGTCGCGGCATCCGGCAGCGGCAGTGCCGGCGCAACGGAATCGAGCGGGCGTGTTTCCTTGCGTGGCGTCGGCTCCGACCAGTCGAGCATTATTCTTCTCCGTGGAATGGCGATGATGAGGCACGTGCCGGCACAGGTGTGAAGGCACGGGCGAGATTCGGTCCACCGCGAACATGCGGCGCGGCGATATCATTCCGTGAAGCCGGCAGCGCCTACTGGCACGCTTCGCAGCCGGGATCGTCGATCAGACAAGCCTTAGGTGCGGCCGTATCGATGTGCGCTGGCGCCGAATGCAACGTGCTGGTGGATACGGCATTGAGCTTTCCGTCCGTTCCCTTGAGCGTCGATTTCTCGACGTGGGTCGCCGACTGCGAGCGCAGGTAGTATGTCGTCTTGAGGCCACGCTCCCATGCAAGGCGATAGAGCGCATCGAGCGCCTTTCCGTTCGGGGCGGCGATGTAGAGGTTGAGGGACTGGGCCTGATCGATCCACTTCTGCCGTCTTGCACCGGCTTCGACGAGCCAATGGGCGTCGATCTCGAAAGCGGTGGCATAGAGCGCTTTGATGTCGTCGGGGACGCGGTCGATCGATCCGAGCGAGCCGTCGAAATATTTGAGGTCCGAGATCATCACCTCGTCCCAAAGTCCGCGTGCGCGCAGGTCGGCGACGAGGTACGGATTCACCACCGTGAAGTCGCCCGACATATTCGCCTTGACGTAAAGGTTGCGGAACGCCGGCTCGATCGACTGGGCCACGCCGCAGATGTTGGAGATGGTTGCTGTCGGCGCGATCGCCATCACGTTGGAGTTGCGCATTCCGGTGCTGCGCACGCGCTCGCGCAGCTCATCCCAATCGAGCGTTGTGGAGGTATCGAGGCGCAGGTATTCGCCGCGCGCATCGGCCAGCAGCGCGATGGAGTCGATCGGCAGGATGCCGCGTGACCAGAGCGAGCCATCGTACGTTGCATAGCGCCCGCGCTCGGCCGCGAGATCGGAGGACGCCGAGATCGCCTCATAGCTCAGCACTTCCATGCTGGTATCGGCGAAGGCGACGGCCTCGGCGGAGGCAAACGGAATGCGCAGGATGTGCAGCGCATCCTGGTAGCCCATGAGCCCCATGCCCACCGGCCGGTGGCGCAGGTTTGAACGTCGCGCCTCGGGGATGGTGTAGAAGTTGATGTCGATCACGTTGTCGAGCATCCGCATCGCGGTCTTCACGGTGCGGGAGAGCCGTGCGCGATCGAGGCCCTCCGGCGTCACGTGATTGGCGAGATTGACGGAACCGAGATTGCAGACTGCAACCTCGCTGTCGGACGTGTTGAGCGTGATCTCGGTGCACAGGTTCGAGGAATGCACCACGCCGCAATGCTGCTGTGGCGAACGGATGTTGCACGGGTCCTTGAACGTCACCCATGGATGTCCGGTCTCGAACAGCATCGTCAGCATGCGCCGCCACAGGTCGACCGCGCGCACGCGCCGCGCGATCTTGATCTCCATGCGCTCGGCCTTCTGCTCGTAATGCCGGTAGCGCTCGGCAAAAGCCGTGCCGTAAAGATCGTGGAGGTCGGGCACCTCGTCCGGCGAGAAGAGCGTCCACTGCCCATCCTCGGCGACGCGCTGCATGAACAGATCCGGCACCCAGTTCGCCGTGTTCATGTCGTGGGTGCGCCGCCGGTCATCGCCGGTGTTCTTGCGCAGATCGAGGTATTCCTCGATGTCGATGTGCCAGGTTTCGAGGTAGGCGCACACGGCGCCCTTGCGCTTGCCGCCCTGGTTCACGGCGATCGCGGTGTCGTTCGCCACCTTAAGGAACGGCACGATGCCCTGGCTCTCGCCGTTGGTGCCCTTGATGTGCGCTCCGAGACCGCGGACGCGCGTCCAGTCGTTGCCCAGACCGCCGGAGTATTTTGCCAGCAGCGCGTTGTCTTTCACGGCCTTGAAGATGCCGTCGAGGTCATCCGGCACGGTGGTGAGGAAGCAGGACGAAAGCTGCGGCCGCGGCGTGCCGGCGTTGAACAGCGTCGGCGTCGAGCACATGAAGTCGAACGAGGACAAAAGCTCATAGAACTCGATGGCCCGCGCTTCGCGGTCAATCTCACGCAGCGCCAGCCCCATGGCGACACGCATGAAGAACGCCTGCGGCAGCTCGATGCGCACACCGCGCGTCTGCAGGAAATAGCGATCGTAGAGCGTCTGCAGTCCGAGGAACTGGAACTGCAGATCGCGTTCCGGCCGCAGCGCCTTGGCGAGACGGACGAGGTCGAAGCGTCCGAGCTCCGGATCGAGCAGCTCGGCCGCAATGCCCTTGGAAATGAAAGCCGCAAAGTATTCCGGATAGCGCTCAGCCATCTCCGACTGCGTCGCCTGCTCGAAGCGGCCGTGCACGCAGGTCAATGCTTCCTGGCGCAGCTTGTCGAGCAGCAGCCGTGCCGAGACGTAGCTGTAGTTCGGCTCGCGCTCGATCAATGTCCGCGCCGCGAGAATGGGCGCCAGCGCCAGCTCAGAAGCGGTGATGCCGTCGTAGATGTTGCGGTGAACTTCGGCCAGGATTGGCGCGGCCTCGACATCCGTCAGGCCCGCGCAGGCCTCGGCGACGAGCGCTTCGAGGCGTGCCTCGTCGAGCGGCGCGGCGTTGCCATCCGGCCCGCGCACGCCGATCTTCACGGCGGAACGCTTAGGCTCCGCGGCGGCGACAGCGAGACGCTCGCGATTGCGCTCCTCGCGATAGAGCACATAGGCGCGCGCCACCTTGTGGTGCTCGCCGCGCATCAGCGCCAGCTCGACCTGGTCCTGGATCTCTTCGATGTGGAAAGTGCGTCCGCCGTCGGTGCGACGTGTCAGGGCGGCAATGATCTGCTGGGAGAGCTTTTCAACCACATCGTGTACACGGCGCGAGGCCGCGGCGCGCCCGCCTTCAACGGCAAGAAACGCTTTCGTCAGCGCGACGGTAATCTTGGTGGCATCGAACGGTGTCACGGAGCCGTTGCGGCGGATCACCTGATAGGCCGGCGCGTCGGCGGACGGTCGCCTCCCCGATGACGGCACGTGACCGCGATCGTCCTGAAGCGCTTGGATTGTGATGGACATCGGCAAACCCCTGCTTGAAAGGGGGCTTGGGCCGCATGGGTACGCGCGTTCACGCCGTCGCCAAAACGCGCACAGCGCAGAACCACCCACCGGGACACCCCGCCCGTGGAAGTGAAATACGGATCACAGGCAGGTCTCCTGGCTCGCGGGTCGTTGCCACCTGTCTGGCCTTCCCGATGCAAATGTGCACCAGTGACCGTGATCGACAGCTAGCTCGCCGCTAACAGTTGCGGGGGCAGCCCCGGAATTGCCATCGCCCTAAGGCTCAGCGCACCGAGTTCCCTCTTAGCGCCGGGTGGTTAGGCCCGGCGACCCATGACGCTTCCGATATGGGTCTGACTCGCGGGATGACGCAAGATGTGGGGGTGTGTTTTCGAGATGTGCACTAACTATGCACACGTTATCCCGATTGGTTGACGCTACGCCTGTTGCGCGCGCACACCGAAGGCAGCCGCCGATTGCACAGCATTCAGGATCAGGACACCGTCCTCGTCCGCTACGACGTGGTCCCCATTTCGAACCTGTGCGCCGCCGAGTTCGATCGCGATGCCGGCGGTGCCCTCTCCGCGCCGGGTCGACTTCCGCGGTGTCGTTCCGAGCGCCTTGATGCCGAGGTCGAGACACGCCAGCGCCGCGACGTCGCGCACGCATCCATGGATGATCACGCCTTCCCAGCTGTTCTTCACGGCGGCCTTGGCGATCATGTCACCCATCAGCGCGCAGCGCGGGCTGCCGCCGCCGTCGACGAGCAGAACCTTTCCCGCACCCGGCTGATCGAGCAGCTCCTTCACGCGTGAATTGTCTTCGAAGCACTTCACGGTGACCGCCACACCCGCAAAGCTGCGGCGGGCGCCGAAGTCCCGCCAAGCGGCATTCGCAACGCGCACGTCATCCTCGAAGCGGTCATAGAGATCGCAGGTGCTGGGAAGCATAAAGTCCTCGCGTGTCCGGGTCATTCGACCGGATAGGGATTGAAGCGGCGCTCATTTTCGTTGATGACCGTGCGCCTCCCGATGGGCGGGAACGCGCGCTGGGCGCAGTTCGGCCGTTCGCACACCTTGCAGCCGACGCCGATCGGCACCGCAGCGTCTGCCTTGAGGTCGAGGCCCTTCGCATACACCAGCCGGTGCGCGTGGCTGACGTCACAGCCCAGACCAATGGCAAAGGTTTTCGCCGGCGCGCCGTAGCCGCCGACCCCGCGGGAGATCATGCGTGCGATCCAAAGGTACGTGCGCCCGTCGGGCATACGCGCGAGCTGGGTCAGGATCTTTCCAGGCGATGAGAACGCCTCATAGACGTTCCACAAAGGGCACGTACCGCCGACGCGCGAGAAGTGGAAATCGGTCGCCGACTGGCGCTTCGAAATGTTTCCGGCGCGATCCACGCGCACGAAGAAGAACGGCACGCCGCGCGCGTCCTGGCGCTGCATGGTGCTGAGGCGATGGCAGACCGTCTCAAAGCCGACGCCGAAGCGCTGCCCCAGCAGCTCGATATCGTAGCGCATGGCCTCGGCCGCTTCGAGAAAGTGCGCATAGGGCATCAGCAGGGCGCCGGCGAAGTGGTTCGCAAGTCCGATGCGGGCGAGACGGTAGGTCTCCTCGCTGCCTGCGGCTGCCTCCTTTGCGAGATCATCGAGCGTCTCGCTCTGCTCCAGATAGGCGATGAGCGTCGCCATCTCGAAGGCCTGCTGCCCGGGATTGAGCGACGACGACATGTAAAGCACGCGCGCGGTCGCATCGAAACGGCGTTGCGCATTGCGCGGGCCGCCGTAGGGCTCGATGACGGTTTTCACATCGTGTTTCTTCAGAAGGTGTGTCTTGAGGCCCGTCGCCGTGTCGCCGATCTGCAGGCGGGCGGATGCGAACAGCCGCTCCGCCGCCTCGTCGAGATCGGGTATGTAGTTGTGGCGGGCATAGAAGAAGTCGCGCACGCGCTCGTAGGGCATGAGCTGCATCGGGGTGTCCGCAGCGCTCGGCTCGACACCGAACTGAGCGGCGAGCGCGTCCGAACGCTCCAGTGCCATGCGATAGCGCCGATGCAGCGCGACGATGGCGCGGCCTACCGCCGGCATGCTGCTGGCGATCTCGCGGATTTCGCTGATCGCGACTTTCTCCTCGACCGGCGGCTCGGCGAGCACATCGCGCAGATCCGCGATCAGCCGGGCCTCCTCGTCCTCGGAGAACATCTGCACGTCGACGCCGAACACAGCGTTGATTTTGAGCAGGATCGGCACCGTCAGCGGACGCTGGTTCTTCTCGAGCTGGTTGACGTAGCTGGGGGAGAGCTCGAGCGCCCTGGAGAGGGCGAGCTGGGTCAGCCCGCGCTCTTCGCGCAGACGGCGAAGGTGCACTCCGATAAAGGCCTTTTTCATCGCAACATCCGATTTGCAAGATTCGCAATGCGCTGCGAAGTGCTTCACAAACATCCGCAATTTCAGGCGTTTCGCCTGTTTCCCCGTTGCGCATAATGCGAAGATCAGTCTTTGACAAGAGGGATCGCGACGATGGCTAACGCCGACTTCAATGACCTGCTGCCCACCGCACCGAAGGGGCGCTTCGATGGCATTGAGCGTCCCTACTCCGTTGCCGATGTGAAGCGTTTGCGTGGCTCCCTGCCGGTTCGCCACACGATCGCTGAGCATGGCGCCGAGCGTTTGTGGCAATTGCTCCATTCGGAGCCTTATGTGCATGCGCTCGGCGCCGTCACCGGCAATCAGGCGATGCAGATGGTGCGCGCAGGCCTGAAGGCGATCTATCTCTCCGGCTGGCAGGTCGCCGCCGATGCGAATACCGCTTCTGCGATGTACCCCGACCAGAGCCTCTATCCCGCGAATGCCGGTCCGGAGCTTGCCCGCCGTATCAACCGCACGCTGCAGCGCGCCGATCAGATCGAGCACTCGGAAGGCAAGAAAAGCGTCGATACCTGGTTCGCGCCCATCGTGGCCGATGCGGAGGCCGGCTTCGGTGGCCCGCTCAATTCCTTCGAGATCATGAAGGCCTACATCGAGGCGGGCGTCGCCGGCGTTCACTTCGAGGACCAGCTCGCGTCGGAAAAGAAGTGCGGCCACCTCGGCGGCAAAGTGCTGATTCCAACCGCCGCGCACATCCGCAATCTCGTCGCCGCGCGGCTCGCTGCTGATGTGATGGGTGTGCCAACTCTCATCGTCGCCCGCACTGACGCCGAATCCGCCAAGCTCATCACCTCGGACATCGACGAGCGCGACCGCCCGTTGATCGTCGCCGGGGAGCGCACACCGGAAGGCTTCTACACCCTGCGCAGCGGCGTTGACGCGTGCATCGCCCGCGGCCTCGCCTACGCGCCCTACGCGGACCTTCTGTGGTGGGAGACGTCGACCCCGAACCTCGACGACGCACGTCGCTTCGCCGAAGCCGTGCACGCCAGGTATCCGGGCAAGATGCTGGCCTACAACTGCTCGCCGTCGTTCAACTGGCAAGCGAAGCTCGATGCCGACAGCATCGCCCGCTTCCAGCGCGAGATCGGCGCGATGGGCTACAAGTTCCAGTTCGTCACACTCGCCGGCTTCCATCAGCTCAATCACGGCATGTTCGAGCTGGCGCGCGGCTATCGCGATCGTGGGATGGCGGCCTATTCGGAGCTGCAGCAGGCCGAATTCGCCAGCGAGGCGAACGGTTACACCGCCACGCGTCACCAGCGCGAGGTCGGTACCGGATACTTCGACGCCGTGTCGCTCGCCATCACGGGCGGTGTCTCATCCACGACCGCAATGTCGGAATCAACCGAAACGGCGCAGTTTCGTCCCGCCGCTGAATAGGCCCGTCACCACAAAGGATACTGCCATGTCTGCGGACGTCATTCCCATGGGCGAGCCATTCGGCGGCCCGGGCCAGCGGCACGAGGTGGAGCTTCTCATACGCCGCGTCGCCGATACCTTGCACCGCCTCAACGAGCAGATCGAGGCGGCGGTGAAGGCGGGTGCCACGGTCGAGCTAATGCGCCGGTCCCGCATTCACAACGGAACCGGACAATGGGGCGACCAGATGGTGCCGATCATTCGCATGGCCGAGCACGACGACGATAAGGATTGAGACGATGGACGCGGTCGATCCCAACGTGACGCGCTTTGTCGAAATCGTCTTTCCCGAGCAGGCGAACCACTACGGCACCCTGTTCGGCGGGACGGCGCTCAACCTGATGAGCAAGGCGGCGGCGATTGCCGCCGCGCGCCGGGCGGGCGCAAACGTCGTGATGGCCTCGTCGGACAAGGTCGACTTCCATCTTCCCGTTCCGGTCGGCCAGCTCGTGGAGCTGACCGCCTGCGTCGAGCGCATCGGGCGCACTTCGATGACGGTCAAGGTCGACGTCATCTCCGAGACGATGCGCACGCGCGAGCGCAAGCTGGCGATGCGCGGGCGCTTCGAGATGGTCGCCGTGGATGATGATGGCCATCCGACCCCGATCCGCAAGATCGAGGATGCCGAAACGCCACTGCCGGTCTGACACCACCGTCCCCATCTTAAAGTTTCAAGCACATTGCCGGCGCGCCTGCGTGCCAAGAGAGGCCCCATGTCCGTTATCGTAACAAACCTCGGATTTCCCCGCATTGGCGCCAAGCGCGAGCTGAAGAAGGCGCTGGAGAGCTATTGGTCAGGGCAGTCAGACGAAAAGACGCTGCTGGACTGCGCGGCCGGCCTGCGCGCCGCCAATTGGAAACGCCAGCGCGATGCCGGCATTGCCCACATCCCCAGCAACGACTTCTCACTCTATGATCACGTCCTCGATACCAGCGTCATGGTCGGGGCGGTTCCGCGCATCTATGGCGTGGTGAAAGGCGCGCCTTCCCTCGAGACCTATTTCGCCATGGCGCGCGGCAGCCAGACCTTCGGCGAGGTCGAGCATCCGTATCTCGGCTGCGGCCATGATCATGGCGGCACGGGCGTTCCCGCGCAGGAAATGACGAAGTGGTTCGATACAAACTACCACTTCATGGTGCCAGAGCTCGATCAGACGCAAATGTTCTCTCTCGCCTCGACGAAGCCGATCGATGAATTCGAGGAAGCGAAAGCGCTCGGCATCATCACCCGCCCGGTGCTGCTCGGCCCCGTCACTTTCCTGACGCTCGCAAAGTCGAAGACGCCGGGTTTCGAGACGCTTTCGCTACTCCCCGCGCTCATTTCCGTCTACGTGGAGGTCTTGCAGAAGCTCTATGCTGCGGGCGCTGAGTGGGTACAGCTCGACGAGCCATGCCTGGCGCTCGATATCGACGAGCGCGTGTCGTTTGCCCTGCAGTCGGCGTACGGGCGCTTCGCGGAGGCGGTGCCACAGCTGAAGGTTCTGCTGACGAGCTACTTCGCGGCTTACGGTGACAATCTCGATACGGCGCTCGCGCTCCCCGTCGCCGGTCTTCACGTCGACCTGGCGCGCGCTCCCGAACAGCTCGACGCCGTGCTCGCCAAGGCACCGAAGAACCTCGTGCTGTCGCTGGGCGTAATCGACGGGCGCAACGTGTGGCGGGCCAACCTGCCGGAGATTCTCGACCGCATCGAGCCGGTCGTCAAAGCGCGCGGCGCCGACCGAATCTTTATTGCCCCCTCCTGCTCGTTGCTGCACACGCCAATCGACCTGGAGCTCGAGACGGACCTCGATGCCGACCTCCGGACGTGGCTCGCATTTGCCGTGCAGAAGCTCGATGAGCTGAGTGTCATCGGCCGCGCGCTCAACGGTGGCCGCGATAGCGTGAAGGCTGAACTGACAGAATCCATGCGCGCCGCCGTTTCACGTCGATCTTCGCCCAAGATCCACAATTCCAAGGTCGAGGCGCGCGCGGAAGCCGTGACCGCGGAGATGGCCCGGCGCAAGAGCGATTTTGCAACGCGACGGGAAGCCCAACGTAAGCGCCTCGGTCTCGTCAGCTTCCCCACCACCACCATCGGCTCCTTCCCGCAGACCGATGAGGTACGCAAGGCGCGCGCGGCCCATGCGCGCGGCAAGCTTGCCGACAAAGACTACGTGACGTTCCTGCGCGAGGAGACCGCAGCGGCCGTGCGCTGGCAGGAGGAAATCGGCATCGACGTGCTCGTCCACGGCGAGTTCGAGCGCAACGACATGGTGCAGTACTTCGGCGAGCAGCTCGCGGGCTTCGCGTTCACCAAGCACGCCTGGGTACAGAGCTATGGCTCGCGCTACGTGCGCCCGCCGATCCTGTTCGGTGACGTCGCACGTCCTGCGCCGATGACCGTCGAGTGGTGGCGCTACGCGCAATCGCTCACCAAAAAGCCGATGAAGGGCATGCTGACCGGCCCGGTGACGATCCTCAACTGGTCGTTCGTGCGCGATGACATTCCCCGCAGCGAAGCGTGCAAGCAGATCGCGCTCGCTATCCGCGATGAGGTCGTCGATCTCGAAAAAGCCGGCGCCGCCATGATCCAGATCGATGAAGCGGCTTTGCGGGAAGGTCTTCCTCTGCGCCGCAGCGAATGGAAACACTATCTCAAGTGGGCGGTGGAATGCTTCCGCATCTGCTCCTCGGGCGTTGCGGACGAAACCCAGATCCACACTCACATGTGCTACTCGGAGTTCAACGACATCATCGACGCTATCGGCGCCATGGATGCCGATGTGATCTCAATCGAGACCTCGCGCTCGAAGATGGAGCTGCTCGACGCCTTCGTCGACTATCATTATCCGAACGAGATCGGCCCGGGTGTCTACGACATTCATTCCCCGCGCGTGCCGAGCACAGCGGAGATGGTCGACCTGCTGCAGAAGGCGCGCCGCAACCTTTCGCCCGACCAGATCTGGGTCAATCCGGACTGCGGCCTCAAGACCCGCAAATGGGATGAAGTCCGCCCCGCACTCGTGAACATGGTGGCGGCCGCAGCGGAAGTGCGCGCGAAGCTCCCGCAGTAGCGCGGGCCACGCACGTTTTTGGGCCATACGAATGCGCCAGACGAACGGGGCATCCTCAAGAGGGTGCCCCGCTTGTATTTCGTTTGGCTGGCGCTCTTCCCCGCAAGCCCTGTGACGTGTTGCCGGTTGGCATCTGCGGAAGCAACAACGTGTGTCAGCAACGTTTGTCCGTTGACTTAGTCATGCCTTTCGGGCGCTCTAGATGCGCGACGGTTTCGTCTGTGCACTTTCGAGCGTGCAGACGAATAAAAGGGAACACGGTGAACACCGCAAGGTGTGAAACCGGGGCTGCTCCCGCAACTGTAAGCGGCAAGTCACTTTCCACATGTGCCACTGGCGCGTTTGCGCCGGGAAGGCCGGAGAGCGACGCTTGAGCCGTGAGCCAGGAGACCTGCCATCGCAAGTCGCCCATCTGCCTTGCGGGATGCCTTGGTAGAACGGAAATCCGTAGTGGCGACTGATGTGCAACCTTAGGGGAGCTACGTCAGGCATGTCGTCATTCTACGGTGTCCTTTCCCGACACTGACAGATTGAATTCAGTCGCGCCGAAAAGCGGCAGCACGCGCCCGGGTGCGCGGTTGCGCGTATTTGGCGTCGTAGTGTCTACGTGCTGTCGGGCTTCCCCCAACGCTTACGAACGCGCAAAGGGGGATTTACTGCCGTGTCTTTTCGGGTGTCGGGTGATCGTGTTTCGGTATCGGCCGTATCGGTGCGTGCCGTTGCCTGGTGTGGAGCGCTGGCGACTGCCAGCTGTAGTGTCTTGGCGCAATCCGCGGCGCCGGCGGAACCTGAACCCCTTCCTCCCGTGGTGGTCGAGGCGCCCAGCAAGCCTGCAAAGAAAGCCGTAGCGAAGAAGACATCTTCTGCACCGGTAGCGGCGTCAGCTCCCACGCCGCAGCCATCCCAACAACCGGTGAGCGCTGCCGCAACGGCTGAATCGAGCTCTTCTCCGCTGTACGCGGATCCGGGCCCCGGCCCCAATCTCGACGTGCCGAACACGACCGGCAGCCGGCTCAACATGACGCCGCTGCAGACGCCTGCCGGCGTCGACATCATATCCGGCGCCACAGCGCGTGAGCGGGGCCAGGGCGACATCGTAGAGGCGGTCACCCAGAATGCGCCCGGCGTCACCAGCGTAGCGATACCGGTGCTCGGCACGTCCTTCGCGGCGCGCGGTTTCTTCGGCAACGGATCGGTGGCACGCCTATATGATGGGACGCGGCTCTATCCCGGTCGCGGCGGCTCGTCGACATTTCCGTTCAATATGTGGTCGGTGGAGCGCATTGAGGTCCTGCACGGGCCGGCGTCGGTCCTCTATGGCGATGGCGCCATCGGCGGCGTGATCAACATCATTCCGAAGAAGCCGATTACGAACGCGCAGTTCAACGAAGCGCAGATTTTCTTCGACAGCAACATGACGCGGCGCGTGTCACTCGATAGTGGCGGCCCCGTGACCGATGCCGTGGCGTACCGTTTGAACGTGACCAAGGATGCATCCGACGGCTGGGTCGATAATGGCGACTCTGAGAACCTCGGCATCTCGGGTGCTGTTCGCGTCCAGGCCTCGGACGATCTGGTGTTCTCGATCTCGCATGATCACTCGGATCGCGAGCCGATGAAGTATTTCGGCATTCCCTATCGCGACGGTGTTTTCGACAAGAGCATCAAGGGCAAGAACTACAACTTCGCCGACGCGCTTGCCGAGTTTCGTGACGAGTGGACGCAATTCAAGACCGAGTGGCATGCGACGGACGGCGTGACTGTGCGGAACGTTGCCTACAGGCTCGAGAGCCGCCGCGAGTTTCGTAATGTCGAGGATTACACCTGGGATACCGCGAGCCATCCGGAGGTGATCAAGCGCTCGACGGCCCTGCATATTCTACAGGGGCAGAACCAGATCGGTAACCGGCTGGACGCCACGGTGCGCAGCCAGTTCTTCGGCGTGGGGAACGAAGCCGTTGTCGGCTTCGACGTCAACAGGGGCAAGTTCGATTACAGCTACTATAGCGTGCCGTTCGGAATGACGATCCCGAGCGTCGATCCCTACAATCCCAATCCAGGTTATTTTCCCAATCCCAACGCGCTGGCGCCGCTCTTCGATTCGGAGCTGTTTCAGCGCTCGTTCTTCGTCGAAGACCGCCTGATCCTGAACCGCTACGTCACGTTCGTCGGCGGCGCCCGCTGGGACACTACGACGATCAGCCGGGACGATCTGCAAGATCCCGGCAATGACTTCGAGCGAAACTTCAATTCGTTCAACTGGCGTACCGGCGTCGTGGTGACACCACTTCCGGGACTGGCGTTTTACGGTCAGTACGCTGTGGGCTCTGATCCCATCGATGTGCCGCAGCTCGACTACACGAAAGATATCTCGAACCTCAAGCAGACCTCTGGCCGCCAGTATGAAGTGGGCGTGAAGCAATCGCTCTTTGGCGGTGCGGTCGAGTGGTCGCTCGCCGCATACGACATCGTCAAGAATGATCTGCTCATTCGCAATACCAGTATCGACTGGAATACATTCACGATCGAGACGAAGCTGCAGCAGATCGGACAGCAATCATCGCGGGGCATCGAGGCGACATTCGGCGCGGAGCTCGGGGGCGGCTGGCGCGTCGACGCGAACGGAGCGCTGGTCGACGCAAACTACGACGAGTTCCAATACTTCGATTTCAACACGCTCGAGATGAACAACTATTCGGGCAAGCGCCCGGTGCTCATTCCCAAGCAGACGGCGAACATCTGGCTGACGTGGGCGTTTGCGCCCGACTGGCAGGTAGGTGCAGGCGCTCAATACGTCGGCGCGGCGTTCGAGAATTTCGCCAATACCGTCGAGCGGCCAGCTTACACTGTCTATAACACCGCGTTGCAGTGGAAGCCGACATCTGCCGTTACGCTCGACTTCCGGGTGAAGAACATATTCGACCGTACGTACGCTCAGTATCTGCGCACTTACCCGGATGTCAGCGAAAACAACGATATCCAGGCGTACGTCGCGCCTCCGCGCACGTTTGAGCTTTCACTCGGCTACAGGTTCTGACCCGCGAGATGGGTCATCCTGCGGATCATAGGCGGCGCCACAGGGGTGAGTTGAGAACCTTGACCTATTCTCTCAACCGCCTGCTGTGGCGCTCCCTGGCATGGACGCATCGCTGGCTCGGTATTCTCACCTGCCTGTTGTGCGCGATGTGGTTCGTCTCCGGCCTCGTCATGCTGCACGTGCCCTTTCCGTCGTGGCGGGACGAGGAACGTGCGGCGACCCTGAGGGTGATCGATGCCGAAAAGCTGAATGTCGCCCCCGGGGAAGCACTCGCCAAGGCGGCGCTGACGCGTCCGCCAACCGTGTTCCGCTTGGAGATGTTCGGGGCAGAACCGGTCTATCGCATTGTCGATTTCGGACGCCCCACATCCGTGTCAGCCTATGACGGGCGCGTCATATCGCACGTCGGCCACGGCGACGCGGAAAGGCGCCTTCGCGAAACGTTCGCGCAGACGCCGGTCGGCTACCTGGGGCAGGCGGGGGTCGACCAGTGGACCGTCTCCAGCCTGATCACACCCCACCGCCCGTTGTATCTCTTCGCGCTGGACGACGGGCGCGGCACGCAGCTGTACGTCTCCTCCAAGACCGGCGAGATCGTGCAGGAGACCACTGCGCAGGAGCGCTTCTGGAATTTTCTCGGCGCGGTGCCGCACTGGTTCTACTTCGCGCCGCTGCGCACGAACCCGCAGGCGTGGACGAGAACAGTCCAGTGGACGTCCGGCGCCGCGGCGATCGGCGCGATTATCGGCATTGGGATCGGCATCTGGCGCACGAGACTGCGGGGCTCGTACGCTGCGGGGCGCTTCTCACCCTATCGCGGGTGGCTCCGGTGGCACCACCTGTCGGGGCTTGCCGGCGGGGTGTGCGTGGTGGCGTGGCTGGGGAGCGGATGGCTTTCCGTATCGTCTCTCGGTGTCTTCGCCGCGCTGACGATCGGCCCTGACGATCTTGGCCGCTACTATTCGGCGGGTGCGCCGAAATACGACGTCTCGTTGGGGACGCTGCGCGAGCTGGCCTCGACACCGTCGAGAGAGATCGTGTTTTCGTGGGTGCGCGATATTCCCTTCGTCACCGTGAGCAACGGGCGAACCAACACTGCCTTCGATGGCATGGGCGCGCGGCAACCGGCATTCTCCGAGAACGCGCTCGTGCGGGCGGCTGGATATGTGCTGGAGGGCGCCAAGGTCGCGCGCGTCGAACGTCTCGATACGCCGGACGTCTACTGGTATTCGCACCATGCAAAGCGGCCACTGCCGGCTCTCCGCGTCGTGTTCGACGATCCGGCCGAGACGTGGCTGATGGTCGACCTTACGACGGGGCGCATCGTCGGGGCGCAGAGCCGCGCGGACCGTGCGTACCGGTGGCTATTCAATCTCGTGCACCAGTACGATCTGCCTTGGCTCCTCGATCACCCTCGGTTGCGGACATTGCTCATTTGGCTGCTATCGCTGTTGGGGATCGTCATCTCGGTGAGCGGTGCGTGGCTGGGGTGGCGTGTGGTCAGCAAACGCTGAATCCGAACCTTATCGGAAAGCCGGTTCGCAGTTGCCGCAAGTCGCTGCTGTTAGCGTAGTCGGCCGCGACAAAGTCACTGCAGCGTTTCGAGGTAGCTGGCCACGGCGGCCGCTTCCTCGTCGCTAAGCCCCACGTTAGGCATCGCATTCCCCGGCAGTACGGCCTGCGGATCCTTCAGCCACAGGACAAGGTTGTCGTGGGTGTTTTGCAGTGTGCCGGCGATAAACCGCTGCCCGCCAAAGTGCGAAAGCGGAGGGCCGACTCTGCCGTCCGCGTTGGGAATCCCGGGGATCGTGTGGCACGTTGCGCATCCCGATCGCATGATGACTTGTGCGCCGCGCTGGGCGCTTTCGCTCGTGGCATGGCCGATGTCCTCGCAACCGCACAGGGGAAGCGCCAAAACAAGCCCAGCCAATATGCCCGCACCCTTCAACATGCACTCAGGCCTATGTTGACGACGACGCCAAATATTATGGCGGCGCCGAAAGCGATGCCGAACAGCATTCCCCAGAGGGACATAAAGCGCGTTCGCCCCTCTCCGATCTCGGCGAGCTCGTGGACGTCGCCGCGGGATTCCGTTCGCGTCTTCCTCCAGTTCCTATAGGAGAGCGTGGCAGCGAGAATGACGATCGCGAGCGCCAGGGCATCAAACCCATAAAGGATGGGGAAGATCCATTGAGGCGGGCTGGCCGCCCCCGAAGAGCAGGCAACGCTGGTGACACCATATTTCATTGTGAGGTCGCTCACCCAAGCGATCGGCGCGGCCACGAAACCGAGCAAGAGGATGGCCCAATGCACCCGGTGCTGATGGAGGGCCGGATGTGCGTCCTGCGGGCTGATCAATTCGTTCGCCATCAAGCTCTCATGTACGGTGTGAGGTAGAGGGTGAAGAAGACCGCCAGCCAAACGGCATCGACGAAATGCCAATAGATGGCGCCGATGGAGATGGCCGCGTGGCGTGTTTCATCGAAGTACCTTCGCGACGACCACGCGATGAGCGCGGCCAACATCAGCAGGCCCGCGATCACGTGCGCCATGTGAAAGCCGGTGATCGTGAAGAACAAGGAGCCGTATGGCCCTGACGCGAGGGTGAACGGTTTGGACTTCCACTCAACGAGCTGCATGGCAACGAAGATGAGACCCAGAAGTGCGCCGGCGCACAAGCCGATCAGTTGCGTGCGAGGCTTGTTCTGGCGGACAGCCCGTTCCCCTAGCCAGACAGCCACGCTGCTGAGCAAAAGAATGATTGTGTTGGGCCCCGCCAGCGAAAGGCTGGGGGGCTCGGAAGGCCAAGCGCTCGAATGCGGCTGTGCCGCCAGATAGGCGTAGCTGAAGAGCAGGTATCCGAAGAGGGCGGCCTCGGTGACGATGCCCGCGATGATGCCCCACCAGCCCGGCGCTGATGTGCCGATGCTGCCAACAGGCAGCTTCTCAGCTCCTATGACGATGTGTTGCGTCGTCATGGCAGCGTCCCGGCTGTCTGCGCCAGCTTGCGGCGCGGCCATAGCCATCCGATCGTGATCGAGAGGCCGACGAGCCCGCCCAGGATCACAAGCCACCAACTCTGGATCATCAGCGCGGCGAACAGGATCGTGAGGACGACCGACAAAAGAAACGGTGCCAGACTGTCCTCCGGCATTTTCACGATTGCTTTGGGCATGGCGTCGAGCACCGTGGTGCTGAGCGCCTCCTTACCTTGATCGAGCGCGTAGCCATAGGTGAGCGAGGAGAGCTCGGACCTCTTCGAGAGCGGCTGCTCCCACAGGGGCGTTCGGCTGGCGATCATCGGGATGACAGCGAAGTTATAGGGCGGGGGCGGTGAGGGGACGGACCATTCGAGGCCGTCGCCGTCCCACGGGTTCGCACCGGCAAGGACGCCGTGGCGTAGCGACCGAACTACGTTGATGAGCGTCAGCAGCAGTCCGACTGCCAGCGCAAAAGCGCCGATCGTGACGATGAGATTGGTCGTGTCCCACCCCATCGCGGAGGGATACGTATAGATGCGGCGCGGCATGCCTCTCAGGCCAAGCAGGTGCATCGGGAAGAAGGCGATGTTCATGCCGAGAAACGTGAGCCAGAAGCTCCATTTTCCCAGCCGTTCGTCGAGAAGCCGGCCCGACATTTTGGGGAACCAGAAGTAAAGGGCGCCGAGCACCGGAAAGAGATTCCAGCCGATCAGCACGTAGTGGATGTGCGCGACGACGAAGTAGGTGTCGTGGAGCTGCCAATCCGTCGGAACCGATCCCGTCATGAATCCCGACAGGCCGCCAATGACGAACACGACGATGAACCCGGCAAAATAGAGAAAGCTCGTGGTGAAGACCGGGCGCCCCGACCAAATGGTGGCAAGCCAAGCGAAAAGAGCCACGCCGCTCGGGAGCGCGATGATGATCGATACGGCGCTGAAGAAGCCGAGTGAGATGTTGGGCAATCCGGTCGCGAACATGTGATGCAGCCAGACGCCATAGCCGAGCATCATCGTCAGCACCGTTGCGAGCGCCACCAGTGAAAATCCGACAAGCGGCCGCCGGCAGAGCACCGGAAGCGCTTGCGAGACCATGCTCAGCCCAGGCAGCACGATGATGTAGACCCAGGGATGGCCCCACATCCAGAACAGGTGCTGCCATAGAAGCGGATGACCGCCGCTTTCAGGCTTAAAGAACTGAGTGCCAAAGCGCCTGTCGAGCCAAAGCAGGAAAAAGGCAAGACTGACGGCCGGCACCGACAGAACGCTCCCGACGGAGATGGTCAGCGTGCCCCAGCTCATGATCGGCATGCGATTGATCGACATGCCGGGCGCGCGCATGCTGAGGATCGTCACGATGAAATTGATCGCTGAGAGCGTGGTCGAAATGCCCAGGAGAATGTTGGCGAACGCGTAGAAGTCGATATTGAAACCTGGGTCGCTCGCCTCGGACGAGAGCGGCACATAGTTGAACCAGCCCGCGTTCGGCACGGCACCGACGAGAAAGCTTGCGTAGAGGAACGCGCCGGAAAAGAGAAACACCCAATAGGTGAAGGCGTTGAGACGCGGCATCGCCATGTCGCGCGTGCCCAGGATCAGAGGCTGCAGATAAACGCTGAACCCCGTCAGTATCGGCAGCGCATACCACAGGATCATCGTGATCCCATGGATGCTGAACAGCTCGTTGTATTGCTCGGGAGACAGCAGAGACTGGTTCGGTTGCGCAAGCTGAAGGCGCATGATCAGCGCTTCGACACCGCCGAGCGCCAGGAAGATGAATGCGGTCACGATATATCGGATGCCGAGTGTCTTGTGGTCGACGGTGGACAGCCACCCTCGGATCCCAGGCTCGCCCTCCCAAAGCTTTTCAAGGCGCCGGCGCAGCGCCTGCGTGTCGTTGGCCAGTACCGGTGCACGGAAGTAGTCTGCGTCTGACATGGCTCACCCGCCTATTGCAGCGTCTGTAGGTAATCCCTCACCTGGTTGAGCTCTGGTCCCGACAGGCTCGCCATCGGCATCTTCGCACCCGGCTTTATGTGCTGGGGATCCGCGATCCAGCCTGACAGAAAGCCGGGCCGGTTCGGCAGGGTCGCCGCGGCCAGCGTGCGCCGGCTCATCAGGTGGGTGAGGTCCGGTCCGACCACGCCTCCGGCGGGCGTGCCGCGGATGGCGTGGCATATGCTGCACCGCTGCATGAACACGGCTCTGCCCAGCTTTGCCGTCTCAGCCGTTGGTGTTTGCGCGGGCAGGAGCTGTTTGCGCCGCCACTCCGTGAAACGCGGCTCCGGCGATGCAATCACTTCCATGCCCATGTGCGCGTGCTGAAGCCCGCAGTATTCCGCACACTGGCCACGATAGATTCCGGGGGCATCGGCCTCGAGCCAGGTCACGTTGGTCTGGCCTGGGATGAGATCGGTTTTCCCGCTCAGCCTTGGGACCCAGAAGGAATGGATGACCCCCGGGCTCTTCAACACGATCGACACCGGCTCGCCGACCGGGATGTGGATCTCGTTGGCGGTGGTGAATATTTGAGTGGGGTCATCGGCGAGGTAACGCACGTCCCACCACCATAGCCGTGCTGTCACTTCGATGGTCAATCGAGGCTTCCGCGGCGGACTGGCGATGCCGGCAATCGTTGCGACGGTCCAGACGGTGACACCGAACAACACCAAGGCCGAGATGACCAATCCGGTATAGATCGCCCGCACGCCTCCGGGCGGATCAGAGACCGGGGCGGTCCCGGGCAACGTGATCTTCGGCTGCCACCATCCTCGCCAAAGTGCAATCAGGAGAATGGCAATGACGATCACGAAGACGATGATCGATATGAGAAGCAAGCCCCAGGTGAGGTGGCTGACATTGCGGGGTCCGTTGCCGCTGAGGTAACCCAGGGGTGCATCCGCTCGTGCCGACGTCGAATAGAGAATGGCAGCGAGGTATGGGAGCGCCTGCACAGCATTGCCGGGATGTCGAGTGTGACTGCGCACGACTGCCCTCCCGAGCTAAGGGTTTGGCGCCTGGCCGCTGCTGAATTTCTGGGTGTAGTTCCATGGCTGCGCGGTCGCCGGCTTGAATTCCTTCGGGACCTGCTCGATTGCCGGCGATGTCTTGGAGGTCGTCGTGCCCCATTCCTGTGCAGGCGCCTGGCTCATGTTCCTGACGTAAGCGACAAGATCCCAGATCAACTTCTCAGGGATGACAGTGCCCCATGCGGGCATGCCGTTCGGCCGCCCCTGGTGGATCGAGAGGTAAATGTTCTCGGGGCGATCGCCGTAGATGAAAGGTCGAAAGCTGAGTGCAGGGCCCATGCCGCCGCCGCCATTCGGCATGTGACATCCCACGCAATTGAAGTTTGTGAAGTACTGCAGTCCCCGCTGTGCGGCGTCGGCGTCAAGGTTGGGAATTGCAAGCTTCGGACGAACATCCACCGCACCGGGCGTGAGATTGACCATCGGAACGTCGATAAGCCGGTCGGGCGATGGGGCATCGTTCTGCGCGGGCGCTCCGCCGCCATCGTTTTTGGACGTTCCGAGCGCGGGACCGTCTTGCGCGGAGCCGGAAAGCGATCCGATCGCTAAGCCTGTAGCTATTCCCAAAGCCAAGAGGGTTATGCGGACGGGAGATCTAGAGAAGTGTGCCGGCATGTTCATCACCCCTCATTTGGGCGGGGCTGCGATATCAGCCGTATCGCGCTTGTTTGTGGGCAGAGCGAACACCAGCAGCGTTGCGCCGCCGGCGGTATACGCCGGCAGATCCTGCATCGCTCCGGTAAACCCCAGGGCGCCATTGCGTACGCGCGGATCAATCTTCGCGACCGCGATCGCACCGGACCAACCGCCGACGCCAGACATGATGGCGACGTACTGGCGTCCATCGGCGCCTGCGAATGTCGTCGGCTGACCGATGAATCCCGAACCGGCGCGAAACTGCCAGAGAACCTTTCCGCTGTTCGCGTCGACAGCCTTAAACCAGCGGTCCATCGTCCCATAAAAGACGATGTCGCCCTTGGTCACGAGGGCGCCGCTCCAGACGGGAAGCTGCTCGGTAATCGCCCAGACTTTTTTCTTTTCGACGGGGTTCCAGGCCATGAATTCCCCGCGGTGGCCGCCGGGCCCCGAGAACATGTCGACCTCGGCGCCAACGTATGGCGTTCCAGCGATGTATCCGACGTCGCCGGTGAGGAAATTCATGCATAGGTGCTGGTGGGGAACGTAGAGCAGCTTGGTGCGCGGCGACCACGCCGAAGGCTGCCAGTCCTTCGCGCCCGGTGAGGCGGGACATACGTTGCGGACCGTCCGGCCAACGTGCGGCGTGAGGCTGTCGTTGAGCACCGGCCGGCCGCTCTTCAAGTCGATCGAGCTGATCGTATTCACGGTGTCGAAGGCGTCGGCGGACAGAACCTCGCCAGTCGCACGGTCGAGCACGTACATGTAGCCGTTGCGACCGGGATGGATGAGGACTTTGCGGACCTGGTTGTTGAGGGGCAGATCAACCAGGACGTTCTCGTTGATCTCGTCATAGTCCCACAGGTCGTGGGGGCCGATCTGGTAGGCCCATTTGGCCATCCCCGTGTCGGGGTTGCGCGCGAAGATGGCGCAGCTCCAGAGATTGTCGCCGGGCCGCGTCTCATGGTTCCAGGCGCCCGGATTTCCCGTCCCGTAATAGATGAGGTTCAGCTCGGGATCATAGGAGATCCAGCCCCACGCGTTGCCGCCGCCCACTTTCCATTTGTCCGGCGGCCAGCTCTTCACGCCCATGTCCTTGCCGCTCATCCAAGCATAAGGCGCCTTGAAATCGCTTCCGATGAGGACCTCGGAGTCGGGGCCGGTCGAGTACGCGCGCCATAGGATCTTCCCGCTGTTCTCATCGACCGCGGCGAGCCAGCCGCGCGCGCCGTATTCACCACCGCTGTTCCCCACCAGCACCTTGCCCTTCACGACGACGGGCGCCATCGTGATCGTCTCGCCCTTGTTGATATCGCCGAGCCGGGTGTGCCAGAGCTCCTTGCCTGTCGCCGCATCGATGGCCACCGAGTACCCGTCCAAGGTGTTGAGAAAGATCTTGCCCTTGTCGTAGGCCAGGCCGCGGCTGACGACGTCGCAGCAGGCGATGCCAGCGGCGGCAGCATTCGGTTTTGGCGCGTAGGACCATTTGAGATCGCCGCTGGCGAGATCGAGCGCGAAGACCTGGTTCGGGTTGGGTCCGGCGTAGGGCGCTACAACGTAGACAACCCCGTCGATGGCCAGCGGTGCTGCTTCCTGCCCGCGTGCGGGGCCTAGCGAGAACATCCAAGCGACCTGCAGCTGGGAAACGTTGGACGCGTTTATCTGGTCGAGCTCACTGTAGCGGGTGTTGGCGTAATCCTTCGCCGCCATGCCCCAATTGTTCTTGTCTCCGACGAGCTGCTCTATCGCCGGGGGCGCTCCGGTGCCGCTCGGGGCAGGGGCGTTAGGCGCGCGTGCATCAGGCGATGAAGATGGCGCCGGCGCGTCGACGGCCGCGCAGACAGGGACCGTGAGGAGAAGTAGAGCTGCGCATGGCAGACATCGCCCGAGGCGGCAGAGCATCAGCTGCTTCCTTCTATTTTGAGCCGGCGGTGCGAGGCTCCGCAATGCCGAGAAGCTTTCTCGTCGCTTGCACGTCTGCAGCGGAAACACTTCCGAACTGGTTGCCCCAGTTCGTGCGTACGTAGGTCGCCACGGCGGCAATCTCCTCGTCCTTGAGGTTGTCGGAGAACGCCGGCATGACGGACGTCCCGAGCAGAATGCGCGCGGCGACGAACTGCGATATGGCGAGCATGCGATCCCCTGCCAGCCGGGGCCCGACGCCGCCGTTCCCCATCTGGCCGTGGCAGGCGAAGCACCTGGCGCTGGTATAGACGGCAGCGCCATCCGGCGACGCCAGTCCCGGCACGCTGGACAAGCTAAGGAAAGCGAGCGCGGCGGCGATAACGCGATGCGGCATGGGGAACGCCTAAGGGTCAGCCGAGAAGAACAACAGGAATGAACGTCGCTCGACGGAGGTTGTTCTGTCGTCATGCGAGATTGTTGGTGCGAAACCGCACAGACTTGCACGCCGGAGACCCGTGCAGGCGGGGAGCGAGAGCATCCGCGTGGCTTCGCCGATCCACACCGTAGTCTTTACCTCTAATCGTAACATTCAGGTTCGCTGAGCGCCGACGTTGCGGACGCGGATGTCTGGATACAAAGGAACTCGCGGCCCACTATAGGCGCTTAGACTACCGGTGCGCTGCGGTGCCGGCTGCGGGCGAGTAGGCAGGTTGGATGATGGCCGTGGCAAAGAAATCGGCAAACGGGCTTTTGGCGGCCATGCCGCCCGGTGCTTTCGCGGTCATCGCGCCGTTCCTGTACGCGATATCCCTGAGGGCGCGCCAGCGCCTCGAGCTTTCCAACAGACCCGTGGAAACCGCCATCTTCCTGGAGCGGGGGCTGGCATCGGTGGTTCTGACCGGCAGGTGCCCGCGCCGCCAGACGGCCGAGATAGCCGTCGTTGGACGCGAGGGCATGACGGGGCTTGCCTTGGCGCTCGGTCTCGATCGCTCGTCATACGATGTTATCATCCAGGTGGAGGGGAGGGGTCTTGCTATTGCAGCCGACGACTTGCGGCGTGCAATGGCGCAAAGTCCTACGCTTTCTGCTTGGCTTCGGCGATACGCCTACACATTCACGCTCCAGGTTGGATGCACGGCGCTGGCCAACGCCCATGGGACCATCGAGGAGCGCCTGGCACGTTCGCTGCTGATGGCGCAGGACCGGACGGGCACTCGGGAACTGCCACTGACACACGATCTGCTCGCATTGATGCTCGGCGTACGCCGCGCCGGCGTGACGGTGGCACTGCACCAGCTTGTGATGCACGGCCTGATCGCGATCGCGCGGGGCACGATCACCATTCTCGATCGCGGCGGCCTCGAATTGAGCGCCCACGGGCTGTACGGTGTCCCTGAAACCTTGTTCATACGAACCGATGCCCACGGGCACGGGCAGCCATGACCGAGGCGTCTCAGGTGGGCCCGCGCGCTGTGCAGGCACCGATCTAAAGCGCGCGATGAACGCCGCGTCCCGCCGCTACCTCCGAACGCTCCATCTCCTGCAGCCATACGGCGAAGGAGTAGAGAATGGCCGCGGTGAAGAGCAGGCCCGCGGGAATCCACATGATGAGGCCGCCGAGCTGTTGATCCTGCAGCGGCGACAGTCCCCAGGGTTCGGTCGTACCGAAGTGCGGCGCAAAAATCGCGCGCGGCAGCAGCGTTAGCAGCGCGCCAAGGGCACCCATTTGCAGGCTTGTGAATAATGCAGCCGCAAAAGCATAACCCTGTCCCGCCCTTAGCATGACGTGCCAGAGCAGCAGCGCCGTTCCGATCAGGGTGAGCTGCATCGCCCAATAGGCAGCGTGGCTCGGGAACGTGGCATCGTAAAGCAGCGGTAAATGCCACGCCCAGAGTACCGCAGCGAAAGCCAAGGTGGCCGTGATCGCCGTCGCGCCGGCCGGATCCCTCGCGCGAATTCCAAGCAGGCGTAGCAGCATCAAATCAAGGCCGCCCGCCACGAGGAGAGGCGCTGCGACTATGGTCGTCAGCATATGTTGGGTGATGCGGATCGAGAACAACGCCACCCCGAGGTTGCACAACGGAGACACGAAATCGACAGCCAGGATGCCCCAGCCGAGAGCGAAAGCAGCCGCTTGTCGAGAGTTCAGTTCACGTCCAAGCCGGGAGCGGAATGCAAGCGCGTAAAGGGCGCCGAAGACGAGCAGCGCGGCGATGAGGATCGGATCAAAGTTCCAACGCTCCGCACCGGGCACTGGCGCTGTGCCGCAATAGGGGATCTGGCTGATCCAGGATACGCGACTGAACATCGTGGCGCTCGCGTTCCGATTTTCAGTACCGCGAAATTGCGGACCGCTAGCGAAACTCCGCGCGCGCCCCGATGTTCCGTTACGATCTGTCGGGCGCGCTGGCCCGAATAAGCCTCTCGATCGGCTTCAGCTCTCTCATGGGCAACTGGGGCAACTCTCGAAACCTGCGAAGGGTCGCGGGGGACGTCTCTGAACAACCGCCGATGAGCGACTTCGCGCTTCGATCAAATTGTCTGCATACCTGCCGATCTGAACCTCGTTGCCGGCAAGTGTCACGCGTCGACCGCGGAGGATCATGGATAGAGGGATCGCGCTGGATGGTCCTCCGCGGGAGCTTGACCACCGAGACCATGCGCCTCCGTTCGCGCCTGCCGGAGCGACACTCGACATTGCCCCAACCCGCGGCAATCGATTGTTGGCACTGAAGCGATTTAGCTGGTTACCTGCCGGTATTCACGTCCCATCACGGACGTTGCGGTACGATTTTTATACGGCATTTATCTCGGCGCCCAAAAACTCGCATCGCATCTTTATGCGCTGACGCCTAGCTCCTGTCTGTCGCCACCGACAGGAGAACATCTCCCATGCTTGATCTCGTCTATCTCGGTCTCGGGCTGGGCCTCTTCGTCCTGATGGGCCTCTACGTCCGCTGGGCAGCGAAGGTCTGAGGCGCGCCATGCTGGATCTCATCCTCGGAGGCGTCGTCGCGGTGGGGGTCGCCGCCTACCTCGTCTATGCCTTGCTCTACCCAGAAAAGCTCTGATCCGCGTCGCACGTTCGTCTTGCGCCTCCAAAGGTTACACCCATGACAATCGACGGCTGGATACAGATCGCATTCATGCTTGCGCTCGTTCTGGGGACGGCGCGCCCGCTCGGCCTTTTCATGGCCGCCGTGTTCGAAGGACGAAGGACGTTCCTCGATCCAGCCATCCGGCCCATCGAAACCCGCTTCTATGCGCTGTCGGGTGTCGATGAGAAGCGCGAGCAGACGTGGCTCGGCTACGTAATGGCGCTGCTCGCGTTCAGCACCGCGGGCTTCGTTCTGCTCTATGCCTTCCTGCGCCTGCAATACTATCTGCCACTAAATCCGCAGGGTTTTAGCGGGTTGAGCGAACACCTCGCCTTCAATACGGCCATTTCGTTCGTCACCGCGGCGATCTTTGCGTCGCTGCTATCGTTTGCCGCCTACAACTTCTTCTTCATCAACCCGGTCTACACATTCACGGTTGCGGAGCCGCACGAACTCTTCGCACTTTTCGTGTTTCTCGCCATCGCCGTCATAACGTCGGCATTGGCCGGCCGCATCCGCGAGCAGGCGCAGCTTGCCGTAGCGCGCATGCGGGCGACGCGGCGGCTCTACGACTTCACGCGCAAGCTGTCGAGTATCGCCAGCTTAGACGACATTCCCGAGGCTGCGGTGGCAGCGATCCATTCCAGTCTGGCGCGGCCGGCCGTCCTGCTGCTCGGCCACGTCGGCAATCTGGAATTGCGCGCCGCATGGCCTCCTGAGGACTCGCTCGACACGGGAGCCATGAGCGCGGCGCTATCGTCGATGGAGCACAACGAGCCTGCGGGCGCCGACACGGCGACCTTGCCGTCGGTGTCCTGGTACTTTCTACCGCTCAGCACAGCGCGCGGCGCATTTGGGGTCATAGGCCTGGGATGCGACGAGGAAGGCAACAGCCTCGACCCCGAGGCACGCACGGTGTTCGAAACGCTGGCCGAACAGACGTGACGCGCGATGGCAATGAAGTGAAACTCACGCCCCGCGAATTCGAGCTATTGGCGTGCCTTGCGAGGTATGCGGGCAAGGTGATGACCCACCGCCAAATTCTGACTGCCGTTTGGGGTCCCGCCCAGGCCGCCGAGACCCAGTATCTGCGCGTCTACGTGGGCCATCTGCGCCAGAAGCTGGAAATCAACCCCGACGACCCGAAGATCATTCTTACCGAACTCGGTATCGGTTACCGCCTCGCCGAGGCTTGAGCCCCACCGTGTCCCCAATGGGACCAAGCGGCCTTCCGTGCGGAGAGCGATGATGGCCTCGCGGTCACCGGGTTGAGTGGCGGGCTCTTCCGGCTTGGTCAGCGGTCCACGCCAGGAAGCGACACACTGACCTCGGTCGGTCGGCGGCCTGCTGGGGTTACTTGACTCGAAAAGTAGTGTTTAATTAAAGTGCCTGCGTGCGTGGCCAATTTCGCTGCGTGCAAGAGCCAGCGGAAGCGTTGCGTCGGTACTTCGCATTCGTATCCCAGCCAGAAGTTTTGTTTCGCGTTCTTCGGGGGATCAATGTCGAAGTGTGTTGCCGCGGGTTTGCCCGCCGGCGTTGTTGCGTGTGTTCTGTTTGCAAGTCCGGCACTCGGGCAGGGTAGCTCATTGTCAGACAATTCCACGCCGGAAGCACCCGCTCAACAGCAGGTGGGACCGGCTGGAACGGTGCCTTTGCCTGATCTCGTCGTCAGCGCAGGCAAACAACCGAAGAAGATAAAAAAGGCCAAGAAGCAGAGCACCAGCGGCGGTGGCAGCGGCTCGGCCGATGCGGACGAAGGCGTGCTCAGCACACGCGGATCAGGCGATGCAGGAGCATCTACCGACGAGCCGCTGGATGGCGTCGTACTTGGCGGTGCCGTGGCCGATACCGGCATGACGGTGTTCGACGCCCGCAGCGTGAACATGCGTACCGATGGCAGCGGCGAGGCAAACGCTTTCATGCGCAACCTGCCCAACGTGCAATACCAGAACGACACGGATAAAAACGCGGGCATCAATGGCTATCAGGCCATCGACACGCGCCCGCTACTGCTGTCGATCAACGGCGCCCAGACGTATGAGAACAATTTCATCGTCAATGGCGTCTCGACAAACAACATAACCGGTGCGGTCGAGGCGTTTAAGACCGACGCGCTCAACAGCGACACGGGCGGCAACCCGAATATCAACGCCGTCTACGGTTTGCATCCGCAGACGCTGTTCGTGCCATCGGATTTCATCGGCACGGCTACGATTATCGACAGCAATGCATCTGCGGAATATGGCGAGTTTCTGGGTGGTGTCGTGATCTACGATCTCGCACGCCCGCCGACGGATCGTTACCGCGCATCGCTTTCGTACCGCCGTCACACCCATGAGATGGTGGACTATCTGAACGTGACCCCGACGGGCACGAACCCGCTTGGCAAGACGGCGCCAAAGTTTACGCAGGAAAGCCTTGCAGCCTCCATCGGCGCACCGATCACGACCGACCTTTCCTTCATCATTCAGGCCAGCCGCAAAACGGGCGATACGACACGCCAAAAGGAGTACAAATATTTCAACGGTGTCTCGACGGAAGACTCCGAAAATATGTTTCTGCGTTTTGCCACTGAACTGAAGACCGACATCGGCCGGTTCACGTTCGATACATCGCTCACCGACTATCAGCAGCTCTGGACCGCCATGAGTTGGCGCGACATGGAGATGAACGTGGCAACGCGGACGTCGGCGACGCAGCTTGAGTATCTCGGCGCGCTGGCGAACGTTGCGAACGAGAATATCGGTCTCGGCAATGTCACGTTGAAATCCCGCGTCTACTATAACGATAGCGAGACGCTGAACGAGACGAACAGCAACGTCGCCTATTCGTGGATCGCGAAGCGCCGGGTCAAGCCTGCCGGTGGAACTTGGGGTGAGACCTTCTCAACCGACGACTATGCGGACTGGTGTCGGTCCGATCCCGTGGAAGCACTGGGAACTGATCCGAAACGCCAGTTATCAGACAATACCGTCTGCAACACCGGTGGCTATGGCAACAAGGAGATGGGCCAGACCGATCACGGCGCCCAGGCACAGCTCCGCGGCAACATCTTTCTGGGTAACTTCCTGATCGGTGGCGAAGCCAAGAGCATTGAGGGGCGCCGCGCTCGGCCAGATGAGTTCGTTTGGTACACCTCGGTCCGAACAGCAACGGGCGAAACGCAAAGTCCTGCCGGGAAAAAATTTTTCTGTCCGCCAGGCGATGACGCTTGCACCAGCGATCAGTACGCCCGCATCAAAACCGTGTCACCTGCCTTCAATATCTCCGAGACTGTCAACGCGTTTCACGGCTATGCCGAACTCGACCAGACTTTGGGCTGGTTCAACGTCCGCGCTGGCGCACGCGCGGATTACGAGGACTATTTCAAGAATGTGAATATCGCACCGCGCCTTGCGGCTAGCGTATCGCCGTTTGATGGCATCAGCCTGACGGGTGGCTATAACCGCTATTACATCGGCGAGACCCTGTATTACGCGTTGCGCGATTCACAGCCATACTCACTGGCCTATACGCGCGGCCACGCCGCCGATGGCACTGTCAGCGGAACCTGGACGCCGCCACCCACTATACGCCGTTATGGATTCAAGTCGCTGGATCTCGATACGCCGTTCCACGACGAATATACCGGGACGCTGCGTGTTCGCGACCCGCTGCTCAGCGGCAACGTACGGCTGCGCTACACCGAGCGTCACGGCAAAGACCTCTTCACTTCCGCGAGCTGCGGCTCGGCCTGCACAACCCTCACCAACGACGGAGAGAGTTTCTATCGCTCCGCTACCGCCGAATACACGAAGTACTGGCACAACCTGCCGACGCAATATCTCAACGGTGCCGGTTTCACCGTCGGCGCAACCTGGTCCGAGCAGAATATTTCGCGCGGCACCTATGTCGACGACGACGAGAGCGATGTCTTCATCCTCTACAAAGGCCAGTCCTATACGCCGTTGAGCTTCGTCGAAGTAACGGGCAACATGGATATCCCGGTGCGCATCGGCGGCACGCTGTCAACCAGCTGGCTCAACAACATGCTGCTCGTGGATCTGAGTGCCGGATACAATCTTGGCTATCAGGGTGTCTACGACACGGGTGTCAACGAGATGTTCAACGGACGCCAGCACGACGTTTATGACGACAAGAAATTCAAAGCGGTGCTGAAAGTCGATCTCGCGGCATATGTAAACGTGACCGAACACGCGTACATCAGTGCACACGTGAACAACATCTTCAACACACCAGGCAATGCCATTGCCACTTACGAGAATCCGTGGCTGATCGGGCGCAGTTTCTGGCTGGAGTCTGGATTGCGGTTCTGACGCATGAGCGAAAAGGAACGCGCCGGTTTGCGATCAAACTTCAAAATGATGACGGCGGGGACGATTGTCTTCGCCGTCATCTGCTTCGCTGGCTCGCTCGCTTATGTGCTGTTGCCGCCTGACACTCCTCTTGAGGCGAATTTTCCATCACAGCCGACAGGGGCGGACCTGGCCTATCTACGGGAGGCTTACACGAAGCCGCCGGGCAACTGGCCTAGGCCCCGTTTGCTGGCGGACGCCAAAT
The DNA here is from genome assembly GCA_044507625.1 of Hyphomicrobiaceae bacterium. Lineage (GTDB taxonomy): Bacteria > Pseudomonadota > Alphaproteobacteria > Rhizobiales > Hyphomicrobiaceae > Hyphomicrobium_A. The sequence continues at coordinate 268,605 of JBIQJE010000003.1, read as the reverse complement.
TCACAGAAATGGCCGCACTGGCGATCCATCCTGCTCCAGCCGGCCGGGAGCTTGCACTGGCGAGGCTGGGCCAAGAGCTGTTCGAAGATCCCGTCCTTTCGGCGTCGGGACACATTGCCTGCCAAAGCTGTCACAACCGCCGTCTTGGTTGGGGCGATGCGTTGCCCACCTCGTTCGGTCACGGCCGCGCGAAGGGCAATCGCAACGCCATGCCGCTTTTCAGCGTGGGCTACAAATCGACATTCTTTTGGGACGGACGCAGTCAATCGCTCGAACACCAAGCGCTAGGACCGCTCACCGATGCGCATGAGATGGCAAATCAGGATCTGGATGGCGTCGCCGCGCGGATCAACGCCAAGGAAGACTATCGCGCTGCTATTGCCACCATCAAAAACAATGGCAGCGCGTTGGAGGCGGCGGATATCGTTGCGGCCCTCGCCGCGTTCCAGCGCACACTGGAGCAGCCGACGCGTTTTGATCGCTACTTGCGCGGCGACCATAAAGCGCTTTCCGATACACAGGTGTGGGGCCTGCACATTTTCCGCACAAAGGCCGGCTGCGCCAACTGCCACAACGGGCCGCTGCTGTCGGACAACCGCTTCCACAACATCGGGCTCAGCTTCTTCAATCGGAAGCTGGAAGACCTGGGCCGGTTCAACGTGACGGGTGACGTCGGGGACGCCGGTAAGTTTCTCACCCCCTCCTTGCGCCATATTTCGCGGACGGCACCCTATATGCACAATGGCATCTTCCCCCGATTGGACGGTTTGATCCGTTTTTATGAGGCAGGTGGTGGCCGCGTGCGGGCCGACCAAAGCCTATCCGCAGATCGCCGTCCGTTTCGTGACGCAGTGATCGACAAATCCCCGCAGCTGAAGCCGTTCGAGTTGACGCCCGCGGAACGGGCGGCGCTGGTCGCATTTCTGGAAGCGCTTTAGAAGGCGGGCGCCATCCCCGCCTCCTCGGGCATTTGAAGACCCAGAGCGCGTTGGTTATGCGCGACGCGGCCCTCGGCTGATGGAATCTTCTTGTGGCGGATGGCTTGCTGCGATGAGATGCAGTGTAAATTGAGAGCCGCCGCCCGGCCGGGACGTCACCGTGACCGATCCCTGATGGACTTGAACGATGCGCTTGACGATCGATAGTCCGAGTCCGGCGCCTCCGGTTCGATGTGGGTTCTGGGTGCCGAACCGCTGAAAGATGGTGTCTCTCTTGGACGGCGGGACACCGTCTCCGCGATCGAGCACGCTGACCTTCGCATCCGGTGATACGACGAGTTCGACCGCCGATCCCGGCGGCGCATGGCGCAGCGCATTTTCGGCGAGGTTGCGCACAGCGCGTCGCAATAGCTCTGCGTTGCCGCGCACCCAGACCGGTGCGGCGGCGGCTTCCAGCGCGACGGTCTTGTTCTGAGTCAGCGCCAGTGGAGCGATGTGCAGCGCAACCTCGGAACAGACCTCATGCAACTCGGCAGTGTCCTCGGGGTGCAAGTGAGCATTATCCGACTCTGCAAGGTCCAGCAGCTGGCCGATCACGCGGCTCATGATCTCCACGTCGCGAAAGAGTTCGTCCGACGCTTTAAGGTCAGTGCGCGTTTCGAGTCGGATGCGTAGCACCGCCAAGGGCGTGCGCAATTCGTGCGCGGCGTCGGCGATGAATTCGCGCTGGCGCGTGAACCCCTCTTCGATGCGATCCAGCGCCTGGTTAATGCTGGTGACGAGGGGTAGGATCTCACTCGGGACATCGTCGACGGACAGGCGCAAGGCGAGCCGGTTGGGCGATATCTGCGCGGCTTCCATCGATGCGCGTAAAAGCGGCTGCATCGCATTCCGGACGATGAGAATATCCGCCGTCGCGAGCAGCAATAGCACTGGAATGGCTGTCCACCCCACCCGCTGCAGGAATTGGGCCACGACGTCGTCGAGCACCACGTCCCTGTGATTGAGGTCCTCGCCGACCTGGACCCAAACGGCCGCCCCGCCAACCTTCTTCATGATGCTGACGCCGGCGATGTGCTTGTGCCCCGCTGCCGCCTGCTGATAGCCGCTCGGAACCTGACCTGCATGCGCGGGAAACAGTCCATTCGAATAGGACTTCTGAAAAACCAGCGGGGCGCCGTGCTCGTCCAGAACAGCATAGGCGTAGCGACCGTAGACCTCCGAGAAGAGGGCCCGCAAACCTGAGGGGACTTCTAGTGCGATCTTCCCATCGCCGCTGCGGCTGAGGTGGGATGCCAGCCACTCGGCTTGATCGCTCATCGCCTGCTCGTGGATCGTCCGCACGGCCGCATTCATGAAATAGAACAACACAAGCGGGATCGCAGTGGCTGTTATGAGAATGGCGACGACATGCAGGAAGGTCATGCGCGCCGTAAGCGATCGAAAGCTCAGCACGAGACGTCTTCCTTCATTATGTAGCCCACGCCGCGCACCGTCACTATTTTCACCGTGGCTCCCGCCGCCGACAGTTGCTTGCGGAGGCGATGGATATAAACCTCCGCGGCATTCGACGTGACTTCTTCCAAGCCGAAGAGATGATCCTCGACGGCGTGCTTGGGGATCACATTCTCTTTGCTGCGCATGAGCAGTTCCAGCACGGTCACCTCGCGCAAGGATAAGACCAGCGGACTGCCGTCTACGCTCGTCTGGCGAGCCTGCGTATCGAAGGTCAGGTTCCCGAGTCTCAGAACCGATCCAAGCAGATTGCCCGGTCGGCGCAGCAAGGCCTCGATGCGGGCGACAAGCTCGGCGAGAGCGAACGGCTTGACGACATAGTCATCGGCGCCTGCGCGCAATCCCAACACGCGGTCCTCGATGCCGTCACGCGCGGTCAGTACAAGGACGGGTGTGGGGTCGCCCGCTTGGCGCAGAGCCGCCAAGACGTGCATGCCGTCTCCATCCGGCAGGCCGAGATCGAGAACGATGGCGTCAAATCGATTTTGTCCTGTTGCGGTGAGCGCCTTATCGGCGCGCGCGACGGCATCTATGTCAAAGCCCGCGGCGCGCAAGCCGGAAGAGATGAGCTCGGCAAGGTGCTCGTTGTCCTCGACGATCAGCAACCGCATTTTGATGATTGCGCCCTGTAGATCCACTTCATGCCGTTAGAGCGCGTGGGCATGAAAAATACAACCGAGCGGACAGGTAATTTTCACGCAAGCCTGCGGTGGGCGGCGTGAGCCTTTCTTGAGCCATGTGAAGCAAGTGTGACCGGCCGCCAAAGCGATCTGTAAGGATTTTGTCAGGTCCGCGATCGATGGTGTGCCCTTCATTATCGGGGGCAGTTCGGGTGGGCCATGAGCACCATGAAAAGCATACGCGCCACAACGGCGTGGCTAGCGCTGGCGTGTGTCTGGCTAGGCGGCTGCACCGAGGCTGACAGTAATGTCGCATCGGATCCACCGGCGCCGTCGGTGCAACAGACGCGCGACGCTCTGACCATCGAAGCCATCGTGCCGCGTACCGGCGATTTCGGCGATGTCATTCCAGGACGCGTCGCCTTCCGGCCGCAAGCGCTGGCAGCGGTCAGCGCCCCGATTCAGGCGCGCGTGGTCGCCGTGCACGTCAGCCCCGGTGATACGGTTAATGCGGGCGCGCCTCTGATGACGCTGAAGGGGGCCGAGGTGGCCGCCGCTCACGCATCGCTCGACCAGGCCAATGCGCGCGCCGCCGCCGCGGAGGATCTGCTGAAGCGTCAGACCGAGATGATGACCAAGGGCGTCGGCCTCGAGGTGGACAGGTTTGCCGCCGAAACAGCGGCCCGAGAAGCCCGCGCAGAGCTGGACCGGGCGCGCCGCGCCGTCGCGCAGCTGGGCGACAGCGGCGGCGATCAATTTACGTTGCGCGCGCCGACAAGCGGTGTCGTCACCGAGGTGCGTGGAAAGATCGGCGCAACCGCGTCGCCCGACGGAGAAGCTTTGGTGGATGTCGGGGACCCTGACCAGCTTTTTGTCATTGCCGACATTCCCGAGAGCGAAATCGCCTCGATCAGGGCCGGCCTTGCTGCAAAGGTGACGATCAGGTCGCTCGATATCACCTATGACGCCGTGGTCGAGAAAGTTGGTCGCATGATCGATGCCGATCAGCGACGCGTCCCGATCTACATAGCGCTGAGAGGCGCGATCAAACCGCTGTCTCCCGGCATGCTTGCCGATGTTCGTCTGTATAACACGGCCGAGGTGAACCTTTCGCTGCCCGTCGAGGCCGTGCTGATCAAGGACGGATCCAGGTACGTCGTGTACGTGGAGGGGAACGATGGAAAGATCGAGCCGCGGCCGATCTCCATCGGCGTCTCGCGTAACGGACGGGTGACCGTCACGGGCGGATTGCGCTCGGGGGAAAAGGTGGTGGTCAAAGGCGCATTGCTGCTCGACAGCGGCTCCGAGCAGCTTCTCTGACGATCCGCCAGCATGTTCCAGCGCCTGATCGAGCAATGTGTGCACGGCCGTGTGGCTGTCGTCATTTTGACGGCACTCATCGCCGCGCTTGGCATCTACGCCTACAGCAATACGTCAATCGAAGCCTACCCTGACGTTACCAATGCGCAGGTGCAGGTCATAACGCAGATGCCGGGTTATGCCGCCGAAGAAATCGAGCGGCAAGTGACGGTGCCCCTTGAGCGCGCGCTCAATGGTACGCCCGGCATGATCATGCTGCGAAGCGAGAATCTGTTCGGCCTCTCGCTGGTAACGCTCGTGTTCGCAGACGACGCCGACCCCTTCCTCAGCCGCATGGTCGTCGCCCAGCGGATGACCGGTGCCGACCTTCCCGAAGGGGTATCGCCTTCACTGGCGCCAGAGGCGACCCCGCTCGGCAAGATATTCCGCTTTCGGCTGCTCAGCCCCGTGCACGATCTCTACCAGCTTCGCTCCGAGATGCAGTGGAACGTCACGCGGGTGCTGCGGCAGGTGCAGGGCGTGGCCGATGTCGTTCCATTCGGCGGTTTCCTCAAAGAGATCCACGTCGAGGCTGATCCCAGCAAGCTCTACGCCGCCGGTGTCTCCGTGAGCGAGCTGGAAGAGGCGATCAAGAAGGCCAATCTCAACGTCGGCGGCGGTTTCCTGCAACAGGGCGATCAGGATCTCACCATACGCGGGCTCGGCAACCTCAGGACAGCGGAGGACATCAAGAATATACCTCTGCGGTCGAGGGACAGTGCGGCCCTTACCGTGGGCGACGTCGCCGTCATCAAGCAGGCCGCAGCTCCGCGCCGCGGCTCAGTTGCCTGGAACGACCGGAAGGAAGTCGTAGAAGGCTTGGTGCTGATGCGCCGGGGTGAAAACCCATCAGTGGTGCTCGAGGGGATTCACAAGCAAGTCGAGGCGCTCAACAACAGTATACTGCCGAAGGGCATGTACATCGACGTCGCCCTCGACCGGAGCATCCTTGTCGGGCACACCCTCGACACTGTGCATCACAACCTGGTGCACGGGTTCTTGCTCATCGTCGGCGTTGTCTGGCTGTTCCTGCGGAGCGTGAAGGGCTCCGCCGTTGTCTCCGTCGTCATCCCGCTATCGCTGTTGGTCGCGTTCATAGGCCTTTACGCTGCGGGGCTTCCGGCAAACCTGATCTCAATGGGCGCGATCGATTTCGGCATCCTTGTAGACGGCGCGGTCGTGCTGGTCGAAAACGTGCTGCACGCGCTCAACCTGGAGCGCCCGCGTGATCGCGGCGCTGTGTTCAAGCTCATCGTCAAGAGCGCAGTAGACGTCGGCCGCCCAACCTTCTACGCGATGCTGATCATCATCGCGGCGCTGCTTCCGATCTTCACGTTGCAGTCCGTCGAGGGGCGACTCTTCCGACCGCTGGCGCTCACCTATGCCTTTGCTCTGACCGGCGCACTCGTGTTCTCACTGACGCTCGTGCCGGCGCTGTGCGCATTCGCTTTTCGTCCGGGTGCAGTGATCGTCGAGGAGCCGCGCTGGATCGTACGCCTGCGTGACGCCTATGGAGCGATCCTTCGCAGGCTGCTCGACAACCGCGGGATGGTGCTCGTGTGCGCAGCGTTGCTGCTGTTGGCAGGTGTCCTCGCTGGGCAGCGCCTGGGAACCGAGTTCCTTCCGGAGCTCGACGAAGGCGACATCGCCATTTTTGTCGAGATGCCCGCGAGCATCTCGATGAGCAAGAGCCAATCGATCCTGCAGGACATCCATCGCCGCATAACGTCGGTGCCGGAGGTGCACGACATTCACAGTGAGCACGGCCGGCCGGAGGACGGAACGGATAACGAAGGTGTCAACATGGTGAAATCAGTAGTGCGTTTGAAGCCGGTGGCTGCGTGGAAGCGCGGTCTCACGAAATTTCAGATCATCCAGGACCTGAGAAAAGCGCTGGAGCCTATCACAGGCGTGCGATTCAACTTCACGCAGCCCATAAAGGACAGCGTCGAGGAGGCTGTAGCCGGGGTGCGCGGCAAGGTCGTATTGAAGCTGTTCGGCGAGGATCTGCCGGCGATGCGCGCAACGCTGCTGAAGGCGCGTGCGGCGATCGAAAACGTGCCTGGCGTCACCGAGCTCGATCTCTATCGCGACGCCTTCATTCCGCAGCTTCAGGTCTCACTTGACCGGCAGGCGCTCTCGCGTGCGGGGATCGCGGTCGAGGACGCGGCAAGAACCATCGAGACGGCACTCGCGGGCCGCATCGCCACGCAGCTCTGGGAAGGCGAGCGCCCGGTGCCGGTGAGGCTCATCTTCGCCAACTCGGCGCGGGACGATATCGAGAAGATATCGAGCTTGGCCATCACGACACCGCACGGTGGCCGGGTTCCGTTGAAGCAGCTCGCCGAAATCAAGGTCGCCAACGGCGCAGCCTCGATCGTGCGCGAGGGCAACGTCCGCTTCCTGGCCCTCAAGTTCAACGTCGAAGGTCGCGACATGGGGTCGGTTGTGCAGGACGCCATGGCGAAAGTCGCCGAAAGCGTCACCCCGCCGAACGGACACTACTTCGTTTGGGGTGGAGAGTTCGAGAACCAGACCCGTGCCGCAAATCGCTTGAAAATGATCGTGCCGATCGCATTGCTGCTCGTGTTCGGGCTGCTCTACGCCGCCATGCGCAGCTTTGTCAGCGCCGTCATCGTTGTCGCGACGATGCCGTTTGCCATGACCGGCGGGGTGTTTCTTCTGCTGGCGACGGGTGTCCATTTGTCGGTCAGCGCCGCGATCGGCTTCATCGCGCTCCTCGGCCAGATATCTTTGATGGGTGTGCTCGTTCTCTCGGCGATAGAAGCCTTGCGCCAGGAGGGTCACGAAGTGCGCCGTGCCGTCGCCAACGGCGCCATCGAGCGTATGCGGCCGGTGTTGATGGCCTCGACCCTCGCCATGCTCGGCCTTCTGCCGATGGCTATATCGACCGGGGTCGGCAGCGAGACGCAGCGCCCGTTTGCGCTCGTGATTGTCGGGGGCATGGTCACGACGATGGCAGTCGCACTTTTCATGCTGCCCGTACTCTACAGTCTCATGGCACCGGCTGGAGTCGAGAAGCCAGAGGGGGCGGCGGCATGAGACTGTTCGCCATCCTCGCCGCAATGCTGACAATCGCCAGCACCGCGGTCGCGCAGTCGTTCCCCGAAAGCGTCATCTTCGATGATGTGATCGACATTTGCTTTCAGATGAACCCACGCACCGCGCTGGACTGGCAAGAGGTTGCCGCTGCGCGCGCGGATCGCACCACGGCGGGTGCGTGGCCCAATCCGACGGTGACGTACACGAATGCCTATCAGCCGGGCGAGCTCACCAATTTCTCGAGTCACAGAGCGCACGAGGTCGGCACAGCATTTCCGCTGCTGCTAGGCGGCCAGCGACGGGCCCGTATCGAGGCGGCCGAGCAGGGGCTTTTCGCTGCCGAGGCCCGCGTCAAGGCGGCAGCCACCAACCGAGCGGTCGAGGCTGGCGCCGCCTACATCGCGATCCTGGTGGCGCAGGAGAAGGTCTCGCTGCTGCAGGGGCGCCAAAAGGAAGTCGCTCGGCTGCGAAGCGTCGTCAAGGGCCGCCAGCAATCCGGCATGGCGAGCGAATACGATCTCATGCGCATCGAAGTCGAAGGCGCGACATGGCAAACCGAGCTGGGAGAAGCCAAAGCCGACCTGTCGGCCAAACAAGCGCAGCTGGCTTCCATCCTGGGGGTCGCCAACTGGAGACCTCGCGGTGCCGGAAAGCTGCGGCCCTGGCCCATAACGGCGCTGCAGGGGCTCGACGAATACGTGATCGAGCATCCGAGCGTCACCGCGGCGCGGCGGGATGAACGCTTCGCGCGAGCGACCGTCGAAACAGCGCGCCGCGAGCAATTCCCGGATGTCTCCTTAACGACCGACACCTTCTGGACCGATCGTCCCTTCGGCGCAACGGCCAGCGTCGGCGTGTCCGTCGAGATTCCAATCTTTGACCGACGGGAGGGCGCCGTGCAAAAGGCGGAGGCGGAAGCCCGCTCCGCCTACCTCAAGCTCCGCGTTGCTGAAGTCGAGGTGAACGCGGACCTCAACAAATACGCAGCACAGGTCCGCGAACGCACGGTCGCCTTCGACAACTACCGCAACAACGTCATGCCGCGGCTTGCTCGGTTGAAGCGTATGGCAGATGACGCCTACAAGCTCCGTGGCGGCACCATTGCGGATTTGCTCGATGCCACGCGCACGCGGGTCGAAAGCACGGCAAACGGCGTCGATCTCATCGGTAACCTGATGGAGGCACAGTTGCGCTATCAGGCCGCGCGGGGAGACATTTCATCGCTTTTGACTGAGCACTGATCGAGGTCGCATCCGGCGCGCGATGACCTAATAGAGATCATGACGTCGGGCATACTATGGCGATCCGCAACCGATGAGCCGTGGTAGAAGCGCTTCCGGCACATGGAAAGGCATCTTTGATGCGCGTCTTGGTCGTCGAGGATAATTCGGATCTTGCAGCCCTCCTCGTCACCGGCCTGCGCCAGTCGGGGTACGAGGTCGACGTCCTCGGATCGGTTGTCGAGACGGAGTTTGCGCTGGAGTCGGTCGAGTACGCTGCGCTCATTCTCGACCTCGGACTCCCCGACGGGGATGGCATCGCTCTTCTCAAGTCTTTGCGCAAGCCGCAAAACCCACTGCCGGTGCTCGTACTGACGGCCCGTAGCGGCATTGCGGATAGAGTTATCGGCTTGAAAAGCGGAGCCGACGACTATCTCATAAAGCCATTTGCCTTTCAGGAGTTGCTTGCGCGGCTGGAGGCATTGTTGCGGAGACCCGGACATCAGCGGCGGCGCACTCTCAAGCTCGGAAATGTGGAGTTCAACACCGATACGAGAGAAATCACAGTGGCGGGCGTCAGCAGATGCCTCTCGAGCCGCGAGAGCGTTGTGCTCGAGCTGCTGCTGCGACGGGCCGGAAACGTAGTGACCAAGCAGCTCGTCGAGGATCAGATCGCGGCAATCGCCGGCTCTGCCGGATCGAACGCGGTGGAAGTCTATGTGCACAGGCTTCGCAAGGAGTTGTCCGACGCCGGCGCCGATGTATCGATCGCGACATTGCGAGGCCTCGGCTATCTCATCCGAACGCGAGCCGCACAGCGCTAAGTGTCACGTAGGCTTCGTGCGAAATCTCTCTCTGGCATCGTCTATTCCGACGCTTGGCAAGCGCAGAGCTCTCGATCGTCGTATGTTCAAGATAAATCTGCACGTCTGGTTACCAGGCAGTAGTATTGGTTCTGCGTCACCGTTCAACGCACGCCGCAGCATGTCCGCTTAGGTTACAATCTGCCGAGTGCGGCATCAGGCTAGGCGCCGCGCGCTAGAACCGCCAGTCAAGGCGGCCGCTGAGCCCGTGGTCCTCGACGTTGCCGGCAATCTGGCCCTGATAGGAAAGCCCGAGCGTCGTGTCGCGGTCTACATTGAACATGAGACCCGCCTCGATAAGCGCAGCATCGCGCGCGATCGGCACGCCCGCCACGGTGAAGTCGACGCCGCCGGTGATGAAGGCCAGCGCGGCGTCGGCGACGACATCGTCGAACGCGTGCTGCCAAGCCACGGAGGCGTGCGGGATCACCACCATGTCGCCGATCAAAAGCTCGCTCGCCGCGCGCAGCCCGAGCGTGGAGTAGCCGGTGTTGATGCTGTTGCTACCCGAGGTCAGCGCGGCGAGGCCGCCCTGCTCAGTGAACCCGTCGGCGTCGACACGCACCCAGGCGAGGCCGGCGAACGGCTCGACCGCCGACTTGGACGAAACGAGCGGTAGCGCAATCTCACCGAAGACCTGCCCCGTGTTGCCGTCGTAGGACGCGTTGACACGCTCGAAGAAGCCGGGGAACAGCACAGTCCGCTGCGTGTCGATGCTATTCCACGTCCACGCGCCGCCGGCGCGCACGGCCAACGCGCCGAGTCCCCCGCCAGCGTAAGCGCCGATGTGATAGCTGTCGACGTTGGCCGAGGAGAGGCGCGCATCGACGCCGATGTTGGCCTGCGTGTAGCCGAGCGCGAAGCCAGTGCGCCAGCCGCCGCCGAGCTCCGCATCGACGCCGGATACGAAAGCGCCCAGCGTGCGATCGGCGCGAGCAGCGTTGCCATTGCCCTGGAAGTCGCCCCAGGAGCCGAAGCCTTGCGTCCAGAAGGCGAGACCGGGGGCCGGCGGTGCCGCGTAGCCTGAGCCCATGCCCAATCCGGACATGCCGAGGCCCATCATCGGCGTATCGCCCAGGGCGGCAATCGTCGTCGGCCCGCCCGCGGCGAGCGCGGCAACGGCGCTGGCGCCCCCGCCGCCGTAAGAGGCCTGCAGCAAGCGGGAGAGGATGGCATCGCGCACGAAGCGGCTCTGGTCGACGAGCAGCCCAGCGACGGTCGCATGGATCTCGCCCGACAGCGCATCGAACGCCTGCTGTGCGCCTGCCGCGCTCTGGCCGATCACGGCGAGGAACAGGGGATTGCTGGTTGCCAGGGTATCGAGCGCGCCGGCAACGGCCCTCTGGTTGGGCGTCCGCGCCACGTCGATGAGGTTGACGTCATTGCGCACCAAGGTCAGCAGCACGCTGGTGGACGTTTGGACGATGGAAGGATCGAGAAAGGCGGCATCGATGTCGACGTCGGCATCGAAGGCGCCCGAAAGGCCGGTTGCCGTCAGGACGGTGTAGGTATTGAGCGGCGAATAGGTGCCCGACGCGACCTTGACCGTCACCTTGGCGCCGCCGAGCGTCGCGATGCCATCGACCTTGATCAGGTCCGAGTGGCCCGCATCGTCGACGCCGACCTCGTAGAATGCGGCGGGATCGAAGGTGAGGTTGCCGTTGACGGTGAGCGTGCCAATGGGCGTTGCGGCATTGCCGGGCGCTATGGTGGCGCCGGCGTTGACGCTGGTGGCGCTCACCGTGCCTATGCCGCCGAGCCGGCCGCTGTTGAGGATCGTCGCCGACGACGCTGCAATCGACCCGTCGACGATCAGCGCGCCATCGTTGACGGTCGTCGAGCCGCTATAGGTGTTGGTGCCTGACAGGACCAAGCTGCCGTTGCCCTCCTTGATGAGGTTGCCGGTGCCCGAGATCGTACCCGAGAACTCCGTGGAGCGGCCGTCGCCGCCGGTGGTCAGTGCGGCGCTGCCGAGCAGTACATCGCCCGCTCCGGCGAGCGAGCCGATGGTCTGATCGAAATCGCCGAGATCGAGAAATGCGCCGCTCGAGACGGTGAATGCGCTCGATGGCGAGAAAGCGCCGGCGCCGCCGGCCAGCAGTGTGCCCTGGTTGACGTTGGTCGGCCCGGCGAACGTGCTCACTCCAGTCAGCGTCCAGGTCGAGATGCCGGTCTTCTCGAAGATGCTGAAGCCCTGGTACTGCGTGCCGAGGTTCGAGATGTCGAACATGGAGTCGACCGCGCCGCCAAGACGGAACGTGCCATTATTCGTCTGGTCAACCGCGTTGCCGTTGACGATGTAGCCGGATTGCAGCTCCAGCACGTTGCTGCCGCCGGTGAAGGTGACGGCGTTCGCCTGTGTCCCATCGCCCAGTCCGCCCGAGATCGTACCGGCGTTGACGATCGTCAGATTGGCGCCGATGACGCCGGTGCCGCCGAGACCGGCAAGGCCTGCGATACCGCCGCCGGCGCCGGCGTCGCCACCGGCGATGGTTCCTTCATTCATCAGCGTCCCGCCATTGGTGAAAACGACGGCGTCGCCGCCGTTTCCGCCATTGCCGTCGTCGCCGCGATGGCCAACCACGCCGCTGCCGCTGCCGAGGCCTCCGCTGCCGCCGCCGCCGCCATTGCCACCTGTAATGGCCGCCGTCGCTGCGTTGGTCAGCGTCCCGCCAAGGGTGAAAATAACAGCGGTGCCGCCGTCGCCACCATTGCTGCCGTCGCCGCCGTTGCCGCCGGTGACGCCGCCGCCGCCGAGGCCGCCGTCACCCCCACTGCCACCGCTGCCCCCGGCAATGGTTGCTGTATTGGTCAGCGTCTCGCCATGGGTGAAAATGGCGCCATCGCCGCCGAGACCGCCAGTGCCGCCAGTGCCGCCAGTGCCGCCGACACCGGGGCCGCTGCCATTACCGCCGCGTCCGCCAACAGCGCCAGCGCCGCCATTGCCGCCGGCAACGGCCATGTCATTCATCAGCGTCCCGCCATTCGTGAAAACGGCACCGCCGCCGCCCTTGCCGCCGTCGCCGCCGTCGCCGCCCTTACCGCCGGGTGCGCCGAAGTTAATATTGCCGACGCCTTGGCCGCCAGCGGCGCCAGCACCGCCATTGCCGCCGACAACCGTCGCTGCATTCATCAGCGTCCCGCCGTTGGTGAAAACGGCACCATCGCCGCCGTTACCGCCGCCACCGCCGCCGCCGCCGCTAGCACCGATGCCACCGATGCCACCGAGGCCACCGAGGCCGCCATTGCCACCGGCAATGGTCGCGCCACTCGTCAGAGTCGCGCCGGTGTTGAAAACGATGCCATCGCCCCCATCACCGCCATAGCCGCCGCCACCGCCGTCGCCGCGGCTGCCGAGGCCGCCAGTGCCGCCGCCGCCGCCCTTGCCGCCGCCGCCGCCGGTCAGATCGACAGACAATGCGCCCGCGCCGGTGATGCTGATGACGGCGCCACCTCCGCCGGCGCCACCACCGCCGCCGCCGCCGCTACCGCCATTACCAGCGGTACCACCACCACCCGTGCCGCCAGCCCCGCCTGTCCCGCCGGTCTGCGCGCTACCGGGAAGCACGACGCCGGTGAATGCGTCGGCGCCACCGCCTCCGCCTCCCCCGCCGGCGCCGCCTCCGCCGGTGCCGCCGGCGCCGCCGTTCGCCGTCCCGGCGGCACCTGCTGTACCACCTGCACTGCCAGGATTGCCCGCAACACCGGGATCGCCCGGCGCGCCGCCGCTACCACCGGCGCCGCCACCCGTGGCGCCGCCTGGCCCGCCGGCGCCACCCGCGTTGGATTGAGAGAAAGCCGGAGAGGACAGTGCGAATACGCACACGAGCGCGAGCCCGGCGCCGCGCGCGATGTTGACCGCCGGGCGTCTGCTTGGCAGGCAATGGGGAGCGGTAGGGCGACCACGGAGTATGTCCATTGGAGCCAATAGAGACATGAATTCCACCCCGATTCTCGGCTCTCGCCCGATCTGCCGATCCTCCGCTAGCAGAGGAATGTTGCGCCAGTATTTGAAAGCCGCCGTATTAACCCTGGGCATGACGTTAGCTTTTGCGGTGTGGCCCTCTTGCCCTGCTGCACCGCTGCCGACAATGTGACCGCGACAGCGTGCGGGGGGAGGACCGACGGACGTGCGGACAATCCGCTTCAACGATCTGACGTTCGACGAGGACATGCTGTCCGCCAGACGCACCGACGGCACCGAATTGCGTCTAACGCGACAGGAGCGGGCACTGCTGCTTCATTTCACGCAGCAGCCTGGAAAACTCCTGACGCGGCGCAGACTGGTTGAGCTGATGACCCGCGATGCGAGTGACACCAGCGAGCGCAACATCGATTTTCTCGTCAACCGCCTGCGTAAAGTCCTCGGCGACAACGCGCGCAAACCCCGCTTCATCGCCACGCAGTATGGCGAGGGGTACGTCTGGATTGCGCGGACGATGGAGCCCACGTGCGGCCGCCGCGCATTCCTGCGGCTGGGGCCGGCTTACGGGATGCGGCGCAGCACACAACGCACGCACAGCACCCTCGCGCAATTGACTCAGGCACTCAAAAACCTGATGGGAAGCGATCGCGCTGTAGACTGCGTCCCCGACTGGCAGCCGGAAAAATCCACCGACGACGTGACCTATAGCCTCGACGTAAGCTTTCACGCCGAGGAAGAGACGGTGCATGCGGCGTTCGTGCTGCGCCATGCCGCGACGCGGGCTGTCCTCAGCACGTTCCGCGCGCGGTTCGCGAGTGCGAGATGCCGGGAGATCGAGCAGGTCGCCAGAGACATCCAGGCGGATATTTGGAAGAACCTCGCGGCGCCGGCGGGACCGGCGATAGCTGCTCTGGAGAAGCCGCTTGAGGTCCGTCTCTACGAGGCGGCGGAGCTTCTCGCGCGCACGCCGGTCATCTGGCGTGAAAACGAGGCCCAGCTTGCCCGCGCCCGCACCGAGAAGCCCGACGACCCTCAACTCGCGATCATGTGGGCGCTCAATCTGTACATGCGGCTGCTCAGCCAGGCTCTGGAAGAGACAGAGATGATGCCTGCCGATGACTGGGCAGCCATCGAGGACGAGATCGAGCACCTCGCGTTGTCGAGCTTGCCGAAGGTTCAAGACAATCCATTGCTGGTGCTCGGCGTGGCGAAGCTGCTCTTCTTTATCGATCGCGGTCACGCCGAACTGGCTGCGCAGCTTGCGGACGAGGCGTTCGCCAAGAGCACGGCCTTCGCCGCCGCATTTGCCATGCAGGGGCAAATCCGCATGGCCCGGGGCAACATCGACGAGGCGATCGCCTATCTAGACGAGGCAATCGAAATGTCTGAGATCGGCTCGGCATTTCACCGCTACCTTCTGGTGCTTAAAATCACTGCGTTGCTCGCAGAAGATAGGCGGGCGGCGATGGAGGAGGTGTGCGCGGCGCTCTTCGCGGTCAAGCCGCAGGCGCGCCTTGAGCTGGCATTTCTGCTCGCCCGCGCCGATACGCCTCGGCTTCCGGACGACATCGAAGCGATGTTCGCGCACCTTGAGGAGGACCGCGCCAGGAAGCTTTTGGCCTACATTTACAACATTTTCGCTCGCCGCTTTCAGCGCCGCAGACACCGCCGGAACGTCATGCGCGGCTTGATCACGCACATGAAACGGCACTTCGGCGACGCCATCGTGCCGGATGCCATCGCGCAGGCCGTCGGCGGCGCGTAACGCACGGCGCGCAGCGCGATCTACGACCCTCACCATCGCGGATGTATTGCGTCCTTGGTTGTGGTCTGCATAGAAGTCTTGGGACTACAGTTATCAGCCGACCGAATAAGTGGAGCTATTGCCAGCGCATCACCGCGCGGCATCTCCCTCGGCAGATGCGTTTCGACCGCCGTCGACACACTTCAGCTTGAGAAATTCGGCAAAGACATCCAGCGGCCAGCAGGCGTGACTCGACCATCGCGATCGCCCGACGTTCAAGGAGGATCGAGGGTTGGAATCGTGATGGCGCAATACTGCTTGCGCCATCACGTGTTGGAACTGCCGAGCCGCCCTCGGCAGTTCTTTCTTTGAGACGGCAGTGCTACGCGATGGCAATCCACATTGCGACATCATCGCTGGGCCACGTGTGCATCGTCGATGTGGTCGTGCGAATGAAGCAATAACGATCAGAGGTGGATCTGGGGGCGTACACTCACCATGTCGTTGCGACCCTCGCCATCGCCCGCCGCGGTTCTCCATAGAAGGCTCGCACATCCGGGTAAGGCGTATAGACCTCGTCGAATATGTTGCTGACGTTCAGCGACAGTTCCGTGTGGCGATCGAGCTTATAGGCGATCCTGCCGTCGACGACCGCGTAGGCGGGCTGCGAAACCTTACCCCGGTAAGGTGCGCTGAACGAGGTCGTGCTTTCACTGAATGCGCGCAGCCCGACGCCGAGCGACACGCCGTCGAGCGCCCCTTCGCTGAAGGCATAGTTCGACCAGAATTTGAACGTGTGCTTGGGATAGAAGGAGTTGAAGCGCGTGCCGACCTCTCCCGGCTGACCGGCTGCGAACTTCGTTTCTGTGTACGTATAGCCGGAGACGAGCTCCCAGCCGCGCACTGGCCTGGCGCCCACCTCGACTTCGAAACCTTCCGACAGGACCTCTCCGGCCGCGATGGAATGCCCTGGATTTGCCGGGTCGGGCAGCGGACGACCGGTATCGCTGGCGCGGAAGAAGGCCAGACTCGGCGTTAGCGCCCCATCCAACAGTGAGGCTTTGATCCCGACTTCGTATTGCTCGCCGACGATGGGCGGCAGCGTGGCGTCCGATGCATCCGTCGTCGTGATCCCCTGCGGCCGGAAGATGTCGGCGTAGCTGGCGTAGACCATCCATTCGCGCGTCACGTCGACGACGAGCCCGCCGTAGGGCGTAAAGACGTTTGCCTCGTCGTAGATGACGCCTTGGGTACTCGACTGCGATTTGTAGTCGGTTAGTCGGGCGCCGAGATGAGCGTGCATCCAGGGCATGATTTCGAAGCGGCCCTGCGCATACAGGCCTTCCTGCGTGACCTTCGATATGGTGGAGCCTGCCTTCGTGACCTCGGCGTAAGGTATGTTGGGGTCTCCTGCGGGCCACAGACCAATGGCGGGAGCGTTGCGGCTCCAGCGCTCATGATCGAAATTCTCAAAATTCGCACCGATGACAATATCGTGCTTGCGGCCGAGGAAGCCGAAGCGGCCGGTGAGATGCGCGTCGCCCGTCCATTGCTCGGCCTCGAACCAGGTGCCGCGGTTGATGAGCCCCGAGGTTCCCGTCAGATGAAAAGACGGATGAGGGTTGTGGAACGCGAAACGCTTGGTGTCGTCGTAATCGCGCCGCGTGAGCGTCGCGCTGAGGGACCAGTCCTTGTCGAAACGATGTTTCAGCTCCGCACCGTATTCCTGCCTGTTGTAGTCGAAGTTACTCCAGCGGGCGCCCAGAAACGTGCCGCGCGGCGTGTACGAATTCGTATTCGGAATGTGCAGGGCGCCGTAGTAGGGATTGACCCCATTCTTTTGCGACAGCGCGTTGAGCGAGATGGTGGTGCTTTCCGAGATGTCGATCGCGATGATACCGTAGCCCATGTGGCGTTCGCCGCCGACGAAATCGACGAATGAATCCTTCGCTTCCGCCAGCCCCACGACACGCGCCCGTACGGCGCCCGACGCCAGCAGCGGCGTCGAGACATCGAGCATGCTGCGATAGTTGTTCCATTGTCCGGCTGACAGTTCCGTTTTAACCTGCTGCGTCGCTAGCGGTGCCTTGCGAACCAGATTGACCGAGCCGCCGAGCTGGCCCTGGCCCTGCATCAATCCATCGGGGCCGCGTATGATTTCGATGCGATCGTAAATCGCCGTATCAAGGCCTGGACCGTAGTAGTCGGTATTGAGCGGTACGCCGTTCTCGGACACCGACATGAGAAATCCGCGCGAGTAGAACAATGGGCCGTCGCTGGCGTCGCCCTGATTGCGGACATACACACCCGTTGCCCGCTCTGCAGCTTCCGTGACGGTCGTAATATTCTCATCGTCCAGCCGCTTACGGGTCAATACGGAGATGGATCGCGGCGTCTCCTTGATCGGTAGAACGAGCTTGCCACCAATGGTGCTGTTCTCTGCCGCATAGGATCCGCTGTTCTCCGTAACGGTGCCGTCGATGTCGATATTGAGGACTGCAGCGGCCGGCATAGCTGGCTGGGGAGCAGTCGTGGCAGCATTTGCCGACGCTGCGGACGCGGCAGCTTTTGCCGATGTCTGTTTTTTCTTCTTCTTGGTATCGGCCTCGACCGTCAGGGGATCCAACTGCGTCGACGCGGGCGGCGTGTTCACCCCGGCTGTCTGGGCACGGACGGCCTCTCCCGTGGGAATTGCCATGGCAGCGAACGCGCAGAGATAAGCGCTCAGAGATACGCGAGCGGACATGTAGACCTCGAATGTCTGGTAGATGATTTCAAAGGCGTGGACGCCGTGACAGCGGCGCCCACGCTCGGCCCTCGGGAGTAGCGAGCCGTTAGTTCAGCTTCACAACCCTAAACGCGCGCACACTGGCACCGCGGCTGGTAGACGAACTCATGGAGCTTGAAGGGCGTGTGGTCGCGCACATCGTCTTCGGCGAGATTCTCTCCACGCAGACCGACGATGACGAGCGAGGCGGTGCCATCGCGCCTGCGCACTTCGGTGGTGTCGCTGACCTCAGCATTGACCAGCGTGCAGCCGGGGATGACCAGTTCCTCATGGTCGATGTCGTCCTGCTCGAAGGTGTGCAGCAGAACGGTACGGGCGACCCAGCCGTTGCCGTCATCATGATGATGGTGGTCGTCATCCAGCCTATGGAAGCGCGGATTGACCGAGCCTCTTCCATGAACGCGAATGTGCTCAATCCGCGCTGTGGCGTGCAGAGGAAGCTGCCGGTGACCCGTTGCGGGCGCTCCGGAAGGCGCGCTCACGGCGCCGGATGTTGCCCTCTTTTTCCTTGGGCTCGGCAGGACCGCAGCGGCCGCGGCTGCGCCTCCCCATACGCGAACTCTCATCTACGCCTCACGCCACAATGCGGATGTTATATTATCCGAATCATAGTGAACGCCAGCGTGCGCTCAACTTGTTTTCGCTGCGCCGGCCATCAATGCGCCTATCATGTGGCGGAGCCGCAACAAGCCTCCGCTTGCTACGCTACGCTTTCCAGCTTCGGTTCTGGTCAGCGCTATCGCTACACTGCGGGGTCAACATTGCACGCCATGGTAGCCAAGGCGCGACAAGCGGAGATGGCGCGCGGGAACGCGGCCCGATTGTAAGCCGGCGGTATTTTGGCAGGGCAAGCGACCGCGCCAGTTGCTTTCAGGTTTGCCGAAATGTGCCGCGTGTGGAGCGAGCGATACGAAATTCGGCACCAACGATTTGCATGTGTCCGGGCTCGGAGCGGTCTACTTGCATCAATCGCGTCGCCGTCCGCGCAAGTCGAGCAGGACCATTGCGAACCGCCTAAGGACACGGCCAATGGAGCCGCCCTCGCCGAAGACTTCCCGCGCACGTTTATCGCCGAGGTCAACCGCATCCGTTCGGAGGCTTCGTCGGCGAGGATCGCGATGCGCCGCGAGCTTGAGCGGGTAGTTCGGCAAATAAAACGGCTTGTCGATGCCATTCTCAATGGCGCCGATGCAACCTCGATCAACGGTGAGCTCAATGAGCTCGAGGCCGAGCGGTCGAGACTGGCGAGCGAACCGCACTGAGCTCCAACGACGAGCCGCTTTTGCATCCCAACGTGGCGACTATCTATTCCGCCCGCGTTGAAGCCCGGAGTGATCTGCTGCGCTCGGACGCCGATCGCGAGGCCATCGAGCTACTGCGCAGCATTATCGAAGAGATCCGCGTCGTCCCTCACGAGGACGCCGACTACCGTCTCGAAGTCAGGGGGGAGCTTGGCGGTATCCTTACGCTATCGCAGGGGCCAAGAGTTCGGCGAATTTGGCTGCGCAGAGGGCGCTGAAAATCAGGTCGGTGGCGGGGGCGCTTTTTTGCGTTTTGCGTAAGGAAATACGCCGAATACGGGCCTTTCGGCCCGTTATCCGGTCAACGTGAATGACATCCGATCATGGGGGCGGCTGAGGTGCGCGGCACGTTACGTGCGCGGCGTCCCGCCGGACACGCTTCGATAGCTTCAGTTGTGAGGATCAGTCAGGCCGCCGGTAAGGCCTGCGTCATTGGTTGCGGGGGCGCACAACCATCTTGATTTGCAACTTACGAAGTTGATCACCTCGACTTGGCTCTCACAGAGCATGCCGAGGATTGACCGATGTCCGGATACATAAGCGGCCGCCCAAAACCCCGCGATCAGAGACGTGACCCCTCTACCAATTCTTCGGCGCATCGGGTTCCGCACTTCGGGACACCATACTCCTGCAAGCGGTGCGCAAGTGGCATGCGGCCGGCCGAGCGAGACAGACAAAGAACCGAGATTGCCGGACCGCAATGGACGTTGCTGTTGAGCCCTTTCAACGACAGCTTTGACGCTATGTTCAGGCCTACGCGCTCGCTACGTGGATCACCCCGGTCCGAAGACGGCACCCAAAGATAACACTGCGTATCGGCCAGCTAATCGCCGGTCTGAATTTTGTCCGTGTCAATGATCTTCAGGCGCATGGCGAGGTGCACGAGCTCGATGTCCGAAGAAACGCCGAGCTTCGACTTGATAAGGTAATGGTAGTTCGCCACCGTCTTGGTCGACAAATTGAGGGTGGCGGCGATCTCGCCCACAGACTTGGCATCGGCCAGCATGCGAAAGATGTCGAACTCGCGGGGCGTCAGATTTTCCGGGGCCAGCGCCTCAGGGTTGATGCGCATCATGGCGAGCGCGTGCCCAATGTCCGGGCTGAGAGCCTTCTTGCCGGCTGCGACGTCGCGGATGGCGGTGATGAGCAACTCGGGCGGGCTCGATTTGGTGATGTAGCCGCGGGCACCGGCTTGGAATGCCTGCAAGGCGTAGGCGGCATTCTGGTGCATGCTGAAGACGAGGATGCGGGCGCCACCGTCGCGCTGGCGCAGGTGGCGGATCACCTCGATGCCGCCGCGGCCGGGCATGGTGAGATCGAGGACGACGACGTCGGGCGTGAGCTTCTTGTATAGCTGGTAGGCGGCATCGCCGTCGGCGGCTTCGGCGACGACCTTCATGCCGTTATGCTTCTCGATAAGCCGCCCGTAGCCTTCGCGCACCACGGCGTGATCGTCGACGAGCATGACGCTGATGCTGGGCGTGTCCATAGCTCTCCCGCTCCTAAGGATTGACGGGGACGAGGACACGCACCTTGAGTCCTCCGCCGGCGGCGTCGTCGAATGAGATCGAGCCCCCAAGGGCCGCCACCCGCTCGCGCATGTTCATGAGGCCCATGCCATGCGTCTCGTCGGCGACGGGACGGCCGGTGCCGTTGTCCTCGATGGTAAGGCTGATGCCGGTGGGCGGGCCGGCACCGGCCGAGATTACGGGCTCGACGCTGAGGCGCACGTGACTGGCGCCGGCATGCCTTGCTGCGTTGGTCAGTCCCTCCTGCGCGATGCGGAAAACATGGATCGCGGTATTGTCAGGCAGCGCAATTTCGGGAGGACTGTCGAGCTCGAAGCGGGTTTCCCGGCGGCGGCTCAGGCTCCACATGTCGACGAGCTGGCGCAGGCTCTCGACCAGGCCGAAGCGGTCGAAGTCGGCGGGCCGCAGCCGGAGCAGGGTGCCGCGCAGCGACGTCATCATACCGGCAGCGATGTGCGCCAGGCTGCGTGCCTCGGCAATAAGCACGGGGCACTCGTCCTCGGCCGTGTGCTCGATGGAAGCTGCGAGCGCGGCCATGGCGGTGAGGTTTTGACCGAACTCGTCGTGAAGCTCTCGAGCGAGGTGGCGGCGCTCATCCTCCTGCGTGTTCATCAGCCGTTTCGATAGGTCGGCGCGTTCGGCAAGCGTCGCCTCGATCTTGGCGGCGAGCTGGTTCGACACCTCGCTAATGCGCTGCAGTTCAGCGAGCGAGAAATCGGGCAGGCGATAGCTGAAATCGCCGGCGGCGAGGCGGTTCAGGCCGGCGATAACGTCCTTTGTCGGCGCCAGCGCTCGGGCGAGCGCCACATAGACGAGGACGGAGACGGCGATGACGGTGAGGAAAGTGAGCAGCAGCGGTTGTTTCAGTGCGCCCCACACGCGGGCGGCGACGGCCCTAGGCGCCGGTGTCACGGTCACGGTGCCGTATTCGACGCCTTTGTAGGCAACGGTGCGGCTCACGCCCTCCTCGGATGCGAAAAGCGCGGCCGAGGTTGCCGCGAACCATCCGGGCGCGGCTTCGGCGTTTGGCTGAAAGCCAACGCAGTCGCTGCGCTGCATATCGCCGCCGGGGGCATAGAAGCGTACGCATTGGCCGTCCCCGATACCTGTTGCTGCAACCGTTTGCCACTCTGGAAAGCGCTGCGCTAGGTCGAGGCCGGTGTTGATCCGCAGGAGCTGCAGCTCCAGCTGGCGAGTGACGAGGTCGGCCGTTGTGGCGGCTCGCTGGTCGGCATCGCGATGCGCTTCGACGAGCGTGAAGATGGACACGGCTGCCAGACAGAGAACCGCCGCGAGGACAATGCGCAGAACCAACGAGCGCTTGAGATCGATGGGTCGGTGCTTCGGTCGTGCGGTGTCCGTGGGGCGGGCCAAGCCGGGTATGGTCATGATCGTGGGCATAGCGCGAGAGTAGCAGGGTTACCTTGGGCAAATTGCCCGACTTTCGGCGGGCAACGGCCCCTATTGGCACGCATGGGCGTTGCCTAACGTTCCTCAAATATCGAGCACCAGCAAAGAGGAACGATGATCATGGAAAAGGTAGCACGCATCCGCGGCCTGGCGCTGGCGGCGCTGATCGCATGGATTGGCGTGAACTCCGTCAACGCCGAGCCGCGGGCGAAACTCGCCATCCTGCCGTTCGAGATCAACGACACCTCGGGCGAGGTAGGACCGGCATCGCGCCATGCGGAGATGCTGTCGGAACTGACCCGGTACAGCGGCGAGCGCATCAAGGCCTCTGGCCTCTACGACGTTGTCGAGCCTGCCGCAGTCGCCAAGGCCGTGACCGAAGTGAATGCTGGCACGTACCTACGCGCCTGCAACGGCTGCGAACTCGATATTGCACGCAAGGCGGGCGCCGACCAGGTGATGATCGGCTGGGTGTGGAAGGTGTCCAGCCTCATCGGCACGCTGCACATCGAGATCAAGGACGTGGCGAGTGGGCGCACCACCTATTCCAAAGTATTCGATTTCCGCGGCGACAACAGCAAAGCCTGGGAGCGGGCTACGGCCTACATGGTCGAGAACATGCGCAAGGCCCGGGACGGCGACAAAGCTCCAGACGCAGGCTGACAGTTGCGTCGGCTGCCAGCGTCCCGGCTCGGCGCCGAACGGGTCGGGACGCGCCTTTCGGAGGTGCGGCGTATTGCTGACGCGCCCGCGTTCCCGACCGGCTTCTGGCGATCCTTTAAGGGCCACTCGCCTAGTCCCGGTGATAACGGCGAGTGAACCATGTCGTCGTCTCCCGCGAAGACAAACGCATTCTTGACGTGGCGCGCCGCGCCCTGATGTGCCTGGTCGATCAGTATCGCCTGTTGCAGAACCAGATCCTTGACCGGAACGTGATGGCCTGCACATCGATGAGGCGAGCAAGCGTCTCGCCACGATCACCGGCATAGGCCCACTCGCGGCAAGCGAGCGCGTGCTTTTGATCGGGAGCTGATTGAGGCAGCCAGAAGCAGCTCCAGCATGCGTCCAAGTGCTCGGCATTTAAGCCGACGCATGACACTCCTCAGATGGTTCACGCGGTGCGCCTGCTCACCGGTCGGCACCGATGAAAGCAACGCGCGAGCTAATGATCACCTCACGTCGGCGGGACCTGGGACTTTCTTTTTGCCCGTGATCATCGCTCTCACAAGGTTTTCGCGATGCCTAAGACTTCCGACGATCACGCCGCTGACATGCAAGACGACCAGCGCCAATATGCCATTAGCGAGCGCCTCGTGGATCTCTTCCATGGTTGTCGATCCCCAGAAAGCATCCGTGGTCAACAGGTGACCGGTGAGGCTGAGACCGGTGATTGCCAGGAGGAGCAGAACGATCATCACGCCACCTGCAGGATTGTGGCCCAGATATCGCGCCTCCCGTCCGGTGACGACGGACTTGAGGTAGTTCAGCACGGTCTTGGGACCATGCACGAACTGGCTAAACCGTGCGTAATGTGTTCCGATGACACCCCATAATATGCGGAGCGCCACAAGAGCCGCAGCCGCGTAACCTGCCCAATAGTGAAGCATCCGGAGGTCGCGCTCCTCTCCTGACAGGAACGCGACCGTGAAGCTTGCCACCAGAGCCCAGTGGAACAGACGGACGAATGCGTCCCAAACTTTCACGGTCGCCATGCCGCTCAGCCTCCCTGGCCGGGGACGGCCTCAAGAGTCTTCGGATTGAAATAGATCTCGACCCTTTTCCCGTTCTCGTCGGCGCCATAGACTTCGTAGCAGCCGTTGTCGATCTTGACGTTCTTGATGGTCCATCTGAGGGCGCCAAGCTTGTCGCGCAGAGCCTGTTCGGTTTGCCATTCTGCCTTGTTGACGTCGCACGACGGCTCGGCGAGAGCCGGTGCCGCGATGCCGATGTTGGCCAGCGCAAAGGCGGCGATCAGCAACTTGTTCATAATGTCCTCCATTGATTAGAACTGCCGATGCCAGGCAACGTAGACGCCCTCCCTGACACCCAACTGAAGCCTTCCGATCGTGGCTTTCAGGTTGCCGTCAGGTTGTGGGACGACGAAGCGCCTCGTGTGGAGGAAGCGCAAGCCCGTGCGCATATTGGTCGTCGAGGATGAGCTGCTACTGGCGGATGCCATTTCCGTCCATTTGACGCGTGCCGGCCACGCCGTTGACTGCGTCGACCGCCTCGGCGATGCCGATGCAGCGCTCGATACGACCAAGTATGGTCTCGTGCTTCTCGACCTTCACCTGCCGGATGGGCGCGGTCTTGATCTTCTAAAGCGCCGCAGGAAGTCCGGGGACAGGTCCCCCGTGATCATCTGCACCGCGCGCGACCAGGTCCGCGATCGCATCGACGGCCTCAATGCTGGTGCCGACGACTATCTTATCAAACCCTTCGATCTCGGTGAGCTACTTGCTCGAGTTCAGGCCGTGCAGCGCCGATATGATCTTCAGCCCAACCCGTCCCAGCATATCGGGGAGCTGACGATCGACACGGCGACCCATCGAATCCAGCACAATGGGGAAGATGTTCCACTGACGGCGCGAGAGTGGGCGCTGATGGAGTGCCTCATTCGCCGGCCCGGGGCGATCGTCTCGAAGGCTCAACTCGAAGAGGCGATCTATGCAATGGGCTCGGAAGTGGAGAGTAATGCAGTCGAGGTCTATGTGAGCCGCCTGCGCAAGAAGCTCGGAGCGCGCGCCATCGAGACGGTGCGCGGACTAGGCTACCGGATGGGGATCTGAATCCCATGTCGTCCTGGAGTATGAAACGGCGACTGCTGCTTTCGCTGACTGGCGCGATCGGCGCGCTGTGGATCAGCGGGGTCGTTATGACGGCCTTCATGATTCGCCACGAAATTGACGAGGTTTTCGACAGCGCGCTTCAGGAGACCGCCCAGCGAATTCTCCCCCTGGCGGCGTACGATCTGTCCCGCCGCGGCGAAGACGAGCAAGAACGTGTACGCCTCGGACGGTCTACGGCTGAAGATCACAAGGAATCCATTCTCTATCAGGTTCGCGATCCAGCCGGGCGCGTTCTTCTGCGCTCCCACGATGCTCCCGAACGGCCGTTCAGCGCGCCGATGAAGCGGGGGCATTTCGACGACGGAGAACGGCGCTATTTCAGCGAGTGGTCGGCTGACGGTTCCTTGGTCATTCAGGTTGCCGAGTTGCCCCATGAACGGGCCGAAGCTGTTCGTGCTCTTTGGCTTGGGCTTCTTGTTCCATTGCTGTTCGTCCTGCCCATCGCCGCCGTTGCGGTGCGCGCTACCGTCAACCGGGTAATCGAACCCGTTCGTCATTTGCAGCAAGAGCTGGGGGCACGCAACGGTGCCCATCTTGACCCGCTCGATGGAAAGGGACTACCCGCGGAACTCGCTCCGGTCGCAAACGACGTCAATCGACTACTGTCTCGCCTAAGCCTGGCACTCGAGTCCGAGCGGGCATTCGCATCCAATAGCGCTCACGAGTTGCGAAATCCGATCGCGGCCGCTCAAGCACAGGCTGAATTGCTGGCCAATGCCGCAGAGGACGAAGAGCAGCGCCGGCGTGCCGAGGGACTGAAGGTCACTCTTGCTACCCTGAACCGAAGAATAGAAGCGCTGCTGCAGTTGGCTCGGACAGAATCTGGAATGGCGCTGGCGCGCGAAAGCATGTCGTTGCGCGATCTGGTCGAACTTCTGATGGACGATTGGCTTCGAAAGCCGCAGTGCATGAAACGCATCCGCTTCGACAACAGCGCAGTGGACCCCATTCTCATTACGGCGAACGCCGATGCGCTGGGCATCGCCATTGAGAATTTGATCGGCAATGCCGTCAAGCACAGCCCGGAAGGCACGCCAATTACGGTGCGCTTGGGGCCTGGCGCGGTCCTCTCCGTCGTAAACGATGGTTTCCTGATGGGTGCCGATGACGTCGCGCGTCTCAAGCAGCGCTTCGCGCGCGGCTTTTCCGGGGCAGCGGACGGCAGCGGGCTCGGCTTATACATCGCCGATACAATTGCTCGACAGTCCGGCGCCCGCTTGGACCTGTACTCTCCGGCTCGAGGGCAGAACACAGGTTTCGAGGCAGTTTTGAGCTGGTGATGTCACGTTCGGTCACGCCAGTCAGACGCCTTTGGCGAGTGCTAGGGCTTCCTATTCCCTTTTGTATGTTGCCGAAGCCCTATAAGGCCGATGATCGCAATCGCACTGAATGCGGCTCCGGCCAGAAATGTGCCTCTAGGCCCGATTGCGTCCCATAACCCGCCGGCAATTACACTGGCAGCTAGTAACGCGATCCCCGTTGCCAGGTTGAGCATGCCGTATGCAGTTCCTCGGAGCTCCGCAGGCGCTGTATCGGCGACCAGTGTCGCGAGTAGACCTTGGGTTAGGCCCATGTGGAGGCCCCATAGCACAACGCCGACAGCAATCCCGCCGATCGTGTTCGAAAGAGCGAGGACGATGTCGGCGAGGATCAAGATCACAAGCCCCGCGACAAGGATCGTCCGGCGGTCCATGCGGTCCGACATCGCACCAGCCGGATAAGCGGAAAGAGCATAGACGATATTCATCAGCACCATAACAGCGGGCGCCAATGCGATCGGCAATCCAACTGACTGCGCCCGCAAAATCAGGAATGCTTCGCTGAAACGAGCAAGCGTAAAGATGGTCGCGACAGCGGCGACCCACCAGTATTCGCCTCCCAGGCGCGCCAGCTCCCTTCGGCTCAGCGGCGACTTGACATGCCTTAAGCCTTTTGGGCGCGCGGGCTCATGCACCGCGAACACGATCAAGCCGAGTGCAAGGAACGCCGGTATCACTGCGACCCAGAATACCGTGGCGAAATTATTCGCGGTCACCAGCATGAGAAGTATTGCGAGAAGCGGTCCGAGAAAGGCGCCGACCGTATCCAGCGACTGGCGCAAGCCGAAACTGGCCCCGCGAACCTCAAGAGGTGCGAGATCCGCCACGAGAGCGTCACGCGGCGCACCCCTTACGCCCTTTCCCACTCGATCGATGAACCGGGCTGCTATCAGCCAACCCAGGCTCGGCGCGAGGGGAAACACCGGCTTGGTGATGGCGGCCATACCATAGCCCAGTGCCGCCAGTTCTTTCCGCTTTCCGAGTCGATCGGACAGAACGCCAGAAAACACTTTGGTGATGGCCGCCGTCGCCTCGGCAACGCCCTCGATGAGCCCGACCGCAAGGGTAGAGGTGCCAAGTACGGTCACCATGTAGATCGGAAGGAGCGCGTGGATCATCTCAGACGAGATATCCATTAGCATCGACACGAAGCCTAAGACCCAAACCCCTGCGGGAATGTTCCTCAGATGGGTTTTGATTGCAGAGCTTGCAGACATGGAGCCACCCTTGGGCAATAGAAAGGGCGACGCGCTCGTGGGACTGGCAGTCGGATGTTTGTTGCTCCCCTACCGCCAAGCCCGGCAACGGCGGCCCGGTCAAGCAGGAGTCATCACCTTCTCGACAAGTAGGGACTCCATCCCGATCGCAAGCTAGGTCGAGAAGACAGGGAGCGTCAACGGTCACCGAGAGCTGTTCTGTTTCGCAGCACAGAATGACTGCAGAGTACATGCCGGTCGCGCATCGTCATTTCTGACCTACCGCGTCAGCTTGCTTCACTCCGATGAGCGTTTACGAGGCGACCACTTTGGTGCGAGGCTTGGCGCGAGGCGAAGGGCACGACCGTGATCGCCGACGGGAATTTTTCCTGAAGAATGTTGACCTTGTAGTCACGGGTTACATTGCCTTAAGTTGGCGCAAGAGGCGATCGGGCCTCGGAGGTGTTCCGCAGATTCCGCCTGTCCCGTCGATCAGTCGGGATCTCGGGGAACCGGGGTAATCGGTTTCGATGCTTCATCGACGTCGCTTTCTCGCCCTTACGGCGGCGATGACTGCACAGCTTGGTGTCTTCGCGCGCGCAACCGAGTTTAAGGATGCTGTAGGGAACACCCTCAATCTTCCGTCCGCACCTCGGCGAATTATCGCCATACACCCACCAATGGTCGAAAGCGTGGTTTCCCTTGGTGCCGAAGATCGACTGGTTGGGATCGGCGGCGTGGTCCTCTACCCAGAGAGCGTGCTTGGCCTTCCCAGGATTGGCGGCGCCCTAAACTTCTCCGTCGAAGCAATACTGTCGTTGAATCCGGATCTCGTCGTCATGGGAGTGGACACGGACGCGACCGCACAATTGGCGGATCCGCTTTCGGCTATGAGTGTCCCAGTGTTCCTTGCGAAGTACTCCGACTTTGCATCCATCACGCGATACATTCGTCTGCTCGGGACAGCACTCGACCTTCGCGAGGGGTCCGATCGGCTCATCGGCGCAATGGAGGCGAAGGCTGCAGCCGTCGGGCAGAAGCTTGCCAGCCGTCCGGTGCGCCGCATCTATCTGGAAACAGGCGCCGCAGGCACCGCAGCTTTTCAAACCATTCGGTCCGGTCACTATGCGGAAGATACCATCCGACGCGCGGGAGGGCTAAATGCCTTCGACCTGATAGGGCCACCACAGGTAACCCTGGAAGGCCTAGCCGACGCCGATCCCGACGTCGTTGTCGTGCTGGCAAATAATACTCATGTGACGACCGCCTCCATCGCCGACCGTCCGGGATGGACCGCGCTACGGGCCATACGCGAGGGACGCGTCGCGGTGATACCGCGCGGGTTCATGCTAATTCCGGGGCCGCGCCAGGCAGAGGCGATCGAGGTGCTGGCTCGCGCCATCCATCCCGAGGCGTTCACGTAATGCAACGCTTGGCCTTTTCAGCTACTCTTGCGCTGCTCGTTGGCTTGGCGGGCATTCTGGTCGGCGCCAGCCTCGGCGTTAAGGCAGCGACCCCGCTGAAGCTCTTCGAGACGTTGACCGCAGCCGGTCCCACGCCGGAGACGCTCGTCCTCGAATGGCGTCTGCAGCGCGTCGTCGGCGCCTTTCTTGTGGGCGCCTGCCTCGCATTGGCCGGCGTTATCTACCAGGGCGCTTTTCGCAACCCTCTCGCCGAGCCATTCCTACTTGGCAGTTCGGCCGGTGGTGCCCTCGGTGCCGCGTTAGCAATTTTGCTCCCATCGATCTGGCTCTCGGGCGCGGAGCTTCCTGTTCTTGCTTTTATCGGCGCATGGGGCGCAACCCTGCTTGTATTGGGAATAAGCAGGGCGGCGGGAATCCGCGACGCTGCCGGAATGCTGCTTGTCGGGATCGCCCTTTCAACCCTTCTCGCCGCGACACGATCAACGACCACGCTTGTTCTCTCGGATGATAATGTCAGCCTACGCGCAATAATTAGCTGGACGCTGGGCGGACTGCAGTCGCCGACGGGCGCGACGCTGCTCGTTTTTGCGCTGCTGACGGGAACATGTTTCCTGGCGTCCTTTTCTTTGGCCCGCGGCCTCGACTTGCTCGGCTTCGGTGAATCGACGGCAGCCACGATGGGGATCGAGGTTGGCCGCTTTCTGACGCTTTCTCTGACCGTCGCTGCCTTCGCGACCGGACTCGCCGTAGCCTGGGGTGGTGTGCTCGGCTTCGTAGGCCTCGTCGTTCCCCATGCCGTGCGCTGGTGGATCGGCGAGCGTCATGCGCCGTTGCTCTTTCACTCGTTCTTCGTCGGGGGCGGTATGCTTGCTGCTCTCGACGGGGTCTCGCGCTCCGTGCTCGCCCCTTCGGAAATTCCGTTAGGGTTGATCACATCGCTGATCGGTGCACCGTTCTTTCTGCTCCTGCTCGTGCGGCGATACCGATGATCAAGGTTGAAAATCTGCGCGTTGAACAGCTTCGGTCAGTGTTGATCGACGATGTGTCACTCTCGTTGCGTAGAGGCGAAGTCGTCGGTCTTCTGGGACCGAACGGGGCAGGAAAGTCGACCTTGATGCGGACGATGGTCGGCCTGCGTCAACCTACGGAAGGGTCTGTCTCAATCGACGGCAAGCCGGTTTCAGCATATTCGGCCCGCGAGCGAGCGCGCCTGCTGAGTTATGTCGCCCAGAAGCAGGACTTTCTGTGGGATCTGGAGGTTGCCGACATTATCGCTCTGGGAGCGGCTTCACCATTGCAATCCGCCTGGGCGATTGAGCGCTTGGGCCTCAGCGAGTTCGCTTCGCGCCGCATCAAAAGTCTCTCGGGTGGCGAGCAGGCACGGGTGATGATCGGGCGCGCACTGGCGGCCGGCACTCCGTTTCTTTTTGCCGATGAGCCGGCCGCCAGCCTCGACATAAAACAACAGCGGGCAATGATGCGCATCCTGCGTCGAGAGGCGCGGGAAAAGGGGACCGGCGTTCTGGTCGTGCTGCACGAGCTAAATCTGGCATTCGCCTCCGTTGACCGAATTCTGCTCATGAACCGGGGGCGCCTCGTCCAGGATGCCTCGACAATCGAAGTCGCGCAGTCCTGTGAGATCGACAACGTCTTCGGAGAGAGCTTTGCGCGAGTGTCAATCGACGGCCAAACGCTGGTCTTTCCGACTGGAAGCTAGGATCTGACCGCGGAGGATCGCGTGGGAGGGGATTGGTAGGGCGCGAATGCGCTCTGCTACTACATGGGCAGGCATGTTTAGCCTGAGGTATAAAATCTCACCGCCGCACCGCTGGGTGCTGTCTAATCCTCCGACCGAAAAGCCGGAATCGGGACGTGAAACAGTCGATCAACGACAGAATATCGGAACGCCTGCTCGGTAGTTCGCGAAGCCTCACCCCGGCGCTCCGAAGAGTCGCAGAGTACATCGATGCCAACCGCCACGAAGCGATGTCGATGTCGGCCATCGAGCTCGGCCTCGCCATCGGGACCTCCGATGCCACTGTAGTGCGCGCCGTGCAGGCTCTAGGCTATGCCGGGCTGCGGGAACTGAAAGAGGATCTGGCCTCAGTGGCGGCCGATTGGGTGACGCCCGCCGATAACCTGGACCGCACCCTCTCTGCTATCGAGGATGCCGATACGGCGATCAGCCATGTCCTCAGTGCGCATCGTGAGGGCGTGTCTCGCTTGGCCAGCCGTTCTGTTCGGACGCAGATGGCCGCGGCCATAGAAGTGCTCGTGAGTGCGAAGCGTATCGCTTTCTTCGGCATGGGACCGACAACAACGCTCGCAGCGTACGCCTGTTTCTCTTTTTCCCGCAATGGTCGCCCCGGCATTCTACTCGGCGCCACCGGCAGTACGCTTGCTGATCAGCTCCTCCACCTGGAGACTGCCGACGCGCTACTGATGCTTGCGTATGGGCGCACCTATCCCGAGGCGGAAGCGACGATCGCCGAGTCACGGCGATGCCGCGTTCCTATCGTTCTCATTTCAGATTCTCTCGACGAGCGACTGTCACGGCACGCGAAGGTCGTCGTTCCTGCGCCGCGGGGGCGCGCTGACAACATTGCGCTCCACGGCACCACGCTCGTCTGCCTCGAAGCATTGCTGATGGGTGTGATCGCGCGTGACCGGCCGCTGGCCGTGTCGGCGTTGAGCAAACTCAACAATTTGCGCCAGCACGTCCAGGGGAAGCGCAAGAACAGCCTCTAAATCAATGACAACAGACCGGGGGAAAAATGAAGCGTAGCGTAGCGGGTCTAACGTTGTGCCTTACCTTGACCGGCACGCTGCCGGTAGAAGCTGGACGGGCATTCGTTCCCGAGTATGGACGTGGAACCGTTGCCATCATCGATCTTGCGGAGAAGAAGGTTGTCGACCGCGTGCGCACAGGGACCAGCGCATGGGGCGTTTCGGTCGATCCTAAAAGGGCGCGGGCCTATGTGACCAACAGTGGCTCCGATGATGTGTCCGTGTTGGACACCGCTTCCGGCAAGGTGATTGCGACCATTGATGTCGATAGAAACCCGACCGGCCTGACGGTGCTGCCCAATGGCGGCAAAGTCTACGTGGCGAACGCTGATGCAAATTCGATATCCGTCATCGACGCCAACGCCCTTAAGGTGTCGAAGACGATAGCAGTCGGGACCAGTCCCCGGTGCCTGGTAGCCGACCCCGCCTCAACGAAGGTCTACGTCACCAACAATCACAGCCAGTCGATTTCGGTGATCGACACGCTGACCGATGAGGTGTCATCGACCATTCTCACCGGTCCGCAGCCTTATGGGATTGCTATCCACCCGGATGCTAGCCGGCTTTACGTGCCCACTTTTGGCGATAACACCCTCGCGATTATCGACGCTACTACGGGTAAACAGCTCAAGGCGATCGCCGTTACGGATGGCCCACAGGGCGTTGGCATGAGCGCAGATGGTCGCGACGTATACGTTTCAAGTCCGAAATCGAACGTCGTCACCATTCTCGACAGCTCCGACGGAAAAGTGAAAGCACAAGTTACCGTCGGCGAGTTCCCCCGCGGCATCAGCTACGATGCGACGGCTGACAAAATCTACGTGGCGACCACCCGCGCCAACACGCTTACCATCCTCGACGGCAAGACGTACCAGTTCGAGGCTACGGTGGACGATCTGCGCTGGCCCATGGCCTTCGGTAGTTTCATTGTTCCATAGCGGGCAATATTCCCGCTGCGCGGGCGCGCCATCGCACCGACGACTCGGGAAGTTATGGCAAATTTGATTGCCGGTGTAAGCAGTGGCGCATGCAGCGTACCCACACGTAGACTTCTGGGCGATCACGTAAATAGCGTGGAAATCTCTGTAGTTGATGCGTCCGGGGGGCCGCCTATGACGATAGCAGAAACGCCAAGCTAAGAACGGACGCGACGCTTCGCTGATGTAGCAGTCGGCGGCGTGCTTCTCGGTAAATCCAGCAAGAACCAGTGCAGTTGTGTATCCCGCGTCGAAAGACGTGCGTTCGGGGGTGTGTGAGTATGTGTGCGTATGCGTCGAAGAGTAAGCCAAGCCCCTACCTTGGGGCGTCAAGCATCGTCCTGGCTCTTTATGCCTGGGGCGCAGTTGCTCCGGTTGTCGCCCAGGAAATCGTTCTGGACCCGTTTGTCATCTCTGCGACTCGCAAATCTGAATCGCTGTCCTCACTGGCGAACTCGGTGACAGTGATTACGCAGGAGGAGATCCAGTCTCAGGTTCGCCTCAGCAACAACGATCTTGCAGCAGCTCTGGGTAAGCTGGTTCCCGGTCTCACCGTCGGCAATCAGACGATGAGCAGCTACGGTCAGACACTTCGTGGCCGCAAACCGATCATCCTCGTCGATGGCGTACAGCAGAATCCGATCTTCGATCCCGGCAAGAACTTCTGGGTCGTCGATCCGTCGATGATCGAGCGGATCGAAGTCGTTCGAGGGACCACCGCCATCTACGGCGATGGCGCCACCGGCGGTCTTATCAACATCATCACCAAGAAGCCGACATCCGGTGGCCCGCAAAACACGACGTCAGTCGGCTTCAACACCTCGCTGTCGGCACTCAACACCGATAGCATTACGAAGAATGTCAGCCACACAACCTCAGGCAGCTCGGGTGCGTTTGGGTATCTGCTTGGTGCCTCTTACATCGACACTGGCGCGTTCTTCGATGCCGACGGCGATCGTATTGCGCCCAACCCGCATCGAGATGGTGGTATCTCCGATACCGAGCAGTGGAATGTGTTCGGGAAGTTCTCTGTCGATGTCGACAAGAAGCAGACGGCGCAGCTGACGCTCAACGCCTTCAAGAACGTGCAAGATACCAATTGGATCGGCGATCCAAACCAGCTCGAAGTCTACACTGGCGCCAAGGGCCGGGCGGTCAATGGTGCAAGCTTCGATGACCCGGTCGGCGTCAGCAATCTTGCCGCTACGTTTGACTACAACCACAAGGACTTCTACGGCAGCAGCATCCATTACCAAGCGTTCTACAAGGACTATTGGGCGCGCTCGACCCCCTTCTTCGGGTTCGATCCAGTGACCTACCAGGACACCATCTACTCCGAGAAGGCCGGCAGCCGTTTGGAGATCGACACTCCTGTCAGCAAGACCGCATCCATTCTTTGGGGCGCAGATTACCAGCACGAGAATATCCATCAGAACGTCCGCGAGATGGATGCAGCGACTGTCGCCAGCAGCGGCAAGACAGTATTTCGCTATACTGGGCGTGAGTACGGCTGGCTCAATCGATACAGCCAGGACAGCATTGCGGCGTTTGCACAGGGCGAATGGCGTCCGATCGATAAGCTCACGCTGCGCGCCGGTGTTCGCCGCGAAAACATCTTCATCGATGTTCCGACCTTCACGGTTCTCGGCTCAAACACCGTCGTCGACGGCGGTAAGCTGGATTTCGCCGCCACCCTGTTTAACGCCGGCGCGGTGTATGACCTCACGCAGAACATCGACGTCTACGCGAATTTCTCCCAGGGCTTCTCGCTGCCTGACGTTCGGCAGGTGCTGCGACGCGGACGCGCCGGTCCGATCAGCACTCCGTTCACCGACGTGGACAAATTGCTTATCGAGCCGGAACTGGTCGACAACTACGAGATCGGTGCCCGCGGAAACTGGGATCGAGTAAGCGGCACGGTCGCCGTCTTCTATAACGAGTCCGATCTCGGCGCGAACCCGCCGCTCAATGTGAACTCGGGGATCGTCCGCGCACCGGAGCGCATCTTTGGTGTCGAGCTGACTGCCGACGTGCGCATCACTGATACGCTAACGGCCGGAGGCACATACTCATGGATCGAGGGCAAGCAAGATCTCGAGACGGATTCCTTGGGCTGGATTTACCTCAACAACCAGCGCATTCGTCCTCCTAAAGCGACGGCCTACATCGAACACCAGACGACCTCGTGGATGAAGAACCGCTTCCAGATGCTGTACAGCGGCGACCGCGACCGCTTCAACGGCGCCAACCTGGCGTTTAAGCGCCCAATCGACAGCTTCGCAACATTCGATTGGTTCAGTGAGATCAAGGTTGGCGAAGACACCCTGCTGCTGGGCGTGGAAAACGTCTTTAATCGTCTCTACTACACGCCTCAGTCGCAGCAGTTCCTGGAAGGAGATGTCACCCATGCCGCGGCGCAGGGCGCAGTGTTCAGCGCCCAATACACGCACAAATGGTGAGCGAATGCCAAAGCGCATGACATTTTCCGCATCAGCTTTGGCTTTAAGCGTGGCTCTCATCACAATGGATCCGGCACATGCCGGATCCATTGCCTATACGACTGACGAAGGTGCCGGCACTGTGTCTGTTATCGACATCGACAGAGGCGCGGTGGTCGGCACGATTCCGGCAGGCGACAAGCCACGCGGTGCCGCTGTCACGCCCGATGGCCGCTTTATGTATGTCAGCGACCAGCCAAACAACGTACTGGTCGTTATAGATCTCGGCCTTCGCCAGCGCACTGCCACCGTGGCGCTCGCCTCCTCACCGGAGGGAGTCGCTATCTCCGACGATGGCAAGTGGATTGTTGTTGCCAATGAAGAAGCCAACACCGTCTCCTTCATCGACACGGCCAAGAACACCGAAACGTTCCAGGTCGACACACAGGGTGAAAACCCGGAACGCGCCAAGTTCAGCCCCGACGGGCGCTGGCTTTACGTCACAGCTGAAAATGGTGCTGAGGTCGATGTCATCGACGTCGCTGCGCGCAAGTCGATCAAGCTTGTGCCCGTCGGCATTCATCCGCGCGATATCGCGTTCTCCGCCGACGGCCGGCGAGTGTTCGTTGCATGCCAGGACTCCGACTTCATGGCCGTGCTCGACGCCTCCACGCATGAGCCGTTGGCAAATGTACCTTACCGCAAAGGTGGCGCCGGACTTGCCGTTCATCCAAACGGCAAGTGGGTTTATCTTTCGAACCGGTCCGACAACAGCGTGACTGTCATCGATGCCGGGACGCTCAAGATAGCAGCCGAGGTCAAGGTTGGGCGGCGGCCATGGAACATGACGACGAGCCGCGACGGCAAGTGGTTGTTCGTTGCCAATGGCAAGTCGAACTCGGTCACCATCATTGATACGGCAAACAACGAGGTCGCAAGGGAGGTGCCAGTTGGGACCACACCATGGGGAGTGTTCCTTCGCTAGGATTGAGGGCGCGTGACCAATTTCGCAGACGACGAGTCATTCTTACCCGATGGTGAGCAGCCGCCCGTCGGCGACGTGCGCGATGTCACCTTCTTGGAAATTCCTGCTTCGCCTCTGCCGGGACTTCGCGCGGCTAGCGCTTGCGCGTCTCTCTCCCTTCACGTTGCAGCCGCTTTGGCAGGGGTCCTCTGGGTCAGCGACCGTTCCGGTCTCGTTCAGCAGGAAACGCCCGCCGTCAGCATCGAGCTCTCCCTCTCGAGCACAGTGGAACAGCTTCCCGCCGAGGAGATCTCGGACATCGTGCAGGAACAAACCAAGGCGATTGCAGTGTCGGACGTCCGCGAGCTAAAAGCCTCGGACTTGGAGCCGAGGGAACTCCCCAGCAGCGATACCCCGGCGCACGGCGTCGATGTAATCAAGGGGAACGCGACGGTCGACGAGGCGGCGGGCAAGGATCTGCATGAGGTACAGAAGCCTCAGCCGAAACCCGATCCGCGACTCGCGAAAACGCCTCTGCGGGAGGTCTCAACAAGCGAACCTATCCAGAAGCGCCAGCCGACTCCGCACAAAACCACTAGTGCCGAGCAGTCAAGCGTTGGCGCGAAGTCTAAAGCGCCTCGCGCGTCGGCAAGCACCGGCAGCGTGCTCAACTACGCTTCGCGCGTGCGTGCGAAAGTTTCAGGACACGTTCCGCGCAGCGGAGCAGGGAAGGGTTCGGTCGTGGTTTCTTTCGGCGTCACGACCGCTGGGGGGCTCAGCTATGCGCGCATCGCAAAGTCTTCCGGCAATGCTGCAACCGATCGTATAGTTCTTGCCGGCGTGCGTTCGGCGGCACCTTTTCCGGCACCGCCTGCCGGCGCTTCGCCATCCCAGCTCCGGTTCTCGGTCTCTTTTAACTTTCGCTGACCTGCCCTGGGCCTACGGAAATCGCCAACAGCAGGCACGCGAAGTCCCAGAAGCCGAAGTCGGCGCTCTACGTGTAGCGACGGGCTGGCGCCCGCTTGTGCCCCTATAGCCGGTCATGCTGCCGCCTCGGCTGCCGCGACGTCGATCGCAGCAACGTGCGCAAGTCGACCAAAAGCCTCGATAGGCTCCACCCAATAGGTGAGGTCTGAAATGCCCACCCCTAAGCGAATGTCCTCCAGGACGGAGCTGAGCCGCAGTCGTGGAAGGATGAGGACGAGCATACCGAGCGCCACCCGGCCACGCACGCGTTCGCGCACGCTGGCATTGCCGAAGTCGAGGCCGTGGCCCTCCGCTCTCCAGGTTGTGAAGCCGGACAGCGGCGGGTCTGCATTCAACAAGAGCTCGGTGATGTGATCTTCCGCGGCGAGCGGATAGACCAGGGTCAGCTTGCAAGCGGATTGATCCATGACAGATTCCGGGTTTCCGAGGATGGCTCTCTCGCCGCGACGCCGAGGCGGCGGAAGAGAATGGGCAGCAGAATGAGGGTGAGCGCTGTCGACGTGATGAGACCACCGATCACGACGATCGCGAGCGGCTTTTGGATCTCGGAGCCTGGTCCGCTGGCAAACAGCAGCGGGACCAGACCGAAGGCGGCAATGCTCGCCGTCATGAGCACGGGACGCAGGCGCCGCAGCGAACCTTCGAACACCACCTGATCGAGCGGCATGCCGGCAACGAGGAGCTGGTTGAAGTAGCTGACGAGGACCAGTCCGTTCAGAACGGCGATGCCGAGCAGCGCAATGAACCCGACCGACGCCGGCACCGACAAATACTCGCCGGCCACCCAGAGCGCGAGGAGACCGCCGATCAAAGCAAACGGAACGTTGGCAAGGATCAGCACAGCCTGACGCACTGAGCGCAGGCTCGCAAACAGCACGAGGAAGATGAGCACCAGCGCGATCGGAACGACGATTGCGAGGCGCGCGGCCGCCCGCCGCTGATTCTCAAACTCGCCGCCCCAAACGAGGCGGTAGCCGGGGGGAAGCTCAACCGTGGCCGCAACTGCCTTCTGAGCATCCTCAACGAAGCCGACGAGATCGCGCCCGGAAACGTAAGCTTGCACGATGGCAAAGCGCGAAGCGTTCTCGCGGTCCACCTTGACGAGGCCGGCCGTGCGATGCAGTCGGGCGACATCGCCGATGCGCACGAGGCCGCCGTCTCCGGCAGCGAGCTGGCTCTGCATGAATAGCTCGGGTGCTTTGCGCAGGGTCTCAGGTCCGCGGATCACAATGTTGGTCCGCTTGTGTGCCTCGGCGACGATGCCGGCCGGTGCACCCTCCAAAAGAGCGCGCAGTTCGTCTTCGATACGCGTCACAGAAAGGCCCGTGCGCCCTGCCGTAAGGCGGTCCACGTCGATCTGCAGATAGTCCACTGTATCATTGGAAGCCGTGAACACCTCGGACGCCCCTTTGACCCCAGCAATCGACGCTTGGACGCGACCGGCGAGATCGGCGAGCTGCTTCAGGTCGGGCCCGAAGATCTTCACCGCTAAGTCGCCGCGCGCGCCGGTCAGCATCTCGGAAGTGCGCATCTCGATCGGTTGCGTAAAGGCGAATTCGACACCCGGCAGTTCGGTCATGGCTGCGCGCAGCTGCTCCAGCAACCACTCCTTACTCGGCACGCGCCACTGGTTCTTGGGTTTGAGCACCAAGAACGCGTCGGTATCGTTGGGGCTCATGGGGTCGAGCCCTAGTTCATCAGAGCCGACGCGTGCTACGACGTGATCGACCTCCGGCACCTTCTCTAGAAGGATGCGCTGAATGCGCAGGTCGGTCGCAATGCTTTCCTCAAGGTTGATCGAGGGGAGCTTGGTTGTCTGTATGATGACCGCCCCTTCGTCCATGGTCGGCATGAACGACTTGCCGACGGCGAAATAGGCAAGGACCATTGCTGCCGCGCCGGTGGCAGCGGCGACGTAGACTGGCATAGGA
The DNA here is from genome assembly GCA_044507625.1 of Hyphomicrobiaceae bacterium. Taxonomy (GTDB): domain Bacteria; phylum Pseudomonadota; class Alphaproteobacteria; order Rhizobiales; family Hyphomicrobiaceae; genus Hyphomicrobium_A. The sequence goes on along the minus strand of JBIQJE010000003.1, from coordinate 229,458 downwards.
TGTGCCAGGCAAAAGCGCAGCAGCGGCCGGTAACCGGCCTCGAGGACCCGCATCAGGATCGGGTTCTTGTGGGCGCTGCCGCGCAGGAAGAGCGACGACAGAGTCGGGATCAGGGTGAGTGAGAGCAGCAGCGAACTCGAAAGAGCAAAGATGATAGTGATCGCCACGGGCGCGAACAACTTGCCCTCGAGCCCTTGCAGCGAAAGCAGCGGCAGGAAAACTAGACAGATAATAATGATGCCCGAGGCAACCGGCGTGACGACCTCTGCCGCCGCCTGGTAGACCTGATGCAAGAGCGGAATGCGCGTGTCGTCCGCATGATGATTGAGACGCTCGACCGTATTCTCGACAACGACAACCGCAGCATCGACGATGAGGCCGATGGCAATGGCGAGCCCCCCGAGGCTCATGAGGTTCGCGGACATGCCGAAGAGCTTCATCATCAAAAATGTGGTGAGCGCAGCCATTGGCAGCGTGACCGCCACGACGAGGGAAGCGCGTAGGCTTCCGAGAAAGGCGAGCAGCAGTATGACGACTAGCACCGTCGCTTCGACCAGCGCTTTGGTGACGGTACCCACGGCGCGTTGAATGAGGTCAGAACGGTCATAGAAGACTTGCAGCGTTACGCCTTCCGGCAAACCTGGCTTTAGCGTTTCGAGCCGCGCTTGCACGTCCTTCACGATCGCGCTGGCATCGGCGCCGCGCAGCGAGAGCACGAGGCCCTGCACCGCTTCGCCGCGTCCATCCTTGGTCACCGCTCCGTAACGGGTGAGGCTGCCGATGCCGACCGTGGCGACATCCTGCAGCCGCAAGATCTTGCCGCCCTCCGACCTCAGGACGACTTGCTGCAAGTCCGCAGGCGTGCGAATGGCGCCTTCCGAGCGCACCACGAGGGCCTTTTCACCGTCGGAAAGTCGCCCAGCACCGTCATTGCGATTACTCGCTGCGATCGCATCTTTGATATCGGCGACGCTCAATCCAGCAGACGCCAGCGCGGCGCTGTCGGGGACGACGTCGAATGTGCGCACCAGACCGCCGAGCGCATTGACGTCGGCGACCCCGGGTATCGTCCGAAGAGCAGGGCGTATTGTCCAGTCGAGCAGACTGCGCCGGTCTTCCAGCGAGAGGCTACCGCCCTCGATGGTGAACATGAAGACGTCTGACAGCGGCGTGGCGATCGGCGCGAGACCGCCGGAAACGTTGGATGGCAGCGCGTCCCTAGCCCCGGCCAGTCGCTCCGCCACCTGCTGGCGAGCCCAATAGATGTCTGTGCCGTCCTCGAAGTCGATGGTGATGTCGGCAATCGCATACTTCGCCGACGAGCGCAGGACCGTCTGGCGCGGAATACCGAGCAACTCCAGCTCGATTGGCGCGATGACCCGGGTTTCCACCTCCTCAGGCGTCATCCCCGGCGCCTTCATGATGATCTTCGCCTGGATAGATGAGATATCCGGGAAAGCATCGATGGGTAAGCGCAGAAAGGAATAGCCGCCCGCCATAGCGACGAGCAGCGTGCACAGCAGCACGAAGGGCCGTTGCGTGAGTGCGAACTCGACTGTACGACGCAGCATCGCTTAGTCCGCACCAATCATGTTTTCGAGCTGAGCGAGCCCTGATACGGCGATCTTCTGCCCTGCTGTGAGGCCACCTCCGATCGTGGCCGCGCGTAGCGTTTTGCCCATGAGGACTACGGGCTGCACGGCAAATCCAGTTTCCGTTCGCACGAAGACACTGGGAGTGGCGCCCAGCCAAACAACCGCTTGTGCAGGAACCTCGACGCTGCTTACGGCGGCCTGTCTATGTATGCTGAGGGTCACCATCTGGCCCGGAACGAGACCGGCCGAACCGGGGATGGTACCCGTGAGCGTGGTCGAGCGAGTCTTCGGATCGAGCGTGTGCCCAACCGAAAGTACCTTGCCCCTAGTGCCATCCTCTAATGTGATGCTGTCGCCGGGATGCACTTTGCCGACCAACGACGCCGGCAGTTGCGCCTCAACCCACAGCTCATCGCTCGTGTCGAAAACAACGGCCGCTTGCATGGCGCCGATGCTGGCCCCTGGTGCGACGTTCGCCTCGACGATGCGCCCAGCCTGCTGGGCAACCAAATCATAGCTGCCGTCGGGATTTGTCTTGATATGGCCCAAGGTGACGAGTCGCCGATGTGCCTCGACGACGGCTGCAAGCCCTGTGCGCTGCGCTTCGGTCTCGGCAGCACGCGTCGGTGAAGCGATATTCTTCTCGGCAAGGCCGCGATAGCGTTCGGCGACGGCGGTCGCAGCTGCAAGGTTGGCTTCCGCCTGATGGAACTGAGAGAGCGTCTCGACCAGCTCACGGCTAGCAATCGTCATCAGCGTGCGACCCTGCTCCACGGTTTGGCCGGGGAGCACCTCCACCGACACGACGGTACCGGCAAAGGGGGCAGGCACCGCAATGCGGCTGTTCATCGGCGGGATGATGGTGCCCGGGAGTAGAGCGATCGCCTCCTCGAAAGCCGGGCGCGCCTCCTCCAGCCGAATCTCAAGGCGTTCGATCTGGGCCTGGGAGACGGCGATTTCAGCGCCTAAAGCCGCCTTCAAAACCCCCACCAATGCGATGAATGCGGCTGTCGCCGTCAGACATTTGATTAAAGACATGGGCCGTAACCTCCGGTCGGGTTAGGGCTGTCGCACGCCGACCTGAAACAACCTGAAAAGCCCGGCGCAGCGCTGGCCGGACGCAGGTGTTCAGCTCTTTGAGCCTTTCAGGTGGAATTCAGGTCCGGCGCCTAAGGGGTGTGATCTAGGCTATGGAGGCACGTCATTCGCATACTGCTCGCCGAGGACGACAACGACATTGCCGGACGTCTCACCACAGGGGTGCGCCCGGAAGGGTTCGTCGTTGACCGCGCGCAGAACGGCGAGGACGGCTGCAAGCACGCCAGGACCAAAATCGTGCTGCGCCTTGCTGACAACTGCTCGCCGGGCCTTATCGAGATTGTCGTCGAGGACGGGTTGCCGCCGGAGGTTGGTTCGCGGCGTGGGTTGCTGTCCCGGGCGTCGCCCCTCCTTGGTGGTGCCGGAGACGGGCGACCTCATCGACATGGCCTCCCACGACGCGATGCGCGCGTTCCGCAGTCCGTTCGTCGAAGTGCATGAGCTCGGCTTCTATGCACCGTTATGTTGGCCATGTGGCCGCAGTCGTTTTCACCGAGCTTCATGAGGGAGGAAATATCACTTCCGCAATGTTCACCGGCCGCAAAATACTTTCGCGATCTCCGCCCGACGCTCCTTAGGATGCAAGTGACTTCTCTCGCCCCTCTTCGAGTAGCGTCATGATCGACGAACGCTTCGCCAGGCGCACCCTAGCTTTAGCCGCTCTTCTCGGCCTCATAGCTGGCGGCGCAGCCTTTCTCGCAGGCTACCCCGCTACGGCTAGTTGGATGTGGGCGGCTGCAACAATCCCTGTCGTCATCGCGCTAGCCTTCTCCATCGTCCGCGATTTGACAGCCGGACGCATGGGGGTCGACGCCATTGCCCTATTGGCGATGGCCGGCGCCCTTCTTCTGCAGCAGCCCCTGGCAGCGATTGTCGTCGCCATTATGTACACGGGCGGAACGGTGCTCGAGGACTATGCGGTCAGCCGCGCCGAGCGCAACTTGAAGAACCTCGTCGAACGGGCGCCGCGGCTGGCGCATCGCCGCGTGGATGAGACCATCACGGATGTCGACATCCGTGATGTGAAAGTCGGCGATGCGATCCTCATTCGCGCCGGCGAGATCATTCCGGTTGATGGGCTGATCACCTCTCCGCGGGCGGTCCTCGACGAAGCGGCGCTCACCGGTGAGCCGATCCCGGTCACGCGGCAAGCCGGCGAGAGCGCCCGCAGTGGCACGCTCAACGCGGGTGACACCTTTCAGATCACGGCAACCGCGACGGCCGACGAAAGCACCTACGCTGGCATCGTGCGGCTTGTGACCGCCGCACAGACCGCCAAGTCGCCCTTCATTCGGCTGGCGGACCGCTACGCGCTGTTGCTGTTGCCGGTGACGATCGTGGTTGCTGGATTGGCGTGGGCACTGTCGGGTGATCCAATCCGCGCTCTCGCTGTTCTGGTCGTTGCTACGCCTTGCCCGCTCATACTGGCGGCCCCTGTCGCGTTCATAGCCGGCGTATCCCAGGCGGCGCGTCGGGGCATCATCGTCAAGGGCGGCGCGCCCCTCGACGCCTTGGCACAGACGCATACCGTTTTATTCGACAAGACAGGCACCCTCACCGTGGGAGGAGCGCGCCTGATCGCTGTCGAGACCGCGCCCGGGCAAGACGCTGGCGAGGTACTGCGCCTAGCCGGGTCATTGGAGCAGGCATCGCAGCATGTCGTGGCCGCCGCCATCGTGACTGCCGCCGTCAGCCAAGGTCATTCTCTGCAGCTGCCCCAGCAGGTGCATGAGGTGATGGGCTCTGGCCTCGAGGGCGTGGTTGCGGGACGGAAGGTCCGCGTAGGCTCACACCAACTCATCTTTGGGCCGCGCAAACTGGACGACTGGGCCGCGCGTGCGCTGCGCCGCGCCTCCTGGCGATCGGCGCTGAGCGTGTTCGTATCGGTCGACGGCCGCGTCGTTGCCGCGTTGCTCCTTGCCGATGAGCTACGGAAAGAAACGCCGCGCGCGCTGCAGTCCCTGCGCGCGGCCGGGATTTCCCGTATCGTGATGGTCACTGGTGATCACGCTGACGCAGCTGAGACGATTGCTGCTGCGCTGAATATCGATGCGGTACTGTCCGACCGCGTCCCATCAGATAAAGTCGATGCCGTCATCCTGGAGAGCCGCCTTCACCCGACGTTGATGGTGGGAGATGGAATCAACGATGCGCCGGCACTCGCAGCGGCGGACGTTGGCGTCGCATTGGGCGCGCGCGGCGCCAGCGCATCGTCGGAAGCGGCCGACGTAGTGATCGTTGTGGACAGGCTCGATCGGGTGTCGGAGGCGGTGACCATCGCCCGGCGTGCCCGGCGCATCGCGATCCAAAGCATCGTCGCCGGCATGGCGCTTTCCGGTATCGCCATGGTATTTGCCGCTTTCGGCTGGCTGACGCCCGTGGCGGGTGCCTTGACGCAGGAGGCCATCGATGTCGCTGTGATCCTCAATGCGCTGCGGGCTCTCAAACCGGGTTGGCACCGACGCAGAGAAGTTCTGCCAGACAGAATGGCGCGGGCCTTGAGCGACGAGCACCGGTTGCTCGAGCAGGAACTGGACAGGCTGCGATCGATCTCGGACGCGCTAGACGACGCGACCGGCCGTCCCGCGGTCGACCTTATCCTCAGCGCGCATGCGATTGTTGAAGACAGCGTTGTGACGCACGAGCGCGAGGACGAAGCTACGCTTTACCCGCGGTTATCGAAGCTCCTTATCGATATGCACGGGTTGTCGGCAATGAGCCGGGCACATCGCGAGATCCTGCATCAGGCGCGGCTGCTGGCGCGGCTCGCCAGCGGACTGCGGGCCGAGGACGCCGACAAGTACCTCGTCCGCGATGCCCAGAGGGTCATCGGATCCATCGAAGCCCTTGTGCGCATCCACAATGCGCAGGAGGAAGACATATACGAGGCAGCTACTAACACGTGAGCCCTTGAACGACGGGTCCGTTGGTCGCCCTCGCGTCTGCCTTCGTCCGCTGCGCGAGGCGTTGCGGTCATATTAAGGCGAGCCAGTACGGTCGCGACCGGCACCCTGCGAAAGTCTGCACTCTCGGCATTGCGACGGCTCGAAGAAGGCTGGAGAGTGCAGACTGGAAGCCGACGACAACTCGGTCAGACCCTCAGCGCATCCGCAGAATAGGATCCGCTTCAAAGAGGAAGCGGGAGTTCGGCGAACCGTCTCGTGCGCCCCAGGGGCGTCTCAGTTCCCTTGCGCGACACTTCTTGCCATCTAGGTCGACTGCGAGGTATGCGGGAACGGAGCAACAGCGATACCCAATTCATAGCTATATGGGGAAGCAAATGGCAGGGGCGTACAAGACCCTAATCGAGGCCGTGGAAGCGTACCTAAAGGGAAGCGGAAGCACGTCCCAAGCGACCTCGAAGTCCAACAAACAAATCGTGGATGAAATCAAAAGGCAGGTCAAATCTGGCCAGCTCAGTATCGATCTGGCTGAGGGATCAATACTGAATTACCTCAGTAGCGCGGCGAACAATGACCCCGATAGCTCGATTGTAAGCGGTGGTCCCAGAAAGGGCTACTGGTACGAGCCTCCTGCGCAAGCGGCAGTTAAGCCCTTGGATCAGGAGGAGGTCACTGCGCCCTCTGGTGCGGCGGTCACGATCCTTGAGCGCGATCTGTACCCACTTATGGAACTTTGGCTGCAGCAAAAGGGGTATACGTCGAAGGACTTGTCGACGCTTAAGAGCGGAGGTCCCTGGGGTAATCCAGACATCATAGGAGCCGAACGGGTTGAGTTATTTGGAGCTGTTCAAATCGAACTCGCGTCATGCGAGATCAAGGTGCGTGAGGCCAATTGGGAAAGGGATATTTTTGAGGCGATATCACATAAGCGCTTCTCAAATCGATCGTGGTTTTGCTATCGAGTGGAAGATGAAGAAGCCCCGTTGCCGAAGGGGATTGAATACTACGCAGAACGCTATCGCGTAGGGGTCGTTCAAATAGTGCTGACAAACGAAGAACTCATCAGCCTTAAACAAAACCAGCGCACCCCCTTGGAATTCATCGAGCGCGTCATTGAGCGTGTGCCTGCTCTTTACGACCATGTTCCGCTTAGAGAACAGCGTGACTTGATCGATCGCTCGGGCATAACTTTGGCGCTTAGCTTTTGATCAAACATGCAGTATCCAGCCGCGATAGGGGCCGACCGAATCGTAGCGGCCGTGCGCCCCTCAAATCGCATTCGGTAGCGGTTGGGTGACGCCTAGGACCGAGCTGCGGACATTGCACCAAATGTAGTCTGACAATCCACTCCTTCATCAGCTAAGCGACCGCGCGAACGTCGGCTTCGCCGAGTCAGCGGAAGTCACGCCACCGTTAGCAACGTCAAATCCGCGTGCATCCTCCCCGTCCGCAATGCTCGCACGAACCGACGAGGCGCGTTCGGCAACTGAGGGCCATTAGCGGCAGTGGACGCCCCAGGCGCCCGCGCTCCGCACAAAGACGGTCCGTCCCATCAGCGGAAGCCGGCAAACCGCAGCCTCGCTCAAACCTTGGGAGCCTGTTCATGTGAGCTTTCGGAGGCAGACCTGCCGTTGCGTGCGGCCAGTGAAGGTCCGCTCACAAGCGCGATGCAGACGTCTCTGGGGTCGACCGGCGGATGCGAACGCGTATACAAAAGCCGACATCGGCGACAGGCTGTTGGAAACCGGTTGGGAGGTAGACGGTAGCTCTATCCAGCAAGCGGCCACTTGCGCGGTCACCGTCGACTGTATCGAATCATGGTTCGCGCCATGTCTCTTGGCGGAGGATCAGCTGACGAGGGCTTGCCAATGGAGCATAGTTGGCCGTCGCCAACGATTCATGTCGCCTCATGGCCAAGGCCGTTTTCACGACTAAGGTCTATCCGACCTACGACGATCTACCGGAAGTACGGTACCACTTCCCGCGCACGTACCTGGCCCCGGCGCGTGCAGCGGTAGGTGATTGGATCGTCTACTATGAGCCGCGGAGGATAAGCGGCGACTTGACGAGCCACGGCGGGCGCCAAGCTTACTTCGCTGTGGCACGCCTTGTTGACATTGAGCCCGATCCCAGCCTCGCCAATCCACTTCTATGCCCATGTGAGCGACTACATCGAATTCGACAAACCTGTGCGGTTTCGCGAGGGAGAGCACTACTACGAAAGCAGCCTTCAGCGGCCGGACGGCCAAACCAGCAAAGGAGCGTTTGGCCCTGCCGTCCGTACTGTCCCAGATCGCGAGTTCGAGCTGATCTTGGCTGCCGGCTTCGCCGATGAGCTGTCCCCTTTGCTGCTGAACGACAGCCTTCCCTCCGTCGTTCCGGGCTTGGCCGAGCAACGGACCCTTTTCGACGACGCGCCTGTCGAGCGCCCCATGATCGAAACTAAGCTGGCCCGGCCATTTCGGGATGAGGCTTTCAGGCGTCATGTCCGGCACGCTTACGACAACCGTTGCGCCATTAGCGGATTGCGGCTCATCAACGGCGGCGGCCGGCCGGAGGTGCAGGCGGCGCACATCAAGCCGGTCGCCAACATGGGACCGGACTCCGTTCGCAATGGTTTGGCACTTTCGGGAACGCTCCATTGGATGTTCGATCGGGGATTGATATCCATAGACGATGACTTCCACGTGTTGCGCGCCGACGGCGTGCCCGACGAGGTTGCGCGGCTGATCCGACCCGAGGCCTATCTCATTCTGCCTGATGACGAGACGCTGCGGCCGCATCCGTCGTTCCTGGGTTCCATCGGGAGCGCGTGTTCAAGGGGTAAGGACGGCACGCCGTCTCCGCTATCGGGCTCCTGAGTCCGCTTCTTACCCGGCTGCAGGGAATCTGGTGTCCGGCTAAAGTACCGTCCTGCGATTCGCCCCGCCTGCCGCCTGCTCCACCAGTCGCGATACCCATATGGCTTTGCAGAAACAGGAATTTTATGAAGGTGCCGCCCTGCACGGGCTCGCGCGCAGCGGCAAGCTAAATGCCATCCGTCACGTGCCTCCCTTCTTCTCCCTGAATGATGCGATCTCTGTGTTGCTGAAATACAGCACGAGGGGGCGCAGCCCTTGGGGCTTCACATTCACGCCGGACGAGCAGGAGGCCCTGGCGCGCCAGGCCGCCGTCACTCGCACTTATATAGGCCTGATCTGCGGTTCGGACGGCGTGACGGCGATCGACTTCGAGACCTACTTCCTCATCGCGAGGACCAAGGCGGCGCCCATCCGAGTCTCCTGTTTTCGCGATCACGGCGAGCACTACGAAGTTCGAGGCCCCGATGGTGTCCTTCAACGCAAGATCGCCCCCTCCGCATGGCAACGCATACTTGGCTAAGCTCCAAATGAAGCATACTGACCAGATCCTCGCGCTTTTGCGCACCCAGATCGGCAATGAGCAGGAAGTCGGTGATATCCGACGCACCGCAGCCGACGTTGCCCGCCATTGGGTCAATCCCCTCAGCGGCGGCAACGAACAGACGAATGGCCTTGTCTACGGGCTCGTCCAGAGCGGCAAGACCGGCGTGCTGACCGTCACTGGCGCGATGGGCGCGGACGAAGGCTACCGAACCATCATTGTCCTCACATCGGATAACGATGCGCTCTACGATCAAACGCTCGGCCGTGTTCAGGAAGCATTTCCCGGCATGGATATTCTGGGAAAGCCAGATTGCAGGGATCAGCAAGGGTTTCTTCAGCGGATCAAGAGCGGGACCTGCGCCATCGTCGCGACAAAGAACGCGAGCGTGCTCGGGACGATCATCCAAAATCTGAAGAAGGGAAACGTCAAAGGGCTGTCCTGCCTTCTCATAGATGATGAGGCTGACCAGGCCAGTCTCAACACGCGCGCGAGCAAGGCGGATGGGTCCGTCAGTGGAATCAACGCACTGATTGCGGACCTTCGGTCATTCTTCGACAAGAACACGTATCTTCAAGTGACTGCCACGCCGCAGGCGCTCTTCCTCCAAACTCCCGATCATCCCTTCCGCCCGAAATTCACACTGCTGAGCCACCCGGGCAAGGACTACGTCGGCGGCGATGATTTCTTCGGTGGCGGCTCCAATCTCATCCGGGAATTCCCGATGACCGACATCGTGGCCCTTGCCCCTGGGCCGCAGCCCGCGCCGACGCTTGAACTGCCAGACTCTCTCTACCGCGCGCTCGATACGTTTATGATCGCTGCAACGTTCAAGCGAACGCGCGAGCCCGATCAGAACTGCGCCTTCCTTTGCCACGTCAGCACACGCAAGGATGACCATACCCACATCGTCAACCTGCTTCGCCGCTACAAAACGGACCTTTCCCAGAAGCTTGCCGACAACGATCAGGCGACGCGCTGGCGCTTGACGACGGCCTACGATGATCTGGCGACTACTCATGACGGCGTTCGCGGCGCCTCGTTCGACGAACTCGTGGCGGCCGTCAAATTCTTTTCGCCCGGCATTACAGTGAAGCTCGTGAACGGGGAGACGGACGAGGACGTAGCGGTGCGATCGCCGTACAATTTATTCGTCGGCGGCAACAAGCTCGGGCGCGGCGTGACCATCAAGAATCTTCTGGTCAGCTACTACGGCCGAAACCCTCGCGCCCCGCAGGCCGACACCGTTCTGCAGCATGCCCGCATGTACGGATACCGTCGAAAGGATATCGGCTTGCTGCGGCTCTTCCTCCCGCCCGAGCTGCACAGCGTTTTCCGAGCCATCAACAAAATGCAGCAGGCGCTGCGGGACTTGATCGCTAAGAATCCGACCGAGGAATTTCGCGGCTTGTTTCTTGAAGGGCGGCTTAAGGCGACGCGCAAGAACGTCCTGGCCCCCGGCGCCGTGGGTGTCTATACGGGCGGCAGCAACTACAATCCGGCGCAAGTGCAGCGCGACAGCTCTACGCGCTCGGCGACAGGCAAGATTGATCGAGTCCTTGCCGGCATCCGCGATAAGGCCCACGCGGAAATGTCCCTCGAAACCCTGCAGGAGTTGGTGCGCCTTACGATGCCGGACGCCTCGAAGGCCGAGCATGTCTGGAATCCCGATGCCATCGCCGGATCGATAGAAAAGTACGGGACGCTCACCAAGCAGAAGACGGCCTACGTCTACGTTGACAGAGACCGCGGTCTCGATGCCGACCGGCGAGAAACGCAGGGCATCCTAGAAGGTCGTGAAGTCCGCAACGTGCCGGGAGACAAAATCGCCTTATTCATGCTGAGAACGACGGCAGGCACGAACAAAGAGGCGGTCTGGTGGCCCCAGCTTCGCTTCCCTTCCGGACGATATGCTTTCGCCTTCGCCGTCTAACATCCCACGCACATTGCCGAATGTCGAAATCACCGCACAACAACAAGCAGTCCGAATATCGGGCCGTCGATCTGTTCTCCGGCTGTGGCGGACTCACACAAGGTCTGAAATACGCCGGCTTCACGGTTGCTGGCGCCATTGAGATCGATCCGCTCGCCGTCGCCACATATGGCGCGAACCATCCCGAAGTTATTGTCAAGCAAGCCGACATCCGAACGATCGATCCCACCGCTTTCATGGAGGGGCTCGGCGTCGACGTTGGCGACATCGATCTTCTTTGCGGCTGCCCCCCCTGTCAGGGCTTCTCGAAGATCAGAACCAAGAACGGCGCCAGGCGCAATCGCGATTCAAGAAATGGATTGTCCTCCGAGATGCTGCGCTTTGCCAAAGCGCTGCGACCCAAGGCGGTGATGATGGAGAACGTCCCGGACCTCATCAAACACCAGTCCTTCAAGGCGCTTTGCTCCGGCCTCCGGCAGCTCGGATACCACGTGCATTCAGAAGTGGCCGACGTGCGGAACTTTGCAGTACCGCAGCGTCGCCGTCGCTTGATTCTGCTCGCTGGCTTGGGCTTTGATATCGCACTGGCACCTCTGGCCCGAACACAGCCCACGGTACGCACCGCCATCGGCAGCCTGCCGAGACCCGGCGGCACCGGCGATGCTCTTCACGACTATCCAGAGCGCCGCTCAGAACAGGTCATGCGCATGATCCGCGACATACCCAAGGACGGCGGAAGCCGGACCGACCTTCCCAAAGACCGTCAGCTTGCCTGCCACAGAGATTGCAACGGCTTCCACGACATCTACGGGCGGATGGCCTGGGACAAGGTTGCTCCCACCATTACCGGCGGGTGTTTCAACCCGTCGAAAGGGCGCTTCCTTCACCCCGAGCAAGACCGGGCCATCACCCTGCGTGAGGCCGCCCTCCTTCAGACGTTCCCCCGTCGCTACCATTTCGACCTGTCGTCGGGTAAGGAGGCCGCGGCCGTGATGATCGGCAACGCTTTGCCTCCCGAGTTCATCCGCCGCCAAGCAAGACAGGTCCGGAAGGCCATCGACCGCGCGGCAGCTCAGCGCAACTAGAGTGAGGTGTCATGGCAGATGTTTTCACTACCGCAAAACGCTCGGAAATTATGTCCCGCGTGAAGTCGCGTGGCAACGAGGCAACGGAAGTTGCATTCGTGAGATTTCTGCGGGCGGCGAAAATCACCGGGTGGCGGAGACATCCCGGCATTTTTGGCAAACCTGATTTCGCCTTCCGCGCTCAACGCGTCGTCGTGTTCATAGATGGGTGCTACTGGCACGGCTGCCCGCACCACTACAAACCTCCCCAATCCAACCGCGAATTCTGGTCAGAAAAGATCAAGCGCAATCGACGTCGCGACCGTGAGGTTATTGCTACCTTGACCTCCAAGGGATGGCAGGTTGTCCGCTTCTGGCAGCATGATCTTCGTAAGCCGAGCAAAATTCTAAGGCAGCTCGCCTCAACCGGCATCCTCGGAAGGGAGGGTGAACCCGCATGCCTACGATCCTCCGACTGACTAGCCTCCTCCGCGTCGAGGAGAGGCTGCTTGAAGCAGAGCACTTCGCGAAACGAACCGCGCGAGAGCGGGGCGAGGCTGTCGGTTACAATCTGAATGCTTTTCTGTCCGCAGCCCGCAGCGTGACATTTCTGCTTCAGAAGGAATTCTCGAAGATCGACGGCTTCGCCGAGTGGTGGACTAATGATCGGGTCGTTCTCGATGATGATCCTGCAGCACGGTTCTTCCTCGAGCTGCGAAATTATTCCCAGAAGGAGGGTCGCATCTCACTCGTGGGCGTCGCGTCACATGACAAAACGGGCGGCGGTGCCGCTGGTCCTATCGTTTCGCGGGCACCTCCAAAGCCGTGCCGGCCGTCCTAGTTAACCGCGACATCGTCGATTGCTGCCGCGAGCATCTCGCGAAACTTGCGAAGGTGCTGCTGCGGTTCAGTAATCGTTTTCCGTTCCATGCCTGTCCCAGCCGCGCACTGACCCCGGAGGGCTTAAAGGCGCTTGGCATCAACATCGACGAAGCGTTCGCGACCTTAGGCTATCCTAAGGAGTGGACACGGTGTGCTCCTGATCGCGGCAGCGACGAACATACCAGGGTGCTCGCGCGCCACGTTGATGCCGTTGATTTCCAAACGATCCGGCGCATTTCGAAATTCAAGCCGCGACCTTGGTCGGCGTCGCGCGACGGGTTGGACGAACGACTCTCACGCTCAATGGTGGCCGCGCTTTAGCTCGTCGGGATAGCGCCGGTACCGAACATATTCTCGGCGAATTCGTGCTGTCCGAGTTGCTCGACTCCAGGACAAACGAATGGAACTGAGGATTTGGTCCGCGTCCCCAAACTACAGGGACCGGCGATCCACCGTCACGACTTCAGTGCCGTACACTAGGTGCAACTCCGCCGACTTGCTCCCTTCCGCGTCCTGTTCGATAGAAGCGAGCCAGAACCATGGGAGCCGGCAACGGCATCGATGTCCGCAATCGTTCTCGTCGTATTCGGGAACGCACATCGTGTCACCGCAGGTTGTGCACCACACATGGAAGGCGCCACACCGGTCGCACTTGCCGACATAGTGCACGAAGGACGGTGCCATCCGATTTGGCACTCCGGGCGCGCCGATTGGGCGAAGTTTCATCGAGAGTTCGGGATACCCGTCCCAAAACACCCGACCGTGCTTGCATTGAGGGCTTATACAGCATGGCCAGGTCGAGGGATCGAAGTTCTCCAAGCGATTCGGCGGAACGATTCGGATCGACGCTTCGATTTGCGCACGCTTTTCGGCGGCCCTCGTATAGCCGGACGATGTCACCAAATAGCCATGCGTCGCCCCGACGTCCGCCATAAGACCCCGAAACGCCTCCACGTCCTTGACGTCGATTTTTCTCTTCCGGAGCTTCGCGTCGACGATGACGCGGCGGCTGTTGTCGGTAGCGTGACGAGCATCGATGAGCACGTCGATCTGCCGCTTCACTCCGCTCATCTGCCCGACAATCCACGCGTTGGGTGTGACGCAAAGATCGGTTGCTGACTGGTCGGCAATGAGACGAGCGATCATTCGCTCGTAAAGCTTCCAATTTGGCTCTCGGGGCTTCATTGAGACAAGCGGAAGTAAGATCGAGACGTCGCACAGGCGTCGCAAGACTTAATGATCGGCGTGTTCGCGGGGTGGAGCTTCGACGTCTTGGCCAGATCGAACGTCTTATCGAGGCACGAAGCGGCGTAGCCGGACTTCGGCGTTGCGACAGTCGGAAGCGTCGTCAAGGTCAGCGGCAGCGCGTGTCGCATATCGTCCCCCGAGTGCGAGACTATACGCTCGTACCACCTGCCGTAGAGTCAATTTCAGTGCACGGGTTCCGTGTTGCGGGCCACCATGCCTTGCCGCGCCATGAGGAACGTCCGATTAGCGTTGGAAAACCCATCTTGGTGCCTCTATTGGATGGCCGGTTTCGGAAACCCGGCGTTATGAAGCGGAGCGGCAACGGAGAGACGTATGAGGGATCGGATACGCCATCTGGTCAGACGGCTTGCTAGTCTGCGAGCGCCGCGTGATGCCTCGATGTTCGATCCCGGGCTGGCCACGGCGTGCTTAGAACTTAGCGACCTTGCCTATACGGCCTTGCCAGAGCACGATTTCAATCCTCATCACGATCTTCAGACCATCGAGGATAGGGGCGCTTTAGACGCCTTCCGCGGCGGGGCATTTGGAGGTCCAGACCTCGGCGGCATCGAGCACTTCATCGTCGACGGGTACTTCGTGAAGGCGGTGGGCATCAGGATCAATGACATCCTGCTCGTCGCAGTGCGGGGGACCAAAGGTGCCAAGGACCTCCTGACGGATGCCAACGCTTTCACGACGTGCGTCTCCTGGCGCACGTGCTATGATCCCGATCCGCAGCGCCGCATGGTGCACCGCGGGTTCCTTGAGTTGGCGAGCCAGATTCACCTGGTCATCGAACGCCACTTGGCTAACATGTGCCGGCCGGGCGACCGTATTGTCTTGACCGGCCATTCCCTTGGTGGGGCGCTTGGGTGTCTCTTCGCCGCGCAGTTCAATCATCTGGGATTGTCGCCGGGGGCGTGGCCGCGCCAGCAGATGTCTGCGGAGCAGCGGCAGCGACTCGACGCTCATTGCGTTAGCAGTATCTATTCATTCGGCGCCCCCATGCTGTGCGCCGAGACCTTCGCCGCTCCCTTCGACTTCACGCATCATCGCTTTGTGGCGGACGGTGACCCGGTACCGTTTATCTGTAGGCCGGGGAAGGGTTCCATCATGACGTCGACGCCCTGGTTCTATCGCCGAGCAAGTTAGGTGTTGTTCGCATGAGCCATCCTGAGATGCGGAACCCGGCTGGACGGGTACGCAGGCCGGCTCAACTCTTGGCGTTTTTCCGTCCTCACTTACTGGACAATTACCAGCAATTGCTGGCGGCGGCGTTGCCGCAGAGCGCCGCCTACGCAGAAGTAGGTATGGTCTGAGGAATTGCGCCGAGGTGGAAAGTTCATCTGCGCTTCGAACGAGTAGCTTCCGGCGGAAAGGCGCCTTAGGTGGCTGTGCGGCCGACCCGAAGCGCGAAGCTGCTGCCTCGCTTCGCATCAACTTAGATGTCCGAAATTCTCTGCGGGCAGACACCCTATAAGGGGCGGTCGGGCGAACACGTCGCCGACCGCTAAGTCTGCTTTTTTGTATACCAGCGGCGCCGCACGTTCCTGCGCGCGCAAAGAACTGGCGTCCGCTTCCAAAGCGTCATGCGACTTGGAAACGTTGTCCGCCCCGGGTGAGATGCGGGCTCGGCTGTCCCTCCCCTTCGGTCCCTTCTCAAGCTGCGGTCGCATGTCTGCAAACTCGGTATCGCTACGTGTGCGACGTGGCCGGAACGTCCCAGAAGCCGATATCGGACGCCACCGACTACGCGATGCCTCGGTCCAAGGTCGCCGAGGCGAAGGCGCGGGACGCCAAGTTTAACAGCACCGAGGCAGTCGCCGAGTTGGTCGAGCGCGCCAAGCGATCGTTCAAAGACCTCGCGACCACCGGCGAGGGCGGCGAGATGCGGCTGTATCTGCTCGCCGATCCATGTCCCTGGGCCGCCGGCTGCGGGGAGGCTAGACGAACGACGCGCCCAAAAGCCTCGTGGCTTGCTCTCACATACGCAACCGAGAAGAGGAAGAATGGACGGAGCGATGGCGCTCGGCTGGGTTCCGGCACTTACTGAACACGTATCATTGCGGTCGACGAAATATTGTGAATGGAATGTATAAATCCATACAGAAAAATCAATAGCTTACCCGTGTGTCCATCGCCTTTTCTCCGAAGTGAGCTGGCGCCTGTAACAGTGCCATAAGGGTGATGAACTGAACGGCGTTGCTGACTTCCACGGTCGTCGCCAATTCTCTCATCGGTCGCAACTGGGAGTAGAGACATGACGCTGACATCGGTGGAAGAAAATGGGTCGGCCCCTGAGGGCATAATCAGTGCAACGTTGCTGAAATAGCAGCCGGCCACCAAGCTGCTTCAGCCGCATGGCGACGAAATTTCAGACCGGCTGACGGCAGTTTTCGGTCAGGCGGTGATGATGCTCATGGGGTCGCCGGTCTATCGAGAACACTCCCTCAAGGACTTGGAGTGGCTTGTCCTGCCGGCAATCGCGACCGGACAGCTGCGCCTCGCGAAAGCGCAGGTCAAGGGGACTGGCCGGAGCGCGCCAGTGGGGCTCGTCATGTGGGCGAGCGTAAGCGAGGAGGCCGACAAACGCCTTACTGTGGACGTCGAAAGGCCGGTGAAGCTCGAGCCCGATGAGTGGAAAAGTGGCACGAACATCTGAATCGTGGACGCTGTCGGTGAGTCGGCCCTGATCGAATTCGACAGTGCGTCGCCGAAAACGTGACAGGCCGTTTTGCTATTGGCCGCCAATCTTGCTCGGGGGAGGGATCATGCGTTTTATTCGGGGAGCCGGATCTCAGTACCGTTCCTACTGTTGCTCGTGACGTCGGGCCTTGGCGCGTGCGCATCCACAGACGGCGCGTCGTACTTTGTCGCGCCGGTCGCAATTTCGGATGATGCAATGGGGAAGAAGGCCACGGGGAGGCGCTACGGAGCGCTCACCGATGGAAAATACCGGATGCCAGCCGTCAACACGGCAAGGATTGCGGAGCACAACCTGCGCCAGTTCGTAGGTTTTTAAACCTCCGAACATCCTGGCACCATCGTCATCGATACGCAAAAGCGCTTCCTCTATCTCGTCCAGCCGGACGGCAAGGCGATCCGTTACGGAATCGGCGTCGGCGTGGACGGGCTGGAATTCACGGGCAGCGCACTCGTCGGCTACAAGCGCGAATGGCCCCGCTGGAGGCCCACGGCGGACATGATCCGCCGCAACCCTACGCTTTACGCGAAATGGAAGGGCGGCATGGCCGGCGGCCCGGCCAATCCGCTGGGAGCCCCTGCGCTATACCTTTTCAAGGATGGCAAGGACACGCTGTTCCGCATCCACGGCACGTCCGAACCGCATACGATCGGCAAGGCTGTTTCATCGGGCTGCATCCGAATGCTCAATCACGACGTAATCGACCTGCACCGCCGCGTGACCTCCGGAAGCAGGGTGGTGGTGCTGAAACGCCCGATTGAAACCGCCTTTAATTTATGACTTGGCGCGGTCGCTCCTTGAAAGCGATGGATGGCGAACCATCGATGATGCTTTTGTATACGAACGCTGATCCCGCGAACCGGAACGTGGATCTCCTCGACGTCCGCTAACCGTACGCGACGAGAAGCGAACGGAAGTCCGCTTCAGTGGGAGCCGCGACGCGGCATGCATGCTCGATGCGTTCGCCCGGTGTTCTGCGATGACGGCTTACTCGGCAAAACGACATCAGGCATCAGACGTTCCTCAGCTCATAGATGGCGGGATCGTCCATCGAGAGCGAAGGCAACCGTTGTGGCGTTCGCGCGCGGTTGCCTTCGGTGACGTTGGTGTTCTCGGCGGGCGTCTGCCGTCGAGACTCGCCCTCGATGTTCAAGCAGCACAGTGATGTTCTGCTTTTCCGAGCGTCGTCGCGCGTCGCCAACAACATCGTATGTGGTAAGAGCCTAGGTCGATCCATACCCACGGAACAACTCCTGCCATGACCAACAGGACTCGTGTCCTATCCTTCGCCCCTCACCGGGCGGGTACGGATCGCCTCACGATATATCGAAGAACAATCGTTGCTACCCTGATCTTTTTGCGTTCCGCACTCGCTGACGGGTAGCGGCGATGCGGATGACCGCCAAGCATTCACAGGTAGTTTTGCCCATGGACCATCCGCAATGACACTCATAATATGAGTTCGTCACAAACGGAGTATGTCCAATGGCCGTCGCCAGCTCCGCTCATGCAGATGACCACGCGCGGCCACACGGGCTCGGGCGCTGGTTGTTTTCGACGAACCACAAAGACATCGGCACGATGTATATGGTGTTCGCCATATTCGCCGGGGTTGTGGGCGGAGCATTATCGATTGCGATGCGCCTGGAGCTTCAGGAGCCGGGCCTGCAGTACTTCGGGTCTCATACTTACAACGTCCTGATGTCGGCACACGGCATCATAATGATCTTCTTCACACTCATGCCTGCGCTTATTGGTGGCTTCGGTAATTGGTTTGTGCCGCTTCTGATCGGTGCCCCGGACATGGCCTTCCCGCGCTTGAACAATGTATCTTTCTGGCTTCTGCCTGCCGCGTTCGCGCTGTTCGGCATTTCCATGTTTATGGAGAGCGAGCCCGGCATGTTAGGGCCGGCAGGAGGCTGGACGCTCTATCCGCCGCTTTCCACGACGGGGCAGCCCGGCCCTGCTATCGATTTCACGATCCTGGCGCTGCATGTCGCCGGAGCCTCGTCCATCCTCGGTGCAATCAATATGATCACCACCATTTTCAACATGCGAGCGCCAGGCATGACGCTTCACAAGATTCCGCTTTTCGTTTGGTCGATGCTGGTGACGAGTTTTCTTCTGCTGCTCTCGATCCCGGTGCTCGCCGGGGCCCTTACCATGCTCCTCGCAGACCGCAACTTCGGCACGGCATTCTTTATGCCTTCAGGCGGCGGCGATGTTGTCCTGTACCAGCACCTGTTCTGGTTTTTTGGACACCCCGAAGTCTACATCATGATCCTCCCTGCCTTCGGCATCATCAGCCAAGTGGTCGCGACGTTCTCGGGCAAGCCGATCTTCGGATACCTCGGCATGGCGTATTCACTGGTAGCGATCGGTGTCATCGGCTTTATCGTCTGGGCCCATCACATGTTCGACTCTGGGGTCAGTGTGGAGACTCAGAAATTTTTCGCTTTCACCTCGATGGTCATCGCTGTCCCGTCGGGCATTAAAATTTTTTCTTGGACGGCAACCATGTGGGGAGGATCGGTTCGGTTCCGGGTCCCGATGTTGTGGGCGCTTGGCTTCATCTTCATGTTCACGATCGGCGGTGTCACGGGTATCATGGTCGCCAACGCGAGCGTTGATCGCCTGCTACACGATACTTATTACGTTGTGGCGCACTTCCACTATGTCCTGTCTGTCGCGGCGGTGTTCGGCATCTTTGCTGGCTGGTATTTGTGGTTCCCGAAAATGACGGGATACCACTACTCCGAAACGATCGGCAGGCTGCATTTCTGGCTGACGTTTATCGGCGCCAACATCGCGTTCTTGCCGATGCACTTTCTGGGATTGGCGGGAATGCCGCGGCGCTACGCCGACTATCCCGATGCGTTCGAGACTTGGAACAAAATCTCATCGGTCGGGGCCTACATCACGGCGCTTGGCCTGATGTTCTTTTTTATCGGCGTCCTTGAGGCATTTTGGCGTCGACGCGCAGCAGATGGAAACCCCTGGGGCGCAGGCGCCACGACCCTGGAATGGGGGCTGCCTTCGCCGGTGCCCTTTCATACGTACAACACGCTTCCACGCATTACGGCATGACAACCTGATGAGGAGTCGATGCGACAGTATCGGCCGTGAATGAGAGGGCCAGAATATCGGGCTTGTAACGTTTCGTTTAACAGAACGTTTTGGTTATGCTTCGCCCCGCGAACCGAATAAGCGCGTTATCCGGCGTTCAACTGGCCTTGCCTTCGGTGGTTGCGTGGAAAAGAACCAGTAAGGCGCATGTGATCGCTTGATCGGGCCTAGGCGCTTGATTCAAGAAGCGGTGCCGATAGGATGGATGACTGATCGTTTAGGTCAACCGTCCATCACCTCGGGTATCGCGGCATTACAGTGCCATGATCCGCGAACATGTGAAAGAATGAGAGGCTCGCACGTGACGAGTTCTCTTGTATCGATCGGGCGAGTGCATCGCCGAATTCCTGAAGGTTGACTTCGCTATCTGTCGCCGGAATGGCTCTAAGGGGTCGTCGGCGGTAAGGAGCTGTGATGTCACTTCAAGCTTTGGACACCTTCCTTTCGCAGGACAAGCCTGAGAAGCCTGCGGCGCATCTTGCCATAACCGCGGCCATGCGTGTTGCGCTCATGCATGAGCTCAGTCAGCCATTGTCCGCCCTCGCATCCTATATCGGTGTAAGCCGTCAGCTCCTGAAGGCGGGCGAACTCGATCGCGCAATCCTGGCCGAAACAATGAAAAAGGCAGAGGCCGAGGTCAAGCGCACGCGCGACGTCCTGCAGAGGCTTCGCGGCTTTCTAACGATGGAAAAAGCCGAGTTCGTTCCGATCAACCTGCAGGACCTCATACGGAGCGTGGCCGAACGGCTTCGCGATGAAGCGACGGCAAGGGCTGTCAGCATCGATGTCGAGCCGGCGATGGTTCCCATCGTCATGGCGGACCCGCTTCAAATCAAACAGGTTCTCATCAATCTTTTGAGCAACGCCATCGATGCTGCGGCGGACACCCAGGCCGGCGCCGTGCGTGTGTGTTGCCATCATGAGGTCAGAACGATCGAAATCATCGTGAACGATAATGGACGGGGCGTTGCCTCGGAAATCGCCGAGCACTTGTTCGAGCCGTTTCAGACAACAAAAGTTCGCGGCATGGGCCTTGGGCTTCCTCTCACCCGCCAGATCGTTGAAGCCCATGGTGGAAAAATATGGTGGGAGCCGGCGGCTCCTAAGGGAACATGCTTTCACGTGGTTTTGCCCGTAACGTTATGAAGCACGATGCCACCGTTTACGTGGTTGATGACGACGCGGCCATCCGGGATGCCTTGTCCTTGCTTTTCCGGGTATGCGGGCACCGTT
This sequence comes from Hyphomicrobiaceae bacterium, assembly GCA_044507625.1. Taxonomy (GTDB): domain Bacteria; phylum Pseudomonadota; class Alphaproteobacteria; order Rhizobiales; family Hyphomicrobiaceae; genus Hyphomicrobium_A. The sequence goes on along the minus strand of JBIQJE010000003.1, from coordinate 208,270 downwards.
GCCGGACCTTCGCGTCGGGCGAGGAGTTTTTGAGCGCACTGACAGACACAACGCCGGTTTGCGCCGTCGTGGATGTGTGCCTGCCGGGCATGAGCGGTCTGGAACTGCAGCAACATCTCGCGCGAAAGAATATTCAGGCGGCGTTGGTCGTCATAACGGGCCAGGGCAGCGTGCCGATGGCGGTTGAGGCCATGCGTGCCAGCGCGGTGCATTTTATCGAAAAACCGGTAGACCCCAAAATATTGCTTGAGGCCCTCGACGAGGCGCTTGACCGACGCGACGAGATCGCCCGACGACGCGCCGATCGGGAACTGGCGCTGGGGAACCTTGCGCTACTGACCCCGCGGGAACGCGAGGTGCTCGCTCTGCTGGTTGAAGGACACTTAAATAAGGTCATAGCTGCACGGCTTGGTATTAGTACGCGAACCGCTGAGCACCATCGCGCACACATCATGGCGAAGATGCACGCACCGACGCTGTCGCATCTGTTCCGTTTAACCCATGGCGTTTTCGGCAAAGACGCATAGGTAGAATTCCCGATTCCAGCGCATTCGGCTCGTCACCACATACAAGCCAGAGACGCCGTCGCACCGCCTCGCGAAGCTGCCGATCACCTCCAGCACACGGTCGACGGGCGTCTTTTGTAGCGACTGTTCGCTTACACCGCCTCTTTGTTGATTGGATACACCATGAACACGGCTCCATCTGGCGGCCTGTGCGCCGCCATTGTGTTGTCATTGCTTGCAGCCGGTCCGGCAGCTGCCAACGAAAGCATCGCCAAGCTTTCGGCCGATCCCAATAACTGGGCGCAACAGGCCGGCGATTATGCAAACACCCGGTACTCGAAGCTCGATCAGATCACCACGCAGAATGTCGGGAAGCTGAAGACCGCCTGGACCTTTTCCACCGGCGTCCTGCGTGGTCACGAGGGTGCGCCGCTGGTTATCGGTGACACGATGTTTATTACGACACCGTTTCCCAACACCGTCTTCGCCCTAGATCTGAACGACGAGCAAAAAATCATCTGGAAATACGAGCCCAGGCAGGACGCCTCCGTCATTCCCATTATGTGCTGCGATACGGTGAACCGTGGCCTGCAATATGCCGACGGCAAGATTTTCCTTCACCAAGCCGACACGACGCTCGTCGCGCTCGATGCCAAGACGGGCAAGGAAGTGTGGAAGGTCGTCAACGGCGATCCAAAAAAGGGTGAGTCCGGTACCAGCGCACCCATTGTCATCGGCGACAAAGTCATCGTCGGCAATTCCGGCGCGGAGTTCGGCGTGCGCGGACATATCACCGCGTATGATATCAAGAATGGCAAGCGCGTTTGGCGTGGTTACTCGGTCGGACCCGACAGCGATCTCTTGTTCGATCCCGAAAAGACAGTTTCTCTCGGCAAGCCCGTGGGCAAGGACAGCTCGCTGAAAACATGGAACGGCGATCAGTGGAAAATTGGCGGCGGCACCGCATGGGGCTGGTATTCATACGATCCGGTCCTGAACCTCTTCTACCACGGCACCGCCAACCCATCGACCTGGAACCCGTCGCAGCGCGCGAGTGCTGACGGCAAGCCGCTGGATCAGAAGTGGACCATGTCGATCATCGCACGTAATCCCGATACGGGCGTCGCCGCCTGGGCATACCAGATGACCCCGTTCGACCAGTGGGATTACGATGGCGTCAACGAGATGATCCTTGTCGACGGCATGGAGATCAAAGGTACGAAGCACAACATTCTGGTGCATTTCGACCGCAACGGCATCGCGTATACGCTCGACCGGAAGACGGGCATTCCCCTTGTCGCCGAGAAGTACGATCCGGTGGTGAACTGGACCACGGGGGTAGACCTTAATCCCGAGAGCGCGAATTACGGCAGACCCTCGGTGGTCGCGTCCAAGTCGACGTTCTTGAACGGGCCTGACGTCAACACCACGAACGTTTGCCCTGCGGCTCTCGGCGCAAAAGACCAGCAGCCGGCGTCGTATTCATTTTTGACGAAACTCTTCTACGTGCCGACCAATCACGTGTGCATGGATTACGAGCCCTTTAAGGTCCAATACACCGCAGGACAGCCTTATGTCGGGGCCACGCTGTCGATGTATCCGCCAAAGGATGATCCTCACATGGGCAACTTCATTGCCTGGGATGCCGCAAAGGGCAAAATCGTATGGTCCAATCCTGAGTTGTTCTCGGTGTGGTCGGGGGCTCTCACCACAGCTGGCGGCATTGCCTGCTATGGCACTCTCGAAGGCTACCTGAAATGCGTCGATCAAAAGGACGGCAAAGAACTCTATAAATTCAAGACTCCGTCCGGCATCGTCGGCAACGTGTTTACGTATATGCACAAAGGCAAGCAACACATCGGCGTCTATTCCGGCGTCGGCGGCTGGGCCGGAATCGGCCTCGCCGCGGGCCTGACCAATCCGACAGATGGTCTTGGCGTGGTCGGCGGCTACGCTGGCCTCAATAATTATACCGCTCTCGGCGGATCTCTGACCGTGTGGACTCTTCCCTAGATCAGCCCGGCAGGACCGGTGGGCGCCGCCGCCGGTCCGTGCCCTCGATGCACGTTTCGTCGCTTGCAGCGGGAACCATTCCACGGCTGTCGCATCCAACCATTCAAGCACGTTCGGTAAATTCAGCGCCGCTCGCCCGTGCCAGAAGAAGAATGATGAACCTCAATGCAGCCATGGTGGGCGGAGCCGCATGAATCTTCCGCAATCAAACGTCGACGCACCGGAAGTTACTCGGCTTGGTGGCTTGAGCGGCTGTCAGCAAAACGGGAGTGTCGAATGACACAGCAGTCAACGGTGTCGAGGGGGCCGGATCTGACCCTAGGTGTCGCATTAGCCGATCTCGAAGACGGCAAGCTCCTCGGCCATGTGGGCGAACACGATGTGCTGCTCGTGCGCTGCGGTCAGGAGGTTTTTGCCGTGGGCGCGCGATGCACCCACTATGACGGCCCGCTAGCTGAAGGCCTCGTTGTCGAGAACACCATTCGCTGTCCATGGCACCATGCGAGTTTCGATCTGCGCACCGGTGAGAACCTTCGCGCCCCGGCATTGCGGCCAATATCCTGCTGGGTCGTGGAGCGATCCGACGATAAAATCTTCGTGCATGAGAGACGTGCCCTACCGAAGCCGATCCCATCTGCACGACGAAGCGGCCCCGACAGGATTGTCATCATCGGTGGAGGTGGAGCGGCCTTCGCTGCCGCAGCCAAGCTCAGACGCTCGGAATATCAGAACAGCATCGTTATGCTGAGTGAAGATGAGGCGCCGCCCATCGACCGCCCAAATCTTTCGAAGGACTATTTGGCGGGAACTGCAGCAGAGGAATGGCTGCCCCTGGGAACCGAGTCATTTTACGCGGACAACGACATTGATCTCCGCCTGGCGACACGCGTGGAGCGTATTGACCCGCTCTCGCGCGAGATCGTGACAGCCGACGGCACGAAGGTCCCTTTTGATGGGCTTTTGCTTGCTACGGGTGCGGAGCCGAATGTGCTCTCGATTCCCGGCGCGGACCTCCCGCACGTATTTACATTGCGCTCCCTCGCGGACTCGCGCGCCATCATCCAGGCGGCGTCAACCGCTCGTAAGGTGGTGGTGATAGGCGCCGGCTTCATTGGTCTGGAGGCGGCCGCGTCGCTTCGGTCGCGCAATTTAGAAGTCCATGTGGTGGCGCCGGACAAACGGCCGATGGAGCGTGTCTTGGGTTCGCAGATGGCGGATTTTCTGCGCCTTCTGCATGAAGAGCATGGTGTCATGTTTCACCTGGAGGACGCGCCTACTCGCATCGACGCCAGCGCGGTGACGACCAAACGAGGTGTGGTCATCGAGGCAGACCTCGTCATCGTCGGCATCGGCGTCCGACCACGAACCGAGCTTGCCGAAAATGCAGGCCTTGCCATCGCCCGCGGCGTGTTGGTCAATCCCTTTCTCGAGACGAGCATGAAAGGAATATTCGCCGCTGGCGATGTCGCCCGGTGGCCGTATCGCGGCTCCGGTGAAAGGATACGTGTGGAACACTGGGTCGTTGCCGAGCGCATGGGGCAGACCGCGGCCCTCAATATGCTGGGTCGCAAGGTCGAGTTCGATGCCGTGCCATTTTTCTGGACACAGCATTACGATGTTCCGATCAATTATGTAGGTCACGCCGAACGGTGGGATTCACTCGAAATCGACGGCGATGTCGACCGCAGGGATTGCCTCGTGCGCTTCAAGGGCAACGGGCACCTTCTCGCGGTTGCTTCCATATTTCGCGACATCGGGAGCCTCAAGGCGGAACTGGAGATGGAGTTGCACCCTCTGTCGCGCATTTCAGCCGCTGGCCCGCAGCTCGTAGGCTAGCCGCCATCAACGTCGGGTCAGGATCGCAATGATGTTGTCGTCAAATGGCGATAGCCAATTGATCCGCCTGTAGGTGAAGCCGGTGTCTTCAGCGAGCCGACGCAGAGAGCGCCCTGTGAAATAGTTCACGTGGTCGGGGAAACGAAAGCCACACCAACGTTTCCCCGAGACGCGACGATTGATAGATCCGTAGTCCGGCACGCGCACGAACACTTTGCCTGCTGGTGTCAGCTTGCGGAACGCCTTCTGCAGCGCAAGCCGGGGCTGGGCCTCATGCTCCAAATACGAGCGCATGAGAATTGCCGAGAAGAAGGCGTCAGCAAAAGTATCGATCCCCTCCACCGCGCTGGCATGAACGACGCTGCCGCCACGGGTAGCAAATGCCCGTGCCGCCTGGGAGGCTAATGCGGCGCTGATTTCAATACCAAAGGGCGTTGGGCCAGCCGGCACGCGGCAGGCACCGCCGCAGCCAACGTCAAGGACGTTACCGGTGAGGCCAAGTACATGCCTGCTCCGATGCCGGTCGAGGACTTGGCCGGGGTAGGTGCGCCACCGCGTTGCTGCGTCCAGCCAGCCGAAGCGCGATTTTGCGCGCCGCTGCTTTTCGGATGCGAAGGTCACTTCCCATGGGAAATTGGCGGCGAGGGCCGCGTACGTCGGTACCTTTTGCAGATAGACGAAGCTGCACTGGTTGCACTGGACGAGAGGCCAGTGCACGGAAACGTGGAGGAGTTCCGCATGCGGAGATCCGCATATTTCGCACGCCCGGTCTATTGTATCTGACTTCAGTGTCACTGCGACTATCGGATTTATGAGCGCCCGTTTTGGTCGCGCAACTTCTAGCATCGGCGATATACATTATACAATAGATATATCGTAACTACTTGATATTGCCGATGGATTGACCGTCGTCAGTGGTACTGATCCATAGTGTGCACATGGATGAAGATGAAGTTCGCCCTTATCAGATCAGGCTCTCGACCTCCTTTTGGCGAAAAGTCGATGAATGGCGCCGTCAGCAGCCGGAAATCCCCGCGCGCGCAGAGGCGATCAGGCGGTTAGTTGAAGCCGGTCTAACTGCCGAAGCGAAAGTAAAGTCGAAGTGCTAGGAAATTTGAAGCCACAGGGCCAAGATGCGCTGATTGGAATTTCGGCATAGCGCCGCAGCAGGCCCTTGGAGACGGACAACACTCGGATCGTGCCCTCAGCAACTCCATTCGTCATTGCATTAGGTTGCTAGGGTTGGGCGTCGGCCATGTCGACCTGGTCATGCCGGATGATGAGGCTAAAAAGTGAGGCGCACTTACCATTCGCATCGCGCTTACAGCCCCGGGCGATCCGCGGATAGCTACCTCATCGGCCAAACCTGCGTACGGTTCTTCGATCGAATCTTGCGTGGAGAACTCTGATGCCCCAGCGGCGAAACCTTTCGGAGAAAGCTGCGAGGAAATCGCGCAGCCCTAAACTTTCGCGGGAAGAAATTGCAAGGCGCGCGTCAAAGTATGCGAGCCGGTATTCCGACAATGACTACGAGCTGATTGCAGAAGCGCTGGGTGTCTTGCCCTCCAGAGTAAAGCGTCATTCTGAGGCCTTTGAGGGTGCTGCTCGCTGGTACCGCCTGGAAGTTGGAAGTCCACCTCGCCGGCCTAGCACGAAGCCGTCCGACGTTCGAAAGAAGCTGCTCCAGATTTCGAAGGCTGCGACTCGCCTACTTGGCCACCTAGGCGTGGCAGATGCGAACGATGCCGCAGAAGGTCCCGCAGATCGAGAAATCTTCGACGCGCTCGTGCTCGCGTATGAGGACGCTTCAGAGGACGATTGTTTGCGATCAATCCAGGCGATCGCTGTCCTCCCTCAGATTGTAGCGTCGGCCCGTGCTGCAATCGACATTCGTGGTCGCGCTACTCAGGCTGCACGGGATTCGTTTGATTTCGGGGAATCGCGCGGCCTCAAAACGTACGACGGCAACCGGCCTTTGAATCAGTGGGTGAGCGCGATGCTTGGAATCTATAAGGCGCTTACCGGGGCGGACTCCTTCTCGACGCTCAAATATGGCCGGGGATCCAAGCTGTGTTCGTTTCTCGACGCAGCGGGTCGGCCGTTAAAAATCGAGCAGATCCCGTTGCAGTGGCGTGATCGCGTGAAGGCGTTAGCTCGGCGTCACGTTTGACGCGAACTGCTTCGACGCGAACTTACCCAATCTCGCTGCCACCTGGCCTCGTCGGTGTAGGTGGGGCGGATGACGAGACAACTTCCCCCCGATGAGCAGCTCAAGCGCCTAGCGCGGATCCTCGGGCGCCGAGCGGCCCGCGACGTAGCTCGGCGCGGTTCCGAGCACGAGGTCGCGGCATATCTCTCAGCGGCTCAGGTTGCGCACCATCTTGGAATATCGCTGCGAACGGTGCGGCGCTGGATCAGCAGCGGCGCGCTTCCATCCACGAGAATCGGCGGCACGCGACGTGTCGCGATTGCCGACCTGGAAGGTGCGCTCTTGGGACAGCGAGATCTCACAAAAAGGCCGCCGTAGGCGATGTCGGGAGAGCGTGGGGCGAGAAATCGTTCCAGGTCTTTCATGTGAGAATTCCCGAATGTCACCATCTGTCACGCCCTGTCACCTATGAGCTTTTGGAGCGCGAAATGCTGAAATGTTCACGTGTGGTGACCTTTCAAGATCTGCTTGCGCACATAGGCGAGGCTGAACTTCATGCTACGCGCAAGCGCGACCTAATGTCGGCAATCAGACGCGTCTGCGAAATGGCCCACATGAGCCCGGCTGCGTTTCCGGTCGATGTCGCGGCTGTGAGGCTCCAGTTGGCCGCTATCCGTCCCGCCGCGCATGGTGTGAGCGCGAAGCACTTTGCGAACATGCGCAGCCTCATAGCCGCTGCTCTTCAGATGGCTGGGGTAGCTGACGACCCCGGACGCGGATTGGCGCTCAAGGATCCGGACTGGGGCCCGTTGATGCGGGGCGTCGCAAAAAATAAGGCCCTCGCAAATGGACTGGCGGCGTTTGGCAACTTCTGCGTAGTGCGTGGTATTTCTCCTTGCGCTGTGAACGATGCCACTGTCGCAGCCTTTCATGAGTGGGTTACGCATCGTACTCTGCACCCCCGTCCACGCGATATCGTACGTGGCGTGCCTGTGCACTGGAACCGAGCGCGGGCGGTAGCAATTGGCTGGCCCGATGTCAGCCTCAGCCCCATTTCGTTTCGCCCGCCATCCAGGCACTTCAAGCTCGAGCAATTCGCCGAAGACTTTCAGCGTGATGTTGAGACGTATCTGGAGATGCGCCGATCTCCGGATGTTTTCAGCGAGCACGCGCCTGTGCGACCGCTCGCGGAGACGACACTGCGGCAGCAGCGCGAGCACATTCGCCTTGCGGCGTCGGTGCTAAAGACGGAAGGCCGGCAACTGAAGACGCTGGCGGATATCGTCTCCCCGGAGTCGTTTCGAGCCGTCCTGCGCCATTATCACAACCGTGCTCATTCTACGCCGAATGCATTTGCTCAAGCGATGGGCAAAACTCTGATCCAGGTGGCAAAGTACTCCGAGCGCGTGAGCGACGAAGATTTGTCAAGGCTCAGGCGTATCGTTGCAAAACTCCCGGCCGTGTCTTTCGACCTCACGGAGAAGAACAAGCGCGTACTGCGTCAGCTGGAATCGGACCATCTCCGCGCGAAACTTATCTTCCTGCCGGAGCAGCTCAAGGCTCGCGTTGAAAAAGACGTTGCGTCCGGGCGGTGGCCTCGTTTGGTCGAGGCACAAATGGGTCTTGCGATCGATATCCTGCTCGCGATTCCGTTGAGATCGCAGAACCTCATCGAACTTCACTGGCGGGAAAACTTTATCGAGCCGGATGGCGATAAGGGCGCGCTCCTTCTGCACATACCGGCTGGCCGCACAAAATCGAAGCGGGTCGACATCGAGGCGCAACTCCCACCAGACGTCGCCGCGCGAATTCAATGGTACCGGCGCTTTTTGGCTGGATTGGGCATGAATCCGAACGGACATTTATTCGTAACGCAGCGTGGGATCCGCAAACATCAGGAGACGCTCACGCACCAGATCTGCGAAGCGATCGCGACACACGTCGGCATCAAGATGACGCCGCATCAATTTCGGCATTTTGCGGCGACGTCGTACCTCGAGCGGCATCCCCAAGATTTCGAAACCTTGCGCACGTTGCTCGGCCATGCCTGGAGCAAGACAACGCGCATTTACGCGGGCTCATCGATGCGGCGCGCTAGTCGCGCCTATAGCGAGTTTCTTTGCAAGCAACGCGAGGCGCTGCGCTTAAAGCGTCGTAATGGGAAGCGTCGGCGATGAAAATTCCGAAGCACCTTCCGGAGCATCTGTGGCCGGCGGCTGATCGCGCCGCTTTCGATGCAGCCTATGTCGCCGGAGACATCTTCGGCGAAACCGCTGGTCCTGGAGCGCATTTGGCTGAGGGGACGCGAAAGCTCATCAAGACCGCGTACCGCAGGTGGCTCGGATTTTTGCGCGCACAGCATGGGCGCGATCTCGAGTTGCCCCCCGCTGCTCGAATTACTCGTGAGCGAGTGCGGCAGTTCATCGAATACCTCAGTGGGACGCGACCTACATCCGTCGCCATTGCTGTCGACAATCTTTATTTCGCAGCGCGCCTGATCAGCCCAGCGAGCGATTGGAACTGGTTGAGGTTGGCGCGATCTCGTCTGAACGCTTGCGCTAGACCAGAGGATCGGTTCCCAATTCTAGTAGCTCCGTGGCGCACGCTCGATCTCGGTATCGAATTGATGCAGGGTGCGATGGAGCATGCCGGATCGGAACATAAAGTGCGAGGTATTCAATACCGCGACGGATTGCTTGTGGCTCTCCTAAGCGTTTGGCCCATACGCAGACGCAGCATCGCTGCTCTTACCATCACGCGCCATGTTGAGCTGAATGATGCGGGGGTGAACCTCCTCTTGGGTGCAGATGATACCAAAGGCAAGCGGGCTGAAGAGTTCAGCGTGCCTCACCCTTTGGTTCCCTACTTTCGCCATTACCTCGAAGAGGTCCGCCCACGACTGCTTGGCGGTTATGCACATGATGGCTTATGGGTTTCCTACCGCGGAGAGCGACTTTCACCCGGCCGCATATACGATATCGTTCGTGCTAGGGTTTTCGCGCGCTTCGGCAAGCGGATGGGCCTCCACGATTTTCGTCGTGCGGCCGCAACATTCTTGGCCATCTCCGCCCCGGAAATAGTTGGCTTGACGCCGGGAATACTTCAGCATGCTTCGCCCGACGTCGGTGAGCGCCATTACAATCAAGCGCGGTCGGTGCAGGCGAGTGAACGGTATGCTGCCCATCTCGCTGAGACGCGTGCTAGACTGAGGCGCATCGCAAAACAGTGACGATCACTGATGCGCTTTCCTGAGGGGTGCTGCTGTGCGCGCTGTAATCTACGCCCGCTACTCCAGTGATCTTCAAAGAAGTGAGTCCATTGAGGATCAGATACGCATCTGTCGCGAGCGCATTTCCCGCGAAGGATGGACATATCTCCACGCCTACCATGACCGCGCGATGAGCGGGGCGTCGCTATTAAGGCCCGGCTATCAGAAGCTGATCGATGATGCTCAGCGCGGAATGTTCGATGTGGTCGTTGCCGAAGCCCTTGACCGCCTCTCGCGAGATCAGGAACACGTGGCACACCTGTTCAAGCGTCTTGCCTTTTTGGGCATCCAGATTGCGACGGTGAGTGAGGGGCTGATTACCGAACTACATGTTGGGCTCTCAGGCACCATCGGTGCGCTTTACTTGAAGCAGCTTGCTGAAAAGACCCATCGGGGTTTGCGCGGGCGTGTGGAAAAAGGTCGCTCGGGTGGCGGCAATTCGTATGGATACGATGTGGTCCGAGGATCGCCCCAAATGGATGGGGCAGAGCTTGGTTTGCGCACGATCAACGACCGTGAGGCCGCCGTTATAAGGGAAATTTTCGCAGCCTATGGAGACGGAGCTTCACCACGCTCGATTGCGAAGGATTTGAATATCAGAGGCATTGCTGGACCCTCGGGACAATCGTGGGGGCCGTCTACGATCAATGGAAACGCCGCCCGCGGAACAGGGATCCTCAACAACGAGCTTTATATCGGCAGGCTGGTTTGGAACCGGCTCAAGTACATGAAGAATCCTGAGACCGGTCGGCGGCAGTCGCGCCTCAATCCTCGCGAGAGCTGGGTGGTGACCGACGTTCCTGAATTGCAGATTGTCCCGCAAGACCTTTGGGACAGGGCTAAGGCGCGACAAGCGGAGATGGCGCGCGGGACGCGGCCCGATTGTAAGCAGCCGGTATTTTGGCAGGTCAAGCGCCCGCGCTATTTGCTTTCAGGTTTGCTGAAATGTGGCGCGTGCGGAGCGAGCTATACGAAATCCGGCGCTAACCGCTTTGCGTGTGCCGGAGCGCGCGACAGGGCTACCTGCACCAATCGTGTCACTGTCCGGGGTGACAAGATCGAGCAGGCCATTCTGGACTGTCTCAAGACTCGGCTCATGGAGCCGGCGCTGTTCGAGGAGTTTACGCGGGAGTTTATCGCCGAGGTCAACCGCATCCGTTCGGAGGCTTCGTCGGCGAGGATCGCGATGCGCCGCGAGCTTGAGCGGGTGGATCGGCAAATAAAACGGCTCGTCGATGCGATTCTCGATGGCGCCGATGCAACTGCGATCAACGCCAAGCTCAAGGTGCTCGAGGCAGAGCAGGCCCAACTTAAAAGCGAGTTGGCGTTAAGCGGTGATGAGCAGCCGCTTCTACATCCGAATCTGGCGTCTATCTACCGCGCCCGGGTCGAAGTCTTGAGCGACCTGATTCGCTCCGATACGGACCGCGAGGCCATCGAGCTACTGCGCAGTATTATCGAAGAGGTCCGCATCAGCCCCAACGATGGCGGCGAATATCGTCTCGAAGTTCGGGGGGAGCTTGGCGGTATCCTTGCACTCTCGCAAGGGGCCAAGAATTCTGCGGAAACAGCCGCCGAAAGAGCGCTGCAAATAAAGGTGGTTGCGGGGGCAGGATTTGAACCTACGACCTTCAGGTTATGAGCCTGACGAGCTACCGGGCTGCTCCACCCCGCGTCACCAACGCGTGCTCCCTGGGAAGCGCTAAACCAGCATATCCGGGGAGCGGCCGCCGCGCATAACTGCGGCGACAAGAAAAGCCGCCCGTCACCGAGCGGCTTCGATTTGCGGCTTATAGCATAATTTTCGCGGCTGTGAAGCCCGCTGTGGGCGCTATCCGCAACCTTTGTCTCGAATTGACGTTTAACCGCATTGGCTACCCGCGCTGTGAGTTGCCGGCCGGTCATCCTCTAGCGCGTTACAACGGGTAATCCGCACATGTTCGACCCGTCGAATACCGATCTATCCGAAGGCGTCATCGCCGCCCGCATGCTGCTTGCTGTCGCGCTCGGAGGGATCATCGGCTTCGACAGGGAGTGGCTGGACCGGCCCGCCGGTCTGCGCACGCACATGCTTACGGCGCTTGCGGCGGCGCTGTTCACGCTCATCACGCTGGAGCTGCATGCCGACGTGGTGCACCAAGGCGGGCGCACCGATCCCATCCGCGTGATCGAAGCCGTAACGGCAGGCGTGGCCTTTCTCGCCGCCGGCGCGATCTTCCGATCGGGCAGGGATGTGAAAGGTCTGACGACGGGCGCTGGGATGTGGCTCGCCGGCGCGATCGGCGTGGCATGCGGTGTGGGCTACGGCATCGTCGCGGTGATGGCGACGGTGCTGGCTACGGTCATCCTTGCCGCGGTGCGTTGGATGGAAGGCCGGGCAAAGAACGGCGCCGAAAAAAGCGTGCGTGACAGCAGTGGCGGCTGAGACCGCTGCGACCGAGCGATCGCAGCGGGCGAAAATGGCGGGAATCCGACGATCGCCGCCGCTATTGCGCGCTGGGCGCCGCGCCTGCTGCCGCTGCGTCCGCCGCTTCTTTCTTATTGTGCGCACGGATGAAGTAGATGTTGCGGCTGTAGATCACGAGGCCCATGGCCTGCCCCAGCATGAAGACCGGATCGAGCCGATAGACGGCATAGGCGAGCAGCATCGCGCCGCCGATGAGGCTGAAGTACCAGAAGGTTTCCGGCACGATGGAGCGGCGCGCGCGCTCGCTGGCGATCCATTGCACGATGAAGCGCATGGAGAACATGAGCTGAGCGAAGAAGCCGACGCCGAGCCACATCTTTTCGTTTATCGGCGTCGAGCCCCACCATTGGCTGAGCATCGCGACGAGAGTGTGGAGATGATCCATGGGTTACCGTTCCGAAGCGGATGCTCTGATACTGCCGTTCAGCTTTTTTCGGACGCCGTGCGCGTGGCGTCGTCATCGTTCGCGGTCTTGAGGCGCGTGGCGATGTCCGCCACCGTCTGCGCCTCGGGATGGTGCTCGACGATGGGCGGCACCTTCGTGCGCCTGCGCAGCCAGCTCACGCCGACGAGGTCGTAGAGGCCGACAAGGGCGCGGTTGAGGTTGTTGTATTTCGAGACGCCCGCCTGCCGGGGCCGGTCGTTCACCGGCACGTAGGCAACTTTATGGCCGTAGGTCTGGAAAAGCGCCGGCATGTAGCGGTGCATGCTGGTGAAGAAGGGCAGCCGCAGGAAAACTTCCCGCCAGTAGACTTTGATGCCGCAGCCGGTGTCGGGGCAATCATCCTTCAGGACCGCATCGCGGATCCAATTGGCGGTGCGCGATGCCCAACGCTTAGAGCCGGTATCCTTGCGGTCCTTGCGCCAGCCATTGACGAGCGCGGGGCCCTGGCCGCCGGGCGTGCCGAGGGCATCGAGCAGATGCGGAATATCCTTCGGATCGTTCTGTCCGTCGCCGTCCATGGTGGCGATGATGGGGCTTGTGGCCGCCAGTACGCCTGAACGCAGGGCGCAGCTTTGGCCGCTGCGCTCGGCATGGCGCAGATAGCGCAGGCCGCGGAATTTGCCGGAAGCGATGAGGGACTTGATCTCGGCGGGCGTGGCATCGGTGCTGGCGTCGTCGACGACGATCACCTCGGCGAGGCGCTGGACGGGAACCGCCGCATACGTCTCCTCGATGAGGCGGCCGATGTTGCCTGCCTCGTTGAGCGCTGGAATAACCACGGTGACGCGCATCAAGTGCCCCTATCCCACCAGGACTCGCCGCGACGCCTCCCACATAGCCCCTTGGCGGGTCGAAAGATACCAGTCATGGGCGAAGTCGTCCAAGCTAGTAAATTCCAGGCGCTGGGCGCTTTCAGGCGGCGCAATAGCAACAGAATCAGTGGTGTGGAGATAAACCCCGCCGGGCCTCTACTCCACGATGGGATGGCCGAATATCCCCACACTTGCGACGATGCGGCGAGATAGCGGCAGGGCAACGGCCGCAGCATCTTCACGGGGGCGCTTTGAGCCTGTAAATGGGCCAGCGGCGGCCTTCAGCCCGCCGGCCGCCGTTTCCCAGCACTTTCTTCAGGGTGGGCAATGCCAGTCGCCACGGGCCACATAGACCGCAGCCGTGATTTCAACTGGGCCATGCTGCTCATTGCAGGGCTCGCAGCGTTGCTGTGTCTGCGCCTCGCGGCGCTGTATGTGAACGCCACCGACCTCTTCTTCGATGAGGCGCAGTATTGGGCGTGGAGCGTCGATCCGGCGCTGGGGTATTTCTCGAAGCCGCCGCTCATCGCGTGGATCATCGGTGCCGCCACGACGGCGTGCGGTGCCGGAGAGACGTGCGTGCGCCTGCCTTCACCGCTTCTGCACACGGCAACCGCGCTCGCGGTGTTCTGGCTCGGGAGCCGGCTTTACGACGGGCGCATCGGCGCGCTTTCGGCGCTCGCGTTCGCGACGCTGCCCGGCGTTTCGCTGTCGGCGGGGATCATCTCCACTGACGTGCCGCTGCTGCTGTGCTGGGCGCTGGCACTCGTCGGCTTCACGGCGCTGGCGACGACCGACAAGCTCTGGCCGGCACTGCTGCTCGGCGTTGCGTTCGGCGCGGGCCTCAACGCCAAGTACGCGATGGTGTGGTTCATCGTGTGCGCAGGCGTCTATTTCTATTTCACGCCCGAGCGGCGCACGCTGCTGCGCGACTGGCGGCTCTATCTGGCGCTGGGAATCGGCGTTGCGATGATCGTGCCGAACCTCGTGTGGAACTACACCAACAGTTTCGCGACCTTCTCCCACACGGCGGACAACGCCAACTGGGGCGGCTCGCTGCTGCACCCGAACAAGGCGCTGGAGTTCTTCGGCGCGCAGTTCGCGGTGTTCGGGCCGATCCTGTTCGCCGGCCTCCTGGTGATCGCGTGGCGCGCCCGCAAGGGTATCGGCGATCCCGACCGCCTGCTGCTGGCGTTCTCGCTGCCGATCATTGCCGTTATTCTGGTGCAGGCGTTCCTGTCGCGCGCGCACGCCAACTGGGCAGCGCCGGCCTATGTCGCCGCGAGCGTGCTCGTCGTTGCGACCATGGTGCGCGATGGCGACTGGGGATGGCTGAAAGCCTCGTTCGTGCTGCACGGGGTGATCCTCGCGCTGCTCGTCTTCGGCACCGCGACGGCGGGCCGCCTGCCCCTCCCGCTGAAGCCCGATCCGTTCGCCCGCACGCTCGGCTGGCGGGAAGTGGGCGAGGCGACCCGGGCGGAACTTGCCGCGGCTGCGGCCGCCGGTAAGCCGTTTGCGGCGCTCCTCAGCGACGACCGGGCCATAACCGCCGAATTGCTCTACTATCTGCGCGATGAGCCGACGCCGATACTCGCCTGGCGCCAAGGCGCGCCGCATGACCACTTCGAGATGACGCGCCCCTTCACGCCATCGACGCCTTCGCCGGTGCTGCTCGTGCGCGTTGGGGACGAGGCCGGGCCGGCCGCTGCCGCATTCACGAGCGTCGAAAAAATCGCCGATCGCGTGCTTCCCGCCGGGGCAAATGCACACAGGCGTGTGTCGTTCTTTTCACTCGCAGGATACAAGGGCGAATGACTGCGCACCCTGGGCGCGAAGGGCACGGGCATCCCACCGAGGAAGCCGCGGCACTTTCGCAAACGTTCGTTTTGCTCGACAACAACTCGGGAAGCGGGGCGCCTTCGCTTCTCTTCTCAGAGCCCCTCGACATCATCTCCGCTTCAACGCCTGAAGAAGTGCCCGGCGCGCTGGCGCGCATCGAGGCGGGGGTTGCGAGCGGGCTGCATGCGGCGGGTTTCTTCGCTTACGAGCTTGGCTATGTGCTGGAGCCGAAGCTCGCTCCTCTGATGCCGGAACGGCGCAACGTGCCGTTGCTGTGGATCGGTCTCTATCGTGCACCCGCCGAAATGACGAGCGCGGAGGTGGAGCACTGGCTGGCGACGCACACGCGTTCGGGCTCGTTCCACTTCACCGACGTAAAGCTGGCGTGGAACGAGAGCCAATACCTCGAGCGCTTCGACGAGGTGATCGAAAAGATCCGCGCCGGCGATATCTATCAGCTCAACCTCACCTTCAAGGCGCGCTTCAAGCTTTCAGGCTCGCCGCTCACGTTCTTCCTCGATCTGCGCCAGAAGCAGCGCGTGGCCTATGGCGGCATCGTCGACACGGGTGAAGTCACGGTGCTGTCGGCGTCGCCGGAGCTGTTCATCGAGCAGGAGGGCCGCACGGTCTTCACGCGGCCGATGAAGGGCACGGCGCCGCGTGCGGGCACAGAGGAAGCCGACACACAGGCGAAACTGCAGCTTGCCGGCGACGTGAAGCAGCGCGCCGAGAATCTGATGATCGTCGATCTGATGCGCAACGATATCGGGCGCATCGCCGAGGTCGGCAGCGTGGAGGTGACGGACCTCTTCACGGTCGAGACCTACAAGACGCTGCACCAGATGACGTCGGGCGTGCGCGCGACGCTTCTGAAGGATATCGGCACGGCCGAGCTTTTGCGCGGCATCTTCCCGCCAGGCTCGGTGATCGGCGCGCCGAAAATCCGCGCGATGGAGCTGATCCGCGAATTGGAGACAGAGCCGCGCGGCGTTTATTGCGGCGCCATCGGCTATATCTCGCCGGAGGGGCGGTCGCTCTTCAACGTGGCGATCCGTACGGCGGTGATCTTCCGCAACGCGGACGGCGAAATGGGCATCGGCTCGGGTGTCGTCTTCGATTCCCAGGGGCCCAAGGAATACGCCGAGTGCCTCCTGAAGATGAAGTTTCTGACGGACCCGGTGAAGCGCTTCGAGCTGATCGAGACGCTGCTATACGATCCGGCGCAGGGCGGCTTCGTGCTGCTCGACCGGCATATGGCGCGGCTTGCCAACTCGGCGCGCTATTTTGCGTTCGCGTACGACGCCGGCGCTGCGGAAAGCGCGCTGGGCAAGGCGGTAGCGGATGCGGGCGAGGACAAGCGTCTGCGTGTGCGGCTTCTGCTGAGCGAGGACGGCGAGATCACCGTCACGTCGACAGCCCTCGCCGCCGCTAATCCCTCTGCCGTTATGCGCTTTGCGGTGTCCTCATCGCGTGTCGACAGCAGCGATCTGTTCCTTTTCCATAAGACGACGCGGCGCGAACTCTACGACCGCGAATGGCAGGAGTATGCCGACAGGCTCGGTACCGATGAGGTGATCTATCTCAACGAGCGCGGCGAGCTTGCGGAGGGCTCCCGCACGACCATCTTCATCGAGCGCGACGGGGAGCTCGTTACGCCTGCGCTTTCGGCGGGCCTGTTGCCGGGAACGTTGCGGGCGGAGCTGCTTGCCGAAGGCAAGGCGCGCGAAGCGCAGCTCACGCTTGCCGATCTCGATGGTGCAGATGCCGTGTTCTTAGGAAATTCGGTGCGCGGCCTCGTGCGCGCGCAGCGTGTCGACGCAACCTGAGACAGTCGACGCGCTGGCCGCGCGTCGATGCCTTGCGTCTACTTTATGACGATGCGGTCGGAAGCGATCACTCCGACCTTGGGATCACTGATCACGGCCCCGCCCAGCGTAGCTGCCAGCAGGAACGCAAACGCCGCCACCGTCAACACGGCGGCGACGATGATCTCGCGCGAAGAGCGACGCACGCGATCTGCGTATGGATCGAACTGATGGAGGTTCCATTTCATAGCGAAAGTGATTGTCGATCGCGCATGCCGAAGCCAGAGCGCTGAGTGCCGCGCGACAGAAACGCACATAAATTCTGTGTAACGAGAAACGTTCTAAAGACCGCGCATAATGCAACCCAGAACGAGGATGATCTGCGCCAGCAGAAGGGCCCAGAACTCGTTGCCGGTAATCAATGGAATCTGGGCGCCGAAAAACTTAATGATCAGCACGGTAACCGTAAGGATGACGGAGATCATGAACGTCAGGATGCCCGGCGCTTTCAGTCCCATATTTTAACTCCCCCTCAGCTCTCATTACGCGCAGACCCGATTGCGGATCATCGCCGTGGGTAGCCCCGATTCGGCCGCCCCCCGTGGCTTATAGCAGGGGCAACTCGGGATGACACTCGACGGCGCACATTGCTGGGGATGGCGCAGATCAGCCGCTCATGCCGGCGCGCGATGGCGCGGCCGTGCGAACAGCAGGCGCCGCAACAGCAGAAGAACGATGAGCCCCAGGAACGCGAAGCCAATGACGATGGCGGGATGCTTTTCCCAAAGTAAGATGGGACTGATACGGCCATCGAACACGAGGCGGACGTCCTCGATGGCCTGCGGGTCGAGGATGGCGCCCGAGCGGAGCATCATGTCGACTGCGGCCGACTGATCGGCGCTTGCGACGACGGCCGTGCGCACGCGCTCCGAGGACAGCGCATGGATCTTCGCGGGGTCGGCGGCGACGGCCCGCAGCACCCGCTCGCGCGGGCCGGGCTTCAGGCCCGTGAGGTAGCGCGAAAGGCTGGAGAGCTCCTGTTCGGTGAGGCCACGCGCCAGGCCCTTGAGATCGGCGTCCTTGAGCTCGAGGAGCGTATCGCGCGCGCTGCGGTCTATCGAGGCGAGGCGCACGGTTGCGAGCGGATCGTCGAGCGCCAGCAAGCGTTGCAGCGTCGGGCGGCTCAGCTGGTCCGGCTGGACGCGGCGGTAAAGGCTCAGCTCGACGACCTTCGGCAGGTCATCGCCCGCAAGGGTCGCCCACCTCAATCCGGCATCCATCGACCGGGTCTGGCGTGCGATCTCCATGGCGCCCGGCGGCAGAGTGTTAACGGCGGTTGCGAGCGTGCCGTCCTCGAGGCGTCGCAACAGTCCCGCTTCGCCCTCGGCGCCGAGCACGAGGGATACGACCTCGTCGAGACGGGCGAGGGCGGCGGGCGCCAGGGAATCGAGGAAGGTGCGGAAGCGCTCATTGCGCTCTGCGAGGCTGAGGGCTTCGGCGTGGGCGCTGCGGAAGTCGCGCCAGATCTCGATGATGCGGTCGGCGGTCGAGGCGCCGATCTCCTGAATGTGGGCTGCGATCTGCTCCGAGAAGGACTGGGCCAGCTCCTCCTGCACCTTGGTCTTGATCTCGGCGGACTTCATCTCCGTGGCGATGATGGGCAGGACGCCATTGCGCAGGTCCCAGATGTCCTTGGCGATGAGCACGAGGCCGACGCCGCCCGCCACGACCGACACGAGGCGCGCAAGTACGCTGCCGACGATGCGCTGCCCGATGCGTCCGGCCATATTGGCGAGCTGGCGGCGCATCAGCAGAACGGCGGCGCCCGCAATGCCGCCGCTCGATTCGCGAAGCACGGCGCCGGCCGACATTTCCGCTGCGCCCTTCCCCGGATCGATATGGGCGGTGCGTCCGGCATCGCCCATCACGGCGCGGGCCGCGGTATCGCCGTAGCGGGCGCCGACGAATGCCTGGAGGCAGGCGAGCGCCGGCTCCGTCGCATCCTCGGTGGCAAATTCCATCTGCTTGCCGATCTGGGTGCCGACGCCCGCGGCGAGCTGCTCGATGGCGGTCTTCATGGCATCGGAGCGATAGACGCGCTCGGCCACGGCCGTCGCCAGCTCCTGCGCCTTCTGCTGGTTGGCGAGCGATTGCAGCAGGTTCGCCCAGCTCGTCTCGCGCCGCACCTCCTCGACCGCGAGGTCGACGCGCTTGTCGATGATGTCGTCCATGCCGATGCGGCGCCATTCATCGCCCACGGCGGCGCGGTAATCGACGGTGGCGATGCCCGCCTGCAAGGCGCGTACGGTGATGCCCTGGATCGCGGTGCGGAATGCGCCTTCGTCCCGTGCCTGGCAGGCCTCGTAGTCGGCGCGGGACAGCGGCTGCGCGAAGGTAGGCGCGACCTGTCCGGCGGCGATTGCTAGGCTGAGCAGAAGGGCGAGCGGACGGCGAACGGATGCGAGCAACGCGGCGGTGTCCTTCGGTATCCAGCGCGCGCCGCTCCCGCCGGCATGCGCGTCAACCATCTAAGCACCACACAGTATGGAGTGTCGATTGCGCTCGTACGGTGACAGCGGCTTCGGCGGGGATAGTGGCGGCAGGCGGCTGGGTGCGGCTTGGACGCTGCGGCATGGGGCCGGTGCCGTGGCCGAGGCGGCGAAGTGGGTCCGGGTCAGCCCGACCTGACCAGGGCCAGCCGGGATGTCTCTTACTTAGGGGCGCTTATACTTAGGGGCGCTTACCGGCACCGGCCGATGACGCGCCGGAGGTCCATATAGGAGATGGACGCCCGAACTTTGGTCGCCGGACAGCAGCGCCGCGGAAGGCGAGCCGCCCTCCTACCCCTGCTCCAGTTGCCGACTCAAGCATGGTTTCCGGCGGCGGAATGCCCGCCAGAGCCGGGTTCAGCCGGCAAATCGGGGTGCTCGGGGCTGCTTAGAAGGATCACAAATTCTTTCAGTGCTGCAGGATTGCGATCTGCCCGCGGACGGCCGGATCGGCCGGAGGGTTGGGGAAGCAGCGAACGCACGGCCCCGTTCTGCCAATCCCGAGGGGAGCGGCAAATGTGGCGACCCTACAACATCCGGTTGAAAGTTTAATGACGATTGGGCCGCACCAATTCATGGCCATTTCCCATTGGCGGGGCATTCAACGGTAATCCGGCATTTCGCGAAGCGGCGATTTTCAAAGGCTTTTCCGCCTCTGCAACTCGAGTGCGACGGTCACGTTGCGGTGGCGTTTGCACGGACGCGCTCTCGTTCGGGTGGCAGGAGCCAGGACACAGGGCCGCCATGTTTTCGCCGCAAGCCCCCGCGTATTGGGCCCTTGCGTGCATGCTTCTCGGCAACATGGGGTGTTGCAAGGAAGTTGGCTCACTACATTTCGGAAATGGGAAAACAACCGAAGCGGGTTGCGGACTGCGGCAAGGTGACCAATCGAACTTCGGGGCCGTTCCGGTCAGTGAGGGGTCTTCATTCCCTCTCGTACAGTGCGGGTACGGGACCTCATCCAAAGCGACGGCTATTCCCACAGACGTCGAGCTGACGATCGAATGCGATCGGCTCTCGATTGAGGAAACGAAAAAGAGAGAGTTTCAGCGACAAGGTTCGGACCAGCGCGTACTACTCGCGCGGATCGGGGCCTGGTGGGGTTCGATTGG
The DNA here is from genome assembly GCA_044507625.1 of Hyphomicrobiaceae bacterium. Lineage (GTDB taxonomy): Bacteria > Pseudomonadota > Alphaproteobacteria > Rhizobiales > Hyphomicrobiaceae > Hyphomicrobium_A. The sequence continues at coordinate 187,469 of JBIQJE010000003.1, read as the reverse complement.
CTTCGTCTAGTAAGCGAGCGAGTTTAGTTACCACGATGAAAAACAGCGATAAATTGAAGGCGACTTGGGGCAGCATCTTTGTCCCCGGGGGGCGTAACGGCGTGCTGCTCGTCCATAGCTTGGGCGGCTCTCCGATCGAGCTGAAGTTCGTCGCGCACACGCTGGCCCAGCTTGGCTATACGGTTTACTGCCCTCTGCTTCCCGGCCTTGCCGGCGGAACCGACGTCTCCGGATTGTCCACGTGGCGCGACTGGTATTCGGCGCTCGAAGAGGCTCACGACGAGCTGCTGAAGCAATGCGATGCGGTCATCGTCGGCGGCATGTCGGCGGGCAGCATGCTTTCTCTGCGTCTCGCGGCTCTGCGCCCCGAGAAGATCCACGGCCTGATGCTTTTCTCGCCGACGTTCTGGCCGAATGGCTGGGCGATCCCGTGGCACCTCAATCTGTTCCGTCTAGTGCAGCAGAAGTGGACGGCGCGTCTGTTCAAGTTCAAGGCGCGTATGCCCCACGGCATCAAGGACGACCGGCTGCGCAACTTCATCCTCGACACGGTGCAGTCCGACGCGAGCGCTATCGAAGACCTGTTCTCGCGCGGTGGCGGGCTCGTGTACGAGTTCCGCAGGCTCGTGAGCAACGTGAAGCCGTTGCTTGGCCAGATCAAGCAGCACGCGCTCGTCTTCCATCCGCGCCATGACGACCAGAGCGATCTGCGCAATGCTATGCTGCTCCAGCGCAAGCTGGCGGGCATCGTCGAGACGTGCGTGCTGGACGACTGCTACCACATGGTGACGCTGGACCGTCAGCGTCCGCTGGTGATGGAGCGCGTGAAGGAATTCGCGGCACGCCTGACGACGCGTCTCGACAAGCTGCGCGCCGAGGAAGCGCTCGTCGCGGGCACCGAGGCGCATCGCGGCGAAGGTCGCGGCGCAACGCCGTGATCGCTCCGCAGATCACTGAACAAAGAAAGCCCGGCATTCGCCGGGCTTTTCTTTTTCATGCAGGGTGTCGCAGCGCCAAGTTGTTGAGCGGCGCTGCCGTAGCACCGCAGCGCTAGTCGATCGCCTTGGGACGCACCGCAGGCACCGGGCGCGGCACTTTGAAGGGTACGGAACCCGTCTCGGTCGGCTTCCGCGCCACCTGGGTTGCGGCTGGAGCCTTGGCTTCACGTGCTTCGCCATCGCAGCGGGGCAGGTCGGCGGGGGCGCGGCGCCAAGTGAACGATTTGGAGAAGAACTTCACGCCCTTGTAGCCGGTCAGGATCAGCTTATCGCGCGAGGCGAGCTGGATTGCCGCGTCGAAGGATGAGCCCTGCTCGGGGTCGTAGACCCAGCCGTTGTCCCAGCCGCCGTCGATCCGCTGCAGGGCGCCCAGGACCGGCAGCCCGCAAATGGTCCGCTTACGTTTCGAGGGGTCGCGGTTGTAGCCATCGGTTAGCGGCTCGCCACGCTTGTTGGTCGGCTCCTTGAGCCAGACGATATATCCGCAGAGCTGGCTGGCGCCGCGGCCGGCATCGTTGCAGGGTCGGATTTCGACGGCGCCTTTACCCGTGTGGTTGATCCACACGCCCGTCTCCAGGGGAGGGCCGGCGGAAGCGGAGTCTGCACCGATAAAAAGACCTGTAACCATAGCGCCGGCCAGGATTTTCAGGCCTACCCGGTAGGGAAGATCATGACGCATGGCGGTATCACCGTTATTATGCCAGATTGTGCGTTTGCAAGCAGGCTTTGAAAGCGGCGGAATATCGGGCGGACAACGAGCTCTCCGCAGATCCGGAACTGATCAAGGTATAGAAAACCTTTCCTTGATCTTTCGATCTTACCCCTTTCTTGACCTCTTCGCGTTAACGCCCCGCGGGCGTGCTCAAATGCCTCCACGTATCTTAATGGAGCGCTTTGGCGTTATACTTAGGCAACTCTTAAGCATGAGTTTGCCTTTTCGAGGCCAAGTTGGCGGGATACCAGCGGCGCGCGCTGCTGTGTCGGCTTTCGGCCGATAGCCAGCCCAACTCAGTGCGGAACCGATCAATGATCTTGACGCTTGCCTTTCGCAATCTCTTTCACGACCGCATCCGTCTTGCGGTCACGCTCATAGGAATTCTGTTCTCAATCGTTCTCGTTGCGGTGCAGCTCGGGCTCTACCTGGGCGCCAGCAACATGATCACCGCCAATATCGATCACACGAAGGCCGATCTGTGGATCACCACATACGGCGCCAAGAGCTTCGAGGATGGCGGTATGCTTCTTACCTCGCGTGAGCGCCACCAGGCTCTGGCAACGCCGGGGGTCAAGGCCGTGATCCCGCTGATCGTGCGCTTTGCCGAGTGGCGTAAGCCCGAGGGCGGGTCCACCCGCGTGGTGATCGTCGGCTCCGACGCCGAGGACGGCGGGCTCGCGCCGTTCAATCTCGTCGAAGGCACCTGGGAAGACATCAAGGCGCCGGAAGCCGTCGCTGTGGACCGCACCTATTTCAACGAACTCGGCATCAAGGGCATTGGCGACACCGCCCAGATCGCGAACGGCCGCGTCCGCGTGCGCGCCATTACCGATGGCGTGCGCTCGTTCACCCAGTCGCCCTATGCCTACACAACGCTGAACCGGGCGCGCAGTCTCTTCGGCGACAGCGACGGAACGACGTTCTACCTCGTGCAGACCGTGCCGGGAGCTGACATAAAGAAGGTACAGCACGATCTGCAGGGGCGCCTCGACGGCGCCGAGGTGCTCACCCAGGCCGAGTTCCGTGACCGCAGTCTCAAGCAGTGGTTGTTCCGCACCGGCGCCGGAGTGGCACTCATCGGCGGCGCGCTCCTCGGCAGTCTCGTGGGCACCGTAATCGTCGCCCAGACGCTCTACTCGAGCACCAAGGACCACCTGGGCGAGTTCGCGACGCTGCGTGCGCTTGGGTCATCGTCGGGATATATTTACAAAGTTATCCTGGCCCAGGCTGGCATCAGTGCCGTTGTCGGCTACGCTCTAGGCATTTCCATTGCGCTAATAATACTCGTTCTAAGTCACAACACCGCCTTGCCCATGGTGATGACGCCGGGCCTAGCATTCTGGCTGTTTACGCTGACCGTGGGCATGTGCGCCATCTCGGCCCTTTCGGCGATCGTGAAGGTCACGAAAATCGATCCTGCAGTGGTGTTCAACAGATGAGCGACCAGCCCAAGCCCGTCCTCGAAGCGATCGACATCGTCAAGGAGCTCGGCTCGGGAGCCGGCAAAGTGCGCGCCGTGAAGGGCGCGTCCCTCACCCTCATCCCGGGCGAGCTCACCTTGCTGATGGGCCCGTCGGGCTCGGGCAAGACGACGCTGCTTTCGATCCTCGGCTGCATTCTCTCGCCTACGTCGGGGACGCTGCGTATCGCCGGGACGTCGACGGACCGTTTGAACTCGGAAGAGCTGGCCGACCTGCGGCGCAAGCACATGGGCTTCATCTTCCAGTCCTACAACCTGTTCCCCACGCTCACGGCGCTGGAAAACGTGCGCATCGCGCTCGACGTGCGCGGTCAGAAGGGTTTCACTGCCGCCAACCGCTCCGAGGAGGTGCTGCGCGACGTCGGTCTCGCTTACCGCCTCAAGAGCTATCCGGGAAATCTCTCGGGCGGCGAGCAGCAGCGCGTCGCGGTGGCGCGGGCCATCGCATCCTCGCCGTCGATCGTCCTCGCGGACGAGCCGACGGCAGCGCTCGACGGCGAGAACGGCCACGCGGTGATGGCACTGCTCGCACGTATTGCAAAGGAACAGCACCGCAGCGTTCTGGCGGTTACGCACGATCCGCGCACGCTGAGCTATGCGGACCGCGTTGTGCGCATTGAAGATGGACGGATCGTCGGCGAGGAACGCCGGCCTGAGGGCCTCGACGCTCCAGAGATTGCAGATCTTACAAAGAGACGGAAGGCCCATGCTTAAAAAGGTCAATCCAACGGTCGTTACGCTCGCGATCGCCGGCATTCTGGCGGTCGCCGTCGGTATTTATGTCAATCGCGTCAGCTGGGGCCCGCTCGGCGAGCAGGTCGCGCATACGTCCTCGACCGACGAAGGCGCCAAGAACACCAAGACCAACGCGGTGACTGCCGCCGCGATGCGTCCCACCTGGGCTGCGTCGGCTACGGGCCGTGTCGAGCCCAAGAGCGGCGAGGTTCGCATCACGGCCACCGTTCCGGGCCGGATGGTCAACCTGCCGGTGGCCATCAACGACAGCGCGAAGGCTGGCGATCTGCTCATCCGTCTCGATGACGAAGACGCGATGACGAAAGTCGCGGCGGCTTACGCTGAAGAGCAGGTGCGCGTGCGCGAGCGCAACGAAGAGGAAGCCCGCGGGCTTCAGCTCGAGCGCCGCAATGCGGAGGATGCGGTGGCGACCGCCGAGCGCGCCGTATTTTCTTCGCAGAAGGAATACGACGACGCCGTCGAGGAGCATCGCACCAAGAGCGGTCCGCAGGCAGCCGTCGATACCGCCCGCGCCAAGCTCGAAGACGCACGCAAGAAGCTTTCCAGCGAGCGCGCGAACCTCAAAACAGTGAACGACAAGTCCGGCATGCCGTTGCCGACGCGTCTCGAAGCCGCGCTCTCGGTTGCGCGGGCCGAGCTCTCCGGGGCGGAGCTCGGCGTCGAGCACACGCGCATCCGGGCGCCGTTCGACGGTACGGTTCTCAACGTCATCGCGAAGGAGGGCGAGGTTGCCGCCCCGTCGCCCGAAAACACGCTGCTCGTCTTCGGTGACCTTTCCAGCATGAAGGTGCGGGCCGAGGTCGAGGAGCGGGACGCGGCTAAGATCCACGTCGGCCAGCGCGTCGTTGTCCGCGCGGACGCCTATCCGGATCAGGACTTCGAGGGGCGCGTTTCTTCCATTGCCCAGTCGCTCTCGCCGCCGAACATCGTCTCGCGCGGCCCGCGTCGTCCGAACGACGTGGAAGTGCTGGAAGCGATCGTCGATCTCGACGGCGCCCCGCCGCTGCTGACGGGCATGCGCGTCGACGTCTTCTTCAAGCACGACGCGACGGCTTCCACGAAGTAAGCGGGCGAGCCGCATAGATTGCAATTCGAGAAGGGCGCGCCGGGAACGGCGCGCCCTTTTTTCCATGCAGCTTTATCTTCATTCAGCAGCGTGAAGCGCGCTCGCACTCCTCGCCGGGCGGTCTCGTGCTGGGCGGCGCGATCATACGAGGCCAGCTAGGATCCGGGTCTCCGTTAGGCTTCGCCAAGCGGAACCTCCGGAAGCAATCTGCGCCAAGCGCGTGGGTAAACGTGGAGGAGCGCAGAGGGTTACGCCCGAATGCTCCGGCTATTCGGCGGGGGCTCTGTGCGCTGCTCTCGCTTGCCGCTCGGCTTCCAGCGCCGCGGTGTACTCCGGCGGCTCATCCGTGGGGCCGATGAAGCGGCCGAAGATCCACCAAACCGCGCGGCCGATATCGTCCATCACCGTGAAGAACGACGGCACGAACACGAGCGACAGAACCGTCGAGACGAGCAGTCCGCCGATCACCGCGATCGCCATCGGGGCGCGGAACTCACCGCCGTCACCGAGGGCCAGCGCGCTCGGCACCATACCGGCGACCATGGCCAGCGTGGTCATGACGATGGGGCGGGCGCGCTTGCGTCCGGCATCAATGACCGCGTCGAAGCGCGGGACGCCTTGGGCGACCTCCTCGACCGCGAAATCGACGAGCATGATCGCGTTCTTGGTCACGATGCCCATCAGCATGAGGAGACCGATGTAGACCGGCATGCTGACGGAGTTGTTGGTGGCGAGCAGCGCCAGGACCACGCCGCCGAACGACAGTGGCAACGACAGCAAAATGGTGATCGGCTGCGCGACGCTGCCGAACAGCAGCACCAGCACGCCGAAGACGATCATGAGACCCGTGCCCATCGCGGTCATGAAGCCGGTCGCGACCTCGTCCTGCACCTCGGCATCGCCGGACGCCTGGAGGCGCACGCCCGCCGGCAGCTTCTCTTTCTCGACGACCTTGAGGAACGTCTCGCGCGCATCCGACATCGCGTAACGGCTTTCCAGGTCGACGCCGATGACGGCGCGGCGCTGGCGGTCGTAGCGGTTGATGGAACTTGGCCCGCGTCCGAAGTCGATGTCGGCGATGGCGGCCATCGGGATGGCTTTGCCGTTCAAATTGGTGACGCGCAGGTTCTTGAGCCGCTGCATGTCGGCGCGCGCGTCTTCCTCGATCTGCACGCGGATCGGAACGAGGCGGTCGCCGGCGTTGAATTTGGCGAGGTTGGCGTCGATGTCGCCGATGGTGGCGACGCGGATCGTCTCGGCAATCCGGCTCGGTGCAACGCCGAGCCGGGCGGCGACGTCGAACTTCGGCACCACGCGCAGCTCCGGCCGGTCGACGGCCGCATCGGCGGCGACGTTGGTGAAGCCGGGCACCTGGCGCAGCGCGCCTTCGAGCTTGCGCACCGCGTCGGCGAGCACCTCGCCATCGTGCGCCAGCATCGAGAACGAAAGCTCACGCTCGCCGCGCTCGTTGACATACCACGCGCGTGCATCCGGCACCGAGGCAAGCTTGGTGGAGATGATCGTTTTCAGTGTTTTCTGCGGCAGCTCGCGCTCCGTCTTGGGCACGAGGTGGACGAACAGGGATGCCTTGCGCACCTCGAGGCCGCCCGTGGGCGTCGAGCCGCCGAGCACGAAGACGCTGCGCACCTCGGGGATGGTGTGGAGCAGGGTGACCATGCGGTCGGTGGTGATACGCGTGTCCTCCAGGGTCGCTCCGGGCGGCAGCTCCACGGAGACGACGACGCGCGAGGTGTCCTCGTCGGGCATGAAGCCGGTGGGCAGAAGCGTCGTGGCGTAGATCGAGCCGGCGAACATCGCGAGGCCGGCGATGAGCGTCAGGTAGCGCACGCGCAGCGTCGCGCGCAGGAAGCCGACGTAGGCGCGCATGATGAGCCCGTCGCCTTCGTGCTCCGGGCGCACGGGGCGCATCAGATAGGCCGCCATCATCGGCGTGATGAGACGAGCAACCAGCAGCGAGATGAGCACCGCGACTGCGACGGTGAGCCCGAACTGGCGGAAATACTGTCCGGCGATGCCGCCCATGAAGGACACGGGCGAGAAGATCGCGACGATGGTGAGCGAGATGGCGATGACCGCGAGGCCGATCTCGTCGGCCGCCTCGACGGCGGCGCGGTAGGGCGATTTTCCGGTGCGCATGTGGCGCACGATGTTTTCGATCTCGACGATCGCATCGTCGACGAGGATGCCGGTGACGAGCGTGATGCCGAGCAGGCTGACGAGATTGAGCGAAAATCCCATCATCGCCATCGCCCAGAACGTCGGGATGGCGGAGAGAGGAAGCGCCACTGCCGCTATGAGGGTTGCGCGCATGTTGCGCAGGAAGACGAGCACGACGAGCACGGCCAGAACCGCGCCTTCGATCAGCGTCTCCATCGCGGACTTATAGTTGCCGCGGGTGTAGTCCACCGCGTCGTCGATCTTGGTGAGGCGGATGTCGGGGTTGCGCTTTTGCAGCTCGTCGAGCTTCGCGATGACGACGTCGGAAACCGAAAGCTCGCTCGAGCCTTTGGAGCGGAATACGCCGAAGGAGACGACGGACTCGCCGTTAAGGCGCGCGAAGGACCGCTGCTCGCTTGCGTCATCGATAACGCGGCCGAGGTCGGAAAGGCGCACCTGGCGCCCGCCCGGAAGCACGATCTGCGTGTTGGCGAGATCTTCGACCTGGCGCGCGCCGGCCAGCGTGCGGATCGCCTGCTCCTGGCCGCCGACCTCGCCGCGGCCACCGCCCAGATCGACGTTCGTCGCGCGCACCTGGTTGTTGACCTCGGCTGCGGTGATGCCGAAGGCGAGCAGCCGGTCGGGGTCGAGGAGAATACGGATCTCGCGCTTGACGCCGCCGATGCGTTCGACGCGGCCGACGCCCTTCAGGCCCTGCAGCTCGCGGGTGATGACGTCGTCGACGTGCCAGGAAAGCTGCTCCAGCGTCATGCCGGGGGAGGATGCCGCGAAGGTGAGGATCGACTGCCCTTCGACATCGATGCGCTGCACGATCGGCTCGTTGATGTCGCGCGGGAGGTCGAGGCGGATCTTGTCGATCGCGTCCTTCACATCGTTGAGAGCGCGGTCCTGGTTCACCTCGAGCCGGAACTCGATGATCGTCGACGATGAGCCATCGGTGACGGTCGACATGATGTGCTTGACGCCGGGAATATTGGCGACGGCGTCCTCGACCTCGCGCGTGACCTGGCTTTCCAGCTCGGCGGGCGCGGCGCCGGACTGTACGACCGTGATCGATATCAGCGGGATGTCGATGTTCGGGAAGCGCGTCACCGGCATCGTCATGAAGCTGATGAGGCCGAGCAGCGTCAGCACCGAGAACAGCACGATTGCCGGCACGGGGCGGCGGATCGACCATGCCGATATGTTGAGGCGCATCTACTTCGCCTCGCTGATCTTGGAATCGGGCAGCACCGCGCGGACCTGATCGCCGCTGCGCAGGAATGTGCCGGCGCGCGCGACGACGATGTCGCCATCTGCGAGACCCTTGCGCACCTCCACGAGGCCGCCGGCGATCAAGCCGGTCTCGATATCCCGGCGCTGCACCTGCCCGTCGTGGACAACCTGCACGTACACGCCGGTGGCATCGAAGATGGCAGCGGACGAAGGGATGGCGAGGCCTCGGCTGGTCGCGGTCGATATGGTGCCGCGGCCGAACGATCCGATGCGCAGGCGCGCATCATCGCCGAGGAATACGCGGACGCGGCCGAGGCGGGTTTGTTTGTCGACCTCGGGCGAAACGAGGCGCACAGTGCCTTCGACGGGGCCGACGCCGGCGACATCGATGCGCGCCTTCTGACCGATGGCGATCTTCCCGAGCTCCGTCTCGATCACTTCCGCATCAAGTTCGATCTCGCCGCGGGCGATGATGCGGAACATCGGCTCGCCGACGCCCGAGGCCATGCCGCCGATGCGCGCAGTGCGGCGGCTGATGAGGCCATCGGCCGGCGCGGTAACCTTGGTATTCGTGCGCCGCCACTGCAACTCGCGCCGCTGGGCTTCCACCTGCATCTTCTCGGCTTCGGCGAGGCGCAGCCCTTCCTCGGCGGCTTTCAGCTGCGCGGCGGTGCTCTTGGCCGCGGCTTCGCGCTGATCATAGGTGGAGCCGGAAAGGTAGCCGGAGTTCTTCAGCGGCTTTGCGCGCTCGAAGTTCGCCTCCGCCTCGGCCCGGCGGGCCGTCGCCTCGGCAATCTGGCTGCGCGTTTGCGCAATCGCCGCCTCCGCGCGCGCCACTGCAGCGGCGTTCTGTGCCAGCTGGGCGTCGAGGGATTCCTGCACGAGCACGGCGAGGACGTCGCCCCGCTTCACCCGGTCGCCTTCGTCGACGAAAAGCTCCAGCACGCGGAAGCCTTCCACCTCGGGCGCGACGAGGATTTCATCGCGTGGCACGAGGGAGCCCGACACGGTGACGAGCTCGACGAAGTCCGCGAGCTGGGTCTTCGCGACCGTGACCGCGGGGGGTGGCGTCGAAGCGACCTCGTGCGCCTTGCCAGGCGCCTTGCGGCCGGCATGCCAATCGGCGAGCGCAGCGAGGTACGGCGCGACCTGCGGGGCGAGGAGCGGGGCAAGGAGCACCGCGCCCCCGCCCAGGATCCCGAGCAGGAGCAGAACCAGAAGAAATCGCTTCATCGACGCTTCTTCTCCCCCGTGCCGATTCCATGGGCCGCGTCCGTGGCGGCCGGCGCATTCGTTTGCTCGTCCGTCCGGACGTTGAGCAGCTTGCCGATCAGCGCGAGCGCTGCCGGAATGATCGTCTCGGCGTCGAAGTCGGGATCGACTGCGCGCCGCGTGAAAATTCCATCGCCAATCAACGAGAAGAGGTTGGTGACGGTCGGGATATCGAGATCGGGCGCGATGCGCCCCTCGGCGGCCAGGCGCGTGAAGAGCGCTTCGAAGCTTTCGTGCACGTAGCGGTCGACCGAGCGATAGATCTCGCCGACCCGCGGGTTGCGCGTCGATTCAAGGCCGATCTCGAGGCAAAGGACGCGCCTGTGCGGCGGATCCTCCTCGAAATAGTGTTGTCCGAGCTCGGACAGCGCGCGCATGAAATCACCCGAGGCGGAGACTTCGGCGAAGCGCTCGGCAAACTCGGCGCGGTCGCGCTCGACGAGACCGGCGATCAGATCTTCCTTCGAGTTGAAATAGACGTAGAGCGCGCCGGGGCTGATGGCGGCCTCGCGGCAGATGTCCTGCATGGTCGTGCGATGGAACCCGCCGCGTGCAAAGCACACTTCCGCGGCGTCGAGGATGTGCTCGCGCCGCGCGCGCTGGGTAGCTGGCTTGAGCTTTGGCATCGGGGCCGGACACTTATGAAACTGTGAACGGGCGTCTTGTAGTGGGACGCCCTAAAGCGAACAACCGTTTTGTTTGCATGGCTTCGTGGCGCGTTGATGGCGGGGCGAATGGGTGACGTGCGGGTTCTCCCTCCGCGCCTCTAAGGGACGTGCCGGGGCTTCGTTGCGATGCCCGTACCGATGTGGCTGGAATTGTTAGGTGTTGATCTTGTTGGGGAAATGTCCTGCAGGCCACAGCCAGCATCCGCCCTGCGGCTTCCCCCGGTGGAGCGAAGGTCAGGTCAGGGATCCCGCGCGCTCTCTAGAACTGAAGGAGCAGGGTGGCGGTGGTGTAGGGGTCGCGGAGCGCGTCCGCTTCATCGAGGAAGCGGCCGGCAAAGCCGGAGGCGATCGAGAACTCGCCGCCCTGCCATGCGTAGCGGGTGAAGAGGCCGGCCCGCACGTCCTCGCCGAGGTCGTTCGCGTAGATGGCGCCTTCGAGACCGATAGAGGCGTCGCCCCAGATACGGTACCCGGCACGCGCGCGGGCGCTCGCGGTGTTGTGCGCGGATGTCCATGAAACGTCGACCTGCCCCCAGGCCTGCTCGCCCATGTTGATCCACAGCTCGGCGGCGAGCTTGGGGCCGATTTTCTGGCCCTGCACGGGATTTTCCGGATCGAAAGGTTCGATCTCGTGCTCGATGGCGGAGATGCCGAGGAAGCCCTTGGCGGTAATCGGCCCAAGCCGCTTCTGATAGCCGACGAGCGCTTCGGCATAGGAGGTGCGCGCGTTGAAGAGCTGCTGCTGGGTGCGCCGTTCGCCGGCATAGACGTAGCCGCCATAGCCGCCGGTCACACGCAGGCGCAGGCCGTCCTCATAGACGTTGCCATAGGGGGCGACGGTGATGCCGGAGTAGATCAGCCAGGCATGGCTCGACACATCGGCGCCGCCCCATACCTCGCGCCATCCCGGCACATAGGGTTCTGCGGCGGGCTCCTCGGCCATCGCCTCGGAGCAAAGCGGCAGGGTGCCGGCGGCGAGCGCTGCGATAACCGCTGCCGCGCTGACCTTGATGCCGCACGAAAAACGCAACCCCACCATGGCCCGACGCAAATAAAGGCGATGAACGATAATATCCGAACTCGAGATTAGCACTGTGGGCGGACGGAAGCGGCCGAGTCAACGGGTCGATGTCGCTCCAATGCCACTGCCGCTGCGGGAACGACACAATAACGTTTGCGCGATCAAGCGATTCGCGCGCTGTGCATGAATTTGATTTGTGTCAACGTGCCGTTGGGTTTGCCTGCTAAGGTTTTGTTCGTTGGGTTGCTGCAAACCCTCAACGGAGACGGCCTACAGCCTGGCTCCCCCGCCGCAATCAGGCCGCCCCACAAGGGAGGACGACACATGGTTGCTCACGCGTCGAAAGCGGATGCGGATGGAAAATCCACGGCCCACACCGCGTTCCAGATATACTTCGGCGGTCTTGAAGTCCTCGGTCAGGCGTATGATCCCTTCTTCAAGGGTGTAGCGCGCACGCAGATCGAAATGCTTGGGTTCTTCAACCGCCGTGCCCAGGCCTACATGCAGATGCCGGGGCGCCTCGCCTATTGCCGCACGCCGCAGGATCTGCTCACCGCGCAGGCGGAGTTCTGGCGCTCGGCCTATGAAGATTACGTCGAGAGTGCCACGCGTGTGTCGCGGACGCTCACCTCTCTGGGCGCACCGAACGTGGCTGCGCTCGCCTCGGAAGGCGCGCGGGCGGCCCATGACTACATCGCTTTCCCGGAACCCGACGTGCCCGAGGAGGCGCCGCGCCAGCACCGCGAGCGCAAGGCTGCGTGACGCGGCGACGCGTCGGCTGAACGACTAAACCAGGAGTTGAAGGCGGCGCGCGATGCCGCTGGTGTGGGCGCCGCGTGCGCCCACTGTCGTTTCATGCGCAGTCATTCGTCATCCGTAGTCATTCGCCAGTAGGGTGGGGCGGGCTGCAGGCGTCCCCGTGCGGGCTATTTCAGCTCGGTGAGGGCCTCTTTGAATCCCGAGAGCGAAATCGGAATGCCGATGCCGGCTTCCTCGGCCTGGAAGATGATGAAGATCGCGGTCTTGCCGTTCTTCAGCTGCTCGATGAGGGGATCCTCCACCACCACCTGCGCGTAACAGGCGAAGGTGTGACAGCGCAGGAACGGCGCATGGCCGACGTCCTTGTCGTCGATCTTGAGGCCCAGGCCGGGCGGCAGCAGAATGCCGAGCGGCGCGAAGACGCGTAGCACGCGGGTGCCGTTCGAGAATTTCTGGAAGTAGACCGTGAGGCCGATGTTGTCCTTGTCCTCGGCGGTGACGCTTTGGACGAGGGCGCATACCTCATTCTTCGCGCCGGGCGGGGGATCCTTGCAGACGATCTGCCAATCGCCGTGCTGCGCCTTGACGGTGCCTTCCTGGGCGGCTGCCGGAAGCACGGCGCCGAAGAGCGCGCCGATCGCAATGAGGGCGGCCAGAAAGCGCGCCGCGGCCCGCGTGGGCAGGCTCAAGGCACTGCGGCATCGAAAGCCGTCAGCCACGACAATGTTCTGCACGCGGTGCTCCTGAGATCTGCGCCGGTGAAGGCCCCATGCGCCGTTTGGTGGTGTTCCCGGAATCGGGCCAAAATTTGGACTGACATAGGTCAGTTACGGCAAAGCGGCGAATAGGTTTTTTTGGGGCCTCACAACGCGTGGAAATGCCGCATTAAGCTTGACTTGAGGCATGGAAGTCGATTGTGCTCTTAGTGAACGAGGGGACCTTGCGTCCTGCGTCAGGCGACCTGAGTCGCCGGCGCGTCAGTTGCGGGCGAACTGGATCATAAACAGCGCCTGTCGTGGGGAGGGTCTCGGCCAACGAGCCGAGCAGCACTATGGGAGCGGACGAATGTTGAGACGACTGCTTTGCTCGGCGCCTGCCGCAGCATTTGCAATGCTGTTGATCGGAGCCTCGGCCGCGTGGGCCGGAATGGGGCAGCCGTCACCGCGGGAGATGGGCCTTCAGGGCGCGGCCTCGCCGGTCGCGGAGGAGATCCACCGCTTCCACGACTTCGTCAACATCATCATCGTTGCCATCACGGTCTTCGTGATGCTGCTCCTGCTGTACGTGATGTACCGCTTCAACGAGCGCGCCAACCCGACGCCGTCGCGGATCACGCATAACACGACGCTCGAGGTCGTCTGGACCGTTGTCCCGATCCTCATTCTCGTCGCCATCGCCATCCCCTCCTTCCGCCTCCTGAATTTCCAGTACAGCTACCCGAAGGCCGACATCACGCTGAAGGCGACCGGGCACCAGTGGTACTGGGAGCATGCCTATCCGGATCTCGGCCTCTCCTTCGAGACCCGCATGCTCGACGATGAAAGCCGTCAGGCGCTGATCTCCCAAGGCCTCGACGCACCGCGCAACCTCGCCGTCGACAACGAAGTGATCGTGCCGGTCAACAAGGTCGTGAACGTGCTCATCACCGCCGCGCCCGACGGCGTCATCCACAACTGGACCGTTCCGTCCTTCGGCTCGAAGGTCGATGCCGTTCCCGGCCGCATCACCTCGACCTGGTTCCAGCCGACGATCGAGGGCGTGTTCTACGGCCAGTGCTCGGAGCTATGCGGCAAGGATCACGCCTTCATGCCGATCGCCGTGCGCGTCGTGAAGGAAGACGTCTACAACGCGTGGACGGGCACGATGAAAGAGGCCAACGATGCTGCCGCCGCGGCCAAGTCCGAGAAGGACAAGGATAAGCGGCGCGAGCTGCTGCAGCACCGCAAGGAGCTGCTGGAGAAGGCGAAGGGCATCGTGCATCAGGCAGCGCTCGAGCAGGCTGGCGTACGCCAGGTCGCCGACGCTGCAGCGCCTGCCAAATAATCTGCGCTCGGCGCATCGCAGGACCAGGACCGGGCTCGGCCCGGCAAACAGAACACGGACTTACAGGGCGAACGCACAATGGGAAGCACAGCTACATCGGCTCACGATAGCCACGACCACACGCCAACCGGCTTGAAACGCTGGCTGTTCTCGACGAACCACAAGGACATCGGCACGCTCTACCTGGCATTCGCCATCTTCGCGGGCCTCGTAGGCGGCGGGCTGTCGATCGCCATGCGGCTCGAGCTGCAAGAGCCGGGCATGCAGTATTTTGCCGACGGCCACATGTACAATGCGTTCGTCACCAGCCACGGCCTCATCATGGTGTTCTTCATGGTGATGCCCGCCATGCTCGGCGGTTTCGGCAACTGGCTCGTGCCGCTGATGATCGGCGCGCCGGACATGGCCTTCCCGCGCATGAACAACATCTCGTTCTGGCTGCTGCCGGCCGCCTTCGCGCTGCTGATCCTATCGCTGTTCGTCGAAGGACCTCCGGGCGGCTACGGCGCCGGTACGGGCTGGACGGCCTACGCTCCGCTATCGACCTCGGGCCACCCCGGTCCGGCGATGGATCTTGCGATCCTGTCGCTGCACATCGCGGGTGCGTCGTCGATCCTGGGCGCCATCAATTTCATCACCACCATCTTCAACATGCGCGCTCCTGGCATGACCATGCACAAGATGCCGCTGTTCGCCTGGTCGGTGCTGGTGACGGCGTTCCTGCTTCTGCTGTCGCTGCCGGTTCTCGCTGGCGCCATCACGATGCTGCTGACGGACCGCAACTTCGGCACCGCCTTCTTCAACCCGCAGGGCGGCGGCGACCCGGTCCTCTACCAGCATCTCTTCTGGTTCTTCGGACACCCTGAAGTCTACATCATGATCCTGCCGGGCTTCGGCATGGTCAGCCACATCGTGTCGACGTTCTCGCGCAAGCCGATCTTCGGCTACCTCGGCATGGCCTACGCCATGGTCGCCATCGGTCTCGTCGGCTTCATCGTGTGGGCCCACCACATGTACGCCGCCGGCATCTCGGTGAACACGCAGGCCTACTTCGTGTTCGCGACGATGGTGATCGCCGTTCCGACGGGTGTGAAAGTGTTCTCCTGGATCGCCACCATGTGGGGCGGCTCGATCCAGTTCAAAGTGCCGATGATCTGGGCGCTGGGCTTCATCTTCCTCTTCACGGTCGGCGGTGTCACCGGCGTGATGCTGTCGAATGCCGGCGTCGATCGCGCGCTGCACGATACCTACTACGTCGTCGCGCACTTCCACTACGTGCTGTCGCTCGGCGCCGTGTTCTCGCTCTTCGCGGGCTGGTACTACTGGTTCCCGAAGATGTCGGGCTACATGTACAACGAGACCATCGGCAAGCTGCACTTCTGGCTGACCTTCATCGGCGCCAACGTGCTGTTCTTCCCGCAGCACTTCCTCGGCCTGTCGGGCATGCCGCGCCGCTATGTCGACTATCCGGATGCCTTCGCGTTCTGGAACGGCGTGTCGTCGGCCGGCTCCTACATCACCGCGCTGGGCACCCTGGTGTTCATCTTCGGCGTGTTCCAGGCCTTCATGGCGCGCAGGCCTGCCCTCGCCAATCCGTGGGGTCCGGGTGCAACGACTCTCGAGTGGACGCTGTCGTCGCCGCCTCCGTTCCACTCCTTCGAGACGCTGCCGCGGATCAAAGCGACCGATCACCACTGAGGTCGCTGACGATATGCAGACAACGGGCGGGGCGAACATGGTTCCGCCCGTTGCACTGCCGGAGTTGAGTTCAGGGAGACATCCACCCGCGGCGAAGGCTCGGGAGGCTGGGGCAAAAACGACAAGGTCCGGCACGACCTCTAGGGGGCGGAAGCAGGATCAACAGGGTTGAGTGAAATGCAAGGAACGCCCGCAGGTGCCGACATCGGTCACGCCGGACCCGTAACGGAGTCGAGCGTCGGCGACTTTTTCGAGCTTCTCAAGCCGCGCGTGATGTCGCTCGTGGTGTTCACCGCGCTGACCGGAATGGTCGCGGCGCCGGGCTCGATCCATCCCGTTCTCGGTATCATCGCGCTCGTCGCCATCACCATCGGTGCCGGCGCGGCCGGCGCGCTCAACATGTGGTACGATGCGGACATCGACGCCCGCATGGCGCGTACCGCTGCCCGTCCCATTCCGCGCGGCCGCGTCACCCCGGACGAAGCGCTGAGCTTCGGCACGGTGCTGTCCTTCTTTTCCATTCTGACCCTCGGCGTCCTCGTCAACTGGACGGCCGGGCTTCTGCTCGCGATCACCATCGGGTTCTATGTCTTCATCTACACGATGTGGCTGAAGCGCCTGACGCCGCAGAACATCGTGATCGGCGGCGCCGCGGGCTCCTTCCCGCCGATGATCGGCTGGGCTGCGGTGACGGGAAGCGTCAGCATCGAAAGCGTGCTGATGTTCCTCATCATCTTCATCTGGACGCCGCCGCATTTCTGGGCGCTGGCGCTCTATCGCTGCCGCGACTATGAGCGCGTCGGGGTTCCGATGCTGCCGGTCGTCCACGGCCCGCAGGAAACGCGGCGCCAGATCTGGCTCTATTCGCTGCTGCTGGTTCCGCTCGCGGTGGCGCCGGCCATGATCGGGCTCGCGGGTCCGGTGTATGCCGTGACGTCGGTCGTGCTCGGCGGCATCTTCCTCTGGCTCGCCTGGCGCGTGCGCAAGATCACCGAGGGCCGCGAGGCGGACGCCGCTGCCAAGCGCCTGTTCGGCTTCTCGATCCTTTATCTGTTTCTGCTGTTCGCGGTCGTGCTCGGCGAGCATACCGTGACGCGGCTGCTAGCCTGAGGATATGGCGGCGGTGACAACCAATGAGCCCAACGGAGACGAACGCCGGCGACGCCAACGGATGCGCTCGTTCGCGATCGCCGTTGCTCTCGCGGCACTGGTGGCGCTGTTCTACGCGGCGACCATCGTGCGGCTGGGGGGCAATGTCTTCAACCGGCCGATGTGAGGTGGGCTTAATCCGATGACCTCGAACGATCATAACCGGACTCGCTCAGGCCGCCGCGATGGGACGATCGCGGTGATCTGTGCTGGCATCGTCGCCGGTATGGTCGGGGCGTCGTTCGCCGCCGTGCCGCTCTATAAACTCTATTGCCAGGTCACGGGCTTCCAGGGAACGACGCAGCGGGCCGAAAAGGGCTCCGATACGGTCCTCGATCGCGTCGTGCGCGTGCACTTCGACGGCAACGTCGCCGGTAATCTGCCGTGGACGTTCGAGCCGGTACAACCCTGGATCGACGTCAAGGTCGGTGAGAACCAGCTCGCCTTCTACAGGGCAACGAACACCTCGGACCACGCGACCACCGGAACGGCGGTGTTCAATGTGACGCCGGATCCGGTGGGGCCGCACTTCAACAAGGTGCAGTGCTTCTGTTTCACGGAGCAGCGGCTCGAGCCGGGTCAATCGATGGAAATGCCGGTGTCGTTCTTCGTCGATCCGAAGTTCGCCACCGACGAGGAGACGAGCCACCTTTCGGAGCTGACGCTGTCCTACTCGTTCTATCCGGTGAAGGAACCGAAGAAGATCGAGGGACAGGCCGCGGCGCCCGCGAAGGGCAATGGCGGATGACGGTTTGAATAACAGACGCTGCGCACAAGGACCGGTCCTAATGCGCAGCGGCAAGGTCTCAGCCTCCGGGCAAGGGGCCTGAAGACAGGGATCGGGAGCACCAACGGGGACTACGGGAGAAACACGACAATGGCCGCGACCCACGCCAAGAACCACGATTATCACCTTGTAAATCCTAGCCCATGGCCGTTGAGCGCGTCGTTCTCGGCGTTCGTCATGATGTTTGGCGCCGTTATCTGGATGCGCTCGCAGGACGGCGGCGCCGGCCTGTTCGGTATCAGCGGTCCGTGGGTGTTCGCGCTCGGCGTCGCCGGTGTCATCGCCAGCGCTTTTCTGTGGTGGCGCGACGTCATCATCGAGGGCGACCAGGGCGAACATACCCCGGTCGTGCAGCTCCACTTCCGCTACGGCATGATCCTCTTCATCGCCTCGGAGGTGATGTTCTTCGCCGCCTGGTTCTGGGCTTACTTCGACGTCGCCCTGTTCCCGAAGTCGGTGCATGACCTGCTCAACACCACCAACATGATCGGTCAGGTGTCGCGCGATCAGCTGCTCGGCGGCCAGTGGCCCCCGGTTCCGGCCGACGGTACGGGTGTGACCGTGCCCGCCACGGGCGCCGCAACGCCGGGCCTCTTCCAGCACACGTTCGATCCGTGGGGCATTCCGCTCCTCAACACGCTGATCCTGCTCACCTCGGGCGTCACCGTGACCTGGGCCCACCATGCGATGCTCAAGAACGATCGCCGCGGCATCGTTCTCGGCCTGCTGCTGACGGTGATCCTGGGCGTCATCTTCTCGTTCTTCCAGGCCTATGAGTACCAGCACGCTGCGTTCAGCTTCGCTGGTCACATCTACGGCGCCACCTTCTTCATGGCGACGGGCTTCCACGGCGCGCACGTGATCATCGGCACCATCTTCCTTCTGGTGTGCCTCATCCGTGCCCTTCGCGGCGCGTTCACGCCCCAAGCGCACTTCGGCTTCGAGGCTGCCGCCTGGTACTGGCACTTCGTCGACGTGGTCTGGCTGTTCCTGTTCGCCTCGATCTACGTCTGGGGCGCGGGCGCCAACGCGGGTGGCGCTGGCCACTAACGGGCGCCTCGCCGGAGCATGGGGGCTAGCCCCATCGTCGCAGCGTTACATGCCAGGGCGGCCTTCGGGCCGCCCTGTGCTATTCTGGTGGGCAGAAAGCTCTTTACCATGCGGGTGAACCGGCGCTGCCGGCCGCGGATGGAGGGCAGCGGTGACCTAGTGGCCCGGCGGCAGCGCAGCGGACCACTAGCGCTACTCCTCCCGGTGCGCCGCTTCTCCCCTGCGCGCCAGCGCCGGGACTGCCGCTCGCCCGGAATCGGAGTTCCGCTTTCGATTTCGAAGGAGACCGCGCCGTGAAGCAGCCGTCTGTCTCGCCGGTATTCGCCGCGCTGCTCGCGCGCTGCCCACGCTGCGGCAAGGGCCGCCTGTTCAAGAACGTGCTGGAGATGCGCAATCGATGCGAACGGTGCGGCCTCGACTACCGCTTCATCGACACCGGTGACGGGCCGGCGGTATTCGGCATCTTTATCCTCGGCTTCCTCATCTGCGGAATGGCCCTCTATGTGGAGTTCACCTACGAGCCGCCGGTATGGGTGCACGTTCTGCTATGGGGCATCGGCACACCGCTTGTCGCCCTCGGCCTTTTGCGCTTTCTCAAGGCGTTGCTCATTGCCTTGCAGTATCGCAACAAGGCCGAAGAGGGGCGTATCGCCGGTGATTGAGCGCCACCAACATTGCACCCGATAGCGGACAGGATCGGCTGATATGCTGCGTACGCTTCGCGAAAAGCATTTGCTCTGGCCTTCCGTTGCGATGCTCGCGGGGGTCGCGGTGCTGATCTCTCTCGGCAATTGGCAGATGCAGCGGCTCGCCTGGAAGAACCACCTCATCGCGGCGATCGGCGAGCGGGCGCATGCCGCGCCGGTGCCGCTGGCGGCGGCGGACGAGGCGGCGCAGCGCGGTGACGACTACGAGTACATGCGGGTCGAGGCGACGGGCCGCTTCCTCAACGACCACGAGGTGCATCTTTATGCGCTCGATGCCACGCATGGCCCGGGCTTTTACATCATCACGCCGCTGAAGCTCGCCGACGGCAGCATCGTGCTCGTCAATCGCGGGTTCGTGCCGAACGATCTCAAGTCGCCCAGCCGCCGCGCCGCGGGGCAGATCGCCGGCGAGGTGCACATCGTCGGCCTGTTGCGCGCACCCGAGGCGCAGCGCATGTTCGTGCCCGCGAACGATGCGGGCCGGAACATCTGGTACTGGCGGGACATCGCCGCCATGGGCGCCGCAGCCTCCGAGGGCGGCGCGCGCGTGCATCCCTTTTTCGTCGATGCCGAGGCCGAGCCGGCGCCGCCGGGCGGGTGGCCCAAGGGCGGCGTGACCCGTCTTGAGCTGCCCAATCGCCATTTCGAATACGCGCTGACGTGGTATGGCCTTGCGGCGGCGCTGGCGGCGGTGTTCGCAGCATTCGCTGCGGGCCGCTGGCGGCGTACGGACGCAGCCTAGCGCTGTGCGCCATCCGTATGGCTGCCAAGCGGTCTGCGTGGCATTGATCTGCGCTCCGGCTGTCTGGAAACGAACCGTGTGACCCTGCGCGCGGCAAGGCATTGGGGTTAACCGACACTAGATTGTGCGGAGGTCGCGACGCGGCTCTCCACTTGCTTGTGGCGCCCCTTACCCGGCACTAGGGTGCTGGCATTCGCTCTCATGGAGAACAACGGGCTTTGAACTACATCTCTACCCGGGGTGAGGCGCCCCCATTGGGCTTTGAAGACGTTGTGCTGGCGGGGCTCGCCCGGGACGGCGGGCTGTATGTGCCGGAGGTCTGGCCGGCGCTGGCGCCGGAAATGATCGCCTCCTTCGCCGGCATGCCGTTCGCGGACGTTGCCGCCGAAGTCATTCATCCGTTCACCGGCGGCGCCATCCCGCGGGACGAATTGCGGTGCATCGCGGCGGAGGCTTACGCGAGCTTCGGCCACGCCGCGGTGACCCCGCTCGTTCAGGTAGGCACCAACCGCTTCGTCCTGGAGCTGTTCCACGGCCCAACGCTCGCGTTCAAGGACGTGGCGATGCAACTCCTCGCCCGGCTGATGGGCCGCGTGCTTGCGGCCCGCGGACAGCGCGCGACGATCGTCGGCGCCACGTCGGGTGATACCGGCGGCGCGGCGATCGAGGCGTTCCGCGGCTCGCCGCACGTCGATGTCGTGATCCTCTTCCCCGAGGGCCGGGTTTCCGATGTGCAGCGGCGCATGATGACGACGCCGACGGAGGGGAACGTCCACGCCGTCTCGGTGCGCGGCAACTTCGACGATTGCCAGGCGCTCGTGAAGGCGATGTTCAACGACCACGGTTTCCGCGACCGGGTCTCGCTCGCCGGGGTCAACTCCATCAACTGGGCGCGGATCGCCGGCCAGGTAACGTACTATTTCGTGGCCGCTGCCGCCCTTGGCGCGCCGTACCGCCCGGTCTCGTTCGTCGTGCCGACCGGAAACTTCGGCGACATCTTCGCCGGCTATGTCGCAAAGCGCATGGGGCTGCCGATCGAGAAGCTCGTCATTGCCTCGAACGTGAACGACATTCTGCCCCGCACGCTCAACGGGGGCGCCTATGAAATGCGCGAGGTCGTCGCCACGTCGTCGCCGTCGATGGACATCCAGGTCTCATCGAACTTCGAGCGCTATCTGTTCGAGGTGTCGGGCCGGGATGCTCCGCTCATCCGCGCCAAGATGCGGGCCCTGAAGGAGACGGGCAGCTTCGATCTCGGCTCGCTGAAGGATGCGATGCGGCGGGAGTTCGCCGCTGCGGCTGCGAGTGAGCAGGACGTTGCGGATGCCATCGTGCGGACGCGCGATGCGAGCGGCTACGTCGCCGATCCGCACACTGCCTGCGCCATCGTCGCCGCCGAACGGGCTCTGGACGAGCGCGGGGCGCCGCAAGTGGTGCTGTCGACGGCCCATCCGGCGAAGTTCCCCGATGCGATGGAGGCAATCACGGGTCAGCGGCCCGCATTGCCGCCGCGCCTCGATGGGCTGATGACGGCGGAGGAGCACTTCACCACCATCGACAACGACATCGGCGCCGCGGAGGCGCACGTGGAGGCGCTGACGCGCTCAAATGCGGAGCGGCGCTGATGCCGATTGAGATCACGACATTGCCGAACGGGCTGCGCGTCATCACCGACGCTATGCCCCGGCTCGAAACCACCTCGCTGGGGCTGTGGGTGGGGACAGGTGCCCGCCATGAGACCGAGCGCGAGCATGGCATCTCGCACTTCCTCGAGCACATGGCGTTCAAGGGCACGCGCCAGCGCACGGCCCAGCAGATCGCCGAGGAGATCGAGACGGTCGGCGGCGATCTCAATGCGGCCACCAGCATGGAGACGACAGCCTATTACGCGCGTGTGCTGAAGGGTGACGAGAAGGTCGCCCTGGGGCTCATCGCCGACATCCTGCAGAACTCGGCCTTCGGGCGCCCGGAGCTGGAAGGGGAGCGGCAGGTCATTCTGCAGGAAATCGCTGCAACGCGGGATAGTCCGGACGATATCGGCTATGACCTGCTGCACGATGCAGCCTATCCACAACAATCGGTCGGCCGCCCCATTCTCGGCACACCGGCCAGCGTAGGTAGCTTCACGGCGGGTGATTTGCGTCGCTTTCTCGGCCGGCGCTATGGCCCTGGGAACATGGTGATCGCGGCGGCGGGCGCTGTCCGCCACGCAAACGTCGTTCGCCACGCTGAAGCCCTATTCGGAGGGCTGACTGACGATCGGCGAACATCGGGGGAACGCCCGGCGAAGTATGTCGGGGGCTTGCGTCATTCGGAGAAGCCGTTCGAGCAAAGCCATCTTCTGATCGGTTTTCCCAGTCCATCGTATGGGGACGAGGCGTTTTTCACCGCGCAGGTGTTCTCCGGGCTGTTCGGCGGAGGAATGTCGTCCCGGCTGTTTCAGGAGGTGCGCGAAAAGCGTGGCCTCTGCTACTCGATCTATTCGTCCGCGTGGGGACTGCGCGACACTGGGCTGTTTGGCGTTCATGCGGCAACGGGAACGGGACTGATGGGGCAGCTCATCGACGTGATCGGGACGGAGTTGAAACGGGCCGCCGATCGTGCGCCGGATGAAGCGGAGCTGGCGCGCTCCAAGGCGCAGCTCAAGGCAGGCCTGCTCATGAGCCTCGAAAGCTCTTCGGCGCGGGCCGAGCAGATGGCGCGGCATCTGCTGATGCACAATCGCGTGCTCGGCAATGCCGAGCTGATGGCGCAGGTGGATGCGGTGACGGCGGAGGATACGCGCGCGTTCGCCCAATCGCTGGTGGAGAGTGAAGCGTCGGTGTCGCTCGTCGGAAGCGGCCGGCGTTCGCGCAAATATGCAGAGCGCGCGGCGGCGGCGGTCGGCGCCTAACGCTTCGGGGGAAAGCGGCCCATGGCATTTCTGCGCTCCAGCAGCATCCCAGACGGCAGCATCACCTTGCGTGGTCGCGGCGTCTGGCTGCGCGCGCCGTCCATGGGGGATTACGCCCCGTGGGCCGAGCTGCGGGCTCAGAGCCGCGATTATCTCACGCCATGGGAGCCGATCTGGCAGCGCGATGAGCTGTCACGCAGCGCGTTTCGCCGGCGCGTGCGCCACTACCAGCGCGAGTCGCGCGAGGACCTCGGCTACGCGTTCCTGATTTTCTCCGATGCGGACGACGCGCTGCTCGGCGGCCTGACGATGTCCAACGTGCGCCGCGGCGTCACCCAGACGGCGGTGCTCGGCTATTGGATCGGCAAGCCCCACGCGGGTCGCGGCCATATGACGGAAGCGGTACGCGCCGCCGTCGCATTCGGGTTCGAGACGCTGAACCTGCATCGCCTGGAAGCGGCGACGATGCCCAACAACATCGCCTCGATCCGCGTGCTGGAGCACAACGGCTTTCGCCGGGAAGGCTACGCACGGCGGCTGCTGAGGATCAACGGCACCTGGGAGGATCATGTTCTGCACGCACTCCTGTGCGATGAGGTTCCCCACGACGGGGGCACGGAGGTGCGCGCGGCATGAGGGGAACGGGCCATAGCCATGGCCATGATCGCGCATTCGCGCGCGGTGTCTCGAGGGGCGTCGCGGCCTGGGCGGTGTCCGCGTTCCTCGCCGCATTCCTGGCCGCACTCGCGGGCTCCATCGCGCCTGCGGCGGCGCTGGAGCCGATCGTCATCGAGACGGAGCAGGACCGTGTCGAGCTGACGACGCTCGGCGAGTTCTACGATGCCCGCGGCGATACCCTGCAGGTCGAGACGGCGCCCGCCGCCGACGGCATGTCGGGACGCATGTCGGTCACGGCGAAGACGCCTGGCACGAGCCCCAACTGGGTGGTGTTTGCGCTGAGCAATCCCACCGACAAGCCGATCGAGCGCTGGCTTACGGCGGCACGCTACAGCGTCGTCGGATCGGGTGCGGTGTGGCCGGATCTCGATGCGCAGCGCATCGAGGCGGTGACGCCATCGATGGGGTTCATCCCCGAGCGCATCAAGAGCGACCGCGCCGACATCTTCCGCATCACCGTCGAGCCCGGCCAGACCGTGACGTACGTTGTCGAGCTATCGTCCGACCGCTTCGCGCGCCTCTATCTGTGGAAGCCGCTGGAGTACGAGCTCTACTCGCGCGACCGCCAGCTGATGAACGGCATCATGCTGGGTCTTACCGGCCTGCTGGCGATCTTCCTGACGGCGATCTTCGCCGCCAACCATAAGGCGATCTTCCCGAGCGCGGCGCTCGTTGCCTGGTGCGTGCTGGCGTATCTGTGTGTCGACTTCGGTTTCTTCCATAAGCTCTTTCAGCTGAAACCGGGCGACAATGCCGTCTATCGAGCGGCGAGCGAATCCGCCGTCGCGGCGAGCCTCGTCATCTTCATATCCGTGTTCTTGCGAATAGCCTTCTGGCACGGGCTCATACGCATGCTGTTCACGGTCTGGATCATCGCGCAGCTCACGCTGGTGGCGGTGGCGGTGATCGACCCGCGCCTCGCCTCCACGTTCGCGCGCATGTCGTTCCTGGTGATCGGCAGTGTCGGCGGCGCGTTCGCGCTATTCCTAGCGGTACGCGGACAGGACCGCGCACTGTCTCTCATTCCCACGTGGATCCTGTTCCTCATCTGGATCTTCGGCGCCGCCATGGTGCTGACGGGCCGCATTTCGGGCGATGCCGCCGTTCAGGGGCTCGTCGCGGGCCTGGTGCTGATCCTCATTCTCATCGGTTTCACCGTCACGCAGTTCGCGTTCCGGTCGCTGGAGCCCCTGTTCGGTGCAGCGCCGAGCGAATTGCAACTGCGCGCGCTCGCGGTCGACGGGGCGGGTTCGGCCGTCTGGGAATGGAATGCGCGCCGCGATGAAGTGAAGGTGAGCCCGGCGATCGAAGCCGCGCTCGGGCTCAACGCGGGCGAGCTGTGCACGAAGGTCGACGATTTCATCAAGCACCTGCATCCCACGGACCGCGAGCGTTTTCGCATGATCCTGTGGTCGGTGCAGGAGCGCACCTGGGCGCGTATCCGCACCGATTTCCGCATGCGCCACACCGACAACAGCTACCGCTGGTTCGAGCTGGAAGCGGCAAGCGTGCCGAACGCCGATGCGCGCGCCATGCGGTGCGTCGGGCTGGTGCGCGACGTGACGGACGCCAAGCGCGCGCATGAGCGCCTGCTGCACGATGCGGTGCACGACAGCCTGACAGGGCTGCCGAACCGCGAGCTGGTGCTCGACCGTCTCGGCGTTGCCGCGAGCCGCGCCAAGAGCGAAGCCGGGGTGCGCCCCAGCGTCATTTTCATCGACATCGACAAGTTCAAGAGCGTCAACGTCTCGTTCGGCCTCGTCGTCGGCGACAGCCTGCTGCTCACCGTTGCGCGGCGGCTGCAAAGCCATCTCGGCCCGAACGATACGCTCGCGCGGGTGGGCGGCGACCAGTTCGCCATCCTCATGGTCTCCGAGCAGAGCCCGCAGGATCTCGCCGGGCTCGCAGAGCGCGTGCGCCGGTCGCTGCGCGCGCCGATCAAGATCGCCGGCCAGGAGATCGTTCTCACGGGCTCGATCGGCATCGCGGTTTACGACGGACAGACGCCGTCGCACCTCGACCTCTACAAGGAGGCCGAGATTGCGATGTACCGCGCCAAGCGCGGCGGTGCGGACCGCATCGAGATCTTCCGGCCCGAGATGCGCTCGGACCGCGACGACCGCGTCGCGCTCGAGAGCGATCTGCGCAAGGCACTGTCAAAAAATCAGATCAAGGTCCTCTATCAGCCGATCATCTATCTGCCGACCGAGGAACTGGCGGGTTTCGAGGCGCTGGTGCGCTGGGAGCATCCCAAGCGCGGGCTGATGAGCCCCGACGATTTCATTCCGATCGCTGAGCAGTCCGATCTCATCGTGCGGCTCGGCTCGCATGTCCTGCTGCGCGCCGCGCACGAGGCCGCACGCTGGCAGCGTGAGCTACCGCGCGAGGAACGGCCGCTGTTCGTATCGGTGAACATTTCGAGCCGGCAGATTTTCCGCCAGAACCTGATCCAGGAAATCCGCCACATCCTCGGCCGCAACATCGTGCCGAAGGGTTCGCTGCGCCTCGAGATCACCGAAAGCCTGGTGATGGAGAATCCGGAGCAGGCGACGGAGATCCTCGAATGGCTGCGCGGCGCGGGCGCGGAGCTGGCGCTCGACGACTTCGGCACGGGTTATTCCTCGCTCGCCTACCTGCAGCGTTTCCCGTTCGATACGATCAAGGTGGACCGGGCGCTGGTGCAGGCGAGCGGCGACAGCGGCGGGGCCGGCTCGGCCATCGTGCGCTCTATCGTTGCGCTCGGGCACGAGCTGGGGAAAGGCGTCGTCGCGGAGGGCGTCGAGACGGCGGAGGATGTCGCGTTCCTGCGTTCGATCAGCTGCCAGTACGCGCAGGGCTTCTACTACGGCGAGCCGATGTCGGACCGTGACGTGCTGCAGCTCCTGAAGATGGTGCGAGCGGCTGAAAGCAAGCTGCGTCCGCGCGGGCTGTTCCGCGCCAAGGCAAAGGGCAAGGGCCGCGGCAAAAATGGTGCTGCGGACAATGTTGCCGCCGACGGGGCGGTGTCGCCGGAGAACGGCGCTTTGCCGCCCGCGCCCGTCAACGCCAATGGTGGCGGCAACGGCAACGGGCATGATGTGGCGCTGAACGGGCGCCCGTCCATGCCGTCCATGCCGCCCGCGGGCGCGACGCACACGCCGCTGCGCTCGCGCATACGTCCATCAAGCCCGCCGGCCGTGGGCCATCATCACCTGTCGCCGCCGGGAATGCCGCAGCAGACAGCGTCTCTGGCCGCCGGCGGCGGCGGCCTGCCCTCACCTGCCCCGCAGGGATTTGCGCCTCCGCCTTCGCCGCATAAGGGCGCGCCACCGTTCGATTTCTCGCAGGGCGAAGCGATGGATCTGCCAGCGCATGGGAACGGCCTGTCGCACGCCGACGGTGCCTCCGTACCGCTGCCGATCAGCGAGCCGCCCGTGCCGTTCGGATCGGCACCGAAGGCCAACGGTTTCCATGGCGCTCCGCCGCCCGTCGATCGGGGGCCACATCCAGGCCAGGGGTTTGCGTTGCCCCATGATGGTCCGGAAGAGGTCGGTGATGCGATGCCGCCGCCCGGCTATTCCGGGGCGCCAGGACGGGAGCCTCAACAGTTCGGCTCGCCTCTGCCGGTCGATGGTCCCGGCGGCCCGATGGGCATGCCGGACTTCTCGCCGCCTCCGGCTCCGTCGATGCACGGCAACGACGGCGCACCTTCGCCGTTCGATTCCTTCATCGATCCCCCGGAGGCCCCACAGCCTTCCCAACACCAGGGTTTGCAGCCGTCGCCGCAGGCACCCGTCTTTCCGCAGCCCAACAGCCAGCACGGGGAGGTAGGCGATCCGTTCCCCGCTTCCCACCGTGAGCCGAAGCAGGCACCTCGGCCGGCACCGGGCACTTCCTCCGGCCGGCCTCAGGCATCGCCTCCGGGCGGTGCGCCGGCGCCGGTGCGAGGGGATGGACCTGCTACGAAACCGCGGGCGCAACAGCGGCCGGTGACGGGGATGCCTGTAGCCGCCCCGCCTGCGTCTGGCGTGCCGCCGCGTCCATCGGCGTCGAACGGACAAGCGCATCCGGTGCATCCGTCGGCCGGCAACGGTGCCGGTGCTGGAAGTTCATCGCCGGCTCGCAAGATGGCGCCCGATTTTGCGGGACTGCCGCCGACGATGGCGGCCAGCCTCGCCAAGCTCGCGGGCGTGCCATGGCCGCCGCGCGAGGAGGACTAGAGCCTTCGGCCTTTCAAAGGCTCGATCCGAAAAAGTGGAGAACCGGTTTTCCGCCGAGCGGCACGCTGAACGCCAAAGCGTAGAGGCCTACGCGAATCGCGGGGCGTTAAGCGGGTTGCGGTGAGGCACGCTCAGGCGTGGCCGACGTCGCTGACGAGGTGCGAAGGGTCGATGCCGATCTTGGCGAGGGCGCGGGCGTATTTCGCTTCGAGGTTGGGGTCGAAAACGATGTCCGGATCGGCCGGACAGCTCAGCCAGCCGTTCGCCTGGATCTCGCTTTCGAGCTGCCCCGGAGACCAGCCCGCATAGCCGAGGGCGAGGATCGCGCGGTCGGGTCCATTGCCCGCCGCAATGGCCTTGAGGATGTCGATGGTTGCCGTGAGGCATACGCCGTCCTCGATGGGGAGCGTCGAATCCTCGGCAAAATAGTCGGAGCTGTGCAGCACGAAACCGCGCCCCGTCTCGACCGGACCGCCGACGTGGATCGACATACGCCCGACTTCGTCCGTGATCGCCGTCTCGTCGTTCTCGCTGATGATGCCGAGACGCTCCAGCAGGTCGGGAAATGAAATGTGCGACGCGCGCTGATTGATGATGAGCCCCATGGCGCCGTCCTCGGAGTGCGCACACATATAGATGACGGACCGCGCGAAACGCGGATCCGACATCACCGGCATGGCAATGAGGAGCTGACCGTCGAGATAGCCATCGCCGGAGGCGCGGCGCGGACCGGGCTGGGTTATGTTCATATGCTAACACTAACGTGCCAACGGGCGGGGTGTGAAGCGGTCAATTGGCGAGTTGCAATATCGTTCCGGGCGGAAGCAGCAATGGTTTGTTAGGCAGTCGTGTTTTCATGCGCCGAGCAAGGCGCTACAACGCTGACGGCTCGCCAAACCAACCTATTTCGAAGGGACCGCCGATGCGTAAAAGCCGGACTATGCTCACGGGGGCCCTTGCCCTTTTCGCCATTGGCGCCGCGGCGACGGCCGCGGGCGCTGAGGTCGCCTCCGATTGGGTTTCCGGGCACAGCTCGCGTGCGCGGCTGGTGGGTGGTGGCGGCATTCTCGGTGTCGAGCTCGAGCTGCCGCAGGGATGGAAAACCTATTGGCGCTATCCGGGCGAAGCGGGCGGCGTTGCGCCATCCTTCGACTGGTCGAAGTCGCAGAATCTCGAGAGCGCGGAGGTGCTCTATCCTGCACCGCGCCGCATGTCGGACGCCGGCGGCGAGACCATCGGCTACAAAGGGAGCATCACATTCCCGGTGCGCCTGAAAGCCAAGGATCCGGCGAAACCAATCGATGTTCACCTCGCGCTCGACTACGGCGTGTGCAAGGATATCTGCATCCCGGCGCAGGCGGAATTATCACTCAAGCTGCCGCCGGCCGCGGAGATTTCCGAGGATCTGATGGATGCCATTGCGCGTGTGCCCACGCGCCCGCAGGCGCGGCGGGAGAGCGATCCGCTCATCAAGCGAGCCGCGGCGGAACTGGGCGGCGACAAGCCTCGCATCGTGATCGAAGCTGACGTTCCGGAGGGATCGGGCGCGGTGGATGCCTTCGTCGATGCGCCTGACGGCATTTACGTTCCGTTGCCGACGAAGGTCTCCGGCGACGGCAAAGGTCCCGTTACTTTCGAGGTCGACCTTTCGAAGGATGTCGACCTGTCGATGCTGAAAGGCAAGCAGCTCACGGCGACGGTCGTAACGGACAAAGGGCAATCGGAGGAGACATTCACGCTCCAGTGAGCGGACCGATGCTGCGGTTGTGCGTTTAGGTTTCGAATGGTGCAAGAAAGCGAGGGCACGAGATGACAATCAAGGTCGGAGACAGACTTCCCGATGCGGGCTTCATGGTGATGACGGCCGAGGGTCCCGCGAAGCGTTCGACGGGCGAAATCTTCGCCGGCAAGAAGGTTGCGCTGTTTGCAGTGCCGGGCGCTTTCACGCCGACCTGCCAGCAGCAGCATGTGCCGGGGTTCGTGGCGCGTGTCGACGAGCTGAAGGGAAAGGGCGTCGATACGATCGCCTGCACGGCGGTGAATGACGTCTTCGTGCTGGCGGAGTTCGCCAAGGCGACGGGTGCGGATGGAAACATCCTGATGCTGGCCGATGGCAATGGTGACTTCGCGAAGAAGATCGGTCTCGATGTCGACCTGTCGGATTTCGGCCTGGGCCTGCGTTCGAAGCGCTATGCGATGCTGGTGGATGACGGCGTCGTCAAGGTTCTCAACGTCGAGGATCTGCCGCCGCAGCACGACAAGTCGAGCGCGGCGACGTTGTGCTCGATGATCGATCGGTCGCTTTGATCGGGCCTAACCCGAGCTGCCGCGCGCCGTTGTTTTAGCCGGCTTCTGCGGTTTGTATGCGGCCATGCCGAGGCGCGCCAATTCGTCGGCGCGCTCGTTTTCGGCGTGGCCCGCATGCCCTTTGATCCAGCGCCAGTCGATCTCATGCACGCGCCGCGCTTCATCGAGCCGCTGCCAGAGATCGGCATTCTTCACCGGTTTCTTGTCGGCGGTGCGCCAGCCGTTTTTCTTCCAGCCGTGAATCCAGGCGGTGATGCCGTTCTTCACGTAGACGCTGTCGGTGTGCAGCTCGACGCGCGTGGGGCGCTTCAGCGCCTCCAGGGCGGAGATGGCAGCCATCAGCTCCATGCGGTTGTTGGTGGTCTGCGCTTCGCCGCCGGAAAGCTCCTTCGTGGTGTCGCCGTAGGTGAGAATGGCGCCCCAGCCGCCCGGCCCCGGGTTTCCGGAGCAGGCGCCGTCCGTATAGATGATGACAGGCGGACGTTCGCTCATGGCGTCGCCTCGCTGAGACCGTAGTCGGCGATCGAGCGCACGCTCTGGTGAAAGCGCAGCCGGCGCACATATTCCATCGGGTTCTTCGGGCTCACCAGTGCGTCCTTCGGTGTGTTGAGCCAATCATAGGCGCGCGTCAGCAGAAAGCGCATCGCGGCGCCACGGGCGAGCGTCGGCATCGCTGCGCGCTCGGCTGCGTCGAGCGGGCGCACGCTTTCATAGCCGCGCAGCAATGCTTGCCCCTTGGTGAGGTTGAAAGAATTGTCCTTCTCGAAGCACCAGGCGTTGAGGCACACGGCGATGTCGTAGGCGAGCGCATCGTTGCAGGCGAAATAGAAATCGATGAGGCCGCTCAGGCGATCGCCGATAAAGAAAACGTTGTCGGGGAAGAGATCGGCGTGGATGACGCCTTCGGGAAGGGACGGGGGCCAGTTCGCCTCCAGAAACGCGAGTTCGCCTTCGACGAGCGCGGAGAGATCAGGCACGATCTCGTCCGCCTGCGAGGCGAAGCGCTCATAGAGCGGGCGCCAGCCGGATAGCCCAAGGGCATTGGCGCGGCGCAGGGCGAAGCCTTCGCCGCCGAGGTGCATCTCGGCCAGTGCGCGGCCGACACACATGCAGTGGGCAGCCGTAGGACGGCGCACCCAGAAGCCTTCGAGGAACGTCACGAGCGCCGCGGGCCGGCCCGCGAGCTCGCTGAGGTTCTTGCCTGCGCCATTGCGGACGGGCGTGGGGCAGGTGACGCCGTGCTCGGCCAGATGCTCCATCAGCCCGAGATAGAACGGCAGGTCCGACACCTCGACGCGCTTTTCGTAGATGGTGAGGATGAACGGCCCTTTGGACGTGTGCACGATGTAGTTGGTGTTCTCTACGCCCTCGGCGATGCCCTTGAAGGACAGGAGCTCGCCCAGGCCATAGCTGGCGATGAAGCTCGCCAGCTCGTCGTCGCTGACTTCAGTATAAACGGCCATCGGTATCTTTCGGAGATCAGGTGGCGGCAGGTGCCGGACGCAGCTCACGCGGGACGTTGAAGGCGATTCGCTCCAGCGCGGTAGTGACTGTTTCGACCGAAACCTCGAAGCGGCTGCGAAACGCCTCGATCACCTCCTCGACGAGCTGTTCGGGAGCGGACGCGCCCGCAGTGACGCCGATGCTTTCCAGGCCCTCGATTTCCGCCCACGGGATGTCGGCTGCGCGCTCGATGAGGTGTGCAGACGGACACCCCGCGCGCTGGGCGACCTCGACGAGGCGCAGCGAGTTGGAGCTTTGCGGGCTGCCGACGACGAGAAGGCAACCGATCTTGGGGGCGATGGATTTGACCGCCGCCTGGCGGTTGGTCGTCGCGTAGCAGATGTCTTCCTTGTGCGGGCCGACGATGTCGGGGAAGCGCCGGCGCAGCACCGCGACGATGGCGGCGGTGTCGTCCACCGAAAGGGTCGTCTGGGTGACGAACGCGAGCTTGCCGGCATCGAGGGGCTCGAAGCTTTCCGCATCGGCCGCCGTCTCGATCAACGTCACCGCGCCGGGGGGAAGCTGGCCCATCGTGCCCACGACTTCGGGGTGACCGGCATGGCCGATAAGAAGGATCTGGAGACCTTCCTCGTGCAGGCGTCCGGCCTCGATATGCACTTTGAACACCAGTGGACAGGTGGCATCGAGCACGAACATGTTGCGGGCCTTGGCCGCCGCCGGGACGGACTTGGCGACCCCGTGTGCTGAAAAAATCACGGGCTGGTCGGTCTCGGGAATGTCGTCGAGCTCCTCCACAAAAACGGCGCCTTTAGCTCTCAGGGAATCAACGACAAATCGGTTGTGCACGATCTCGTGTCGTACGTAGACGGGAGCGCCGTATTTGGCCAAAGCCAGTTCTACGATCTGGATGGCTCGGTCCACGCCGGCGCAAAAACCGCGCGGGGCCGCAAGGTAAACGGTCAACGGCGGCCGGGATGGGGGCGCGGACGGTGGGGATGCGGCGGACATCGCTTTCTCTGTCTATCCGGATGCGGTGCAGCGCAATGCGCTTGGTCCGGATCGGTTGGGGGTGCTAGGCTTGGCTATAGACAATACAGGAAGCCTCCGCCGCCGGCCTAGGGGTTTGGGTCGCAGCGGCAAAGAAGGGGCCAACGAGGGGTCAATCCGGGGCACCATGAGGCTAGCCGCGACCAAAGCTTCGCGCATAGGACTATGCGCGGGCGCTTGCGCGCTGTTAACCGTGGCCGTCGGCGGCTGCGGCATTTCCTCGATTACATCGGGCCTTGGCGGCGGGATTTTCGGCGGGTCGTCATCGCAGCCGGCGGCCTCGCCGGGCGTCAACGAAGAACAGCTCCTTTCGGCGGCGAAGACGGACGTGGCCGTTTCGGCTCCCGTGGGCGAGATCGCGCACGGCTGTCCGCGCCTGAGCATATCGCCGCACGGCGGCCACCTGACGATTTACGAGGATGGCCGCGCGGGCGACGGCCTCGCCATCATGCATCGCGGCGAGATCACCAAGACGGCGCGCGAGTGCCAGATAGAGCCGGGCCGCGTGACGGTGCGTTACGGCTTTTCGGGCCGCATTCTGCTCGGGCCCCGCGGCCATGCCGGCAACGTGCGTCTTCCGATCAACGTGGTCGTGACCGATGCCAAGCGGGCGCGCGTTGCGGGCGATACGGTGAGCGTCGATGCCACCGTGGCGATCGACAATCCGATCGGATACTTCTCCACGGTGCGCTCGGTGACCTTCGACATTCCGGAGGGCTCGCGTCCGGGCGAGTTCGAGGTGTTCGTCGGGTTCGACCAGAATGCCCAGGGTGCCGGCTAGCGGCACGCGCGGCCGTTCCCGAACGTGAAGGCCGGGAAATCCCGGTCCTACTTTCTTGATTTCATCCCGACCTCACCGCGCTCCCAAGGCTGCCGGTCGCTTTGGCGGAAGCCGGGCAGAGCGTTTTCGATTTCGTCAGTCCATGGCGCGCGCCGCCTTCGCGCGCTGGAGCATCGCTTTGTCTTCCTCGGGACTGATGAAGCCGTCGCCATCGGCGTCGATCTGGCCGAACACCTCATCGGTCATGTTCGGGTTGCCGGCCTTTGCCTCTTCCAGGCTCAGCTTGCCGTCGCCATCGGTGTCTCCGCGGTCGAACTCAGCTTGCCAGGCGGCTTCGTCGAAGGGGGCGGCCCCGTTCTCGGCCAGAACTGGAGCGGCAAGCCCCGCCGCCATCAGCAAAGTTAAAAAAATGAGCTTCATGGCTCCTCCTCGATGCGTGCTGAGTTGGTTTCGGACCCGTGACGCTCGTCTAACTTCCGATCATCGCCGTATTGGGGCCGTTCGCTATGGCTCGCGGCACGCGAGCGCGTACGCCGACCGTGGCGGAAGGCAAACCGTCAGCGCGGCGCAGCTCGAGAGACCATCGCAGGCGACGTGCAGGCGGCTGCATTAGCCCCATAGCAAAAGCGCCCCGGACGGGGTTGTCCGAGGCGCTTTGCGTTTTCATGTCCGTGGGCGATCAGGGCGATCAGTTCAGCTTTCCGCCGAGATCCTTGATGCTCTGCTCGACGAGGCCGGCGGCGGTGGATGCCGCGGAGGCCTTCGATCGCAGGATCTTTTCCGCCGCGCTGATGGCGTTGTCGACGGCGGAAGCGCGAACCTCAGCGAGGGCCTGGGCTTCGGCGCGGGCGATCTTCTCCTCGGCCGACTTCGTCCGCCGCTCAACCGACTCGGTCAGCGCCTTGCGGGTCTGCGCGGTGAGCGCCTCGGCTTCGCGCTTGGCCTGCTCGAGGATTTCCTTCGCCTCGTTCTCGGCCTCGCGGCTCTTGCGCTGATAGTCGGCCAAGAGCGACTGCGCCTCGTCGCGCAGGCGGCGTGCCTCGTCCAGCTCGTTGCGGATGGCATCCGCCCGCTGGTCGAGCGTCTTACCGACGGTGGCGGGCACCTTGTAGTAGAGGATCAGAGCGACGAACCCGAGAAACGAGATCATCACCCAGAAGGTCGGATCGGACAGGTCGAAATGCATCGGCGTCCTCACTTCGCTGCGGGTAGCAGCACTTTTTTGACCTCGGCGGGGGGCACGTCCTCGCCGAGAAGCTTGCCGATGACGGCGCTGGCGGTGTCAGCGGCGATTTCGTCGACGCTGGCCAGAGCCTTCGACTTGGTGGCAGCGATGCGAGCTTCCGCCTCGGAAAGCTTGGCGGCGAGCTCGCCTTCGACGCGCGCGCGCTCCTGCTCGGTGTCGGCGGAGAGGCGGTCACGCACTTCCTTGGCCATCGAGGAGGCCTTCTGGCGAGCATCGCCGAGGGCTTTCTCATAGGCGGCAAGCGCGGCGTCCGTTTCGCCCTTGAAGCGCTCGGCGGCATCGAGATCGCGCTGCACGCGATCACGACGCTCCTCGAGCACTTCACCGATGCGCGGCAGCGTCACGCGCGACAGGATCAGGTACAGGACGATGAAACTGATCACGAGCCAGACGAGCTGCGGAGCAAAGTCGGCAGGGTTGAGCTGCGGCAACCCCTTGGACTCTCCCCCGTGCGCGGCCGCTGCGGCGGCCACGACGAAAGCTGAGACAGCTGCGATCATTCTTTCCTCCTCGCGCCCTTAACGACCGTTGCCGATTAGGCGAAGAGGATCATCAGGGCGATCAGCAGGCCGAACAGGCCGGTCGCTTCGCAAAGCGCGAAGCCGATCAGCAGGTTGGTGAACTGACCCGGAGCAGCCGACGGATTGCGCAGAGCGCCCGACAGGTAGTTGGCGAAGATGTTGCCGATGCCGATACCGGCGCCGATGAGCGCAAAGCAGGCGAGGCCGGCGCCGATGAACTTAGCTGCCTGAGGATCCATAGTCGTAGTCTCCATAAGGGTTATTGCTGGGATCGGAAACGATGAAGTCCGGCACCGGGTCGCCCCGCGGACCGGACTTCATGGCGTTAGTGGTCGTGCATGTTCACAGCATCGTTGAGGTAGATGCAGGTCAGCACCGTGAAGATGAAAGCCTGAAGGAAGGCGACCACGAGCTCCAGGCCGGTGAAGCCGATGAGGAACACGAGCGGCGCCCAGCCACCCAGGATGCCGAGGCCGATCACGAAGCCCGCGAACACCTTCAGCATGGCGTGTCCGGCCATCATGTTGGCGAACAGACGCACCGAGTGGCTGATGGGGCGGATGAGATAGGAGATGACCTCGATCACGATGATGATCGGCAGCAGCCACCACGGCACGCCCGACGGCACGAACAGCTTGAGGAAGCCGGGGCCGTGGTTGACGAAGCCGATACCGGTGATGATCAGCCAGACCATCGCGGCGAGTGCGAAGGTAACGATGATGTGGCTCGTGACGGTGAACGAGTAGGGCACGAGCCCCAACAGATTCAGCACGAGAATGAACATGAAGATCGTGAAGACCCACGGGAAATATTTCATCCCGCCTTCGCCAACGATGTCACGGATCATGTTGGCGATGAATTCGTAGCTGAGCTCGGCGATCGACTGCAGCCGACCCGGCACGAGCGCGCGCCTGTTCATCGCGAATAGATAGAAAAGTGGGATGAGCACCACCGCGATGACCATGAACAGCGACGCGTTGGTGAACGATACATCCCATCCGAACAGTTCAAGCGGGATGATCCGCTTGATTTCGAACTGCTCCATGGGACCATGTCCGGCTGCCACGGTCTAATCCCCTACCTGTCGTCTTCGTCCTCGTCGTCCGGTACGGACGGCGATGCAAGCTGCGATGCTTGCTGCTTGCGTTGCTCTTCCCGGGCTGCCCGGATCAGGTTCGACATGCCCGCGGCGAAGCCGAGGATGACGAACAGGATCAGTAGCCACGGCCGCGTGTTGAGCTGGCCGTCGAGTGCCCACCCAATAAAACCGCCGATGCCGACGCCGACCAGAAGCTCGGCACCGAACCGGAAGGCCTTGGCGAACGCTTCGCCACGGACCCGGTCATCAGCCGAGCGTTTTACCGGCGCCCGGCGGGCTTTCGCCTTCCCGAGCTGCCTTCCGATCGCATCTGAGCGCTGGCGAAAAGCCTCTCGCTCCTCCGGGCTGATTTCGCCACGGTCCGGGGTAGGTTCTTTCCCAGCGGACGACATGGTTTCAACCGGCCCAGTTGCGTTTTCGAGGCTACCAAACGGCAGGTTTTATCAACGGCGCGCACCATAGTGACGGCCCCTGGGGGTGTCAAGAAAGCGCCGAAAGCATCGCGGGTGTTGAAGGGTACGGCGAAACCGCGCAGTCCGTTTTTTCCGGGCGCTATTCGCCGTGGCGCTTGCGCAGAAGGAAGACGGCCTTTTCGCCCAACAGGTTCTGCAGCGCGATGGAATGGCGGATCGGAAGACGCTGGCCTGAGGTATTAAAGGCGACGGCCTCCTCGACCTCCGCATCAACGAGCTCCGCCAGGTCGGCGAAATCCTTGATGGTGCAGAGATGCGCATCGGCGGTCGTATACCAAGGGTCCGGCAGGTTGCGGGTCCGCGGCATGCGGCCGGTGAAGAGAAGCTCGGCTCGGATACGCCAATGGCCGAAGTTGGGGAACGAGACGATCGCCCGCCGCCCGATCCGCAGCAGGTTCTCCAGCACCGTCTTCGGCTGGCGCGTGGCCTGAATAGTGAGGCTGAGGATCGCGTAGTCGAAGGCCCGATCGGGATAATCCGCAAGGTCGCGATCCGCGTCGCCCTGGATGACCGACAGGCCGCGCATCACGCAGGCGTTCACCCGTTCGCGGGACAGCTCGACGCCGCGGCCGTCGGTGTTCTTCGTCTCGGCGAGCAACTGCAGCAGCGATCCGTCACCACAGCCGACGTCCAGGACCCGCGAGCCGGGCTCGACCATCTCGGCGATCAGCAGGTGGTCGACGCGCGCGGTGCCGGGGCCGTGGGTGTATTTCTGCATGGCGGCCTACACTTTCAGCCCGCGCTTGACCCCGGCCGCGCTCAGGAAGCCGCGGATCGTCGCGAAAAACTCAGGCTCTTCAAGGAGAAAGGCGTCGTGGCCCTTGTCGCTTTCGATCTCGACGAAGGAGACGTTGGCGGCGACGGCGTTGAGGGCGTGCACCACCTCGCGGCTCTCACGGGTGGGATAGAGCCAGTCGGAGGTGAACGAGACGATACAGAACCGCGTCTTGGTGCCCCGGAACGCGTTCGCCAGCACGTCGTCCCGCTCGGCGGCGAGGTCGAAGTAGTCCATCGCGCGCGTAATATAGAGGTAGCTGTTGGCGTCGAAGCGGTCGACAAAGGTCGAGCCCTGGTGGCGCAGGTAGCTCTCCACCTGGAAATCGGCGTTGAAGGAAAACGTGAGCTTGGACCGGTCCTGCAGGTTGCGGCCGAACTTCCGGTGCAGCGCGTCCTCCGACAGGTAGGTGATGTGCGCAGCCATCCGCGCGACGGCGAGGCCGTTGCGGGGCACCTTGCCAAAGGAATGATAGTCGCCGCCACACCAGTCCGGGTCGGCCATGACCGCCTGGCGGCCGACCTCGTGGAAGGCGATGTTCTGGGATGAATGCCACGCTGCGGTGGCGATGGGGACGGCGGAGAACACGCGCTCCGAATGGCTCGCGGCCCATTCCAGTACCTGCATGCCGCCCATCGAGCCGCCGATGACGCAGAACAGCTGGTCGATGCCGAAGTGGTCGATCAGGCGCACCTGGGCGTTCACCATGTCGCCGATGGTGATCACCGGGAAACTGAGCCCGTAGGGTTTGCCGGTCCTCTGATCGATGGAGGCAGGCCCCGTGGAGCCCATGCAGCCGCCGAGGATGTTCGCGCAGATGACGAAGAAGCGGTTGGTGTCGACGGGCTTGCCCGGACCGACGAGGGTCGACCACCAGCCGGGCTTGTGCGTCACCGGGTGGGTGGATGCGACATACTGGTCGCCGGTCAACGCGTGGCAGACGAGGATGGCGTTCGACTTATCGGCATTGAGCTCGCCGTAGGTCTCGTAGGCGATGGAGATGGGGCCGAGCAACTGGTCGCAGGCGAGCTTCAGCGGCTCACTGGCCGGCAGGCGCAGCACCTTGCTCGAGGGATTGTTCGCCTCTGCGAGCCGCAGGTTCCGTCCGCCCTTGGCTTCGGCGTCCTCCAATGTCGGATGCACAGCCATTGCTCGCGCGCTCCCGGCCCGCGCGCTAGGCGAGGGCACCAAACAAAAAACCCGGCCGGATCTTGCGGACCTTCAAGGACCGCTCTCATCCGATAACCGGGTGCGCGCGGCCTTTTTTAGCGACTTATTTAACGTGGTTGCAAGCCGGCCGGCCAAATCACCACGGGGATCAGAATGGAATATCGGTATGGCCGCGGCATCGTCAAGTGCGGTGCGATCTTTCGGGGCCGGTTACGGTCGCCAGGGAAGCGCGAAGCGGTGCCGTGCAAGTCTTTGCGTTCCGCGGTCTGCGTCTGTATCACTTGCCGCGCCCGCTTAGCCGGGCTCCATGCATCCGGACGCTTTCCATGACCATCGCTGCTCCTCAGCCGAAGCCCGGCATCCTCGAAATCGATCCTTACGTGCCCGGCGAAAGCAGCCTGCCGCTCGGGACCAAGCCCATCAAGCTGTCGTCCAACGAGACGCCTTTCGGCCCGAGCCCGCACGCCGTCGAGGCATTCCGCGCGGTCGCCGGCGACCTCGAGCGCTATCCGGACGGCGCCGCGGCAAGGCTGCGTGCGGCCATCGCCGCGCGGTATGGTCTCAACCCTGCGCGCATCGTTTGCGGCGCGGGTTCGGACGAGCTTCTGACGATGCTGGCCCACGCCTATCTCGGAGAGGGCGATGAGGCGATCTACACCCAGCATGGCTTTCTCCTCTACCGCATCATCATCCTGGCGAACGGCGCAACCCCCGTCGTCGCGCCGGAGAGCGGCCTGCGCACCGACATCGACGCCATTCTGGCGCGGGTGAGCGAGCGTACGAAGGTGGTCTTCCTCGCCAACCCGAACAATCCGACTGGCACCTACATCTCGATCGACGAGGTACGCTCGCTACGCGCGCAGCTGCCCGCGCACGTGCTGCTCGTGCTCGATGCGGCGTACGCCGAATATGTGCGCCGCAATGACTACGAGGCCGGCATCGAACTCGTCGCGACAACGCAAAACACCGTGATGACGCGGACGTTCTCGAAGATCCATGGCCTTGCGGGATTGCGCATCGGCTGGGCGTACTGCCCCGAGGCGGTGGCCGACGTGCTCAATCGCATCCGCGGGCCTTTCAACATGTCGGTGCCGGCGCTCGCCGCGGGCGCCGCTGCGATCGCGGATACGGCCCACGAGGAGACATCCGTAGCGCACAACGAGCGCTGGCTGCCGTGGCTCAGCGCCGAGATCCAAAAGCTCGGCTTCAAGGTGACGCCGAGCGTCGCCAACTTCATCCTGGTGCACTTTGCGGAAGACGGCGGGGGAAGCGCCAACGCGGCGGACAGCTTCCTGAAGCAGCGCGGCATCATCGTGCGCAAGGTCGCTTCCTACGGCTTGCCAGATTGCCTGCGCATCACCATCGGCTCGGAGACGGACAATCGCGCGGTTGCGGCGGCGCTCGCAGACTTTGCGAGGACGAAAGCATGAAGCCGCAACCGATGTTCGACCGCGTGGCACTGATCGGCATGGGCCTCATCGGCTCGTCGATAAGCCACGCCGTGCGCCGGGGCGCTCTCGCCAGGGAGATCGTCGGCAGCGCGCGCACGA
This sequence comes from Hyphomicrobiaceae bacterium, assembly GCA_044507625.1. Taxonomy (GTDB): domain Bacteria; phylum Pseudomonadota; class Alphaproteobacteria; order Rhizobiales; family Hyphomicrobiaceae; genus Hyphomicrobium_A. The sequence continues at coordinate 146,941 of JBIQJE010000003.1, read as the reverse complement.
GATCGACCGTCGACACCGCACTGAAGCTGGGCCTCATCAGCAAGGGTTATGATCATGCGGCCGAGGCGGTGGCCGGTGCCGATCTCGTGATCCTCAGCGTGCCGGTGGGCGCGTGCGGACAGATCACTGCGGAGATCGCGCCGCACCTCGCGCCGGGTGCGATCCTCACCGATGTCGGGTCGGTGAAATCGCAGGTGGTCCGCGACATGGCTCCGCATGTGCCGCAGGGCGTCCACTTCGTGCCCGGGCATCCGATTGCCGGCACGGAGCAGTCCGGTCCTGAAGCGGGCTTCGCGGAGCTGTTTGACGGACGCTGGACGATCCTGACGCCGCCGGCCGATGCGGACGCCGCAGCGGTCGCGAAGCTCAGGGCGTTCTGGGAGGGGCTCGGCGCGAAGGTCGAGACGATGGATCCGGCGCACCACGACATGGTGCTCGCGATCACGAGCCACCTGCCGCATCTCATCGCCTACAACATCGTCAATACCGCCGAGCACCTGGAGCGGGTGACCGACAAGGAAGTGATCAAGTTCTCGGCCGGCGGCTTCCGCGATTTCACCCGCATCGCGGCATCCGATCCGACGATGTGGCGCGATATCTTCCTCGGCAACCGCGACGGCGTGATGGAGATGCTGCGGCGCTTCTCCGCGGATCTCGACGAGTTGAAGCGCGCGATAGAAGCGGGAGACGGCGAGACGCTCTTCCGTCGCTTCACGGACGCGCGCGCCATACGTCGCGGCATCGTCGCCGCCGGACAGGATACGCCGGCGCCCGACTTCGGTCGTGGCCATGGGAGCGGTCAGCAGTCCGCGGCTGCTGCCGCGGACAGCACCCCGCGCAAATAGCCATGCCATCGGAGCACGACCTCTGGATCTTCGCCTACGGCTCGCTGATGTGGCGACCGGGGTTCGAGGCCGAGGAAATCGTGCACGCGCGGCTCGTCGGCTGGCGGCGCAGCTTCTGCATCTATTCGCGCTACCATCGTGGATCAGCGCGCCGGCCCGGACTCGTGCTGGGCCTCGACCGCGGCGGTGTATGCGAAGGGCTCGCCTTTCGCGTGGCGCCCGAAGCGGCGCAGGAGACGCTGCGCTATCTGCGCGAGCGCGAGCAGGTCGCGAGCGTCTATCGCGAAGCCCTGGTGCCGGTGCAGTTCCTGTCGGGCGCGCGCGCCGAAGTCATGGCGCTGACGTTCCTCGTCGAGCGCGCGCATCCGAGCTATGCCGGCAGGCTCTCGCTGGCGGAGCAGGCGCATTTCGTGCGCGGCGGCGTCGGCCGCTCCGGCAACAACATCGATTATCTCGCCAGCACGATGGCGCATCTTGCCAAGCTCGGCATCCGTGAGCGCGAATTGGAGCGGCTGCAGGCGCTGGTCGGCAGCTTTGCGACGCGCGGGCCGGGGGACCGGCATACGCGTGCGAGCGCGGCCGCGATGGTGCGCGAGTTCGTGCGCAGGCCCGCGCACGCGCGGCCGTTGAAGGCCGAGGATGCGCGGCGCTTCTGCTATCGAAGCGTGCTGTCGGCACGACGCGATTGAGCGACGGCGCAGGGGCTGAGCCGCGGGTTGCGGTACGGCATACCCTTCCTACGCGGTGTACGATTTGCGATGGCGCGATTTGTTTGCGGTGGAGCGAGGGACGCGCGTCCGAACGGGCGCCTGTGTCCGCGCGGTGACCTCGACAATCGAGAAAGCGGACATCGCGCGCCGGTGGGCCTGCCCGCGGCTTGCACCGCGGACGGTGCCGTCCCGGTCAGTGGGGGCGGCTGCCGGCGAAGCGGGAGACGTCGGCGCCGACCTGGCCTGAGCGCAGATCGACCTCGATCAGCTTGCTGTCGGTCGGGGTATCGGCGAGGAGGTGCACATGGACCTCGTCGGCGGAGAGCTCGGCGCCGCGCTGGCGGATCTGCGCAAGGTTGAGCGAGGGCGCGCCGTCGTTGACGCGGCCGATGGAGAGCGCTTCGGCACGGCCGTTGGCGTGGCGACGCACGAGCACGTAGTTCGCGGCCGGCACCGGCGGACACTCGTACAGGTCATAGACGCTGTGCACGTAGCGCTTGCCGGACGCGCCGGTCCAAAAATGGAAACGGGTGCGCTCGTTCCGGCGGTCGATCGGATCGGCGATTTCCTGCTGGGCGAGGGAGCGCTGCGCCCTGTACACGGCGAGCTCAATGATACGCGCAACCATTACTGATGTTCCCTTCGCGGCCTTGCGGCGCGCGCTGTGTTCGACGCTCTTTTCTTTTCGTGCCAGCCTAGGGTTCATTGCTTAACGATGGGGTTGGTTTCGAGCCGAATTGTGGCTCGATCTCTGTGTTTTTGCGGCAAAGTGAATGCAATATTGAGGTGTGTCGCACGGCGACCACACATGGCTAAAGCGGCACTGCGCGTGATCTCTCAAGGTCTTGCGCGCGAACGCTCAGAGGGACACTGAAACCTCCCGTCAGCCGCAGCGCGAATATCCGCACCGGTCGCAAACCCAGCAGCCCTCCCGTTGCACATAATCGGCGGACGAGCAGCGCGGGCAGAGCTTGATGCGGGGACGGGCGGCGGCGGATGGCGGCCGACCGGCATCCGGCGCGGTTGTCGCCGCGGCGTGCGCGCCAGAACCGGTTACGTCGCCGTCGGTCACCGCTTCGCCATGGCCGTGCTGCGCGGCGCCGAGGGCCAGCGACGGCTCATGCTCCGTATCGCGCTCCGTCAGGGCGCCGGTGCGGCGCATGTGGGTCTCGATGACCTCGCCGATGGCGGCGAGGAGGCTCGGGATGTAGCGGCCGCCCATCCAGTGTCCGCCTTGCGGATCGAAGACGGCTTTCAGCTCCTCGGCGACGAAGCTCACGTCGCCGCCGCGACGGAACACGGCGCTGATCATGCGCGTCAGTGCAACCGTCCAGGCGTAGTGCTCGAGGTTGCGCGTGTTGATGAAGATCTCGAAGGGACGGCGACGGACGCCGCCACTGGGAACGTTCTGCTCGATGTCGTTGATGGTGACGTAGATGGCGTGGTCGCTCGCGGGCCACTTGAGCTTGTAGGTGTAGCCGGCCAGCACGCCCTCGCGCTCGAGCGGAGGGGCCATGTAGACGACGCCGGCGCGCTCCGGCGAGGGCGTGACGGTCGCCACCGAGGTCAGGGTTGGGCCGGGGGGCGAAGGGGCGGCGGCCGATGGTCCCGGTTCTGCGGCTTCCGGAGCTTGGTCGCCCGCGGGGGGAGATGCAGCGGACGCCGATGCCAGCACAGCGCCCGTCACCGGATTCGGCCGGTAGGTGGTGCAACCCTTGAGGCCGAGCCCGTAGGCTGTAACGTACACGTCCTTGAAGTCCTCGAAGGGGATGCCTTCGGGGCAATTGATGGTCTTGGAGATGGCGCTGTCGACATGGGGCTGCAGGGCGGCCTGCATGGCGAGGTGCTCGGCGGGCGTCAGATCGCCTGCGCGCACGAACGTTGCGGGTAGTGGTGCCTCATCGCCGAAACGGCGGCGGAATTCGGCGTGGGCGTAATCCTCGACGATCTGCGTCCGCGCGGTGCCGTCACGCGCCAAGAGGCGGCGGCTGTAGCGGAAATCGAACACCGGCTCGATTCCGCTCGAGACATTCCCCGCCAGCAAGGAGATGGTGCCCGTGGGGGCAATGGAGGTGAGGCAGCCGTTGCGGATGCCGTTGCGGGCAATCGCCTCGCGCACCTCCGGCTCCAGCAGGGCGACGTTGGGCGATGCGAGGAAGTGCTCCGCGTCGTAAAGCGGGAGGGCGCCCTTCTCCGCGGCGAGCTCGGCGCTCGCTGCATAGGCTGCGTTCTGGATCGCCGCCATCCAGGTGCCGGCGAGCTTTGCAGCTTCGGGGGTGCCGTAGCGCACGCCGGCGAAGATCAGCGCATCGGCAAGGCCGGTGATGCCAAGTCCGATGCGGCGCTTGTCGAACGCTTCGCGGCGCTGGGCGGGCAATGGGTAATTCGAGATGTCGATCACGTTGTCGAGGAAGCGCACGGCGACCTTCACGCGTGCGGCGAGCTTCTGAAGATCAATCCGGGCGTCCCCGGTAAAGGGCGCCTCGACGAAGCGCGAAAGGTTGATCGAGCCGAGCAGGCACGCGCCATAGGGCGGCAGAGGCTGCTCGCCGCACGGGTTCGTCGCGTGGATCTCCTCACAGTATCTGAGGTTGTTGCGCGCGTTGATGCGGTCGATGAAGACGACGCCCGGCTCGGCGTAATCGTAGGTGGACCGCGTGATGCGATCCCACAGCGCGCGGGCGGACAGCGTACGGTAGGTCTTGCCCTCGAAGCGCAGATCCCAGGGGCGGTCATCGCGCACGGCGGCCATAAACGCGTCGGTGACGAGCACCGAGAGATTGAAATTGCGCAGCTTGCCCGCGTCGGCCTTGGCATCGACGAAGGCCTCGATATCGGGATGGTCGCAGCGCAGCGTCGCCATCATGGCGCCGCGGCGGCTGCCCGCGGACATGATGGTGCGGCACATGGCATCCCACACCTCCATGAAGCTCACGGGGCCGGAGGCGTCCGCACCGATGGAGGCCACGGGTGCCCCTTTGGGACGCAGGGTGGAGAAGTCGTGCCCGATGCCGCCGCCCTGCTGCATCGTGAGCGCCGCTTCCTTCACGCCCTCGAAGATGGCGCCGAGATCATCGTCGATGCGGCCGAGGACGAAGCAGTTGAAGAGCGTTACGGCGCGGCCGGTGCCGGCACCGGCGAGGATGCGGCCTGCAGGGAGAAAGCCGAGGTCTGACATCGCCGCATGGAAGCGCTGGGCCCACCCCTCGCGCACTTTCTTGCCGCCCTTCTCAGGGGCGGCGGCGGCCCGGGCGACACGCCAGAAGGTCTCGTCCAGGGAGTCATCGACGGGCGTGCCATCGGCGCTTTTCAGGCGGTATTTGAGTTCCCAAATCTCACGGGAGATCGGCGCAGAGAACTCCGCATCTGAGATGGCACGTGACATTGGGTGACCCTATACAATCCGCTTGCTGATATAGGGCCACCAGCGCCGAAAGTCAACTGAATGTTCCGTTTATGGACCCGTTATGTTCCATAAGCCAAATCAGGGCCTTCGGATCACCCGGTGGGCAGGGAAGGCGCATCGAGGCCGTTCTGCACAACTTTGCACGCGGCGCACTGAATGGCCCCACTGGACCAATGATAGAATGTGATACAGCCGCATTCGCAGCACCACATCTCGGGTTCGTGCTGCTCGTTGTATTGCGCGTGGTTGCGACGCTTACGTTCGAAATCCAGATCGATGAGGTTCGACATGGCTAAAGCTTCCACCAAGAGCGCCGGCAAAGCCCGCGCCACGGGGGAATTCGTGGCGCCGGCGTCTGCCAAGGCAAAGACCGCAGTCGTCCAGCGCGCCAAGGCGAAGACGGCAGTCGCGAAGCCTAAGGCGGCGGCGAAGAAAAAGTAGTTGCCGAATTAGTTTCAGTTTTCCGCAATTGGCGTTTTATTGCGCTGACGGAAGTGATTGCGTCGCCTTCGGGCGGCGCTTTTACTTTTTATGAGCCATAGCGCGACGCTCGGGTGCCCATTGCCACCAGGGTGTTGGCGACGATGCGGCCGATCTCCTTGAGTCTGTCGGGCTCATCATCGCTTGAAATCGCTTGAAAGCGTCATTCTCGATCCCGACGATTGGTGTGCATTCATAGTCTCGGGACGAGACGTCCGCAAAAACCTCGGGCTGCTGGCGCGTGCCGCGCTCCGCCGAGCTCCTCCTTGGGGCGGAGCGAACCTCTATTTTCTTAGGTTTTTCTTAGGTTCAAAACCGCACGACCAAGCCGCCGGAGAAAGTGTTGTTGCGGGCCGCATCCTGGAAGCGGCCGTCGTAGCCGACGAAGCCCGTCACGGCTTCGTCGAAGCGAACGGCGGTGAGCTGTGCGCCGACGCGCAGCACGTCGCGGCCGATTTCAGTAGCGCGGGCCGCTATGGGCGTGCCGAGCAACTCGAGGCCCACGGGGAATGCGAGATCGCCCCCGAGCCGGGCATAGGCGAGATCGACGGACGGCCTGATGGAGAAAGCGTTCCATACAATCCCGCCCGCTTCGGCGCGCATGCCGACGCCGCCTTCGGCCTGGTCGATGGTCGATGCATCCACCGCTACGGAGAAAATGTCGGCCCCGGTTTCGGACGCACCGCCTGTCCGCTGGTGTAGCCAGGAGGCGTACACGTAGGGCATGACCGCCTGCTCGCCCACGCCGTAAACACGCCCCGCCGTCAGGCGCCCCGCGAAGCCGCGGGTATCGTTGCCCGATACACCGGCGAGGCCCTGCTGGCCGAGGACCGTGCCTGCCGCGCCGGCGATGTTGGAGCGGCGGTAGCTGTTGTCGAACCAGTTGCCGCCGACGAGGCCGTCGACGAACCAGCCGTCATTTTTCCACGTGCCGTAGGCGAAGCCGTGCCAACCCTCGGCCGATGCGTTGTCTGCGCCGCCAAGGTCGGACTTTGTGTAGGCGATGGCGATGCCCGCGTGCCAGGGGCCGTCGTTCAGAAGCTCGTAGCCGCCGATGACGCCGCCGACATCGACGCCGGCCTTGGCAGCGCTGGCGCTGGCGTCGATGCTGGCATGGCCGAGGAGGCCCTGCGCCCACACGGCGGGGCCGCGCGCATAGATGACGGATGTGTCATCGGCATAGGCAGGAGAGGCCACGCCAGGTCCGCCGAACGCCATGGCGCCGGGCAACGGCGCTGGGCTCTGTGCGACGGCGAGCGGTGCCGGCCCGCTGCCGGCCGCTTGCATGATGCGTTGCGCGCTGCGATTCCACAGCGTCGTCATCGCCGTGTCGGCTGCAGCGAAGCGGCCGAAGGCTGCATTCGTGAAGACGGCGCCGGTGGAGCTATCGGTGGTTGCTACGAGATTGCCGACATTGAGGAGGCCCCAGCCGTAAATGGCGTCGATGCCGGGATCGCCGATGTCGGTGGCGGTGCGCAGTACGATGCTGGCAAGCTGAGCGCCGCTGGCGTTGGGGAACATCTGACTGGCGATGGCTACCGCGCCGGTGACCATCGGCGCTGCCATCGATGTGCCGCCCATGGTGCTGTAGCCGTCGGTTGGGACCGTCGAATAGATGTCGCTTCCCGGGGCGGCGATGCACCAGGTGGCGGCGACGCCGCAGGCATCCGCATAGCCGGCGCGCTGGAGCGTTTTGTCGACGGCGGTGACGTCGATCCAGTTCGATTTGAATTCGGGGAAGAGGTACGGCAAGCCGGAAGGGATGCCGGGTTGATCGGCATGGTCGTTGCCGGTGGCGAAGACCAAAACTGCGCCGCGGCTCACCGCGTCGCTGAAGGCGGCCATGAGATCGTCTCCCACCCAAGCTGCGGCGCTTGCCCGGTCGTAGTTCGTGATGGGCGAGAGGTTAGGTCCCCAGGAGTTGTTGAAGATGCGCACGCCTGCATCGAGTGCGCCCCGATAGCCGATCGCCGCGTTGTCGTGCTGCTCGAGTGGGGTGGCGCCGATAAACGCGTTGATCGAAGAGATGAACGAATCGGGCGCGACACCTTCCATGCCGAAGCCGTTTCGGCCGGCGCTCGCGATGCCAGCGACGTGCGTGCCGTGGTGATCTGGTGCTTCGCCGAGCGGATTGAATTGATAAGAAAACACGCGGCCCGCGAATTCGGGATGGTCGAGCTGAACGACGCCGTCGACGATGCCAATCACGACGCCGGCGCCGGTAAGACCTTTCGCCAGCGCGTATTGGGCTCCAACGGCGGCAAGACCCCACTGGGCATCGAACTCGGCATCCACGATCTGCTGCGCTTGGGAGGGAGACCATGCACCAACGGCAAGAAGGACGGCGAGCGACGAGCAGCGACTCGAGAAGCGCATGAAATCTCCAATTGCGGGGGAGGAGTGCGGATAAAATCAACGCAACCGGAGACAGCGCGCGTGGGACTGCGCGGGGAACTGGGAAAAAGAATCAGCGAATCGGACAGTTCGGCAAGGACGTACGCGAGCGTACACTGACAATCGGCATGGTGGAGGCTCTAGCGTGCCTGATCAGCAACAGCTCGCGCACGCGCCAGTACATCGGCCAGGATGGGGGGCGGGTTTGCTGAGCGTGCCGCCTCGAGGATGAGCCGGTTCGACGCTGTCTCGATGCGTTGCTGCAACTCAGTGCGGAACGTCGCGCGCGGCATGTTCGCGGGCAGGGGGTCGAGGATTTCGACAACGATGGTTCCGGGATAGCGCATCAGCTTGCGCCGTGGCCAGTAGAGCCCGGAGTTGAGCGCCACCGGAACGCACGGCAATCCGAGGCCTTCATAGAGTGCGACGGCGCCCGATTTGTAATCGGGCTCGGCTCCGGGTGCGCGGCGCGTGCCCTCGGGGAAGATGACGATCTCGCGGCCCGCCGCGGCACGTTCTTTCGCGTCGCGGATGAGATTGCGCAGGGCGATGGGGCCGCGGTCGCGCTTGACGAACACATGCTCGAACTTGCGCGAGAACCAGCCGTAGAAGGGAATGAGGGTCAGTTCCCACTTCATCACCATCGCCGGATCGCTGAAGATGGGGATGAGCGCGAAGGTGTCCCATGCCGACTGGTGTTTCGCAGCAACGAGGTAGGGCGCAGGCGGCAGCTTCTCGGCGCCGCGCACCTCCATTTTCGTACCGACGATCCAGCGCAGCAGCCACAGCGAAAAGAGCGCGTGCGCCTTGAGACCCATCATCGCGTAGCGGCGCGGGCCCAGCAGGAGGAACGAGCCGCCGACGACGAAAACGGCAGTGCCGGTATAGAACGCCAGCGCGAAGATCAGCGAGCGGATGAGAGCGAGCGGCAAGGTCAGAAGATCCCGGCGGCGGAGTGCTGTGCCGGCCCTTCGGCGACGGAGCTGGGCGCCGCGGAACGGATGAGGCGGGCAACCGTCAGATGCGCTGCGCGGGGCAGGAACTTGAAGTACTCGGATATCAGCGTGCGCGTGACGGATGCGTGCAGCCACCAGCGCGTGGGCGGGAAGTTGTTCGGCACGACGGGGTGCGGGATGAGCTCGGTATCGGGCAAAGCGAGCGACAGTTCGGCGAGACTGCGGGGCATGTGATAGCTCGCGGTGACGACGATCAGGCTGTCATAGCCATGGCTCTTCACCCACGTGCGCGTCTCGTGGGCGTTGCCGACGGTGTCGAGCGCCACGTAATCGATGTCGACGCAGCAATCGAACTTGTCCTCGGGCAGGCCGGAGATTTCGAGGAGGGCTTTCTTGCCGGTGCGGCGATAGACGCCGGAGATCAGCATACGCTCGGCGCGGCCTTCATCGAGCAGGCGCGCGCCTTCGGCGATGCGGCGGCCTTCTCCGGTCAACACGACGATGCCGTCCGCGTGGGGGTTGTTGTCGGCCGGAAGACGGGTGACGACGCTGGCGAAGAGAACAAACCCCAGGGCCAGCAGCGAAATCGTCGCTGCTGCGCAGAAAACCAGAATTCGCCGCAAGCTGCTCATCGCAAGGGCTTTGCCTACGCCTTCTCATGCCTGAAGCCGCCCACGCCGCGGAGCGTCGGCGCACACTAGCCGATTTGTTCCCGGTTGTGACAGGGGCTTTGAGGCACGCGAAAAATGCAGGCGAAATGGTGACGTTGCTGCACTGCGCTGGGTCAGACGGGCTTGCATCGGGTCTGGGATCGCGTCCGGGCTCACCCCTTGGAATTGAGAATCCGGAAGACGCCGAATCGCGAAGTGAGCATGCACAACGCGGAAATGATGATGACCACCACGCCCAGCAGCGCATAGCCGAGAACGTCGAGGCCGCCGACGCCGATCAGGCGGTGCATCTCCGCCGCCGTGGTGGCGCCTCCACCCAGCATCTCCATGACGAGGGGCATCGTCAGGAACACCACCATGGCGGACACGGCGCCGACGAGGCCGGCGCGAATGCCGAGGCGCAGGAAGTGGCGCTCGAACTCGCGGGCGATATAGCGATCGGTGGCGCCGACGAAATGCAGCACCTCGACGATCTCGCGGTTGGAGGCGAGCGCTGACCGGGTCGCCGAAACGATGATGGCGATGGTGGCTGCAGCAACCAGAAGGAAGATGGCGAGACCTCCGAGCGCGAACGACCGGGTGACGGTGCGGATCTGCTTCTGCCAGCGGCGGTGATCATCCAGCACGGAGGAAGGGAAGCGCTTCGTCAGCTCGGTGCGCAGGGCGTCGATATCCGGCGGCTCGCCGCGGTCGAGCTCGACGGCGATGAGGCGCGGGACCGGCAGGGCGCTCAATGCATCGGACTGGCCGAGCCAGGGCTCCAGCAACTTCGTCGAAGCTTCGAGGCTGAGGGCGTTGGCGCGCGCGATGCCCTTTTTGCTGCGCAGGAAATCTTCCGCGTCCCGCAGCGTCTTCTCCATGTCCATGCCGTCGCGCGGCTCGATCTGGGCCGTCACCTCGCTGGCGATATCTTTCAGCCAGGCGCTGGCCGACTGGTTGATCATGTAGACGGCGGCCGCGGTGAGGCAGGCGAGGAAGCACATGATCGCGATGACGAGCGTCAGCGAGCGGCCGGTGACCGAATCGGGCGGCACGACGGGCGTGCTGGAAGCTTCGTGCTTGGGTTTGCGGCCGCGCGTCGGCGCGAACCTGCGGGCGGGCGTTTCATCGAGCGGGCCGGTGGTGTGGGGCGCCTCGTAGCCCGTGTGCGTGCTGGGCCCGGACGGTCCCGTCAACACGGTGTCGTAGAGTTCGAAATCGGCCGTTTGCGGCGCGTTTCGATCCCGACGCCCCGTTGGCCTGTCATACGATCCGGACATGGCCGTCGTGCAGCTCCAGCCGCGGCGCCTTGAACTGCCGCATGAGTTGATGGTCGTGGGTGGCGATCAGCACCGAGGTGCCGAGCCGGTTCAATTCGATGAAAAGACGCAGCAGGCGCCGCGCCATCTGCGGGTCGACGTTGCCGGTCGGCTCGTCGGCGAGGAGCAGCTCCGGCTTGCCGATGACGGCGCGCGCGATGGCCGCACGCTGCTTCTCACCGCCGGAAAGGATCGAGGGGTAGGCGTGCATGCGGTCGCCGAGGCCGACCCACTGCAATAAATCCGTGACATCCTCGCGGTAGTCGGCGAGGCGCTTGCCCACGACGCGCAGCGGAAGGGCGACATTCTCCCAGGTGGTGAGATGATCGAGCAGCCGGAAGTCCTGAAAGACGATGCCGATGCGCCGTCGCAGCTGGGCGCGCTTGGCGGTCGAGATGCGGCTCACGTCTTGGTTAAAGAGGTGGATCTGCCCGCGTGTGGGATGCCGCGACATGAACAGCAGCCGCAGCAGCGACGTCTTGCCTGCGCCGGACGGCCCCGTGAGGAAGTGAAACGACCCGGGCCGCAGATGGAAATTCACCTCCGAGAGAATGTCCGGCCCCTGCTCGTAGGCGAGAGCGATGTTCGAGAGACGAATCACGGGTGTCAGCCAGCCGTTTGCAGCAAGGGGCGTCGGGCTCCCAGGCCGACGGAATACGCGGGTACGGGGGATCAATCGGGTACGAATGTGGCGGGTTCGTGTGCAGAGGACTGCGCATTCGGGGTAAGAAACGTTATGGCGGTATTGCCGCGGGGATGCAATGTCCTGCTATCCTTGCCCGAAACGAGGCCGATGCGGTGGGGATAGCACCTATGAGCGATACGACGAGGACCGGCGGTACCGAGCTTGAAGTCATCTTCACGCCCGAGGCCATAGCTGCGCGCCTCGACGAGCTTGCGCGGGCGATTGCCGACGCCCGGCTGGAGAACCTGCTCGTCGTCGCTGTGCTGAAGGGCAGTTTCGTGTTCGCCGCCGATCTCATCCGTGCGCTGCACCGCGTGGGGCTGACGCCGGAAGTCGATTTCATGACGCTGTCGAGCTACAAGAAGGCGCGCATCTCCTCGGGCCAGGTGTCGATCCTGCGCGACATGGACCTCGACGTGCGCGGCCGCAACATTCTCATCATCGACGATGTGCTCGATTCGGGCCGCACGCTCGCGTTCGCCAAGGATCTCCTGGCGGCTCGCGGCGCTGCCTCCATCCGCACCTGCGTGCTGCTCGACAAGCAATTGCCGCGCGCGGTCAATCTTGAGCCCGATTACTATGCCTTCCTGTGTCCCAACGAGTTCGTTGTCGGCTACGGCATGGACGTTGCACATCGCTACCGCGAGCTTCCGTTCGTCGGCCGGGTGGTGCGCCAATAGGTGGGGAGACGATCGATGGCCCGCATTCTGCTCGCCGACGATGATGCGTCGACGCGTGATCTCGTGCGCCGCGCGCTGGAGGCCGATGGGCACAGCGTGCACATCACGCAGGACGGCAGCGAGGCGCTCGAATGCGTGGAGGGCGGCGGGCAGAAATTCGACGTGCTGGTGAGCGATGTCGAGATGCCGCTGCTCGACGGCATCGCGCTGGCCCAGCGGGCGCTGAGGCAGAAGAACCTGCGCGTGCTGCTGATGTCGGGCTTTGCCGAACAGCTCGAGCGCGCGAAGTCGCTCGAGGGTGCGCAGCTCGCGGTGCTGTCGAAGCCATTCAGCCTGGAGGCTGTGCGCGCGAGCGTACGCCGGCTGTTGGGCTGATCGCTGCGCGCTCTTCGATTGCGCGCTTTGTCGCTCGCCGACACGCTTTCATTCGCCGACACCGTTTCGGACATGGCGGCGGCGCGCGCATGGCACGGGATGCGCCGTTTCAACGCGTCGTTGCCCGCCCTTAGTCCTCCATCACGCCGGCTCGATCCGCTCGTATCGCGCGGGTGTCAGGCGGGGCTATTTGACGATGACCTGGTCGCAATTGGGTCCAGTCAGACCCGACGGGCAAACCTTCTTGGGCGATGGGCCTGGATTTGTCGTGCCCGAGGTGCGCCGGCAACGCCCCCCGAGATAGCGCGTGCCCGATGGGCAGCGACAGTGCGGCGGCCGCCCGATGCGTCCCCCCGTGCAGGTGCGCGTACCCGTACCGGTCCCCGAATGCGGAGACTGACTGGGCGCGGGTGTCGGCTGCGGACTTGGCCGCACGCATCTGCCGCCTTCGAAACGGGTACCGCTGGGGCAGCAGTTGGGCGGGGTGCCGTTGGGCCGGTCGGGCGGGCATGCGGGAGTAGACGCCTTGCTCGAAGCAGGCCCGCCGCCGCTACCGGCGGGCCGGCGGCAGGCGCCACCCTCGAAGCGCGTGCCGCTGGGGCAGCAGTTTGGCGGCGTGCCGTTTGGCCGGTCGGGCGGGCAGGTGGGCGTAGACGTCTTGCTGGAAGCGGGGCCGCCACCGCTACCGGTGGGCCGGCGGCAGGCGCCGCCCTCGAAGCGTGTGCCGCCGGGACAGCAGTTGGGCGGCGTGCCGTTGGGCCGGTCGGGCGGGCACGCGGGGGTAGACGTCTTGCTGGAAGCGGGGCCGCCGCTGCCGGTGGGCCGGCGGCAGGCGCCGCTTTCGAAACGGGTACCGCTGGGGCAGCAGTTGGGCGGCGTGCCGTTGGGCCGGTCGGGCGGGCAGGCGGGCGTGGACGTCTTGCTGGAAGCAGGCCTGCCGCCGCTGCTGGTGGGCCGGCGGCAGGCGCCGCCCTCGAAGCGCGTGCCGCTGGGGCAGCAGTTGGGCGGCGTGCCGTTGGGCCGGTCGGGCGGGCACGTGGGCGTAGACGTCTTGCTGGAAGCAGGGCTGCCGGCGCCAGCGGAGGTATTGCTGAACTTGCGGCAGAAGCGGCCGTTCCAGTGCTCGCCCGGTTTGCAACGGCACACGCCACCGATCAGGACCATGCCGCGCGAGCAGGTTACGGGCGGTGAATTCGCGCGGAACGATTGCGAGCACGCCGGCGGCTTCTGGACATTCTGGGTGAGCACGCCGGAGTCGTTGCCGCCCGGCCTATAGCGGCACACCCAGTGGGTTTCATAGCTCTCTTTGCCGTTTGCGTCCTTTATGACGTTGCAATTGCCGTCCTTTATCGGGCATCTGGCGCGGCCGCAGCCGACCTCTTTCGTCGATTTCCACACGACCTGCGTGAAATGTCCGTTGGTGCCCGTTCCGGCCGGTGGCGGGAGACAGTTCGTCTTGAAGCCGCCGACGATGACGGGCTTCGTGAAATCGAAAAGATCCTTTTCGCAGCCCCAGGTGTCGTTGAACGCCTGCCGGTCGGTTCCGGCCGGATATTTGTCAGGGACAACGCTCCTTGCCGCCAGATTCTCCCCGATGCCCGCCGGATTGCCGTGTCCACATTTGCATTCTTCGGCGTAGCTCTTTGCCTGGGCGGCCAGATCGCAGCTCCATGTGAGCGGAGCCCCGCAATATTGCGCCCGCAGCTCGTTGTGTGCGTTGAGCATGTCGGCCCACTCGCCCGGCACGCCGGCGGAGCAGGCGTTCCCGCTGCCCGCGCTGCCCGCGCTGCCGCCACTGCTCGCGGCGGCTTTCCAGTGGCGGCATGCCATAATGAGCCGCATGCGCGCCATCCCTTCCCTGAAGGTCAGCGCGGTATCGACCCACCTTAGACCCATGCACCAGCTGTAGTGAGCGGCCCCATCGGACGTCCAACGCGGCCCGGTAAAGCCGCAGTGCAACCTTCTGTTCCTTTTCGCAGCAGCAACTGCGGCGTTCTTATACTTGGTGCAGTAGGCCGCGCGCTCCTTGCATGCTTGAACGTCCTGATTGCGCAACCACTCGGCACGGGCCTCATTCTGCGTGCGGGCGCGCTTCTGCTCGAGGCAATACAAAAACTGCGTGCCTTCGCTGGGCGACCAGATGCTCGCGCGCGTGTCCTCAGGGATCCGGCATTCCCTCTTCTGCATCTCCCTGAGGTTTTCCATCGCAGTCTGCGCGAAGTAGCTGCAGGACTGGTTCATTTCAGTGGTGTCGGTCCTGGCCCTGACGGTTTCGGAGGTGTTCTTGGAAACGCATCCTTCCCTGCCGCCTTCCGTACGGGCGCGGATGGAGAAGAAGTATTCTTTGTCGGGTTCCAGGCCATAAAACTCGAGGTAGTTCCTGTTGGTGGCGCCACCGACGATGTCGGGCGCTTCCTTTACAGGTCGTCCGTGGCTGTCGCGGATGTAGATGTCGTAATGGCCGACATTGCTCGACCACTGCAGCATGATGCCGCCGGAGCCGAGCGGGTTCGCCCTCAGTGAATGGGGCGCGGGGGGCCGGTCGTCGTCATCGCAGCCGGCAGCGAGGGGTGTGGCAGCGGCGATGGCGAAGAAGGCGAGCACGAGGATCTGTGTCGAACGCGTCCAGCGCCAAATACGTTTGACTGCGCTCTGCTGCCCCGATCCAAGCCCTGACGCCATCGACAGTTCCTAACGACAGTTCGACCATCGGTCAGGATGCCTAGAGGGAAACGCGATCGCATCCTCCGATCGGAGGAGCCTCGAGCTGCTGCAGCGCCCTCGGACAGAGCCACGCCAGTAAGATTGACGAGCTTTTCCCTGCACGGAGTTCGGGCGGGAGGGCCGCATAGGCGGGCAGGCTCACGCCCGCAAATCACTGCGGTACAGGAGAGATGTTCTGGAACGGATAAATCGTTTCCGCGCCGTGGCGCAGTGGCGGGATGCCACGAGCCGAAGCCCCCGCATCCCGCGCCAGTTAACCGCCGGTTACGCTCATGTGGCGGGCGACGGCGGGGCGGTTCGCGCGGCGGTCGATGACGAAGTCATGGCCCTTCGGCTTCAGCAGCATCGCCTCGTCGATGGCGGCGTTGAGCGCGGCATCCGATGGTCCTGCCCGCAGCGGCTCGCGCAGGTCCACCGCGTCCTCCTGGCCAAGGCACATGTAGAGCGTGCCTGTGCAGGTGAGGCGCACGCGGTTGCAGCTTTCGCAGAAGTTGTGCGTCATGGGCGTGATGAAGCCGAGCCGTCCGCCGGTTTCCTTCACGCGCACATAGCGTGCAGGGCCGCCGGTGTTGAGCGGTATATCCTCGAGCGTCCAGCGGTCGAGCAGGCGGGCGCGCACGATGGATAGCGGCAGATACTGGTCGAGGCGGCCGCCGTCGATCTCGCCGAGCGGCATCGTTTCGATGAGGGTCAGGTCATAGCCGCGGCCGTGCGCGAACTCGATCAGGTCGTCGATCTCGTCCTCGTTGGTGCCCTTGAGCGCAACGGCATTGATCTTGACCTTGAGGCCGGCCGCATCCGCCGCATCGAGCCCCTGCATCACCGTGCTGAAGTCACCCCAGCGGGTGATGGCGCGGAAGCGGTCCGGCTGAAGCGTATCGATCGACACGTTGATGCGCTCGACGCCGGCCGCCTTGAGATCCTTGGCGAAGCGCTTGAGCTGACTGCCGTTGGTGGTGAGGGTCAGCTCGTCGAGGTCGCCTGCGGCGATGTGGCGGGAGAGCGCATCGAACAGCCACATGATGTTCTTGCGCACGAGTGGCTCACCGCCGGTGATGCGCAGCTTGCGCACGCCGCGCGCCACGAAGGCGGAGCAGATGCGATCCAGCTCCTCGAGCGTCAGCAACTCCCGCCGCGGCAGGAAGCTCATATGCTCCGACATGCAGTAAACACACCGGAAGTCGCAACGGTCGGTCACCGACACCCTGAGGTAGGTGATCGTGCGGCCGAAGCGGTCAACAAGCGCCGGCAACGGCTGTGAATTGGGATGGTGTCCCACGGCTAGCGTTGTGCTCCTGGTGGATAGGAATGGGCGCCTCAAGGCATAGATGGCGCGCCAGCTTCAGCTAAGCTAGCGGCAGCGGCCGGGGGTTCAAGGGTTTTATCGCGTTTCGCTGACTAATGCCGGTGCGCGTGACTGTCCGGCGGCCCCGATCCGGCATCGGCCGGCGTTTCTCCAGCGATTGGAGGAACCGGAACGGGAACAGTCATGCGTATGCTTATCGCGCTGTTGCAATGGCTGGCTTTGCGCGCCGGCGTTGGTCTCACCGGAAACGCGGATGCGGGCCGAGCGGTTTCCGCGCCCTGGAAGGCGGCGGCGACGACTGCCGACCGGGCAGGCCGCCTAGTGCCGTCCCCGGAGCATGTGGAGCAGGAGGTCAGCCGCAGCCTCTCGCAGAACTGGGCGCTGTGGCTTGCCGTCGGCGTCGTCGTTCTGGTCGTGGGTATCGGCTATATACGCCGGCGCATGCGCTGGCGCAGCCGCGATGAAAGCCGTCCGGCATGGCTCAGCCGGCGAGGGCGGCGATGAATCCCGCGATGGCCTCCGCGTCGTCGAGGTCGAAGAGTGGCAGCTCGCCCGCATCGGTCGGGTGATCGGCGGCGATTGCGGCGATGCGCGTGTCGCTGAGCGCCAGCGGGTCCCTTGTGACAGATGCCGCGCGGCGCAGCTCGATCTTCGGGATGGGTGCGGTTTTGAATCCCTCCACGAGCACGATATCGGCGCCCGCCACGTGCGGCGCGATCTCTCCGAGCGAGGGCGGCGGGCTTAGCTGCCGCACGCCGCCGATCTCCCAAGCGT
Organism: Hyphomicrobiaceae bacterium; assembly: GCA_044507625.1. Taxonomy (GTDB): domain Bacteria; phylum Pseudomonadota; class Alphaproteobacteria; order Rhizobiales; family Hyphomicrobiaceae; genus Hyphomicrobium_A. The sequence goes on along the minus strand of JBIQJE010000003.1, from coordinate 129,637 downwards.
CGGGCGCAATGACGATGGCCTTCAGCGCGCCTGCGCGCGTGTGACGCTCGCCGTCGGTGGCGCCGTCGGCCGGCCGCAGATCGTGGTGCGTATGCTTCACCGTCATGACCTTGAAGCCGCGGCGCTGAAGCGGCGGAATGAGACGTTCGACGAGCGTCGTCTTGCCCGAGTTCTTCCAGCCGACGATGCCGACGAGAACGGGCGGTCGTGAGCGCGGCGTCTCAGGCACGGATATCCTCCATGCCCAGCAGCATCTCGGCCCGTTGCAGATCTTCGGGCGTGTTGACGTTGAAGAAGGGATCGATGTCGGCTCCGCCGATCCGGGCCGGCGAAAACTCGGCGATGGCGCTGCCTTGCGCATCGGCGAAGCGGTGCAGCGCGCGCATGTTCCGCGCCAGGGCATCGGCGGCCGCTGCAGCAAGCTCGATACGCCATAGCCCGGCGACCGGATGGCGCTGTCCGCCGGTTGCCGCGATGGCGCAGGGGCTGCCGGCCTCCAACAGGGCCGCCATCAGCCGGGCGATGAGATCGCGCGGCAGGAATGGACAATCGGTGGGGGCGGTGGCGATGAAGCGGGCCGCGGGCGTTTCGCGCTGCGCCCAGGCGATGCCCGTGAGCAGCCCTGCGAGTGGACCGGGCTGGCCTTCGACGCTGTCCGCGACCACGGGCAGGGCGAAGCCCGCAAAGCGCGTCGGATCGCCATTCGCGTTTATGACGGTGCGGGCGACCTGGGGGCAAAACCGGCTCGCGACGCGCTGCAGCATGGGCTGTCCGCCAAGCCCCAGCAGCGCCTTCTCGCGCCCGCCCATGCGGGAGGAGCGACCGCCCGCCAGCAGTACGCCCGTCACGTCCGCGCCGATGTCGCCCGTTTGCATGGCTGGGATTTAGGCCCCGGTGCGACGGGGGGCAAGCGGCGCTTCGGCCGCCGCGGTTTATCGATGGAGGTGCCCGCGCTATAACGGCCCGTTGCTCAGACGATATGGCCGGTTATCGCCGCAAGGATGGATTGGGTGTCGAGAAAAGTGGATCGCCGCAAATTTCTGAAGGCCACCGCGGCGGGCGGCGCGACCGGTGTACTCGCGGCTCCGGCGATCGCGCAGACGCGGCCGTCCATCGAATGGCGCCTCGTGTCCAGCTTTCCGAAGTCGCTCGACACCATCTATGGCGCGGCGGAGACGTTCGCCAAAGCGCTGGGGGAAATGTCGGACGGGAATTTCCGCGTGCGCGTGTTCGCGCCAGGCGAGCTCGTTCCCGGCCTCAACGCGGCGGATGCGGTGACGAACGGCAGCGTCGAGGCCGCGCATACCGCATCCTATTACTACTGGGGCAAGGATCCGACCTTCGCCATCGCGACGGCGATACCGTTCGGTCTCAACTACCGCATGCAGAATGCGTGGATGTATCAGGGCGGCGGCATCGACCTGATGAACGCGTTCTACGCGCGCTACAAGATCATCGCCTTTCCCGGCGGCAACACCGGCACGCAGATGGGCGGCTGGTACCGGCGCCAGATCAACGCGCCGGAGGACTGGCGCGGGCTCAAGATGCGCATCGGCGGTCTTGCTGGCGCGGTGATCGCCAAGCTCGGCGGTGTGCCGCAGCAGATCGCCGGCGGCGACATCTATCCCTCGCTGGAGAAGGGCACGATCGACGCCGCCGAGTGGGTGGGCCCCTACGACGACGAGAAGCTCGGGTTCTCGAAGGTCGCGCGCTACTACTATTATCCGGGCTGGTGGGAGGGGCAGGCAATGCTGCACTTCTTCATCAACATCGACAAATGGAACGGGCTGCCGAAGCCCTATCAGGCGATGGTGCGCGCGGCGGCTGCGGTCGCCGATATCGCGATGATGACGCGCTATGACCTGCAGAACCCGAAGGCGATCCGTCACCTCGCCATCGGCGGGGCAGAGCCGCGGCCGTTTTCCGAGGCGGTGCTCGATGCATGCTTTAAGGCATCGAACGAGGTCTTTGCGGAGATCTGTGCGAAGAACGCAGACTTCAAGAAGGTTTACGAGGCAACGCTCGCGATCCGCGCCGAGGACTATCTGTGGTTCCAGCTCGCCGAGCACACCTACGATACGTTCATGATGATTCAGCAGCGCAAAGGCTTGGTGTAGGACGGAAATCCTTCACCGGCCGTACGCTGGGAATCTCGCGAAAGTCACCGCCGCATCTGTGCATTCGCCGTGCAGAAACCATCGCGCCCGGGTGTGCGCGGCGTGCTGCGTGCCAGTATGCCCCGGTCGGATTTGGAAGGGCTTACCATTGATAAAGCGTCGAGACTAAGCGCCCGATGGGAGGCCGCCAACAAACGGCGGGAGGGCCGTTGTCCGCAACGGGCGACGACCGATGAGCGCGATTAGGGAGAAGACGCAATGACCAAAAAATGGGTCGCTATCGTTTCGGTTCTTGTGCTTTCGGGAACGGCTGCTGTCGCCGAAGGATGGACAGAGAAATTCAAGATTGTCGACACCGACGGCAGCGGCACGATTTCGCAGACGGAGTGGGAAGCGAACGCGGCCAAGCTGAAGATTGATCCTGTTCCGCAGTTCAGCGCGATGGACAAGAACAACAACAGCAGCGTCTCTCAGAAGGAATGGGCTGAAGCTGAGAAGATGGTGAACGCTTTCCCCGTGTCCTGTAAGTCCTCCACGGAATCCTGGTGCCCCAAAGGGTACTGATCCTCGGACTATGCAACGTAGCTCGAAACCCGGGCGCGATTTCCGGGTTTCGAGACTTCGCGCGGTGGCGGGTTTCATTCACCTCGCCGCCGGACGTGCGCAGTTGAGCGCACAGGCCCGCGCGATGTGCGCGCCGGCCCCGGATTGATGGCCTGACGGCGCGCCGCGCATCGAAAACGGCACACGGGCTCAGCCCGCCGCTTGTGCCCCACGCCCGGCCTCGAGGCGCGCGATCGCTGCCTCGGCATAGGCTTCGAGCTCCGGCAGCAGCACGACACTTTCCTGCTCGTTGGGGTCGGTGCGCGCGATCACTGCCGATGCCGGCTTGTCGCTCATATTGATGGGGAGGTGCGGCACGCCAGCCGGGATGTAGAACAGGTCACCGGCCTTCGCGACCACATGGTGCTCCAGCCGGTCTCCGTAAAGCGTGAGTGCCTCGCCTTCGAGAACGTAGATCGCGGTCTCGTGGCTCTCGTGCAGGTGCGCCTTGGCGCGTCCGCCGGGCGGGATGGTGAGAAGGTGCATGCAGATTGCCTGCGAGCCAACCGTCTCAGATGCGATGCCCGCGAAATACGTGAGACCCTGCTTTCCATCGTAGGTGTCGCCGGGCCGGATCAGCCGGCACGTCGGCTTGGGGGGACAGGCGGGCTCGGTAGGATCGCCCATGGGTCAGCCTCCGTCGTGAAGATCGAAAGGATATCGTGCCCGACCCTATATCGCTTCGGTTATGGCTTCACGATCACCGGGGGGACGGACATGTCGAGTGTCGGCGCGCCGGGGCCGGTCGTCTCGGGGAGCGGCGCGCCCGGAATGGCCGGCGGATAGGGCGGCAGGTGGAAGCCTTCGCTCTTGAACGCGGGTGCGCCATCGGGGCCCCGCGCAGCGGCGGCCGGTACTGCGGTCGGCACGGGATCGTGACGCACGAGACCGGGGAACGTGATGAGCAGCCCGACCATGATGAGCTGGATCACGAGATAGGGGATCGCACCCCAATAGATCTGTGCGGTCGTCACCGGAGGCATGGTGAGGCCGGTCACCTTGTCGACGTAGCGGGAGCGCGGGGCCACGGAGCGCAGATAGAACAGCGCGAAGCCGAACGGGGGGTGCATGAAGCTCGTCTGCATGTTCACGGCGAGAATGACGCCGAACCAGATCAGGTCGATGCCGAGCGCGCTTGCCGCCGGGGCGAGCAGCGGCACGATGATGAAGGCGAGCTCGAAGAAGTCGAGGAAGAAGGCGAGGAAGAACACCAGAATGTTCACGAAGATCAGAAAGCCGACCTCGCCGCCCGGCAGTGATACGAGCAGGTGTTCGACCCAAAGGTGGCCGTTCACACCGTAGAAGGTGAGCGAGAAGATGCGCGCGCCGATGAGGATGAACATCACGAACGCGGAGAGCTTTGCCGTCGCGCGTGCAGCCGAGCGCATGATCTCGATGCTGAAACGGGCGGGATTTTTTTCGCTGAGGCGTTTTCCGAACGCGAGCAGCATGGCGCCGACAGCGCCCATGGCGCCGCCCTCGGTCGGCGTCGCGACACCGATGAAAATGGTGCCGAGCACGAGGAAGATGAGGAGCAGCGGCGGCACCATCACGAACACCACCTGTTCGGCGAGCGTAGACAGCAGATGCGGTCCGCCGAGGAAGCGTACGATCCGGCTGACGCCGGCGCCCGCGATCGCAAGGCAGACCGCCAGCGTCATCGTGAGCACGATGAAATCGCCGTCCTTGTAATGGGTGTCGTGCATCAGGAAGAGGGCGATCGCACCGCAGGCGAGGCTCAGCAGGAGCAGCGAGAGATAGCCGCGCGCGCCGTTGGCCTCGCGGTAGCGGATGGCGTCGGGAGGCAGGCCGGGTGCCGCCTCCTTCCAGAACAGTGAAACGAAGAGTGCGAAGACGGCATAGAGGCCGGCGAGGATCACCGCGGGGACGAGCGCGCCGGTATACATGTCGCCCACGGAGCGGCCGAGCTGATCGGCCAGCACGATGAGGACGAGCGATGGCGGGAAGATCTGCGCCAGGGTGCCGGAGGCCGCGATGGTGCCGGTGGCGAAGCGTGCGTCATAACCGTAGCGCAACATGATGGGGAGAGAGATGAGACCCATCGAGATGACGGACGCCGCGACGACGCCGGTCGTTGCAGCGAGCAGTGCGCCGACGAAGATCACCGCGTAGGCGAGACCGCCACGCACGCTTCCGAAGAGCTGGCCGACGGTCTCGAGCAGATCCTCTGCCATGCCGGAGCGCTCGAGGATGAGCCCCATGTAGGCGAAGAAGGGTATGGCGAGCAGCGTGTCGTTCGTCATCACGCCGTAGATGCGCTCGGGCATGGTGCCGAGCAGCGGCCACGACAGGTTGATCGCGCCGCCGGAATAGGGGGCAAGCTCGACGCCGACAACGAAGAAGACGAGCCCGACGGCGGCGAGCGAGAATGCGGCCGGGTAGCCCAGCAGCAGGAAGAGCACGAGCGCCGCGAACATGATCGGCGCCATATTCTCCGCGAGGAATGCGAGCATCTTTCCCCCCTGCTGTGCCTAGCCGGCTTTGCCGGCTGAAGGAGGGGCGACCGGCAGCTGCGCGGGATCGGAAATGTCGAGGTGCCCGGCGCTGGTGGACGAGGCGGGATGTCCGCTATCGGGCCGGTCGCCGGGCAGATCGCCTTTGATGATGGCGATGCGCTTGATGAGCTCGGAGATACCTTGCGCAAACAGCAGCGCGAACGCGATCGGGATCAGAAACTTGATCGGCCACTGGGGCAACCCGCCGTAATTCGACGATTGCTCGTTCTGCTCCCACGAGGCCCAGGCGAAGCCCCACGAGGTGTAGGCGATGAGTGCAGCCGTGGGCAGCAGGAAGAAGACGTGGCCGATGATCTCGATGGCGTTGCGTATGCGGGGGGAGAAGCGTTCGTTGAGGATGTCGATGCGGATGTGCTCGTTGAGGGCGAGCGTCCAGGGCGCGGCAAGCAGGAATACGACGGCGAACAGCCACCATTGCACCTCGAGCCAGGCATTGGAGCTGCTGTCGAGGAGCTTGCGCACGATCGCATTGCCGGCGCTGATGACCGCGGCGAGGATGACAAACCAGGCGACCGACTGGCCGATGATGCGCGTTGCGCTATCGATCCAGCGGCTGAGCGCCAGCAGCGCTCGCATGCGTTCCTCCTAGCCCCGGTGCGAGGGCTTATCTTCCATCAAGGCTGCCCTCTGCGTGGAGGCATCCTATATCGGGGGGAGGCCGTGACTTCTAGTGTCGCCTCTGACACTATCGATGTTCGGCCGATCAGCCGTCGCCATCGTCCGCCCCCTGGAGCCCGACATGACTATCTCGAAGCCGCAAGTGCTCGATGAGCTGCGCCGCATCAAAGGTCCTGATCTGAAAAGCAATATCGTCGATCTTGGTCTCGTGTCCGAGGTCCTGATCAAGGACGACCGCGTTTATTTTTCCATCACCGTGCCGGCGGCCCGTGCGGAGGAGCTGGAGCCCCTGCGCAAGGCGGCGGAGACGGTGGTGTCCGCGGTGCCGGGCGTTGCGGGCGTCAGCGCGGTTCTCACGGCGGAGGCGGCGGCGGGAACGCGGCCGCAAGCCCAGCCGGCCGGGCGCGCGCCGGAAAGCCCGCGGGTGGCACAGGCGCGGTCCCAGGGGATGGGCGGCAACGGCGGTCACTCCCATAGCCACGACCACGGGCACGACCACAAGCATGACCACGGGCACGCCCCCGTTCGCAGCAGCGGTCCGGTGGGTGCGTCAGCAACTCCGCCGGCAACGGCGCCCCGCGCGCTGCCGAAGGTGGAGGGCGTGAAATCGCTCATCGCCGTCGCGTCCGGCAAGGGCGGCGTCGGCAAGTCTACGGTTGCGGTCAACCTCGCCCTCGGGCTCGCGGCCACCGGCAAGAAGGTCGGCATTCTCGATGCGGACATCTACGGGCCATCGCAGCCGCGGCTTCTCGGGCTCAAGGGGCAGCCGGAAGTCCTGCATGGCAAGACCCTGAAGCCGATGGAGGGCTATGGCATCAAGGCGATGTCCATGGGCTTTCTCGTCGATGAGGAAACCCCTGTAATCTGGCGCGGTCCGATGGTGGTCGGCGCGCTCAACCAGATGCTGCGCGATGTCGCCTGGAACCAGGACGGCGAACTCGACGTGCTCATCATCGACATGCCGCCGGGCACGGGCGACGTGCAGCTCACGATGGCGCAGCAGGTGCCGCTCTCGGGCGCGGTCGTCGTCTCGACGCCGCAGGACCTCGCCCTCATCGACGCCCGCAAGGGACTCGCCATGTTCCGCAAGGTCGGCGTGCCGGTGCTCGGCATCGTGGAGAACATGAGCACGTTCATCTGTCCCAAGTGCGGGGAGCGGTCGGACATCTTCGGCCATGGCGGCGCGCGCGCGGAGGCGGAGCGCCTCGGCGTGCCCTTCATCGGGGAGGTGCCGCTCGACATGGACGTGCGGCTGCGGTCCGATTCCGGGCAGCCGGTGACGGCGACGGCGCCGGAGAGCGAGCACGCCCGCATCTTCCGCGACATCGCGACACGCACCTGGCAGGAGCTGGAGCAGGCCGAGCAGAACGCCGTTCGCCCGCCGCGGCTCGAGATCACCGACGAGGGGGCAGGGCTCACGGTCGAGTTCGCCTGCCGCAGCCGCTATGAGTTCACGGCGGAGCTTCTGCGCGTCATGAGCCCTTCGGCCGAGGTGCAGGGCCATTCACCGGAGCAGCGGGTGACGGTGGGCGGCAAGCGCAATGTGAAGATCCGCGAGCTGCGGCCGGTGGGCAATTACGCCGTCCGGATCGCCTTCAACGATGGCCACGATACCGGCCTTTACACTTGGACCTACCTGCAGCAGCTTGGGCGGGAAAAGGAAAAGCGCTGGGGGCAGTATCTGGAAGAGCTCGGCCAGAAGGGTCTCAACCGCGGCTGAGCCCCCGTTCGCTGCACTATTGCTCGGTTGATTTGAGTGGGTGATGGCCGGTCCGCGCCACCATCCACCCTTGACTTGCGCCATTTTCTTCTCGATCTTTCGGGCCATTGCCGCCCGTATCTGCGCCGGTTGGTCATCTATAGGACCGGCCGGCCTTCTGCGCAGAGAAAGGTTTTCAGAGAAGACATTCAAGGAGACGCAACATCCGCAGACCAATGCGAGCCGCGCCCGAGCGCGAGCCATCCGGCCCCAGGATCAACGATGCGATCCGGGCCCGTGAAGTACGACTGATCGACGAAGACGGACAGAATGTGGGCGTGGTGAGCCACGCCGATGCACTCGAGCGGGCTGTGAAAGCCGGTCTCGATCTCGTCGAGATTTCGCCTGAGGCGACCCCCCCAGTCTGCAAGATCCTCGACTACGGTAAATACAAGTATCAGGCGCAGAAGAAGGCCGCCGAGGCGCGCAAAAATCAGAAGATCGTCGAGATCAAAGAGATCAAGATGCGCCCCGCCATCGACGATCACGACTACGACGTGAAGATGCGCTCGATCAAAAGGTTCTTCGAGGACGGCGATAAGGTGAAGGTGACCTTGCGCTTCCGTGGCCGCGAAATGGCGCACCAGCAACTCGGCATGGAAGTGCTGCAGCGGGTGAAGGGCGACCTCGAACCCATCGCCAAGGTCGAATCCGAGCCGCGCCTCGAAGGCCGCCAGATGGTCATGGTCCTGGCCCCAAGGTAATTGACGCAGCGAGCAGCGGTTAACCTATCACCGCTTGCCGATTAGCTATGGCGCCCCTATAAGGACGCGCGAAGCCGCCCGGCGGGGCATGCCGTGGCGGCTTTTATCTGCTTTGACAGCCTCAACAGGCGGCTCCTCCCCTCACGGGGACGTTTCCGGTCGGCCATGTGCCCCGCGGAATTAGGGCCAGCCCTACGAGTAGAGAAAGGATCGAGCCAAATGCCCAAGATGAAGACCAAGAGCGGCGCCAAAAAGCGCTTCAAGATGACGGGCACCGGCAAGGTGAAAGCCGCCGCCCAGGGCAAGCGTCACGGCATGATCAAGCGCCACGCGAAGTTCATTCGCCAGGCGCGCGGCACCATGGTGCTGGACGAGTCGGACGCGAAGATCGTCAAGAAGTACATGCCCTACGCGCGCTGAGCGCGGCTGATCGAGCATCAGCCGCTGCACACGCAGTCGAACAACGTCATCTAACGGAGCAGTCCCATGGCACGCGTCAAGCGCGGTGTTACCGCCCATGCGAAGCACAAGAAAGTTCTGAAGGCCGCGAAGGGCTATTATGGCCGTCGCAAGAATACCATTCGCGTCGCGAAGCAGGCCGTCGAGAAGGCGCTGCAGTATCAGTACCGCGACCGCAAGAACCGCAAGCGCACCTTCCGTGCCCTGTGGATCCAGCGCATCAACGCGGCCGTCCGCGAGCACGGCATGACCTATGGCCGATTTATCGACGGCCTCAACAAGGCCGGGATCGATATCGACCGCAAGGTGCTGGCCGATCTCGCCGTCAAGGACGCCGCTGCCTTCAAGGCGCTGACCGAGCAGGCAGCCGCCGCCGTCAAGAAGGCCGCGGCCTGACCATTTGGTTACGCCCCAGGTGTCATCCTCGGGCTCGTCCCGAGGATCCGCCTTGCCGCTTGCTACAGAGCGAGAGGGTTGTTGGATCCCCGGCATGGAGCCGGGGATGACAGAGAGTGGAGCTCCGCTCGCACATGACCTCGGTCGCTGCTGATACTGATCTCAAGACGCTCGAAGAAGAACTGCTGGCCTCCATCGCCAACGCCGGCGACCTTGCCGCGATCGAGCAGACCCGCGTTGCCGTTCTGGGCAAGAAGGGCCGCATCGCCGAGCTGATGCAGACGCTCGGCAAGCTTCCTCCCGAAGAGCGCAAGGGCTTCGGACAGTCCGTCAACGAGATCAAGGCGCGCGTCACCGCGGCGCTCGAAGCCCGCAAGGCGGGCCTCGAAGAAGAGGCGCTGGCGCAGCGCCTCGCCAGCGAGCGCGCCGACGTCACGCTTCCGGTGCGTCCCGGCGCCGTTGCCGAAGGGCGCATCCATCCCGTCAGCCAGGTCTATGACGAGTGCGTCGAGATCTTCGCCGACATGGGCTTCGCGGTTGCCGAAGGCCCGGATATCGAGAGCGACGATCTCAACTTCACCAAGCTCAACATTCCGCCCGAGCATCCCGCACGGCAGGAGCACGACACGTTCTATTTCCCCCCGAAGGAGGATGGATCGCGTCTGCTGCTGCGCACGCATACGAGCCCGGTGCAGATCCGCACGATGCTGGCGAACAAGCCGCCGATCCGCATCATCGCGCCGGGGCGTGTCTATCGCTGCGACAGCGACCAGACCCACACGCCGATGTTCCACCAGATCGAAGGGCTCGTCATCGACGAGACCACGCACATGGGACATCTGAAGTGGGTGCTCGAGGAATTCTGCAAGGCGTTCTTCGAGGTGGACGAGGTGAAGATGCGCTTCCGCGCTTCGCACTTCCCGTTCACCGAGCCGTCGATGGAGGTCGATATCGGCGCCGAAGCCATCGGCAAGCCGGGACAATGGCTGGAGATCCTCGGCTGCGGGATGGTGCATCCGAACGTCATTCGCAATTGCGGGCTCGATCCGGAGAAGTATCAGGGCTTCGCCTTCGGCATGGGCCTCGATCGCATCGCGATGCTAAAGTACGGCCTCACCGATCTGCGGGCGTTCTTCTCGGGCGATCTGCGCTGGCTGCGCCACTACGGCTTCTCGGTGCTGGATGTGCCGACGCTTTCGGGCGGCCTGTCGGGTTGAGTTTATAACGGCCCGGTAGGGTCGCCGCGCGCGGAAGGAATGCGCCGATGAAATTCACGCTGTCCTGGCTCAAGGATCATCTCGACACGGACGCTTCCATCGAGGCGCTGGAGGAGAAGCTGTCGGCCATCGGCCTCGAGGTCGAGAGCATCGACGATCCCGGTGCGAAGCTCGGTGCGTTCCGTGTTGCGCGCATCGTCGAAGCCAAGCGCCATCCCAACGCCGACAAGCTGCAGATCGTGATGGTCGAGATCGAGAAGGGTGCTGCGCCCCTTGAGGTCGTGTGCGGCGCGCCGAACGCGCGCACCGGGCTGGTCGGCGTCTTCGCGCCGCTCGGCACGTACATTCCCGGATCGAAGATCACGCTGGAGAAAAAGCCGGTGCGCGGCGTCGTCTCCAATGGGATGATGTGCTCGGCCGCGGAGCTGGAACTTTCCGACGAAGCGGCCGGGATCATCGAGCTCCCCGAGGCGATGGCCGAGCATATCGGCAAAGCCTACATCGACGCCGCGGCGCTCAACGATCCCGTGTTCGAAGTAAAGCTGACGCCGAACCGTCCCGACTGCACCGGCGTGCGCGGCATTGCACGCGATCTTGCCGCCGCCGGCATGGGGACGCTGAAGCCAGAGCCGCAGCTCGCTGCCGTCGAGGGCGATTTCGCCTCTCCCGTCGACATCAAGCTGGAATTCACGAAAGAGACCGCGGATGCGTGCCCGGTGTTCGCCGGCCGCTATGTGCGCGGTGTGAAGAACGGGCCATCTCCGGCCTGGATGCAGCAACGCCTGAAGGCGGTCGGGCTGCGCCCCATCAATGCGCTCGTCGATGTTACCAACTACATCAGCCAGGATCGCGGGCGTCCGCTGCACGTCTACGACGCCGACAAGCTGAAGGGCGCGGTTGTCGCGCGCCTCGGCAAGGCGGGCGAGACGTTTCTTGGCCTCGACGGCAAGGAATACACGGTCGATGAGACCATGTGCGTCATCGCCGACGACAATGGACCGCTGGGCTTCGGCGGCATCATGGGCGGCGAAGAGTCCGGCTCGACGGATGCAACGGTCAACGTGCTGATCGAGAGCGCTTACTTCGATCCGGCGCGAACGGCCGCGACGGGACGCAAGACCGGCCTCGTCACCGACGCCCGCTACCGCTTCGAACGCGGCGTCGATCCGGCATCGGTGATGCCGGGGCTCGATCTGGCGACGGACATGATCCTCAAGCTCACGGGCGGGACGCCGTCGAAGGCGAAGGTCGCCGGCAAGCCGCCGGTCGAGCCGCGCGTCATCGACTTCGAGTTCGGGCGCGTTGCAAAGCTCACCGGCATCGAGATCAAAGACAACGAGATCAAGTCGATCCTCGAAAAGCTCGGCTGCACGATCGCGGCGAAGGGCAAAGGGGCGAAGGTGACCGTGCCGACGTGGCGGCCGGACATCCACGGCCCCGCCGACCTCGTCGAAGAGGTGGTGCGCATCGCCGGGCTGGAGCGCGTGCCCGCAACGCCGCTTCCGCGGCCTGCGGGCGTCGCGCGCGCCGTGCTCACGGAAAGCCAGAAGCGCGCCCGCCGTGCGCGCCGCGCACTGGCCGCCCGCGGCCTCACCGAGGCGATCACCTGGTCGTTCATCCCCGAGGCCGAAGCGAAGGCGTTCGGGGGCGGGGCACCGGAGCTGAACCTCGCCAATCCGATCTCGGTCGAAATGTCGTCCATGCGTCCGGGACTGCTGCCCGGCCTGCTGACCGCGCTTCGCCGCAACCACAACCGCGGCTTCGGCGATACGGCGCTGTTCGAGCTCGGACAGGCCTATCGCGGTGAAGCCGCCGAGGATCAGTATCTCTCCGCCTCGGGTGTGCGCTCGGGCACGGCGAAGGTCGGCGGGGGCGGGCGCCATTGGGATGGCGCGGCCAAGGACGTCGATTTGTTCGACGCCAAGGCCGACGTGTTCGCGCTGCTTTCGGCGCTCGGTCTCGACCCGGTGAAGGCACAGGTCACGCGGGACGCGCCGCACTGGTATCACCCCGGCCGCTCCGGCATGTTGCGGCTTGGTCCGAAGACGGTGCTGGCGCACTTCGGCGAATTGCACCCCGCCACGTTGAAGGCGCTCGATCTTGCGGCGCCGGTCATCGCCTTCGAGGTGTTCCTCGATGCGCTCCCCGCGCAAAAGGCGAAGAGCCGGGCCAAGCCGCGCCTGGAAGCGAACGATCTGCTTCCCGTGCGGCGCGACTTCGCGTTCGTTCTCGATCGGAACGTTGCCGCGGGCGATGTCGTGCGCGCTGCCGCGGGCGCCGACAAGGCGCTCATCCGCGATGTGGCCGTGTTCGACGTGTTCGAAGGCGGTGCCCTCGAGAAGGAGGGAAAGAAATCGCTCGCCATCGAAGTGACGCTGCAACCCACTTCCGACACGCTGACCGACAAGGACATCGAGGCGGTGGCGCAGAAGGTCGCGGCGGCGGTGAAGAAGGCGACGGGCGGCGAAATCCGCTCCTGATGTCGCACAATTTGCGCCTTGCGAGCCGGTCGTGGGACGGGCTTGGCGTTGGCGCATCGCCGCTGCGCGCTCGATGTGCCCGCGATACGCCCGCGATACGCCCCGGGGGGCTTAGCGGTTTTTTGGGACCTTGCGTGCTTTCTGTGCGCCCTGCGCGGGCCTTCCGCGCATTCGCATTTTCGCCAGGCACCGTAGGGAAATATCGCTGTGATGGACAATCGCAAGTTTCTGATTCTGGGGTTCATCGTCTGCGTGCTGGCGGCGCTCGCCTATACGTTCGTGTTCGCCGATCTTCCGTTCGTCACGGGCCCAACCTCGCCGGATGGCGCTCCGCTGGAAGTGCCGGCACCGGCTCCCGCCACTGCGCCTGCGCCGTAGGCCCGGAAAGCCTTCGGCAGCTCCCATAACAGCAGCGCACGCCTCCCGTGCGTCCGCGGGGCTAGCGCTGTGCGGGCCCGCTGGTGCTATAAGCGCGCGTCGGCCCGTAGGTTCACCACCCAAGAGGCGCCCCGCAATGACCGAGACGACGACCGCTTCCGCAAACACCAAGGTTATGTCCGTCGGCAACGGCGACAGCGACCTGCCGCACATCATCATCGTCGGTGGCGGTGCCGGCGGACTGGAACTGGCGACGCGCCTCGGTGACAAGCTCGGCCGCAACACGTGGTGGCGGAAGAAGAAGGCGCAGATCTCGCTGATCGAGCGGTCGCGCACGCATATCTGGAAGCCGCTGCTGCACGAGATCGCCGCGGGCAGCATGGACGTTGCCCAGCACGAGCTGGAATACCAGGCGCAGGGCTACTGGCACGGCTTCCAGTTCCGCTACGGCGAGATGACGGGAATCGACCGCGAGAAGAAGCTCGTCTACCTCGCCGCCACCTACGACGAGGAAGGGCGTGAGATCACGCCGGTGCGCTCGTTCCGCTACGACATCCTCGTCATCGCCATCGGCTCGGTGGGAAACGCGTTCGGCACGCCCGGCGTCGAGAAGCACGCCATCATGCTCGACACGCCGGAACAGGCCGAGCGCTTCAACCGCCGGCTCATCAATGCGTGCGTGCGCGCCTATGCGCAGGAGGGCCCCGTTCGTCCGGGCCAGCTCGACGTCGCGATCATCGGCGCGGGCGCGACGGGCACGGAGCTTGCCGCCGAGCTGCACCGGACTGCACGCGGCGTCGTTGCGTTCGGCCTCGACAAGATCGACCCCGAGAACGACATCAAGATCACGCTGATCGAGGCGGCGCCGCGCATCCTGCCCGCGCTGCCGGATCGCATCTCGGAGGGCGTTGCCGAGACGCTGAAGCAGCTCAAGGTCGACATCCTCACGGACTCGCGTGTCACGGAGGTGACGGCCGAGGGCGTCAATCTCGCCAACGGTAAGTTCATCCCATCGGAGCTCGTCGTATGGGCCGCCGGTGTCAAAGGCCCGGACGTGCTCGCCCATCTCGATGGGCTGGAGGTGAGCCGGTCGAACCAGCTCATCGTCACCGATACGCTGCAGACGACGCGCGACCCGAACATCTTCGCCATGGGCGACTGCGCCTATCTGGTGCCCGAAGGCGAGAGCATGCCGATCCCGCCGCGCGCGCAGGCCGCGCACCAGGAGGCCTCGCATCTCTATGTCGAGATCCAGCGCAAGCTGAAGGGCGAAGAGGTGCGTCCGTTCAAATACCGCGACTTCGGCTCGCTGGTTTCGCTCGGACACTACTCGACGGTCGGCAACCTGATGGGCTTCGTCGTCGGGCGCAGCTTCTTCATCGAAGGGCTGTTCGCGCGCGTGATGTACCGCTCGCTCTACAAGATGCACGAGATGGCGCTGCACGGGCCGTGGAAGGTGTTCCTCGATACGCTGTCACGCACGCTCACGCGGCGGACCGAGCCGGTGGTCAAGCTGCACTAGAGCGTCTTGCGATCCGATGGAATCGGACCGAACGCTCTAGGTATTTGATTGGTCGCATTTTCTTACGACGAACCGGCATCCACTTCGTCGGAAAATGCTCTAGGGCGCGATCGCTTTCTCAAGCTTTGCATAGAGAAAAGGGCGCCGGCACGGCTCGTGCGGGCGCCCTTCTCATTTGCCGTTCGCGTCTGCGGCTGCGCGGCGTGATGGTGTTCGCGCGCCGCCTCCGCGCGTGCATCAGCCTCGGCGGCGCAGGGCCGAGAGCAGCTCAGGCGTCGCGTAGGAATCGGCCGGCATCCCGAGCTTGATCTGCATGTCCTTGACCGCGGCGCGGGTCTTGGCACCCGCGAGGCCATCGACCTTGCCGACGTCATAGCCGAGGCCCGCGAGCAGGGACTGCAGCTCTTTGGTCTGGTTGAAGTCGAGGCCGTTGGTGTCGCCGCGGCCCCTCGACATCGCCGGAGCCCCGTCGATGCGCGTGGCAAGATATGCCGCCGTCGTGGCGTAGTTCAGGGAGTTGTTCCACTCGGTGTAGATGTCGAAGTTCGGATAGGCGAGGAATGCCGGACCGTAGCGTCCCATCGGCAGCAGCAGCGAGGCGGGCATCTCATCGGAGGCGACGGGGCGTCCGTCCGGATACTGGATGCCCCACTGCGCCCAGTTGGAGCGCGGCAGCTTGATCGCGAGATCGGCCTGATCCCACGGCAGGTCCTTCGTGACCCGCACCTCCTCCAGCCACGGCTCGTTCGGGCGCCAGCCGAGGTTCATCATGTAGTTGGCGGTCGAGCCGATGACGTCGTCGTCGTTGGAGAAGAGGTTGATGCGACCGTCGTTGTCATAGTCGATTGCGTAGTCGAGATAGCGCGTCGGCAGGAACTGGGTCTGGCCGATCTCTCCCGCCCACGAGCCGATCATGGTCGATGGGGTCATGTCGCCGCGCTCGATGATCTGCAGGGCCGCGATCAGCTCCTCGGTGAACATCTCGCTGCGGCGGCAGTCGTACGCGAGGGTGACGAGCGCGGGCATGATGGGGAACTTGCCCATGCCGGCGCCGAAGTCGCTCTCCAGCGCCCAGAAGCCGGTGATGACGGACGCGGGCACGCCGAATTCCTCGCGGGCGCGCTCGAAGGTACGCCGATGCTCGGCGACCTTGCGCTTGCTCGACTGCACGCGGTTGGCGGTCGCCAGACGGTTCTGGAAGTCGAGGAAGCTCATCGCGAAGAACGACTGCTTGCGATCGCGCGAGATGATGGTGGGATTGAGCTGGATTCCGTCGACGATGGCGATCGTCTGGCGGTTGAGGCCGCGCTGGGCGGCGAGCTTCTTGAAGCCTGCGCGCCAAGTGTCGAACGGAACCGTGTTGCGGCAGTTCTCCTTGGGCGGGGGATAGGGCGCCCGCTTGTTCGGGTGCGTCGCGTGCTGGGAGACGCCGGTAACAGCTGCGACGGCGGCCGTCGTCGCCGGGGCTGCCTGAGGCTGGGCCTGGGTGGCGGTTTCGACGGCGGGCGCGGCGGGAGCGGGCTGGAGCTTGCGTACCGGCTTCTTCTTCGGCTGCTGCGCGCGGAAGGCGGGCGAGGGCTCTATCTGGGCTTGGGCGACGTCGGCGGCGCCATAAAGCATGGCGACGGCGGCGACCGCCGCACAGAATTTCATAGCGTCCATCAGGCGTCCTTCGGCGTTTTTGCTACCTATCGGGGTACTCAATGCCGGGGGATGTGGCGGCGTCAAGACTGGGCTCACCCCTCAACGTGCGGTATTTTCGGCGCCCACAGAAAAAGGCACGGTTACTCAAGTTTCTGCCCCTTTCTAGGGGCTTGAGGCGGTGCTATCTAGCGCGCCATGACCGACACCTCGCGCATACGCAATTTCTCCATCATCGCCCATATCGACCACGGCAAGTCGACGCTGTCCGACCGGCTGATCCAGCTGTGCGGCAACGTGGCCGACCGGGAGATGAAGGAGCAGATCCTCGATTCTATGGAAATCGAGCGCGAGCGCGGCATCACCATCAAGGCGCAGACCGTGCGCCTCGACTACAAGGCGAAGGATGGAAACGTCTATCAGCTCAACCTGATGGACACGCCCGGACACGTGGACTTCGCCTATGAGGTCTCGCGCTGCCTTGCCGCCTGCGAGGGTGCCATCCTCGTCGTCGATGCCTCGCAGGGCGTCGAGGCGCAGACGCTGGCCAACGTCTACCAGGCGCTCGACAACGACCTCGAGATCCTGCCCGTCCTCAACAAGGTCGATCTGCCGGCGGCCGACAGCGATCGCGTGAAGCAGCAGATCGAGGATGTGATCGGCATCGATGCCTCCGACGCCATTCCGATTTCCGCCAAAACGGGCCAGAACGTCGAAGCCGTTCTGGAGGCGATCGTCGAGCGCCTGCCGCCGCCGCAGGGCGATCGCAAAAAGCCGTTGAAGGCGCTGCTGGTCGACAGCTGGTACGACGCCTATCTCGGTGTCGTCGTGCTCGTGCGCATCATCGATGGCACTTTGAAGAAGGGCCAGAAGATCACGCTCATGTCGACGGACGCGGATTACCAGATTGAGCGCGTCGGCGTGTTCCGCCCCAAGCAGCAGATGCTCGATGAGCTCGGCCCCGGCGAGGTCGGCTTCTTCACCGCCGCGATCAAGGAAGTCGCCGACACGCGCGTCGGCGATACGGTGACGGACGAGCGCAATCCGACGCCGGAGCCGCTCCCGGGCTTCAAGCCGGCGCAGCCGGTGGTGTTCTGCGGCCTGTTCCCGGTCGATGCGGCAGACTTCGCGGACCTGCGCGAGGCGATGGGCAAGCTGCGCCTCAACGACGCCAGCTTCTCCTTCGAGATGGAAACGTCGGCGGCGCTGGGTCTCGGCTTCCGTTGCGGCTTCCTCGGGCTGCTGCACCTCGAAATCATCACCGAGCGCCTCGAGCGCGAGTTCAACCTCGACCTCATCACGACCGCGCCGAGCGTCGTCTACAATCTCTATCTCACCGACGGCACGATGATGGAGATGCACAATCCGGCCGACATGCCGGAGACGACGCGCATCGAGCGCATCGAGGAGCCTTGGATCCAGGCGACGATCATGGTGCCGGACGAGTATCTCGGCGGCATCCTGAAGCTCTGCCAGGACCGGCGCGGGCGTCAGAAGGATCTCACCTACGCGGGCAACCGCGCGATGCTAGTCTATGAGCTGCCGCTCAACGAGGTGGTGTTCGATTTCTATGACCGGCTGAAGTCGATCAGCAAAGGCTATGCCTCGTTCGATTATCAGATGATCGGCTATGAGCCCGGCGACCTGGTGAAGATGCAGATCCTCGTCAATGCCGAGCCCGTCGATGCCCTCTCGATCGTCGTGCACCGTAGCCGCGCCGAGTCACGCGGACGCACCATGTGCGAGAAGCTGAAGGATCTCATTCCGCAGCACATGTTCGTCATTCCCGTGCAGGCGGCCATCGGCGGGCGCATCATTGCGCGCGAGACGATCCGCGCCCTGCGCAAGGACGTGATCGCCAAGTGCTACGGCGGCGATATCTCCCGTAAGCGCAAGCTCCTGGAGAAGCAGAAGGCGGGCAAGAAGAAGATGCGCCAGTTCGGCAAGGTGGAGATCCCGCAGGAAGCCTTCATCGCCGCGCTGAAGATGGAAGACAACTGACACGCCTCCGGCGCTCCCGGCGCTCACTTCGGCGACGGAAAATCATCCCTCATCCGTTTTTATTGACACGACTTCGCCGTGCCTTGGCCGCGCGTGCGCCATCACCGCGCGCCATTGTGCCGGCAACCGGAATTTTTCTATCGAAGATCTGAAAGGAGCCTAATCGTGAAAGCACTGAGATCGACAGTTGCCTCGGTGGTGTGCGCATCGCTGTTGCTGCCCCTCGCGCAGACGTACGCCTTTGCTGCCCCGCTGCCCAAGCCTTCGATCAACAATGACAACAGCGGTGTAACGCTGGTGCATCGGCGTCATCGCCACGGCGGTGCCGGTGCGGCAATCCTCGGCGGCATCATTGCCGGTGCGCTCATCGCTGGCGCCGTGCGCGAGGGCCGTGCCGAAGAGCGCGATATGCGCCGCTGCGAGCGTGAATTCCGCTCGTTCGACCGCCGTACCGGCACGTATATCAATCGCTACGGCGACGAGCGCGTCTGCCCGTATCTGCGCTAGAGCACGATCGCTTTTCTTCGAATTGCGATGCGGCTCTCGCCTTGTGATTGGACCGGTGAGTCACGCTTCGGACTGATGTGGGCCGAAGCGATCATGGTCTAAGCGCTTACGCAACACGCAAGCAAATTACGCGGGGTGCCGGTTGCAAAGCCGGCACCCCGTCGCATTTTTACGACGCGTACGGCGCATCGACGCAGGACGCTGCGCTCGCCGCATTCTCACCCAATCGCATGGCAAAGTGCGCGCAACCCGGACGGGGGCATCGCCGCGCGATGGCCTAGGGACAGCCTCGACGGACAGCCGAGGCATAACCGGGGACTGCGCAGGACCGATCACACGGGTGGCTGGCTGATTGCGGCCACCGGGGCTGATCGGGCTGCAAATGGTAAGGGGGGCCATCGCTCGACGCGCGCGCCCCGAAATATATCGCATACCCAGGAGTGATCATGATCAAGCGGCTCTCAACCGCAGCGATCTGCGTTGCGCTCGTTTCCATTAGCTCAGCAATGGCGGCGCCCAATCCCGGCAACAAATCCAACAACGCCAATACGCCGGCGTCCGACGCCAAAGCCGACACCAAGATAGATGCGAAGCCGGAAGAAAAGGCCGTCCACGGTGCGGAGGCCAAGCCGGAGGAGAAGAAAGCCGAGAAGCGGGTTGCCGACGCCAAGGGCGCGCCGCGCAAATGCCTGACGACCGCGGCTCGCGCGCTTCTCGAGCAAATCGAAGAGAAGTTTGGCCCGGTTCGGGTCATCTCCACATGCCGGCCCGGCGCCCGTATCGCCGGCTCGGGACGGATCTCCCGCCATGCGAGCGGCAATGCCGTGGATTTCGACGCCGGCAAGCGCAAGGGCGAGATCGTGAAGTGGCTCGTCGCCAACCACAAGAAGGGTGGCACGATGACCTATCCGGACATGAGCCACATCCACGTCGACATCGGCCGCCACTTCGTGTCGCTGGCCGGAAGCCGCAGCTACGCCAGCCGCAGCCACCGCTCGGGGCGCAGCTATGCGTCGAACTCGCGCGCCTATGGCGGCGAATACTACGGCCGGGCACGCTCGCGGCAGGTCTCCTATGAGCGCTACGGTTATGAGCGCTACAGCGGCAATGGCTCCGGCATGGGCCGCTATTCGGGCGGCTATGCAACGATCTACCGCTGAGCCCTGGCGGGGCGCGCCCGGCGCGCTTTCGCTCACATCCCACACGCAAAAATTGAAAGGCGCCCGGCCAGGTGGCCCGGCGCCTTTTTTCCTTTATCGAGGCTTCTGCAGGGGCCCGGCGGCCGGCTTGTGGGGGCAATACGCCGTAAATTTGCCGCGATCTGGACCGGCGGGCCGATCCGTGCGAGATGACACCCGTTCTCCGCTGTGCGCCGGCAACCCTTGAGAATCACTAACCTTTGCCGGCATATCGTTTGCGGGCGGGCGTTCCGAAACGCCATCTTCACGTCCTCCCATCCTCGCCTTGCCTTTCAGGATAGGGCAGTCCATATAGGGCCGATCGAACACGCCTTGGTTTACTCTACGGCGGTGCCTTCGTGCGCCGACACTGGACGTCTCCATCGCGCGATTTGATGTCCTTGGGCATCCGCCCGAGGGGATTGCCTACTTGCTTTGGAGAGACTTGATGGCAAACGGCACTGTGAAGTGGTTCAACGGCCAGAAGGGCTATGGCTTCATCCAGCCGGATGAAGGCGGCAACGATGTTTTCGTGCACATCTCGGCAGTTGAGCGCGCTGGTCTCTCGACACTTCGTGAGGGTCAGAAGATCGCTTACGAGACCGAGACGGGCCGTAACGGCAAGGTCGCAGCAGTCAATCTGCGTCCGCTCTAACGAACCGCGGATCAATCCGCTCCAGGGGAGCGGGCGCGTCTGCTCCCCTACCAATAACGGACTTTTGCCTTTATAGGCACGGCGCGCGGCGGTCCCTATCCGCCGTGCCGGTTCAGCTAAGGAACCTGATGGCCAAGGAAGAAATGCTCGAGTTCGAGGGCGTGGTGGAGGAGGTGCTTCCCGATGCACGCTGCCGCGTCAAACTCGACAACGGACACGAGGTTGTCGCCTACACGTCCGGGCGCATGAAGAAGAACCGCATCCGTATCCTTGCCGGCGATCGCGTCACCATTGAAATGACGCCCTACGACCTCACCAAGGGTCGCATCAACTTCCGCCACAAGGATGTGCGCGCGGGCGGACCTCCGCCATCGCAGCGTCCCGGCGGTCCCGGCAACTTCCGCCGCCGCTGATTTTTCCAACCGCAAGACTTCCGTCGATCGGTGCGCCGCCGTCGTTGTAGCGCGCACCGCGACGTGGACGGCAATGCGTGCTGCTCAACCGTCATCGATCGTGGCGGAGGCGGCGCCATTTCCGGTGTGGTCCGGCATCTTTCCATTCTGCGCGCCTCGGCCCGCGTGACGGACGCTGCTGAGGTGGCCGAGACGCGCAACAGGCTGTTCCCGGCGGCGCGGAGCTTTGTTGCGACCGGAATCTGTGAGCTGCCAGCATTATCGCCGCTGGGTTGCGCGATATCGACATGGCTTCGTCAAGGTTGCGCCATGCGAATCGGTAACCGCTTGAAGCATGAAAGTATGCTTCTCGACCTGGTTCAGTCGTCGGCCGGTGGCGTTTGCGTTGGTCGGCGTCGTCGCTCTTATCGTCCTCTCCCTCATTCCCCTGCGCGGGACAGTGGCCCGCTCGGCGCATGATGCCGGTGCGCTCGCGGGCGCCGCACGTGTGATCGATGGCGATACGCTCGATATCGCAGGCGAGCGCGTGCGTCTCGAAGGCATCGATGCGCCGGAATTGGCGCAGTCCTGCGGACGTCGTTTCTTCGGCACCTGGAAATGCGGTGCCGCTGCCGCCGCCCGGCTCGCCGAGATGGTCCGTGGGCACGCGGTGACGTGCGAAAGCCGCGGCTATGACAGGTATGGGCGCATGCTCGGGATCTGTTTCGTCGACGGTCGCGACATCAACGCCGAGATGGTGCGCGAGGGGCTCGCATGGGCATTCGTCCGGTATTCGCAAACCTATGTGCGCGAGGAGGCACAGGCGCGCGCGGCGCTTGCCGGTATCTGGCAAGGCGACGCGGCGCCTGCGTGGGAATATCGCGAGCACCGCTGGGCGAGCGCCGAACAGGGCGCGCCGAACGGCTGTGCCATCAAGGGCAACATCACCGAGCACGGGCGTATCTATCACATGCCTTGGAGCGCCTGGTACGCCAGCGTGAAGATCGAGCCGGAAAAGGGTGAGCGCTGGTTCTGCAGCGAGGCGCAGGCGCTGGCGGCGGGATGGCGGCCCGTCATTGCTCAATGATACTCGAACCGCGAACGCCTGGTTGCGGCCGGCTCGAGCTTTGACGTTGTTGCGCGGTGCTGCCGCTCGTACGAGCTATCGTCGGCTGCGGCAATGGACAGGGATGTTGCCGGAGAAACAAAGTGGCCTTCGCGATCAAAGCCCATATCAGCGATCCGCGCGCGAAGGAATTCACGCTGGCGGCGCAGAAGACCATGTACGGGGGCAAGCAGATCGCGGCCGGCGACAAAGTCTTCGTCTTCGCCAGCGAGAACGAAGGCGGCAGCGGCCTCGTCGCGCGCGGTATCGTCACCGCTGCCGCGGCGGTTGCCAAGAAGCCCGGCATCGAGCGGCAGACGCCACGTGTCAGCCTCTCTATCCGGCGCACCCGGCTTGCAAAGCGGCCGCTCGGGCGCGCCGAGTTGAAGGCCTTCACCGAATGGAACGACGGCCAACCGGAGACAGAGCTCAATTTCAAGCTTTATCGGCAGGCGACGGACAAGGTCGTCGGCATCTCGGACAGGACCACAGCATTCCTCGATACATTCTTCTGAGCCGCGACCGGCCGGCTTGGCGCGCCTTCAGGCTGCTTTGCGCCGCTATGCAAATTGATTGCCGATCTTATTGGTTGGGCTCGGGCGGGCTCGCGGCATAACCTCGTTGCGGCTTTACCGTCGAGGGTGTCGATGTCGTTTACTTCGCTACTCGCATGTCTGGCATCTCTGCTCGGCGTCGTGCCGGTGCTCCACCGCGTCATGATGCCGACGCGTGTGGTGATGCCGGCCGGGTGTAGGCGCTCGGTGCGCCTCGCGCCGCGCGCCGCCTGAGGCGACCGCGCCGCTGCCGACTTTCTGCCGCTCCCGCATTCGAACTGCCGCACCTTAGGGCGGGCGCTGCGTCTGCGTTGCCGGCCGCGCATCATACGTGACCACCACCAAGAAGAAACGTTGAAGGGACGACGCCTGGATGGCCACCAATCCAGGAAAGGTTGCACCATGCTCGAACTCGTTCTGCTCGCCTGCCTCGCCGACAAGCCGGACACATGCCGGGACGTCGGTCTCATCTATTCGGATGAGAACCTGACGCCCATGCAGTGCCTCATGCAGGCGCCGCCGCACATGGCGCGCTGGGCTGGGGAGCATCCGGGCTGGAAGATCATGCGGTGGACGTGCCGCCGCGCGGGGCGCTACGCGAAGACGTAATTTTGCGCAGCCAGGGGAGAAGCGGGAGCGACGGCTCCCGCTTCAGCGCATCGGGTTCTCACCGTCATGCGTCGCGTACGAGCGCTTGCTTTCCGGCGTCGCGCTGTCGGCGCTAACGGCGACGGCGGCCAGCAGCAGCGCCTGGGCGGTGCGATTCTCCTCCTCTGAAACCATGCGGCTACCTTTGCCGGCTTCGCGCTGCGGTCCATTCGGCGTAAAGGTCCATCTGGCCTTCCGGCTGCACCGGCACGTGGCGGATCGTCATCGATTGCTCGGCGAAGGGCTTGGTGAGATCTTCGTAGATTGCCGCCGTCGACAGGCCGAACGGCGCCCCGTCCTCGTTGGAATAGGCGTAAACGACGCGCGCGATGCCAGCCAGCCGCATCGCCGCCATGCACATCGGACAGGGATGGCCGCTGGCATAGACGGTGCAGCCGCCCAGGTCGGGCGAGGCGAGCTTGCGGCTCGCGTCGCGAATGGCCGTCATCTCGGCATGGGCCGTCGGGTCGTTGGTCGCATGGATCTCATTGACGCCGGTGGCGATCGCCTCGCCATCGCGCACCACCACGGCGCCGAACGGCCGCCCGCCGTTGCCGATATTCGCGCGGGCGAGCGCGATGGCCTCGCGCAGGAAGCGCTGCTCTTCGCTCATGTTTTCAATCCTTTCCAATCGTGCGCGGGGAGCTTCAGCGTGCGCCGGCGGCGATGAGAAGCTGTTCGATCGCGCCATAGCCTCGCGTGCGGGCATGGTGAAGCGGTGTAATGCCGTCGCGGTCCGCCAGGTTTACGTCGGCACCGGCCTTGATGAGCAATTCGACGATCCGCTGATGCCGCTCGCCGCCATCGCCGAGGATCACTGCCTCCAGAAGCGCTGTCCAGCCGAGCTTGTTGACGTGGTCGACATCGACGCCGGCGTCGATCAGCGTTCTTACTGTTTCGACATGGCCGCGCTCGGCCGCAGGTATCAGCGCCGTGCCACCGTAGCGGTTCGTGCTCTTGAGGTCGGCGCCGTGGGCCAAAGTCATCTTCAGGATTTCCATGTGCCCGCGCGCGCCCGCATAGAGATAGGGGCTGTCCTCGATGCTGTCCTTGGCGTTGACGTCGGCACCGGCGTCAATCAGCGTCTTCGCCGTCTCGATCCTGTTGCGACGGGTCGCAAGCATCAGAGCGGTCGCCCCACTCCGGTCACGCGCGTCGATCTCCATGCCTTCCGACAACAGCTTGCCGATGGCGACAACATCATTTTGCTCCGCGGCCGCGTGCAATGGTGTTGGGTTCATAGCTTCTCCTCTGACGGGAAGGGCTGCCGTCAGCAGCAACGACGCGACAACGGTCATGATGGAGCGGCGAAGCATTCGTGATCTCCGCGATGATTGTCCAGATTTACGAAGGGACGCTAAGGCATCGTGGCTGCGATATTAGATTGCCATAGATCGCGGCCGTTGTGCCCCGCGCACCGCGAGGCGTCGCGCCACTGCTAGCGCGCCGCACGGCGCGAAAACGGAGCCTCAGAAGAACTCGTCGAGCAATTGATAGAACTCTAGACGTTTTGGATCAGCCTTGGCTCCATAGCGCTGCAGGAAGGGGCCAACCCAGGGTTCTCCCAGGTTGTAATGGATGCTGCGGATCGCCAGCGCCAAATCCTGATGCCGATCGGCGACGCCCAGCCGCGCACAGTCGACGAAGCCGGTGAACCGGTCCCCGTCCGCGAGCAGGTTTGGTAAGCACGCGTCGCCGTGCGTGATCACGAGATCCTCCTCATCGGGGCGCCGGAGCAGGAGCTCATCGAAGAGATCGGCGGCCGTGCATCCTTGACGTTTCTCGTCGAAGTCGGCCTCGTCGACGATGCCCGCCTCCACACGCGCCCGCGCGTGGCCGATCCGGCGATCGAGCGTGTGGTCGAAAGGGCAGGCGGTGACATCCAGGAGATGCAAATTGCGCAACGCGTCAGCCGCGATTTCGACGGTCCGTCCGGGTGGAAGATCGTGCGATGAGGCCAGATCCCTGCCGGGGACCATGCCCGTCAGCAACCAGTCTCGCTCGCCTTCACGCGTTTGCTTTAAAACGTTGGCGCATGCGA
Source organism: Hyphomicrobiaceae bacterium (assembly GCA_044507625.1). Taxonomy (GTDB): domain Bacteria; phylum Pseudomonadota; class Alphaproteobacteria; order Rhizobiales; family Hyphomicrobiaceae; genus Hyphomicrobium_A. The sequence goes on along the minus strand of JBIQJE010000003.1, from coordinate 104,125 downwards.
TCCGATGCGCCGCCATCCACCGGAGCCGCGCAGCCTCGTCCGGCAGCTCGCTGAACGGGCTGGCTAGCTCGGTTTTCACGAATAGCGTCGGACGGCCACGCGCCTCCAGACGAAAGACCGCTGCCGAGGAGCGCCCGATCGTCTGCGCGGTCCAGGAATAGCCAGCCAGGTCCGCCCGCCAATCGGGCGGCATGCCGAAAGGAGGCGCCGTTAGCGTGCCCTGGTCTGCAGAGTTCGAATTCTCATCCTCTTCCACGATAGCTTCCAACTGAAATGGCCGCGGTCTGCTCCGGTGCGCTGCAGCGTCTTATGGAGAGCGTCGGCGCCCGGCTTCGGCGCGGCGTTGCGGGCGTCAGCTTTTGATCTCTCGCAATCCGAGATCATGGCGGAATGGACAGAGGACGCAAACCATCCCCGCGCTCGCACTGCGCAGCGCGTCAATGTCGGCGAGACCGAGGCTCGCACGGGGTGGGATGAAAGCCGGAACTGCTGGGATCGCATCGCCGCCGCTTCGCGCGTCGGCGGCTTTACCACTGCTATTCTGAAATGGCGCACCCGATAGGATTCGAACCTATGACCTTCGCCTTCGGAGGGCGACACTCTATCCAGCTGAGCTACGGGTGCATTGAGAGCGCTTGATAGCGCATTCGCCTGCGGCCGGCAAATATTCGCGGGGCGCGACATTCGCGCCCTGCGTGCATGGGTTTCGCTGCCTCGGGCGTCGCTACCTGGCCGCTTGCCGGGCCGGCATTTCGCCCCGTGCACAGGCGGCGCGCCGTCCCCATATTATGACCAGGATGTGCTGACCCCATCGGGCCGAGGGCCTATAGTCGGGGCAGAGGCTGGGTCCCTTAACCGAAATCCATGAGCGAAACGAACAACAAAGCCAAAAAGGCCGGCGTATCCAGTGCGCCGGCAGGAGAGCCGACGCCCATCATCAAGGGGAGCCATGTCTACCTCGTCGATGGGTCGGGCTACATCTTTCGTGCCTTCCACGCGCTGCCACCGCTCACGCGGCCGTCCGACGGGCTGCCCGTGGGCGCGGTGCACGGCTTCTGCGCCATGCTGTGGAAGCTCCTGCGGGAATCCAAGGCCTCCGAGGCCCCCACCCATATCGCCGTGGTGTTCGATGCCTCGCGCGAGAACTACCGCAACGAGATCTTCGCCGCCTACAAGGCGAACCGGCCGCCGCCGCCGGACGAGCTGATCCCGCAGTTCCCGCTCATTCGCGACGCGGTGCGCGCCTTCAACATCGCGTGCCTCGAGCAGGAAGGTTACGAGGCGGACGACCTCATCGCGACGTACGTGCGCGACATCGTGGCGGCGGGCGGCGACGTAACTGTCGTCTCATCCGACAAGGACCTGATGCAGCTCGTGCAGCCGGGCGTCGTGATGTTCGACGCCATGAAGAACAAGAAGCTCGGGCGCGACGAGGTGATCGAGAAGTTCGGCGTGCCGCCGGAGCTGGTGGTGGACGTGCAGTCGCTGGCGGGCGATTCCACCGACAACGTGCCGGGTGTTCCCGGCATCGGCGTCAAAACGGCCGCCGATCTCATCAAGGAATACGGCGATCTCGATACGCTGCTGGCGCGCGCCGGCGAGATCAAGCAGCCGAAGCGCCGCGACAAGCTGATCGAGTTTGCCGACCAGGCGCGGACATCGCGGGAATTGGTGCGTCTCAAGCACGACGTGCCGGGGCTCATCGCGGCGGAGGCGCTCGGCGTACGCGATCCCGATCCGGCGGCCTTGCTGGGCTTCCTGCGCGAGATGGAGTTCAACACGCTGACGCGGCGCATCGCCGAGGCGCTCGGCACCGAGCCCCCGGCGCCGGTGGCGGTGTCAGTGGGGAGCACGGTCCCGACGAAGAAGCGCGGCGCGGCGGTTGCCGGAGCTATCGAAGGCGCCACGGCGGAGAAGCCGGCCGTCGCCGAATCCCCCGCTGCCGGGGCGTCGGAGGCGACGGCTGCCGCCAAGGTGCCGTTCGACCGCTCGAAGTATGCAACGGTCACCACGCGCGAGGACCTCGAGGCGTGGATCAGCCGTGCCTATGACGCTGGCCGTGTCGCATTCGATACCGAGACGACGTCGCTCGATCCGATGCAGGCGGAGCTCGTCGGCTTCTCGATGGCGGTGGCGCCGGGTGAAGCCTGCTACGTGCCGCTCGCCCATCGCACCAGCGCGGACAGCTTCGACTTCGGTAGCCACGACGGCGTGGTGCAGATCCCGACCGTCGAGGCGCTGGCCCTGCTGAAGCCGCTCCTGGAGGAGCCCTCGATCATCAAGATCGGGCAGAACATCAAGTACGATCTCAATGTGCTTGCCCAGCACGGCATCACGGTGACGCCCGTCGACGACACGATGCTGATGTCGTATGCGCTCGATGCGGGCAAGGCCTCGCATGGCATGGACGATCTCGCCATGCGGCACCTGGGACATGCGTGCATGTCGTTCGATCAGGTGGTGGCGACGCTGCCGGGGAAGAAGAAATCGGAGCGCACGTTCGCGCAGGCGCCGCTCGACAAGGCGACGGAGTACGCCGCCGAGGATGCGGACGTCACGCTGCGACTGTGGCTGATCCTGAAGCCGCGGCTTGCGGCGGAGAGGGTGGCGACCGTCTATGAAACGCTCGAGCGTCCGCTCGTGCCCGTCATTGCGGAGATGGAGCGCGCTGGTATCCGGGTGGATGGCGCGATCCTGTCACGTCTTTCCTCGACCTTCGCGCAGGGCATCGCGCGATTGGAGGAGGAGGTGAACGGCCTCGTCGGTCACAAGTTCAACCTCGGCTCCCCGCGTCAGCTCGGTGAGTTGCTGTTCGACCGGCTACAGCTTCCGGGCGGCAAGCGCACGAAGAGCGGGCAATGGGAGACGCGCGCGGGCCTCCTCGACGATCTCGCGGCGAACGAGGATCTGCCGGAGGATGCGCGCCGGCTGATCAACACGATGCTGGAGTGGCGCCAGCTCACGAAGCTGCGCTCCACCTACACCGATGCGCTGCCGAGCTACGTGCATTGCACCACCGGGCGCATCCATACGAGCTATTCGCTCGGTGCGACGACGACGGGGCGTCTGGCTTCCTCGGAGCCCAACCTGCAGAATATTCCGATCCGCACCAAGGAAGGGCGCGAAATCCGCACCGCGTTCATCGCGGAGCCCGGCAAGCAGCTCATCTCGGCGGACTACAGCCAGATCGAGTTGCGCGTGCTCGCGCACATTGCCGACATTCCACAGCTGCGGAAGGCGTTCGACGACGGTCTCGACATCCACGCAATGACGGCTTCGGAGATGTTCGGCGTGCCGATCGAGGGCATGCCGAGCGAGGTGCGCCGGCGCGCCAAGGCGATCAACTTCGGCATCATCTACGGCATCTCGGCGTTCGGTCTTGCGAACCAGCTTGGGATCGCGCGCGAGGAAGCCGCGGCTTACATCGCCACTTACTTCCAGCGCTTTCCCGGCATCCGCGCCTACATGGAGGAGACGAAGCGCATCGCGCGCGAGCGCGGCTACGTTGAGACCATATTCGGCCGGCGTATCCACTATCCGGAGATCAACACGAGGAACCCGTCGATGCGGGGCTTCCTGGAGCGCGCGGCCATCAACGCGCCGATCCAGGGCTCGGCTGCGGACATCATCCGCCGCGCGATGGTGCGCATGCCGGCGGCGCTGGAGGCCGCGGGATTGCAGACCGCCAAGATGCTGCTGCAGGTGCATGACGAACTCGTGTTCGAGGTGGGCGATGCGGAGGTGCGCGCGACGCTCGCAACGGTGAAGCGGGTGATGGAAGGCGCAGCGTTGCCGGTGATCAAGCTGGCGGTGCCCATTCACGTCGATGCCAAGGCGGCGGAGAACTGGGAGGCCGCGCATTAAGGGCTGCGCATCAAGGGGCGCAGAGGACAGGCGGCATTCGGGTGCATGCATGTAAGCGCGGAGCGTTGCGCCGCAAGGCATCATCGCCGCTTCTGTGTGCTCGCCAGTGGGCTCACTCAAACGTGAGAAGGCATCTTGAGCCGGGCCGTGACGCGCCTGTGAAATCGTAAGTCACGCGCAGTGCCAATGTTTTGGCGGGTGTCAATGCGAACTGTTACTGAGCAATATAACGCTATCAGCCGCGCTTATATTCCGATCAAGTAATTGCGATTGGCGCTTATCGCGGCGATTGCTTACATAATCGGCATAGGTCGGACGAATAGTCGTTTGGCCGCTAGAGGAGGAAAGAACCATGAAGGTTTGGACCAAGCCGGCAGTTCGCGAGCAGGAAGTTGGCCTCGAGGTCACTTCCTACATGCCTGCCGAGATCGACATCATCTAACTGTCGATTTCCCGTCTTTAGACGGAGCAGACGGTGGCCCTTTCGGGCCGCCGTTTGTTTTTGGCGCGAGGGTTTCGAGAAACGCGATGATGCGTTTGCGGATGGCCGGATCCTGTATGCCGCTAAAGGGCGGGCTCATGCCATTGCCGGGCACCACAGAGCCGGGATCGGTGATCCATTTGTCGAGTGTCGCGGGATCCCAGGTGACGCCGGAATCCTTCAGCGACTCGGTATAGTTGAACCCTGGCTCCGTACCGGCCTTGCGCCCGACGACACCGTAAAGCGAGGGACCGACGCGGTTGTCGTCTTTTATAAATGAATGGCATTCACGACAGTGGTCGTTGAAGGAGATTTCGAGATCCCCGTCGGCAACGGCGGCGGTTCCGGCGCCGGCGGCGAGGGTGAAACCCAGGACGGCGGCGGAAAGGGCAGTGAGGCGATAGCTCTGCATGGCATCCCCGCTTCGACGCGATCATATGCACGCCAATACCGTACGGAGACTAAATCGCCGCTAAGGGGATCGCTCGACTGCAACCGATCGGTGCAACGGTGCGCTAGGAGAGGCGCAGCAGCGATCGCGAGCGGAATTGGATAGCCTTCAGCGGCCGCTGTCGACGCTTCCAATGCCGGGATCGGAGGCAACCGCCGAGTTGTGCACGAAGAGCACCGAGCCGTCCTCACGCTCCACTTTCAGATACTCGTTGAAACCCGATGCGGGCTGCGGCTCCTCGAGCAAGCGCTCGCCGGAATAAAGAACGGTGCACCCATCGGGCGCGGCGTCATCGATTTTGCGCGGTTGCGGGTTGGCGCCGAGCGCGACCAGCGTCTCGCGGTCCCTGCAGCCGAGGGCATGGGAGGCTTTGACCATCCAGACCTCGGCGTGTGCGGGGAGGCTGGACGCCGACAGGGCGGCGGCGATCAATAGCCGCCGCGACATCACTCGTCGCAACATGGATCGGCTTCTATTCCTTAGGCGCGCGTGCGGTTCGAGTTTGCGCGCCGCGCACGATGAACGCCAGGGCAATAGAATGTGGAAGAAGGTCACTTTCCGGCGGGCCGAGTTTCCGGTGGAAGCCATCGTCCGCGACGGTGCGGAACCTGCCCAGACGGCCGGTCTATGAAACGCATTGCCAACGGCCGGCGCCCGCGTCGAAGGCCGCCTGCTCAGACCGGCGACACCGCGACCGAGGGATGATGCACGCGGCGGGCGATGCGGTGGGTTGGCGTCGCCCCGCGCTCGTATTCCACGGTGCGAATGAACTCGCGGATGCGCGGCTGAATCTCGGTGCGCCAGCGGGTACCGTTGAAGACGCCGTAGTGGCCGACCCCTTCCTGCACGTAGTGCATCTTCTGGTCGGCAGGAATGTTCGTGCACAGGTCGTGCGCGGCTTCCGTCTGGCCGAGGCCGGTGATGTCGTCGCGCTCACCCTCGATGGTCATCAGCGCGGTGTCGCGGATTTCGCTGCAATCGACACGCTCGCCGTGGTGCATCATCGTGCCCTTCGGCAGCGCTTGCTTCTGGAACACCGTCTCCACGGTCTGGAGATAGAACTCCGCCGTCAGATCCATCACGGCGAGATACTCGTCGTAGAAGGCCTGGTGCTGCTTGACGCTGTCGCAATCGCCCTGGACGAGGTTTTTGAACAGATCGACATGCGCCGTCATATGGCGCTCGAGATTCATCGTCATGAAGCCGGTGAGCTGCATGAAACCCGGATAGACGGGGCGCATGAAGCCCGCATGCGGGAACGGCACGGTGGAGATCACGTTCTGCTCGAACCACTCGATGGGGCGGCCTTCGGCGAGCTTGTTCACCGCCGTCGGGTTGCGGCGCGTATCGATCGGGCCGCCCATCAGGATCATGGATGCGGGCTGGCAGGGATCGTCGATGGCGGCCATGTGGGCGACCGCCGCGAGCACCGGCACCGCGGGCTGACATACGCCCATCACATGGGTATCGGGACCGAGGATGCGGATGAACTCCGTCACGTGGTCGATGAAGCCGTCGAGATCGAAGGGCCCCATCGCGAGCGGGATGTCACGCGCGTCGACCCAATCGGTGATGTAGACCTCGTGATCGGGCAGCATCGCCTTCACGGTGCCACGAAGGAGTGTTGCGTAATGGCCGGACATCGGGGCGACGATCAGCACCTTCGGATCGTAGCGCCGGCCGGTCAGCGCGGTCTCGTCGCGCTCGAAATGGAGAAGATTGCAGAAGGGCGTCGATGCAACGATGTGCTCGCGCACCGAAACCTCGACGCCGCCGACCTGCGTCGTCGGAAGGCCGAAGGCAGGCTTGCCGTAGCGGCGGGTCACATTCTCGAACAGCTCGCAGGCGGCCGCGAGGTGGCGGCCATAGGGCGTGGCGGCGATGGGATTGAAGGGCCAGTCCAGCACGGTTCGCAGGCCGTTAACCCCGAAACGGAGCGGGGAGAGAACAGCGTGGGCCATTTCGTAGGCATAATAGTGCATCGCCATGCCTTCTGCTGCGTTGCAGCGAATGAGTGATACCACCTTGTCCTACCGGGGACTCATCGCACTAACGCTAGCACGCGGGTATTGGAGCCACGGCAAATAATATAAGCTTTTTCACGCCGTACTGTTTCCTTTCGGACACTTCTGCTCCTAGTTGTCGCTTCGCGAGCGCAACCATAAGTTAATGGGTTAACGGGCGGGACGCCGCAACGCACCAAAAAATGGCCTTTTTGCGCGGGTTGCAGTGTGCCGTCGGGTGCGGCAGTGCAAGATGGCCCTCCGCGGCGAAGATGAGCCATTCGAGGCGTATATGACGAACACGAGGCCTCCCGGCAGGGGCTCGCCCTACAATCAGCCGCCGATGTATCCCGGCGAACAGCGGGGGTACGGAGCGAATCTGCCCCACGGGTTCGCCGGCGAGCGCCGCCCGACCGAGCCGCCGCGCCGTTCCCGGCGCTCCGTGCTCGGCACCATCCTCATCTATTGCTGCGTCGCCCTGCTGGTGCTCGGTGTCGGCGCGGCGACGTTCCTCTTCATGTCGCCGCCGACGGACTTCATCCGCCGGGAGATCATCGCCAGCGTGAAGCGCGAGACGGGCCGCGATCTCACCATCGGCGGGGGAGCCTCGCTCACGCTGCTCCCCGCGTTCGGATTGAAGCTCGACGATGTGAGTCTCTCTGCTCCTCCCGGCATGGGCGGAGAGCCGCTCGTGCGCATGACCAGCTTCATTGTCGGCGTGCAGCTGATGCCGCTGCTGCGGCGGCAGATCGTCGTCGATCGCGTCGAGCTGAACGATCCGGTGTTCTCGCTGCGCGTCGATGCGAGCGGCCGGCGAAGCTGGGATACGGCTGCCGCGGACCCCGCGGATACTGACCCATATGGCGCTTACCCTCGCGGGACCGGTCCGGTGCGCCTGCGTTTTGCCGAGGCAATGCCCGGCCACGGACTTGCGGGCCTGCTCGTCAGTCCCGCCGCTGCGGCGCCGGGCGGGGCGCCGGTGCTATCGCTCGACAACATCCTCATCCGTAATGGCGCGCTCCGCTACACCGACGAGCGCAATGGCGCGTGGGGCCGTTTCGACGGCCTCAATGCGCAGTTCTCGTTGCCGGCCATCGACCGGCCGCTCACGGGAACGGGTACGCTCGTTTCCGAGGGCGAGACGTTCCAGTTCAAGAGCACGCTGACGACCCCGGCGGACCTTGCCGCGCAGCGCAGTGCGCAGCTCTCGCTCACCGTTTCCGGCATGCCGCTGACGTTCGGCTACGAGGGCACGGTCGGCGCGCATGAAGGCGTCGGCACGCTCACCGCCAACGCGCCGTCGCTATCGGCGCTGGCGCACTGGTGGGGCAATGATGTTTCAGCCGAGGCCGGAGCGGGCGAGGTCGCGTTCACGGCACACCTCAACGCTTCCCCCGCGGGCGTTATTCTCTCGGCCATCGATCTCAAGGCCGGTCCTGCGGCCGCCACCGGCACGGTCGGGTTCACCGAACGCGCGGGCGAGCGTCCGCACGTCGCCGCGGAGCTCGCCGTTTCCGGGCTCGATATCGCCGCCCTGCCCTTGGGGGCCAATTTGCGCGCGGGCCGTCCCGCCACGCCGGCCCCGACGCCGCTCAGCCTCGATCCGGCGCCGGACGCGGAGCAGATGCCCCGCTGGCGGGACGGCGCAGAACCCAACTCGATCGATGATCTGCTCGAGCGTCCGGGGCCGCGGGTGAAGGGCTATACGCGGCGCGCCGGCTGGAGCACCGAGCCCATCGACGTCAAGGCGCTGGGGCTCGCGGACGTGGACGCCCGGCTGACGCTCACGAACGTCACCTACAAGCAGACCCGCATCGATGCGGCGAAGGTGGTGCTTTCGGTGCAGGATCTCGTCGCCCGCGTGACGCTGTCGGAGCTGCAGCTCTACGGCGGCACGGGGCAGGGCACGGTCGTGCTCGATGCGAGCGGAAGCGCTCCGGCTATTACGTCCGAATTCTCGCTCGCCGCCGTCGCCGCCGCGCCCATCCTGCGGGATGCCGCGCAGGTCGATTGGCTCAACGGCAAAGCCGACGTTGCATGGAAGGTGACGGGACAGGGCGCCAGCGAGGCCGATATCGTGCGGTCGCTGGATGGCGGGGCGCAGGTGGCACTGAAAGACGGGGACGTCAAAGGCTTCGATCTCGGCGCGGCGATGCGCGAGCTTTCCGAAGGCAGCCTGCCGCGGCTCGCGCGGGATCCTTCGCAGCGTACGGATTTCCGCTCCCTCACAGGCACTTTCACCATCGCCGGCGGCATGGCCACCAATAGCGATCTGCAGCTCGACAGCCGCCACCTACACGCTACCGGCGCGGGCACCGTCAACCTGCCGGAGCGTACGCTCGACTACACGGTGCGCCCGAAGCTCGTCGCCAACCTGGAGGGCGACCAGGGAGAGAAAAACGCCATCGGCATCGAGGTTCCGGTGCACATCACCGGGCCGTGGCAGCAGCCGGAGTTCGCGCCCGACATCGCGGGTGCGCTCAACAGTCAGGGCACGGTCGATGCGGTGAAGGAGATCGGCAAGCAGCTCAAGGGCAAGAAGGCCGGCGAGATCGTCAAAGACCTCTTCGGCAAGGGTGAAGGCGGTGGTCCGTCGAAGGCGGAGAAGCTGCTCGATAACTTCTTCGGCAAGCAGTAGCGCGGCGGAGGCATTGCCGCACCGCATCCCGCGAAAAGCCCGCCGCGGGCGGCTAGCGAAGCCCCTGCAACGCCGACGTCTTTGCGGCGGGGTGAAATTTTTGGCCCGAAGTCAAAATTTCCCTTGCGCAGGGGGGGGGTGTGCCTCATATGACCCCTCTCCGTTCGTCCACCTGCCCTTAAGGTCAAGGTTTTCCAGAAACCCCAAAGGTAAGGAGCGGGCGGGTCACCTCTATCTGCTGGTTGGGGAGGGTCATATGGCCTTTAATGACACCCTCTTCCAATTGGGGATGGACTTGACTCGTTCAAGCACCGCCCAAGAGGAAGATCGTCGTGTAGCTGCGCCTGTAGCGCACGAAGACAGGAAGGACTACTTCATCGAGCGTAACGGGAAGCGCTGCGCGGGTACCCACCTTCTGGTGGACCTGTTCGGGGCTCGCCGTCTCGATGATCTCGAGCACATCGAGCACACGCTGAAGCGTTGCGTTGAGGCGGCCGGGGCAACTCTGCTGCACACTCACTTGCACCACTTCACGCCCAATGGTGGCGTGTCGGGCGTTGCAGTTCTTGCGGAGAGCCACATCTCCATCCACAGCTGGCCCGAGGCCGATTATGCGGCTCTCGACGTCTTCATGTGCGGGGATGCCCATCCGGAGAAGTGCATCGAGATCCTGCGTGAAGCGTTCAGTGTCCGCGAAATCTCGGTGAAGACTCACCACCGCGGCGCAGAGCTTCCAGACCTGAAGTGGCAGGCGGCCAGCCCAAAGGCTGCGCCTGTGCGTTTGAAGGGCGCGAAGCGGTCTAAGCGCGCAGCCTGACGGCTGATCGCGCGGAATGGCCCTCCCCGCCTTTCCGGTCACGTTTCTGCCTTGTCCTTGGGCGACGCAGTGGCGAAAATGCTGCTGCGTCGCCGAGGATTCGGCGCGACCGGTTTAGCGCAGGGAACGACCGACGTGACTCGCGCCCTCTTTGCCCTGGCTCTCTGCGCGCTCCTCATGGTGCGCGCCATACCCGCGTCCGCACAGGAGCAGGGTCTCGGCGGCAGCTTCATCACGCCGTTTCCCACCAACGACGTCTATCAGGTGCAAATCGTCGGCGACTGGCTGGCCGAGGGGCTTCTCGGCGGGCTCACCGATGCGTTCAACGCCGGTCCGGGCGTTGCGATCTCGCGCAAGCGCTATGAGCTCGTCGGGCTGATGCGCAACAGCACGCCGGGTGAGCTTGCCGCGCTGGAACAGACCTTCGCCAACGATCCGAGCCACATCGCCATCGTGATGGTGGGAGCGCAGGACCGCTACAGCCTCAACCGCCAGCGGTCATCGGAAAACAACGAGCAGTGGCGCAGCGAATACGGTGCGCGCGTCGACCGGCTGATGAAGCTGCTCAAGAAGAACAACCGCGCCGTCTATTGGGTCGGCCTGCCGAACATGCGGCGGTGGCAGGACAATGAGCGCGCGCAGCGGATCAACGATGTCATCCGCGAGCGGGCCTATCTCAACGGCGTCCGCTACATCGACGCGTTCGCCAGCTTCCTCGACGAAAGCGGCGGCTACAGCGACTGGGGCCCGGACGTCACGGGCAAGAGCCGGCGCCTGCGCGACAAGGACGGCATTCACTTCACGCAGGCGGGCTATCTGAAGCTCGCCCATTTCGTCGAGCGGGAGCTGAAGCGTGACATCGCCCAGGCGCGCGCCGAGCGTTCCATTCCTCTCGCCGGTGACCCAGCGGAGCAGTCGCGCGTCAACCCCGACAAGGTGCGTCTGAGGGAAGAGACGGCACGGGCCGAAGCGCAGGCGAAGGCCGCCAAGGGTGGCGGCGGTGTCGCACCGGTGAATGCGGCCGCGCCGGGCGGGGCACGCGATCAGAAGCTCGAGACCTCCAAGGTCGATATTCGCGTTCCGGGTCCGGAAGGCACCGAACAGGTCGTTACGGTGGAGATCGTGCGGCCGGCGATCTCGGCCTCCGTCGTCGCGCTCGTGACGCGCAAGCAAAGCAACGACAAGGAGGCGCAGATGGGCGACGTGCTCGTCGATCAGATTCCGGGGGGCCTCACGGTGATGAGCTCGATCGTGCCGCCGCGCGGTCTCGACGGCAGCCGCCGGCGCATGTCGCCGACGCAGAGCCCTTACTTCCGCGTGCTGGAGAAGGGCGAGCGGCTGGCACCCAAGCCGGGCCGGGCTGACGATTTCACGTGGCCGCGCCCGCAGTTGGCGGCCACCACCGCGAACGGGGGCAGCGAGCCGCCGCCGATGGCGGTGGTGCCGGGCAATGGATCGACGGGCAGCGCGAAGCGGCGGTAGTTTTACTGACACGAGCGCGGGAAGCTTGCCGTGGGGCTGTTGCCGCGCGAGCTGACAACCGCGCCTTTGTTTGCGCTGCCGATTGACGCCCTCGCTGGTAGACGCTTGGGCGATCGGAGCGCTTGCGCCGGGCATCCTTGGCGCCTGAGCATGGCGCGCCTCGCTCGATATGCTTGCTGACACGAGCGGCGGGAAGCTTGCCGTGCGGCTGTTGCGGCGCGAGCGGATAGCCGCGCCTTTGCTTGCGCTGCCGATTGACGCCCTCGCTGGTAGACGCTCGGGCGATCGGAGCGCTTGCGCCGGGCGCGTGGCGGCGCTTGTCGCCGATCAGCGCCTGCGGCGGTGGTGATGGCGCTTATAATAGCGACGGCAGCGTTCAATCCCCAGATCGCAGCTGATCTTGCGACCGCCGACGTAACCGAGCACGCCGCCCCCGACAAAGCCGACGGGCCCGGCGATGAGCCCACCGGTCACGGCGCCCACGGCCGTGTGCGTCGCCCGGCTCGCAGCCTGCGCCGCCGAAGCCGCAGCCACGACCGCGACTGGAATGAGCGCGAGCCCAACAAGCGTTTTCATTGAGATGGTCCCCCGATGTTGGCCAGTTTGCAAATTAACCGAGATACTTGGCCAGAATTTGGAGGTGCGCAGCGTCCCTCAGCGCCATGCCGTGGATGCCTCGGCCGGAGGAACATCGTGCGAGACGACGCCCGAGCTGCTTCGGGCGCGAGCCGCCGCGGAGCTTGCGGACGCGGACGGCCCGAGGACGACACGCCGAGTGTGATCAGCGTGGCAGCGTGCTCTTACCCATCAGGAACGTGTCGATCGATTGGGCCGCCTGGCGTCCCTCGCGAATCGCCCACACGACGAGCGATTGCCCGCGGCGGATGTCGCCAGCAGCGAACACCTTCTTCTGGCCGGGCACGCGGTAATCGCGCTCGTTCGCCTCTAGCCCCTTGAAGCGGCCGCGGGCAACGACGGGAAGCGACAGATCGCTGACGACGTCCTCCTCGAGGGGCCCGGAGAAGCCCATCGCGAACAGCACGAGGTCGGCCGGGAGCTCGGCGTCGGTGCCCGGGATCGGCTGCAGCTTCGCGTCGACCTGCACATAATGCAGCTTCTTCACCTTGCCGCCCTCGCCGGAGAAGCCGGTGGTCGAGACGGAGTATTCGACCTTGGCGCCCTCCGCCTGGCTGCTGGAGACGCGCAGCTTCAGCGGCCAGTTGGGCCAGGACAGCGCCTTGTTCTCCTTCACCGGCGGCATCGGCATGATCTCGAGCTGCGTCACCGACTTCGCGCCCTGGCGCAGGGAGGTGCCGATGCAGTCCGAGCCCGTATCGCCGCCGCCGATGACGACGACGTGCTTGTCCTTGGCGAGGATGTCCTTCGCGTCCGTGATGGCCGGCGGCACCTCGCCGGAGATGCGGCGGTTCTGTTGCGGCAGGAAATCCATCGCGAAGTGCAGCCCGTCGAGATCGCGGCCGGGCGTGTTGACGAAAAAGTCGAACGGACGCTCGGAGCCGCCGGCGAGCAGCAGCGCGTCGTGGGTTTCAGCCAGCTCCGCGGTCGAGACGGTTTTACCGACGTGCACGTTGCAATGGAACGTGACGCCCTCGGCCTCCATCTGCCGCACGCGGCGGTCGATGATGTGTTTCTCCATCTTGAAGTCGGGGATGCCGTAGCGGAGCAGGCCGCCGGGCTTGGCGTTCTTTTCGTAGACGTGCACCTCGTGGCCCGCGCGCGCGAGCTGCTGTGCGGCGGCAAGGCCTGCGGGCCCCGAGCCGATGATGGCGACGCGCTTGCCAGTGCGGCGCACGGGCGGCTGCGGCACGATCCAGCCTTCCTCGAAGCCGCGGTCGGCGATGGCGCACTCGATGGTTTTGATCGCCACGGGCGCGTCGTCGATGTTGAGCGTGCAGGCCGCTTCGCAGGGCGCAGGGCAGATGCGTCCCGTCACCTCGGGGAAGTTGTTCGTCGAGTGCAGGTTCTGCGCCGCCATCTTCCAGTCGCTGTGGAAGACGAGGTCGTTCCAGTCGGGGATCTGGTTGTTGACGGGGCAGCCCGTATGACAATAGGGCACGCCGCAATCCATGCAGCGCGCTGCCTGCGTTCGCGTTGCGTCATCGCCCAGCGGCACGACGAACTCGCGCCAGTGCTTCAGCCGCTCGGCGACCGGTGCGTACTTGCGCTCCGCCCGGTCAAACTCGAGGAAGCCCGTAACCTTTCCCATGTCCCGCTCCCTATGCGCGGTGCCGAGCTCGTCGCTTCGGCGATATCGTTGCGTGTTGCGTTGCTCGTCGTGGCTCAGGCCTTGGCCTTGAGGCCGATCTCGATTTTCTCGAGACCGTCCCGGTCGGCCGCCTGCGCCTTGGCCATCGCGATGAGCGCCTTGCGGTACTCGACCGGCATGACCTTGCGGAATTTCGGCATTGCGTTGCGCCAGTCGGCGAGGATTGCCTTCGCCTTCGCAGAGTTCGTGTAGCGGACGTGGCGCGCGATGAGCGCGTGGAGGCGCTCGGCGTCGTGCCGGGTCATGTCGCGCATGACCTCGACGAGGCCATGGCTTTCGAGATCACCCTGCTGACCCATGAGGCGCTCCATGATCTCTTCCTCCGCCTCGACCGGCTCCAGCTCCACCATGGCCATGTTGCACTTGGTGTCGAAGTCACCCGATTCATCGAAGACGTAGGCGATGCCGCCCGACATGCCGGCCGCGAAGTTGCGGCCCGTGGGGCCGAGAACCACGACGACACCGCCGGTCATGTATTCGCAGCCGTGGTCGCCGGTACCTTCGACCACCGCCGAAGCGCCCGAGTTGCGCACTGCGAAGCGCTCGCCCGCAATGCCGCGGAAGTAGCACTCGCCGGTGATGGCGCCGTAGAGCACCGTGTTGCCGACGATGATGCTCTCCTCCGGCTTGATGCCGGAGGCGGGGTTGGGCCGCACGATGAGCTTGCCACCGGAGAGGCCCTTGCCGACGTAATCGTTGCCCTCGCCGACGAGATCGAGCGTGATGCCGTGGGCGGTCCAGGCACCGAAGCTCTGTCCAGCGGTGCCCGCGAGCGTCAGCCAGATCGTATCCTCGGGAAGGCCTGCGTGACCGTAGCGTCGCGCTACCTCGCCCGACAGCATCGCACCGGTGCTGCGATCCGTGTTCTTGATCGCAAGCTCGTGCTTGACGGGCTTTTTCGCCTCAAGGGCGGGACGGCACAGCTCGATGAGCTTGCGGTCGAGCACCTTGTCGAGACCGTGGTTCTGGCGCTCGGTGTGGTAGATCGCGACGTCCGTCGGCATGCGCGGCCGATAGAAGATCTTCGAGAAGTCGAGGCCCTTCGCCTTCCAGTGCTCGATGGCGCGGTCCTTGTCGAGGATTTCGGTCTTGCCGATCATCTCGTCGAAGGTGCGGAAACCGAGGGCCGCCATGTACTCGCGCACTTCCTCGGCGACGAAGAAGAAGTAGTTGATGACGTGCTCGGGCTTGCCCTGGAACTTGGCGCGCAGAACGGGATCCTGCGTCGCGACCCCCACGGGGCAGGTGTTGAGGTGACACTTGCGCATCATGATGCAGCCGGCGGCGATGAGCGGCGCCGTCGAGAAGCCGAACTCGTCGGCACCCAGCAGCGCGCCGACGACGACGTCACGGCCCGTACGCACGCCGCCATCGACCTGCACGGCGATGCGGCCGCGCAGCCGGTTCAGCACCAGCGTCTGGTGGGTCTCGGCAAGGCCGATCTCCCACGGGGAACCGGCGTGCTTGATCGAGGTGAGCGGTGAGGCGCCGGTGCCCCCTTCGAAGCCGGAGATCGTCACGTGGTCGGCGCGCGCCTTGGCAACGCCCGTCGCCACGGTGCCGACGCCCACCTCCGAGACGAGCTTCACCGACACCATGCCCTCGGGATTGACGTTCTTCAAATCGAAGATGAGCTGCGCCAGATCCTCGATGGAGTAGATGTCGTGGTGCGGCGGCGGCGAGATCAGCCCGACGCCGGGCGTCGAGTGGCGCACCTTGGCGATCACGCTGTCGACCTTGTGGCCCGGGAGCTGTCCGCCCTCGCCGGGCTTGGCGCCCTGGGCCATCTTGATCTGAACCATATCGGAATTGACGAGGTATTCCGTCGTCACGCCGAAGCGGCCGGATGCAACCTGCTTGATCGCGGAGCGCATGGAATCGCCGTTCGGCAGCGGCTTGAAGCGGTCCGTCTCCTCGCCGCCCTCGCCGGTGTTCGACTTGCCGCCGATGCGGTTCATGGCGATGGCAAGCGTCGTGTGCGCCTCGCGGCTGATGGAGCCGTAGCTCATGGCGCCGGTGGAGAAGCGCTTCACGATCGCGGCGGCGGATTCGACCTCCTCCAGTGGCACGGGCGTGCGGCCGAGCGCTTCGGCCGAGCGGATGCGGAACATGCCGCGCATGGTCATCAGCTGCTCGGACTGGTCGTTGATCTGCTTGGCGAACGAGCGGTATTTGTCAGGGATGTTCCCGCGCACCGCGTGCTGCAGGTCGGCAACGACGGACGCGCGCCAGACGTGCGCCTCGCCGCGCACGCGGAAGGCGTATTCGCCGCCGACTTCGAGCGCGTTATCGAGCACGGGGATGTTGCCGAACGCCGCGGCGTGGCGGTCCACCGTTTCCTGCGCGATCTCACGCAGGCCAACGCCCTCGATCTGCGTGTGGGTGCCGGTGAAGTACTTGTTCACGAAGGACGACCGCAGTCCCACCGCATCGAAAATCTGGGCGCCGCAATAGGACTGATAGGTCGAGATGCCCATCTTCGCCATCACCTTGAGGATGGCTTTGCCGATGGCCTTGATGTAGCGCTTCTTAACCTCGCCGGCGGTCACGCCCTCCTCGCCAAGTTCGGGCAGGATATTTTCCAGCGTCTCGAAGGCGAGATAAGGATTGATCGCTTCCGCCCCATAGCCCGCGAGCGTGCAGAACTGATGCACCTCGTTCGCTTCGCCCGTCTCGACCACGAGACCGACGGAGGTGCGCAGGCCCTGCTTGATCAGGTGGTGGTGCACGGCCGATGTCGCCAGCAGCGAGGGAATGGGTATGCGATCGGGTCCGACGGCGCGGTCGGACAGGATGATGATGTTGTATTCCTTCGAGCGCACGGCCTCCTCTGCCTCGGCGCATACGCAGTCGAGGGCCGGCGCCATGCCTGCGGCGCCCTGCTCCACCGGATAGGTGATGTCGAGGGTGATGGACGAGAATTCGTTGTCCTTCACCTCGCCGATCTGGCGGATGCGCTCCAGGTCCTCGTTGGTGAGGATCGGCTGATAGACTTCGAGCCGCTTCTGGCGCGAAGTGCCTTCGAGGTCGAGCAGGTTCGGGCGCGGGCCGATGAAGGACACGAGGCTCATGACGAGCTCCTCGCGGATCGAGTCGATCGGCGGGTTCGTCACCTGCGCGAAGTTCTGCTTGAAGTAGGTGTGCAGCAGCTTCGACTTCGACGACAGCGCCGAGATCGGCGTGTCGGTGCCCATGGAGCCGATGGCCTCCTGGCCGCTCTGGGCCATCGGCATCATCAGGACCTTGATGCTTTCCTGCGTGTAGCCGAACGCCTGCTGCAGATCGAGCAGGGACACGTTCGGCTTCGTCACCGGTGCCCGCGTCTTCGGCAGCGGCAGGTCGGACACGAGGATCTGCGTGCGCTTCAGCCAGTTCTCGTAGGGGTTCGAGGCGGCGATCTCCGCCTTGAGCTCCTCATCCGAGACGATGCAGCCCTTCTCGAGGTCGATGAGCAGCATCTTGCCCGGCTGCAGACGCCACTTCTGCACGATGGTGTCTTCCGGCATCGGCAGGACGCCCGATTCCGACGCCATGACGACGAGACCGTCCCGGGTGACGAAGTAGCGTGCGGGGCGCAGGCCGTTGCGGTCGAGCGTGGCGCCGATCTGGCGTCCGTCGGAGAAGCACATGGCGGCGGGGCCGTCCCACGGCTCCATGAGACAGGCGTGATACTCGTAGAAGGCGCGGCGCTCGCGGTCCATCAGCGGGTTGCCCGCCCAGGCCTCGGGAATGAGCATCATCGCCGCGTGCGTGAGCGAGTAGCCGCCCATGACGAGGAACTCGAGCGCGTTGTCGAAGCAGGCGGTGTCGGATTGGCCTTCGTAGGAGATGGGCCAGAGCTTGGAGATGTCCTCGCCGTAGAGGGGCGATGACACCGACGCCTGGCGCGCGGCCATCCAGTTGACGTTGCCGCGCAGGGTGTTGATCTCGCCGTTGTGCGCCACCATCCGGTAGGGGTGCGCGAGCTTCCAGGAGGGAAACGTGTTGGTCGAGAAGCGCTGATGCACCAGCGCCATCGCGGAGACGAAGCGCGGATCGGAAAGATCGGTGTAGTAGGCCTTCACCTGGTACGACAGGAACATGCCCTTGTAGACCAGCGTGCGCGACGACAGCGACACGGTGTAATGGCCGATGTCGCGGTTCTTGTAGGCGTCCTGGATCGAGTTCGAGACGACCTTGCGCACGAGGTAGAGGCGGCGCTCGAAATCGTCCTGATCGGTGATGGATGCGGGGCAGCCGATGAACACCTGCCGGTGCACGGGCTCGGTTTCCTTCACCATCTCGGAAAGGGAAGAATTGTCGACGGGCACCGAGCGCCAGCCGAGCAGCTCGAGGCCTTCCTCCTTTACGATGCGCGTCCACACGCGCTCGCAATGGGCCTGCAGGCGCGCATCGCGCGGCATGAAGAGGGCGCCGACGGCATAGCGTCCCGGCGGTGGCAACGCGAAGCCGAGGGTGCCGCACTCCTCTTTCAGAAAGTCGTGCGGGATCTGGACTAGGACGCCTGCGCCGTCGCCTGCGAGCGGATCGGCGCCGACGGCACCGCGATGCTCGAGGTTGGCGAGAATCTTCAAGGCATCGGAAACGATCCGGTGGGACTTGCGTCCCTTGAGGTCGGCGATGAAGCCGACGCCGCACGCGTCGCGCTCGTTCGCGGGATCATAAAGGCCCTGCGCCTTAGGCATGCCGTTCTCGGAGAACGGAGCGCCGGAAAAAGAGACAATACGGCTGTCGTGTTGGTTCTGGGTCATTACTGCGACCTCTCATGGGCGCGGCAGTAAGTTCACTGCTCGATTCGGGACGGAGTATCGGCGTCGCGGGCAGCGGCAATCGCTACGGGCGACAGTTCAGCGTCAGATCGAATCGAGCTGATCCGGCGGCTTGCTCGTGAGCAGCGGCCGTTTAAATCGAAGCAATTTTGCGGACTCGAAATTGGGCCGCATTTTCGCAACTACCTCGCTCGTCCCCCAGGGGAAGGCGCGTATCCGGCCTACACGTTGCAGACCAGAAACCAGAAAGGACAGGATTGCTGACCTTTCATGCGACATTGGCAGATTTCTGCGCGGTGCACAAGCACCAACGCACATGTGGTGATCCTCACTGCCCGGAAAATAGGCAATCGGCCGAAAAAAAACGGCCGCAGGTGGTGCTGCGGCCGCTGAAGTGGAGCGAGGAGGGAGGGTTAGACGCGAACTTTACGCAGTGGCAGTCGCTTCGATCTGCTTGGTGCCGGAGCCGATCGCGATCGTGCGGGGCTTCATGCGCTCAGGCAGATTACGCTCAAGGTCGATGTGCAGCAGGCCGTCGCTGAAATCGGCGCCCTTCACTTCGACGTGGTCGGCGAGCTGGAAGCGGCGCTCGAACGAGCGGGCCGCGATGCCGCGATGGAGGAACACGCGCTCCTTATCGTCGGGCTTCTTGTCGCCGGATACGATCAAGGTCTGCTCTTTGACCTCGATCTTGAATTCATCTTTGTTGAAGCCGGCGACCGCCATGGTGATGCGGTAATCGTTGTCGCCGAGACGCTCGATATTGTAGGGCGGGTAGCCGTCCGCTTCGAAGCCGCCGACGCTGTCGAGCAGCTGGGCGAGGCGGTCAAAGCCGACCGTCGAGCGATAGAGGGGGGCAAAATCGAACTGTCGCATGACATATCCTCCGTAGGTTGAGCGACATGCATCCGCCTGCCGGAACGGCCAGGCGCTAAGCCAGTGATGCACCCCGAATGGGCGTGCGCATTTTTATCTAGGTGGGTGGAAAGGCCGTTCAAGCCTTCCCGCGAGGCTTTTTTCATCGGCACCGAAAGACGCCTCGGCGGTGTGCTGCAAACGGGACACGGCGCGCGTGGCGACGTCTCCCTTCCACTCGCCTCCTCCCTCGCCCTCCATCCATCAGCTAAGTCTCATCGCTGAAATGGAAAGTGAGCGGCCCTTCAGGAGCGGTTCATCTGGGGACCATCACCCTTCCTCGCGCGTTGTCAGTCCGTCGTTGCACCCCCTGTCGCAAGGAGTTCCCCATGCCAGCGTACGTCCGTCTCGCCGCGGCTTCTGCGCTTGCCGTTTCCCTCGCCGCCTTCGCACTGCCTGCGGCCGCCGCCGATCTCTATGAGCCGCCCTACGAGACATACGGCGAGGGGCCGCCCGATGATCGCTATCGCTACGCGGATGCGCCCGACGATTTCGAGCCGCCGTATCCGGTGCGCGGCTACGCAGGCCGTTGCATTCCGCGCGAAGTCGCGCGCGACCGGCTGCGCGATGCCGGATGGCGCGGCTTCCACGCTGTGGAGCCGCGGGAGGATGTCGTGCTCGTCAAGGCGCGCCGGCCGGACGGGCGTGCATTCGATCTGACGATCGACCGCTGCAGCGGCGAGGTCGTCGATGCACGGCCGATCTACGGGCGCGGGCCGGGACCGTACGCATGGGGGCCGCCGCGCCGTCACTGGGCGCCGTACTAAAGCGGGACGCAGTTTAATCCATGGATGAATGACGGGCGGCGGCTTGCCGCCCGTTTGCCTGCGTGCCCTCTATGCGCGGTGCGAAATTATGGGCTGCGGCGCGCGCACCCCTTGCTATGACGTTCCTCTTGCTCCCGCATTGCTCTGAAGTTCCCGGTACCTTTCACGGCCTGTATGCTTGGCCGCGGAATTAGAGTCGGCAACGCCTAAGGGGGCGCGATGGAGCTGGTAGCACTGGCCAAGAATCCGGTTCCAAGCGGTGGGACCGTCGGCGCCTTCAACGGCTACGACGGTGCCGAGCTGCGCTATGCGCGCTGGGATGCAACGCGCCTGCCGCGCCGCGGCACCGTGTGTCTGTTTCCCGGCCGCGCCGAGTTCATCGAAAAATACTTCGAGGTCATCGCCGACCTCAGACGCCGCGGCTTTGCTGTTGCAACCATGGACTGGCGCGGGCAGGGCGGCTCGCAGCGCATGCTGGCGGATCCGCGCAAAGGATATGTGCGCGGCTTCTGGGAATACGATCGCGATCTCATCCGCTTCATGAAGGACATCGTGCTTCCCGATTGTCCGCCGCCGTTCATCGGTCTCGGCCACTCCATGGGCGGCAGCATCCTGTTGCGGAATGCGACGATGCCCGGGCTCTGGTTCGAGCGCATCGTGCTGACGGCGCCGATGATCGCCATCTCCGAGGAAACGCTGGGAACGACGACGGGACGTGCGCGCGCCTACGCGGAGATCGCCTCGCTGCTCGGCATGTCGACCTCCTATGTCGTTGGCGGGACGGACGAGCTCTATTCCGTCCGCAGCTTCGAGGGGAACGTGCTGACGTCGGATCAGGAGCGATGGCAGCGGACGCGTGCGGTGCTGGAGTTGGCGCCGAACCTCGGCCTCGGGTCGCCGACGGTCGGCTGGCTGCGCAGCGCCCTGCGCTCGTGCCGGATGCTCGCGGGGCCAGACTTCGCCGCGCGCATCAATGTGCCGCTGCTGATGTTCGCCGCCGGCAACGATCGCGTCGTCTCCACGCGGGCCGTCGAGGATTTTGCCGTGCGCGCGAAGCTCTCCTCCTGCATCCTGATGCCGGGATCGAAGCATGAGATCCTGCAGGAGACGGACGAGGTGCGTATGCGCTTCTGGGCAGCTTTCGATGCGTACCTCGGCGTCGATGCGAAAGTCGCCTGAGTGGGAAGACCGGTAGCGCCAGCCGATCGGGGCACCATTGCTGTTCTGCGAATCGCGAGGCGGCTCAGTTTTTGATTAGACCGATGATTCACGCTTCGGACTGGTAGGGTCCGAAGCGATCATGGTCTGGGCGCCGCCTTCCTTGTCAGCCGGCGAGAACCTCGAGCGCCTTGGCGTGCAATTCGGGATCGCCGGCCGCCAGGATGCGCCCGCCCTGGGTCGCGGGCTTGCCGTCCCAGGTGGTGATGCGGCCGCCGGCGCGCTCGATGATGGGGATCAGCGCCACGATATCGTAGGGTTTGAGACCGGCTTCGACGATCACGTCGACGAAGCCTGCCGCGAGCAGGCAATAGCCGTAGCAGTCGCCGCCGTAGCGGGTCATGCGCACGCGGGCGCGGAGCGCGGCAAAGCCGTCGGCCTCCTCGCCGGGGCCGAAGAGCTCCGGGTGGGTCGTGGAGAGGATCGCCTGGCCGAGGTCCGGGCAACGGCGGGTGCGGATGGACTTTTCCCCGTCGATCGTACGCAGGTAGGCGGCTTCCCCGTCGGACCAGAAGCGCTCGCGGGTGAACGGCTGATCCATCATCCCCAGGAGGGGGGTGCTGCCGTCCAGCAGACCGATCAAGGTGCCCCACATGGGCCAGCCCATGATGAACGCGCGCGTGCCGTCGATCGGATCGACAACCCACTTGAGCCGCGCATCGGGACGGTGGGTGCCGTGCTCCTCGCCGATGAACCCGTGCTCGGGCCATCGCTTCGCGACCGCCTCGGCGATGACCCGCTCGGCCCCTTCGTCGGCGGCCGTCACGGGATCGAAGAAGCCGCCGGTGCCTTTGTCGGCCACGCCGATCGCGGCGCGGAAATACGGGCGGATTGCCGCGCCCGAGGCGTCCGCAAGACTATGGGCGAAATCAACGAGATCGGGTAGCGGAGGCAGCGGCAGGTTTGTCACAGTATTCCACGGTGCTGAGATGCTGATTTAGTGGCGTTGAACACACGGCTTTGTGAGGTAACTCTGCACTCTATAGTGCAGTTGCTTGGCATTGTGGCAAAAGCGTCCATAACTGTTGCGGGTCAGAGACAGATTGCCGTCAATGCGCGACCAATACGCCCTCCTCAGTTGATGGAGAGCGCGAAGCGGCTCATATCTCGATAGCGCGGTGGCGCTGGTCGATCCAGACTACCGTTAGCCCACTTGGGCGTTTCCTCCCTAGACTTGGGCCGTTCGACCTTCGGACGGCCTTTTTTCATTCTAGGCGAGTATGCTGGACCCTTATAACAGCGGGTCAGCTATGCAGAAATTGCAATTGAACTTGTTGCGTCGCACCCGTACTTTTGCGATGCGACATGCTGAGCCTAGCTCGCTGTCGTAGCCCTCCTTGGGCGTTTCCTCCCTAGACTTGGGCCGTTCGTGACCCGAACGGCCCTTTTTTCTTATCCGCTTCATCGTCTACCCGGCGGAGCGCCGGCGGCCGTTTGGCGTGCTGCATTTCCAGCATGTTCGCGCATGCAGGATTGCGTCGCCTGACGTGTCTCCCCGCCCGCTAAAAATATTGCGTCGCAACATGCGACATCTGCATAGCTCGGCAAAGCTATGCCGAAGGATGAGATTGCGATCGCGAGGAAGAGTTGCGCCCGTCGCTCATTCGACGCGCCGTTAAGCTGCGCGCCGCTTGCGATGATGCAAGGATGATCGAAGTAATAACGCTGCCAACACCGGATCGACAGCGTTCGCATGGGCTGCCTATTCGGCAGCGGCACGGTGTTCCAGCAGCGCCGGCAGGTTGGTGAGAAGAGGTCCGGCGAGGGATTGAAGATCCCGTTGCAGACCGGCGAATCCCTTCGTGGGCTTCAGTGTGCGCTCGTCGAGGTAGAGGCCGCGGTTGATCTCGATCTGAACCGCATGCACATCCCGGCCCGGGCGTCCGTAGTGCTCGGTGATGTAGCCGCCCGCATAGGGCCGGTTCATATGCACCTCGTAGCCGAGGCTGCCGAGGGCCTCCTTGAGGAAGCGCGTGATCTTGCCATCGGCCGATGCGCCGAACCGGTCGCCCAGCACCACATCGGGCCGCGGCCCGCCCGTGGGCGCCATGGCGGCCGAGGGCATCGAGTGGCAGTCGATGAGGATGGTGTACCCGAAGCGCGCCCGTGTCTGCTCGATCAGATCGCAGAGGGCAGCATGGAAGGGAATGTAGAGCTGCTCGATGCGGGCGAGACCCGACGCCAGCGGAATCTTGTTGCGGTAGATCTCTTCGCCGTCGGCGACGATGCGCGCGATGGTGCCGAGGCCGCCCGCCACGCGCACCGATTGGGTGTTGGCGAAGTCGGGAAGCGGCTCGTGGAACAGCTCGGGATCAAGCTCGTAGGGTTCGCGATTGACGTCGAGGAATGCGCGGGGGAAACGCGCTGCGATCATCGGCACGCCGAGCGCGGCGATGGGCGCGAAGAGGTCGTCGACGAAGCAGTCCTCGGACTTGCGCAGCGACAGCGGGCACAGCCGCGAAAGATCGACGAAACTTTGCGGGTAGATGCGCCCCGAATGAGGTGAGCAAAGGACGAAGGGCGCAACCTGCGTTGGCGGCGCGCTTACGGTGAACGGCGGCAAAAGCTCGGCCGGTATGACGGTTCCGTCGCGCGCAGGCATGCTTCTTGCGATGTCTTTCTCCGAGTGCTCGGGAGCGGCGAGACTATTCCAAAGCTCGCATCGAGGCGACGGGGACACTCAAAAATCGCACCGTTAGGACAATGCGCCCAAATGCTTACCATCGCCCTTGCTCACTCTGCCAACCTCGTCTCAATATGTCCACCGGCGCAGGATAGGCAGGGGGTCCTGCAAGGGGGGAAGCCGGCGTTTATCGGGGCTCGGTTCACCTCCCGTTTACTATAGTCGCACCACATTCGCGCCGGCATCCGACGCCGGTCGCGCGTCGAACGGACAGTTCCAGAGTAGCCAATGACCGCAAAGCCCTCCAGCGTTACCATCTCCCGCATTCTGCTCGCCGAAGACGATGATTCGATGCGCAGTTTCCTCGTGCGGGCGCTCAAGAAAGCCGGTTATGACGTCATCGCCTTCCCGAACGGGGAAGAGGCGTTCGAGCGTCTCAAGACCGAGCCGTTTACCCTGCTGCTGACGGATATCGTCATGCCGCGGATGGATGGAATCGAGCTGGCACGGAAGGCCAGCGAGCTCGATCCGGACCTCAAGATCATGTTCATCACGGGGTTTGCGGCGGTGATCCTGAATAACGATCAGGCGGCACCGAAGGACGCGCGCGTGCTGTCGAAGCCGTTTCACCTCAAGGATTTGGTCCGCGAGGTCGACCGGTTGCTCGCGGCTTGATCGCGGCCACAAGCCGCGCCTGGGCGTGGCCTTCAAACAACTGTTGACCTCGGTGGGGGCTAAAGCATAGAACCCCGGTCCTGGGGCACTTAGCTCAGCGGTAGAGCACTACCTTGACATGGTAGGGGTCAGAGGTTCGATCCCTCTAGTGCCCACCATCATTTATGATCGGTGTTGGAAATGAAAGTCCGGAACTCGTTGAAATCCCTGCGCGCCCGTCATCGCGCCAACCGCCTCGTGCGCCGCAAGGGCAAGGTGTACATCATCAACAAGGTGCAGCGCCGCTTCAAAGCACGTCAGGGCTGAGGCGCAACTTCGCCACGCTTTGACGCTCACCTTGCCGCATCCTATGTTTGCCGGATGCGCCGCATGCTCCACCTTAAGACTTTAGCCGCTGTCGCCGCCGCCCTTCTGGTCGCGGCAAGTCCGCTGCTTGCGCAGGAGGCTTCGCCTGCGCCTACCCCCGAAGGGGTGGAGCCGCTGAAGCCGCTGCCCGCTCCGCACAACAATCTGCCGCCGGTTCCGCCGTTGCCTGGCGCCGTGTTCCCTGGTGGAAATCCGGCCGAGGGCGTGCCTCCCGCACCGGGCGAGAGGGCCGAGGGCGAGGCGCTGAAGCCGCTGCCCGCTCCGCACAACAATCTGCCGCCCGTCCCCGCATTGCCGGGCGCGGTATTCCCCGGCGATCCGCACAAGCAGGCGGAAAAGCCGGCGAACAAGCAGAGCCGCGAGGAGCTGCTTGCGGAACTGCTGGGCCACCTCGCAAAGGCGCAAGACGCCACCCAGGCGGAATCGATCTCGGAAGCCATCCAGAGCCTCTGGCTGCAATCGGGCAGCGACACCATCGGCGTGCTCATGGGCCGCTCGGCCAAGGCCATCGGCGACCAGAAGAACGAGCTGGCGCTCAAGCTCCTGGACGCGGTTGTCGAGCTGGCTCCCGACTATGCCGAAGGCTGGAACAGGCGCGCCTACGTCTTCTTCCTCGACAACGACTATGAGAATGCGGTCGAGGACCTGCGGCGCGCGCTGGCGCTCGAGCCCAATCACTTCAAGGCGCTGGAAGGCTTGGCGCGGATCCTGCGCGAGACGGGACAGAAGAAGGCCGCGCTCAAGGCTTACCGCGAGCTTCTGAAGGTCAATCCGTTCCAGGACGGCGCCAAGCAGGCGGTCGACGAGCTTTCCGTCGAAGTGGAAGGCCAGGGCATCTGATTTCAGCTTCGGCTCGGTGAGCCCGCCGTGCGGCCGCGCGCGACGCGCGATGCGCCCAGCTTCGTGGGCACGGGGAGCGAGGCGCGCCCTTGGGACGCAAACGCCGCGGCGCGAGCGTGGGGCCGAAATTCAATCCTCGGACCTGAGTGTCAGCGGCCGGCGCCCTTGCGCTCCCGCCGGGAAAGCGCGGCGGTGCCATCGGCGCTTCCCGTTCGACGTGTGCGCTGGCGGCAGCGCGACCACTTCACAAATCGCGATGGGCTTGACGCCTTTTGCGGAGGCACATGCTTCACGCTTCGGACCCGACCGGGACCGAAGCGTCTAGCGCACCTCGGCGATCGGCGCGCCGTTCTCATCCACGAAGGCGATGCGGATCATGTTCGTGGCGCCGGGTGAGCCGAAGGGAACGCCGGCGGTGATGAGGATGCCGCAGTTCGGCTGCACGAAACCCTCATCGAACGCGATGCGGCAGGCCTTGCTCACCATATCGGTGAGCGTCGCCGGGTCGCCCGTCATCACCGACTGGATGCCCCAGACGAGGGAAAGCCGGCGCGCGGTCGATTCTATGGGCGTCAGCCCCATCACCGGCAGGTTCGGGCGCTCGCGGGTGACGCGCAGGGCCGTCGAGCCGGTGGCGGTGTAGCAGACGATGGACGACAGCTTCACCGTATCGGCGATGGCGTGCGCGGCCGTGGCGATGGCGTCGGCGCCGGTCGGCTGGGGCGTCGTGCGCGTTGCGTGCAGGATGGCGTCGTAGCTCGGATCCGCTTCGACCTCGATGGCGATGCGGTCCATCATCTGGATGGCTTCGACGGGGAACTGGCCAATGGCCGATTCGGCGGACAGCATCACCGCGTCGGCGCCGTCGAACACGGCGGTGGCGACGTCCGAGACCTCGGCGCGTGTCGGCACGGGCGATGAGATCATGCTTTCCAGCATCTGCGTCGCGACGACCACCGGCTTGCCGGCGGTGCGCGCTTTGCGCGTGATCTGCTTCTGCAATCCGGGAACGCGCTCGACTGGCATTTCGACGCCGAGATCGCCGCGCGCAACCATGATGCCGTCGGCCGCGGCGATGATGGCGTCGAGATCGCCGATGGCGGAAGGCTTCTCGATCTTGGCGAGCAGGGCGGCGCGGTCACCGACGAGCTTGCGCACGTCGTGCACGTCTTCGGCGCGCTGGATGAACGAGAGCGCAATCCAGTCGGCCCCCAGCTTCAATACGTGTGAGAGGTCAGCGCGGTCCTTCTCGGTCAGCGGACCGATGGGCAGCACCGTATCGGGCAGGCTGATGCCCTTGCGGCTTGCGAGGGCGCCGCCGACCAGAACCTCCGCCGCGATGGTGTTCTTGGTTTTCTCGATGACGCGCATGCGCAGCTTGCCGTCGTCGAGCAGGAGCATATGGCCCGGCTCGACGGCCGCGAAGATCTGCGGATGGGGCAGATGCACCGCATCGGACGAGCCGGGCTTTTCGCTCCGCTCGAAGCGGAAAATAGCCCCGTCGTTGACGAACACGCGGCCGCTGGCGAACTCGCCGACGCGGAACTTCGGGCCCTGCAGGTCAGCGAGAATGCCGATGGGATGGCGGTGGCGCTTGGCCACCCAACGCACGGAGTTGAGCAGCGTTCTCGCGGTATCGTGCGAGGAATGGCTCATGTTGATGCGGAATACGTCGACGCCCGCAAGGAACAGGCGCTCGATCATTTCCGTTGCCGACGAGGCAGGCCCCAAGGTCGCGACGACCTTGACCCTTCTTTTGCGTCTCATTGTTCACTCGCCTCTGGGTCGGTGAGGCGGATGGTCCACTCCTGCGACTCGCCCGTATCCACTTCGAAGAAACCGGTGCGTTTGAAGCCGCGCTGCTGGCAATCCTGCACACCGCGGATGGCAAACGACTTGTCGTCGGTACACATGAAGTTGCTACCGACCCATTCACCGCCGCGATCGTAATCTAGGGCGTGAACGTAAATAAACCGGCTGGGGACAGGACCCTTCAACAACGTCTCGCAGGTTTGCGAGGCGATGTTCCACCAGCCTTCCGTGGCCCAGCCGGTCGCGTCCTGGTAGCCGACGGCCACCCCGACACGGCTGGAGGTAGAGTTGCACAATTTGAGATCGGCATGCGCCTCGGCGCTCGAGAGGGTGAGCATCGGCAGGATCAGCATGGCGCCGGCGCACCGCCGGGCCTCCCGCATAAGCCGATCTCGCCGCTCTGGCTGCACGCCAATCCGCTCCGCTCGCCTAGGAAATCCGAACTGCAATGTGGGACCCGTTGAAGGCCGTTGCGCCGCCCATGGCGCCCCGTTGCTCGGCAATCGCTCGGAAGTAGGAATTTGCTAGGCAACTCGGGCGGGTTCGCGGAACGTCCGAAACCGATCGTGGCAGAGTTTGTTTTCCATGAACTTGGCGGCATTGGGATGACAGCGGCGGGCTCGAAGCCCGGATCCTCTTCGACAGTGGCGCCGCCACGCGTATGGCGTTCGGCCGACCGGCTCCCCGGCAAACACCAGCAACGCGCGCCGACACGGCGGGTGCGGCCATTTCCATTCCCCATGCCCAAAACCCCAGGGCGCTGTTTGCGCAATCGCTCCGCCTGCGTCAAGCGGCGCTCCGACGCGGGTGGTTTGCGAGCGCACGCTATAAAGCTATATTCCGTGCATGCTTCAGATCGATGGCCGCGAGCCATCCGCGCTCGCCGAGACCCCCGTAACCGACAGCTATGAATTGATACCGGGACGCACCGACGCCGGTCTCGTCCTGCTGTGCGACCATGCAACGAATGCCATTCCCGAGGGCTACGGCACCCTGGGGCTGCCCGAAGGGGAGCTGAAGCGGCACATCGCCTACGACATCGGGGCAGCTTCGGTGACCCGGCAGCTGGCCGGGATGCTGGAGGTGCCGGCCATTCTCACGCGCTTCTCGCGGCTGCTGATCGACCCCAACCGCGGGCTCGACGATCCGACGCTGGTGATGCGGATTTCAGACGGCGCGGTGATCCCCGGCAACCGGCATCTCGATGCCGAGGAGCGCGCGCGGCGGGTGCGCCTTTACTACGAGCCCTACCATGCGCGCATCGATAAGCTGATCGAAAGCTGCGTGGGGGCGGGCGTGCCGCCGGTGCTGCTTTCGATCCACAGCTTCACCGATTGCTGGAAGGGAATCGCGCGGCCGTGGCACGCTGCCGTTCTGTGGGACCGCGACTATCGCTTCTCCGTGCCGCTCCTCGAGGCGCTGCGTGCCGATCATGGTATCCTCGTCGGCGAGAACGAGCCTTACGACGGCAAGCTCGCCGGCGACAGCATGTGGCGGCACGGAACACGGCGCGGTCTGGCGCACGCGATCTTGGAGATCCGCCAGGATCTCATCGGCGGTCCCGAGGGCCAAAAGGCGTGGGCGGAGCGCGTTGCTGCGGCGGTGCGCGATATCTTCGCCAAGCCCGAGCTACGCGAAGCGCTCCACACGGTGCACTATTTCGGCTCGCATACCGATACCGACGAGGCGCCGCCCTACACCAGCCCTGCGGAAAGGATCGCACGATGACGACGGACATCGATCGGCAGGCGGCAACGGAGCTCGAGGCGGCCGCGTTCCGGCGGCTCGTGCAGCACCTGCGCGAGCGCACGGATGTGCAGAACATCGACCTGATGAACCTCGCCGGCTTCTGCCGCAACTGCCTCTCGAACTGGTACCAGGAGGCGGCCGAGCAACAGGGCAAGGCGCTCACCAAGGACGAGGCGCGGGAGATCATCTACGGCATGCCCTATGCGGAGTGGCGCCGCCTCTACCAGACAGAGGCTTCGCCCGAGGCGCATGCAACGTTCGCGTCCTCCGGCGGTGGACACGGAAAATCCTGAAGCCGTCGCGCACAGCGCGGCAAGTCAGCAACGGTGCCCGCACTGTGACGCCGACGCCGCAGGGACAAAACAAGATTCCTCTGGATGGCGCGCTGCCTCGCCTTGAAGGGGCAAGACGGGGCCGATAGCGTTCCTTCAACTCATCATCACGACGGGAGTAGAGGGATGACGACGCTACAGGCCTCGGCGCAGAACCAGTTGCGCCAGCTCGTCGAGCAGATCGAGCGCCTCGAGGAAGAGAAAAAGGCGCTCGCCGGCGACATTCGCGACAAGTACCTCGAGGCCAAGGGGCTCGGGTTCGACGTGAAGGTGCTGCGCCAGGTGGTGCGCTTGCGCAAAAAGACCACGAGCGAGCGGCAGGAAGAGGATGCGGTGCTCGAAGTCTATCTGCACGCGCTCGGCATGCTCGGCCCTACGGACGCGGAGCATGACGCGATCGTCTCGTCGATGATCGCCGCCGAGTAGGTGCACCGAGCGGGTGCTCGCGGCCGCGCGCCATGGCCATGGTGCGACGTCGATGCGAAGCGAGCGTCAGCTTGCTTCGCGATGGCTTGCAATAGCCCTGTTTTCCATTTCGACGATGAACCGGGCCGTGATCTGCACCGCCTCGTCCACGACGCGGGCGCAGCTCTCGGCCGTGATCCACTCCGTCATTTCCTGGTTCAGCACGAGACGCATCTCGTGATCGACGGTCCATGTGCCCACATGCCGGCGGCCCGCCGTGCCGTCGCTGTGGGCGACGAGAATATCGTCGCCCCGGGAGATGAAGTACCAGGCCGGTAGCGGCTCGGCGTTGAGCCGTTGCGCCAGCACCTGCAGCACTGCGCGCCCCACCTCGCGCCGCGTGGCAGCGTCCGTTGCATCGCGACGCCGCTTTTCGCGCTCGGCGTCGAGCGCCTCCGCCAAACTCGTCATCGCCATCCTCCCCATTTTTCGTTCTAGTCGCTGCTGCCAAAGCCGTTGGTGTCGCCGCTGGTGCGCGTGCGCTCGATGATTTCCGGATCGAGAACGGGCGTCAGCTCGTTTGCGTCCTTGCTGAGCTTCACGCGGCCGTCGAACTGGGCGCCCTCGGCGATGGAGAGCTTCTGATGGGTGATGTCGCCCTCGACCTGCGCGGTCGACTGCAGCTTGACGGTCACGGCGCGGATGGAGCCACGCACGCCGCCGCGCACCTCGATCGCCTCGGCGCAGACCATGCCGACGACCGAGCCTTCCTCCGTGATCACGACCTGCTTGCCATGCACGTTGCCGCGCACGTCGCCGTCGACCTGGAGCTTGTTTGCGGAGATGATGGTGATGCGGTCGCCAAGGATGGTGAGGTCGGTGCCGATCACCGACGTGCCGCTCGTTGCCGTGGCCGATTTCTCAAAGGGGGAGCTTGCGGCGCGCGCCGGCGTCGGAATGGCGGATGCACCGAGTGGGGGCAGGCCGGGCTTGGGCTGGGGCAATCCGTTCTTGGGATCGGTATTGAACACGACGTCACCTCCTGGGCGCGCGCGGCGCCTTACGCTTGGACCTGGTTTTCGTGCAATTCCCCGCTGCGCCAATTGGGCACACACATCCGCGGCTATTTTTTGTCGAGATCGAGCCAAAAGGGAGCACGCGACGCGCCTGCCTCATAAAGGCCGTGGCGGAGACCGATGGTGGCGGCAGCCAAGGAGCCCCTCTCGATGGACAAGCGCACACTCGTCGATCACACGCTGGAATCCATACAGCGCACGGCGACGAAGATCGCCGCGCTGCCTGTCGAGGCGCGTCCGGAGGCGTACGATGCTGCACACCATGCCTATGCAAACGCGATGCATCAGCTCGGGCAGGACAATGTCGCGGCGGGGCGCTGGGTCGAGACGGTGATGAGCGCGATACGTGCGCTCGTGCAGGAAATAGACAGCGCCTCGCGGCCCGCGTAGCCGCGCGCTTCATCGCGTTGTGCGCGGGAGCAGGCACACGACGCGCATCGGGACAACCGCGGTGGAGACGCTGGGCGCTACCCGCCTTCACAAATAAATGCGTGCGGTTGCGTGCTTCACGGTTACGCCGGCGTTGATCGTGACGGGAGAAGAGGTCACTATCGCGGGGCAGTGAGCGTGAGCATTGCCATGCGTCCCCAGCGACATCATGCGTTCGGCACCAACACCGCCTCCAAGCTCGATCGGCTCGAGCTCGTCGCGGCGCTGCTTGAACGGGACGCCGTCAACAACCGCGCGTGGCTCGACGAACTCGGCGCCATCCCGCAGCGCAGACGATCGCGCACGCAAGGGATTTCCCGGCGCTGGGGAAAGATCGCGGACAAATGGATCGGTGCCGCTCGCACGGGCTGGGCATTCACGGTCGCCGTAGCGACGGACCGGCGGCTTCACGCGGGGTTGCGGGCTGCCTTTGAGTTCTGCGTTGACCTTGCCGCCGTAACGGCCGCGGCATTCACAGCGATCGCATTCATCATCGCCGTGTATCTCGTGCTGGCGCCGCCGGTCTGACAGCGTCCGGCGCAAGTCGGCGATCAGCCGCGCTCGTACACCGCGGCGCAGATGCGGTCATCCTCGAGCTTCTTGGAAAGCTCGGTCGCCCCGCCCGGTGCCCGCCCGGCCTGATAGTCGAGATGGCGCTGCTCGCACCAGCGCCAGCGCGGGTCATCGCGGGACGTAACGGGCTCGGACGGATTGATGCCGCCGCGGGCGGTGTCCGTCGTCGCAGCCGGGGCCGTTCCGTTGCGATCGGGGGAGGGGACGGCGTGTTCGTAGCGGGGCGCGTCGCCATGGTCGATGGGCGCCGTGGCGGTATTCGCGGTCGCGTTGCCGGGAGACTCCTTGTCGATGGAGCCGGTCTCGATCCGTGCGGGTGCCTGCCGGCGGGCCACGGTCTTTTCGGTCTTCGCGCGGCGGTAATGCTTGGTCGTGGAGGCCGTCTGCAGCCCATTGGTGGCGCAGCCCGCCGCCAGCGCCGAAACGAGAACGCCGATCACGACCCAGCCAATACGATTTGCCGCCACCATGGCCCATCCTCCGAAAGCAGGAAAGTGCAACTGCACCTCCCCACATCTCCGGCTAGCTGACTCGGGCCGGCACCAACAGGGTGCGAGGCTCCGGAACGCCTAAAGCGGCGATTTTGATGTGCAAATCTTTGCCACCGCCGCTGCCTTGCCCTGCGGGCGTGCGCGGGAAACTTTAGCCCATAAGAAATTCCCTGGCGCGGAGCGGGGCAAATCAGCGAAACTTTCCCGGTGCGGACGAATATTTCAGTGCGTGCTCAAGGGCGGGGAAGGGGAAACGCCATGCCGCGCAAGCGCACCCAGACGTGGGACACCCTCAGTGACAGTGCGATCACGTGGTTTTTCATCGGGCTGCTGATGATTGCCGCTATCGCGACCGTTCTCGGGCAAGTCACCGTCGACTGACGCAGGGATGGCCGGGAAGGCCAAGGCGGGGGCATCGCTCCCGGACGCCTTATTTATGCGAGCGGCGCTCTACCTCAACGATCGGCCCGAGGTGCCGTCCGCTCTCCGCGCGTCAGCCATGCCGCCCATGCTCGAGCTGGCGCGGCGGCAAGTTCCGCGGTCCGGCCGGCCGGCGGCCGTTCAGCTTCGGCATAGGTCATAACCGATCATTTCTCATGGGAACCGAAGGGCGCCGGCCGGAGCACCTCGGTGGGTGCGGCATGGTCTTTCACCCCAGCGATTTTGACGAAATCGATAGCGGTGCCCACTAGCCTCCCGCTCCTGCCGCCACCACTTCAAATCTACAGGGCCAATCTTGCGGAGAGCGACATGAGCCAGGATCCCATCGCAGAAACCCGGAACAAGCTCGACAGTCTCGAGGAGCGCATCTACGCCGCCAAGAACTCTCTCGGGGTGACAGGGAGCATCAACGACGAGGCGCAAAAGGACTGGGCTGCGATGATCGAGAAGCACGCCGACATCCGGCGCAAGCTCGATGCACGCCCGGACCATCCTAACGGCTTCATGGAGGGTATCCGCTTCGACATCGACATCCTGCGCACCGCGTTCGAGAAATGGGTCGCGAAGGTCGAGGGCAAGTTCGGCCCATAGGCCGGTGCCGTCGTCACTGGAAGCGAATGCCGAAGGGACAAAAAAATACGGCGGTCGAGAACTCGACCGCCGTATTCCTTTAACCGCAAAAAATCGACAGATCAGATGATGTCGATCTCGGCCGGCATGTAGGAGGTGACCTCGAGGCCAACTTCCTGCTCACGCACCTGCGGCTTGTTCCAGATCTTCATAGGTTGTTTCCTCCTTAGATGGAGGACGAAAGCACGGCTTCGCCCCCCGATGCGGTATAGGTTGACGCATCCAGGGCTGCAACCGGATTCTTCCGGGATTGGTTATGGATATTGGGGTTTGCTAGATTTTCTGGTCGAGATTGCGGTGCAACAATTCCCGGCCGGATAGAGGGCGTTACTGGCCTTCCTCGGCGTCGCCCTGGTTCCATTTCTTGATCGCGGTGAGCACCGACTTGCGGCACGGCCCGAGCGGTCCTTCGACCATGGCCGTTTCCTCGCCGCGCATACCGGCATCGCGATAATTCTTGTCGCAGTATTCTTCCTGCGCCTTCTCCAGCTCGGCGCGGGACTTCTTCTTGGCGACGTCGGGATCGTTGATCCCCGCGATCTGGGGCTGGACCGGAACCTCGCCGGGCGTGGGCAGACGGTCGAGCGAGGGCGGGACGACCAGGGGCGCGCGCTCGGCGACTTGCGGCTCGCGCTGCTTCTTGGCGCCGTCGCCCAGGCCTACCGCGTTGAACAGACCGCCATTGAACTGCACGTCATCCATGGAGCAGCCGGCGGCGAAAAGCGCTGCACAGGCGGCCACTAAGGGCATAACCGGGTGGATGGGACGTGATTTCGGCGGCATGTTTTTCCCCCGTGGCACCCCGCCGGTCGCCTCCTGGCGGTGGTGGCGCGTAGCGCTAATCCCCTGCGCTACAACGGCTTTGCGGCGTCTTTACGACTCGCCATCAGGGAGTCGTATAGCAGGCCGATGACCCCGACGACAATTGCGACATCGGCAATGTTAAAAACATACCAGTAGTATCCGAAGGCGTGGAGCGAGAAGAAATCCGCCACGCCGCCGAGGATTAGCCGGTCGATGGCGTTGCCGATCGCGCCGCCCATGATGAACCCCAGCGAGACCGCGAGCAGCTTGTCGCCGCCGGACCGCGCCACCCACAGCCAGAGAGCGACCGTCGCCAGAACGGCCATGCCGGCGAGCATGATCTGGCCGCTGTAGCTCTCCTGGTCGAACATGCTGTAGCTGATGCCGATGTTCTTCACGTAGACGAGGTCGAGGAACGGCGTGATGTAGACACGCCCCCGATCGGCGATGCCGTAAACGCCGAGCATCCACCACTTGTGGGCCTGGTCGATCACGAGCGTCGCCAGGAAAACGGTGAGCGCGAGGGAGGATCGCGGGCCCCAGAGCCACTTGCGTACTCCCGTGTCGGGGCCAGTATCGCTCATGGGGCACCTGTGGCGGCTCGCGCCTCGAACTCGCGCACGGCAATGGCGTCACGTGCGGAAAGGTCGGGGAAGTCCGGATCGGAGCCGACATCAGCCACGATGCGCCAGGAGCGCGCGCACTTCCTGCCTTCGGCGCGCTTGGGGACAACGCCGACGCCGGACACATCGGGCAGCGTGAACGCGTCGGCGGGTGGGGCCTTGGCGATGAGCCGTGCCTGGCTGGTGATCGCCACCTCGGCGAGATCGACGCCCTCCAGGGCACGCAGCAGGTTCATGTCGGCGACGTAGATTTCCGGCGCCGCTTCGAGGCTGGAACCGATGCGCTTGGCGGCGCGCTCCACCTCCAGCGCGCCGGTGACGACGCGGCGGACCTCACGCACCTGCTCCCACTTGCGCGCCAGCTCATCGTTACGCCAGGCGGGATCGATCTCGGGGAAGCTTTCGAGATGCACCGAGCCCTCGCGGGCGGGATGGCGCGCGAGCCAGGCTTCCTCGGCGGTGAACGACAGGATCGGCGCCAGCCAGGCGAGAAGCGCGTTGAGCATCTCGTCGATGACGGTGAGCGAGGCGCGGCGGCGTGCGCTCGAATAGGGATCGCAGTAGAGCGCATCCTTGCGGATGTCGAAGTAGAACGCGGAAAGCTCGGTATTCATGAACTGCGACAGCAGCGCGACGACCTTGCGATAATCGTAGCTCGTGTAGGCCTCGCGCACCTCGGCATCGAGCTCTGCCAGCCGGTGCAGCATCAGGCGTTCCAGCTCGAACTCGCGCATGTCCTTGAACTTCATGCGCTCATTGGCTTCCAGGTGTGCGAGCGCGCCCAGCATCCAGCGCAGCGTATTGCGCAGCTTGCGATAGGATTCTGCCGCCGACTGTACGATGGCGGGCCCGAAGCGGATGTCGTTCGTCGTGTCGGCCGAGGCCACCCACAGGCGCAGGATGTCGGCGCCGGAGGTGCGCATCACGTCCTGCGGCGAGAGCACGTTGCCCTTCGACTTCGACATTTTCTCATCCCCCTTCTCGTCGAGGATGAAGCCGTGCGTCAGCACGATGTCGAAGGGCGCACGGCCGCGGGTGCCGCACGATTCCAGAAGCGAGGACTGGAACCAGCCGCGGTGCTGGTCGGAGCCCTCGAGGTACATCACGCGGTCGTATTCCTTGCCGTCCTCGCGCGTCTCGACGTTCGCGCCGATGGGCACGCGCTTGATGCCGGCGAGGCCCGGGAAGTGCTGCGGGTCTTCGAGGGTGAAGGCGTGGGTCGATCCGGAATCGAACCACACGTCGAGGATGTCGCGCACCTGCTCCCACTGGGCCGGATCGTCGACGAGGCCATCGAGGAAGCGCTCTTTTGCCCCTTCCTCGAACCAGACATCGGCGCCTTTCTCGGCGAACGCGGTCGTGATGCGGCCCATCAGCTCCTTCGACTTTGGAAACTTGGCCGAGGGGATCACCTCGCCCGTATCCCTGTTGCGGAAGACGGTGATGGGCACGCCCCACGCGCGCTGGCGCGAGACGACCCAATCCGGCCGGCCTTCGACCATGCCGAGGATGCGGTTCTCGCCGGTCGCCGGCACCCATTCGGTTTCGTCGATCGCCTTCACGGCGAGCTGGCGCAGCGTCTGGTTCGCCGCCTTGGGCGTGCCCTTCACGGGCTTGTCCATGGCGATGAACCACTGCGGCGTGTTGCGGAAGATCACCGGCTTCTTCGAGCGCCAGGAATGGGGATACTGATGCTTCACGCGCGAGCGCGCGATGATGTTGCCCGCTTCCGCCAGCGCCTTGATGACGGCGTCGTTGGCATCGCCCTTGTCGCCCTTCTCGGTGAGCACGCGGCGGCCTTCGAAGCCGGGCGCTTCCTTCGTGAGCACGCCGTCGGCGTCGACGGTGAAGGGGATCGCGGTATCGATATCGCGTTCGCGGAGCTTCTGCGCGCTCGCCGTCCAGATGATGTAGTCGTCGGCGCCGTGGCCTGGTGCCGTGTGTACGAAGCCGGTGCCCGCGTCCTCGGTGACGTGGTCGCCGTCGAGCAGCGGCACATCGAAATCGTAGCCGAGCGCGGCGAGGGGATGGCCGACGGTGAGCGAGGCGAGCTCATCCGCGGATACGTCGGCGCGGCGCTCGAAGGCTTCGACCTTCGCCGCTTTCATCACGTCGGCGGCGAGCTTGTCTGCGAGAACAAGCTTGTCACCGACCTTCGCCCAATTGCCTTCGGGCGCATCGGTGACCTCATAAAGACCGTA
The DNA here is from genome assembly GCA_044507625.1 of Hyphomicrobiaceae bacterium. Lineage (GTDB taxonomy): Bacteria > Pseudomonadota > Alphaproteobacteria > Rhizobiales > Hyphomicrobiaceae > Hyphomicrobium_A. The sequence continues at coordinate 66,363 of JBIQJE010000003.1, read as the reverse complement.
GCCGATCTTCGATGAGAACGAGATCGCGCGGTTGCCCGGGATCGTCCACGGCGTCGTCGTCCAGATGACGACGGAAGCGCCGTTGAGCTCGCCCGCATCAGAGGAAACAGGGAACCTCACCCAGATCGTGTCCGAGGTGTACTCGTGATACTCGACCTCGGCCTCGGCGAGCGCGGTCTTCTCGACCACGGACCACATCACGGGCTTGGAGCCGCGATAGAGCGTGCCGTTCATCGCGAACTTCATCAGCTCGCCGGCGATGGTCGCTTCGGCGGCGAAGTCCATCGTTTTATAGGGGTGATTCCAGTCGCCGATCACACCGAGGCGCTTGAACTCCTCGCGCTGCACGTCGATCCAGTGCGCGGCGAACTCGCGGCATTCGGCGCGGAACTCGTTGATCGGCACCGCATCCTTGTTGCGGCCCTTGGCGCGGTAGGCTTCCTCGATCTTCCACTCGATCGGCAGGCCGTGGCAGTCCCAGCCCGGGACGTAGTTGGAATCATAGCCCAGCATCGACTGCGACTTCACGACGAGATCCTTGAGGATCTTGTTCAGCGCGTGGCCGATGTGGATGTTGCCGTTGGCGTAGGGCGGGCCATCGTGCAACACGAACTTTACGCGGTTGCGACCCTTCTCGCGCAGGCGCTCGTAGAGGCCCAGCTCGGCCCAGCGGGCGAGCAGACGCGGCTCCATATCGGGCAAACCGGCGCGCATGGGGAAGCCCGTCTGCGGCAGGAACAGGGTCTTGCCCCAGTCACGTCCTTCGCCGCCCGATGTCTCCGGCGTACGCGCCGGGGCGGGCTTCTGCGTCGTCTTGGCAGCGGTATCGCCGCCGTTGTCCTTCGCCATCTTCTTGATGTTCCCGTTTCAAGCCGGCGTTCTAGCAACATGGCGCCGGCATATCCAGATCGCGACGGCTCCGTCCCGTTACGTCATGCCGGCGAAGGCCGGCACCCATAGCTATGTCCCTGGACAGCTGGCGAGAATGTCGCGGGCGCGTGCAATATCCGTCCGCATCTGGACGACGAGCTCCTCGCTCGAATCGAACTTGCGGTCGGGGCGGATGAAATCGATGAATTCGACCTCGATGGTGCGCCCGTAGAGATCGCCGTCGAAATCGAACAGGAAAACTTCCAGCACCGGCATGCCGTCATCGTAGGTCGGTCGCGTGCCGAGGTAGGCGACGCCGTCGTGACGCCCATTGCCGATGCGCACGCGCACCGCGTAGATGCCATGGCCGAGGGACGTGCCCCGCGGCAGCGGAATGTTCGCGGTGGGAAACCCGAGGCCGGTGCCGCGCTTGGCGCCGCCCACCACCTCGCCGACGACGCTCCACTTACGGCCCAGCAGCCGCGCCGCCCCCCGCACATCGCCCTGGGCGAGGTGCAGGCGGGTGCTGCTCGATGAAAACACCTCGCCATCCTCCGCCACCGGCGGAATAACGGTGACGCCGAAGCCGTTGCGGGCGCCGCCCGCGCGCATGGTGTCGGGCGTGCCGGCGCGGTTGCGGCCAAAGTAGAAATCGTACCCGATGACCACGTGCCGCGCCGCAAGGGCGCCGACCAGGACCCGCGCGATGAAATCCTCCGCCGTGAGGGCGGCAAGCTCGGGGTCGAAGGGCAGTACGACGGCGAGGTCGAGCCCGGCAGCTTCGAACAATGCGAGCTTCTGCGGCAGCGGCGTCAGGCGGAAATGGGGCTCCTCCGGGTGGAAGAACTCGCGCGGGTGCGGCTCGAAGATCAGCGCTCCGGCGGGGGCGCCAAGCGCGCGCCCGACGTCGGCCGCCGTGCGCAAAAGCGTCTGGTGGCCACGGTGCACGCCGTCGAAATTGCCGATGGCGAGCACGGCGCCGCGCGCTTCGGGCGGCACGTCCCTATAGCCATGAACGACGAGCATCGCGCCTCCGCAGTTCGCCTTTAGCGCGGATTGTTTCAGGCCGTCAGGCCGGGCGAGAGGGAACCATCAGCACCGCTTCGCCGGTCACCACCGCCTTGCCGTCGACGGAGCAGGTGCATTCGAAGCGGGCGCGCCTTTTCTCCGGAATGAGCTCGGCCACCTTGACCGTGGTGACGACGGTGTCGCCGATCTTCACCGGGCCCTTGAAGGCGAGCGTCTGCGAAATGTAGATCGCGCCCGGACCGGGGAGCTTCATCCCGAACACTGCGGACAAATAGGCCGCCGACAGCATACCGTGGGCGATCCGCTCCTTGAATATCGTCGTCGCGGCGTATTCGGGGTCGACGTGAACGGGATTCCTATCGCCCGAGACCTCGGCAAAGGCGTTGATGACATCGGCGGTCACCTGGTTGGTGAGGCTGGCCTCCTGCCCGACGCTAAGATCTTCAAAATAAATGCTTTTCGGCGTCGTTGCCATCTTTCAGCCCTTCCCGTGTGCGCCCCTTGCGGCGGTCGGCGGCGACACTATCCGCGCCCGACCCGGGGGGCAACATGGCCTCCTCGGTACCCCTTGACAAAGTTTCGACTTGGGTTGCCGCGGTGGCCTCCCCAAGTTATAAGGCGCGCAATTCCCCAGTTGCCCCAGAAGATACTTGGCCCTGCGGACCTACGCAGGCAGCCGGAGGTTTAAGCCCCTATGAGCGATCGCAGACCCCTTATGCCCAAGGCGACGGCCGTTTGGCTCGTCGAAAACACGTCCCTGACGTTCGAGCAGATCGCGGGTTTCTGCGGGCTGCACGTGCTGGAGGTGAAGGGCATCGCTGACGGCGATGTGGCGCAGGGCATCAAGGGGCTCGATCCCGTCAGTTCGGGGCAGCTCACCCGCGAGGAAATCGAGGAAGCGGAGGGCGATCCCTCGCACAGGCTGCACCTCGCCGAGCCGAAGGTCGTCGTGCCGGAGACGCCGACGCGCAAAGGGCCGCGCTATACGCCGGTTTCGCGCCGTCAGGACCGCCCCAACGCGGTGCTCTGGCTGCTGCGCAATCATCCGGAGCTGAAGGACAGCCAGATCATGCGCCTCGTCGGCACCACCAAGCCGACGATCATGCAGATCCGCGACCGCACCCACTGGAACGCGGCCAACCTGACGCCGCAGGATCCGGTAACGCTTGGACTTTGCTCGCAGATCGACCTCGACGCCGAGGTGAAGAAGGCCGCGCGCCGGGTCGAAAAGGAGCGCAAGGACCATCCCGACCTCGAGCGTGCCGGCACCCTTTTGCCCACCGAGGAGACGACCGTTTCCGCCGAGGAACGCAAGGTCGAGATCATGCAGCCGCGGCACGCGGAAGAGCGTGAGGAGACCGAGCAGGAAGAGCAGGCCCGCGTCTTCGCCAAGCTCAAAGAGCTTTCGGGCGGTGAGCGCTCCGAGGACGACGACGCCTGATCGGGTCGCGGACGCTCATCAGGGCGTCGCGGCAGGGCCCGGGGTTGCTCGTTCGCGCACGCCGATCACAGCCACCTGGGCGCAATACCCAGAGCGGAGCGCCGTGCGCGCCAGCCATGCAAATCCCGCAACCAGAACGACCGGCGTCAGTGGGATGCCATCCAGCTGCAGCATGATCGTCAGCGCGAACGGCAGCGCCCACAGGGTGCCAGCCAGCGCCATCCCGCAGGGGGTGGCACGCGGGCGATCGGCGCGCAGGTGCCAGACCAGCGCCGCCAGCGGAATGGCGAGGTCGTAGGCGAGCACGTAGGGCATAGCCAATACGGCACCGAAGGCTGTGACGGCGCATTTGAGCGGCCAGCTCGCGGCGGACCGCAGCACTGCGAGGACCGCGATGGCAACGGCGAGGGCGATCACGCCCTGGATTTTCAGCGCGATTCCGGAGGGCACGCCGAGGCTCCAAAGGGCCGTGTACGGCGTCACCATCTGGTTGACGTAGAAGCCGTTCATGTCCGTAACGAATGCCCACTGGAGCGGCATCGTGTGCTCCCAATAGAGCCGCCAGGGCTCTATCCCGAACAGCGCGAGACTGAGGCCGACGAGCGCCAGCGTGGTGATGACCGCGGCGGCGATCGCGCGCCAGGCGCCCGTCATCAGGAGCACAATGGGTAGCAGCAGGCCGAGCTGGGGCTTGACGGTCAGCAGGCCAAGCAACACGCCCGCTAGGAGGGGACGCCCCGGCAGTGCGCGCAGCGCCCCTACGAACATTACGGCGAGCAAGAGCCCAAGCTGGCCGAAGATGATGTTGACCCAGACGACCGGCGCCAGGGCGATGGCGGCGACGATGCTTCGGTCCGCGGCTTTCGGTGCCCCGCCCAGGGCCACGGCGGCGAAACCCAGGGCTCCGAGCCCGCTCCAGAGCGCGTAGGCGGTGAGGTAGGGAAGGGTACCGAATGGCGCGAGCAGGGGCAGGGCGTGCGGGGGATATGAGAACGCCATGCCGCTCTGTTCGGGCGAGAACCACTCGCGGAGCAGGGCATTATAGCGGGCGAGATCATAGGCGCTGGCGGCATCGCCCGTGATGGCGAGGCGGCCGCCTGTCCAATAGTTGAGAAAATCGCGGCCGAGGTAGAAGCCCTGGGGCTCCATGAGGCGGGCGTCGGGCCAGAAATGGGCCCAGACCATCGCCGCGCCGGCGGGCGATGCGAGCAACGCGCCGAGCAGCAGCGCCCTATCGTACTTGCCGCCCATCATGCCTCCAGCCGAGGCCGGAAAGCTAACGGGGGCGCGTAAAGAAAGGCCGAAATGGTCGATGCGGGGCGATGTCTTCACACGCCCCGACTGCGCGTCCCGGTGCGGACCTCAGACTACTCCAGCGCCTACTCCAGCGCCCATGGCGCAAGGATGAGCAGCATCAGCAAGATCCACATGGCTATCGACTGTTGTCTGTATTCGCTCATGGCCATCTCCCCTGGCAGACCATGCGATGGACCGATACTAGCGCCGAAGCCGACTGTGCAAAAGTCCGGATACAGCAGATTCCGGAGGATGGCCCGCCTCGAGCCGCACGCCTATCGACCGGCAGGTGTGGCGTTCGCGACATGGTGTGCGGCTTCGGCGCGGCGCGCCGGCAACGGATACCCCGAGCCAGGCATGATTACATCGCCACCGCGTCGGCGGACAGCCGACAACAGCGTTGCTGCGCCTGGCCGCTTTCGCTAGCGTTTTTGCGAATGTGCGGATATTCCGCTTGCACATCTTCACCGAGCGTCGGCCCTATATGCAATCCAATCCCTACGACGAGCATCTCGAAAAGAACGCGGCGAACTACCAGCCGCTGACGCCGTTGCAATTCCTGCAGCGCGCTGCGCTCGTCTATCCGAACCACACAGCGATCATCCACGGCACGCAGCGCTTCACCTATGCGCAGTTCTACGAGCGCTGCCGCCGTCTCGCCTCGGCGCTGAAGGCGCGCGGGATCGGGCCGGGCGATACCGTGTCGGTGATGCTGGCGAACACGCCGGCGATGCTCGAAGCGCACTACGGCGTGCCGATGGTGGGTGCGGTGCTGCATACGATCAACACGCGTCTTGATGCGCCCGTCATTGCATTCCAGCTCGACCATGCGGGCACGAAGTTCTTCATCACGGACGGCGAGTTCGCTGCTCTCTCCAAAGCGGCGCTCGCGCTTGCGCAGGTCAAGCCGCAGATCGTCGATTACGACGATCCGGAGTTTCCGCAAGGCGGCGCGCGGCTGTCGGACGTCGAATACGAGGCGTTCATCGGGGATGGCGATCCGCAGTTCGCGTGGGAGATGCCGTCGGACGAGTGGAACGCGATCTCGCTGAACTACACCTCAGGCACGACGGGCAATCCGAAGGGCGTCGTCTACCACCACCGGGGCGCGGCGCTGATGTGCTACGCCAACAACCTCGAAGCCGGCATGGGACCGCACGCGGTCTACCTGTGGACGCTGCCGATGTTCCACTGCAACGGCTGGTGCTTCCCCTGGTCGATCTCCGCCGTCGCGGGCACGCACGTGTGTCTGCGCTGGGTGCGGGCGAAGGCGATGTACGATGCGATCATCGAGCACCGCGTGACGCATCTTTCCGGCGCGCCGATCGTGATGGCGACGCTGCTCAACGCGGCGCCGGATGAGAAGCGCACCATCGATCATCGCGTCTCGGTCAACCACGCCGCTGCGCCACCGCCGCAGGCGGTGCTCGATGCGATGACGGCCGCGGGATTCCACCTCACGCATCTTTACGGTCTCACGGAGACGTACGGCCCTGCGGTGGTGAACGAGTGGAACCGCGACTGGGACGATCTGGACGCGGATGGCCGCGCGTTCAAGCGTACGCGCCAGGGCGTGCGCTATCTCGCACTCGAAGACCTGACGGTGATGGACCCGGTGACGATGACGCGGGTGCCCGCCGACGGGGAGACGATCGGCGAGGTGATGTTCCGCGGCAATATCGTGATGAAGGGCTACCTCAAAAACCCGACGGCCACCGACGAGGCGTTCGCCGGGGGATGGTTCCATTCCGGCGATCTCGGCGTGCTGCACGCAGACGGATACATCCAGCTCAAGGACCGGTCGAAGGACATCATCATCTCCGGCGGGGAGAACATCTCGTCCATCGAGGTTGAGGACGCCATCTACAAGCATCCCTCGGTCGCCTATTGCGCGGTCGTCGCCAAGCCGGACGAGAAGTGGGGCGAGACGCCGTGCGCGTTCGTGGAGCTGCGTCCGGGAATGGAGGCGACGGCCGATGAGCTGCTTGCCTGGTGCCGTGAGCGGCTCGCCCATTACAAGTGTCCGCGCCACGTCGTGTTCGCCGAGGTGCCGCGCACGTCGACGGGCAAGATCCAGAAGTTCAAGCTGCGCGAGCTGGCCAGAGGAGCGTAAGCGGCTCGGGAGTTTCGCCCACCAACGGCCGATTCCCTGATCGTGCGCGGACGAGCCGGCGCGTCTTTGGCCAGGACCTGAGCCATCGCGCCGGAGCTGAGCAACCGTTCGCGCTATAAGCGCTATAGGAATATCTGGGACGGATGCGGGGCAGCGGCGGATGGCGAGGGCTGCTCCGCGCTCCGGCAGCATGCGCGCGCTGGCGCTTCGCGCAGAAAACAGGTGTCAGCTCACCTGCACCTGACAGCGTCTATGCGGTAGAGGCGAGCGGAGGCCGCTCGCCCCAACACTCGGATTACAGCGACGGCCTAATGTCGCGTCTTGTTTTCGCTGAGGCGGGTGATCTGGTCTTTCAGCTTCAGCTTTTCCAGCTTAAGTCGCTGGATCTCCAGGTCGTCCGATCCGGGGCGGGAGACCTCTTCTTCAATCCTACGCTCGAGAAGCCGGTGCTTCTCCGTTAGCTCTGCAATGTGAGCTACAAGCGCCATCATGGTCCTCCATGCATGTTGAAGAGACGATCCAGCGTGACAGAACATTGACAGCTTGTCCAATGTCAAAGTCGCGCCCGATAGCCTAATCTTTGATGCAAATCGCAAGCTCGGCCGCACCGGTAATGTCGCGTGTGCAAGTCTTCGCCGGGCGGCAAAATATGCGCGTACGCATGGCCAGCGACTTGCCATATACAAGGAACGAGAAGATAGTCCGCCCGCTCACGTGCTGGTGAAGCGGGGGCATTGACCGGCCGGCAATGAAGCGCATCGACGATAGAGATCTGAGAGACGAACTGGCGCGGCTGCGGGCTGAACACCGTGAGCTCGATGACCAGATTATTGCCCTCGAGGATTCCTCGACAGCCGATCAGCTGCTCGTGAAGCGGCTGAAAAAGAAGAAGCTCGCGCTCAAGGACCGCATGACGTCCATCGAGGACCAGCTTCTTCCCGACATCATCGCCTAGCTTCCAGCGGCTCAAGCCGCTTTTGCCGTCTCCGGCCCGTGCGCGGAAGCATCCGCCGGCGCCTCGGGGACGGGCGCTTCCTCTTGTGCTTCCGCTCCGATTTGAGCTTCGGATCCGATCGGCTGTGTCGTGACGAGGCTGCCCTCGAGCGGCTTGCCCAAGGTTTCGGGGAAGCTCAGCGCTGCGGCGAAGGCGACCGAGGCCGCGGCCATGATTAGGAATGCGGGCGCCAGCGGATGGCCGCTATAGGCAACGAGCAGGGTCGCGAGGAACGGCGTGAGGCCGCCGACGATGCCGATGCTGAGATTGTAGCCGAGGGCGACGGCAGTGCAGCGAACTTCGGCGGGCGTCGATTCGACGATCAGCGCGGGGAACGCGGCGGTGAAGAAGCCGACGAAGACCGCCGCGCCGAGCTGGCCGGCGAACACGAGCAAAGGGTCAGGCTGGTGCATCAGTCCGAACAGCGGCCAGGCGGTGATAAAACCCAGGCCGATCGCCACCAGCAGCACGGGCTTGCGGCCGTAGATGTCGGTCAGCCAAGCGCTGAGCATCATGCACGGCAGCAGCACCGTCATGCTGAGGGAGTTGATGAGCAGCGCCTGCGCCGGCGTGAAGCCGTCCTGGAGCTGCATCACGCTTACGAGGTAGACGAACAGCAGATAGAACGGCACCGCGTTGAACGCCGCGAGGGCGGCGATGCGGCCGACGAGGCCCCAATGGTTGCGCAGCGTCTCGATGATCGCCGGGTGCTCCGTGGTGCGCTCCGGTACGGTTTCCTCGATGTTGCGGCGGATGAGATTGCCGATCAGCCCGACGCCGAGGCCCATGACGAAGGGCACACGCCAGCCCCAGGCGGCGAGCGCTTCGGGAGACATCAGGGAGGCGAGCACCGCGCCCGTTGCCGATCCGAGCAGCAGCCCCACGATGGCGCCGCACGCGGCCATGCCGCCCATGAAGCCGCGGCGGCCCGGCGGGGCACGCTCCACGAGGAACACCATGGAGCTCGGGTGCTCGCCGCCCAGCGACAGGCCCTGGACCATGCGCAGGAGCGTGAGGATGATCGGCGCGGCGAGGCCCAGCGTCGCGTAGCCGGGAAGGATACCGATGAGGAATGTCGGCACCGCCATCGCGGTGATGGCGGCGATGAGGGCGGCCCGGCGGCCATAGTGGTCGCTCACATGGCCGATGATGATGCCACCGAGCGGGCGCATCAGGTAGCCGACCCCGAAGATGCCGAAGGTGGCGAGGAGCTGGGCGACGGGGCTCGAATGGGGAAAGAACTGGCGGCCGATCTCGACGGCGAAAAAGCCGTAGATGGCAAAGTCGTACCACTCGAGGATATTGCCGATCATGCCGGCGCCGATGGCCTGGCGAGCGCGTGCCTGGTGCATCCGTAGGTCTCGACTTGATTTTCGGTTGTGGGTTTTCGGCGGGTGGCCCGTCCCCCGGCGAGCGAAGTGTGTGTCGGGAGCGATCCTCACCCATTCCGGCTAAGAAAGGCCCAAACCGGTCGTGACACTTGTATGGGATCGGGCAAGGGGGCCTTGTAAATGTGTGGCCCGTCCTGTAATCCCGCGCTTTCTGAGGCCTCACGCAGCACACAATGAGCACCGCAAAAGCCGTCGTCGGCATCATCATGGGGAGCCAGTCCGATTGGCCCACGATGAAAAAGGCCGCGCAGATCCTCGGCGAGCTGCAGGTATCGTTCGAAGCGCGCATCGTTTCGGCCCACCGCACGCCCGAGCGCCTTTATGAATACGCGAAGTCCGCCAAGGAGCGCGGGCTCAAGGTGATCATCGCGGGCGCGGGCGGGGCTGCACACCTGCCGGGCATGACCGCATCCATGACGCCGCTGCCGGTGCTCGGCGTTCCGATCCCGACAACGCCGCTCGGCGGCGAGGACAGCCTCTATTCCATCGTGCAGATGCCGGCCGGCGTGCCGGTCGGCACGCTCGCGATCGGCGAGATGGGCGCTACGAACGCGGGCCTGCTCGCCGCGCAGATCCTGGCGCTGTCCGATCCCGCGCTGCTGGACCGCCTCGAGGCGCATCGCGCCGCGCGGACGGCGAGCGTCGGCGAAAGCCCCAAGGATCTGTGAGTGGCGGCGTTGATCGAGGCTCTTCCTCCCGGTTCGACCATCGGCATTCTCGGAGCCGGCCAGCTCGGGCGCATGCTCGCGGTCGCCGCTTCCCGGCTCGGCCTCAAGTGCCGCATCTACAGCGATGTGCCGGGGCCGGCGTCGGACGTTGCGATTTCGACGACGATCGGGGGCTATGACGATCTCGAAAAGATCGCCGCGTTCGCCGCCGAGACGGATGTCGTCACCTACGAATTCGAGAACGTTCCGGTCGAGGCTGCCGCTGCGGTAGAGCGCGTGCGCCCTGTTCGCCCCGGCCTCAAGGCGCTGGAAGTGGCGCAGGACCGCTTCCGGGAAAAGACCTTCATTTCCTCGCTGGGCTTGCCGCTGCCGCGCTTTGCGGTCGTCAACGGGCCGGACGATTTCACCGCCGCGGTGGCCGAGGTCGGCGCGCCGTCGATCCTCAAATCGCGGCGCCTCGGCTATGACGGCAAGGGCCAGGCGCGCATCGCGGCAGCCGGCGAGATCGGCGCTGCATTCGAGTCCATCGGCCGCGCGCCTGCAACGCTCGAGGCTATGGTCGACTTCCAGTACGAAGTCTCGGTGCTGCTCGTGCGGAGCCTCAAGGGCGATATCCGCTTTTACGACATCCCGCAGAACCACCACGAGGGCGGCATCCTGCGCACATCCACGGTGCCGAGCGCGCTGCCGGAAAAGCACCGCGCGCTTGCCATTGAGATCGCGACGGCGCTGGCCGAGGCGCTGGACTACGTCGGCGTGATCGGCGTCGAGATGTTCTATGTCGGTGATGGGGCCGAGCCGCTCCTCCTCAACGAGTTCGCCCCGCGGGTACACAACTCCGGGCACTGGACGATGGACGCCTGCGCCGTCAGCCAGTTCGAGAATCACATCCGGGCGGTGGCGGGCTGGCCGCTGGGAGACTGCGGCCGCCATTCGAACTGCCGGATGACCAATCTCATCGGTGACGACGTCGCAGCCTGGCTGGATCTCGCCGCCGAGAGGGGGGCCTCTCTTCACCTTTACGGGAAGAACCAGGCCCGCCCGGGGCGAAAAATGGGGCATGTGAACAGGCTGTCCCCCCGGTCCGAGGGCTGAAAAGCGCTTCTCACGTGCTCTCCCGCATGGACAACTTAACCGGCTTTTGGTAGGGAAGCGCCGTCCTCAACGGCAAATGGGATGTCGGCGGTTCGCCCCGCCGCACCGAATGCCGCTTTTTTTCATTGGTCAACGGTAAGGCACAAGGAAGCAGCCGCTTGCAGGTTCTCGTCCGCGACAACAACGTCGATCAGGCTCTCAAGGCGCTCAAGAAGAAGATGCAGCGCGAGGGCATTTTCCGTGAGATGAAGCTCCGCAATTATTTCGAGAAGCCCTCCGAGCGCAAGGCTCGCGAGAAGGCCGAAGCCGTGCGCCGCGCCCGGAAGCTGGCGCGCAAGCGCGCCCAGCGTGAAGGTCTGCTGCCCGGCAAGGCTCCGACCCCTGCGGCCGGCGCCCGCCGCTAATCACTTCTCGATAGCTGCTTCCGATGCGCCCTGAGCTCTAGGCTCACGGGCGCATTTCGTGTTTTTCACGTCGCTTCAGGATTGCGCACCGCGCCGCGTGCAGCAAAGCTCGCCGCTTCAGGATTGCGCACCGCGCCGCGTGCAGCAAAGCTCGCCGCGATTACCGCGTGCACGGCGGCGGCTGACCCATATACTCAACGTCCTCATTGTTTCTCGCAAGAACTGAAGGCGTGGATATGGTCAAATTCCTTTTCCGCAGGGCTGGCGCCGTCGCGGCCGCTCTCGCTGCCGCCGCCGCTCTCGCCGGTGCTGCCGCCGCCGATCCGGATAATCTCGCGTTCCGGACGCCCTCGAACAACATCCACTGCCAGACGGAGCTGCCGCCCGAGCCCGGGGAAGCGACCGTTCTCCGGTGCGATGTCATGCAGCGCGACAACCCCGATCCGCCGCGGCCCAGCGATTGTGAATACGACTGGGGCATGGCGTTCTATGTCGAGGATCGCGATACGCCGGCGCAGCGGATGTGCGCGGGGGATACGACGAGGGGCGAGGCGCCGGTGCTCGGTTACGGCAAGACCTGGCGCGGGGCAGGTTTTGAATGCGTTTCGCAGCGCGATGGACTGACCTGCCGGAACGGGACGGGCCACGGTTTCAAACTGTCCCGGAAGTCGCAGCAGTTGTTCTGAGGCGCGCTGGTGTGGCAGCGTCGCCGTGCCCCATACCGCGATCGGAGCCCGGGCAATCGAGCTCGGCTAGCAACGGCGCGCCAGGCAGCGGGACGGCGCTGCTACCGCGCGCTGCCTTCGATGCGCCGGAGAGGCTCGCTTTCGAGCTGGGAGTCCCTCGCCAGCGCGTCGATCCAGCGGAAGAGCACGTCGTAGGAGCCGTGCAGGTGGTGGTCCGAGTGGCCCGCCCGCGGGAAGGTGGCGATCTCTTTCGGCGCCTGCGCAGCGTCGTAGACAGCCCGTCCCATGGTGACGGGGATGACGCGGTCCTCCTCGCCGTGGAGCACCAGCAACGGTGCGGTGACACCCGGAAGGTGGCGAACGGTCTCGTAGCGATCGAACATGAAGGGACGGACCGGCAGCCATGGATAGCTGAGCGCGGCGACGTCCACGATCGAAGTATAGGGCGCATCGAGCACCAGTCCGCCGACCTCATGATTGGCCGCCACCTGCGCCGCCACGCCCGAGCCGAGCGATTCGCCATAGACGATGATGTCGGCTGCCGGGATGCCATCGTCGCGCAGCGCCCGATAGGCGAGCCCGCCGTCGGCGACATTTGCTGCTTCGCTGGGGCTGCCGCCCGATCCGCCATAGCCGCGATAGCTCAGCATCAGCACGCCGTAGCCCCGCGCCGCGAAGCGGCGGATGCGTTCGGCGCGGGAGGCGAGGTTGCCGGCGTTGCCGTGGAAATAGAGCAGCGTCGGCTTGCCGGGCGCCGCGGGCGTGTACCAGGTGATGAGAAGGGTGCCGTCCGGGGCGGTGAGGACGCGCTCCTTCACGCTGGCGAGATTATACGCAGCGGGCGAGACGCGCTCGGGATCGGGAAAATACATCAGCCGCCGCTGCAGTATGAACGCGGCCACGGCCACGACGGCATAGACGGCAAAAAGCGAGAGCGCGAGCTTTAGAGCGAGCTGCATGCGTCTCCATATGGTTGCGCGGCGAAGGTCTATGGTCCGCGCCTAGTGCCGAAACGTTACTTGCCGGACGCCGTGACGCGAAGCGGGGATCCTGAGTAGCCTATCAAAACCCCCCAACCCGTTGCCGAAAACGCGCAAATTCTTTCCATGGTTCATGCAACTCGTTGTCTTCTTGCGGGCGCTCTTAGTTCGGGAGCGGCCTAAGTCTCATTTATCGAGGGCGCGGAGCGGATCGAAATAGGTGAGGCCCAGGGCCTCGGCGACGGCCGGGTGGGTGATCCGGCCGTTGTAGACGTTGAGCCCCGCCAGCAGGTGGGGGTCGTCCCGCAACGCCTGCACCGGACCCTTGTTGGCAAGGGCCATCACGAAGGGCAGCGTCGCGTTGTTGAGCGCGAACGTGGAGGTGCGCGCCACTGCCCCCGGCATGTTGGAAACGCAATAGTGTACCACGCCATGCTCGACGTAGCTCGGGTTGGCGTGCGTCGTCGGCCGCGAGGTCTCGGAGAAGCCGCCCTGGTCGATGGAGATATCGACGATGACCGAGCCGCGCTTCATCGCCTTCACCATTTCGGTGCTGATGAGCTTGGGCGCTGCGCCGCCGGGCACCAGAACGGCGCCGATGACAAGATCGGCCTGGAGCACGTAGTCCTCGATCGCCTGGCGCGTCGAGAAGATCGTATTGAGCGAAGCGCCGAACTGCTGGTCGAGCGCGTTGAGCCTGTCGATGTTGATGTCGATGCAGGTGACGGAGGCCTCGAGGCCCACCGCCATACGCACCGCGTTGACGCCCGAGACGCCGCCACCGATGACGACCACGTTTGCCGCCGCAACGCCTGCGCTGCCGCTCAGCAGCATGCCGCGTCCGCCCTGCTCCATCTCCAAGCAATGGGCGCCGGCCTGGATCGCCATACGCCCGGCCACCTCGCTCATCGGCGCCAGCAGCGGCAAGCCTCCGCGCGCGTTGGTGACGGTTTCGTAGGCGATGGCGGTGACGCCGGCACGCATCAGGTCTTCGGCCTGCCGGAGATCAGGGGCGAGGTGCAAATAGGTGAACAGCGTCTGGCCCGGGCGCAGCAGGGCGCGCTCGTTCTCGAGCGGCTCCTTAACCTTCACGATGAGGTCGCCGGTGGCGTAGACGTCGGCGGCGGTGGGCAGCACGGTTGCGCCCGCGCGGGTGTAGTCCTCGTCGGTAACGCCAATCCGCTCGGCCGCGCCGGTTTCGACGAACACCGCGTGCCCCTGGGCGGTCAGTTCCCGCACGCTCGCGGGAACGAGCCCGACACGGTTCTCGTAAACCTTTGCCTCTTTGGGCACGCCGATGCGCATTAAGGGCCGCCTTTCACCGCTGATAGCCGGGCGCCAGCGTATTGGTGTGCGCGTCCATAGCAACAGCGATCTTGCCCTCTCCCCGGGGCGCACCGTCGCGCCTCAAGTCTGCGCTCGCGGGGGCTGGAAGAGGCAAAAGACGCCTGTCCTGGCGGCGGGAAGGATCACGTCAGGTGCGGCATCATCGCCGGGATGGCCGGGTTCGCGATCCTCCCGGCGGACGTGCCGGAACCGGGCCGATTGTTACGCTCCGCTTACGTATCGTTACCTCTGGTGGCGGATTGCCTCACCACTTCAAGGCGATACAGGACTATGCTGGCGGGGAAACGGTGCCCTTGACGATCTGCGCGCGCCCGTCGCTGCAGCGAATGCACCGCCCAGATCAGATGCAGGAGCAAGAACGCTATGCGGTTGCCCGCAAACCCAATCACGCCCACCGTTGTTTTCGATCTCGACGGCACGCTCGTTCATACAGTGCCGGATATCGCCGCCGCTCTCGACGTCGCGCTTCAACCCTATGGCACGCCCCCGACCGGTATCGGAGAGGCCGCCTCGATGATGGGCGACGGTCTCAGCGAGTTCTTCTGGCGCGCGCTCGTCTCGAAGCGGCTGAACCTTCCCGCCGACGAAGCCGACCGCGCGCGCCGGCACTTCATCGATGTCTACAGCCAGTCGCCCGCGCGGCTGTCGCATGTCTATCCCGGCATTCGCACGCTGCTGGACGAGCTGCGCGAGCGTGGTGTGCATACGGCCGTGTGCACCAACAAGATCGAGCGCATCGCCATCGACATTCTGGAGCGGCTGCAACTGCTCACTCTGTTCGATGCGGTTGTCGGCGCGCGCGACGACCGTCCGATGAAGCCCGACCCGCGACCCATTCAGGAGGCGGTGAGGCGGGCTGGCGGGCGCATGGAGCGCGCGATGCTGGTCGGCGATACGGGTGCCGATAACGGCGCGGCCATCGCGGCGCGCATTCCGCTCGTCCTGGTGGACTACGGCTACAGCCATCTGCCGATCAGCGCGCTGACCTATGGCGTCATCGTCGACAATCCGCTCAGCCTGCACGATGCGGTGATGGCGTTCGTCGGGCTGGAGCAGTATCTGAGCCTCGATAAGGAAGGGCACCGGCCGAGCGCCGCCTGATGCGAGCCGAGCGTAAGACGGGCGGGTAGCAGGCGGCGGCCTAGCCGCGCAAAGTCCGCCTGATGGCTAGCGGGATGCTACTCGCCGGCGCGGAGCTGGCGCTGGCAGATCTCGCGCCATTTGCTCTTGCTGATGTGCGTGCCGGCGTCCCACGTCTCCATGCACTGGGCGATTTTTTCGGCGGGAGACCTGCCTGCGGACGGATTGATGTCTGTCACCGACGGTGTCGTCGTCGTCGCGCTCTCGCCCTCGGGGCGATAATTGCGCGTGCCCTTGCGGGCGGCGATGTCCTGCGTGGGGCTGGCGTCACTCATGGTCAGGGCGGCCCACGTGCCGGCATTTGCCGCCGCTCCAAGAGGGAGCGCGCAGAGCGCGATCAGGAATATCCGTAGCTGGGCCATGGCCAATTCTACAACGGTTCGCGCCGTTGTGGAGCCCCACGGGCGCCGATGGTGAAGCATTGGGCTATGCGCGCGCCGCATCGGGACAGCGCTGGGCCGTGATGCCGCCCTAGGCGGGAAGATGTCCATGCGGGGTGCGATGCGGCATACCCCTGCCTAACCGCCCAGTCCCGCCTGCCGCAGCAGCCTCAGCACGCCCTCGCACGGCACGAGGAACGAATGCCAGTCATCCTTCTTTTTCGGATCTACATCGTAGCGGAAGTTGTTTTGCGGACCGGCGGCACCTTTGACCATTACGCCGACGAGCGCGCCGTCGGCCGCGAGAACGGGTCCGCCGGAATTGCCCGGCAGGGAATCGACGCTCGTCGCAACATACGTGGAGGTCGAGCCGCGGAAGTCCGCGTGCCCCAGGCCGACGGACAGGCCGCGGCTCCAGCGCTTGATCTGTGCCGACTGGCGCAACGACCGGCGCTTGGCGACGCCGGGAAAGCCGATCGCGTAGACCTCCTGGCCGAACGAGGGGTCGCATTGTCCGTCCAGGGGGAGCGCCGGGCCGATGCGTTCGCCGGCGCGCGTCGTGATCTTGATCACGGCGATGTCGTAGGCGTCGTCGACGCGCACCGGGCTCACGCCTTCGAGCTTGCGCGGGCGGGCCGCGAGGGTGATGCCATCGTCTTCGAAACGCTTGCCGCCGGTATCTTCAACGAGGTAGCGGCGCTCGCCGCGGCAATCCTCCACCGCGTGCCCGGCGGTGATGAAGTAATGGTCGGTGCGCTCGCCTTTGGGTGTGCGCTTCACCGGAAATGCCGAGGCGGTGTAGGCGCCCTTGCGTCCCTCGCACACGAACGCATAGACGGAGTTCCAGGCGCGGGCGACGGCGGGCGGCTTGTCGTCCGTGAAGAAGCCCTCGGCGGCGTGGGCGGCGGGCGGCGCCGCGCCGGATAGGTACGCTAGCACGAGACAGAAACGGCGCACGCCGCTGGCGCCCCTAGGGCCCCTGGGGCCGGTACGCCGGCTCGTCCGGGCGCGTGGCGCGGCACCCTGTCGGATCGCGTTCAAAAGCACGTTCGAGATGTCCCCCCCCCCCCCGGTGCCCTGCGCGCCGACGGCCAACCGCAGCGTTGGCCTGCCCAGGATCATGCCGATTTTCTCGCCGGGGAAAATGGGGCTGGCCGGCGAAGCCGCACGGCTGGTGCGCGCCGGTTACGGTTCGCCGAGCACGAAGGCGACGAAGCCGCTGAGATCGCGGGACGTGGCATCGGGTGCCGGACCGAGCCTCTCGGGCGGCAGACCGA
Organism: Hyphomicrobiaceae bacterium; assembly: GCA_044507625.1. GTDB lineage: Bacteria > Pseudomonadota > Alphaproteobacteria > Rhizobiales > Hyphomicrobiaceae > Hyphomicrobium_A. Next base: position 49,252 of record JBIQJE010000003.1, on the reverse strand, counting down.
AGCGGTTCACCCAATAGGTCGGATAGCCGAAGCTTTTGGCGCCGTAGGCGTCCCAGCCACCGAAGGCGGCAAACGCAATCTCGTGCTTGGCGAGGCCCAGCCGCTCCAGGCCCAGGGCATAGGCGCGGGGCTCGGGCTTGTAGCTGTGGTTTGCTTCCGTCGACAGCAGCTCGTCGAACAGGGCGGCGATGCCGGCGTGCTCGGCGTTGGCCTGCAGCATGCGCGGGGAGAGATTGGAGATGGTGATGATGCGAACGCCGGCGGCCTTGAGCTTCGCGAGGGCGGCTGCCGTGTCGGGCCAGGGATCGAGCGTCAGGTAGGCGTCGAGGAGGCGTGCGCGAACGTCCGTCGGCAGCGGTAGCTTCATCGCCTCGGCGGCGTAGAGGAGCGCGTCCTCTGTGACCTGGAAGAAGTCGATCTGCTGGCCGGTGATGGAGCGCAGGAAGCCATAGTCGAATTGGCGTGCGCGCCAGGCGCTGGCGAACTCGGCGCCACGGCCGGGAAACTCCTTCTCGATTTTCGGAATGATGGAGTTGGCGTTGAAAAGCACGAAATAATCAAAGGCGACGGCCTTGAAGCGCGGGGCAGGGCCCGCTTCACCGGCAGTGGCCAGGGACGGGATCAGCGCCAGCAGAAGCCATCGGAACAATGTGCGCATGCGAAGACCCATCCGGAACTCTGAAAGCAATGCAGCCTCGCGGGGAATCCGGAGGCTGCACCGTCATTCGGCTGGATGTTGGTGTTCGTTTCGCGCGGGGTGGCAAAAACCGATGCGGCAGCGACACGCGCCATCGCCAATGGCCGTCAAACGGCGATGCCAAATTGCACTGCCAAATTGCGATTCTGAGCGAGGCTGAGTTTGGCCCTCGCTCAGATTGCGATGCAGCTCAGTGCGCCAGCGCCTTGACGATCTCTTCCGTCATCTTCTTGGCATCGCCCAGCACCATCACGGTGTTGTCGTTATAGAAGAGCGGATTGTCGATGCCGGCGTAGCCGGATGCCAGCGAGCGCTTGTTGAACAGCACCGTGCCCGCCTTCCAGGCCTGCAGCACCGGCATGCCGTAGATGGGCGAGGTCTTGTCCGTCTCGGCCGCCGGATTGACGACGTCGTTGGCGCCGATGACGTACACGACGTCGGCCTGGGGCATCTCGGAGTTGATGTCCTCGAGCTCGAACACTTCGTCATAGGGCACGTTCGCCTCGGCCAGCAGCACGTTCATGTGGCCCGGCATGCGGCCCGCGACCGGATGGATCGCGTACTTCACCTCGACGCCGGCCTTCTTGAGCGCGTCGCCCATCTCGCGCAGCGCATGCTGCGCCTGGGCAACGGCCATGCCGTAGCCCGGCACGATGATGACCTTGGAGGCATTCTTCATCACGTAGGCTGCGTCCTCGGCAGAACCGAGCTTCACCGGCTTCTGCTCGCCGCCACCGGCCGGGCCGGCGGTCTCGCCGCCGAAGCCGCCGAGAATGACGGAGATGAAGGAGCGGTTCATGCCCTTACACATGATGTAGGACAGGATCGCGCCGGAGGAGCCGACGAGCGCGCCGGTGATGATGAGCGCGATGTTCGACAGCGTGAAGCCGATGCCGGCGGCCGCCCATCCGGAGTAGGAGTTGAGCATCGAGACGACGACGGGCATGTCGGCGCCGCCGATCGGAATGATGATCAACACGCCGAACAGCATGGAGACCAGCGTGATGGCCCAGAACAGCGTGGGGTCGCCGCCCGACTGGCAGAAGAGGTAGACGAGATAGACGAGCGCGGCGAACAGCGCGAGGTTGATGATGTGGCGCGCCGGCAGCAGGATCGGCTTACCGGACATGCGTCCGGAAAGCTTGGCGAACGCGATCACCGAGCCCGTGAAGGTGATGGCGCCGATGGCAACGCCCAGCGACATCTCGATGAGGCTGGCGAAGTTGATGGCGCCGCGGGCGCCGATGCCGAAGCTGTCGGGCGCATAGAGGGCCGCAGCCGCAACGAACACCGCCGCCAGGCCGACGAGCGAGTGGAACGCGGCGACGAGCTCGGGCATCGCCGTCATGGCGATGCGCCGCGCCGTGACCGCACCGACCGTGCCGCCGACGGCGAGGCCGCCGATGAGTAGCACCCAGGTGAGCGGCGATTGCGGAGCCGCCACCGCCAGCGTCGTCACCATGGCGATGGTCATGCCGAGCATGCCGAAATAATTGCCCTGGCGTGATGTTGCCGGGCTCGACAGGCCGCGCAGGGCGAGAATGAACAGCACGCCCGAGACCAGATAGAGAATTGCGACGAGGTTGGGCGTCAGCATTCGGCTCTTCCCCCGTGGGCACCCGCGACTTCGATCACCGCTTGTCGCCCTTCTTCTTGTACATGGCCAGCATGCGCTGCGTGACGAGGAAGCCGCCGAAGATGTTGACCGCGGCCATGATCAGCGCCAGCACGCCGAAGGTTTTAGAGGCGACGGTGTCGCCGCTCAGGAAGCCGTCAACGGCGCCGTGCTCGACGGCCACCGCCAGCAGCGCGCCGACGACGATCACCGAGGAGATGGCGTTCGTCACCGACATCAATGGGGTATGCAGCGCGGGCGTGACGGCCCAGACGACGTAGTAGCCGACGAAGATCGCCATCACGAACACCATCAGCTCGTAGATGATGGGATCGATCGCGCCGCCGATACCGCCAGCCGCGAAGGCCGGGCTTGCGAAGGCGGCGACGGCCGCCGCGGCGGCTGCAATCCGGCCCAACGTGGGATGTTTCAAGCCGCGCATCAGGCCGCTCCCTGCAGACTGGGATGTACGACGGTGCCGTCGCGGGCGAGCAGCGTGCCCTTGACGATCTCGTCGTCCCAATTGACCGCCAGCGTCTTTTCCTTCTTGTCGAACAGCGTCTCCAGGAAGGCGTAAAGGTTCTTGGCGTAGAGGCTCGAGGCGTTGACCGCGATCTCGCCTGCAAGATTAAGCGGGCCGTAGATGCGCACGCCGTTGTGCTCGACGATCTCGCCGGGCTTCGTCAGCTCGCAGTTGCCGCCACGCTCGGCGGCGAGGTCGACGATGATGGAGCCGGGCTTCATACTTTCGACCATGGCGCGCGTGATGAGGCGCGGCGCGGGGCGGCCGGGAATGAGCGCGGTGGTGATGACGATGTCCTGCGCCTTGATGTGGTTGGCGACGAGCTCGGCCTGCTTGGCCTGGTATTCCGCCGACATCGGCTTGGCATAGCCGGCGGCGGTCTGGGCCTGCTTGAACTCGTCGTCCTCCACGGCGATGAACTTGGCGCCGAGCGAGGCGACCTGCTCTTTCGCGGCGGGGCGCACGTCGGTGGCGGAGACCTGTGCGCCGAGGCGGCGCGCGGTGGCGATGGCCTGGAGGCCGGCGACGCCCGCGCCCATGATGAAGGCTTTCGCGGCGGGCACGGTGCCGGCTGCGGTCATCATCATCGGCATGGCCTGCTGGAACATCGCGGCGGCATCGATGACGGCCTTGTAGCCGGCGAGGTTCGCCTGCGAGGAGAGCACGTCCATCGACTGCGCGCGCGTGATGCGCGGCATGAATTCCATCGAGAATAGCGCGGCTTTGCTGGCCGCGAGGGCCTCGATGCCTGCGCGGTCGCCGTAGGGATCGAGCATCGCGATCACGAGGGCGCCGGGCTTCAGCGCGGAAAGGTCGGCGGCAAGTGGGCGGCGCACCCGAAGGAGCACGTCCGCATCGCGCAGCGCATCGGCCGCGCTACCGACGATCTCTGCGCCCTGGGCAGCGAGGGCCGCATCGGAGAAGCGTGAGCGCGCACCGGCGCCCGCTTCAACCTTGACCTTCGCTCCAAGGGCAACGAGCTTCTTGACCGTCTCGGGAGAAACCGCAACGCGCGGCTCATCCGCAGGCTCGGCCGTAACCGCAATGGTGACCATGCACTCGTCCGATCGCGTGGATATTTGGGCTTTCGGCACAGCTCACCGGCCCGGCTTGCCGCCGGGCCTACGAGCGCGAAGCCTTCAGATTAGGTGAGGAAAAACGCCATGCCGGCGAGCAGGACGACCATCGAGGCAATCGACAATTTAGTGAGGAAAATGAAGCCTTTGTAGGTCTTCTCAGCCTGCGCATAGTCCATTTCGGGATGACCGGTAGAAGAATCGATCGCCACTGTTCCCCTCCCTCGGGATTCTATGATTTCAGCCCGTTCTCGTACCCTAAGGAGATCGTCCTAGCAAGTCGCTCCGGGGACGTAGCAAGTTACGGCGGTGCAGCAAATGCCCGCGCGTTGCATAGCGGCCAGCGTTGCTCAAAAATCAATCAGTCACTGGCGCAGGGACATGATGAAGACGGCGAGTGCGTCGATTTCGTCCTGCGTCAGGCGGTGGTTCGGCATCATCGGCGGCACCGAGCGCAGCCAGTCCACGACGCCTTCGGCCGTTTGCAGCGGGCGATTGGCGACGGCCTTGAATCCCGGCACGCCCATCGGCCCCCGCTTCTCCCCCTGGCCCGGATTGAGATGGCATTCGGCGCATAGCGCTTTTGCCAGCTCGGCGCCCTTCGAAACCTGGTCGGCGCGCGCGTGTGCGAGCGGGATAAGGCAGATCATCAGCAGGGCCAATGGCACTGAGCCGCTGCGGCGACGCTCGTTCATCGCATGTCCTTTCGCCCTGGGGCGCAAAGCGCGCTCCGGTTCCATTGAGCCGCGAAGCCGGCGCTGCGCTTTGACGCGGGTCAGGGATCGTGCCGAAAGATGCCGTCAGGACAGTCCGGGTATGGCATTTCCAGGTGCATTCGGCATGGAGTGCGTCATTCCGGACGCGGCACATCGGCCGCCGCGAATGCGTCGCGCTGGCGCGCTCCGAGGGTCTCCAGGTCGAAATCCTCGATCATGCCGTTGAACAGGCGGTACCAGTTCTGGCGCGCGCCGAGGTGCAGGAAGACGCCGCCGAGCCCGATCGCGGCGCGGTCCATGAATACGAATTCCCGCGGCACCCGCACGGGGCCTTTCTCCTTCAGGATGCGATGCACGGTGGACGCTTCGCTGCGGCCGTACTCGCTGGGCGATGTGTCCTCCGCGATGGCGCGCTCGCGATCATCGAGGAGCGGGCCATAGACGAAGCGCGCCCAGATGGTGAGGGCATGGATCAGCTCGGAGGAGAGCCCGCGGAAGCCCCATGCTTCGTAGGCGTGAACGATGCGCTCGCGATCGTTCGTCAGCAGGCCGTGGTAAAGGTTGATGACGCCGGCAACGAACGCCGGCCGGAAGCTGCGGATGCAGCCGTAGTCGAGGAGATTCACGCCGGCGGGCCGGCCGTCGCGCTCGAAGATGGTGTAATTGCCGAGGTGCGGATCGCCGTGGATGACGCCGTAGTGGCTGAACGGAAACCACCACGCGCGGAACATGGCGGCCGCGATGGCATTGCGGTCAGGCATCGGCGCGGATTTGTAATCCAGCAGCGGACGGCCATCGAGCCAGGTCATGGTGAGCAGGCGTTTGGTTGAAAGCTCGCCGATGATCTCCGGCACGCGGATCAGCGGATCGTCTGCGAAGATGCGCGCGTAAAGACGCGTGTGACGCGCTTCACGCTCGTAGTCGAGCTCCTCGCGCAGGCGGGCTGCGATCTCAGTGAGGATGTCGCCGGTTTCGACCGCCGGGTTGAAGCGCGCGTGGATGGCGAAGATGGTGCGGAGCTGCACGAGGTCGGCTTCGACTGCCGACGGCATGTCGGGATACTGAAGCTTGACGGCGAGGGCGTGTCCATCGTGCGACGTTGCACGGTGAACCTGCCCGAGGGAGGCGGATGCGGCCGCTTCGAGGTCGAACGTGCGGAAGCGCTGCGCCCAGTCCGGACCGAGCTCGGCCTGCATGCGGCGGCGTGCGAACGCCGGGCCCATGGGCGGCGCGGCGGACTGGAGCTGCGCAAGCTCGCGGGCGTAATCGGCGGGCAACGCCTCGGGGATGGTTGAGAGGAGCTGGGCAACCTTCATCAGCGGGCCCTTGAGGCCGCCGAGGGCTGCCGCAAGCTCGGCGGCGCCGCGCGCGCTATCGTGGTCGCGTCCGAACAGCCGCTCGCCGGCGAGGCGCGCTGCAATTCCGCCGACGCCTGCGCCGACCTTCACATAGCGCGCCGCACGCGCGGAGAATCGATTTTGCTCGTTGGTCATCTCAACGGGATATCGGCACGCCCCGCCGCGCCGGCAAGGCTGCAAACGTCAGACGGCGACCTGCGTGCCCACTTCTACCACCCGGTCGGTGGGGATCTGGAAGTACGTGGTGGCGTCCTGGGCGCTGCGGGCGAGCGCAACGAAGAGCCTGTCCTGCCAGCCCGGCATTTCGGATTTCGGCGTCGTCTTCAGGTTGCGGCGGGAGAGGAAGAACGAGGTCGCGCCGATGTCGACGTTGAGATCCTTGCGCCGGCACACCTCGAGGATCTTCGGCACGCTCGGGGTCTCCATGAAGCCGTAGCGCGCGACGACGCGAATGAACGTGTCGGTGACGCGGTCGACGATCACGCGCTCATAACGCGGCACGCGCGGCACATCCTCGGTGCGGATGGAAAGGATGATGTTGCGCTCGTGCAGGATGCGGTTGTGCTTCAGGTTATGCATGAGCGCGGTGGGCGCTGCGGTCGGATCGGCGGTGAAGAAAACGGCGGTGCCCGGCACGCGGTGCGGGGGCTTGGCCTCGAGCTTGCGCAGCAGCCAATCGAGATCGGCCTCGTTCTTGCGCGTCTGCCTGGCGAGGAGGCGCGAGCCGCGCACCCAGGTCCACATGACGAGACAGATGCAGGCGGCGATGGCGAGCGGCACCCAGCCGCCTTCGAACACCTTGAGGATATTGGCGGTGAGGAAGAACTGCTCGAGGAACATGATCGGAACCAGCGTCGCGAGCGTCCGCCACAGCGGCCATTTCCAGTACTGCCACAGCACGAAGATCGCGAGCATGGTGGTGATGACCATCGCCGCCGTCACCGCGACGCCGTACGCGGATGCGAGCGCGGAGGAGGAGTGGAACGCGAGCACGACGACGATCACCGCGATCAGCAGCATCCAGTTGACGCGCGGCAGATAGATCTGGCCGGAGATCGCTTCCGAGGTGTGCGTAATGCCGAAGCGGGGCAGCAGGCCGAGCTGGATCGCCTGGCGCGTGAGCGAGAACGTGCCGGTGATCACCGCCTGGGCGGCGACCACCGTTGCAACGGTCGCGAGCAGCACGACGAGCGGCAGCGCCCATTCGGGGTAGAGCAGGAAGAGCGGATTTGCGAGCGCATCGGGGCGTGCGAGCACCAGTGCGCCTTGGCCGTAGTAGTTGAGCAGCAGCGACGGCAGCACGAGGGAGAACCAGGCCACCTGGATCGGCTTGCGGCCGAAGTGGCCGAGGTCGGCGTAGAGCGTCTCCGCACCCGTGATGGAGAGGAACACGAGACCGAGGACCGTGAAGCCGATGATCCCGTGGCTCAAAAGGAAGCGCATGCCATACCAGGGATTGAGCGCGACGAGCACATCGGGATTCTGCACCACCTGCACCAGGCCGCCGATGCCCAGCGTGAGGAACCACACGATGGTAATGGGGCCGAAGAACGCCGCCACTTTCGCAGTACCGCGGGACTGCACGGCGAAGAGAGACACGAGGATCAGGATCGACAGCGGAACGACGAAACGGTCGAAGGTCGGCGATATGAGCGTCAGGCCCTCGACGGCGGACAGCACCGAGATGGCGGGCGTGATCACCGCATCGCCATAGAAGAACGATGCGCCGGCGATACCGAGCCCCATGATGACCGGCGTCGAGCGCTTGGCGACCGACTGCCCGAGCGCCATCAGCGCGAACATGCCGCCTTCGCCCTTGTTGTCGGCGCGCAGCAGGATGACGACGTACTTCAGGGTGACGATGAGCAGCAGCGCCCACGTGATGAGCGACAGCACGCCGAACACGGCTTCGCGTCCGGCGAAGCTGGGCCCTTTGGCAGCATCGACGGCAACACGGAAGGCATAGAGCGGACTGGTTCCGATGTCGCCGTAGACGACACCGATCGAGCCGACGACGAGCGCCAGGAATTTACCGCTTGGTACCCCATCAGCGGCGGCCTGGTCTGCGCCCTTCATCACCCCCTGCGACTGTGCCACGTTGGCACCCCCGTAGAGCTGGCTGCAGTGCAGCGATTGGCGGGGGCTTCTATCCCCTTATGCGCCGCAAGGGAAACCCCTTAAATTGCACTGAACGACGCTTCCTATTCTTGACAATCGCCGAGGAAGCTGAAGCGGAAGGAAAGAATCCTCCAGCACGCCCGTCTCGATGCGGGCGTGCTTTCTTTTTGGGTAAGCACCGTATTGCTATGGGGAGGCTCGGCAACCCGATCAAGCGGCGGCGTCGGCCGCCGCCAGCTCGTCGATCATCGCTTCGATCACCTTGAGGCCCTTATTCCAGAATTCCGGCTTCGAGGCATCGAGGCCGAAGGGCGCAAGCAACTCGGAATGGTGCTTCGAACCGCCCGCTTTGAGCATATCAAAATACTTGTTGACGAAGCCGGGGTGCGCCTCCTCGTAGAGGCCGTAGAGCGAGTTCACGAGGCAGTCGCCGAACGCGTACGCGTAGACATAGAACGGCGAATGCACGAAGTGCGGAACGTACGCCCAGAACACCTCGTAGCCGGGCTTCAGCTCGATCGCCGGGCCGAGGCTTTCCGACTGCGTCTCGAGCCAGATCTCGCCGAGCTGGTCGGGTGTCAGCTCACCCTTGCGGCGCGCCTCGTGCAGCTTGCGCTCGAAGGTGTAGAACGCAATCTGACGCACCACCGTGTTGAGCATATCCTCGACCTTGCCGGCGATCATCGCCTTGCGCTCGCGCGCGTCCTTCGTCTCCTTCAGCAGCGCCTTGAAGGTGAGCATCTCGCCGAACACGGATGCCGTTTCTGCGAGCGTCAGCGGCGTCGAAGCGAGCAGCGCGCCCTGCGGACGGGCGAGCATCTGATGCACGCCGTGGCCCAGCTCGTGCGCGAGGGTCATCACATCGCGCGGCTTGCCGAGATAGTTCAACAGTACGTAGGGATGCACCGACGGCACCGTTGCCGCGGCGAACGCGCCGGGCGCCTTGCCGGGCCGCGCCGGGGCGTCGATCCAGTTCTTGTCGAAGAACTCTCCCGCGACATCGGCCATCTGCGGCGCGAAGTCGTGATAGGCACCGAGCACGATGCGCTCTGCGTCCTTCCAAGCGAACGTGCGCTCGGGCCGTTCGGGGAGCGGCGCGTTGCGGTCCCAGTGGGAAAGGCGCTCCATGCCTAGCCATTTCGCCTTCATCCCATAGTAGCGGTGGGACAGGCGCGGATAGGCTGCGCGCACGCTCTGAACGAGCGCGTCGACCACTTCCGCTTCCACCTGGTTGGCGAGGTGGCGGCTGTCCGCCACATCCTTGAAGCCGCGCCAGCGGTCGGAGATTTCCTTGTCCTTCGCCAGCGTGTTGGTGATGAGCGTGAAGAGGCGCACGTTGTCCTTGAACACTTTCGACAGCGCCTCGGCGCCGGCCTGGCGCTTCTTGCGATCGGCGTTCGAAAGCAGGTTGAGCGTCATCTCGAGCGCGAGCGGCTCGGGCTCGCCGGCAACGGGGAAGCGCAACGCGGCGATGGTCTCGTTGAACAGGCGGTTGAACGCACCGCCCGAGGTCTGACTCTTCTCGTGCATCAGCCGTTCCAGCTTCTCTTCGAGCTGGTAGGGCTTTTCCTTGCGCACGTTGACGATCCACGGGCGATAGCGCGCGAGGCGCTCGTTCTTCAGCGCCGCTTCCATCGTCGCGTCGTCGATCTCGTTCAGCTCGAGCTCGAAGAAGATGATATCGGTGGAAATTGCGGTCAGCTTTTCCGAAACGTCGCCGTAGAACTTCGCGCGCGCAGGGTCGGCCTGATTGCCCGCGTAGTGGAGGCCCGCGAACGAGCCGAGGCGGCCCAGCAATTCAACGAAGCGCTCGAACTCCTCGATGGCGGTCGCCAGCGCCCCGCCGTCGGCGGCGAGGCTGACGAGCTTGCCGTGGTAGGTCTCCTTGATCCGCTTTGCCTCCTTTGCCGCGGCCTCGAGATCGCGCCCTACCTCGGGCGCGGTGGGCGAGGGATAGAGATCGGCAAGGTTCCATTCGGGCATGGGGCCGAGATCGTCGGGCGTGGGCGCCGGCTTTGCCGCAGCGCTCTCCTGCGCGGTGAAATTGGCTCGCAAGTCGTTATGGCGCGCGTCAAATCGCATCGTTTGCTCCACTGAAATCGAGGTGTGTCGAGGGACGGTCCATACGGGACGCGGGAAGCTTAACGTGGTTCCGCGGACGCAGCGTGACCGAAAAAGGATCAACCTGGGCTCGCTCGCAACTCCTTATTTACCCTTGTTGGGCAGTCTTGCCTTGGTTGAGTGAGCCGCCGGTGGCCAAGTGTTCAATCCTGAAGCAATTCGGGGAGGCCAGCCAGGCAGTCAGTTACAGGTTGAGTTCGAGTGCCTCATGGTCAAGAGTCTGCTTATCGTCGATGACGATCCCACCCAACGCCGCATACTCGAAGAGACGATCAAGCGCCTCGGGTTCGGTACTAAGACTGCCAGCTCGGGCGAGCAAGCCCTGCAGATCCTCGAAGGCCCCGAGTGTGCCGAGATAAGCCTGGTGCTTCTCGACCTCGTCATGGCCGGCGTCGACGGTATGGCGGTACTCGAGAAGCTCAACGGCAAAGCCGGTACGCCGCCCATCATCGTCCAGACCGCCAACGGCTCGATCGATGCCGCCATCGGCGCGATGCGTGCGGGCGCGGTCGACTTCGTGGTGAAGCCGGTGTCGCCGGAGCGCCTCGAAGTCTCGATCAAGAGCGCGCTCAAGATCGAAGCGCTCGCCGGCGAGATCACGCGCATCAAGAAGAAGGTCGAGGGCACGCTCACCTTTGCCGACCTCGTCGTGAGCGGCGAAGGCATGGAACGGGTCGTGTCGCTGGGCAAGCGCGCCGCCGCCTCCAACATCCCGGTGCTCATCGAGGGCGAATCGGGCGTCGGCAAGGAGCTGATCGCGCGGGCCATCCAGGGTGAATCGGAGCGCGCCGGCAAGCCGTTCGTCGTCGTCAATTGCGGCGCGATCCCGGAGAACCTGGTCGAGAGCATCCTTTTCGGCCACGAGAAGGGCGCCTTCACCGGCGCCACCGACAAGCGTATCGGCAAGTTCCAGGAAGCGGACGGCGGTACGCTGTTCCTCGACGAGATCGGCGAGTTGCCGCTCGACGCGCAGGTGAAGCTGTTGCGCGCGCTGCAGCAGGGCGAGATCGATCCGGTCGGCTCGAAGAAGCCGGTGCACGTCAATTTCCGTCTCATCTCGGCAACCAACCGCAACATGATCGAGATGGTGCGGGAAGGTAAGTTCCGCGAGGATCTCTACTACCGCCTCAACGTGTTCCCGATCTGGGTGCCGCCGCTGCGCGAGCGCCTCAGCGATGTCGGCGAGCTCGCGCAGCATTTCATCGCGCGCTTCGCCGCCGAGGAAGGCAAGCGCATCAACGGCATCAGCGAGGATGCGCTGCGGCTGATCAAGAGCTATCCGTGGCCGGGCAACGTGCGCCAGCTCGAGAATGCGGTGTTCCGTGCGGTGGTGCTCGCCGATGGGACCGAGCTGACGGTTGCCGAGTTCCCGCAGATCGCTGCGCACGTCACGGGTTTCGATACCGCCGTGCCGGCCGCGCCCGCTCCCGCGCCGAAGCCGGGCTCGTTCAAGGGCCCCGCGGTTCTCGGTGCGGAAGACATCATTCCGCAGACGATGGAAATCCGCGGCAACGGCCGCGGCGGTGACAGTGCGCTCGGCATTCCCGTCGTCACCGAGGCGGGAGACATCCGGCCGCTCGATGAGATCGAGGCCGACATGATCCGCCTCGCTCTCGGCCGCTACCGCGGGCACATGACGGAAGTCGCCAAGCGGCTCAAGATCGGGCGCTCGACGCTCTATCGGAAAATGCAGGAATACGGCCTCGAGCCGCGCGCTTAAACCTAGGAAGCGCGCAGCTCCCGGCTGGTGAGACACGCCGCGTCATCCCGAGGGATGGCGCGGCGTCGTCGTTTTCCGGCGCCCCTCGCCATCGTGTTTATCCTCGCACGCCGAGCGTGGCGCAAAATCTCCTCAGCCTGTCTCGAAGACCGGGGTGCAGACGTGCGCTGGCGGAACTGCACGGGATGGGCAGATGCGACAAGCGCGGGGCCCTAAGCTAGCTCCGAGACCTTCCATTGCCGGCACGTGTGCCGGTGGAGCCCGGACAGGGAAGCGGTCCGGGAAGATGGCTGGTCGGCGCCCGCATCGGGCGGGGCGGCGATGGCTGCTTCCAACAGACCACAGATTGAGAGCCAGAGCCGCTCCGCTCCCCGCCTCTCGTTTTTCCCGGGCTCACCGCTGCGGGACGATCGCCCGTGGCCATGGTGAATCCGGCGCCATGTCTCCAATATGACGGACCGGTGACGTCACCGCCGCGCAACAGGTCATCGGGATGTTGCTCATTCGAGGCCGGTGCGGTGCCCTGGGCCGTAGCAGGGGCATGGGCGCTCGGCTAGCGTGCCGGGTCTGTTTGCGTGGGGGAGTAGCATGTTGCGTTTGCGTATGGCGGCCTTGAGCGTCGGCGTCGGCCTGATGATCGCCGCGCCGGCCCAGGCGCAGGGCGAGGCCCAGGGCCAGGCGCCGGGCCATGCCCAGCCGGAGCGTCAGGTGGCAACCGCCGAGCCGATGCCGGCGACCGCGCCGGCGGCTGCTGCCACCGAGCCCACGCCTACGCCACAAGATCCGATCGGGGTTTCGCTGCAGCAACGCCTCGCCGTCCCCGACCGCACGCGCGCCTCAGAGAGCGATGCGCAGGACCGCGCCGCGCTCGCGCGCTTTTACGCCGCGCGCACCTACGCGCCGATTTGGTTCTCGACGTCGGGGCTCAGCGAGAAAGGCGCCGACGTCATCGCAGAGCTGGGCAAGGCAAACGACTGGGGCCTCGCAGCGGCGGAGTTCGCGATCCCGGCGCTCGTGCCGGCACAGGGAGCCGCCGCCCTCACACCCGACGCCCTCGCCGAAGCGGAGCTGACGCTGTCGCTCTCGGTGCTCAAGTATGCGCGGTACGCGCGCGGAGGACGCATCCCCGACCCGGCGAGCCAGCTCAGCTCCTACCTCGACCGCAAGCCGCAGCTGCTGGCGCCCCAGGAGGTGATCGAGCGCATCGCCGCGACGGACAGGCCGTCCGAATACCTGCGCGGGCTGCACCCCAAGCATCCGCAGTTCGAAAAGCTACGTCAGGCGCTGCTGAAATTGCGCAGCTTCCCGTCAGGCGCGGGCGAGGCACCGGTGACGCTGCCGCCGGGGGCGCAGCTCATTCCGGGCCGCAGCGATCCGCAGATCGGCCTGCTGCGCCAGCGGCTCAAAGTGCCGGCGCGCCCTTCGGCGGATGGCACGGCCGGTGATCCCAATTTCTACGATGCCGAGCTGAAGGCGGCGGTCGTCGCTTTCCAGAAGGAGCGCGGGACGCTCCCCGATGGCATCGTCGGCAATGCGACGCGGGCGCTTCTCAACGATGTGGACGGGCCGCCCAACGCGGCGCGTATCGTCGCCAACATGGAGCAGCTGCGCTGGATGCCCGACGACCTGGGCAGCCTCTACGTCACGATCAACATCCCCGAGTTCACTCTGCGCGTCGTCAAGGAAGGCGAGGTCATTCATACCGAGCGGGTCATCACGGGCCTGCCGGACAAGCAGACGCCGGTGTTCTCCGAGACCCTCAAGTCGATCGCGTTCCAGCCGCGATGGAACGTGCCCAACTCGATCAAGGTCAACGAGCTGTGGCCGAGCCTGGCACGCGGCGGCACCTACTTCCGGCGCCAGGGGTTGCGGCTGTCGCGCAACGGGCGTGACGTCAATCCGGAAAGCGTCGACTGGAGCTCGACCGATATCCGCAACTACGACGTCTATCAGCCGCCGGGCGCGAGCAACGTGCTGGGCGAATTGAAGTTCAACTTCCCGAACAAGCACGCCGTCTACATGCACGATACGAATGCGCGGGGGCTTTTCGAGCAGCCGAGCCGCACCTTCAGCCACGGCTGCGTGCGGGTGCGCAATCCGCGGCGGCTGGCGGAGATCCTCATGGCCGAGGACAAGGGCTGGGATGCGGGCCGTATCGTCGACCTCATTTCCAACGGCCCGCCCAACAACGAGGTGCCTGTCGAGCGCTCCATCGGCGTGCACATCGTCTACCTCACCGCGTGGGTCGATGAGGCCGGCGAGCTGAAGACGGCGCGGGACGTCTACGGACACGAGAAGCGCATACAGCAGGCGCTCGAAGGCAAGTGGAGCCAGATCGCGAAGGGACCGAACCACCTGGCGCCGGTGCGGGCGCCGGCAGCCCTCGCGTCGGGCGGGGGTGCGGGCTTCAAAAGCCTCAACGACCTCGTGACATCGGTGTTCGGCGGCTTCTAAAATTGAGCGGATTCAGTTAGTCACAACAGCGGGTTAACCCGTTAATCCGTTGCCTCCGTATCGTCACTTCAGAGCCGTTTTGCGCCCCAATTCCACCCTTAGAAGCTCCGGTCACCGAAGATTAAGGGTTGCTGATTAACCCTTAGGGAACGTGAATGCCGGTTGCACTCCAGGATGGCCTTAAGCGCCCTGCGCCAAGTCCGCTCCCGCGACCGGTCAAAACACGGGGTGGCAATTTGGTATTGCGTAGGAAGGCTATCCTCGGTGGCCTCGCCGCCGGACTGCTGGGCTTGAGCGCAGGCTCGCCTGACGTCGTCGCTGCCTTTGGCTCGACGCGCACGATCTCCTTGTATCACATCCACACCAAGGAAACGCTGACCATCACCTACAAGCGCGATGGCAAGTACGACGCCGATGCGCTCAAGAAGATCGACTGGCTGATGCGCGACTGGCGTCAGAACAAGGCGGTCAAGATGGATCCCAAGACCATCGACCTGCTTTGGGAGATGCATACCGAGCTCGGCAGCAAAGAGCCCATCCACATCATTTGCGGCCACCGCTCGGAGGCCACCAACGAGATGCTGCGCCGGACGCGCGGCGGGCAGGCCAAGAAGAGCAAGCATATGACGGGACAGGCGGTCGATGCCTCCTTCCCGGACGTTCCGCTCAAGCGTTTGCGCTGGTCTGCGATCATCCGCGAGGTGGGCGGCGTCGGCTACTATCCGACCTCCGGCATTCCCTTCGTGCATGTCGACAGCGGCCCCGTCCGCGCCTGGCCGCGCCTGCCGCGCAACGAGCTGGCGCTGCTGTTCCC
The DNA here is from genome assembly GCA_044507625.1 of Hyphomicrobiaceae bacterium. GTDB lineage: Bacteria > Pseudomonadota > Alphaproteobacteria > Rhizobiales > Hyphomicrobiaceae > Hyphomicrobium_A. The sequence goes on along the minus strand of JBIQJE010000003.1, from coordinate 34,040 downwards.
GAACGGCAAGACGCAGCATCGGCCGGCCAGCGGCGGCGCGATCACCAAGGACGACGTGCGCAAGGCACGTGCCAACAAGGATGTCGCCTCGCAGGTCGCCGCTTACCTCGAGCTGCACAACAACCCGCGCCCGACGATCGTGGCCGAGGCGCCGAGACCCGCGCTCAAGGCCCCGCCTGCGGAAGCTGCCCGTCCCGCGCCTCAGCCGCGCGTCGCCGATATCGAACCGATCCCGGTTGCCGCTCCCGCGCCGAAGTTGGTGCAGGGACCGCGCGTGGCCGTCGCTCCGCCGTCCGATGTGGACCGCGGACGGCTCAATCAGCTGGTGACGCTTGCCTCGCTTGATCCTTCCGAGGCGATCGGGCGCCCGCGCACCGCCGAATTGGATCGCCACCAGCTCAACGCCCTGATCAGCACCGCCGCGCTGACGCCGCCCGCGGCACCCCAGCCCGCGCCGCTGCATGCTGCGCCCCGAGGGGAGCCCCCCGTGGCTGCGCTCGATGTGGAACAGGTGGATCCGGTCGATCCGGCGGAGTCAGATGAGGCCGCGCGCGGAGCTTCGCCGAGCGAGCGCTGGACGCCCGCCCCGGAGTTCGACGACGATCATCCCGAGGAGCTCTCCTATCGGCCATTCCCGGTTGCGCCGCTGCTGACGGAAAGCGCTTCGGCGGACGATGCGGCGCTGGTGAAGATCGTGCATCCCGATCTGCAGCGCACGCTCGACCTGCTCGACGACCGGCCCATCGTGCTGCCGATGAAGCTGCGTCCGGGCGATCAGATCAGCGAAGTGCTGTGGGCGCAGCAGTTCCAGGGCAACGCGGTGGATTTCTCGGCGCACGAACGCGATCAGGCCCGTGCGCTCGCCGCCGGCATCGCCTCGCGCCCCGTCAAGACGACGGCGCGGTGAGCGGACGGGTGTGGCGCGGGTGCTTGCGGCCCGGCGGCACGCATCCCTTCGACCAGGCCACCTCGATCAACCGGCCCAGCTCGCGGAAATCCTCCGCCCGCGGTGACGTCGCGCGCCAGGCGAGACCGACGGTGCGGTAGGGCTCCGGCTCGACGAACCGCGTGACGCCGATGTCGCGCCCGCGCACCTCCACGTTGAGGCACATTTCGGGAAGCAGGGTGATGCCGTAGCCCGCGGCGACCATTTCCACGATGGTCGAGAGGCTCGAGACCCCGAACGTGTTGACGGTCGAAACCTGCTGCAGGCTGCAATAGGTGAGCGCCTGCTCGCGCAGGCAATGGCCCTCCTCGAGCAGCAGAAGGCGTTCGTGCTCGATGAGATCCTTCGTCGCCCGCACGCGGCTCGACAGGCGTCGCGACTGGGGCAGCGCCAGCAGGAAGCGATCATCGAACAATGCCATCGTCTCGATTTCCGCCTGTACGATGGGCAGCGCCAGCAGCAGCACGTCGAGCTTGCCCTCGATCAGCTCCTGCGTGAGCGGCAGCGTCTGCGTCTCGCGCACGTGCAACTCGAGGTTCGGATAGCCCTCGCGCAGCAGCGGCAGGAGCGGCGGCAGCATGTAGGGCGCGATGGAGGGAATGACGCCGAGGCGCAGCGAACCCGACAGCACATCCTTGCAGTGCTGGGCGTATTCGATCATCTCGTGCACGTCGCCGAGGATGCGGGCTGCGCGTGCCGCGATCTCGCGCCCCTTGTCGGACAGGAGCACGCCGGAGCGGGTGCGTTCGACGAGAACGAGGCCGAGTTGCTGCTCGAGCTCGCTGATTTGCATGGAGAGGGCCGGCTGGGTGACGGCGCAGGTTTCGGCGGCGCGCCCGAAGTGCTGCTCGCGGGCGAGGGCGTCGAAGTACCGGAGCTGCTTGAGCGTCACATGCGGCGGCATAAGAAACTCTGATCCGATAGCGAACAATATACGATTAGAACTTATGCGACACTCTGTCTATACGGGGTGCCACGCGGTGCCGTGCGCAATTGCCGGGTCACCGCCAGGGATCGGCAGGGTGAGGGAAACCTCACTCCACAGCCGTGGGCGCCTCGGCCGAGCGCCGAATCGGGCCGGGGCGCCCTTTTCGCTCGCTGTCATTTCTTCCGCTCGATCACGCATCCGCTCGATCACGCATCCGACAGTCGTCGTCGGCTCGATGCGCGGGTGTTCGCGTATTCGTTTCGCGGGTGGAGCACCCTGACGGACCGCAGCGAAAGACGCCTTCCACGCCCTCTGCATGGGAATGCATTTGCGCATGCATCGCTGCTGCCACGACATCGCCACGTCCTCGCCGCGCTGAGGTCCCAGGAACGGGTCACCATTCTTCTCGCTTTGGGGAAGTAGCCGCATCGGGGGAAGAGATGCTGCTGGATATGATCGCTACCATCATCCTCGCCGGGATGATGCTCGTACCTATTCTCAATGTCTTCGCAGGTGTGATCGTCGGTGCCGGCCTTGCCGGTGTGCCGGGGGCCATGGCCGGTCTCTTCGTCGCTCTCACGATCATGGGCGCCGAACGGCTTGCTGTGGCTTACGCGATTCAACGGGAAACCCGGCGGGCGCGCGTCGCCCGCAGGTCGCGGGTGTTTCCGCGGACGTCGCGCGCGGCGCGTTCGCGGCGCCGTGGGCGTGGCGCGATTGATCACGCCTACGCCGGGCACCTGCTGCGGGCCGAATCTTATGCCGGCACGCCGCTGCTGGCGGGCGGCGTCGGCGTAAGGCCCTCGCCGAAATCGCCGGTCTCGATCTCGTATTAGACCAACGACGACGACAAGGCTCTATGCCGCCCGGTGCGTGGGAGACCGCGCGCCGGGCGGTTTATTGTTCAGCCACAAGCGTCTTCATGCTGGGTCCGGTGGCAGCGCAAGCGGGCTGCACTTTTGCGTGTAGGAGATCATCGCGAAGGCGCACGCGATGTCGGCGCAGCGTCAGCGCATGCCCAACCGACGATAGGATGTGAGGTATCGGCGGCCGCGTTTTCAGCCGGGCGTGCACGATTGGGCAGCGAGCCGGTGCGCGACGTTATGCGAGGGGGGGATTGGTGGAGCCAAGCGGGATCGAACCGCTGACCTCTTGCATGCCATGCAAGCGCTCTCCCAGCTGAGCTATGGCCCCTTACCTTGGGAATTCGACCGGCGCCGCTGTGGACGCCGATTGAGTGCGCCTCTCTAGGGCCTTCGCCACAAAACTGCAAGACCCAAGTTGACCCTGCCCACGCGAGACGGATTTGCGCGACGCGGGCAGGGAATAGACCGGTTGCGGAGTGCGCTCTTAGCGCTCCTCCTCGCCTTCCACGGCGCCGCCGACGAAGTCGGTGACGTTGCCGTCGTCCTCTTCCTCCTCGAGGAAGGTCTCGTCCGCGTCGCCCGTGCCGGCGTCGGCCTCGTCGTCGGTTTCGACGTCCACCAGCTCATCGGCCTCGGCCTCGGCGGCGGGCTCGAACTCCGACTTCTTCGGCTTGCGCGGCGCCTTATCCTCAGCAATCGCGATTGCGGACGCCGGGGAGTGGGCGATCGTATATTTGGAGCTGCAGATCGGGCAGACGATCGGATCGCGGTTGAGATCGTAGAACCGGGCGCCGCACTCGCTGTTCTGGCAGGTGCGCTTGGTCCCGCGGTCTTTATTGGTCGCCATTGGAGCCAACCTTTTTGTGGGGGTTTTTTCGCGATCTGCCACAGGGCCCACCGCTTGTCAAAAGCAATCGGGCCCGCGCGTTCCGGCGCCGTTGACAGGGGCTGAACGGTCGGGTCTATCGCTGGCTGGTCCCCATGCCTGCTGCGGAGCCCCGCCTGCCGTGTCATCCCACACTGTCGCCGCCCCTCATCCTCTCACCGCACACCCCGCCGGGGCCCTCAAAGGGCGGGTGCGTGTTCCGGGCGATAAGTCGATCTCGCACAGGGCGCTGATGCTGGGGGCAATCGCGACCGGAACCACCCGTATTACGGGGCTTCTGGAATCGGAGGACGTCGTCAACACCGCCCGCGCGCTCGAAGCCATGGGAGCCCCGATCGAACGGTCAGGGGGCGAATGGCGGGTGCTGGGGCGCGGCACCGGCGGGCTGCGCTCGCCCGATGGCCCGCTCGATTTCGGCAACTCGGGCACGGGCGTGCGCTTGATGCTCGGGATTATCGCCGGCAACGATATTACTACCCGCCTCGTGGGCGACGCTTCTCTGAGCCACCGGCCGATGGGCCGTGTGCTCAATCCGCTGCTGCAGATGGGACTCCAGATCGAGGAGGGCCGCGACCGGCTGCCGCTCACCGCGCGCGGCTCGGCGAACCTCGTGCCGATCACCTATGCGCTCCCGGTGCCGTCGGCGCAGGTGAAGAGCGCCGTGCTGCTGGCGGGATTGCATGCGGCAGGCACCACGACGGTGATCGAGAGCGAGCCGACGCGCGATCACACCGAGCGCATGCTGCGCTATTTCGGTGCCGAGCTTTCGAGCAGCGAGAAGGATGGTAAGCGGCATATCGCGGTGCAGGGTGAAGCGGAGCTTTCCGGTCGCGACCTCACGGTGCCGGCCGATCCGAGCTCGGCCGCCTTTCTCGTCGCCGCTGCTGCGATCGTTCCCGGCTCGGACCTCACGCTCGAGGGCGTGCTGATGAACCCCACGCGCATTGGCTTTTATGAAACTCTGCGCGAGATGGGCGCCGATATCACGTTCGCGAACGAACGGGAGGAATGCGGAGAGCCCGTCGCCGACATCCACGTGCGCTATGCGCCGCTGAAGTGCGTAAATGTGCCGCCGGACCGCGCGCCGAGCATGATCGACGAGTATCCGATCCTGGCGGTGGTTGCGGCGTTCGCTGCCGGGGAGACGCGCATGGACGGCCTTGCGGAACTGAAGGTGAAGGAGAGCGACCGGCTGGCCGCGACAGTGGCAGGGCTCGTTGCCAACGGCGTCGATGCGGTGGCGGAAGGCGACACGCTGAAGGTCATCGGAGGCGCGGGCGTGCGCGGCGGCGGTATCGTCGAGACGCACCTCGATCACCGCATGGCGATGTCGTTCCTCACCATGGGGCTGGCGAGCCGGGAGCCGGTGACCGTCGACGACATCACCATGGTGGCGACGAGCTTTCCCGAGTTCCTTCCGCTCATGGAGAGCATCGGGGGCAGCTATTCGGGCGCGGGGCGCGGGGAATGATCATTGCTATCGACGGTCCGGCCGCTTCCGGGAAAGGCACGCTGGCCCGTCGCATCGCCGACCTTTGGGGATTGCCGTGCCTCGACACGGGGCTGCTCTACCGGGCAGTGGCACGGGATGTCGTCGCCCGCGGCTTCAAGCCATGCGACCCGTGGGCCGCCCTGGCGGCGGCGCGCAGCCTCGATCTCGCCCGGCTCGCCGATCCGGCTCTGCGCACGCCTGAAGCGGGAGACCTCGCCTCGATCGTCGCCCGTATACCGGAGGTGCGCAGGGCCCTCCTCGCCTATCAGCGGGCCTTTGCCGCCCAGCCCGGGGGAGCGGTGCTCGATGGCCGGGACATCGGAACCGTCGTGTGTCCCGGCGCCGACGCCAAGATTTTCGTCACCGCGCGGGCGGAAGTGCGGGCCAAGCGGCGGCACCTCGAATGCCTCGCCCGATCCGAAGATGTCACCTATGAAGCCATTCTGAGCGATATTCAGCGCCGGGACGAACGGGATGCCTCCCGGAACAGCGCCCCGATGCGGCCCGCGGCCGACGCCGACTTGCTCGACACTTCGGACTTGGATATAGAGGCGGCATTCGACGCCGCTGTCGGATTGATCAAGAGGAAGGTCGGCCAACAGGACGCCTGAAACAGGCATCCAATTCGCGTTGGCAGGGCACACAGCCCATCACAGCGGACCGAAAATCATACAAACCATCGGCAGGGGACTGTCCGCCAGCGCGTGCCGCAGCGGAAGGCACCGGCCGTATTCGCCATCAGAAGCGCCCTCTGAGGGCGCGCTCATCCGAATAATTCAAGGAGCCACGTACGTATGCCGGAAACCATGTCCAAGGAACTCAACCCCTCGCGCGACGAGTTCGCCGCGCTGCTCGCAGAAAGCCTCGCCAAGGAGGATCTGTTCGAAGGCAGCGTCGTCAAGGGCCGTATCGTCGGTATCGAGAAGGACCTCGCAGTCATCGACGTTGGCCTGAAGACGGAAGGCCGCGTCGCGCTGCGTGAGTTCGCGGTTGCCGGCAAGTCGGCCGATCTCAAGGTCGGCGACGAGGTCGAGGTTTACCTGGAGCGCGTCGAGAACGCGCTCGGTGAAGCCGTCCTGTCGCGCGACAAGGCCCGCCGCGAGGAGAGCTGGACTCGCCTCGAGAAGCAGTTCGAGAAGAACGAGAAGGTGACGGGCGTCATCTTCAACAAGGTGAAGGGTGGCTTCACCGTCGATCTCGACGGCGCCGTGGCGTTCCTTCCGGGATCGCAGGTCGATATCCGCCCCGTGCGCGACATCGGCCCACTGATGCATCAGCCCCAGCAGTTCCAGATCCTGAAGATGGATCGCCGCCGCGGCAACATCGTCGTCTCGCGCCGCTCGGTGCTGGAAGAGACGCGTGCGGAGCAGCGCGCCGACATCGTGGCCCGCCTCGAAGAGGGCCAGGTCATCGACGGTCTGGTCAAGAACATCACCGACTACGGCGCGTTCATCGACCTCGGCGGCATCGACGGCCTGCTGCACGTCACGGACATGGCCTGGCGCCGCGTCAACCACCCGTCCGAGATTCTCAACGTCGGCGACACGGTGAAGGTGCAGATCATCCGCATCAACCCCGAGACGCAGCGCATTTCGCTCGGCATGAAGCAGCTTCAGGCCGATCCGTGGCAGTCGATCGAGGCGAAGTATCCGGTCGGCGCACGCGTCAACGGCACTGTCACGAACATCGCCGACTACGGCGCTTTCGTTGAGCTGGAGCCGGGCGTCGAAGGCCTCATCCACGTTTCGGAGATGAGCTGGACGAAGAAGAACATCCACCCCGGCAAGATCGTTTCGACGAGCCAGCAGGTGGAAGTGCAGGTGCTCGAGGTCGACGCCAACAAGCGCCGCATCTCGCTGGGCCTCAAGCAGACCCAGGACAATCCGTGGGAGACCTTCCTCGCCGCCCATCCGAAGGGCACCGAGGTGGAAGGTCCGATCCGCAACATCACCGAGTTCGGCCTCTTCATCGGCCTCGACGGTGGCGTGGATGGCATGGTGCATCTGTCGGACCTCGACTGGTCGAAGCCGGGCGATGAGGTCATCAAGGACTACAAGAAGGGCGACAACGTCAAAGCCGTGGTGCTCGACGTCGACAGCCAGAAGGAGCGCATCTCGCTCGGCATCAAGCAGCTCGGCGGCGACCCCGTCGACGCGGTCTCGAAGTACAAGAAGGGCGACACCGTCACCTGCAACGTCGTTGCGGTTCAGGAGAACGGCATCGAGGTGAAGACCGCCGACGGCGAGCTCACCGCCTTCATCAAGCGTTCCGACCTGTCGCGCGACCGCTCCGAGCAGCGCCCCGAGCGCTTCAACGTGGGCGACAAGGTCGATGCCTTCGTGACCAGCGCGGACAAGGCCGCCCGCCGTCTGTCGCTGTCGATCAAGGCGCTCGAGATTGCCGAGGAGAAGCAGGCAGTCGCCCAGTACGGCTCGTCCGACTCGGGTGCTTCGCTGGGCGACATCTTCAAGGCCGCCATTCGCAAGCGCGAGGAGTCCGAGGAAGGCGCCGAGGAAGAGAAGGAATAAGCATCCCTACAACTCGGGACAGCTTGAAAACCGGCGCGGCGGGGGTCATCACCTCCGCCGCGCTAGCATTTTGGCAAGGCTCGGCGCGGCGCGCTCTTGTGGGGTGCCCGATCCTTGCCTAACGTCACCCGCGGATTAGCGGGTTTTGCGGAGATCTAGATGACGGCCGAGATCGACACCGTGCTGGACAGGCGCCGGCTGCGCCGCCGTCTCACCGTGTGGCGGGCGCTTGCCGTGGCGGGCGTCGTGGCGGCGCTGTTCGCCTTCGCGGCCCGCAGCGACCAGTGGACCGGCTTCGGTCCCAAGCAGATCGCCCGCATCGACATTTCCGGCACCATCACCGAGGACCGCGACCAGCTCAATCTATTGAAGCGGATCGCGGAGGCAGACAACGCGGCGGCGCTGCTCGTCTATGTGAATAGCCCCGGCGGCACGACGACGGGCGGAGAGGCCCTGTTCGCGGCCCTGCGCGAGGTGGCCAAGAAGAAGCCGGTGGTTGCGCAGTTCGGCACGGTCGCCGCTTCTGCCGGATATATCGTCGGGCTCGGCGCCGACCACATCGTGACGCGTGCGAACACCATCACCGGGTCGGTGGGCGTGCTGATCCAGTGGCCCGAAGTGAGCCAGATGCTCGACAAGGTCGGCGTCAAGTTCAACGAGATCAAGAGCGGCAACCTCAAGGCCGTCCCCTCGCCGTTCGAGCCGCTGAGCCCGGAAGGGGAGAAGGTGACCCAGTCGATGATCGACGAGGGTTTCCGCTGGTTCCTCGGGCTCGTGGAACAGCGCCGGGGCGTGCACCCGGATCAAATTCCAGGTCTCACCCAGGGCCGGGTTTTCACCGGGCGGGAAGCGGTGGAGCTGAAGCTTGCCGACGCGATCGGCGGGGAGGACGAGGCGGTTGAATGGCTCCGCACCGTCCGTAATGTCGACAAAAGCTTGAAAGTCGTTGACTGGAAACCGCAAAGTGCGTCTTCTTTAGGATTATTCAGTTCTCTGGGGACTGCCGCAGCGAGCTTTTTCAACAACACCTCTTTAGGCCAAATGCTAGGGCGCGACCGTTCCTTCGCCGCTCTTGGCCTTGACGGGCTGATTTCTGTTTGGCACCCTTCGGAAAAGTAATAAATTCAGGCATTTGCGGCGGGGCGAGTGATGATAAAGTCAGAGTTGATCCATAAGATCGCGAGTACAAATCCCCATCTTTACCACCGCGACGTCGAGCGCATCGTGAAAGTCGTCTTTGACGAAATCGTCGAGGCGCTGTCGCGGGGCGACCGTGTCGAGCTGCGCGGGTTCGGCGCTTTCACGGTAAAGCACCGCGCCGCTCGTCAGGGCCGCAATCCGCGCACCGGAAGATCGGTGAATGTCGCCGAGAAATTCGTGCCCTTCTTCAAGACCGGTAAAGAGCTGCGCGATAGGCTGAACGGCGGCAAAGAAAACCACTAGTACGCGGGCAGGCTTGTTTCAGCCGCAGTCGCGTTCTAGCTCTTCAATCAAGGGCCGGATGACCGGCGCTTTCCCATCGGGGTCGAAGCGCACCCGGCTGGAGCATTTGCGAGGCTGTGCACGTGCTGAGGCGGATCGTCTGGCTGCTCATTGCTTTTCCGGTCGGGCTGTTGCTCGTCACCTTGGCCGTGGTGAACCGCCACGAGGTGCAACTCGTGCTCGACCCGTTCCAGCCTGAATCGCCGGCGCTGTCGATCGCGCTTCCGTTCTACGTCTACCTCTTCGGCACGCTGGTGCTGGGCGTCGTGCTCGGCGGCGTTGCGACGTGGCTGACGCAGGCGCGATGGCGGCGCGATGCGCGGCATCACGGCCGCGCTGCTGCCCGCTGGCACGCGGAGGCCGACCGGCTTACCCGCGAGCGCGACGCAGCGGCTGCAGCGGCGAAGTCCGGCGGCAACGGGCGTCCGCGCTTGGCGGCAACGGGCTCATAGGCACCGGGCCGCGCATTCGCCGGACAGTGAAATGGCACACGCGGTGCGTCGCCACCCGTCAGATGCTTGCAGCGAAATTCGCGTACGCCCCGCGCACCCAAACGATGACAGCCTTAGAACCATGACCGTGGAAGTCAAAATCTGCGGACTGCGCAGCGCCGAGGCGCTGGAGGCCGCGCTGGACGCCGGCGCCGACTACGTCGGCCTCGTCTTCTATGGACGCAGCCCGCGCAATGTCGAATTTTCGGTGGCACGCCTGCTTGCCGATACCGCGCGGGGACGCGCCAAGTCCGTCGCCCTCGTCGTTGACGCGAACGATGCGCTGCTCGCGCGCATCCTCGAGGAGATCGCACCCGACATCATCCAGCTCCACGGAGCGGAAAGTCCCGAACGCGCCGGCGACATCCGTCAGCGGTTCGGGCGTCCGGTGATGAAAGCGGTGAGCGTTTCCGGCCCCGGGGACGTGTGCGGCGCGCGCGCCTATGCCGGATATGCCGATCGCATTCTGTTCGATGCCAAGCCGCAGCCCGGCGCAGCGGGCGCTCTGCCCGGAGGAAATGGCATTGCCTTCGACTGGCGTGCCCTTGCCGCCGCCGACGCGAGCATCGATTATGTGCTCGCGGGCGGCCTGACACCGGAAAATGTCGCCGAAGCCGTCCGGCTGACGGGCGCGCGCGCCGTCGATGTGTCCTCGGGGGTCGAAAGTCGACCCGGAGAGAAGGACGCCGGGCTCATCCGCCGCTTTATTAGCGCGGCAAAGACCGCTAAGCAGACGGCCTGACGCATCCTCGCCGGACCTAGGGTCCGAGGCGGGGACGGCCGCAAAGGATCGAGAATGTCGACGTCGACCGATAAGGCGCAGGACGCCAAGCTCAATACGTTCCGCGGGGGTCCGGACGAGCGCGGGCATTTTGGCATTTTCGGCGGCCGCTTCGTCGCCGAGACGCTGATGCCGCTCATTCTCGATTTGGAGAAGGCGTACAACGAGGCCAAAGCCGATCCGAAATTCCACGCTGAGCTGGCGCGTCTCAATACGCACTATGCCGGCCGGCCGAGCCCGCTCTATTACGCCGAGCGGCTCACCGAGCACCTGCGCGGCGTGGCGGCGGCAAATGGCGGCAACGGCGGCGCGAAGATCTATTTCAAGCGCGACGAGCTCAATCACACCGGCAGCCACAAGATCAATAATTGCCTCGGGCAGATCCTGCTGGCGATGCGCATGGGCAAGACGCGCATCATCGCGGAGACAGGCGCCGGCCAGCACGGCGTCGCGGTGGCGACGGTGTGCGCGCGCTTCGGGCTGCCGTGCGAGATCTTCATGGGCGCGACCGACGTCGAGCGGCAGAAGCCGAACGTTGCGCGCATGCACATGCTGAAGGCGAAGGTCAATCCCGTCACCAGCGGCGCAGGCACCCTGAAGGATGCCATGAACGAAGCGCTGCGCGACTGGGTGACCAACGTCGAGGACACCTACTACATCATCGGCACTGCCGCCGGCCCGCATCCCTATCCGGAACTGGTGCGCGACTTCCAGTCCATCATCGGCAAGGAAGTACGCGAGCAGATGCAGGAAGCGGAAGGCCGTCTGCCGGATACGCTCGTGGCGTGCATCGGCGGCGGCTCGAACGCCATCGGCCTTTTCCATCCGTTCCTCGATGACGAGGGCGTCAAGATCTACGGCGTCGAAGCGGGCGGCCATGGCATCGAGGTGGAGAACGGCCATGCCGCATCGATGACGGGCGGAACGCCCGGCGTGCTGCACGGCAATCGCACGTTCCTGTTGCAGGACAAGGAAGGCCAGATCCTCGAAGGCCATTCGATCTCCGCCGGCCTCGATTATCCGGGCGTTGGCCCCGAGCATGCGTGGCTCAAGGATACGGGCCGCGTCACCTACGTTCCGGCGACGGACGGCGAAGCGCTCGAAGCCTTCCAGCTCTGCGCGCAGCTCGAGGGGATCATCCCGGCACTCGAGCCCTCGCATGCGCTCGCCTACGTCACCAAGCTCGCGCCGACGCTGCCGAAAGACAACCTTCTGGTGATGAACATGTGCGGGCGCGGCGACAAGGACGTGTTCGCCGTCGCCGGCTACCTCGGCATGGACATCTGATTTCGAATACCTCTGCCCTCGGGGGAGGTGAGCATGGGTATCATTTACGCATGACCACTGAGACGCGCATCGATCGCCGCTTCGCTGCCCTGAAGCGTGAGGGCCGGCCCGGCCTCGTCACCTTTATCACCGCGGGCGATCCGGACCTCGAAACTTCGAAGAAGATTCTCGCCGGGCTGCCGGCGGCGGGTGCCGACGTGATCGAGCTCGGCATGCCGTTCTCCGATCCGATGGCGGACGGCCCGGCGATCCAGGCCTCTTCGCTGCGCGCGCTGAAGGCGGGGCAGAAGATGCGCGATACGCTCGCCATGGTCGCCGAGTTCCGCAAGGGCGATCAGGATACGCCCATCGTGCTGATGGGCTATTACAACCCGATCTACGTCTATCCCAACGGGGCTTTCCTGGCGGATGCGAAGGCCGCGGGAGTCGACGGTCTCATCGTGGTCGATCTGCCGCCGGAGGCGGACGATGAGCTGTGCATTCCCGCGACCGCGGCCGGCCTCAACTTCATCCGCCTCGCGACGCCGACGACGGACGAAAAGCGCCTGCCCGCCGTGCTCGAAAATACGTCCGGCTTCCTCTACTACGTGTCGATCACCGGCATCACCGGCACCGCCACGCCTAATGTTAACAATGTTCATAAGCAGGTGGAGCGGATTAAGCGCTCAACGCCTCTTCCCGTCGCGGTCGGTTTCGGCGTAAAAAGCCCCGATCAAGCGCAGGCGCTGGGCAAGGTGGCTGACGCCGTCGTGGTCGGTTCGGCCCTCGTCGGCGCCATTGCGCAGAGCCTTGCCGCGGACGGCCGCTCCACTAGCAAGACGGTGCCGGCTGTCCTAGATTTGGTGGGCTCTCTAGCGGCCGCTGTGCGGGCCGCCTGAGCACACCGGAGCGGCGGTTAACCGCTCCAATTGCCGCAGTGCGGCAAAGCGCTGAAAAGCGCCATATAAGCGGGTTCTTACGGTTCCATGTGCTAGGGACCGAAGCCCAAGCCTGACAAGGCAATCATTGCCGCCCGGTCCGGCCAAGCGTCGAGAGGCCAAGAGCGTGAACTGGATCAACAACGTCGTCCGGCCGAAGATCCGCAGCTTCCTGACCACGAAGCGCGAGGTGCCGGACAACCTTTGGATCAAGTGCCCCGAGACGGGCCAGATGGTCTTTTATAAAGACCTCGAGGCCAATCAATTCGTCGTTCCCGGTTCCGACTATCACATGCGCATGGGCGCGGACCTGCGCCTGCAGCACCTGTTCGACGGCGGCGAATACGAGCGTGTGCCGGTGCCGCCCGTGGCGACCGATCCGCTGAAGTTCCGCGATGGCCGCCGCTATTCGGAGCGTCTCAAGGATGCGAAGTCGTCGACGCAACTCGACGACGCCGTGCTGGTCGGGGAAGGCAAGCTCGACGGGCAGGATATCGTCGCCGCCGCGCAGGACTTCCGCTTCATGGCCGGCTCGCTCGGTATGGCGGCGGGCGAGGCCGTCATCGCCGGCATGATGCGCGCGGTCGAGAAGAAGACGCCCTTCATCCTGTTCGCCGCCTCGGGCGGCGCGCGCATGCAGGAAGGCATCCTTTCGCTCATGCAGATGCCGCGCACCACAATTGCGGTGCAGGCCCTGCGCGAAAACAAGCTGCCCTACATCGTGGTGCTCACCGATCCGACGACGGGCGGCGTCACCGCGTCGTATGCCATGCTGGGCGACATCCACATCGCGGAGCCGGGCGCGCTCATCTGCTTCGCCGGCCCGCGCGTCATCCAGCAGACCATCCGCGAGCAACTGCCGGAAGGCTTCCAGCGCGCCGAGTACCTTCTCGCGCACGGCATGATCGACATGGTCGTGCATCGCCACAAGATGCGCGAGACGCTCAGCCGCCTGTGCCATTTGCTCATGGGCATCCAGCCGGTGAAGCACGTCGACAGAACGAAGCTCAACGGCAAGAAAGTGCATATGAACGGCAGCGGCATCGATACGGCCGGCGCCCACAATGGTTCCGTGACGACGGTCGAGCCGGAGATCCTCGAGCCCGAGCAACACTTCGACCCGACGGTGCGCACGGAAAAGCGCGATATCACTCTGGGCGAGGACGAGACGCCCGCGGCGCGCTCGATCACCAAAGACAGACAACACTAGTGCACCGGGCTGCCTTCTTGCGGCTCCCCCAGCGATCATCGGTCGGTGGTACCTTCGGACCATCGCCGCCGATCCAAAAAAGAGAGACGGCGGGAGAGCCGCATGCCGACAAGCGCCAAGCTCCTCGCTGAGATGAAGCTGCTGCACCCGTTGCTGATCGACCTTTCGCTGGGCCGCGTCGAGCGGCTGCTCGCGAAGCTGGGTGATCCGCATCGGCGCCTGCCGCCGGTCGTGCACGTGGCGGGTACCAACGGCAAAGGCTCGGTCACGGCGTACCTGAAGGCCATTCTCGAGGCGGCGGGGGCGCGCGTGCATGTCTATACCTCGCCGCACCTTGTGCGTTTCCACGAACGCATCGCCCTGGCGGGCCCGAGCGGCAAGGCCGAGCCCATCGGCGAAGAGACCCTTGTCGATGTGCTGACGCGCACGCAGGCCCTCAATGGTCATGACGACGTCACGCAATTCGAGATCACGACGGCGGCGGCTTTCCTCGCCTTTGCCGAGCATCCCGCCGACGTGCTGCTGCTTGAGGTGGGGCTCGGCGGGCGGCTCGATGCAACGAACGTCATCGATCGGCCGGCGCTCGACGTCATCATGCCGATTTCGATGGACCATTCGGAGAAGCTCGGGGCGACGCTTTCCAAGATCGCCTACGAGAAGGCGGGCATTTTGCGTGCCGGCGTACCCGCGGTCATCGCCCAGCAGGATCCGGAAGCGGAGGATGTGATCCGCGCCGAAGCGCTGCGCGTCGGCGCGCCGCTCACGGTATGGGGCGAGCACTTCGATGCCTATGAGCAGCGTGGCCGCCTCGTCGTACAAATGGAGGAGTTGCTGCTCGACCTGCCGCTGCCGGGTCTCGTCGGCAGCCACCAGATCGGCAATGCGGGTACGGCCGTCGCCGCGGCGCTGCGCTTAGCGGCGGCATTGCCGCACCTCGGCATCGGCGAGCAGGCGATCGAGCAGGGTCTTACCGGGGCGCGCTGGCCCGCGCGCATGCAGCGCCTCGATGCCGGTCCGCTGCCGTCGCTGCTGCAGCCGGGCACGGAATTATGGCTCGACGGCGGGCACAATCCTGCCGCAGGGCGCGCGCTGGCGCAGACGCTCGCCGATCTGGAAGAGCGTTCGCCGAAGCCGCTGCACCTCATCGTCGGCATGATGGGCCTCAAGGATGCGGCGGGATTCCTCGCGCCGTTCCGTGGGCTCGCGAGCCATGTCGTAACAGTGCCTATCCCGGGCGCGCACGAAGCGCCGCACGCGCCCGAAGCGCTGGCCGAGACGGCGCGCGAGGTGGGTCTCAAGGCGGAAAGCGCGACGGACGTTGCGGCGGCGCTGAAGCGCTCCGATGCCGTCGCAGCGGGGCCGAAGCGCATTCTCGTTTGCGGATCGCTCTACCTTGCTGGGCACGTGCTCGGCTTGCAGGAAGGCGTCGAGCCGCAGTCGAACTGATTTTCCATCTGACATCGTCGCCGCCCTCGCCTGAGGGCTGTTGTGCCGGACGCTGGCCGGCGCACGCTACGGCGCACGTGCATGCCGGGGCATGCGGATGCGATCTCGCGGGCGGTGTTCCGAGGCATGTCCATGAGTGAGGAGACGGGGCGCGCAGGCACCGCATCTATGTTTTTTGTCCGGCGCTTGCGCGCCCGCCCGCGGTTCGTTTATCGACCAACCAGAGTTTGGTCCCGATACTTGAGACGGTCTCGAGCCGTCCCTTGAGGGAGTACGTGGGTGATGCGGGGATTAGATTTGCTGCATTGGCGGCTGCTCGCTGCAACGTCGCGACAGTGCCCCCACAAGCACACACTCTCGATTTTCAGTGTTTGCACCTGAAAAGATCTATTAATAGATCTATTTTCGTGCAACTTGGGTTACATGAGCGATTCCATTCCACTCCGGCCTGAACTGTTGCCTGATCCCCTTCCCAAGGTAGCCTGCGGCTTCCAGACAATACTCGCGGATCCACCTTGGCGCTTCACTAATCGCACTGGTAAGGTCGCTCCTGAGCATCGGAGGCTCGACCGTTATTCCACGATGTCGATGGAGGCGATTAAATCTCTCCCCGTTTCGAAAATCGCCGCTGAAAACGCGCATCTGTACCTTTGGGTGCCAAATGCCTTGCTACCAGATGGCATGGATGTGATGCGGGCGTGGGGCTTTCGTTATGTATCCAACATTGTTTGGGCGAAGCGGAGGAAGGACGGCGGGCCCGATGGACGAGGGGTCGGTTTCTACTTCCGGAACGTGACAGAGCTGCTTTTGTTCGGTGTTAAGGGATCGATGCGCACGCTTCGGCCGGGCAGGTCCCAAGTCAATATGATTGAGACACGGAAGCGCGAACATTCCCGAAAGCCCGACGAGCAATATGACTTGATCCAATCGTGCTCGCCGGGCCCCTATCTGGAACTATTTGCCCGCTACCCTCGCGTGGGATGGACGGTTTGGGGCGACGAGGCGCCGGAAGATAAGTTACCACGTGGCAAAACCCACAAGGGATATGAGGGAGGTCCGCTACTACCGGCCCTGCTACCAAATGCGCATGTAAGCGGGCGAGTTGCGGAGGCCATGGCAAGCGAGGTCGGGCGTCAATACGTCCAAGGAAAGAGTGTTCGAGAGCTCGCCGACGAAAATGGCTACTCGATTCAGCGAGTGCGCTCGCTGCTCGACATAGCGGGTGCCCCGATGCGTCGAAGGGGACGGAAGACCGCAGCCTAACGATACGGCTGGCCGTCCCAAGTTCGCTCGCTGGCGGCGACAATGAGCAATGGGCATGTTCCCATGACGCCCCGGCGAACGCGCATCTGCGCTTTGTCAAAAGCGGTTACAGTCGACGTGGTCAAGTCGACGGGTAAGCGTGCGGATCGTGCATCTTCGGGTAACGTCGACTGATACTCAGCCCATATACGCCTTGCCAGTGTGAGCAATTGAGGGCGATCTTTGGTGATGACCACACCTGCGGAGATCACACCGGCCTCGTACCATGACCTATAGGATGCCAAGTCGCGGTCGAGATTTCCATCTTTGGCATTCCATTCAACGTCGAGAACGACGCGCCCCTTATAGTTATCAACGAGATACCCTTCCTTCCTCACGGGGGGCAGCGTGCCTATAACGACACTGTTCGAGTTGAGTAGGATACCAGTCGTTTCGAGGTCGAGTCGCGCCTCCTGCCACCCTCTTGCCGAAAACATTCCATCTAATTGCTCGGCAATATCGCCTCGGTTTCCACCAGCCTTCAGCCAGAATTCCGCATTTAGTCTATACGTTGAAAGAACGTCGACTATATCCGCCCATTCACAAGGGCATACTGCTTTCAACACCGCAGCGGCGGAATTGCTCTCCATGAATTCCCAGTGGCTGCGGGCTTCAATGGGTAGGACTGACGGATCATCGTAAGTAAATGTCTCGTACATCGAGAAAAATTCCTCAAAAGGATGCAGGCCTACCCAATGAATATCCGCTTGTTCAATGCCACGCTGCTCCGCTAAGCGCGGTCGACGAAGGTGTCGACGACGCGCTTGCGGCCCGCCTCGTCGAACTCGATCGTGAGCTTGTTGCCGTCGACGTCCGTCACGGTGCCGACGCCGAACTTCTGATGCAGCACGCGCTCGCCGCGCCTGTAGCTCGCGGTCTCGCTGGATGAGGCGACAAGCTCACCCTCGATGGTGAGCGGTCCGCGTTTACGGCGCTGCTTCGCGGGGCTCCACTTCTTCGCCTGTGCGCGGGTGTGATCCTGTGCCCGCTGCCATCCGGGCGTGTCATAGTGGCCTTCGAACGGCGGGGCGTCGTCGAAGCGGCTGCGTCCATAACCGCCGCGGCCAAAGGTTCCGCCGAAGTTCTGGTAAGCGCCGCCGAAGGGCGTCTTCATCTCGGCCACCTCGACGTGCGCCTCGGGCAATTCGTCGACGAAGCGCGAGGGCAGTGCGGATTGATAGAGCCCCTGCTTGCGGCGGTTCTGCGCGAACGAGATCTTGGCGATGCGCTTTGCGCGCGTAATGCCGACGTAGGCGAGGCGGCGCTCCTCCTCGAGGCCGGCCTGGCCGCTCTCGTCGAGCGAGCGCTGATGGGGAAAGAGACCTTCCTCCCAGCCGGGCAGATAGACCACGTCGAACTCGAGGCCCTTGGCGGCGTGCAGCGTCATGATCGACACGCGGTCGCCGTCACCTTCTTGGGCGACGTCCATGACGAGGCTCACGTGCTCCAGGAAGCCCTCGAGCGTTTCGAACTCGTGCATGAAGCGGACGAGCTCTTTCAGGTTTTCCAGGCGCGCCTGGGCCTGCGGGCTTTTATCGGCCTGCCACATGGCGGTGTAGCCGGATTCATCGAGGATCAGCTCGGCAAGCTCGGTGTGCTTGATGTGGCCGATGCGTGCGCGCCAGCGCGTGAAGCTGGCAATGAGATCGGTGAGGGACTTGCGCGCCTTGCCCGGCAGCTCCTCGGTTTCGACGATCATCTGCGCGGCCTGGAACATGGGGATGGAGCGCGCGCGGGCAAGCTCGTGCACGCGCTTCACCGAGCTGTCGCCGATGCCGCGCTTGGGCACATTGATGATGCGCTCGAACTTGAGATCGTTGGCCGGATTGGCGGTGACCTCGAGATAGGCGATGGCGTCCTTGATTTCCTGGCGCTCGTAGAAGCGCGGGCCGCCGATCACGCGGTAGTGCAGGCCCATGGTGATGAAGCGGTCTTCGAAGGCGCGCATCTGGAACGAGGCACGCACCAGAATCGCCACCTCGTTGAGGCGCTGGCGGTCCTGCTTCTGACGGCTTTCGATGTCGTCGCCGATGGAACGGGCTTCTTCCTCGTCGTCCCATACCGCGGATACCGTAACCCGGGTGCCGTGATCGCCGTCGGTGAACAGTGTCTTGCCGAGGCGGCTCTGGTTCGCGGCGATGAGCCCAGCCGCAGCGCCGAGGATGTGGCCGGTGGAGCGGTAGTTGCGCTCAAGGCGAATGACTTTGGCGCCGGGGAAGTCCTTCTCGAAACGCAGGATGTTGTCCACTTCGGCGCCGCGCCAGCCGTAGATCGACTGGTCGTCGTCGCCGACGCAGCAGACATTGGGCGAACCCTGGGCGAGAAGGCGCAGCCAGAGATACTGCGCGACGTTGGTGTCCTGGTACTCGTCGACGAGGATGTAGCGGAAGCGGCGCTGATAGTCGGCGAGCACATCCGGGTGGCCCATGAAGAGGCGCAGGTTTTCGAGCAGAAGGTCGCCGAAGTCGCAGGCGTTCAGCTCCTTGAGGCGGTGCTGGTAAGCGGCATAGAGCTCGGCGCCCTTGCCGACCGCGAAGCCGTAGGCCTCGCCAGCGGGGACCTTCTCGGGCGTCAGGCCGCGGTTTTTCCAGCCGTCGATCAGTGCGGCAAGCTGGCGTGCCGGCCAGCGGTCCTTATCGAGGCCGGCGGCTTCGATCACCTGCTTCAGAAGGCGGAGCTGGTCGTCGGTGTCGAGGATGGTGAAGCTGGATTTCAGGCCGACGAGCTCGGCGTGGCGGCGCAGGATTTTGACGCCGATGGAGTGGAAGGTGCCGAGCCATGGCATGCCCTCCACCGCGCCGCCGACCAGCATGCCGATGCGCTCTTTCATTTCGCGCGCGGCTTTGTTGGTGAAGGTGACGGCGAGCACCTGGCCGGGATAGGCACGGCCGGTCGCGAGGATGTGCGCGATACGGGTGGTCAGGACGCGGGTTTTGCCGGTGCCGGCGCCGGCGAGGACCAGTACCGGGCCGTCGAGCGCTTCGACCGCCTCGCGCTGCTCGGGGTTCAGCCCTTCGAGATAGGGTGCGGCCGCGGTGGCGGCGTTCGCGCTCTGCAGGGCGCGGGCGGAAAGGGATGGGCGCGGCGGAGCGCTTTCGACCGGCTGCGGTGCGGGCCGGGGCGCGGCCTCGGGCAGGTCGAAGGGCGGCGTGTCGGATTGCGAAGTCTCGTCCGCTGCGGACTGTCCTGCCGCGTCAGACCGCGGCGGCAGATCGAAGGGCAGCTCGTCATCGTCCACGGGGGCCGTGTTCGCCAAATGTTTTCCGCTTTGCGCCATGCTTCCGAACTATATCACCGGGCCCGGCGCGGCAACGGCCGCGCGCGATTCGCCCACACCAGTTGGGTACGTATATGGGGGCTGGAGCGCCCTGATTCGCCCCATTCCGCCGAGACCTATACGCACGGCCCGGCCATGCGACCAATGATGCGGCGAGCCCAAGGCCGGGTGCCATTTTTCCGTTGCCCGGCTATGTAATACTGGCACATCGTGGTCCAGACAGGGCACCGCGAATAAGTTAGAGTACCTGCCGGTCATACGCCGAAGACGGCGGCGCACCCCTAGGGTGCGTCATCGGCGTGATATTTGACGCGGGCATCCCGGCGGGGTTGCAGTCGTTCCCATCCCGCAATGTTGCAGGGAGGCCGAAATGCCTATCGGGATCCTGAAAAGTTAGATGAGCAACGGGCTTCTCTATATTGCTGGGCTGATATCGCTCGCCCTGGCGGCGCTTTTTGCCGTCCCCTATTTCATCGACTGGAACGGCTATCGCGGGGTTTTCGAGGAAGAGGCAACCCGCATCCTCGGGCGCGAAGTGCGGGTCGGCGGCAATGTGAATCTGCGCCTGCTGCCTTCGCCCTACGTCAGTTTCGAGAAGCTGCGCATCGCCGATCCGACCGGCGCGACGGGGGAGCCGTTTTTCCGCGCGGAAAGCTTCACCATGCGCCTTTCGGCGCCGCCGCTGCTCAAGGGCATCATCGAAGCGAACGAGGTGGTGCTGGACAAGCCGGTGCTGCGGCTCGCCGTCGATGCTGAGGGCGCGGGAAACTGGCGCAGCTTCTCCATATCGTCGGGATCGCTGCCGTTCGTACCCGCGGGCGTGACGCTGCAATCGGTGAAGATCAATGACGGCGCCGTCACTTTCCACGGGCCGCGCGGCATCAGCTTCGCCGACCTCACCGGCCTCAATGGCGAGCTGAAGGCGGAATCGACCTCCGGGCCCTTCGCCTTCAAGGGCACGACGCTATGGCGCGACGAAGAGCGCGAGCTGCGCCTCGTCACCGGCATGGCGGAGCCCGACGGCAGCATGCGCTTCAAGGCGACGGTGCGCGGCACCGGCGACGACAACAGCACCTATTCGGTCGATGGCCGGGTGGCGGATATCAAAAATACGCCACGCATCGACGGTGAGCTGACGGCCAAGCTGGCGCTCGCAGGCGACCCACTCGCGCCGCCCGGCGCAGCGGCTTCCGTACCCAATTCGGCATCGGGCAAGCCCGAAGCGCCGCTGCTCGATTTCCGTGCCCACATCGATGGCGATGCGAAGGGGCTGCGCGTCGAAAATATCGCCGTCGCTTTCGAGCACGTCGGACAGCCGCAGCTCATTTCCGGCTCTGCGAACGCAACCTGGGATGACGGGCTGAGCGTCAACATGGATCTCGCTTCGCGCTGGCTCGATCTCGATCGCGTCACGAAGCCGGAAGAAGGCGGCGGCAACCCCATCGCGACCGCGCGCAATTTCATCAGGGCGATGATGACCGCCTTGCCGAAGAACGCCGACAGCAAAGTGCGGTTCGACCTCGATCAGGCGAGTCTCGGCGGAGAGCCGGTGAGCGGGGTGCAGCTCGAGGTGGCGCGCAGCGGCGGGACGCTGGCACTCAACAAGTTGCGTGTGGCCTTGCCCGGCGGAACGCGTCTCGCGCTCGACGGGACCGTTGCCGAGGCGGGCAACGGGCAGTCGTTTCGCGGTGATGTCACGCTGCATGGAACGAGCCTGACGCGGTTCCTCGACTGGGCTGCCCGCGGCAAGCCTCTCGCGGAGGCCTTGCGCAACGAAGGTCCGTTCTCCCTGCAGGGCCAGCTCGCGATGAGCGAGGACGGCATCCACCTGACGGAGGCGGGCGCTGAGATCGGCGGGCGTCCGCTCACGGGCGAGATGCACTATGCGAATAAGGATCGGCCGCATGTCGAAGTGACGCTGGATGGCGCCGAGATCGATGCGGGTCAGTTCTGGCCAGCGGGCGTGGAAGCTTTCAAGCGCGTCATCGCTTCCGGCGGCACGGCCGAGGCGGCTGCGGTGCCAGCCAAGGTCGCGTGGTTCGATCCCGCGACGATGGATCTCGATCTGCGCGTGCGGGCTGGCGAGCTGGTGGCCGGCGGGCAGCGGCTGCGCAACCTGAACATGGATGTTGGCATCGCCGGCGGACGGGTGGCTGTGCGCTCATACCGTTTCGCGACCGCCGACGGGCTCAAGCTGGAGCTGGAAGGCGACGTCGCCGACGCGACGACGAGCCCGCGCGGCACGCTCCGCTGGACCATGAGCGCACCAACCGCCGAGACGTACGGCAAGCTGATCGCGCTGATCGATCCGCCGGAGGATGTGCGCGGCCAAGCGGAGACGTTCAGCTCGCTCGCTCCGATGCGCATCGCCGGCGCGCTGCAGCTCGGCGTGCGCCAGCCCGGCGCCGCGGACGTGACGATCGACGGCAGTGCGCAGGGCGGCGGCCGTGTCGTCGCCAATGCCATGCTGGACGGCGGCCTCGGGAACTGGCGCGCGGCGCCAGCCGACATTTCATTGACCGTCGACAGCACGGATGTTTCACGCATCGTGGCGAGCCTCAGCGCGCGTGGTGCGGCTCATGCTCCAACCGCGGATGCGGCGCAGGCCGGGCAGGTTTTCGTGAAGGCCGTCGGCACGCCGGCCAAGGGCATGACGGTTTCGGCATCGGCGCAGGGGCCTGCGCTCTTCTTCGGCTACGACGGACGGGTGGTGCTTCCAGGCGAGGGCGGTCGCGGCCTCGATGGCGACTTGCGCATTTCGGCGCGCGCGCTCAGCGAAGCGATGGCTGTCGCCGGTCTCGGCAGCGGCGTGGCGCTCAGCGAGACACCGATCGTCGGCACGCTGCACGTCAACTCGACCGATAACGCCACGGAGCTGAAGCTGCAGGATCTGAGCATCGGCGGAAGCAAGGTCGGAGGGTCGTTCGCGCTCGCCTATCCGAGCGAGGGACCGGCCATCGTCACCGGCGAGCTGACCGTCGAGGATGCTTCCGTGCCCGGCCTGATGAGGCTGGTGCTCGACCGCAAGCCGCCCGCCGAGGTTCCCGGCGCAGAGCCGCTGACGGCGGGCAAATCGATCTGGCCCGAACACGCCTTCGACTTCGCCGCCCTCGACGGTATCGAGGGCAAGCTCGGCGTCTCCTTTGGTACGCTGACGCTCGCCGAGCGCATGGTGATTCCCAAGGCGCGCGCGGAGGTGACGCTCGAGCCGGGCAAGGTCGAGGTCAAAAAGCTCGAAGGCAAGGTGTTGGGCGGCGATCTGTCGGCGCGCGTGATGCTGGAGCGGGCGCCGGGCGGCGCAAGCCTCGACGGCGCGCTGAACATCGCGAATATGCATGTGCGCAAGGCTGCCAATGGCGGGGGCGCGCCCGGGGCGGATGCGAAGGATCCGCAGGCCTCGCTCGCACTCGAGTTCAAATCCCGCGCTTCGACGCCGGGCGCGCTCGTATCGGTTGCCACCGGCAAGGGTGAGTTGAAGCTCGGCGATCTGAGCCTCCACGTGCCGACGCCGCTCGCGGTCGTTGCAGCCTCGAACGCCGCGCTGAGCGGCGAGGCGGGGGCGACGGGCGAGCAACTGGCGGAGGCGCTGCGCGCGCAATTCGATGCGGCCGACGTGGCGGTCGGCCCCCGCGACATACCGATCGAGATCGGCGATGGTGCTGCGAAACTCGCGCTCGTAACGCTTGCTTCCGACGCCGGCACCACAAAGGTCGAGACGACTGTCGATCTTGCCTCGCTGATCGTCGACAGTGCGTGGGTGATCGAGCCGCGCGCACCGGATGTGCCGCAGCCGGACAAGCCGCGTCTGGGTGCGTTACCGAGTGTCGGCGTCGTTTATACGGGGCGTCTGGCGGATGCCTGGGCGCTGACCTCGCGTATCACCTCCGAGCCGCTCGAGCGCGAGCTTGCAATCCGGAAGATGGAGCTCGACGCCGATCAGCTCGAGCGCCTGCATCAGGCCGATGCGGAGCGCGCCCGCCGCGACGAGGAGCGGCGCCGCTCGCTGGAATCCGACGAGGGCAGCGCGCCGCTTCCCGTGCCACCCGGACCGCGCGCGGCTCCTTCAATTTCACCCTCGCCGACGGGCGGCAATGCCGTGTCCAGCGGCCCGGAGACATCGCAATCGGTTACCGCTGCGCCGGCGGTGCCGCCGAGCAGCGCCAGCGCTCCGGGTGTCGTCGTGCCTCCAGCTCCGGGAGAGGAAGGGCAGACGTTCGGAGCCGCGCCATCCGATATTCTCGAAGCTCCGGTGGAAGCGGGAAGCATCACGCCGCCGCCGGGCGCAACGCCGTCGGGGGCCAGCTATCGGCCGCGCCGCACGCAGCGGCATATGCAGCCGAATGAAGAAGTGCTGCGCAACCTGCAGAACACCAACTGACGATCCGCGGCGGCATTCGACTCGCGGTGCCGGCGCGATGCGGGCGCTCTACCCGTCCGCCGTGTGCGCGCCGCGCCGGAAATAGTCGAGCACCCAGACGCGGACGGCGCTCGACAGGCCTGCGTTGCCGCGCGCGGCATCGATACGGGCGATGAGGCCGGCAAGCGTGGTGTTTTCCGCCGCAGCGGCCTGCTGCAGGGCATCCCAGAACGGCGCTTCCATTGAAATCGACGTGCGATGGCCCTTGATCGAGAACGATCGCTTCTGCGGTCTCGCAGGGTGTCGCCGGGATGAAGGCTCGCCGTTGGCGCCCATGTCAGGCTCCCGGCTCATCGTCGGGGCCGCTGTTATCGCGCCGCAGGGCGTCGAGACGCCTCGCGGCGAGCTCTTCCTTTGCGCGCTCGGATTGGCGCTCGTGCTTCGTGCGGCCGAACCTGGCGCGGTTCTCGGCGGCACGTTCCTGCGCATCGCGGCGCTGCTTCGCTTTGCGTGCGGTGCGCAGGTTGACGATTTCGGCGCCCATCATTCAGCTTCCGAAAATTTGCGGTCCAAAGCTGCCGGCGTCAGTCCGGCGCCAGCATTTTGCGCGGATCGACGATCTCGTCGAACTCCTTATCCGTCACATATCCGCCGCCGACCGCCTCCTCGCGCAGCGTCGTGCCGTTCTTGTGCGCGGTCTTGGCGATCTTGGCAGCGGCGTCGTAGCCGATCTTCGGCGCGAGCGCGGTGACGAGCATCAGCGAACGTTCGACGCCCGCCTTGATGTTATCGATGCGGGGCTCGATGCCGACGACGCAGTTGTCGGTGAAGGAGACTGCCGCATCGGCCATCAGCCGCACCGACTGAAGGAAGTTATAGGCCATCACCGGATTATAGACGTTGAGCTCGAAGTGACCCTGGCTGCCGGCGAAGGTGATGGCGGCGTTGTTGCCGAAGATCTGCACGCACACCTGCGTGAGCGCTTCGCACTGGGTCGGGTTCACCTTGCCGGGCATGATCGAGGAGCCGGGCTCGTTCTCCGGCAGCGCCAGCTCGCCCAGACCCGAACGGGGGCCCGAGCCCAGCAGGCGGATGTCGTTGGCGATCTTGAAAAGGGCCGCCGCCAGCGTATTGATCGCACCGTGGCTCATGACCATGGCGTCGTGCGCCGCGAGGGCCTCGAACTTGTTGGGCGCCGAGGTGAAGGGAAGCTGGGTGATGGCGGCGATGCGCTCGGCGATCTTTTCAGCGAAGCCCTTCGGCGTATTGAGGCCGGTGCCCACCGCGGTGCCGCCCTGGGCCAGTTCCATCAGCGAGGGCAGCGTCTGCTCGATGCGCTTGATGCCGTTCTCGACCTGCTGGGTATAGCCGGAGAACTCCTGCCCGAGGGTGAGCGGGGTTGCGTCCTGCGTATGCGTGCGGCCGATCTTGACGATGTCCTTCCACGCCTCGGCCTTGTCGTTCAGCGCGTTGCGCAGCTTCTGTAGTGCCGGGATCAGCCGGTGGGCGATCTCCTCGGCGCAGGCGATGTGCATGGCGGTCGGGAACGTGTCGTTCGACGACTGGCTCATGTTCACGTGGTCGTTCGGGTGCACGGGCTTCTTCGAGCCCTTCTCCCCGCCCAGCATTTCGATGGCACGATTGGAGATGACCTCGTTCGCGTTCATGTTCGACTGGGTGCCCGATCCGGTCTGCCAGACGGCGAGCGGGAAATGGGTGTCGAGCTTGCCCTCGATCACCTCCTGCGCCGCCTTGACGATGGTCTCCCCGAGCTTCGGATCAAGGCGGCCGAGCGCCATGTTGGTTTCGGCGGCGGCCCGTTTCACGATGCCGAGCGCGCGGACGATCGGAAGCGGCTGCTTCTCCCAACCGATTTTGAAGTTGCCCAGCGAGCGCTGCGCCTGCGCGCCCCAGTAGCGGTCCGCGGCAACCTCGATGGGGCCGAATGTGTCGGTCTCGGTCCTTGTGGCTTTGTCGTTCGTGCTCATTTCGGCGTGCCCAATCTCGCGTAAATTTGACGTATGCCGCTTATCACAGGCCCGGCAATTTCACCACGCCAGGCGCGGAAGCGTTGCGGTAGCAGTTTATTTCGGCCGTCCGCCGAACGCCCCGGGAGGGCATGTTCACAATGGGGTCACACGGCGGGATTACGGCGCGTAGATTGCCGCGCAAGCCGCTGGCAACATTTGCGCGACGTCAGGCCGCACGCACGCGGGAGCGCGAACCGGTTAGCCGCTGCGGTCAGATGAATTTACCGCCGGGCTCCTGGCCCGTTTCGGCAGGCGCCGTTTCGGCCTAGAGTCATTCCATAAGGGCCAAGCGAGAGGGAGGCGCAGGCCGCACCGGTACCTCGCCGGATGCGCAGCGCGATGCGACGATGAACATCTGCATGATCGGAGCGGGCTACGTGGGCCTCGTGTCGGCGGCCTGCTTCTCCGAGTTCGGCTGGAGCGTCACGTGCGTCGACAAGGATCCGCAGCGTCTTGCGGAGCTGAACGCCGGCAAATCCCCGATCTACGAGCCTGGCCTCGACGACCTGCTGCAGCGGAACATGCAGGCGGGGCGCCTCGTATTCACCGACGACCTCGGACCCGCTGCAAAGAATGCCGATGTGATCCTGCTGGCGGTCGGCACGCCGATGCGCCGCGGCGACGGCTACGCCGACCTTTCCTACGTCTATGCGGCAGTCGAGGAGATCGCGCCGCACCTTGAGGGCTTCACGGTCATCGTGACGAAGTCGACCGTGCCAGTCGGCACCAGCCGCGAAATCGAGTGCCGGCTGCGCGCGGCCCGGCCGGATGGCGATTTCGCGGTGTGCTCCAATCCGGAATTTTTGCGCGAAGGCTCGGCCATCGGCGACTTCATGCACCCCGACCGGGTGCTCGTGGGCGTCGACGATGAGCGCGCGCAGGCGGTGATGGGCCGCCTTTATAAGCCGCTCGCCCTGCGCAGTGCGCCGGTGATGTTCGTCGGGCGTGAGTCGGCGGAGCTGGCGAAGTATGCGGCGAATGCCTTCCTGGCCCTCAAGATCAGCTTCATCAACGAGATTGCCGACCTGTGCGAGGTTGTCGGCGCCGGTGTGCAGGAAGTGGCGTCCGCCATCGGCAAGGACCGCCGCATCGGCGACAAGTTCCTGCATCCGGGGCCCGGTTATGGCGGCTCGTGCTTCCCGAAGGATGTGTCGGCGCTGATCAGGACCGCGCGCGAGAACAAGACACCGGTAACCATCATCGAGCAGGTGCAGCGGGTCAACGACGAGCGCAAGATCGCCATGGCGCACCGTATCGAGGCGGCTGCCGGCGGCTCGGTTCGCGGCAAGACCATCGCGATCCTGGGCGTCACCTTCAAGCCGAACACCGACGACATGCGCGATGCGCCGAGCCTCGTCATCGTTCCGATGCTGCAGGAGCGCGGGGCGAGCGTTCGCGCCGTCGACCCGCAGGGCCGCCGCCAGGCGGAGCCGCTGCTGCCCGGCGTCGTATGGTGCGAGAACGCCCTCGAGGCCGCGACGGGGGCGGATGTCCTCGTGACGGTGACGGAATGGAACGAGTTCCGCGGCCTCAACCTCGAAGCCGCCAAGGCCTCGATGCGCGGCGACATGCTCGTCGATCTGCGGAATGTGTTCTCGGCCGACCTCGCCCACGCCGCGGGCCTGCGCTACTCGGCGGTGGGCCGCAAGCCGGACGAAGGGGACCTTGCACCGGCGCGGCCGGCTTTGCGCGCCGTCTGACAGAGCGAATGCCCGCGGCACAGTGCAACGCTGACCGGAGCGTGCGCGCCTGCGCGCTGCAATGGGAAGGAATAAGTGGGCAGGTCCGCTGCCTGCCGACCTGCCATGCTCCCGCGCCGTTAAGATATCGGCACCCCAAAACTTCTGCTGATTTTAAGCTGTATTCGGGGCTTCACGGCGCGCCAGTCTGCGCGCTCTAATTGCGTACGCGCTCGCTGGAGCGCGCTACTTTTGTTGAATCGCCGCATGGTGTCACTTTTTCGGAAGCGCTCTCTTTTCATCGCGCTTCTTATCGGAAAACCGGTGCCCACTTTTCCGGAAGCGCTCTCTGTCCATCGCGCTTCTTATCGGAAAAGGAAGCGCTCAGCGGCGGCGTGGCCGCGGGGCTGCAAATCCCGGCCGCATGGTCCGCACCGGACGGCGCCGGCGGGCGAATGTCGCCGTACGCGTGCTGGATACGCTGACAGTCTTGGCGGGTTTCACCCGGCGCGCCTCACCGGTCTCGCCGCGACGGCTCTGGTGCGACCGGATGACCTTTACGGTTAAGCGCTGTGCATAGATGAAGCGCCGCTGCTGCCGCCGTCGGCTGCCGCACCGCGCGTGGCGCGCCTGGTGATGGCGACGGCGCAGGCGACGCAATGGACGGGAAGACGCGTGGACGGCTTCCGGCAGCGAGACGGCGCAGAGCGCATGGAGCCATTGCGCGTAGTGCACCGAGGTGCGGTAGCGCACGGCAACACGCCGACGGATGCGGCGGCGTCTTGCCGACGAAAGTAGACGTGCAAATGGTGGTTCAGCCGCTTGGGGCATACATCGTCTCGTGATCGCTGCTGCTGTTGTAGCGTCTAATTTCTTTGCCGTCGATGATTTGCTGCATGCACGCCATTGCATTTGTGTGTGACGCAATCGCGGTGCTGCTTCGATGGTCGCGCGCACATACCGCTGAAGCCCGTTTGCGTTACGACATTGCAATGCGCAGTGCGCGCTTCGCTGCAGGAAGCAACCGCGCATGCATCGGTGTGCTGCGCACCCCGCGCGCGCCGCGCATCCAAACTTGGCAGCGATAGCGGCCGCGGCGCTGTTTCATGCGCTCCTCTGCTGCGGCGTCCGCTGCGGATCGAATGTGCGCCGGATCGCTAAAATTGTTCCGGTGCGACCCGTCGCTCCGGCATCCCACAGGGGGGAGCGGTGGTAAGCGGGCTCTCATGCGCTATATTTCCCCCGTCACCCTTGCCTCCAGGGAAAGCCAATTATGATCGATCTCACAGTCAACGGCGCTAAGGTTTCCGTCGCAGCGCCCGACGACATGCCGCTTCTTTGGGTCATCCGCGACCTTCTGGGCATGACCGGAACGAAATTCGGATGCGGCATCGGACAATGCGGTGCCTGTACGGTTCACATCGACGGCGAGGCGCAGCGCGCGTGTCTCACGCCGGTATCCGAAGCTGCCGGACGCGCCATCACCACCATCGAAGGCATCGCGGAAACCCCCGCCGGCAAGGCGGTGCAGAAGGCGTGGCTGGACCTCGACGTGGTTCAATGCGGGTACTGCCAGTCAGGCCAGATCATGAGCGCGGCGGCTCTCATCAAGGCGACGCCCGAGCCGACCGATACCGACATCGACCAGGGCATGTCGGGCAATATCTGCCGCTGCGGCACCTATGTGCGCATCCGGGAAGCCATCAAGGAGGCGGCGAAGGTCGCCGCCGCCGGCAAGTAAGGAGAGCGCACCATGCAGAACATTCTTTCGCGTGCCGGTCTTGCTGAGGGCGGCGAGGCCGCGGGGCTCAGCCGCCGCCGCTTCCTGCAGGCGAGCGCTGCCTTTGGCGGCGGGCTGATGATCGGATGGGTGGAGACTGCGGACGCCGAGCCGGGCAGTGCGCCGGTGGCCGAGTTCGCGCCCAACGGCTTTTTGAGGATCGACCGGGACGGCAAGGTTACGGTGATATCGCCGTCCATCGAGATGGGACAGGGCACTTACACGGCGCTGCCGATGCTCGTCGCGGAGGAACTCGACGTGCCGATGGAGGCGGTCGCGTACGGGATCGCCCCACCCAACGACAAGCTCTATGGCAACGCGGCCGTGGGCGGCGCGCAGATCACCGGCGGATCCACATCGGTGCGCGGCTTTTATAAACCCATGCGCGAAGCCGGCGCGGCCGCGCGGCAGATGCTCATCGAAGCTGCGGCTAAGAAGCTGAACGTCGATACGACGGAGCTGAAGACCGAGGCAGGGCAGGTGATCCACGCCAAGAGCGGCCAGCGGATCGGCTACGGCGCTCTCGTCGACGATGCGGCGAAGCTGTCGGTTCCAGATCACGTGGCGATCAAGGAACCGAGCCAGTTCCAGATCATCGGCAAGCCGGTACGCCGCATCGATGCGGCGGGCAAGGTAAACGGCACGGCGAAATTCGGCATCGACGCGCAGGTGCCGGGCATGAAGATCGCGCAGGTTTCGGCCGCGCCGGTGTTCGGCGGCACGCTGACGTCGGTTGATGAGGCTGCCGCACTCGCGGTGCCGGGCGTGCGCCAGGTGGTGAAGCTCGACAATGCCGTGGCGGTGATCGCGGACCATTACTGGGCGGCGCGAAGCGGTCTCGAGGCCGCCGCGCCAAAGTTCAGCGATGGGCCGAATGCTTCGGTCTCGACCGCCGATGTGGTGGCGGCCCTCGCCAAGGCCGCCGAGCGCGATGGCGCCGTCGCCAAGAGTGAGGGCGATGCGGCAGGGGCGCTCGCGGGTGCGGCGCAGAAGCTCGACAGCGTCTACGAGAACCCGTTTCTCGCCCACGCGACGATGGAGCCCATCAACTGCACCGTCGAGGTCGGCGAGGACGGCTGCGACATCTGGGTCGGCACGCAGATACCCACCATCGCGCAGAAGGTCGTCGCGAAGGCGCTGGGCCTCGACGAGAGCAAGGTGCGCATTCACAATCACCTGCTCGGCGGGGGGTTCGGCCGGCGGCTGGAGTTCGATTTCATCCTGCAGGCGGCGCTCATCGCCAAACAGTCGAAGGATCCGGTGAAGGTCGTCTGGAGCCGCGAGGAGGACATCCAGCACGATATGTATCGGCCGTACTACTACGACCGCATCGCTGCCGGCCTCGATAGCGACGGCAAGATCGTCGCCTGGAAGCACCGCATCGTCGGCTCCTCGATCATGTCGCGCTTCTTCCCCGAGGCGATGAAGAACGGAGTCGATCCGGATGCGGTCGATGGCGCAATCGAGCTGCCCTACGACATCCCCAACTTCCACGTCGACTACGTGCGCGAGGAGCCGCAGGGAGTCCCGACCGCCTTCTGGCGCGGCGTCGGTCCCACGCGCAATGCTTTCGTCATCGAAAGCTTCATCGACGAGCTGGCGCTCGCGGCGAAGAAAGACCCTCTGCAGTTCCGCTTGGAGCTGACGGCCAAGAACTCCAGGGCGCATCATGTGCTGGAGCGCGCGGCGGCACTCTCGGGGTGGGGCGAGCCGCTGCCGCCGCGGCATGGCCGGGGCATCGCACTGCTCTATGCGTTCGGCACCTACCTTGCGCAGGTGGCGGAGGTGAGCGTGGACGATGGTGGCGAGGTGCGGGTCAACCGCGTGTGCGCGGCTGTCGATTGCGGACAGGTGGTCAATCCCGACACCGTCGAAGCCCAGCTCCAGAGCGGCATCATTTTCGGCCTGTCGGCGGCGCTCTGGGGTGAAATCACGCTCAAGAATGGCCGCGTCGAGCAGTCGAACTTCGACAATTATCGCGTGCTGCGGATAGACGAGGCGCCGAAGATCGCGGTCGAGATCGTGAAGAGCGGCGAAGCACCCGGTGGCATCGGTGAGCC
This sequence comes from Hyphomicrobiaceae bacterium, assembly GCA_044507625.1. Lineage (GTDB taxonomy): Bacteria > Pseudomonadota > Alphaproteobacteria > Rhizobiales > Hyphomicrobiaceae > Hyphomicrobium_A. Next base: position 2,295 of record JBIQJE010000003.1, on the reverse strand, counting down.
GGGCACATCCGTCGTCATGCCGGCGGTGCTCAACGCCGTGCATGCGGCGACGGGCGTGCGGCTGCGCAAGCTGCCGATCGATGTGGGGGCGCTGCGCTCCGCTTGATCCGAGCCCTGATCCAGAGACGAAATCGGCGGCCTGCGCGCCGCCGATTTCATTTCAGCGATCGCGGGCGGCACGCAACGGTGCTTGCCCCGCGCCGCGCGGTGCGGAACGGGGGCTGCCGCTTCTAACGGCAAGGAGGCTACTTCTTGCGGAAGGCGTCGAGCCGGACGATCTGAGCGCCGCCGTTGTCCTGCCTCGGGAGCGGCTGCTCGTCGCCCTCCTTGGCCGCGGCGGGCTGCAGCGGCGTGGGCGCGGGAGGTTCGGGCCGGTCCGACATGGGCGAGGAGGATGACGGCTCAGCCGCCGGCTGGCCGAGCGACTCGGCCGCGGTTTCCGCCTTCGTCTTGCGCGGCACGCGGGGCTTCTTGGGGGCGGTTGACCGCAGCGTCGCGGCCCCGCCTGCGCCGCCATTGGCGCGCTCGGCATTGGAGCGTCCGTTGGAGTTGGAGCGCTGGACGCTCTCGTTGGCGTCGGGCTCCTCGCCTTCGGGGTTTTCGAACTGCATGCCGTAGCGCACGCTCGGGTCGAAGAAGACGCGGATGGCGGTGAAGGGCACGACGAGCCGCTCCGGGATGCCATCGAACGTGAGTTTCACCTCGAACCCGGTTTCCGAGACAAGAAGATCCCAGAAGCGGTGCTGCAGCACGATCGTCATCTCGGAAGGATATTTTTCCTTGAGACGCTTGGACAGCACGACACCCGAGGCGCCGGTATCGAAGGAGATATAGAAATGGTGATCGCCGGGCAGACCGGATTTGGCCGCCTGGGCAAGAACCGTGCGCACGACGCCACGCATGGCGTCCTGGGCTAGGGCCTCATAATCGATCGTCGGCTCGGCCGGCATCGGTCTCGCTTGTTGGTCCCCGGTCACTTCCCGGGCCGATTGGGTGTCGGACCGGGTGTAAGTGGAGGGCTTCTGTTGCCCGGTGCCCTCCGGACCGCGCCTTACCCGGCTAAGGGTAAGGGCTTCAAGTTCAGGCTAGTCGCACTGCATTACGCAGCGAGAGCAGCCTCAGCATAGTTGTCATTGGCAACTATTCTGAATGGCCCGATGACGGCGGAACCATGCCGAGCAAAAGCTAAGCCCTTTACACCTTCGTCGATCCTAGTTCGCCCCCATCAGATGCCGCCGCGGCGCTTGCCGCAGCTCGATCCTACGTGCCTGCCCTTGCGGATATGCATCGGGCGGCGGCATTTGGTGGAGGCGCCGGGTACTGCCCCCGGGTCCGATCGGCTTATTACGGCCGCGTTTATCGCCATAGCCGGACGAATCCGGCAATCCGAATATAGAGGCAGATGCACGAGAAAAAAAGCCTGCCTCACCCGCGACATGTGCAGTCATGCCGTGACACGGTGCGCTTGGAAGCCCCCGCGGGCTGTGGCGCCGATCGCATTCGACGCATCCGGCAGAATATGCCTCCCTATGCGCATTGCGCCGCCGTGGTATAGGCAGGGCGAGGGATAGCAGCCCGGCGCGTGCCGGCAGGGGTGGGAGCGTAAGCTGTCAGTTCCATCGCATGATTTCGACGCACGGTCGACGGGGCCGGCGTACGTTCCGCAGACGGGCTGGCCGGCGTGGGCGGTATTGCCGGCGGGCGCGGCCATTTTTGCCGGTGCCGCCATCATTGCGCTTTTGGCTTCATCGGGCGTCGCCGCGCTCGTCAGTGTAGGGCCCGAGGTTGGCGTTTCCGCACAGGCGAACATGGTCACCGTCTGGCTCGTGGCGCTGCAAGTCAGCCTTGTCCTGCTGACCGTTATCGCGGCAGGATTCTTCCGCTCCAACCGCGCCGAAACGCTAGCGCTGCGCCCGCCGCGGGGCGGGTGGAAAGTTATGGGGCTGGCGCTCATCCCGATGTTCGTGCTCACGGGCCTGTGGACAGCGCTGCTGCTGTGGCTCGCACCGGAGGTGGTGGTCGGGGATCTGCGGGTCTTCAAGGAGCTGCTGCAGGGCGAGACGGCGATGCTGGCGCTGGCTGCCATCGCAATCGGCGCGCCGCTGTCGGAGGAGCTTTTGTTCCGCGGGTTCCTCTTCTCCGGGCTGGCGAAGTCCAGGCTCGGGCTCGCCGGCACCGGCGTCCTCACGGCAGTTTTATGGACGATGCTGCACTTCGGCTACTCGGTGTTCGGCCTCATTGAAGTGCTCACGATCGGCCTATATTTCTCCTGGCTGCTGGTGCGGACGGGGAGCG